>NZ_BCWM01000012.1 GCF_001592205.1 Brevundimonas vesicularis NBRC 12165 | reverse complement strand
CCGCTCCAAGGGCGCCATCGAGGACTATTTCGATCATCAGATCGAACTGGAAGCTCAGCTTCAGGCCAAGGGCAAGACCGACATCCTGGAGATGATGAACGCCGAACTGGCCTCGGCCGGCGAGATGAGCTTCACCCGCCAGATGCAGCCCAAGGGCCTGGGCCACGCTGTCTGGTGCGCGCGCGACATCATCGGCCACGAGCCCTTCGCCGTCATCCTGCCCGACGTAATCGTGGATTCGCAGCCCGGCGCCCTGAAACAGCTGGCCCAGGTCTATGCCGAAACCGGCGGCAACATCATCGGCGTGGAATCCGTCCCCGAAGATCAGACCCACAAATACGGCATCGTCGATCCGGTCAGCCGCGACGGTTCGCGCATCGTCATGAAGGGCATGGTCGAGAAGCCCGCCGCCGGAACCGCGCCGTCCAACCTGTCGATCTCGGGCCGTTACATCCTGCAGCCGGAAATCTTCGACCTGTTGGCGACGCAGGAAAAGGGCGCAGGCGGCGAGATCCAGCTGACCGACGCCATGGCGCGACTGATGGCGGACCAGAGCTTCACCGCCGTCGAATACGAAGGCGTCACCCACGACTGCGGCGACAAGATTGGCCTGCTGCGCGCCAACGTCGCCCTGGCCCTGAAACGCCCCGACCTGGGCGACGCCGCGCGCGAGGCGATCGCGGGTCTGTTCTGACGGTGTACAATGCGAGACCGTGGAACCGCCGTCCGTTAATGGTTGAACAGCCAGTAAATCACCGCCGCCCAAACAAGGGCTGAGAATAAAGCGCCACCTCCCAGTCCGAGAAGACGCCATTTCCAGCGATGACGGTCATCATCCATGACTGGTCAACTCTCTGACTGTCCCGCCCGATCCATGGTCATCTTGCCGCGCTCCAGCTGAGACTCATCCCGTGCGAGTTTCGGTCTCAGCTTGACGCTATCATCGCTTGATTAGAGTCGCACAGCCCCGCTTGGTCGCTTTGCGCCCTGTCTTGTGGAGCGATAACACAACAACGCGAGCAGCCCTCTCCCATCGACCGCGCCTGCACGGGACTGGGGCGAGCAAGATCAACGGACTGAACCCACAAGCGGCGATCGCTCAAGGTCAATCCGTCCGCCGCGCCTTCTGGTCTGCAAGAGCTGGCGGGCCTCGCCGTCCAGCCTCAACCCCGTGAGCACGCCTGTCGCATAGGCTCCGGTGTCGATCCCGATCCGACGATGATCGGCGAAGACGGCGTCAGAGGGGGTGTGCCCATGCACCACGATCTTGTCGAAAGCCCGCGGATCCTCAAGAAAGCGACGCCGGATCCACAGCAGTTGCTGGGCGTCCTGCTCATCGAGCGCGACTCCCGGCTCGGCTCCGGCATGGACAAAAAAGTAATCACCAACCGAAACGCTTAACTTCAAGCCCGCCAGAAAGCGTTGATCCTGTGGCGTCAGGACTTCGGCCAGGGCGTCTCTCGCCGCTTCCCAGACGTCCGGACCATCCGAGAGTCCAGGAGGCTGAAGACCATAAGACGCCAGGGCCTCCCGCCCCCCGAACTCCGACCATCCGGCGCCAAACGCAGGATCGGCGAGGAAGGCCTGCATTCGATCCTCATGATTCCCCTTCAGGAAATGGAGGCTGAGACCCGCGCGTTCCTCAAGCGCTGCAAGATATCGCAGCACCCCTTTCGTGTCGGGCCCCCTGTCGATGTAGTCGCCCAGAAAGATCAGATGGGCGTGGGTCGCATTGCGCGTCTCGACATCCCCCAGCACGGCATCCACCAAGGTCGAAAGAAGATCGGCGCATCCATGCACATCGCCGACGGCCCAGACGAGGGTATCTGTCGGCGTCGATGGCGTTCTCGCCGGAGGCAATCCCTCGACGGGGTGGTGACGGCGTCCAAACATTCCCCGTTGATCCGTGCTTCGGACCGAAATGGCAAGCGCTCGGTCTAAAAATTCACGGCATCAACAGCTGATCCGAAGACGCTGGGACACTCAGTGTAAATCGCGAACCCGTATTAAGAAATAGGCAACCTCCTTTCTTCAAGAGTTATCAACGATCTTCGTAAGCAAGATCTTGAAGCGTTTCGATCATCAAGACGCCCTGGATAGGGAAGACTTGAGATAGTGCCCGCAATGCGCAGATCGCGACTACGCTTACCTCGCCTGGCGTTCGGAGCGGCGGCGTCGATCCTGGTTTTCGGTCCAGGTCAGGCTTTGGCGCAGGCGATGCCGGTGGGCGCACCGACAGCGGCGCCGGCGGGCTTCCTGGACTTTTGCAATCGCAATCCGCGGGACTGTCAGGAGCCGACCCGTTCCGTCGATGACACACGCGAGCAAGCGCAACGCCTGTTTTGGGCGAGCGTCTTCACGGACGCCGATCCTGAACCCGCGGCCGTTACCCGCCCATCGGGGACGGCCCGCGCCAGCGACCGCCGCCCCCCCAGGATCGCCGAGCATGCAATTGCGATGGGCCGTTCAGCACCTGCAGCCCCGGACCGGGAGCCCAGAGCCCTCTATGCTCACCCCGGCTTTACGGCTGATGCGGCGAAGGCGGTCGGCCGGGCCGCCCTGTCCTTGTCCGCTGTCGACCTTGCCCGTATCGACGCGATCAATCGGGGATTCAATCGATCAATCCGCCAGTCGCCAGACCGTCGCCAATACGGCGTCGGCGATTATTGGACGATCCCCGAAGGACGCGCGCCGCGCGGAGATTGCGAGGACTTTGTGCTGGCAAAGCGCCGTGCGCTGGTCGCCGCAGGCTATTCACCCACCCTGCTTTCCATCGCCCTGGTGATAACGCCCTGGGGAGAAGATCACGCTGTTCTACTCGTGTCGACGACCGACGGCGAACTCGTTCTCGACAACCTCACCCCACGCATCGAGAGGTGGGATCGAACCGGCTATCGATGGCTGAAACGCCAGACCCCGGGACACGCCCTGGCCTGGTCCGCCATCGGATGACACCGAGCTCTCGCGGGAAATCCTGCGCGAAGCCGGAAATCGTTTGATTCGCAGCCAAGCGTCGCGGTGTAATGACATCCAGCCTGCGCCAACGGATGCCTGACATGACCGAAGCCTCCGACTATCGGCGACGCCTCGGACGCCGCATCGAGAACGGCAGGATTCGTCAAGGCTGGTCCCGGGAACAACTGGCCGGTCACCTGAGCGTATCCAGCGTTGTTCTCCGCCGAATCGAGGAAGGTCTGACCAGCCTGCCTGCGGCCGATCTTGTGAAGATCGCCCGTCGCCTCGACCTGTCCCTGCATGAGCTCTTGGAGGAGCCTGTACTGGAAGCGCAGCCCGGCGCGGACCGCCTCGCCGCCGCTTGGTCGCTGATCGAACGGCCGCAAGATCGCAAAGCCGTTCTGGCGTTCGTTCAGGCGCTGGCCGAGAAGGATCGCTGAGACGGGGGTCGGCGACCCTTTCGTTCAACTGAGCAGAGTCGCCCGCAGGATTCGCGGCGAGCCGCCCGATCACGGCGCGCAGCGGGTTTCACGGGCACCTTCCGGCAAGTTTTCTGCAGGGCTTCCAGCATTCTTCCCGAATGGAGACGCGGATCGTGCCCACCCAGGTCAACCATGCCGTTACGTTGGCGCAGACAAGCCCGACCGACTGGGCGTGGCGCGTCCTCACGATCGACGGCGCAGAGGCGGTCGCGGGCCAGTCGACGCGAGAGGATGTGGCGCGCGAGCATGCGGAGTTTTTCAGGCGTTCGCTTGATCGACTGGCCCGTCGACGCTTGCGATCGGCCATGTGAAAAGGACGGATCTGCGCCCGGTCAGCTGATGAGTTGCGCCAAACGCAAACGGTCTTCCCGCGAACGTCTCGTCACAGCCAGGGCCAGATACATCAGTCTGACCAGACCGAACGGCGTCGCCTTGACGATCTCGGCCAGAAGCCGCTTATCGGGCGCCTGTCCACGAAGACGATTTCTGACCGCGAGATAGGCATACAGGGAGAGGGCGGCATCTCGGCGTTTCAGGACTTCGCCAGCCTGATCAGGCAGGAGAGCGAACGAGTTCAATATCCGGCTGTAGAGCAACGACAGGAAGCCGTACCGGCTGACAGTCGCCGGATTGTCCCAGCCCGTGGCTGAAAAATACAGATTGACGCCGACACCGCAGACGACGTTGGCGCACGTCGAGAACGCGACGGCTGTCCCCCGCTCGATCATCTCCAGCCACAGAAGATGATCTTCCCCCGCGCCCCTGAGCGTCTCGTCGAAGCGTGCGCCTCTGTAATGCGCCGAGACGAACACCACCGTCGAAGTCTGTCCAGGATAGGAGGTGATAAAGGCGTTGAACGCGGTTCGCGCCGGCATGATGAAAGTGTGCCGGTCCGCATCGAGCGCCTTGATCTCCGAAGTCGCCGCCCGGTCCGGCCATGTCCGCTCAAAGCCGATTTCCGGATCGCGTCCATTCGGACCAAACCGGATGTTGTCGCAGAAATAAAAGTCGGCGCCCGCCTCAAGGCAACGGATAGCGGTCTGAAGGTGATCGGCGGTCCATTCGTCGTCAGAATCCAGAAACGCCACATACTGAACATCGAGACCCTCCGCAAAATGCAATCCCGCATTCCGCGCCGCCGCTGGACCGGCATTGGGCTGTCGCAGCAGATGGAGATCGATGTGGCTGGGCAAGGCGACGCTGGCGATGTCATCGGCCGGAGATGCGGGAGACGTGTCATCAACGACGATGATGGCCAAGACCGCATCGTTCAGCGCCTGACCCGCGATCGATCGAAGCGCGCGGGCCAAGATGCCGCCGTCGCGCTGGTAGTAGGGAATGATGATCGCCACGCGAGACGGTGAGGGCCTGTCTCGCAACGGGGTCGGTTCAGGAGGCAGCATCTCGATCAACTCGCCGTTTCCGACCGGAATGTCGATGGCCAACCCCGCTTCGGGTAAAAAAGTGGCGTCGAGGCCGCACCTCGTGGAGGATTCGAGGGTGGTTCCGATCGATGGTTGCGCGCAAGCAATCGGTAGGCCTAAGGCTTGCAAGGTCTTTGGGACGGCTGTCGCCTTCGAAGGGCGGCGCAGAAGTATACCCGGATCCCATCCATGTCGTTGCAGAAGTCGCTCAGTTGGATGGCGATGGCGCAGGCCGCCTCGATCGTCCTGCAGTTTGCGGCCTCCGTGGTGCTGGCGCGTCTTCTGACGCCGCACGAGTTCGGCATTTTCGCCGTCGCCTTGGCGGTCTCCGGCGTGCTCTCATTGATCCAGGCGCTCGGACTGCAAGCATTGATCGTCAGGGAGCCCGACCTCCACGACGACGTCGTGACAACCGCATTCACCGTCAATGCCCTGATTGCTGTCGCGGTGACCGTCACCATGTTGGCGGCGAGCGTCGTCGGCGGAGCCTTCCTCCAGGAGGCCGGCGTGCGTCAGGTTCTGTCCGCCATTGCGTTCACGCCCCTCGCCAGCATCGCCGCCTTTCTGCCGATGGCCCAACTCGAACGCAGAAATCGGTTCAAGGAACTGGCCCTTTCAAGTGTGATCGGCGGCGTCGCGGGCGCTGGCACTACCGTTACGTGCGCCGTGATGGGTCTCAGCTATATGAGCTTCGCCTACGGGCAGTGGGCGCAGAATGGAATATTCACCCTCGCCATCTGCATAGCCGGTCGCGCCTTCATTCGTTTCAAACCGGGATTCAGGGGTTGGCGACGGGTCGCGGATTTCGGCCTGCAGACACTCGCCGTCACAGGCGTCAGCGCGATCTCAGGCAAATTGTCCGATGTCGTCTTGGGCCGGTTTCTCGGCTTGAGCGCCCTTGGCCTCTACTCACGAGCCACCAGTTTGAACGGTCTGCTCTGGACGAATATCTACCTCGTCCTGGGACGGGTGCTTCTCGTGGATTTCGCCGAGATTTTCCGTCGTGGCGACTCGCTTCGCGACCGCTACATGCGCTCGATCGATATTATCTCCGTTATCCTATGGCCGGCTTTCCTCGGGCTCGCCATCGTGGCGCGTCCCTTCATCGCCGCCCTCTACGGCGAGAAATGGATCGCCGCCGCAGCGCCGCTCTCGCTGCTCGCCATCGCCTCGTGCATTCAGGTCTCGATCGCGATGGCCTGGGAGTTGTTCGCCTGCACGGACAATCTTCGAACCCAGACGAGACTGGAAATCCTCCGCGCGCTCATCGCCTTCGCAATGTTTTCGATTGGTTGTCTGATCAGCCTCGAAGCTGCGGCATTGGCTCGGGTGCTGGACGCGGTCGTGGCCTATGTCCTCTACAGACCCCACATCAATCGCATGACGGACACTCGGACGTCAGACTACCTTCCGATATATCTCAGAAACGCTGTCCTCGCCGCCGTGGCCGTAACGCCCAGTCTCGCCTATATGGCGGCGCGTGACTTCTCCGCCAGCATCTCCCTAGCCCCGATGTTCGGCACGATCGCGGCGGGCATCATTCTTTGGACAGTTTGCCTGATCGCCAGTCGTCATCCGCTCATCGACGAAGTGCGTCGAATTCTGAAATCGCGACGGCTGGTCCGATGACAACGACGGAAGTCGTTGCCGGCTTCAGTGTCCTACCCAATGCAAAAGCGTGAAAGCCACAACGCCGACCGCTGATAGGCATCCCCCAAGAATGAGGAAGCGCCTCGCCCGATGCGCTGCATACAAAAGGTTTCCTAACATCGCCTTGTCTCGCAATGGGATTGGCGAACATCGCTATGCATAAGCGACACCATTCGACGCGACGCAATTAACCTTTACGAGAGTGGGAACAGGTCGCTTCCCCCTGTCGGACGTTCGTCCTGGCAAGCCTGAAGCAAATTCATCGCTCACTCGAGATTTGAGAGGCGGGGGAAATGCGACGCTCACAATCGAGCGATGCCGCGTCCAACCGCAACCGATTGGAAGACCGAGTTGACGCTTGCGACAAGACCACGATGTGGCGACTGGGATTTCGGTTCGGCGTCAAACGAATGGCGACACAGCGCCCTGTCGTCCATCTCCCGCTCAAGCCCCATTGACGACTCGATGTGTGCGCGGGTTCTGTCAGGAATGGCCAGAACTCATCGAACGCAACCCAACCAAGCGATTGCTGATCTGATCGATCGTCACGTCGGATCGAGGGTGGCCCAACGACGTCAGGACATGCGCTACACACAGGTGCAGCTGGCCGATGCTGTTGGCGTCACGTTTCAGCAGATCCAGAAATACGAACGCGGGACCAACCGGATCGCAGCCTCTCGGCTCTGGCAGATGGCGGATTTTCTGAACACCGACATCAACTTCTTCTTCGATGGCGTAGCGATGACGGAAAAGCTCCACACGGCTCCCAAGCGAACGGCGACCAGGAGTTCAGCCGAAATCGCACGCCGAGCGACCGATCTATCAGCGCGCCATCAAAAACTCGTCCTCGATCTCATGGAACAGCTCTGCCAAGTGCCCACAGAGACCACCTCATAGCTGTACGGATCGGCCTAGCGTAGGATCCAACCCAAGCCTCGCCGGCATCGCGTCGCGCTCGACGAAGGACAAGACTGGTGGGTCAAGACCCGCCGGTACGCGGGGATGTCGGTGGCGGGGCAGGATCGCCGATGTGGCGCAGCCGATAACCGTCCGCCGACCAGCCTGTGACGTCAAGAATCGCATCCGCTCGTCGACCATGTCTCTCCCGTCGGATGTGGACGATGACATTGACGGCCTTGGCGATCATCCGCGTCGGCAGCGGCGATCCCACTTCGGCGAGCAGGTCCTCTAGCCGCGAGAAGGCCTCCGCCGCCGAATTGGCATGGATCGTCGAAAGCCCGCCCGGGTGTCCGGTATTCCAGGCCTTGAGGGTTTCGAGCGCCGCCGAACCGTCGCGCATCTCGCCGACAACGATCCGGTCGGGCCGCATGCGCAGGGCGTCGCGGACCAGGTCGACGACTCCGATCGGGACGGGATGCCGACGCGTGAGGGTGGCGACCAGATCCCAGGCGGAACACTGGAGTTCGGGCGTGTCTTCGATCAGGAAAACACGATCATTCGTGAACGCCGGCTCAGCGAGTAGCGCATTGGCGAGCGTCGTCTTCCCCGAACCCGTCCCGCCCGAGATCAGCAGGTTTCGGCGATTCCGCACCGCGGCCCGCAGAACCTCGGCCTGCCCCTCCGTCACCACGCCGTCCCGGACATAGTCGTCCAGGGTCCAGATCACGGCGGGTCGTTTCCGGATCGAAAAGGCGGGCGCGGCGGTGATCGGCGGGAGAAACCCTTGGAACCGCTCGCCGGTGACCGGGAGAACTCCTGCCAGACGGGGATTTTCCCGAGTGACCGGATCCCCGACATAGTCCGCGATCAACCGAATGACCCGTTCTCGGGCTTCTGGCTCCAACCCATGGCCGGTATCGGCGCGCCCGGTCCCGACCCGATCCAGAACCAATCGTCCATCCGGATTGACGAGGACTTCGACCACGAGCGGATCGGTCAACGCCTCCAGGATGTCGGGCCCCAGCGCGTGGCGAAGCGCCTCCAGCTTCCGTTCGCCGACGATGGGATGGACGCTCATCCGACCGTCCCGCGCTGCGGCCTCCCGCCAGAGATCAACCGGGCGGCCGTGTCGTCGAGAAGCTGTTCGATCCGGCGGTTCACGGCGGCGCGGGCGACAGGATCCTGATCCGTGACGGCGTCCGGCAAACGCATGAAGAAGGCGCGGGCGACCTCGATGACCAGCTCCTGGATGATTTGCACGTCCCGCGCCGTCGACCGCATGTGGTCTCTCAGCGCGCGGTCGAGCTGAAGCAGACGGTCGTCCGGATCGGCCGGGAGACTTCTGGCCAGGCCCTTCGCAAGCGCGCGTCCGGCGGCCTGGCTGATCGGGATGTTGGCCGAGCGCGCTTCACGCTGCAAGGCGGCGACCACGCGGGGGTCCGTGAGATAAACCTGAACCCGCGTCGCCCCGGTTTCACGCCCGCCCATGCTCGCCTCCCTGCAACCCGTCGAGCACCGCCTGCTCCGCCGCGAAGGCCGTCGAAATCCGCTCGTAGGTTTCGGCCGCCTTGGCGGCGACGCGTCGATCATGGATCGCCGCCTCCACCTCCTTGAACAGCGGCAGGGCCGCCTCCGGATCCTCGCCCAGCCCCCGTCGGCCCGCCCAAGGGTGAACCGGCGCGCCAGGCGTGTCGACGCCAGCCGTCTGATCCGGCGGCGGCAGGTCTGCGCGCGTCCGGAAGGGCCGCTCCCTGTCGTAGAAGACCTTGCGTGTCCGCAGCGGTCTGTGCCCTGCCGCAAAGGTCAGCTGCACCTCGTCCGGCAGCGCCCGGACTTCGCCCGGCTCCAGCAGGGGCCGTTCGATCTCGGAGCGGGACACCGAGCTCCGGCCGGCGCCCAGCCCCGCCGGACCGCTGCGGCTGGTCTTCCGCTCCAGCACGGTGCCGGTGAGCTTGGACACCTTGTCCTGTGTTAGCGGATCGAGAGCGCTGAAGGCGGTGTAGACATGGCAGTTGTCGAGGATGGTGTTGTTGGCCCCATAGGTCTCGACGATGTCGTTCAGGGACTGGGCGACGAACATTGTCTTGATGCCGTAGCCGCTCATCAGGCGCAGGGACTTCTCGAAGAAGGCCAGTCGGCCCAGCAGCGGGAACTCGTCCATGAGCATCAAAAGGCGCCGGCGCTTCTCGCGGCCCGCGTCGTCGGCGTGCTCTGCGGCGGTCAGGGCCTGGGCCGCCGCGTAGAAGAGAAGCCGGATCACCGGTCGCAAGGCGACGGCGTCGGCCGGAGCGACCTGCACATAGAGGGAGACCGGCGCCTCGGCGCACATCAGATCGCCGAGCGCGAAATCCGATGCCGACATCGCCCGAACCAGATCGTCGCCGGCCAGCCATTTGAGATAGCTGCGCGCCGTGCCCTGCACCGAGGTGCGAAAGCGGTCGTGCATCGCCGCGTAGCCCTTCACCGCCGTGGAGATGAACGGATGGACCTCGGGGACGCCCTCGGGACCCAGACGATGAAGGGTCCGGACCATGACGTCGGCGGCGGCGTCCAGATCGGCGAGGATCGTTCTCACCGTCAACAACGTCTTGTCCGCGTCCGGCGCCGTGTAGAGGACGTGCAGGATCACGGCTTCGAGAATCTCGGACGCCGCCTTGTCCCAGATGGCCTCGTCGTCCCGTGCGCCTCCCGGATCGCTGAGGATGGCGACCAGCCGCTGGACCTGCGCCAGTTCCTGGGGCCCCGGTCTGATCTCCGCCAGAGGATTGAAGCGCGCGGACGCCGGGTCTCGCGGGTTGAAGTAGAGCGCATGACTGTGCTGGGCGCGCCAACCGGCGGTCACCCGCCACAGCTCCCCCTTGGGATCATGGACCAGGACGCTGTCGGTCCAGCTCAACAGGGTGGGGACGACATGGCCCCGTCCCTTCCCCGCGCGGGTCCCGCCCGTCACGAGCGTCGGGCGCAGGTCGGTCGTCGCCAGAAGACGGCCCTGCAACCGCCCGAGGACGCACCCCGCGTCGTGCCTCAGGCCCGCACGGCGAGCCTCCGCCAGGCCGCCCCACCCGCGCGTTCGCTTCACGGCGCCGCCGTCGAACAGAAGCAGGCCCCCGGCGCCCGCGGCCATCACGAGCATGAAGACCGAGAGCGGCAGGGCGAAGGCGTCCCCCTCCGCCGCCCCGAACCTCTGGCGCCAGACGAGGATCATCCAGGGCCAGTAGACGCCTGTCTCGTCCAGCCGGAGCGCCGGCCCCAGCGTCACATGATAGCGATAAAGCCAGGCGAAGGTCTGGGTGGACGCCTGAAGCGCGACTAGTAGTGCGGCGACAAGACCGGCGAGGCGTGCTGGCGGCATGACGACCATCCGTTCGAAGACCATCGAGACTTCGAGGGAGAGGGCCGTTTGAGGCGACTTTCTGGCCGCAAATCCGGTCCTCGGGCGCCGTCGACGCCGATATAGAGGCGTGTCACGCGGGTGAGCCGTTTTGCCCGATCCGGCCGGACCGCAATATATTCTCGCTGTCGGCTCGTCTCCGAGCCGTGACGGGTCAGTTGCCGCCTTCGCGCACCCCGGCGGCCCTCAGGAGGTCGCCGACACGACGACCGTCGAGCCGGCAGGTCGCGATCACCCGATCATAGACGATCACCCGGCCGCTACGTCCTCGCGTCGCCACGCATTCGAGGCGTCGGCCCATCACCAGACGGCGCAACTGGTCCCGGGCGGCGCGTCCGCCCGGTGCGTTGAGCTCCGGGGCATTGAAGTCCGCGAGCCTCACCTCGATCCAGGTGGAGGGGTTCGTGCTGTCGCCGACGCAGAGCCCGTCGCCATCGCCGACATAGCGGGTTTGCCCCGAGAAAACCTGTCCGGCGCGATCTGGCAGTCGCCCCTCGCACGGATCGGCATGGGCGATCGCGGGCGCGGCGAGGAGCGGGAGGATGAGCCACCATTTCATCGGATCAACCTGGGCCGATCCGGTCGGATCGAAAAGCGCGATCGGGAAGAAAGGAAGGGCGGCCGGGAATGCTCCGCTTGGGAGCCTTGCTGGAGACCGCCATGCGCCCGCTTCCTGACCTCGAACCCGCGATCGCCGCGGCTGGGCGTTCGCCCGACACGAGTTCCCTCGCCAACCTCGACGACCGCGCCCTCCTCGCGCTTCTGCTGGGCCGCAGCCTGCGACAGACATCAATGCCCGCCGTGGACGCCCTGTTCGACCGGTTCGGCGACATCGCCGCCATTGCTTCCGCCGATGTGCCGGAACTGGCGCGCGCCAGCGGACTGGGACCAGCGGCTCTCACCGACCTGAAACTGCTTCGTGTGCTCAGCGAACGGCTGGTCCGCGCCGAGGCTTCGAGACGGCCCGTCATCACCAGCTGGACGGCCTTGCTCGCCTATGTTCGGGTCGCATTGGCCGAGGAACCCCGCGAGCAGTTCCGGGCCCTGTTCCTCGACAAGCGCAACCGGCTCCTGAGCGACGAACTGGTCGCCCAGGGCACGATCGACCATGCCCCCGTCTATCCGCGCGAGGTCGTGCGGCGGGCGCTGGAGGGGTCGGCCGCGTCCATCATCCTCGTGCACAATCACCCTTCGGGCGATCCCGAGCCGTCCCGCGCCGACATCGAGATGACGCGGAAGATCGTCGACGCCGCCAAGGTCTTCGACATCCAGGTTCACGATCATCTGGTCGTCGGGAGGGACGGTACGGCCAGCCTGCGCACCCTCGGGCACTTCCGGTGAGCCTGCGCCAGATCGTGGCGATCCTCGGCGGAGACCTCTACCAGAACGGCTTGCGCGCCAATGTGCCGGCGCCCGGCCATGGGAAGGCGGACCGTTCCGTCTCGCTCCTGCTCGATGGCGGCCGTGTCGTCATCCACACCTTCGGCGCGGCCGATTGGCGGGAGGTGCGCGACGACCTGCGGCGTCGCGGACTGGTCGATCACGGCGGTCGGCTCATGGGTGTCGCGGACACGCCGGACAGGCCCGTGATCGACCACCCCCGACGGCGGGCGGTCGCGGGTGCGCTCTGGCAGGATGGGGTAAGGCCCGCCCGGACCGGCGTGGTCGCACGTCACCTCGCCGTGCGCGGCGTCGCTTGGCGGGAAGACCTCGACGACCTGCTCGAACATCCCCGCGCGCCCCTCTCGGTCTACCGGCCGGGGCGGCGCGTCGGACGCGCGATGATGACCGGGATCCGGTCGCCCTCGGGGGATCTCACGGCCGTCGAGCTCACCTATCTCGCGACCAACGGGCAGGTCGCATCGGGTCTGAGCGTTCCCCGCAAGACCGTGGGCCAAGTCCCGCCGGGATCGGCCGTACGGCTGCGTCCCGCGGCGGCGCGGATGCTGGTGGCCGAAGGCGTCGTCACCACCCTGTCCGCCATGGTCCGCTTCGACCTGCCGGGCTGGGCGCTCATGTCAGCCGGAAACCTCTCGCGGTGGCATGCACCCCACCATGTTTCGACGGTTCTAATCGCCGGAGACCGGGGCGAAGCCGGGGAGATCGCCGCGATGCGGCTGGCCAGGCGGCTCGAGCGCGATGGCGTGGAAGCGATCGTCGCCTTTCCCCCAGCCCCGTTCGGCGACTGGAACGAGGCCGCTCGAGACCATCAGAAAGCGGGAAAGGAAGAGCGCGGACGGGCGCCGTAAAGGCGGGGATGGACCTCGCCTACGGCAGGAGAGCCCTCATGTCCCGTTCCACCGCCGTCGCCGTCGTCGCCACCCCCTTCCAGGTCGCGTCGACCCGTAACCGCCCGCTGGTCCATCTCCGTGATCTCGACATCGCCCCGGAGAACCTTCGCTTCGGCGAGCCCTCCGACGATGACATTCCGCTGCTTGCCGAGACTCTGTTCGCCGCCGGTCAGCTGCAGCCCCTGACCGTCCGGCCCGGTCGAAAGAAGGAAGCCGCCAACATGGCGCTCGACGGCAGGCGGCGCTTGCTGGCGCTTCGTCTTCTGGTCGAACAGGGACGTATCGACGACAGCTTCCTCGTCGATGTCTTCGTCGAGACGGATCCCGCCCGCCAGGCCGCGGCCGTCCTGCTCACCAACACGGCCGTGCCGGTCCATGTCGCCGACATCATCGCGGCGATCGGCCGGATGCTGAAACGCAAGCTCGGCGTGCCCACGATCGCCAAGGCGCTGGGATACGCGGAAATCGACATCAAACGTCTCGCGGCCCTTGCCGCCCTGCCGGATGTCGCGCTGCAGGCGCTGCGGCTCGGCCGGCTGAACCTGCGCCAGGCGCGCCTGCTCGCCAGGCTCTCCGACCCCGACGAGCAGGCGGAGCTGGCCCGGATGACCCTCGACGGTCACGGTTTCCAGGATTGGCGCGTGACCGAAAAGCTCGACGAGGCTCGCGTCACCGCGCGCGACCCTCGCTGCGCCCTCATCGGCCCGGAGCGATACGCCGAGGCCGGCGGCCGCTCCGAGACCGATCTGTTCGGCGAGCTGCCGCCGGTGCTGCTGGACCCGGCCATTCTCACGGAGGCCTGGACCCGACGTGCACGGGAGATCGCCCTGATCTACGAGGCCGAGGGCCTGGCGGTCCACGTCACGGCGGGCCCCGAACCGGACCTGCCGGACGATCTGGAAGCCGCCGGTTACGTCTACGGCGGCATGCTTCCGGCCACGGAGATGGCGGCCTACCGCGACAAGCGAGACGCCTTCAACGCCGCCGTCGAAGGGGTCGAGGCGGTCCTGACGGAGACGACCGACGCCGAGGCGGTGGACGCCGCGCTCGACGTCATGATCCGCGACCGCCTGGCCATGGATCAGGCGGGATGGAGCGGCCGGGCAGCCACGACCCTGGTCCTGCGTCCTGCACTACGCACCGGGATCGAAGTCCGGTGCTTCACGCCCGTGGAACCGGAAGTCGAGGACGAGACCGACGATGAGGCGCCCGCCTCCGCGGGGGGCATCGCTGCCGCTCCCGTCTACCGGCCGCCCGAGGTCGATACGCCGGAACCCGAGACCGAGGGCGTCAACCACGCCCTTCACGCCGTGCGCACCGACGTGGCCACCCGCGGTCTGATCCGCGCCCTCGCCGACGATCCCGGCGTCGCCTTCACGGCGCTGATCGCCCGCCTGTTCAATCAGCTGGCCGTCAGGACCTCCGGCCAGAGGTCCGAGTCCGCCCTCGCCCTGACCGCGTCCGCCTTCAAGCCGACCGGCGGTCGCGTCATCGAGGCGTTGGACGGCGAGGTCCGCCAGAGGCTCGACGATCGACGCGCCGCGTGGGAGGCGTCGGGCCAGACGGTGATCGCCTGGGTGCATGGTCTCGCCCATGGCGACAAGATGGGTTTGCTGGCCGAGCTCACCGCCCTCTCCCTGGATGTTCGGGAGGAGCGGACCACACTGATCCGCAAGTCGGCCCGGGCCGAAGCCGCTGAACTCGCCGAGCTTTGCGGCGCGGACATCAGTCTGCACTGGACCCCGGACGCCGAGTTCCTGAAGCCGCATTCCAAAACCCTGCTGCTGAAGATGCTGGAAGAGATGGACCGGGCCGATGTGAGAGCGGCCCTGCTGAAGAAGGCCGATCTGATCCCCTGGGTCGAGGAGAATGCGGCCGAGAAGGGATGGGCGCCGGCCAGCCTGTCCTGGACCACACCGCCCGACGTCGACGAGGTCGCGGCGTCGGACGCTGACGGTCCGGAGAGCGATACGGCGGAAGAGAGCGAAGGCGATGCTGACGACGGCGTCGGCGCCTTCGAGGTCACCGCTGAAGGCGAGGCGGCGCTCGACGACGCCGCCTGATCCAGGCGTGAAGACGACGAGGCCCGTCGCGACATCGTCGCGGCGGGCCTTCGTCATGGAAGGCGGGAGGAAGGGCGGCTGGGCGCGAGCCTGGAGGACCGGAGGGATGAGCCCGCCGCTCCAGGCGACGGAGCCCTTCCCATGACCGCCGCGCAGACACCGCCTCAGACCGCCAGCCTCTCGCTCTTCAGCGCACCACGCCCGTGCGACCGCGCCGCCAACCTCATGGCCGCAGCCCGGGTGCTCGCCACCCACCTGGCCCGGTCCCGCCCGCTGCACCGCAAACTGGTCTCCAGCGTCATGACCACCGGCTTCGGCGGGTCGGACGCCGAGGGCTTGTGGAACTGGCGGGACGCCTATGAGGCCATCGAGGCGGCGACCGTTTTGCAGATCCGCCGGCTGGCGCCCCAGGTGTCGCGGCTCGAGGACGCGCCGGCCGCCATCGCCGTCCTTCTGGCGACGGTCGGCGCCCTGGGTCTGACCCACAGCCGACGCAGCGAAGATCAGATCGCGCTGGACCAGTTCTCCACGCCGCCGGAACTGGCGGCGCTCGTGGTGCTGGCCGGTCAGGTTCGCCCGGGTGACCAAGTGCTGGAGCCTTCGGCGGGCACCGGGCTGATCGCTATCGTGGCCGAGGCCTGCGGCGGAGTTCTGACGCTGAACGAACTGGCCGAGGGTCGCGCCGTCCTGCTCGACGGCCTCTTCGTTTCGGCGACGCGGTCACGTCTTGATGGACGACGCGTCCAGAACCTGTTGCCGGGCGCGGGCGGGTTCGACGTCGCGGTCTGCAATCCGCCCTTCACCGATCTGGAGGCGCATCTGACCGGGGCCTTCTCGGCCCTGGCCGATGGCGGGCGCCTGGCCGCCGTCGTGCCGATCACCGCCCTCATCGACGAGGGTCTGATGCGTCGGTTGAGCGCCAGGGGGCGTGTCGTCGCCCGGATCGGCTTTCCGCCACGCGCCTTCTCCAGGCACGGCACCAGCGTGGAGACCGGGTTGCTGGTTCTGGACCGGCTCGAGGGCGGCGCCGCGGTCGCTGCGCTCGCGAACGGTGAAGATCTCGCCGCCTGTGCCGCCCTGGCCTCGGCTGTGCCCGAGCGCGTCAAGGCGAGGCCGAGGGTTCGCCTCGAACTCGGGGCGCAGACCTTGCTGGCGCCCCGGGACCGGTCACTCGCCCTGCCGTCCGGGCGTCTCGGCTTCCTCGCGGGAGCGTCCCCCATCACCTATCAGACCCTCGCCTGGACGGGCGAGGGCCGCGATGTCGGCCTCTACCAGGCGCACCGGCTGGCGCGGATCGCCCTGACGGCGCAGACGCCCCACCCGTCAGCCCTGGTCGAGTCCGGTCCGATGGCCTCGGTCGCCCCGCCCGCCCCGTCATACCGGCCGGTCCTTCCGGCGGCGGTGCGTCTCGACGGCCGGATCTCCGACGCCCAGCTGGAGACGGTCATCTACGCCGGCGAGGCTCACGCCGGCATGCTGCCCGCCTGGTGGACGCCGGGAGAGTCGGCTCGTCAGCTCAGGTTGTCGCGGGAGGAGGATGAGGGTTCCGTCCAGCTCCGGCGCGGCTTCTTCCTTGGCGACGGCACCGGCTGCGGCAAGGGCCGGGAGATCGCCGCCGTCATCGCCGACAACATGGCCCAGGGGCGGACCAAGGCCCTGTGGTTGTCGAAGAACGACTCCCTGCTGGACGACGCCCGGCGCGATTGGGCCGCCATCGGCGGCGGGGCCCACGACATCGTGCCGCTCAACAGCTGGAAGTTGGGAGATGGCGTGCGGCTGGATCGCGGGATTGTCTTCACCACCTACGCCACCCTGCGTCAGCCTGCGCGCGGCCAGAAGATGTCGCGGCTCGACCAGATCGTCGCCTGGCTGGGCGAGGATTTCGACGGGGTCATCGCCTTCGACGAGGCCCACGCCATGGCCAACGCCGCGGGGGGCGGCAAGGGGGCGCGGGGAACGAAGAAGGCCTCCCTGCAGGGGATGGCCGGCCTGGCGCTTCAGAACCGGCTGCCGAACGCCCGGGTGCTCTATGTCTCGGCGACCGGCGCCACCACCGCGGAGAATCTGGCTTACGCGGCCCGTCTGGGTCTTTGGGGCGGGCCGGAGGCGCCCTTCGTCACCCGCGACGACTTCCTCGACGCCATGGACAAGGGCGGGGTCGCCGCCATGGAGCTCGTCGCGCGCGAGCTCAAGGCGCTCGGCCTCTATGTGGCGCGGTCGTTGTCGTTCGAGGGCGTCGAGTACGAGCCGCTCTTCCACGCCCTGACCGAGGACGACATCAGCATCTGGGACGCCTGGGCCGACGCCTTCCAGCTGATCCACGCCAATCTGGGCGAGGCGCTGAAAGCGACCGGCTTCAATGATGAGGAAGGCAAGGCCAAGAGCGGCCTGGCCGCCTCAGCCGTCCATTCCGCGTTTGAAGGCGCCAAGCTGCGCTTCTTCGGCCACCTCCTCGCGGGATTGAAGGCGCCGACGCTTGCGGCGTCGATCCGGGCGGACCTGACCGAAGGGCGTTCCGCCGTGATCCAGATCGTTTCGACGAACGAGGCGGTGATGGAGCGAAGACTGGCGTCCATCCCGCCGGAGGAATGGAACAACCTCTCCATTGACCTGACGCCGCGCGAATATGTCCTCGACTATCTGCGCGAGGCTTTCCCGGTGAATCTCATGGAGGCGATCGAGGGTGACGACGGCTCGGTGACGCTGGTCCCGGTCATGGTCGACGGCCGGCCCGCCGTGAGCCAGGAGGCGTTGCGCCGGCGCGAAGACCTGATCGAGAAGATGGCGCTCCTGCCCGCCGTGCCCGGCGTTCTGGACGCCCTTCTGGACACCTTCGGAACAGAGGCGGTCGCAGAGATCACGGGACGGTCGCGTCGCGTCGTCGCGCGCGACGGACGCCGGCTCGTCGAGCGCCGCGGCGCCTCGGCCGCGCGGTCGGAGACCGACGCCTTCATGTCCGGCCGCAAGCGTATCCTGGTCTTCTCGGACGCAGGCGGCACAGGACGCAGCTACCACTCCGACCTCTCGGCGCCGAACCAGCAGCGCCGCTCGCACTACCTGGTCGAACCGGGCTGGCGGGCGGATGCCGCCATCCAGGGTCTGGGGCGCAGTCATCGCACCCATCAGGCCTGTCCGCCGCTGTTCCGCCCGGTCACCACCGACATCCACGGCGAGAAGCGGTTCACCTCGACCATCGCTCGACGGCTGGATTCGCTGGGAGCCCTGACGCGCGGCGAACGCCGAACGGCCGGGGCCGGTCTGTTCCGGGCCGAGGACAATCTGGAAAGCCCGTGGGCGCGACGCGCCTTGCTCGTCTTCTATGGCGCGCTCGGCTTTGGCGAGCTGTCGTCCATGACGCTGGAGGACTTCGAGACCAGGACCGGCCTGAAGCTGCGCGACGCCGACGGGGGGCTCAAGCTCTCCGACGACCTGCCGCCGATCCACACCTTCCTGAACCGGCTGCTGGCGTTGCGCATCGCCGACCAGAACGCCCTGTTCGCCGACTTCGACGGCATCCTTTCAGGCATTCTCGAAAGGGCCGCCGCCTCGGCCGACCTGGACCGCGGGCTGGAGGACATCGAGGCTGAGGAGTTGGCCGTGGTGGAGGAGGAGACCATCCGGACCGACGTCTCGACCGGGGCGGAAACCGCACTCGTCACCTTCGAACTCAAGGTGCGGCGTGAACTCGTCAGCTCGGACGCGGCGTTGGCAGGCGCTGAAGGCTCGGCCTTCCGCCTGGTCGTCAACGACCGTTCCGGCCGCGCCGCCCTGGCCGAGTTCGGGTTGACCACCACGACCGATGACGACCGGCTTGTTCCGGCGGTGCGCCTCTTGCGGCCTGACCAGCATCAGGTCACGCCGGAGAAGACGTTCGAGGAGTCGGCCTGGGCCCAGACCGATGAGGCGGCGTGGCGGGCGGTCTGGGACGCCGAAGTCGCCGCGACCGATCCGTGGCGGACGCGCCGCCTGACCCTGGCGACCGGCCTTCTGTTGCCAATCTGGGGAAGGCTGCCGTCCAAGGGCTGTTCGGTTCGCCGCGTACGCGCGCCGGACGGTCGGCGTTGGCTGGGCCGCGTGCTGGACGAGGTTCAGGCCGCCAGCCTGAAGACGGCGCTGGGCCTGACCGAGGTCGGCGACGCCTGGGCCGATGGCGGGCGCACCGCTGCGGCCGTACTCGACCGCAATGTCCAGCTCGCCCTTTCGGGCGGCCTGTGGCTCAAGCGATCGCGGGTCATGGACCGCTGGCGGCTGGAAGTGGTCGGGGGCCGCACCGACCGTGACGCCCTGGTCTCGCTCGGCTGCTTCGTCGAGATCATCGCCTATGCCCCACGGGTCTTCGTTCCGGTGGACCGGCCCGATGTCGTGGAGGGGGTGCTGCGCCGCCATCCGGTCCAGTCGATCCTGGAGGGTGCCGCAGCCTAGCGAAACAGCGACTTACGCTTGCCGGCTCACTGCGGGTCGCCGGGCGCGATACCGACAAGTCCGGCGACTGGAATCAACAGCGGCAGCGCGCCGACGATTACCAAATGGGAAGAGCGACACCGTCCCGCGAAACCCAGACCGGCTGCGGCCTGGCGGTCTGCGCTGCAGTCTCAAGGCCGTGCCGCTTCGGCCACTCCGGGGTGATCGTGATGACGCGGACCGAACTGCAACTGATCTCGCGTCAGAACAAGAAGGCCGAACCCCAAGAGACATACAGTCGCCATGGCGGCGGTCATGACCCGTCCAGCCTGCCCCTTCCGCCCGAGACGATAGGTCATGATCGCCAGGAGCGACATGAGAACGCCGAAGGACACGAACACCGGGATGCGGTAGGTCGCCGCCAGCGGTACGGCGAGACAGACGACGATCGCGCCGGCGACGAGGCTCGCGCCAATCGCGATCAGTGTGTCCTGCACCGGCCGGAACGGCTCTGGCCTCCCGTATAGCTTGGACCGGCCGCGCCCCTTGTAGCGCCCTGGACGCCATCGAGGAGCCTTGCTCCGGATCGGGGATCGCTTGCCCCCCATGGCTTCAGCCCTGCGCGTCCGCCGGGCGAGCCGCGCGGTTGGCCAGCCACACCCGCATACGGACAATTTCAGCTTCCTGAGTCCGAATGATCTCCTCCGCGAGGCCCTTGACCTCGGGATCCGAACCTTGGTCGAGCGCAATCCTTGCCATGGCGACCGCCCCCTCGTGGTGGGCGATCATCCCGCGCATGAAGTCGACATCGGCGTCGCCGCTGTAGTCGATGTTCATAGCGGCGTGCATCCGCTCGTTCGCCTCCTTGTAGGAACGGGTGGCGGGATTATCCGAGGCGGCATCGCCGTGCCCGGCATGCTGGTCGATCGGGCGTGCATCGACTGCCGTCGGCTCCGGCGCCGGGCGACCCTGCCGCGAGAGCATCCCGAAGCCGAAGACCGAGATCAGGAGAAAGGCGGCGATGACGCCAACCCAGCCGAGACGTTTCATTGGACTATCCTTTGCTTTCCTGAAGGCGGGTCATTCGACGCCGCGCGGACCGCGCCACGCCAGAAGGCGAAGCGCGTTGAAGACGACCAGCAGGGTGGAACCCTCGTGGAGGGCGACGGCAGGGCCGATGCCGAGACCGAGGATCGTCGCCGGGACGAGGAACGCCACGACCCCGAGGCTGACGAACAGGTTCTGGCGGATGATGCGGCGGGTTTGACGGCTGAGACCCACGGTGAAGGGCAACTTCGACAAATCATCCGCCATCAAGGCTACGTCGGCGGTCTCCAGGGCGACGTCCGATCCCGCCGCACCCATGGCGACGCCGACCGTCGCGGTGGCCATCGCCGGAGCATCGTTGACGCCATCGCCGACCATGGCGACCTTGGTCTCCGCCCGGAGTTTCTTGATGGCGTCGACCTTGTCCTCCGGCATCAGGTCGCCCCACGCCTCGGTCAGCCCGACCTGACCGGCCACCGCCTGGGCCGCCTTCTGGTGGTCGCCCGAGATCATGATCATGCGGCGAATGCCGAGCGCGCGGAGCGCGGTAAGGGTCTCGCGCGCCTTGGCCCGAGGCGTGTCGAGAAGGCCGATGACCCCGAGATCCTTTGTCCCGCGGCGAACCACCATGAGCGTCCGTCCCTGGTTTCGAAGGCCCGCGACGGCGATCTCGGTGTCCGGTGCGAGCGGAGCGATGGCGTCCGAACCGAACATCTCCGGTTTGCCGATCCAAACATCCTGGTCGTCCAGGCGTGCCGTGACGCCCTTGCCAGTCAGGCTACGCAAATCCGTTGCGGTTCGAACGGGGGCGGCGACCAACCGCTGGCTTCCGTCGCGGACGATCGCTTCCGCCAAGGGGTGATCGCTGAGCCGTTCGACCGCGACAGCAATCTCCAGGAGCTCGCTCTCTGTCGTCTGGCCGAACGGAACGACATCGGTGATCCGCGGCCGCCCCTCGGTCAGCGTCCCGGTCTTGTCAAACGCGATGGCGTCGAGCGCTCCCAGGTTTTCGAGCGGCGCGCCACCCTTGACGAGAACCCCGGCGCGGGCCGCCCGGGCGACCCCGGACAACACCGCGCTCGGCGTGGCGATCGCGAGAGCGCACGGACTGGCGGCCACCAGCACGGCCATCGCCCGATAGAAGCTGTCGCGGAACGGCTCGTCGACGACAACCCATGCAAACAGGAGGACGAAGGCCAGACCGAGCACGAGGGGCACGAAGACGCGCTCGAAGCGATCGGTGAAGCGCTGGGTCGGCGACTTTTGGGTCTCGGCCTCACTCACCATCCGGACGACCTTGGCCAAGGTGGTGTCGTTGGATCGACGCGTCGTTTCGATCTCGATGGCGCCGCCGCCGTTAATGGTGCCGGCGAAGACCACCGACGCCGCCGAGACATTCGCCGGCTTGGCGCGGGCCTCCTCGGGGTTCAGGACAGGCTGCTTGTCCACCGGAATGCTCTCCCCTGTCACGGGAGCCTGGTTCACGCTGGATGTTCCCTTCACGACGAAGCCGTCGGCCGGGAGACGCTCGTTCGGCCGGACGACGACGAGGTCGCCGACTTCCAGCTCTTCGACCGGAAGTTCGACGACGGCCTCTCCTCGCCGCACATGAGCGGTGCGCGGGGCCAAGGCGGCCAGAGCCTCGATCGCCTTCTTGGCGCGACCCATCGCGAAGTGTTCGAGGGCGTGCCCGAGGCTGAACAGGAACAGTAGCAGCGCCCCTTCCGCCCAGGCTCCGAGCGCCGCGGCGCCGGCTGCGGCCACCAGCATCAGGGTGTCGATCTCGAAACGCTTGCGCCGCAGATTCCCGACAGCCTCGCCGACCGTGAACCAGCCGCCCAAGGCATAGGCGATCAGGAAAAGGCCGAAGGGCAGCCATCCCGGCACGCCCGGAATGAATTTCTCGATCAGCCAACCAATCGTGAGCGCGACACCGCTGCCGACCGCGAAAATGAGCTCCGTGTTGGGTCCGAGGAAGCCGCCATGACCATGGTCGTGCCCGTCGCCTTCGGAATGTCCGTGGTCATGGCCATCGCCATCGAAGTGGCCATGGCCGTGACCGTCATCGGGCGTATGACTGGCCTCGTCATCGGATGGCGCAGTCGGCTGCGCATCAGGGCGCTTTGCAGTGGCTGAAGCAGCGTCCTCCGTCGCTCCGACCAGTGCGAGGCCGTGGCTCGCAAGGCGATCGACAAGCGTCTCACGGTTCGTGATCTGCCGGTCGAACTCCAGGCGCAGAGCGCCAGCCGGATCCAGCACCGCCTCGATCACGCCGGCTTCTTCGCCGAGCGCGGCCGCGAGCGTGCGGGCGTGCCGGGCGTGGCGGACACCCTCCACTCGCCCGACGAGATGCCCGAAACGCTCACTGACCTCGGCTCCGGCCTGACGCGCACGGCGACGGACCTGAGCCAGCGACAGCTGGTCGGGGTCGTAATGGATGCAAAGCTCTGGGCCTCCCTCGCCTTCGGCGACATGCGCCTCAGAGACGCCGGGTTCGGCCCGCAACAGCGCGATCAGCCGTCCAACGCAGCCGTCCTGCACATCGGGCGCATGAGGCAGGAGGACGGGAATGTTGAGGCGGAGGGTCTTGGGCATGATCGGGCTCCTCAGGAGACATCACGGGTAGGGATCGAGCGGTCAGGCACGAACATCCCGGCGCGCTGGGCGACGGCTCCAGCGACGAAGGCGGCGATCGCCAAAGCCGCACTCAGGAGGATGACCAGTCGCTTGCGGTTCATCTCGACCTCACGGTAGGGCGATGAGAGCGTCGAGCCAGCCGAGGTTCTGGAGGTGCTCCAGTCCCTCGAACACGGGCAACGCCAGAAGGAAGACAAGGCCGTCGCGGACAGTCCGGAGGAAGAAGGCCGGCCGGACGGACAGTTCCGCCTCATCACGCCAGAGGCGCAGGTTCGGAACGAAGCGGGGGGTGCGCACGACGTAGCTGCGGTAGGTGTCGCCGAAGGCCGACGTCAGGAAGCTTTCCTCTCGGCTCGCGACGATGCGGAACACGATCCAGCAGGCGACGGCGAAGGTGGCGCCGACGGTCAGGCTGCCCGTCTGTGCGCCGATCCCGAATGCGCCGATGAAGCTGAAAACATAAAGCGGGTTTCGACACAGCGAATAAGGCCCGCTGGTGACGATCTCCTGCTTCTTTCGGCCGCCGATGTAGAGCGAGCACCAGGCGCGCCCCAAGACGCAAACCATGATGGCGATCAGCCCGAGATGTTCGACGGGATGCTCGAGCTGTGGCTGGGCCTTCACGAGAGCGGTCCAGGCCAGCAGGGCGAACAACCCGGCGGCGATGAAGAGTTTGCGCCAGCGCTGGACGGAGGCGATGTCGATCAACGGCGGGCTCATGTCACCGAGCTCTCCGCGTCGCGTCGCGCAAGGCGCGCATCGCGTAGAATGTCGAAGCCGCCCTTGGCGGCTATGGCGGCGACCAGCACCCCCACCAGCAGGTCGGGCCACGACTGGTCCAACCACATCACCAGGCCGCCTGCGACGAGGATGCCGCCGTTCGAGGCGAAATCGTTCAGGCTGAATGTCTCGGCCGCCTTCATGTTGACGTCGCTGCTCTGCTGACGACGGATCAACAGCAGGCAGATCAGATTGATAACCGCCGCTACGACAGCGAGCACCATCATGGTCGGTCCGACCGGCTCGGTTCCCGTCAGCGTCCGGCGCAGGGCGTCGAGCAGGACGAGGACCGAGAAGATCAGCAGCATCACGCCGGAGACCTGAGCCGCCCGCGTCTTCCAGATCAGCGCGCGCCCGACGGCGAGGAAGCTGATCAGATAGACGGCCGCGTCGGAGCCGTTGTCGACGGCGTTCGCGAGCAGAGCGCTGGAGTCGGCGGCGAGGCCGCCGACTCCCAGGCCCACGAACAGCAGAGCGTTCAGGAACAGCACCACCAGGAGGGTGCGGCGCTGGACCTGCTCTGTTTCGTGGGCCCCGCTCATTCCTCGATCCCTTCCGCCTTCCGGTGTTTCACGGCCTTGGCCGCGAAGGTCGGAAGGACAAGGAGCGTCAGCGCGGTGGCCGTGAGCAGGCCTCCGATGACCACGGTGGCCAGCGGCTTCTGCACTTCGGCGCCGGCGCCGTGAGCGAATGCCATCGGGATAAACCCGACGATGGCGACGAGAGCCGTCGTCAGGACGGCGCGAAGCCGGCTTGTCGCGCCTTCGATGGCGGCAAGACGCGGCGCCGCTCCGCCCGTGAGACGCTCCCGAATGGCCTGCATCAGCACGAGACCGTTCAAGGTCGCGACGCCGGACACGGCGATGAAGCCGACCGCTGCGGAAACCGAGAACGGCATCCCCCTGAGGACAAGCGCCAGGGCGCCGCCGACCAGAGCCAACGGAACGCACGCGAACACCAGGCCCGCCTCGGCGATGGATCCCAGAGCCATGAAAAGCAAGACCCCGATCAGGATGAAGACGATCGGAATGACCAGCCCCAGACGCTGTTCGGCCCGCTTCAGGTTCTCGAACTGGCCACCCCAGGTCAGGGAGTAGCCGGTCGGAAGATCGACGTCGGCCTCCACCTTGGCCTGGGCCTCGGTGACGAAGCCGCCCAGGTCGCGCCCGCGAACGTTGGCCTGCACCACCATCCGCCGGCTGCCGTCATTGCGGCTGATCTGGTTCTGTCCTTCCGCGACCTGAATCCGGGCGACGGAGGAGAGCGGCACGGTCACGCCTGTGGCGGTCGTTACCGGCAGAGCCGCAAGGGCCGCCGGATCATTCCGTGCATCATCCGCGAGACGGACGACGACGCTGAAGCGACGATCGCCTTCGAAGATTTGCCCGGCCTCGGCGCCGCCGACCGCGGCCGAAACCGCCTCGGAGACATCGGCGGCCGACAAGCCGTAGTTGGCGGCCGCGAAACGATCCACGCTGACGGTCAGGGTGGGCAGCCCGGACGCCTGTTCGACGCGAACGTCGGCAGATCCGGGCGTTGCGCGCAGGGCGGCGGCGACCCGGTCCGCAGTGGCCTGCAGCTGGGTGAAGTCGTCGCCATAGACCATCACGGCGAGGTCGGTCCGAACCCCCGAGATCAGCTCGTTGAAGCGCAGCTCGATGGGCTGGCTGAACTCGAAGCTGTTGCCGAGTTGTCCGGCGGCGAGCTCTTCGAACCGTTCGATCAGCTCCTCTTTCGGAAGGTTCGGATCGGGCCACTCCTTGCGGTCTTTCAGGACGATGACCGCGTCCGAAATGTTCGGCGGCATCGGGTCCACCGCCGCCTCCGCCGTCCCGGTCCGGGCGAAGACAGTCTTCACCTCGGGCTGGGCCTTGATGACGCGTTCGAGGGCCATCTGCATCGCCAGCGATTGTTCCAGCGAGGCGGACGGCACGCGCAACGCCTGCATGGCGATATCGCCTTCATCCAGGGTCGGAATGAACTCCCGCCCCAAAGAACTGAAGGCGATGCCGCCAATGACGAGGGCGCCGAGCGCGGACGCCAGGACGACTTTGGGCCGGTCGACGGCGGCGCGGATCGCCGGTTCGATCCAGCGCCGCGCGTATCGGAGGATGAAGGTCTCGTGCTCGTGGGCGTGGCCGTGCTCATCGACCTCGACCTTCTTCGGATCCCGGACCAGCAGGGCCGTCATCGCCGGCACGAAGGTGAAGGAGAAGATGAAGGCGCCGACGAGGGCCAGCATCACCGTTGCGCCCATGGGGATGAAGGTCTTGCCCTCCACGCCCTCAAGCATCAGCAGCGGCGTGAAGACCAGGAGGATGATCAGCTGGCCAAAAGCAGCCGGTTTGACCATCTGACGCGCCGCGGCTCCAGCAACCTCGAGCCGCTCCCGGCGTGTCAGCATTCGACCGGCTTCGGCCCGCCGCTGGCTGAGCATCAGCAGGGTATTCTCGACCACCACGACCGCGCCGTCGACCAGAAGGCCGAAGTCCAGCGCGCCGAGGCTCATCAGGTTTCCGCTGATGCCAAAGCGGTTCATGCCGATGACCGCGAACAGGAAGCTGATCGGGATCATCAGGGCGGTGATCGAGGCCGCACGGATGTTGCCGAGCAGCAGGAACAGCACCACGATCACCAGCAGAGCGCCTTCGATCAGGTTCTTGGCGACGGTTGAGATGGTCTTGTTGACCAGCGAGCTGCGGTTCAGGACCGGTTCGGCGACAACGCTCGGCGGCAGGCTCGCGGAAACCTCCTCGAGACGTTCGGCTGCGGCTTGGGCCACCGTCCGGCTGTTGCCGCCGGCCAGCATCAGCGCCGTACCAACCACGGCCTCGTGGCCGTCGCGGCTGGCGCCGCCGAGACGCGGCGCCTGGCCAATCTCGACGGTGGCGACGTCGGCGACCCGGACGACCAGTCCGTTGCGGTTGACGACGGGGGCCTGGGCGAGATCCGGGATGGTCTGCGCCAAGGCGTCGGTCCGCACGGTCAAGGCTTCGCCGGACCGCTGGACATAGCCAGCGCCAGCCTGGGTGTTAGCCCGTTCCAGCGCGACGACGAGATCGTTCAGGCTCAGACCGTAACCCGCCAGACGCGCGGCGTCGGGTCGGACCGCATACTCCTTCACATAGCCGCCGTTCACATCAACGCCGGCCAGTCCCTTCGCGGTCCGCATGCGCGGGGCGATGATCCAGTCCTGAACCGTGCGGAGATAGGTTGCGCGGGCCTGGGGCGTGGTCAGGAGTTCGCCTTCGGGCGTCAGATAGGCGCCGCCCGCCTGCCAGCCGGGCTCACCCGGTTTGGCGAGGTTGGCGCTGTTGAACGGCTTGAAGTCGACCGTCCACATCAGCACCTCGCCCAGTCCCGTGGTGATGGGCGCAAGCGCCGGCTCCACGCCTTCGGGCAACCGTTCGCGCGCCTGGGCCATCCGTTCGGCCACCTGCTGGCGGGCGAAGTAGATGTCCGTGTTGTCGGAGAAGATGACCGTGACCTGGCTGAAGCCGTTTCGGCTCAGCGACCGCGTGGTCTGGATGCCAGGAATACCCGCCATCGCGGTTTCGAGCGGATAGGTGACCTGACGTTCCATCTGCTCGGGCGCGAGCGCTGGCGCGATGGTGTTGATCTGAACCTGCCGGTTGGTGATGTCCGGCACGGCGTCGATGGGTAGCTGCGTCAGGTTGTAGAGGCCGAAGGCGGCGACGATCGCCGTCGCCAGGACCACGAACCATCGGAAGCGGACCGAGGCTTCGATAAGTGCTTTGAACATGACGCCCCCTAGTGCCCGTGCTCGGCTTCGCCCTTGGCCATTTCGGCCTTGAGCAGGAAGGCGTTGGCGGACGCCACGCGTTCAGATCCGGTGAGCCCGCGCAGGATCTCGGTGCGGCCCGCGGCCTGGCGGCCTGCGAGCACTTGCACGGCTTGGAAGCCGCCCTCGACCTGCACGAAGACCACGGTGTTTCCATCGACGGTCTGGACCGCCTCGGTGGGCACGGTCATCCCGCCAGTCGCCTCGCCGGTCACGATGGCGCCAGTGACGGCCGAACCGGCTGGCGGCAGAGACGCGCCAGAGGGTCGGGCCCGGATCACGGTCGCGCCGCTTTCGCTGAGACCGGCGTCGGCGGCGACGCCGGTGACGACGGCGTCGAACTCGCCGTTCGGCCCGGTCACGCGCATTGGCGCACCGGCACGCACATTGGCCGCAAGGGCAGGCGGTGCGTTGAAGACCATCTCGACACGAGCAGGATTGCTGACTTCCGCCACCACGCCGCCCTGGGCGACGAACCCGCCCGGACCGACCTGGACGCTGCTGACCACGCCCGAGATCGGACTGGTCACGCTGAGCCTGCCCGAAGCGTTCGGAGAGCCAGCGGCCGCCGAGCGGGCGCGAGCGGCGCGGGTCGCCGCCTCGGCGCTCAGGAACTGGGCGCGTGACGCTTCGACCTCCTGCCGCGCGACGATGCCCTGATCCGCCAGACTGCGATTTCGCTCATAGGCCTGGCGCGCCGCTTCAGCGGATGCCCCGGCCGCGTCGGCGTCCGCGCGGAAGGTCGCCGCCTCGCCGCTGACAAGGCTCACAAGCGGCTGACCGGCGCGGACCGACTGACCCGGCGCGACGAGAACGCGCTCGACGCGACCTCCGACGGCAGCGCCCACGGCAGCGCGAGAATCGACCATCGGCTCTACGCGGCCGGCGAGCCGGGTCTCCCCTCCTCCTCCGCCGCCGACGCCGACGACCGTGATGCCCGCTGCCTGGATCTCTGCTGTGGTGAGTTCAATCCGACCTTCGGTCTCTGCCCCGGCGGCCTCCCCCTCGGCGTGTCCCCCCTCTTCCTCGGCATGGCCGGCTTCGCCTTCGGCGGCAGCCGGCGCGGCGGGTTCGGAGGACCGGGTGGCCAACCAGAGGCCGCCGCCTCCGAGAATGACCAGGGCGGCGACGCCGCCGATCAGCAGGGTCTTGTTCGATGTGCGCTTGCGCATCACTGGGCTCCTTCGAAGGGGGCGCGGCCATCAAGGCGCGCGAGATCGATCTCGGCTCGGACGCGCGCGAGACGCGCGTCGACCGCTGCAGACCGGGCGTTGACGAGGGCGGTGCGGGTCACCCGCAGTTCGACCTGGGAAATGCGGCCGGACTCAAAGCCGATGCGGGACAGGCGATAGGCTTCCTCTGCGGCGGTGACGCCGCCGTCAGCAGCGTTGACGCGACTGACCGAGGCCGAAAGGCGAGCGACCGCGGCAGCGCGGTCCGCCTGGGCTTCCTGCCGCGCACTCATCAGCCGGGCGTCGGCAGCGCGAAACTCGGCTTGCGCCGCTTCGATGTTTCCCCGGTTCCGGTCGAACAACGGCAGCGGCATGCTGACGCCGAAAGTCAGCGCCGTCGCATCTTCCGCCTCGAAGCGGCGGATGCCGATACTGGCGTTGATGTCGGGGCGGGCCTGAACCCGTTGAACATCGATGCGTCGTTCGGCGGCGGACCGTTGGGCTTCGGCGACGCGGACCGTCGGCGCATCCTCGATCACGGATCCGATCGTCGTCGGCGCCTCGTCGAGAAGGCTGTCTTCGATCTGCGTGACCGGAACCGGGATCATGGCGACAGCCGTGAGACGGGCATAGGCCGCGTCGCGTTCCGCGACAGCTTCATCCCGCGTCGCGCGCGCCGAGGCAGCCTCGGCCTCCCCCTGAATGCCGCGGAGGAGAGGTTCGCGACCTTCCTCCACGAGGGTCAGGGCCGCGCGGGCATCCGCGACGGTCAGCGTGAGGGTTTCTTCCGCGAGCGTGGCTCGCCTCTGCGCGGCCTCCGCTTCGGCATAGATCAGGGCCAGGCGGCCTGCGGCGTCGATGACCGCAAGGTCTCGTTGAAGGCCCACTGCGCCGGCCTCGGCGCGAGCGGCGGCGATGCGCGTCGAACGACGTCCCCACAGCTCGAGATCCTGACTGATCGCCAGGGTCATGTCCGCGTTGTTCAGACCCGAATAGGGGCCTGAGCCATAGCCGTTCTCGACATCGAAGCCGAGGACAGGGTTGGGACGCACCCGTGCCTGACGGACACGGGCTTCCGCTGCGTCGTAGTTGGCGCCCGCCTCAAGGGTCGCAGGCGCATTCCCGAGTTGAGCGAGGAGTTGGGCATAGGTCGGAGCTGGGTCAGCCCATACGGGACTGGCCAGGGTCGCCGCGATCGCAGCGAGGGCGCAGCCGACCGCGTAACGCGGCCGCCTGCGAGATGTGGGAGACATGATTCATTTCCAGAGTTTCTGAGGACGAAGAGGCGCGCTAAGGCGCAGGTCTTCGGTCAGACTCTGGGAGGACGCTTCAGGCCGTCAGGCGTGATGGACGCCCGGAAGTCATCCTGTCGGCCGCTTTGCAGAGGAGGCTCGCCGAACGACGGAGCAAAGGCGTCCACGGCAGGACCGCGCGCCGTTGAGGTGTGGTGGCAGTGGCCGTGCGAGCAGATCCCGTGACCGCCGCTCTTGCCGCTGTGGTCGCCCTCGCTTTGATCATGATCGACGACCGCGTGAGCCGCAGGCGGTTCCGGCAGACAGGTCGCGGCGTCGACGGCGGGCGCAAAGAAGAAGGCGGCGAAGACAAGAGTCATCGCCACGATCAGCTTCGCCCATGTCGTCATCGACCAGGTCATCGCGCGCTGCATACTTTCGTTCTCGAAGTTAGGCAATGCGTTACAAAGTCCGAACAGCGGCGTGGGCTGCGCGGCTCTCCGCCCTAGCCTGCACCAAGATCGAAATGGCGGACTGGAGGAAGACGCCGCCCAGCAGAAGGCCCGCCAGCAAGTCCGGCCACCGGGATCCAGTCAGCCAGACCAGCCCGCCGGCCGCGGCGACGCCCAGGCTGTGGATCAGATCGTTCCGTGTGCAAAGCCAGACGGAGCGCACGTTGGCGTCACCGTCACGGAAACGCACGAGCAGCAGGGCGGCGATTAGATTCGCGGCGAAGCCGACCAGTCCCAGACCGGTGATGACGACGCCTTCGGGCGGCTGCCCCGTGACCGCTCTCCAGACGGCGTAGCCGAGAATGCTCACGGCCATGACGAGGAGGCTTGCGCTTTTGAAGACTGCGGCACCGGACCGCACCCGCACGGACTTGCCGATGGCCCAGAGGCTGACGGCGTAGGTGGCGCTGTCGGCCAGGAAGTCCATCGCATTGGCGGCGAGAGCCGCCGATCCCTGCATGAGACCGCCCGCGGCGACCGCGAAGAACCCACCCAGATTAAGGGCGATGACGGCCATCAGCACGCGCCGATAGGCGGGCGAGGCCCCGTCGAACCGGACCTGATGGCCGCAGCAGCCTCGGGCCGGGGCGCAGGATTCTGTCGGAGCGGGCGTCGTCATGCACCCTTCATGCATCCTCTAGCCACTAGAGGATCAAGCCCTATATTTCGAGCATGGCCAGAGACCCATCCCCTCCCCCGCTCCGGACGATCGGGCGCCTTTCGGCCGAGACCGGCGTGAAGGTTCCGACGATCCGGTTCTACGAGAAGATCGGACTGCTGGAGGAGCCGCCCCGCACCGCGAGCGACCGACGCCTTTACGACGGCGCTGCGACGCGGCGGCTCGCCTTCATTCGCCACGCGCGGCAGCTGGGGTTCGAGATCGACGACATCCGCGCCCTGCTGGCGCTGTCCGACGAACCCGACCAGCCCTGCACGGAGGTCAACCGGATCGCCGAACGCCAGCTTGCGGCGGTTGAGACTCGCATCGCCGGGCTTCAGGCGCTGCACGCCGAACTCACCCGTATTCAGGCGGCGAGTTGCTCAGGTGGGCGGATTTCCGACTGCCGAGTGATTGAGGCGCTTGGAAACCATGCGCACTGTGACGGTCTCCACGCATGACGACGGCCCTTCGCGTTCCGTCACTCCAAACAACCTTGGCCGTATCGGTCAGGTGAACGACCCGGCGGAGCACCAGTGGTTCCGAAAGTCGAGCGTACTCTTCGTCGCGGTTGCCGGCCGCCACGAGCGGCCAGTCCGGGTGGATATCCCAGGCGAGGGTGAGAACGCACATGCCCCAGCATCGCGCGAAAGCGGATCGATAGCGACAGTCCAGGCGGTCACGCCCGGGGCGAAAGCGCCCGGCCGGGAGCTGAGGAGGAAGGGAGGTCTCGGGCGAAGCGGGATTGGGGAGATCGGCTCCCCGGCGGCTTCGCATCAACAGGAGACTGATATGCAGACCATGGTGTTCACGGGCCGCCTCGCGGCCGACCCCCAGATCAGCGACGACTTCGGCAAGGCGGTCTTCCGCCTGCTCGAACAGCGCGGGACCGACAATGCCGGCAAGGCCCGGCTGGTCGGCGTCAACTGCGTCAGCTGGTCGAAGGGCCTCAACGAGAAGGTCATCGCGCGCGGGCTGGCGCAAGGGTGCGAGGCCGTCGTGATCGGCGCCTTCATCGACACCGCCTACACCGCCCGCGACGGGTCGGAGCGGACGGCCAAGGAGCTGGTGATCAATCGGCTCACCGTCCTCGACTGGGCGGAAGACCGCCAGGCCGATGCGAGCGCAGACGCGGCGGACGACCGCGCCGCCGCCTGATCCTCAACCGCTCATCCTGATTTCAAGGAGACTGACCATGCAAACCCTGACCCTCGAAGGCTACCTGGCCGCAGACCCTTCCATCCTGTCGGCGCAAGGCTCCGGCAAGAAGCGCGCGAGCTTCCGCGTGGTGGAAACCACCCGCTTCCGGCGCGCCAACGGTGAACCCGGCGAGCGGACCACCGGCTTCAACTGTATCTGCTTCAACGAGGCGACGGCTGAAAACTACATCCAGCCCTATGCCCGAAAGGGCAGCCGCGTCGTGATCCAGGGCCATGTCGAAAACGACACCTGGACCGGCAAGGACGGGGTGGAGCACTACGACCTTCGCCTCGTCGTCAGCGACATCCGGTTGAAGAACCGGCGCGTCGTCGGCGAACCGTCCGAAGACCGCTCCGGCGTCGCCGATCGCGGCGTCGAGGCGGGCGGCGGCTACGATCTCAACGACGACATCCCGTTCTGATCCGAAGGGGAGATTTGAAGGGCCCGGGCGCGCTGCGCCTCGGGCCCTTCTTCGTGCTGGCGACGGAAAGGCCGGAGGAAGGGCGCGGTCGGACGAGCCATCGGGGCTCGCCGAAGGAGACCGCCATGTCCGCATGGACCCAAGCCCGTATCAATCTGCTGAAGCGCCTGTGGCCCGAAGGGCGGAGCGCCGAGACCATCGCCCTGGAACTCGGCGGCGGCCTCACCCGCAACGCCGTCCTCGGCAAGGTCGCTCGCCTCGGCCTCTCGGAGGGGCGCACAGGCGCCCGGACTCGTCGCGAGGCGGCGCATCACGTGGCGCCCGAGCCGCCGCCCGATGGCGTTGCGACCATTCTGTCGGTGAGGCGGATGGATTGCCGTTGGCCGTATGGCGAACCGGGCGACGCCGCCTTCAGCCTCTGCGGTCGTCCGTCTGAACGCGGCGCCTTCTGCGCCGCCCATGCAGCGATCGCCTATCGGCCCACACCGCTGTCGGTGGAGGGCCTTATGCGCCTCGCGGGCGTGGCGCCTTGAGGACGGCTCGCTCGCCTGGGGATGCGCCGCCGGCCCGCCGGCGTCGAGGGACGAGAAGATCGACGCCTTCTCGTCCGTATCGGCGCGACGGCGCCGAATGGAGTCGTCGTCGCGAAGGGCGACGACGACTTGCCCCCACACAACGCCCTCCGACTTTGTCACGGCACCCCGGAAGTCAACGGCTGCGCCGTTCCCCTCCACGGAGGGCAAGCGGCCCTCCGCTCCGGTGACTGCCGAGGACCCCGCCGTGGCCAAAGCCGGGGTCGTTGCGCATGGGGCGCTTCGACAGTCTCTTTTCAAAGGAATGGTTCGATGACCCACTTCAACACCGCCTTCTCCGCCTCTTCGAAGACCGACTCCGCCTTCGACGACCTGACCGCGTCCTTGGGGGATGCGCGTCCGCACCCCACCGAGGACGCCCTGATCCAGCTGGGGCGCGCGCTCATGACCGAGCTCGTGGACGTGATCTCCGACACCGCTCTGGAGGACTATCAGACGATCCTCGGCGAAGCGCTTATCGGCGCCTTCCACTCGGCCGCGGGACGGATTGAACGGGACGCCGACCGCGCCCGTGACGCGATGCGCGCCCTGGATCGGGATTTCGACGGATCGGAAGCGGCCGATGTCGAACTTCAGGACGCAACGGCGAAAGCGAGATCCGGAGATGCGGCGACGCAGGCCTGCGAACTGATCCGGGATGCGGCCTCCGAAACCTGGACGATCGCGACCGGGGAGGTCTGGACCGCCTGGCGGGGATCACGGCGCGGCACCCATCTGACGGCGGCGCAGCTGGAGGCGAAACAGGCGATCCGGGCGATCCGGAATCGTCGGTCCGGAGAGGCCGATCCGGGCGGTCCGGTCGTCGCCTTCCGGGGCGCGCCGATGGCGGACACGGCCGAGGACGCCGGGCGGATCTTCGACGCCCTCAACTGGGCTAAGGGGGAGTGGCCGGACATGGCTCTGGCGACGACCGGGGCGAAAGGCTCCGAGAAGCTGGCGATCAAATGGGCCCAGCAGAAGGGGGTGAAGCTGATCCTCGCCCGGGCGGATTTCGACAGGAACGGAAAGGCGGCTCCCTTCCGGGCGAACGACGAGTTGATCGCGCTGGAGCCGGAGGTCTGCCTGACCCTGGTCCATTCGCTGGCCGGGGTGCGGGAGGATCAGCGGCCGTTCGGACCGGCGCTCAACCTCGGCCAGAAGGCGATGGAGAACGGGCTGCGGCACGTGCCCATCAAGGCCCGGGCCGCCTGAGACATCACGATCTGGATCAATGACCCGCTCGGCTTCGGCCGGGCGGGATTTTTCTTGTCATCCGGCGGACCCGAAGCGGTCTGAACGCCGGGGTCGCCTGGGTCTTGCCGAGGTTTGATCGGCTGTGTTCACTGTTGGAGAGGCTGGTTGGAAATCGTCAGATTGAGGGCTTAGGGCAAGATAAAAGAGGGGTTTTGGCCTTCTGTTTTCCTGAGCCCGGGCAGACACTTGCGAGGATTGCGGAGACCGACGTCGACTTGCGCTGAGTTGACGCCTGATTCCGCGACGACGACAGGCCGGAGCCCCGATCATGCAGGTCCGAACCGCCATTGAGGTACGCCTCGCCCAAGCGTCAAAGGATGACGTCTCGACCTTGAAAGTGCGCCTTCCGCAGAGGTTGAAGTCGGACAAGACCAGCGTCCGGATCGCCATGTTCCAGAGGCTCGCGGCCTCGCGCCTGTTCGCCTACGGGGACCGCGCCGGGTGTCTGCGCGCGGCCCAGAACCGCTCGGGTCGTCCCTTCCGTCTCGACGTCCGGCAGCGCGTCACGGTCAAGGCGCTGGTGTCCCGGCACATGGGCAAGGGGTTCGCCCGGGGCGCGGCGCTCGCCGCCCATATCGCCTATCTCGGCCGCATGGGCGCGGGCGAGGACGGCGAGCGCGCGGCCTTTTTCGGACCGGTGCGTGAGAGGGTCGATCCGACCGGCGCCACGGAGTGCTGGGCGAAGGACAGGCACCATTTTCGCTTCATCATTTCACCCGAGCACGGCGATCGGATTTCGGACCTCCAGGGCTTCGCCAGGGAGGTCATGTCGAGGGTCGCCGACGACCTTGGAGAACCGGGTCTGAACTGGATCGCCGTCTGCCATTTCGACACCGACCAGCCGCACGCCCATGTGCTTGTGCGCGGCCGGAGAAGCGACGGCCGGGACCTCGTGATTCCGCGCGACTACATCGGCTACGGCTTTCGCGCCCGGGCCCAGGAAGTGGCCCAGGAGCGGCTCGGCGACCTCAGCCGTCAGGACGCCGAACGGCGGGTCTGGCGTGAGACCGAGGCCGACCGGTTCACCGCCTTCGACCGCCGTCTCCTGGCAGCTGCGGACAACAACGGCTGTGTCGATGACGGGATCGGGGGCACTGACGCCTGGACGGCGCTGACCCGGGGACGGTTGCGCCATCTGGAGACCCTGGGCCTCGCCGAACGAACAGGGCGGCGCTTCCGGCTGGCCCCGGATATGGAAGCCCGACTTCGGAGGCTGCAGCTCTCGAAGGACGTCATTCGCACCCTCAACCAACGGCGTCTTGACGGCGCGCGGTCGGCGGAACAGCTGGGCAAGGCGCCGGTCCAGGGCAAGGTCGTGAAGACCGGCTTCCACGACGAACTGGGCGGCTCCGCCTATGTGGTGGTGCGCGCCGCTGACGGCTCCGAACACTATGGGCGGCTGGGTGTCGGCGAGACCCCGCCAACCGTGGGAAAAGCGGTCACGCTTTCGCTCGATGCGCGCGGCTTCGCCCAGGTCCTCAGCGGCAAGCATCTGGGTCAGGATCTGGGTCGGTGACGATTTGCCGAACTCATGCCGCTTCCGGGAAGACCTTCTCGACAGACAGGCTGCCTTCCGGCAGGGGGCGCAGCAGCTCGGCCTCGGGTTTGCGCAGGTCCAGCCAATCGAGGGCCGCATCGGGTCTCAGCAGGACGATCTGGCGGTCGTGGTAGGGGGCGATGTCCGGTCCCGGCTCGGTGGTCAGCATGGCGAAGGCGCCGTCTTGAACCAGGCCGGCGACCCAGAAGATCGGCGCGTCGGCCATGGTGAACCGCCACTTGGTCTTGCGCTTCTGACCCGGCTCGGCATCGGTGAACTCGAAGAAGCCGTCGGTGGGGATCAGGCAGCGGGTGACGCCGTCGAAGGATCGACCGTCGGATCGGAAGTTGAACACGGGTCTTCCCTGTGGCGACTTCCAGGCCCAGGGCGACACGATCAGCTGCGAGCCATCGGGGCCTCGCGTGATGATGGGCGCCCGGTCGCCGATACGGATCGAGGCCATGGGTCCGAAGTTGGGCATGCCGCCGGGAAAGACGAGACGGTCGCCGGTTCGGTTGAAGGTCTCGATCACCTCGTCGAACGGCAGGATGAGCTGATACTCGTTGCACATGCGGACCTCCGTCTACCGCCCCATTGATCGCCGACTTCGCTGAAAAAGCCAGCGGCGACCGTCCCTGGCCGTCCTGGCGCGCGGTCCACAGGTCGTCCGGCGAAGGGGATAAGAGATGAGCGAAGGTTGACTCTTCGCATCATACAGAACCAGAACATTACAGGAACATTCATCAGCCTTGGGAACAGGAGGCTTCTCATGCGCGCCCGCCTGCCTGCCGGGCTCGACATCCTGCGCGATCGGATCCGCGCCCTTGAACAGGGCGGCCGGAACACCACCGGGGTGTTGCCCTTCGGCGTGAAAGATCTCGATCGCCATCTCCCCAGCGGCGGTCTTTCACTGGGCGCCGTTCATGAGATCGCAGGCGGCGGCGAGGAGGCCGTGGACGGCGCCGCAGCCGCCCTGTTCGCCGCAGGCATCGCCGCCCGGCGGCCCGGCCAGGTGTTGTGGTGCGTAACCCGCCCCGACCTCTTCGCACCGGCCCTGCGTCAGGCCGGTCTGGGGCCGGACCGGGTGATCTATGTCGAGGCCGGGGACGAGCCTTCCCTTCTCGCCTGTTTCGAGGAAGGCCTTCGTCATCCCGGTCTGGCCGCCGTCGTGGCCGAGACCGCCCGCCTCAGTCTCGTCGCGTCCCGACGGCTGCAACTGGCCGCCGAAGACTCGGGCGGCCTGGGTCTGGCGGTGCGCCGATGGCGACGGGCTTCGGAAGCCGCCGACTTCGGTCAGCACACCGCCTCCGCCACGCGCTGGCGCATCAGCCCGGCCCCCTCCTCGCCCTTGCCCGTGCCCGGCGTGGGGCGGGCGCGCTGGTTCGTCGAACTCATCCGTTGTCGCGGCGCCGAGGCCGCGGATTTCACCTTGGAAGCCTGTGATGAGACGGGTCGTCTCGCTCTACCTGCCGAACTGGTCCGTCGATCGTCTGCGACGCGGACTGGCGGACGTCGCGCCGCCGCCTGAGCTTCCCCTGATCCTCGCGGGTCGGTCCGGGCGCCGTCGGATCGTGCTCGCCGCCAACACGGCGGCGCTGGCCCAGGGCGCACGCGTCGGCATGGCGGCGACCCAGGCTCAGGCCCTCATCCCCGGCCTCGACGTTCGGGTGGCGGATCCGGCGGGCGACGAGGCCGCGCTCGGTCGTCTCGCCGTCTGGGCCATGCGCCGGTACGCCCCCGTCTGCCAGCCCGATCCGCCGGATGGCCTCGCCATCGACGCCACCGGGGCCGCCCACCTTCAGGGCGGGGAGGCCGCCATGCTGGCGGACATGATCCTACGCCTGAAGGAGGAAGGCATTGAAGCCGACGCCGCGATCGGTCCGACCTATGGCTCCGCCCATGCCGTGGTCCGCTTCCGACGCGCGCACCGTATGATCGCGCCCGACGCCGTCGACGCCGCCATCGCAGGATTGCCGCTGGCGGCGCTGCGGCTTCCGGAGGCGTTGATCGCGCATCTGCACCGGATGGGCTTCGACCGGATCGCCGACGTCGCACATCGGCCTCGCGCGCCTCTCACGCTCCGGTTCGGTCATGACCTCGGCCGTCGCATCGACCAGGCCTACGGGCGTGTGGACGAGCCGCTCGTCCCGGTCGAGGCGCCGGAGATCCCGACGGTGTCGCGGGTGTTCGGGGAGCCGATCGGCGCGCCGGAGACCCTCGAGCGCCATGTCACGGCGCTCGCCTCGGAACTGTGCGCGGCGTTGGAGATCCTGAGCCTGGGAGCCAGACGGCTGGACTGGTTGTGCGTCCGTGTCGACAACCGGGTCGAGGCGCAGAGGGTGGGCCTGGCCCGACCGACCCGGGATGCGGCCCGGCTGTCGCGCCTGCTGACCGACCGGATCGAAAAGATCGATCCGGGGTTCGGCATCGAGCGCATGACCCTGTCCGCAGTCCAGGCCGAACCCCTCGATTGGCGGTGGGGCAAGAGCGCCTTGGGCGAGACCGAGGGGCCAGACCTGTCGGATCTCGTCGATATGCTGTCCAACCGCATCGGCGCCCAGCGCCTGTATCGACTGGTCCCGGTCGAGAGCGACGTGCCCGAGCGCTCCGTCGGCAAGGCGCCGCCCCTTTCTGTCGCTCCGGTTCTGGACTGGACGCCGGATTGGCCGCGTCCCGCACGCCTGTTGAAGCGGCCCGAGCCCGTCGAGACCATGGCCCTGCTGCCCGACAATCCCCCGACCCACTTCACATGGCGAGGCGTACGGCGTCGGGTAGTCCGCGCGGACGGCCCTGAAAGGATATTCGGAGAATGGCGACGGCGGGACGCCGAGGTCTGGGCCGTTCGTGACTACTTCCAGGTTGAGGATGAGGTGGGGCGGCGGTTCTGGTTGTTCCGGGCTGGCGACGGCGAAGATGGTCGGACGGGGTCGCAAGCCTGGTTTATCCATGGACTGTTCGGGTGATCGATTGTCGCGTCAATCCGGGGTCACCTCGTTGGGCGCGTCGGGAGCGGCCTCGTCGGCCAACCAGTGCGAGGGGATGAGGAAATCGGCCTCGCCGCGCCAGTTGGCCACCTCTTTGACGCCCTCGATGTCGCCCCATGCATGATGGTCCGCATGATCCAGCACGATGATCTGCAGGCGGGAGTTGAACGACCCGTGCGCGCGAGCGAGGCTCGCGAAAATCTTGCGCGTACTCTCCAGATCGCCGAGCCGACCTTTGCGCCCACGAGCGGCGCCAATCGACTCTCCAGGCTCGTCAAGATCGGCTTCGCCGGTGACGATCTGTTCGAAGGTGTCGCTCGGGAAATAGACCTGGCTCGGCTGATCTATGACGAGGAAGGTCGGCACCGGATTGTTCTGGAGACGATTGAGGAAGACCCCGTGAAGCGCGAGCAGGGCGGCGAGATGGTAGGCCATCCAGTTCTCGCCGCTGCCGATTTCCCAGAGAAAATCCGCGCCCTTGGCGCCCTCGCGTTCGAACCGGAGATTCAGCTCGCGCTCATCGAGCATGGGCCGGCCTTCGGCGCCTTCGATCCCGAGATGCTCGATGAAGCGGACGATGTAGCTTGAGATACGGGCATGGACGTCCGAAGCGCGGCGGCGGCGTTCTTCGTCGTTGCCTTGCCGCTCGATATCCCGGATGTCGCCGCGAAGTTTGGCGACCTGGGCCTCCAGACCCTCGTCACCCTGGATATCCCCGAGCATGCGCAAGGCCTGTTCGGTCGATCCGATAAATCTGAAGATGTTCTCCAGGCTCTGCGACTGGCCGCGTTCCTTATCGACCTGCGCCTCGAACTCGCGTCGGGTGCGTTGCAGGGCCTGAAGATCGTTTTCCGCCTGAAGCAGGGAGCCCTGAACAGCGATAAGGTCACGATCAACCATAGGCCGAGCGGTCGTCGCGCCAGTCGAGAGGCTCTGCAGCTCAGCGATCGGGTCGTTCAGTTCCTCCAGGGCGTCTTTCGCCGCTTCGGTGTCCGATCCACACAGAACGCAGGACTCTCCCGCGACATGAGCCTTGAACCAGCCGACACCTTTCACGCTCGCCGACTGCTCAGCCAGCACATCGGCATAGTCGACCACCGCTCGGGAAAGGCTGCGCAGCTTGCGTAGGCGACGCCGTTCGGCGCCGATCTTCTGGTCGAGCGCCTGCTCCTGACGACGAATGTCGTCCAGCCGGGTCACCGCAGCCGTGACCCGGCCAGGAGCGGCGACAGATTGACCGCCGGCGGCGACCACCTCGGCGAGCACCGAGAGCAGCCCGCGCAGGTCTCCGGGCGGCTCTCCGGGCGGCACGAGACTGAGCTCCTGGGCGCGGAAGAAGGCGCCGCGTGCGTTTGCGCTCCAGTTGTCGATGGCGTTGCGCCGGGTCCGCAGCTCTGTCTCGACCTTGCGTAATTCGTCACGCAGCAGCCGAAGGCGATGGAGTCTCACCAAGTCTTCGTTGGTCACGATCCCCAAAGCGAGAGGCAGCACGTGGCGCAAGGTCTCGCGATGCTCCGAAGAGTCCGCCTTGAAGAAGAGCGTGTAGGGATTGGCCACGACATGTTGTGGCAGAAGGTTGAAGGCCGCCAGATCGCGGAAACTCGCCCGCCCGCCGAAGCCTTTGTCCTTCTCCGGATCGAGCGCCAGATTGGACAGGCCGGAATAGATGTCGAGCAGCGCTTTAAGACGCGCGACGTTGGAGTTCGCCGCCGGGCGCATGGGCAGGGGCTGCTCCACCTCAGGCCCCTGTTGCAGCCATATCTCCTCGGACACCTGACGCGCCGCCGGCTTAGGGCGGGCGATCCTCATAAGGCCGGCGTCGGTTTCGATGGTTAGTCCGAACCAAGAAACCGCGTTGCGGATCACACCGACAGCGATCGAGCAGGAGCCCGACCCGAGCACATAGTCGATGATGTTGACGATCGAGGATTTGCCAGTGCCGCTCCATCCGGTCACCACCGACACCGCGCCCGGGTCGAAGGTCAGCGTCCGGGGTTCGAAGCGAACGTCTTCCGGCCAGATGATGATTTCGCGGATGAAGAGCTTCATGGGTCAGAACTCGATGTTCAGCTGTCGCTGGGCGGCTTCAAAGCCGTCCATGGCGAACCAGGTCCCGAGCCGCTTGGCGGCGCTCAGGACGTGAGAGACCGGGGGGTCGAGATCCCGGATAGCTTGCGGAAGATCGGCGCCGCTCATCGCCCTGAAGCGAGGAAAGCCTTCTCCGCCTTCGCGGATCAGAAGGCCCGAGGCGACACCCACCTGCAGCGCCTTGAGCGCGGTGTCGGCATGCGCCTCCACACGGCGTTGCAGGCCGGCGAGCAAGTCGGGCCGCTCCACGACGGCTTTGAGGAACCCGCTGTCGAAATTCATGCCGTGGACCTTGTCCACCGTCGCGCGGTGAAGAAGCAGGGCGGCGCTGACCACAAAGATGGGCAGGATCGGCGGCGCGCCATGGGCTTTGCCGGCGTGGCGCTGGGCGACATGCCAGAAGGCGCTGGCCATCAGAGCCGGGTTTCTGGCCAGCAGTTCCTCGTGATCAATCTTCACCGGAGGGCTCCGGGGAATAGTTAGGGTCCCACCAGACCTGATTCTCGTCTGCCAGGCGGTGGTAGTGGCCGGACGTCATGTAGAGCTCGCCGCAGGGCTGACCATCCAGCGGTTCCTGGTGATCATAAGTGGCGTCGGCGAGCACGGCTTGTCCGATCTCCGTCGGCGGCTTGGGCTTCATCTCCCGGGTTCGGCGCCGCATCAAATTCTGCCATCGGGTGCGCAGGCGGTCACCCCGATCGCGCCATTCCCCGTCGGCGACCTCGCCCTCGATGACGAGCCGGTGCTTTTCGGCATTGAACTTCAGGAAATGATCGACGGCGTCGACAACATCCTCATCCTGGGCTTCGATCCGGCCGAGGTGCTCGACAAACGTCCGCGACAAGGCGCCGGCACGATCGGCGTCGGACACCCGTACATCCGAGGCCGCCCTCGGAAGAAGGCGGCTCCGCGCCTGGCGAGCCTGGAGGGCATCCTTCTGGAGTAGAATCGCGGCACGCGACACCATTCCGGGACGCCCGGCATTCCATTCCTCACGCACCAGCCGCGTCAGCCATCCGAGCAGGCCGTCCAGAATGTCCTCCGCATTCGCCCTGGGGCTCAAACCGAGGCCGTTCGCCATGGCGGCGCGATCCTCTGCCGGGTCGCCGGCCTCGACGATCTCGATGCGTCCGATCAGGTCGAGCAGTTCGTCGTCGGAGCGTTGTAGCACCCGGTCGATCAAGGCCTGCGCCTGTGTGACCTTGGTCGTTTTCTTGGACGGCGCCGTGCCTTCGGCTCGCAGGGCGACCAACACCTGCGCCGCGCTCGCCTCGCCAAGCTTGCGCTTCTTCAAGAGGGTGGAAATGGCCGTCTCCACAGGCCGATTGACGAAGAAGAGATATCGCTCGCAGGCGATCGCCTCAGGCGTCTCCTGCTGGAGCAACCAGATTTCCAGCGTGCGCCAGATCGCCTTGCTGCGGTCAGAGAGCAATCGGGCGCTGGGCGTCGCCGTGCTCTTGTCCTGTTCCTGAACGACGGCCTTACCATCCTTGAGGACGACCACGTCGTCCAGATGTTCCACGGCGATCACGGCCCCCACACCGGCATGGGCCAGATGGTGAAGCGCCCTTTCGAGTTGAAGGATGTAGCCGGCCGCCTGCGGCGCCGCCGTGTTGTTTATCGCCGCCAACCCCGACCCTAACTTCAACGGCGTTCCGCTTCGCCGGACAGCGGTTAGTTGTACGGATTCCTGCAAGAACGCCAATAGCTGGCTGGAACGAAGACTTTTTAATCCCGGCAGCCTCGACAGTTGGGATAGCGTCGGTCTGCGTTGCACGTCTAGATTATCGATCGGGCCGGAAGGGAGCGAGGGACGTGGAGCATTACACCAGCCGGGTGCGCGACAGCATCCTGCCCCTGTCCATCGCCAAAACCCTGCCTGCGGCGTTCCGCGAATGGCGGTTCACCGAGCGGACCGAGGACCACGGCGCGCCGGTCGAGACCTGTCGCCTCTGCGGTCAGGAAGGGCTCCGCTACCACTTCGAGATCGGCAACGAGCGGACCGACGAGACCCTTTGGGTCGGGTCACACTGCATTCTGAAGTTCGACGTCGCCATCGTCCAGGAAGGACGCCGACTGACGCCACAGGAGGCCAAGCGGCGACTGACCGAACTGACCAATGAGATGCAGCTCAAGGCCTGCATCGCCGCGCTGGAGAAGCTGGCTGCTGCGGAGAACAACGCGATCCTTGAAGGCGCGTTGGAATACTACAAGCGGCACGGGACATTGACGCCGAAATACGCAAACGTGGTCTTCTGGCGTCTGAAGACCAATGGGATCGACCACCAGCCCAGCTTCTTCAAGGTCGAGCTCAAACGTCAGCAGCACATCGACGATTTACAGTCGATGCCCACTGGACGCGTGCACAGGTTCTGGGCAGCGCTTAGTCCTGCCCAGCGAAAGAAGGCCATCGCCCTCGGTCACACGCCACCGCCCCCTGAATAAGAAAGTGATCTCGCTTTCCTGGCGTCGAAGAATGTGAACATAACGGGAACAAACCTCCCGTTGGGCCCATGTCGTACGTCGAACTCCAATGCGCGTCCCACTTCTCGTTCCTGAGAGGGGCGAGTTCTTGCGAGGAGCTGTTTGCCCAGGCGGCCGCCTGTGGGCTCGACGCGCTGGCGGTGACGGACCGGAACAGTCTGGCGGGCATCGTCCGGGCGCACGAGGCAGCGCGGGCGACCGGGGTTCGGCTGATCGTGGGCTGCCGTCTCGTGCTGGAGGATGGGGCGGAGATTCTCGTCTATCCCCGGGACCGGGCGGGCTACGCCCGGCTCTGTCGCCTGCTGACGGTGGGCAAGCGGCGGGCGGGCAAGGGCGGATGCCGGCTCGGGTGGGACGACCTGGAGACTTGGGGCGAAGGATGGATCGCCGTGCTGGTCCCCGACGGCCTGACGGCGGCGCGTCGGAACCTGGTGCATCTGGTCGAAGTCTTCGGCGACGACGCCCATCTGGCCCTGACCCTGCATCGGCGGCCGCGCGACCAGATGAGACTGCATCAGCTCTGCGAAGCCGCGAGGGCCGCGGCGGTGCGGACGGTGGTGACCAACGACGTTCTGTTCCACCATCCCGACCGCAGGATCCTGCAGGATGTCGTCACCTGTATCCGGGAAGGCTGCACCATCGACGACGTGGGCTTTCGCCGGAGCCGGACGGCCGACCGGCACCTGAAGCCGGTGGGCGAGATGCACCGACTGTTCGCGCGCTATCCGGAGGCCCTAGCGCGCACGGTCGAGATCGCCGATCTCTGCCGCTTCAGCCTGGACGAGCTGGCCTACCAGTATCCGCGCGAGGCGGCGGCGGGACAGACCCCGCAGGAGGCGCTGGAGGCCCTGACCTGGGCGGGGGCGGCGGACCGGTATCCGGAAGGCTTGCCTGACAAGGTGCGGGCGGCGCTGAAACACGAGCTCGGACTGATCGAGACCCTGGGCTATGCGCCCTACTTCCTGACCGTTCACTCCATCGTCCGCTTCGCCCGCAGCCGGGACATCCTGTGTCAGGGGCGAGGGTCGGCCGCCAACTCGGCGGTCTGCTTCGTGCTGGGCGTCACCTCCATCGATCCGGGGCGCAACGACCTCCTGTTCGAACGCTTCGTCAGTCAGGAGCGCAAGGAGCCGCCGGACATCGACGTCGACTTCGAGCACGAGCGCCGCGAGGAGGTGATCCAGTGGATCTATGACACCTATGGGCGGGACCGGTCCGCCCTGTGCGCCACCGTCATCCGCTACCGCTCGCGCGGCGCCCTGCGCGATGTCGGCAAGGCGCTGGGCCTGACCGAAGACCTGATCAAGACCCTCTCGTCCCAGGTCTGGAGCTATTCGTCGGAGGGGGTCGAGGATCGGCACGCCGAGGAGCTGAACCTCAATCTGGAGGACCGGCGTCTGAGGTTGGCGCTGGACCTGTCACGACAGCTGATCGGGTTTCCGCGCCACCTGTCCCAGCATCCCGGCGGGTTCGTCCTGACCGACGACCGGCTGGACGATCTCGTGCCCATCGAGCCGGCGGCGATGAAGGATCGTCAGGTGATCGAATGGGACAAGGACGACATCGACGCCTTGAAGTTCATGAAGGTCGATGTCCTGGCGCTGGGCATGCTCAGCTGCATGCGGCGCGGTCTCGACCTGTTGCGCGATCACAAGGGCATGGATCTGGACCTGGCCTCCATCCCGGCCGAGGATCCCAAGACCTACGCCATGATCCGCAAGGCCGACACGCTCGGGGTCTTCCAGATCGAAAGCCGCGCGCAGATGGCCATGCTGCCGCGCATCAAGCCGCGCACCTTCTATGACCTGGTGATCGAGGTCGCCATCGTGCGACCGGGCCCCATTCAGGGCGACATGGTCCATCCTTACCTGCGGCGCCGCGAGGGGAAGGAGCCGGTCGTCTTTCCCAAGCCGGAACTGGAGGAGGTTCTGGGCAAGACGCTCGGCGTGCCCCTGTTCCAGGAGCAGGCGATGCGGGTGGCGATCGAATGCGCCGGATTCACCGCGTCGGAAGCCGATCAGCTGCGCCGCGCCATGGCGACCTTCAAATTCACCGGCGGGGTCAGCCACTTCAAGGACAAGCTGGTCGGAGGGATGGTCGAGCGGGGCTATACGGCCGAGTTCGCGGAGAAGACCTTCAGCCAGCTGGAAGGCTTCGGATCCTACGGCTTCCCGGAAAGCCATGCGGCGTCGTTCGCCCTGATCGCCTACGCCTCCTCCTGGCTCAAGTGCTGGCATCCCGATGTCTTCTGCGCCGCCCTGCTCAACGCCCAGCCGATGGGGTTCTACGCGCCGGCCCAGATCGTGCGGGACGCCCGCGAGCACGGGGTCGAGGTGCGGCCGGTCTGCGTCAATGCCAGTCGCTGGGACTGCACCCTGGAGCCCACGGAGCGGGAGGACCGGTTCGCGGTGCGGCTGGGACTGCGCATGGTGCGGGGCCTGGCCAACGGGGACGCGGCCCGGCTGGTGACGAACCGCGGGGATCGGCCCTTCGCCGGCATCGACGATCTGTGGCGACGGGCCATGACGCCCGTCGGGGCCCTGACGCGACTGGCCGAGGCCGACGCCTTTCTGGAGGGGCTCCGCCTGTCCCGCCGCGACGCCCTGTGGTCGATCAAGGCGCTCCGCGACGATCCCCTGCCGCTGTTCGCGGCGGCCTCGGCGGAGGCCGGCGAACTCGTGCCGGAGGTGGATGAGCCTGATGCTGCCCTGCCGGCCATGCCCGCCGGTCAGGAGGTGGTGGAGGACTACACCCATGTGGGCGTGACGCTGCGGGACCACCCGCTGGCCTTCCTGCGCGACGAACTCCAGGTCCGGCATGTGATGACCTGCGCCGACGGGACGGCCATGCGCGACCGCCGCCTGACCCGGGTCGCCGGCCTCGTTCTGGTCCGTCAGAAGCCGGGATCGGCCAAGGGGGTGATGTTCATCACCATCGAGGACGAGACCGGTGTGGCCAATCTAGTGATCTGGCCGAGCCTCTACGAGCAGCAGCGGCGGGTGGTGCTGGGCGCCAGCCTGCTGGTGGTCGACGGCAGGGTGCAGCGCGAAGGCGAGGTGGTGCACATCGTCGCCGAGCGGCTGCACGACGGCTCGGACCTCTTGGCGTCGCTGGGCCGGAGGGGCGAGTTCCGGTTGCCGCATGGGCGGGGCGACGAGGTCTATCGGGGCAGTAAGCCGGACGCCCGGACACCCAAGGCCCGGGACATCTACATTCCGGACCTGTCGCTCGAGGGCATTCGAGTCAGGACGCGGGACTTTCGGTAGGCATGAGATCGCACCACTTTCCCAGCCGCCTACGGCATCCTAAAGCTCCGCATTAAGGACGAGACCAACCCCGGGGCTATTTGATGGACAAGATGGAGTGGGCAGTCGAGAGCCTGGAGTATCTTCGTAAAGCCCGCATCGCGATCGACGATGAGTTTCGCGGCGCCATGCAAGATGCGAAGGGCTACCCAGGGTCCTGGAAGGATCCATGGCATGGCACATCGCGCGATATCATTTCCAATCTCTACCACTACTCCGAGGAGTTTGTGGCGGACGTCCGGATCCCAAATGAGATGTTCGCCTCACCTGAGCGATTTGAGCAGGGGCTCGTAGCGTACCGGGCTTTCGTGCAGGCAATGGTCGACGACCTCGACGAGGAGCAGGCCGCCTACGAACTCAAGCACAAGATCGTCGGCGCACCACACATCGTCGACGTCGCCCGCCGGCAGGTTTTCCACGTTCTCGGAGCCATTGATTACACCTTGGCACGCAAACCCTCGCCACCCGCTGCCACAGTCAGTTCCGAAACCGCGGATCTGGACCTGATCGTCACACTTGCCCGCCGTTTCCACGAGAGTGTCCTTGCTTTGAAGACCCACCCGCACGGTGGAGCGGTTTATGCCATCAAGGACGAGTGGGACTGCCAATACCTGTTCCGCTCGATCCTCGCCGCCTACTTCCCGGATGTGCGTGAAGAGGAATGGAGCCCATCCGTCGCCGGCAGCGCGTCGAGGTGCGAGTTCTTTCTCAAACCGCTGCGGGCGATGGTGGAACTCAAATACGTCCGCAAGTCCGACACGACCAAGATCAAGAAAGAACTCGCCAACGACTTTGTCGATTACGGCGGTAACAGCGAAGTCGACCAGCTCATCTGCCTCGTTTACGATCCCGACAACCACCTGAAAAACCCTGCAGGCTTCCAGTCCGATCTGTCTAAACCACGGACCGGCCTGATTGACGTGAAGGTCATCGTCTCTCCACCGCGATGAGGGGTGATGCCGCAGGCGTCAGTGCATTTCGGACCGATGCATGGGCGGTGGCGGCTCGGTCATATCCAGGCTGTCGATCATGATGTCGATTTCCGCCTGCACAACATCGAGGTCACGCCCTTCGAACATCTGTTCGGCGGCCTCACGCCAAGCCGCTCGGAGCAACTCTCGGGCATCGTCGGGTAACATATCCTCGAGATAGTGGAGGCCGCGCTCCGCGAGCAGGCGCTGGGCGACCACGCCGGCGCGCGTCGCAATATCTCCTGCGGGGGCCGCGTCGCCGGCCGCACCTCGCTTCAGTGACTTTGTGCGCCTTGGCATGACGAAGGATGTCCCGGCTAGGCGTGTCCGCGCACAGCCGCGTCGGCCAGCACGCGCGCGCGGAAAGACTCGAGATCGAATCCGACTGTGTGATCATCGATCGCCAGAAGCGGCTCAACTGCCGCGGCAGCCACTACGTCGGCATGTATGTAGTCAGCGCCTTCGGCGTCCCCCGGAAGCGTCCAGGCTCGCAGACCACGATCATCATGCAACCGCGCGAGCGCCTCCAGCCGAAGCTGAATGGCAAAGGCATTAAGCGCTGCCTCATCCGCTTCGTCACGCTCCTCGAGTAGTCTGAACAGGCGGAAGGCGCGACCTTCGAACGAACCACGTTGATCCGCAGGCAGTTCGCCGATGGCTTCCAACGACGCCGCAAAAAGCTCGGGCGATACCTCGGCGCTCATGGCTCGATCCGTGAAGCTAGACATGCAGTTCCCCTGAACGGCTGTGGTTCACCAGTATGGGCGTAAAAGCCCGCTCGACTATGTCCGCACTCGAGGGCAACGCCAAGGCCACCTTCATTCACCACCGCTTGATGTCTTGCTTCTCCGCGGGATCCAAGAAAAACCGAAGTTCATAAGCGACCCATCTCACAAGGCTGTGATCGATTTCCTTACTCAGAACCAGATCGGAACAGGCCGAAACAGATCGAACAGGTCACCTATTCATTCCGTCCATCAGTTCTCTACGTCCGCCGGTTGCGGTTTATTTCCGTCGATGCTTGCTTGGTTGCAGTTCTGGTTCAGACGGAAAGGAGCGCCACATGGCCGGTCTACATCTTCACGGAACTGAGGAAATGCTGCTGACCCGCAAGGAAGCGTCCACCGAGCTTCTACGTATGGGCATCCGCCGGTCACCGTCGACACTGGCGAAGGTGTTCTGCACCCGGTCTGACGGACCGCCCTGCACCCACCTCGGGCGGACCCCCTACTACCCCAAGAGCCTGCTGCACGAGTGGGCGCGCAGCCAGCTCTCGGGCCTCCGGTCTTCGTCGAGCCAGCCTCGCCAGGCCGGACATTGGGGCGAGGCCGCTCACGAGGGCGCCTAGCTCCCCAGTCCATCGCGACAACTTCGGCCGCCCGGCGACCCGCCGGGCGGCCGTCTTTCAATGGGCCGTCTGTCCGTCTTCAACCGACCAGCCCGCGAGAGAGGCGGCGACGCTCTCGCTGATCCTGTCGGCGGCGGCACGGACCGGGTCGTCCGCCAGGTGGGCGTATCGACTTGTGGTGCTGACGTGACTGTGGCCGAGCAGCTTGCCGATGAGCTGAAGCCCTTCGCCGCCGGCCAGCCCGGCGCTCGCGAAGCTGTGCCGAAGGTCATGGATCCGCAGGTCTTCCATCCCGGCGCGTTTGCGGATGCCGACCCAGGCCCAGTCGAGATTGGCGATCGGACGCTTGGGATCCTTCCGATCCGGGAACACGTAGATGCTCCCGTTCGAGAGCAGGCCCTCGATCAGCTTCAGCGCCGCGCTCCCGAGACGGATCACCTTCGCCCCGGTCTTGGAATCCTCCAGCCGGAGCATCCCCATGGTGCGGTCGATCTCCGACCACTTGAGCCTGGCGATCTCGTTCTTGCGGGCGCCGGTCAGCGCCAGCAGGCGGATGATGTTGATGTGGCGCGGATCGCCCCCATGCTTCTCGAGCTCCGCCAGGACATCGCCGAGCCGGGCCAGTTCGGCCGGGGAAAGGAAGCGGTCCCGACGGTTGTCCTTGTAGCGTTTCACCCCTCGCGTGGGGTTGGTCTTCACGAACTCCCGCTCAACGGCGAACGTGAAGATACCGCCCAGCAGTCCGACCGTGCGCGAGGCCGCATGAATACCGCCGCGAGTGTGCGGCGTCGCCTCTCCACGAATGCGTCCCGACCCGACATCGACCATCAGCCGCTCGATGTCCGCTCGGCCGATATCGGTGACCTTCATCTTGCCCAGGCGGGGTTTGATGTGGCGGGCGATGCGGATGCGATCGATCCGAAGGGTCGTCGCTTTCTTCATCGTCACGCCCTCCTTCATGTAGAGGTCGCAGAGCTCCGACATGGTCAGTTCTTCGCGTCGTTCGACTTTGGTCCCCTGAGGGTCACCACCTGACGCGACTTCGGCCAGTACAGCGGCCGCTCGTTCGCGGGCTTCCTCGGCGGTCACGACGCCATGGCGAGCGATGTGAAGGAGGCGGTCAGCGCCGCCGATCGTCCTGTATCGAACGACGTAGGTTTTGGTATCGCTGACGGCGACGCGCACCCCGAAACCCTTGAGCTGCGTGTCCCAGAGGGTGAAGCGCACCCCTTCAGACGTCAGGGCGTCGACCAGGCGTTTGGTGATCTTTCCGGACCTCGGGTTCTGAACCATTCGATCTCTCCTCGGGCCCACGAGGGGTCCCGTTTCTGGTCCCGGTTTTGGTCACCACATGGTCACCAGCCGGGAGGATTTCGGAGGATAATCGAGAAATCAGCGGTAAAAGAACGAACCCTGAACCTGCCCACCACAAGGGTGTTTGAGCCATTTCGAGCAACTGAAAAGAACCCTAAGGTTCGAGCTCTATGTCCCAATAAAGGTAGTCCAGCCAGCTCTGGTGCAGATAGTGCGGTGGGAAGCGTCGGCCGGCATCCTGAAGCTGCCAGGCGTTGGGGCGATAGGGTTCGCGGCGGATCGGCATCATCGCCTGGCGCGGCGTTCGCCCGCCCTTGGCCAGATTGCAGGGGCTGCAGGCCGCAACGATATTGTCCCAGGTCGTGCGTCCGCCCTGTGAGCGCGGGATGACGTGGTCGAAGGTCAATTCAGCCGACTGACCGCAGTACTGACAGGCGAAGCCGTCGCGCAGGAAGACGTTGAAGCGCGTGAAGGCGGGGCTGCGGTCCTGATCCACATAGCTGCGCAGCGCGATCACGCTGGGAAGCTGCATCTCCATCGACGGCGAGCGGACGACCTTGTCATACAGGGACACCACGTCCACGCGGTCCTGATAGACCGCCTTGACCGCCTCCTCCCACGGCCACAGCGACAGCGGATAGTACGACAGCGGCCGGAAGTCGGCGTTAAGCACCAACGCGGGAAAACCGGAGGGCGGTCGATGGAGAACCTGCATCAGGCCCTCCCGCGCGGACGGGGGGATTTTGAGGCGACAGAGGTGAGGACACGTCTCCTTCCCTAGTCTTGTGAGATCAGCCTACCCCTGATTCCCGCTCATCGCCATGACCAGTGTGCAGCGTTTTCGTGACGTCCTGCCTCAGACCCGGCGCGCGTGGGTCGGGAACCCCGGCAGGGTCCAGCCCCAGCGCAAGGCGGCCGCGCGCAGTAGGAAGCCCGACAGCGCCGCGACGATGGCGGCGGGCCAGACGCCGACGCCTGGCGCCCTCAAGACCATATAGACCGTCGCCGCCAGGATCGCGGCCGTGACGTTGATCTCTCGCCGCAGCAGGATCGACGGCTGACCCGCCAGGGTGTCGCGCACCACCCCGCCGAAACAGGCCGTCAGCGTGCCCATGACGATGCAGATCAGGGCCGGCGCCCCGGCTGCCTCGGCCTTGGCCGCCCCCATCACGCCATAGGCCGCAAGACCCACCGCATCCAGCCACAGCAGGGCGCGAAACCGCCAGTCGCGCTGCCCCACCAGCCACAGGGCCGTCGAGGCGAACAGGCAGACCGCCAGATAGCGCCAGTCCTGCACCCAGAAGACCGGAAGGCCCAGCAACAGGTCACGCAGCGTCCCGCCGCCCACGCCAGTGATGGCGCCGAAGAAGGCGAAGGTGACCACGTCGTGCTTCTCGCGCGCGGCGGCCAGGGCGCCGGTGGCGGCGAACACCGCCACGCCGGCGAAATCCAGCGCGGTCAACACGGTCTGCGGATTGCGCAGCGGTTCGGTCAGAGCAGGATCGAGCGGGGTCACGCCGGCGCATCCAGCGCGATCTCGCCGCGCTTGACGCCCGTGTACCAGGCCCACAGCAGATGAGTGGCGACCGCACGATAGGGCCGCCAGATCTCGGCGCGGGCATAGGCACCCTTCTGATCGGGCCGCACTTCTGCGCCGTCCGCCCAACGGATCGCCTCCTGCAAGGCCACGTCGCCGCCCGGGAAGACATCCAGCCGCCCCTCGCACATCATCAGATAGGCCTCGGCCGTCCACAGGCCGACGCCCTTCAGCGCCGTCAGGGAGGCGATCGCGGCCTCGTCATCCAGGTTGGCCAGATGCTCCAGATCGATCTCGCCCGCGATCTGCGCCCGCGCGATCCCCTGACCATAGGTCGCCTTCTGCCGCGACAGACCCATGCCGCGCAGCTGATCCAGATCGTGCGCCAGCAACAGCTCGGGCGTGATGCCGCCCATGCCTTCGCGCAGCCGCGCCCAGACCGAAGCGGCCGAGGCCACCGACACCTGCTGCTCCACGATCATGCGGAACAAGCCTTCGAACCCGCCCACCCGCAGCCGCCACTCCAGCGGCGGCGTCTGCGCATCCACGCGCACGAGCGCCGGATCGGCGGCGACCAGCGCCTGGCGCGCAGCGGCGATATCATCAGGCGTGGGTGCGAGCGGCATACGCCATGCTTACGGCCCGTCGCGCTTGTCGGAAAGAGCGGGGGCGCCGTTGAGGGCCGCAAACCGCTAAGGAGCGTCGTGATGTTCACGACCCGCTTCGCCCCTTCGCCTACCGGCCGCCTGCACAAGGGCCACGCTTTCTCGGCCCTGACCGCCTGGACGGCGGCGAAGGCGGCAGGCGGGCGGTTCGTGCTGCGCATCGAGGATATCGATCCGACGCGATGCCGGCCGGAGTATGAGGCCGACATTCTGCAGGACCTGGCCTGGCTGGGTCTGGACTGGGATACGCCGGTCCGGCGCCAGTCCGATCATCTGGCCGAGTATGCCGCCGTGATCGAGAACCTGCGGGCCCGAGGCCTGCTCTATCGGTGTTTCCGCACGCGCAAGGAGATCCTTAGCGCCATCGGCGACGCACCGCACGGGGCGATGGAAGCGGCGAGGCCTGGTCCGCATTCAGCCGACGAGGAGGCGCATCTGCTGGCCTCGGGCGCTCCGTTCGCATGGCGGCTCTCGCTGGATCAGGCGCGGGGGGCCTTGGGCGAGGCGGCCTGGAACGGCCTGAGTTTCGTCGAGGAGGGCGAGGGTCCGAACGGCGAAAGCGGCGTCGTCGCCGTGGATCCCGAGGCGGCAGGCGATGTGGTCCTGGCGCGTAAGGATACGGGCGTCGCCTATCATCTGGCCGTGACGCATGACGACGCCTTGCAGGGGATCACACACGTGATCCGGGGCCAAGACCTGTTCGAGGCCACGCATGTGCAGCGGCTGATCCAGACCCTGATGGGCTGGCCGGCGCAGACCTATCGTCATCACAGCTTGCTAACAGGACCGGACGGGCGGCGCTACGCCAAGCGCGATCGCTCGATCACCCTGGCCGAGCTGAGGGCCGGCGGATTGACGGCCGAGGGCCTGCGCGCCGAGCTGGGCTTCAGCTCCGCCGGCTGAAGATGCGCGAGGCGCCATAGCCGGTCAGGGCGGCCAGCACGACGCACAGCACGCCGTACAGCCACGGCCGACGGTGGGCGAACTCATAGATGTCGCGCTCCAGCCCGACCTTCTCGACCGTCAGCGTCAGGTTCGACACCGACTGCGGCTCGCCGTCCTGAAACAGCCAGACTTCGGCGTAGTATTTGCCGGTGGGCGCGACAGTCGGCAGTTTGACCTCGGCGCGGAACAGACCCCGGTCGACGAACTCGACCCCTTCGGAGTCGGTGTCGTAGAGGGCGGCGGCCTCCTTCAGCCGGATCACCGCGCGGCGCCAATCCAGATAGTCGTCGCCCAGACGGCTGACGACCACATCGCGCACGCCGTAGCGGGTGACGGTGCGGCTTTCCTCGGGCGCGTCGATGCGCAGGTGATCGACGCCGACGCCCAGCCGGCGCAGCTGGCCGAAGTCGGCGATGTCGTTGAGCGGGCGCGTCGAGGCGGTCATGTAGAAGCCGGGCGCACCCTCGAACAGCACGGGCCGGCTGTTCAGCCAGACACCGGACGTGCGCGTCTTCTTGACCAGGCGGATCGGCGCGTCCGGCCCCCGCACCACCACCACCACGTCGGCCGGTTCAGGCGTCGGATTGAACACCGCGCCGTAGAGGACGATGGACGCGCCCCGGAAACTGCTATCGACCCGGACCTGGGCGTCGGTCAGGGCGGCGGCGACGCGCAGGTCGCCGGTCGTCGCTTCGGAACGATCGAGCGGCGGGGCCGCGACAGGGGGCGGAGGGGGAGGAAGCGCCTGCATCAGTCGGCGATCCCCGGCGCGATCATGAAGATGTCGTTGGGCCGCACGAACAGATCCAGCCCCATCTGGATCCCGACCAGCAGCACGATCAGGCCCAGCGCCGCCCGCAGTTCCTCGGCGCGGAACCGCCCGGCGAAGCGCGCGCCGATCTGGGCGCCGACAACGCCGCCCAGCAGCAGAATGGTGGACAGGACGATGTCGACCGTCTGGTTTCGTCCGGCTTGCAGGATGGTGGTGATGGCGGTGGTGATGATGATCTGGAACAGGCTGGTGCCCACCACCGCGCCCGCGCGCATGCGAAGGATATAGAGCATGGCCGGGACCAGGATGAAGCCGCCGCCCACCCCCATGATGGCCGACAGGACGCCTGCGAAGACGCCCAGGCCGAACGGCGGCAAGGCGCTGATATACAGACCCGACTTCGGGAACTTCATCTTCAGCGGCAGACCATACAGCCACATCGGCCGCCGACGCTGCTTGTGCGGCGCGGGCAGGCCCCGGCGGCGGCGCAGGATTTCGGTCAGGCTTTCGTTCAGCATCAGAATGCCGATCGCGCCCAGGAAGACGAGATAGGACAGGGCCACGACCAGATCGGCCTGGCCCAGCAGGCGCAGGTAGCGAAACAGCTCGACCCCCGCCAGGGCGCCGGCCGCACCCCCGGCCGCCATCACTGACCCCATCTTGAAATCGACCGAACCAGCGCCCGCATAGCGGATGACGCCCGACGTCGAGGAGGCCACGACGTGGCTGGCCTGGCTGGCGACGGCGACGGTCGGGGGGATGCCCAAGAAAACCAGGATCGGCGCCATCAGGAAGCCGCCGCCGATGCCGAACAGGCCGGACACGAATCCGACCACCGCCCCCAGGATCACCAGGGTCGGCCAGTTCACCGAAACCTCGGCGATCGGCAGATAGATGTCCAAAGGACGCGCCTTCGGCTGGAGCGGACACAAGAATCGCCGTCAGGCGGGCGAGGTCGGGGACGACCGGGCGACCGATAGCCGCCCGGCGCCTATGAATCTAGCCTGTCGCCTGGGCTTGGGCCTGCGACTGACCCTGCGACTGGGCCACGAAGGCGTCGGCGGCGGTGCGGGCCGCGCGCTGAGCCGTGGCGCTGGCCGTCGGACGCAGGCGCGTCACGGCGGCCTGGGCCTCCGCATCCCCGCCGCGCGCGGCGATCATGTACCATTTCAGCGCTTCGGTCGGATTCTTGGCCACGCCGTCGGCGCCGGTCTCATAGATGCGCGCGACATTGTACTGGCTGTCCGGCAGACCGCGCTCGGCCGCGTTCAGCAGCCAGGTCAGGGCCTCGGCCTGATTGGTCGCGCCGCCGTCGCCTTCATAGAGCTGCATCCCATACAGATGCATTCCGCGCGGATCACCGCCCTCGGCCGCGCGACGGCCCCACTGACGGCTCTGCGCCGGGTCGGCGGGCACGCCGTTGGCGCCGTCCAGATACAGCTGACCCAGATAGGTCTGGGCGGGGGCGTAGCCCAGGTTGGCGGCGCGCTTCATGCCGTCTAGGCCAGAGTTGTCGCCGGCCTCCAGCTTGCCGATCGCCGCCTCATAGTCCGCAGCGCCAGGGCCGCCGATGTCGAAGGTCGCCTTCGGCCCGGTCGGCGTCACCGCCGACGCGGCCAGCGGCACGGCGCCGTTTGCTGTCGAGCCGCCGCCGAAGCTGGGCATCTCGAAGTCCGGCGCACCGCCGTCGGTCAGGGACAGATAGCCATAGACGCCCCCGGTCAGGGCGACCGCCGTGACCGAAGCCAGGAAGGCCTTCTTGACCGTCGATCCGTCCTTGGACGCCTGCCGGTCCAGCCGTTCTTGCAGCTTGGACTTGCCGCCGCGCTTCAGGCCGAAGCCCGACCGGGGCGCAGGTTCCGGTTCAGCCGGCGCGGTGATTGCGGCGCGGGCGGCGTCGATGGTGCTGCGGGTCGAGGCGGCGCGGCCGGCCGCAGCGGCGGCTTCCATGCTGGAGCGCAGCCGGCGCGGATCCACGAACTCGGTTTCACCGCCGAAATCGTCGTCGTCCGCGTCTAGGACGGCGGCGTCACGCTTTTCGACCGGTGCGGTCGAGAAGCCCGGCGACGTCGCCTCCAGCGCATCGTCGACATCGGCGCCGCCGAAACCGCTGAAGGGCTGGATGATGGGTTCGACGCCGTCGGGATCGACCTGGCGCATCGGCATGTCGTCGGCCAGCGCCTCGGCGGGCTCGGCCTCGGTCTGGACGACGGGGGCCGACGGGAAGGGCGCAGCGGTCGCGACTTCGGGCGTCACCGGATCGCTGGACCAGGCGTCCTGGTCGGTGAAGGTCTCATCGGGGAAGGCGGCGGCGCGCCAGTCGCCTTCGATGGATGCAGACTGGATCGGGGCCTGTATGGTCGCCGAGGCGGCGCGTTCCAGCACCTGTCGCGCCGGGGTCCACGCCGGCTCATTGTCCAGCGGCTTGTCGCGGATCGGCGTCGGCGCGCGGGCGTCGATGCTTTCGCGGGCCTCGGCCAGCAGACGGGCGGTGCGCTCCTCGCTCAGACGCATCCGCTCGGCCAGTTCGCCGGACGCGCGGTCGTAGCGCTGCTCGATCTTGTCCGAGCTTTCCGACAGGCGTCGGCCGATGTCTTCCAGCGCCTGCTGCGAGCGGCGCTCGGACTGGGCGATGCGATCGCTCAGCTGGTCCGAGATGCGGGTGATCTCGCCGCCAAGCTTCTCCAGGGCGATGGCGTGGCGATCGTCGCTGGCGGTCAGGCGTTGATCGACGCGGTCAACGTGGCGGGCGAACTCCTGGTCCAGACGCGCGGCGCGGCGGGCGACTTCGGTTTCGATGGTCTGGCTGACGACGTCGGCGGCGGCGCGGGCGACGGCGTCGGTGCGACCGTCGTTGTCCGTCTCAACCTTCTTGACCCGCGCATTCAGGTTGCGGGCGATGCGCAGGACCTCGCGGCCCATGGCCTCAAGGCCGATGGCGCCCTTCTCTTCGGACGCCTTCAACTGATCGCCGACGGCCTGGACGGCGCGTTCGATGCGGTCGATGCGCGCGCCGGTTTCGGCGGCGTCCAGACGCTGCATCATCTCGGCGCGATTGTTGTCGATCTGACGCGACAAGCTTTCGGCCAGTTTCTCGAAACGGGCCAGGTCGCGCGCGCTTTCCGGCTCGACGCGGCTTTCGGCCGTCCGCATCCGCTGGTCCAGCGCGGCGAACGAGCGTTCCAGCGTCTTCAGGGCTTCGGTCGTGCGGTTCTGGGCCTCGTCCAGACGCGCGCTGACCTGAGCCAGCATCTCCGTGCCGACGCCGGGGCCGGCGGCCTTCTCGACCGCCTCCATCCGCTCGCGCAGATCGCTGACGCCCAGACGCTGGCGTTCCTCGATGTCGTACAGACGCCCGGTCAGGGCGCCCAAGGAGGTCTCGATCTTGCCGAAGGCTTCCTGGGTCGACGGGCCGGTGTCGCGTTCGAAGGCGCGCAGGCGGCGATGCCCTTCGCGCAACTCCTCAGCGATGTCGTCGATGCGGCGGGCGGCGCCCTGCGCCTCAACCTCTTGGCCGTCCAGCCGACGCATCAGGCCCGCGACGGCTTGATCCACGCCCTGAATGGCGACGGTCGAGCGACGTTCTGCGGCTTCCAGCCGCGCGGCGATCACATCGATGGAGGCGCTGATCCGCTGCTGGCTGTCTTCGACCTCATAGGCGTCGTCCAGACGGCGGCTGCGGTTGCGGCGTTCGTATTCGGCGGCCTGGGAGCGACGCGGCAGGGTGGCGTAGCCCTCCTCCTCGTCTTCCATGATCATGGAGTTGAGCCATTCGCCCAGCGTCATGCCGGACCGGCGCGCCAGATCCTTGGCGACCTCGCGTGCTTTGGGATCGATTCCCTTAACGCTCCACGGCGCTGCAGCGCTCACTGATTCGTCTCCCAGCCCATGCGACGAAGGCTATACCGTCAATATCGAGGGTGTAAACTGATGGTTAACCGCAATATCTAGCAGCGATATCCCAATCCTGTGGACATCACGCCAGACAGCCGGATTTGTGAATCATCTCGGTTAACGCGGCATGAAGATTAACCTCCCGGCAAGGGTTCGCTTGCCAAGCCGCGCGGCTTTCGCCACCTGCGGCGCATGAGCCTGACCACCACCCTCGTCCTGCTGGGCGTCGCCCTCGCCGTCATGGTCTTTTGCGGATGGCGGGGCGCCCGGCCGCCAGATCCGTTCAAGGGACCGCGCCTGATGCCGTGGCGGTTCCTGATGGTCGGCGCGGCGGCGATCGCCATGCTGCTGCTGATCCACCTGGCGACGCTATTCGGCGCCGAGCGTGCGCCCTGGATACCCGGCGCTTAAGCTGCGGGAACCCGATTAGGGCCGGTCGGTTGAACCTTGCGAACCACTCAAGGAGAGACCGCGTGTCCGACAAACTGACCCCCGCCGAGGCCGAGAAGGAATTCTGGAAGAGCCTGAAGGAGTCCAATACCGGCATGCTGGGCATCGATCGCCCCGGCTATCACCACCAACCCATGACCGGTTTCGGCGAGGACGAGACGGGGACCATCTGGTTCTTCACCCGCGACGACACCGATTTCGCCCGTGACGTCGGCGGCGGCGGCCAGAACGGCATGTTCTGCTACCAGGCCAAGGACGGCAAGGTTCAGGCCTGCATCCACGGCCGCCTGGCCGTCGATCAGGACCGCAGCCGCATCGAGAAATACTGGAACCCGGTCGTCGCCGCCTGGTACCCGGACGGCAAGGACGACGCCCACCTGACCCTAGTCCGCTTCGACGCCGACGACGGCCGCGTGTGGGTCTCCGACAAGGGCGCTCTGGGCTTCGGCTATGAAGTTCTCAAGGCCAACCTGACCAAGAGCGTCCCGGATGTCGGCGGCGTGTCGGACGTGAAGCTGTAGGAAGACTGACGCAATAAGCAGTCCCAGCGCACCACAATTCCGCCCTCAAGGTTGCGTCTTTCGCAACTCGATAACTTCAGGGGGAAGTGAGAATGCTGGGACTGCTGAGCGCGGCCATCATGGCCTGTTCGCCGCCGGATGGGACGACCGCGCTTTTGGAGAGGCCCGAACGGGTCATCATGATCGGCGAGTTGCACGGGACGGAGGAAGCGCCGCGCGCCGTCGGCGAAATCGCCTGCGCTGCTGCGGAGCAAGGGCCCGTGGTCGTCGCACTGGAACTTGAAGACACGCTCCAATCCACTCTCGATGCGTTCATTTCACAGCCGGACGAGGCGAGCGCATTGGCCACGTTGAGCGGCAGTTCTCTTCTGAACCGCGTGCGTCAGGATGGACGCACCAGCAAGGCTCTTCTGGCTCTTTTGCAAAAAGCGCGAATGCTCAAGGCGTCGGGACGCGACATCTCGCTCCACCTTTTCCAGCCCAGCATGACCCGAGGGCAAGAACTCGATCAGGCGTGGTATGAGCTGAATATGGGCCAGCTTCTCAGCGAGGCGCGCCAGAACAGACCCGATGCGCGCGTGATCGGACTGGCGGGCAATATCCACGCGCGGAAGACCCCTCTCGCCAGATATCCGGACATAGGCATTCCCGAGACCGGCCATTTGCCCACGAGTGAGACGTTAAGCCTGAGGGTCGCCCAGCAAGGCGGCTTTGCCTGGAACTGTGGGCGGGATGCCTGCGGCGTCAATCCTTCGATCGCCAGCGATGACGACGAGGTAAGAGGCGTCATCCTGACGCCAGTAGAGGACGGCGCCTACGACGGTCTGCTGGCGCTGGGACCGTCGACAGCCTCGCCGCCGATCAGCGGCAAGGACTGAGCGTAGATCAGCCGCCGAAGCACCAGGCCAGAACGGCCTTCTGGGCGTGGATGCGGTTTTCGGCCTCGTCCCAGACCAGAGAGCGCGGCCCGTCAATGACGGCGTCGGCGACTTCCTCGCCACGGTGGGCGGGAAGGCAATGCAGGAAGACCGCTTCGGGATCGGCGAGATCCATCAGGGCTTCATCGACGCCGTAATGTTCGAACGCCGACAGGCGCGCCTCATAGTCCTGATCCCCCATGGAGACCCAGGTGTCGGTGACGACGACGTCGGCGCCCTTGACCGCCTCGCGCGGATCGCTGGTCAGGGTGACGGCGTCGCCGCCCTTGGCCAGATCGCGCAGGTCCGGGTGGTATTCCGCCGGGCAGGCGACGTTCAGATGAAAGCCGAACTTGGGCGCCGCGTGCATGAAGCTGTGGCAGACGTTGTTGCCGTCGCCGATCCAGGCGATCGTCTTGCCGGCGATCGGCCCGCGATGCTCTTCGATCGTCTGCAGATCGGCCAGGATCTGGCACGGGTGCGACCGGTCGGTCAGGCCGTTGACCACGGGCACGGTCGAGACGCGGGCGAACCGCTCGACATCCTCGTGATCGTTGGCGCGGATCATCACGGCATCGACCATGCGCGACAGCACGCGGGCGGTGTCCTCCACCGGCTCGCCGCGGCCCAACTGCATGTCGGAGGCCGTGGCGATGATGGACGAGCCGCCCAGTTGGCGGATCGCCGCGTCGAAGCTGAACCGCGTGCGGGTCGAGTTCTTTTCGAAGATCATGGCCAGGACGCGGTCCTTGCCCGGCGCATCGGCGTCGGCGCGCCCCTGGGGCCAGCCCTTGCGGGCGGCCTTGCGGGCATGGGCATCGTCCAGGATGGCGCGCAGATCCGCCGCGTCCAGCCGGTGGATGTCGAGGAAGTGCCGGACCATCAGGCCGCCAGCTTTTCGCGGGCGACCTCGCAGGCCGCTTCGAAACGGGCCACGGCTTCGCGGGCCTCGTCCAGCGTCAGGTTCAGCGGCGGCAGCAGGCGCACGCAGTTGTCGCCCCCGCCGGCGATCAGCAGCTGCTGCGTGTCGCGCGCCAGGGCCATGAACTCGCGATTGTTCGGCACCATCTTGATGCCGATCAGAAGGCCCTTGCCGCGGACGTCGGCGATCACATCGGGGAAGCGTTCCTGAAGGCCGGCGAACTGCTGCTTCAGATAGCCGGCGACCTCGTTGACGTTGTTCAGCGTCTCGGGGCTGTTGATCAGGCTAAGCGCCTTCTGGCCCACGGCCATGGCCAGAGGGTTGCCGCCGAAGGTCGAGCCGTGAACGCCGACCGTCATCCCTTTGGCCGCCTTTGCCGAGGCCAGGCAGGCGCCGATGGGGAAGCCCCCGCCCAGGGCCTTGGCCACCGCCATGATGTCCGGCGCCATGCCCGCCCATTCGTGGGCCCACAGCTTGCCGGTCCGGCCCATGCCGCACTGGACCTCGTCGAAGATGATCAGGACGCCGTGTTCGTCGCACAGGTCGCGCAGCCCCCGCAGGCATTGTTCGGGCATGGCGCGGCAGCCGCCCTCGCCCTGCACGGGCTCGACGATGATGGCGGCGGTCGTGGGGTTGGCGATGGCGGCCTTGATCGCCTCGTGGTCGCCCCACTTCAGCTGGTGGAAGCCCTGCATCGGCGGGCCGAAGCCCTCGGTATAGCTGGGGTTGGCGGCGGCGTTGATCGCGCCATAGGTCCGACCGTGGAACGAGCCGTCGAAGCCGTAGATGTCGATCCGCTCAGGCGCGCCGTTGGCCGAGTGGTATTTGCGCGCCGTCTTCAGCGCGCATTCGACGGCTTCGGTGCCCGAGTTGGTGAAGAACACCACGTCGGCGAAGCTGGATTCGCACAGGGCGTCGGCCAGCGCTTCCTGACCCGGAATGCGGAAGATGTTGGAGACGTGCCACAGCTTCTCGGCCTGGTCCTTGACCGCCTGGACCAGTTCGGGGTGGGCGTGGCCCAGGCCGTTGGTCGAGATACCGGCGACGCAGTCGAGATATTCGGTCCCGTCGGTCGCCCACAGACGCGCGCCTCGGCCGCGTTCCACTTCCAGCGGCGCGCGATTGTAGACACCCATCAGATGTTCAGTGGACACGGGACCAAGACCTCCAAAAGCGAGACGGCCCCGGCGCGAGCGCGACGGAGCCGGATCAATACGGTCAGGCGTTGTCGGACGCGCGCGGGTCTTAGTCAACACCGGCGCCGAGGACGCCCCGCGCTCGCACATCGGCGATCAAGACGCGCAACGCCTGCCGTTGATCCGTCTCCAGCACGCGCAAGGGCAGGATGAAGTTGGTGTTGGGCGAGGCTGCGAAGAGCAGCCGATCCTTCTCCTCCACCACCGCGACCAGATTGCGCCAGCCGATGCGGGTGTCGAAATCCGCCCCCGACAGCGCCAGACCGCTGTCATCGATGCGCCAGTCGGTCGGCTTCTGCGCGATCGGGGACCGGCGCGCCGCCGCCATGACCCTGTAATGCGCCAGGGCCGACAGCCCGATAAAGCCGTACAGTCCGATCAGCTGAAGACCGACGATCCAGCCGGTCCGCTCCAGGGGCAGGCCGAGGCAGACGGCGATGGTCGCCAGCATGGCGCCGCCCAGAAACAACACGGGCAGGTTCGCCCAGCGCCGGACGACGGGCCACGCCTTGAGGCCGCCCGACCTTCCTTCGGCGTCGGCTTGACGCCGCGAACCTCGATGACCGTCGTCACTCGCCGCCGGGCGTCGTCGCCGGGGCCGCCGGCGCGGTTTCGGCGGCGACGGCCGCGTCCTTGGCCTGGATTTCGACCAGCTTCTTGTCCAGGGCCAGGCCCAGGTCGGCGATGAACAGGCCGAAGCGAGCGACGTCGACGCCCTTCAGATACGACAGCTTGTCTTCGGTCGAGTGGATGCGCTGGAAGACGGGCGGGACGAAGCCCTCCTTCAAACCGTTGTCCTTGCCGCCGTTGAAGGCCAGCCACATCTGGTGGGCGCCGACCGCATCCTGGGTGCCCATCGACACGACCGGCACGCCCGCGGCCGAGAAGGCGCGGTCGTCGCTGGGCGGATAGGTCGGATAGGGCATGCAGTCGAAGCCGCGTTCGGCGCACAGGCCGCGTAGCGTCTCCAGCACGAAGGCCGATTGCGGCCCATTGTTCTCGCCATACATGACCGTCTGACCATAGGCGGCGACATCGGCGTTGATGACGGCGGCGATCCGGTCCTTGCCGTGTTTCGCCAGGAAGGCCTTGGCGCCCAGAAGGCCCAACTCTTCCTGGTCGGTGAAGACGAAGACGAAGCGGTGGGCGACCGGCTGGCCTTCCAGCGCCATGTCCAGCGTCTTGGCCGCTTCCATCATCGCCATGACCGAGCCGACGTTGTCGACAATGCCCTGCGACAGGGTTCCGTCGCGCAGCTTCACCGCGTCATAGTGGGCGGTCAGGACGATATCCTTGTCGCCCTCGCCCACGGTGACGACGACATTGGCGCCTTCCATCGGGCCGGTGGCCTGGTTGCCACCCTCGAAGGTCTGGATTTCGGGCGTGAAGCCCAGCGTCGTCAGGAAACCGACCAGGACCTGGGTCCGCTCGGCGTTGGTGGGCTTGATGAACTGGGCGGCGCCGGCGGCGATGTCGGGGCGGTCGCCGGCCTGGGGCGTCGCTTCCTGAGCGAAGGCGGGCCCAAAAGCGGATGTGGCGGCGAACAGGGCCGTGGCGGCGACGAGCGAACGAAACAGCATGAAGCGGACCTCTCGGGGGAGCGATCCGCAACAGGTAGCGATCTAGCTCTTAAGACGCCAGCCCGAGCGGAACACCAGCCAGCAGACCACGCCCATGACGGCCATCAGCACGGCCGACCCTATGACGCCGACCGTCAGATTGCTCTCGGCATGGCCGATGAAACCGTAACGGAAGCCGTCGATCAGATAGAAGAAGGGGTTGTAGCGGCTCAGCGCCCGGAACGGCTCGGGCAGGTTCTCGACCAGATAGAAGGTCCCCGACAGGAAGGTCATCGGCATGACGATGAAGTTCTGGACCGCCGACAGGTGGTCGAACTTCTCGCTCCACAGGCCCGCCAGCACCCCGGTCATGCCCATGATGAAACAGGCGGCGAGGGCGAACCAGACGATCGCGAAGATGTTGGCGATGCCCAGAGGCGCGAACGGCAGCACGCAGATCGCCGTCACCAGACCGACCGCCAGACCGCGCGTCGCGGCGCCCAGCGTAAAGCCCAGCGTCAGCTCCAGCGGGCTGAGCGGCGGGGTCAGGAAGTCGGTGGCCGTACCCATGATCTTGGCCTGGATCAGGCTGGACGAGGCGTTGGCGAAGGCATTGTTCAACATGGCCATCATGATCAGGCCGGGCGCGACGAACAGGGCGAACGGCGTGCCGTGCAGCGGCGGCCGCGCGTTCTGAAGCGCCACCACGAACACCAGCATATAAAGCAGCGTCGTGACCACCGGCGCCGCCACTGTCTGGGCGCCCACCTTCCAGAAGCGCCGCACCTCGCGCAGATACAGGGTCTGCACCCCGATCCAGTTGATCCCCGGATAGCGACGCGGCTGCGGCAGGCCGGCAGGCCGGGTGGAGATCAGATCGGGCGTATCGGTCATGGCCCGCCAGATGCGCTCGACCGCCGCGCTTCGCAAGAGATCAGGCGAGATCGTCTCGGAAACGACGGCGCCGCCTTAACCTTAACGATGATTCAATATCTGGTTTCTGTGGACAGGATGATTCGCACATCTTGCGTCCCTTAACGGCTGGTTTACGATTAGTTGTAGGTCAAGACCCCGGAGGGGGAGCCTAGACCTAGATATTGAATCCAAACTCGCTGGAGGGTGGCATGACCGCAGGCTGGACCGACGACCGCGTAGGCGCGCTAAAGAAGCTCTGGCTTGAGGGCCAGTCCGCGAGCCAGATCGCCAAACAACTGGGCGGCGGGGTCACCCGCAACGCCGTGATCGGCAAGGTGCACCGTCTGGGCCTGTCGGGCCGGGCCGCCCCGTCGCAACCGGCGCGCACCGTCGCCGCGACCTTCCGCACCGCGCGTCCGCGTCCGGCGCCGGCCGCTCCGGCGCAGCAACCTTCGGCCCCGCGCCGTCTGGAAGCCGTCCAGCCCAAGCCGGTCGAACCCGCCGCGCCCGTCCCCGCCCCGATCCCGGACCTGCCGGGCACGGCGACCGTGATGACGCTAGGCGCCCACATGTGCAAATGGCCGATCGGCGATCCGTCGTCGCGCGAGTTCAGCTTCTGCGGCCGCCGCTCGTCGGAAGGCGTCTATTGCGTCGAACACGCCCGTGTCGCCTACCAACCGCAAGTCCGTCGCGGCTCCAAAGAAAGCGGTTCCGATCTGGCCCGCAGCCTGCGTCGTTACATCTAAGGGCGCTACCGCGCTTCGCGCGACTTGAGCGCGGCGTTTCGCGCAGGGCGCGCGACTGCGCTCAAGTCGCGAGCGACCGCGTCGCGAACGTAGCGCCAAAAAGATGCTCCTTAGGGAGCCGACTTCCCCCTCGCCGGTTCGCGCAAGCGGCCGGCGAGACTTCAGGGGCGGGGCTGCGGTTCATCCGGGTTGACGCAGCCCCATCCGCCCTTGGATCAGTTCAGCACCCGCCGCGCATCGGGCGTATCCAGCGAGAACGCCGGAATCTGCGCCTCGAAACTGCGCCCGTCCGCATCCGTCATATAATAGGCGCCCACCATCGAACCGCTGTCGGTGCCCAGCGGACAGCCCGAGGCGTAGGCGTAGCTGCCGCCCGGTTCGATCACCGGCTGTTCGCCGACGACACCGGGGCCGCGCACCTCTTCGACATGGCCGCAGCCGTCGGTGATGGTCCAGCGACGCGCCATCAGCTGCACCGTCGAACCCGTCAGGTTCACGATCTCGATCTGGTAGGCCCAGACCCAGCGGCCTTCGTCTGGATCGGACTGGCCCGCCAGATAGCTGGGGCGCACCCGGATCAGGATGCCGTTCGTCTCGGCGGTATAGGCAGGACCATCGTGCATGGGCTATATGCTCGCCCCGCCGCGCGCGGGCTGCAAGCGCGACTTGGAGACAAGTCGTGAAAACCGTGTGAGACAGACGCCATGAGCTCCTTCCAAGCGCCCCGTCCCGGCATCCTGCCCGCCCAGTCCATCGAGACGTTGATCGCCGCCGGCGCCGTCACGTCCGACACGCCCTTCGACCACGACCAGGTCCAGCCAGCCAGTCTGGACCTGCGGCTGTCGGATCAGGCCTGGCGCATCCGCGCCTCCTTCCTGCCCGGCCGGCGCAAGGTCGAGGACCGCATCGCCGACGTGGCCATGCACGCCATCGAGATCACCGAGGCGGGCGTCGTGCTGGAAAAGGGCTGCGTCTACATCGTGCGCCTTCAGGAGCGGCTGAAACTGCCCCAGGGCCTGATCGCCCGCGCCAATCCGAAAAGCTCGACCGGCCGCGTCGATGTCTTCGTGCGTCTGCTGACCGATCAGGGCGCCAGCTTCGATGACGTCGCCGAAGGTTATGACGGCCCGCTCTATATGGAGGTCGCGCCCCAGACCTTCTCCATCCTGGTCCGTCCCGGCACGCGCCTGAACCAGCTGAGGCTCAAGGCCGGCGATCCGCCCAAGCTGGAGACCCGCTCGGTCGGCGTCGATCTGCAGGGCGGCGACATCGTCGGCTTCCGCGGGCGTCGCCATGCGGGCGTGGTCGATCTGGACCACATCGACGGCCACGATCCGCGCGACTTCTGGGAGCCGCTGAGCCTGCGCCGTGGCGAACTGCTGCTGGACCCGGGCGAGTTCTACATCCTGGCCTCGTCCGACGACGTCGAAATCCCGGTCGATCAGGCCGCCGAAATGACCCCCATCGATCCGTCGGTCGGCGAGTTCCGCGTCCACTACGCCGGCTTCTTCGACCCCGGCTTCGGCACCGACGAGGCGCACGGCGCGGGCTCGAAAGGCGTCTTGGAGGTCCGCACGCACGATACGCCGTTCCTGTTGGAACACGGCCAGATCGTCGCCCGCCTGGTCTATGAACCCCTGACCGAACGCCCCAGCCGCCTGTATGGCGAAAGCGGCAGCCACTATCAGAACCAGGGCCTGAAGCTGTCGAAGCATTTCAAGGCGTGGTGAGGCAGTCCTGACCGTCTCCTCCCCATCTGATGGGGAGGTGGCTCGTAGCGCAGCGGAGAGACGGAGGGGCTTTTCACCGCATCGCTAGAGCCTGCGGGACTTCAAGAGCCCCTCCACCGCTGCGCGGTCCCCCTCCCCACTTTGTGGGGAGGAGACGCGATCGTCATGTCAGCCGATCTGCCTTCCTCAGCCCCCGGAACATCGTCGCCCAGGCCCCGGTCGCGGCCAGGGCGCCGAACCCGCCGAACACCGCCGCGCCAACCGCGCCCAGCAGCCGGACCATAACGCCGGAATAGGCCTCGCCCAGTTCGTTCGAGGCGCCGATGAACAGCATGGACACCGACGACACCCGGCCGCGCATGTGATCGGGCGTGGCCAGCTGGATCAGGGTCTGGCGCACATTGACGCTGATCATGTCCGCCGCCCCGCCAATGAACAGGGCCAGGCCCGACAGCCAGACGATGCGCGACAGGCCAAAAGTGATGGTGCACAGGCCGAACACCGCCACCGCCGCGAACATCCAGCGCCCGCCGTTCTGACGGATCGGATAGCGGCTTAGGTAGATGGCCATGACCATGGCCCCCACGCCGAACGACGCCCGCAACAGGCCGAACCCTTGCGGTCCGACATGCAGGATGTCGCGCGCGAAGATGGGCGTCAGCAGGGCCACCCCCGCCAGCAGCACCACCACCAAATCCAGCGAAATGGCGCCCAGCACGATCTTGGTCTTCCACACATAGGCCAGACCCTCCTTGACCGAATCCACCGGCGACAGCGGATTGGCCTGGGGCGCAGGTCTCCCGCTGGTGCGGATCAGGATGAAGGCCGCGACGGCCAGCAGGAACATGCCTAGCGACACCGCATAGGCTAGCGGCACGTTTACCCCCACGATCACCCCGCCCAGGGCCGGGCCGGCGATGGCCCCGGTCTGAAACGCGATGGACTGAGCCGCAATGGCCGGCGGCAGAGCCTTTCGCCCCACGACCATCGGCAGGAAGGCCTGGCTGGCCGGCGCCAGAAACGCCCGCGCGGCGCCGAACAGGGCCGCGACCGCCAGCAGACCCCACAGCGGCGGGTTTCCGTGCAGGGCCATGGCCAAGAACGATCCCGCGCAGGCCGCCTCGACCAGGATCGAGATCCACACCGTGCGCTTTCTGTCGCGCCGATCCGCCATCGCCCCGGCGGGCAGGGTGAAGGCCAGCAGCGGCAGGAACTGACACAGCCCCACCAGCCCCAAATACAGGCTGGCCTCCTCGATCGGGTGATCGCGCCGGGCGATCTCATAGACCTGCCACAACAGGGCCGACGACTGAATCTGGATCGCCAGCACCGCCACCACACGGCCGAACCACAACAGGCGGAAGTCGCGAATGCCCCACGGGCTGGACGGGCCTTCTGGCCCCCCAGATGATGGAGACGGCGGAACGGGCGGGGCGGCGGAGCCGGCAGCTATGGATTCTGTGGTCACGTTCTTCTTGGGTATTTCGGATAGGGCGAGCCGTCGCGGTGGAAATAGCCGTCGACGCCGGCGTGCAGCACCATGTCGATGTCGGGATAGTCGGCGGGGGTGATCGTCGGGCTGCGTGTGCCGACTTCCAGCAGAACCGCCTCGCGGCCGGATCGGTTCTCCAGCTTATGGCCGTTCGGCACGCCGGACTTGAACCCGGCGCAGTCGCCGGCGCACAGGATCGTTTCGCCATCGTCCTCGATCAGCACCACCTCGCCCTCGAGCACCATGACGAACTCGTCCTCTTCGGCGTGCCAGTGGCGCTGGCTGGACCAGGCGCCGTCGGGCAGGCGCAGCAGGTTGACGCCGAACTGGCTCAGCCCCGCCGCATCGCCCAGCCGCCAGCGGCGACGCGGCTTGCACGGTCCGGCGTATTCCTCGGGATAGGTGGTGCCGTTCGTCGTCGGCGCGCTGTCGATGTTGATCTTGGGCATGGCTCTTCTCGCCTCCGCACGATTTCCGTAAAGCATAGCCACATGAGCCGCGCATCAACTCCCGTTATCGATCCTGTCGAACTGACTCGCGACCTGATCCGCATCCCCTCCGTCACCCCCGCCGACGAAGGGGCGATGGATGTGCTGGAACGGCATCTGACGGCGCTGGGCTTCACCTGCCGTCGCCTGGCCTTCGAGGGACCGGGGGGCGAGGGCGTCCATGCGCGGATCGAGAACCTGTATGCGCGGCGCGGCACCGCCTCGCCCAACCTCTGTTTCGCCGGCCATACGGACGTGGTCCCGACCGGCCCGTCGGATCAGTGGTCGTCGCAACCCTTCAACGCCGAGGTCAAGGACGGCGTCCTGTACGGTCGCGGCGCGGTTGACATGAAGGGCGGGATCGCCGCCTGGGTCGCCGCCGTGTCCCAGGTCATCGCAGACGGTGAACCCGCCGGCTCCCTCTCCTTTCTGATCACCGGCGACGAGGAAGGCCCCGCCCTGCACGGCACAAAACGGGTGGTCGAGGCCCTAGCCGCCGAGCGCGAGGTCATCGACGCCTGCGTCGTCGGCGAACCCTCCTCGTCGCAACAGCTGGGCGACATGATCAAGGTCGGGCGGCGCGGCTCGTTGAACACCTGGATCACCGTCCAAGGCAAACAGGGCCACGTCGCCTATCCCGAGCGCGCCGCCAACCCGGCCCCGGTGATCGCGAAGCTGATGGCCCGCCTGAACGACCACGTTCTGGATGAAGGCTACGAGAACTTTCCCCCGTCGAACCTCGAAATCACCACCATCGACATCGGCAATCCGGCGACCAACATCATCCCGGCCCAGGCGACGGCGCGGCTAAACATCCGCTTCAACCCCAGCCACACCGGCGACGCCCTGATCGACTGGCTGAACCGCGAGGCCGGGGCCATGCAGGCCGAGACCGGACTTCAGATCACCCTGGAGCACCTGTGCTCGGGCGAGGCCTTCCTGACCGAGCCGGGCGCCTTCGTGGAAGCGGTTCAGGACGCGGTCGAGGCCGTAGCGGGCCGCCGCCCCGAGGCCTCCACCACCGGCGGCACCTCCGACGCCCGCTTCATCCGCGCCCTGTGCCCGGTGCTGGAACTGGGCCTGGTCGGCCAGACCATGCACCAGATCGACGAACGCGTGCCGACGGCGGAGTTGGAGACGCTGACGGCCGTCTATCGCCGGGTGATCGAGACGGTGTTCGAGCGGCTTTAGGCCGGCTTTCGATGATCGTGTTAGGCTAGAAGGTCACTGTACTCGGTGCGCTCTAAACGCGACATCCCTAGAGTCCGATGAGAGTGGCTATCAGACATCGCCGCAGCCAACCGCCTCTCACCGTAAGAGTGCGAAGGTTCTGTCGGACGGCGGCTAGATCGGCCGCGTTCGCGATCTCTCGCACCTCAACTGGTCTAAACCATCGCCATCAATAGCCGGTCGCGCTCGGCGCGGATCCCATTCAGATGCTCTTCTGTGTCGTCCATGTCGTTGACGATGGCGAAGAAACCGAGCCCCCAGAGGTGGGCGTTGACGGTGTTCATGAGCGCGAACGGGATGCCGTCTTCATCTGGGCCGACATTGAAACCAAGAAGGCCGTCTTCGTTGACCTTTATGAACCTGTCCAAAGACGAAATCGACGGGTGCGCCGACACTGCACAAAGGGTCCGATAGTAGACGTATTGGTCGGCAAGATTGGCGCGTTCGGCCAGCTCTTTGATCCGGATTTTGTTCGGTCCCTTCGCATAAGCCGCGTCGGCTTCGGCCGCGATCTTGACGAAGTGCGCCGCCGCCTCGGGTTCCATGAGCTTGGCCAGCATCTTGGCGCGCTCGGAACTCGACTTGTGTTCTTCGGCCATGAACAGCGCCGCTGCTTCTTCCGGTTTTTTCGCGAGGTAGCCAAGCCAGAATGTGATCTCCAGGCATGTCCGCGCCAGCGTTTCGGCTTCGGCTGTCATTCCGCGTTGGGAGAGCAAGACGGCGCCTTGGAGCGACTGGTTGCTTTTCAACATAAGCCGGACCGAGATTGGCTTCGGATCGTCGCGCTTCCCATCGATGATGGCGTTGTTGACGATCTTCTGCGCCAGCCGGTTCAAGCGGTCACATAGGGCGAACCACTCAGCGTTGTTTGGGACCAGATGGTTGATCAACACCGTGGACATCGGGGAGAGAAACCCCTCTTCCAAGAACCCACGATCGACCGTCTTGTTGGCGATGTCCTGCGCCACGTCGGGCGGAAGCATATGGAGGATGCTTTCGAAGTCATCGGTCATGGCGAAGCTCACTCAGTTATCGATGGTGTGGTTGGACGTCAGGACCATCGCCTCACGCGCCATCGCTCGCCTCTTCTAGCTCCGCTCCAGGAACCGCAGCACTGTCAGCACATGCGTCTTCACCCCCAGCGGCAGAACGTTCTCGTTCGGTGAGAACTCCGGCGAGTGATTGGGCGCGGAGGTCGCGGGATCGACGCCGTCGGGACTGGCCCCGAGATGGTAGAAGACGCCGGGGATGACCTGCTGGAAATAGCTGAAGTCCTCAGCCACCGTGGTGGGGGGCGTCGCGGCGTTGACGTTCCCCTCGCCCGCCGCGTCGGTCAAAACCGGGGCCAGCCAGGCGGACAGGCCGGGGTCGTTGAACACCAGGGCGGCGTTCTGTTTGACGCCGAACTCGGCGGTGGCGCCGTAGGCCTCGGCGACGTGGTCGATGGCGGTTTCGGCGCGGGCGACCAAGGCGTCGCGCTGGGCCGTATCGAAGGTGCGCAGCGTGCCTGAAAGCGTCGCGCTATCGGGGATGATGTTGTAGCGGACGCCGGCGTTGATCGTGGCGATGGTGAAGACGGTCGGGGTGGTGGTCGGATCGACCGTGCGCGCGGTCAGGGTGTTGACCGTCTCGACCACCTGACCCGCCACCGCGATCACATCGACCCCGCGCCAGGGCCAGGCGCCGTGCGTCTGCTTGCCCTTCAGGCGGATGTCCACGCGGTCGGAGGCGGCCATGAAACCTTCCGGCCGATAGAAGACGCTGCCCGGACGGCCAGGCACGACGTGCAGGCCGAAGATGGCCTCGGGCTTGGGATCGTTCAGCGCCCCTTCGGCGATCATCAGGGCCGCCCCACCCTTGGGCTCTCCCGGCGGCGCGCCCTCCTCGGCCGGCTGGAAGACGAAGACCACCGTGCCGGCGATCCGGTCCTTCATCCCCGCCAGCACCTCGGCTGCGCCCATCAGCATGGCCATATGCATGTCGTGGCCGCAGGCGTGGGCCACCGGCACAATATTGCCCATGTATGTCCCCGTCGCGCTCGAGGCGAAGTCGAGGCCCGTCGCCTCCTGCACCGGCAGGGCGTCCATGTCGGCGCGCAGGGCCACCGTCCGGCCCGGCCGTGCGCCGCGCAGCACGCCGATCACCCCCGTCTTGCCGACCCCGGTGCGGACCTCCAGCCCCAGCGACCGCAGATGATCGGCGATCACACCGGCCGACCGTGTCTCGGCGAAGCCCAGTTCGGGGTGCTGGTGGAAGTCGCGTCGCCAGGCGACGACCTCTGGCATGACGCGCTGCACGGCGGCGTCCACGCTGGCCGTATCGACCTGAGCCTGAGCGGAGCCGGCGGCAAGCAGCAGCGCCATTGTGGAGGCGGCGAACAATCGGCGCATGTGAAGGTCCCGTGAAATTTTCAGCCCGACGACAGGTGACGGCGCCGCACCCGCTTGTGCAAGCCGTCGCGAACGCCGATTTCTGTCCGCATGGGTGAGAAGGCCTTCAAGAGCGCAAAGACCGAATGGCGCGACGTCGTTCTGGTCTGCCGCAAATGTTCGAAAAAGCTGGACGGCGGCTTCGGTCCCGGCGGCGATCTGACGCTGAAGAAGGCGCTGCGCAAATATCTGCACCTGAAGAAGGGCAAACAGGGTCGCAAGGGCGAGCTGACGGTCGTCGGCGCCGACTGTTTCGACATCTGTCCAAAGGGCGCCGTCGTCGCCGTCAACACGGCCCAACCCAAGAAGCTGCTGATCATTCCGGCCGGCGCCGATCTGTTCGAGGTGAAGACGCGGCTGGCGTTGGATGACGGACGGCGGTTGAAGCGGGTCGACGCCGCCGACTGAGGCTCGGCGCCTTTCTTCCGGCGGCCAGCCGTGTCAGAGCGAAACCATGGATGACACTCGCATCGAAAAACGCGTCGGCGTTCAGGCGACCTCGGACCGCATCTGGGACCTGGTCGCGGACCTGTCCGGCTGGGGCGCCTGGAACCCGATCGACAAGGACGTCGAGGGCGCCATCGCCTATGGCGGCCGTCTGACCATGACCGAGGCGTGGCCCGACATGGCCGAACGCCAGTCGGCGGCCCAGGTGGTGGAATGGCAGCCGCGCGCGCGTCTGGTCTGGGCCGAACGGCGCGGCTTCCTGTTTCAAAGCCTGCGCTATATCCAGATCGAGGAGCTGGCGCCCGGCAACTGCATCGTCGCCATCGGCATCCGCTTTTCAGGCATTCGCGGCGAGCTGTTCCACGACAAGCACCGCCCGGCGATGAAGAAGGCCCTGGAAAGCGCCGCCGAGGGTCTGAAGGCGGCGGCGGAAGCTGGAGCGGCTTAACCGCCCTTCATCATGTCCATGACGTTCAGGATCGCTGGTCCCAGAATGACGACGAACAGCACCGGCAGGAAGAACAGGATCATCGGCACGGTCAGCTTGGCCGGCAAGGCCGCCGCCTTCTTCTCCGCGGCGGACATGCGCAACTCGCGATTTTCCTTGGCCATCACGCGCAGAGCGGTCGCCAGCGGCGTGCCATAGGTTTCAGCCTGCGTCATGGCGGTGGCCACCGACTTCACGCCCGGGTGGTTGGTGCGCTTGCCCAGGTTTTCGTAGGCCATGCGACGGTCCGGAAGATACGACAGCTCGGCGGACAGCAGCGACAATTCCTCGGCCAGATCGATCGACGAAGGCCCCATTTCCTGACTGACCTTGGCGATCGCCGCCTCGATCGACATGCCGGCTTCGACGCAGATGAGCAGCAGGTCGAGCGCATCAGGAAACGCCTGCATGATCGAGGTGCGGCGCTTGTCGATCCTGTTCTTGAGATAGAGGTTCGGCGCATAGAAGCCGGCCACCGCTGCCGCCATCGTGGCCGTCAACTTATTCATCGTGGGCCAGTCCACGACCTTGAGAATGAACAGGTAGAAGGCCGCCACCACCATGAAGATGAAGGGCGAGGCGAAGCGGAAGAAGTAGAAGGTCGTCAGCGGACGCGGCCCGCGATAACCGGCCTGCACCATCTGACCCGCGACCTTGGGATCCTCCAGCAGCTTGCTGAGGTTCAGCCGATCGACGATCCGCTTCTTGAAGCCGTCATCAGTGTGACGCAGCGCGCCCTGACCACCGGCCATGTTCGCCCGCGACCGGCGTTTCAGGTCGTCACGGCGTTCCGCGACAGCCTTCATCCGCTTGTCCAGCGCGACCCCGCCCGTCATCGACGACATCAGGGTGATGACGGTGGCGAAGACCAGCACGCCCACGCCGATGCTGAGCAGGTTCTGCGGATCGGTGATGAAGCGGATGAAGCTTTCCATGACCCCGGCCTCAGAACTTGAACGAGATCATGCGCTTCATCACGAAGATGCCGGTCGACATCAGGACGGCCGCGATCAGCAAGAGGAAGTTGCCGCGGAAGTCGGTGAACAGCGGCATCATGTAGCCAGGCGTCGTGAACATGACCATCGTCATGACCGCAGGCGGCAGGGAGGCGATGATGCCCGCCGAGGCCAGGGCTTCGGACGACAACGCCTTGATCTTTTCGCCCATCATCCGACGGGCGCGCAGCACGGCAGACAGATTGCCCAGCGCCTCGGCCAGGTTGCCGCCGGTCTTCTGCTGGATGGCGATGACGATGGTGAAGAAGCGCAGTTCGGACGTCGGCATCCGGCCGTACATCTTCTCCAGCGCCTGCTCCAGAGTCAGGCCGACGCCCAGGCCCTCGACCAGCGTCTGAAACTCTGGTCCCAGCGGCGCCGGGCTTTCGCGAGCGATGATTTTGAAACACTCGTGGACCGGCAGGCCCGACTTGATGCCGCGCACGATCACGTCGACGGCGTTGGGGAACTCCAGCGAGAACTTCTTCATCCGCGACTTGCCGAGGAAGCCCACGACCCAACGCGGCAGGCCAAGACCGAAGATCAGCGCGATGCCTACAACCACCAGGATCGGCAAACCGAAGATCAGCGCGCCCAGGCCGGTCGCGAGCCCGACCACGGCTGAGATGATGTAGAAGGTCGTCACCCTCAGGCTCAGCCCCGCCTGTTTCAGCCGCGACGCCAGGGTCGTGCGCGCCTTGCGCTCGCGGCGGTCGGCATCCTGAAGCTGAACCAGAATCTGCTTGCGGCGCGCCTCGGGCGTATTAGCGGCGGCCGCCTTGCGGGCGATCGCGGCGCTCTTCTTGGGTTCGCCCAAGCTTTGCGCGCGCTTGACGGCCTGAGCCGAGGAATCGTCTCCCCCGACGAAGACCCAGCCCAGTCCGCCGATGGTGATGAAAGCCAGAACGGCGGCGAGAATCGGAAGCATCGTCCTACTCCGCCGCGTCCAGGGCGTCGGCCAGCTCGCGCTCCAGCCCGTAGTATCGGGCGCGGTCCCAGAAGCGGGGACGGGCGATGCCGGTCGAGCGATGACGGCCGATGATCTTGCCGTTCTCGTCCTCGCCAGTGATGTCGTAGACAAACAGGTCCTGCGTCACGATCACATCGCCTTCCAGGCCCACGACCTCGGTGATGTGAGTGATGCGGCGCGAACCGTCGCGCAGACGGGCGGCCTGGATAATGACGTCAACCGAGCCGACGATCATTTCGCGGATCGTCTTGGACGGCAGGCCGTAGCCGCCCATGGTGATCATGGACTCCATCCGGCTGATGGCTTCGCGCGGGCTGTTGGCGTGCAGCGTGCCCATGGACCCGTCGTGGCCCGTGTTCATGGCCTGCAACAGGTCGAACGCCTCGGGTCCGCGCACCTCGCCGACGATGATCCGCTCGGGACGCATCCGCAGACAGTTCTTGACCAGATCCCGCATCGTGATCGTGCCCTGGCCTTCCAGGTTCGGCGGGCGGGTTTCCAGACGCACGACGTGCGGCTGCTGCAGTTGCAGTTCGGCGGCGTCCTCGCAGGTGATGACGCGCTCGGTCGGGTCGATGAAGGCCGTCAGGGTGTTCAGCAGCGTCGTCTTGCCCGAACCGGTGCCGCCCGAGATGACCAGATTGCATCGTGACGCGCCGATGACGCCAAGGACGCGCGCGCCCTCGGGACTGATGGAGGCGTACTCCACCAGATTCTTCATCGTCAGCTTGTCCTTCTTGAACTTCCGGATCGTCAGCGTCGGACCGTCGATGGCCAGCGGCGGAGCAATGACGTTGACGCGAGAACCGTCCGGCAAGCGGGCGTCGCAGATGGGGCTCGACTCGTCCACGCGGCGGCCGACCTGGCTCACGATCCGCTGGCAGATGTTCATCAGCTGGGTATTGTCGCGGAAACGGACATTGGTCAGCTGGACCTTGCCCGCGACCTCGATGAAGACGCGGCCCGCACCATTGACCATGATGTCGGCGATGTCGTCGCGGCTCAGCAGCGGCTCAAGCGGACCATAGCCCAGAACGTCGTTGACGATGTCCTGGACCAGATGCTCCTGCTCGGCGACCGACATGGAGACGTTCTTGATCGCCACCAGTTCGGCGACGATGTCGCGGATCTCTTCCGACGCCGCCTTCTGGTCCAGATGCGCCAGTTGGGCCAGGTCGATGGTGTTCATCAGCGCATTGAAGATCGTCGTCTTCGTGGCGTGATAGTAGTCGCTCTGTTCCCGGACGATCTCGGCGACCGCCTGGGCCTTTTTCAGCTGTTCAAGACCCGCCGTGGCCTTCGGACCTGTGCCGGCGACATTGCCGGTGGGACGCGGTGCCTCAGGCGCCGGCTTGGGCTTGGGACGTGAGGCCAGGGCGTCCAGACGATCGGCCGGCGCGGGCTGCGTGGGCGCAGACGCGCGGTCGAAGGCGTCGGCCGCCGGCTCCAGATCCTCGTCCGCATAGGCAAAGGCCGATGCGTTAGTCGTCGCCGCCATAGGCGCGGCGGCCGCCTGCATGCTGAACACGGACACAGGTTCGCCGCCGGGCGCGGACGCCGGCGCGGGGGCCGGGGCCGGCCGCAGGGGCGCAGGGGCGGCGCCGGGCTGACCTGTGCGTTTGCCGAACATCCGTCAGCGCTTCTTGAACATATTGGCGAAAAGGGATTTCGACGCCCCATCGGCCGGCTTTGTCTTCTCGGCCTTGCCAGCCTTTGCCGGCTTGGCCTTGGGGCCCGCCACCATCGGCAGTTCGCGGCGCGACACGATCTGGGCCAGGGTCTGGAAGGCTTCGGCCGACTTGGTCTTCGCGCCGGCGTCCAAGATCATCTGGCCGTTGTTGGCCGCGGCGCCAAAGGTCTTGGCGTCGAACGGAATGATCAGGCTGGGATGCACGCCGAGCGCCGCGCCGAAGTCCTTGGCTGGAATTTCCGGGCGTCCCGGCACGCCGACCTGGTTCAGCACCAGGCGCGGGGGTGCGTCATTGGGGCGGCCCTGACGGATCAGGTCGATCATGTTCTTGGCGTTGCGCAGGGACGCCAGGTCCGGCGTCGCCACGACCACCACCTCGTCGGCGCTGATCAGGGTGCGGCGCATCCACGGCGACCACAGGTGCGGAAGGTCCAGCACGACGAAGGGCGCCGTGGCCCGGATCTGGTTGGTGACCTCCTCGAACGCCTCGGTCGAGATGTCCCAGTCCGTGTCGAGACTGGCGGGCGCCGCAAACAGGCTCAGCTTGTCGGTGCAGCGGACCATCATCCGGTCCAGCAGCGTTGAATCCAGCCGATCGGGCTGGCCCAGGGCGTCGGCGACGCCGTTCAGCGGGTCCTGGTTGAAATCCAGGCCGGCGGTGCCGAACGGCAGGTCATAGTCAACGATCACCGTATTGGCGCCGATCCGCTCGGAAATCGCATAGGCGGTGTTGTGCGCCACGGCCGAGGCCCCCGCCCCGCCCCGCGCCCCGACGAAGGCGATGGTGCGACCCACGAAGGGCTGGGCCGGGTCGTTGAACAGGCCGCCGATGGCCGCGATCAGCTGCAGCGGCTGCAAGGGCGCGACCAGATATTCACTGACCCCGCGCCGCATCAGCTCGCGGAACAGGATGATGTCGTTCGTCGCGCCGATCACCACGACCTTGGTGCCGGCGTCGCAGACCTCGGCCAGCTGATCGACTTCCCACAGCAGGGTCTGGGGGTCTTTCAGGCACTCGACGATGATCAGCGGCGGTGTCGGCTCATGCTGATAGGTCTCGACGGCCGCAGCGACGCCGCCGACTCGGATCTGGGTCGTGGCGCGCGACAGGCGACGGTCCTGGGCCGCACGCTCGGCCGAGGCGAGGGTGTCCTGGCGCTCGGCGAAGACATGGATGGCGATGCGCGGCACCGACACTTCACCGATGTTGCTGGCGGGGGCCAGACCGGTGAAGGCCAGACCCGTATCCATCAGGCTGGCCTGGGCCTGGGCGACCACGTCACCGACCGGATTGAAGCCGGCGGCGTCGGGCGCATAGGCCGGGGCGGCCGGGACCGGCGCCAGAGGCGCGGCCTGAAGCGGCGATTGGGGCTGAGGCGCCGCTCCGGCCGGCATCGCCGACGCCGCAGGCGTGAACTGAAGCGGGCTGCGCGGCGCGGCGACGTCGTCAACCGGAGGCGCGAACTCCATATCGACATCGAACGCGTCGTCGAAGGTATCGAACTCGCGAGGGGCTGGGGCTGTGCTCATGATCAGTTCACCGCACGGGACACGGCGGTATCCCGGATCAGGTCTTCGCGCTCGGCCGATGTCGGCTTGCCGCCGCGATAGGCATCGAACACTACAGTTCGGCGCCCGGCGTCCGCCGGCGTCATGGTGCGTGGCCGCTGGATGTCGCGTGGATCCTCGATCTGGGCCGCCAGATTGGCCGTCACGGCGCATCCGAAGTTGGATGACGACCGATTGTCGCCGGTCCGGCTCAGATTGCCCCAGGCGGTTCCGCACTGCGGCACGGCGGCGCGGATCGTCTGATAGCCGACGACCACGGGCGCGCGCGGATCCGGCGCGGCGTAGCTGACCACGGTGATGCGCTCTGGCGAGACACCATAGGCCGCCAAGGCCGATTGGATGTCATAGGCGGTCTTCAGGGCCACCGGGTCGTTTCCGGCCGGGGCCTCGATGACCATCGGCACGGTGCCGACGTAGCGATAGCGCCCGACCAGCTCTTGCAGCGCGCCGTTCTGCGCCGGCGACAGGCCGCTGTCGTGAACCGCGAGGGCGATCCGATCCAGATTCGGCTCGACCTGGAGCTGATAACGCGAGGTCGGCGTCAACGGCGGCTCGCCGCCCAAGCTGGCGGGGCCGCCGACACAGGCGCCCAGCGCCAGGGCCGTGGTCGTCAGAAGTGTGACAATCAGGGTGCGAGTCATGGATGTGCTCACTCGATCACATAGCCGACCGAACCGGCCGGGGGCGCATTCGGCAACCCATAGACCTGGTTCAACTGGCCAAAGAGGATGGTCTGGCTGTCCTCGGCGATTCGCAGGCCATCGGCCGGCGTTTGCATCCGATCAGGCGACGTCGGGCTGACGATATAGGGCTCGACGATGACCACCAGTTCGGTCTCGCCCATCAGATAATCGCGCGACCGGAACAGCGATCCCAGCACCGGCAGGTTCGTGACACCCGGCAAAGAGTCTACAGTCTGGCGGCTGTTTTCCTGAAGCAGGCCGGCGATCATCATCGATCCGCCCGAGGGGATTTCGATGGTGTTCTCGCTGCGGCGAACCGTCAGGCCCGGCAGGGTGATCGATGAAGCCGTCCCCGCGCCGATCGTCAGGCCGCCTTGCGACGACAGTTCGGACACCTCGACCTTGACCTGCAGGCTGATGCGACCGCCCGACAATACGACCGGTCGAAACGACAGCCCCACCCCATAGGGTTTGTACTGAACGGTGATCTGACCCTGCGAATCGCGGCTGGCCGGCACGGGGAACTCGCCCCCGGCTAGGAAGCTTGCGGCTTCACCGTTGACTGAAGTCAGGTTCGGCTCTGCCAGAGTACGCAGCAGACCCACGCGCTCGAAGGCCTTTAGCGTCGCTTCGCCCTTGTTCAGATTATCTGAACCTGGTCCGGTGCCGGGTTGCGCCGTGTCCCAGTTGGAGGCGTCATCCGGGCCGTTGACGGTGAAATTACAGAGCGTGCCGGCCGGGAACGCCCCGCCGCAGGGTCGCTGCAACTGATAGTTTTTGGTCGTATCGATCGAAGTTCCGGCGCTGACGCCGCCCAACAGGGCGCCGTTGACGCCCCACGTTGCGGCATTGCCGAGCAACCATTGGGCGTCGCCCAATCGGCCCAGCACCGCCGACGTATTGAAGCCCAGTTGTTTGATGACGTTGCGTTGAACCTCGACCACGCGAACCTTTAAGGTCACCTGATCCGAGCCCGGAACGGTGATCAGGTTCAGAACCTTCTCGGGCGCCGAAACGAAGGCGGCGGCGATGCGGCTGGCCTGCGTCGATTGCGCAGGATTTTCGGCGACCCCGCTCAGGATGATGCTGTCGTTGACGGCCTCGGCCCTAACGCCGCCCCCTGGGATCATGCGATCCAGAGTGTCCTGAAGCGCGCTGGTGCCGGCGTCCACCCGAACCCGCAGACTCAGGATGGTGCGGCCTGCCGCGTCCAAGAAGACAGCGTCGGTTTCACCCGGCGCGATGCCGATGACGGTGATGCGGCGCGGCGAGTGCAGCATGGCCTCGGCCACCTGCGGATTGGAGACGATCACGTCGCGGGCGTCGGCCGGCAAATCCACCGCGAACGAGGTGCCGCGCGGCAGGTTGATCAAGCGCTGCGCCGCACCCGTCGAGACGGCGGCGCGGGTTTGGGCGACGCCGGCAGGCGCGGCGGCCAAGGTGGCCAGAAGGGCGCAGGCTGCGGCGGCGGCGGCCTTGCGCATCGTGGGTCGGCGCATCGGTTGAGTTCTCATGGCACGGCCACCACTTCGGGCGCGCCGCCGCGATAGATGCGCACGGCCTGGGGTTGGGAAACGGCCGCGACAGGGCGGCGTGTGGCGCCGGATGGTCCGGCGGTGTCGGCATACGATCGCAGCGACAGCGACAGTTCGCCCTCGGACTTGGCCTGGGCCAGCAGAACTGAGTCCTGCGGTCGGACTTCCAGGGTCGCGGTGGCGCCCACGACGGCCTGGGCGTCGTCGCCGACGCGGGTCGCCTGGTCGATGGCCAGGACCTTGATGTTCTGTAGCACGACGCCCGAGGCGAACTTGGACTTGGTCGCGCCCTCGACGGCGCCGTCGCGGTTGGTTTCGGCGGTCAGCACCACATCGACGCGGTCGCCCGGCAGGATGAAGCCGCCGGCCGCAGATTCGACCGTCACGGCGATGGCCATGGCCCGCATTCCGGGCTCCAGATAGGCGGCCAGATAGCCGCTATCGCCGGCGCGCACGATCTTGCGCGACACGATCGGCTCTCCGGCCAGAATGGGTTCGCGGACCACCGAGCCGATGTAGTCGGACTTGGCGCCGGTCGTGGCCAGTTCCGTCGCCGCCTTGGTCACGCGGTTCACGGCGTCCGTCGCCTTCTCTGCCGCGCTTTCCGCAGCGGGCTTGGCCGGAACCGGGGTGGAGCCATCGGTGATGAAGACGGGATTGACCTCGTCGACGGGCCAATCTTTCCATTCCAGGTCAGCTTCCACCAGACGCTTGCCGGGTTCCAGATCCTTGGCGGCGACCAGCACCTTGGCCATCGGGCGGACTTCGACGGGAGCGGCGGCGGCGGGTGTCGTGGGCTCGTTCGATGACGACCCCATGGCCCGGACCACCAAGGCCAGACCGATGGCCGAGACGGCGGCGATGCAGATGACGACGATGCGGGCAGGCTTCATCCAGGATGTCTCCAGCAGGCGCTCTGTTTCGGATTCATCCCCCGACGCCTACCGTTAACGATCATGGGCCTTGCGGGTTAACGCTTCCTAAGCGCCGCGAACGCCGGTCAACGGGGTGTCAGCGACCCGAGGCGAAGGTCAGCAGCAGCCCGCTCTCGGGCAGGGCCAGCAGGGCGCCGATGGCGATGGCGACACCGTAAGGAATGTCGCCCTTGGGCTGCATCAGATTGATGACCCAGCCTTGCGACACCGAAGGGGCGACCATCGGAAAATACTGACGCGCGGTCATCAGCAGCAGGCAGAAGGCGCCGCCCGCTATGCCGGTGTAGATCAAAAAGGGCGCGACGCCGCTCATCCCCATCCAAAGACAGCTGGCGGCCAGCAGCTTGGCGTCGCCTCCACCGATCCAGCCGGCGGCGAACATGCCCATGCCGACCAGCAAGGCCGCGAACCCGATGCCGACATGGATAGCGACATCCATCGGCGCGACGCCGATCAGAAAGGCGATGGGGAAGAAGGCTCCGACAAGGGCCAGGGAGATCCAGTTCGGGATCTTCATGGTGATCAGGTCGTGCAGACCCCCGATTATGACCAGGGCCGGAAAGACGCCGAGCAGGGTGAGCAGCAGAGTATCCATGACCGACATCTTGCTCGACAGGACTTAAGGTTGGGTTTCCACCATGCAAAAAGGGCCGGAACTTGCGTCCCGGCCCTTCCCGTAAAGCTCTGGCGAGATTTACTTGCTGGCGTTGTCCAGCGAGGTCGAAACCTTCGTGAAGGTCTGGCTGAGCTTGCCGCTCATCGTGGTCAGCACGGTGATCAGGGCGACGGCGACCAGAGCGGCGATCAGGCCGTATTCGATGGCGGTGGCGCCGGATTCGTCTTTGGCGAAGCGCGAGATGAACTTGGTCATGGGTAGTTCCTTTTTCAAATGGTCTAGCGAGCAACTTGGCGGGGGGAGCCGGTAGCCCGCTTGACCCCCAAACGCAGGATCAAAATGCACGAGGCCCGTTAAATCTGAGTCACGAGGTTTGGTTACGCGCAGATTTACCAAAGAAAATTCTCATATCTGCGCTTCAGCCTTTGTTGAGGATCACGGCTGCATCATGCGCGCGTCCGCGTTTGCACGCGCCACTATCAAGAGCCGCCGATGTCTCGCATCTCGTCCCTTCTGCTCGCCGCCGCCCTCGTCGCCGCCCCCGTCGCCGCCAGCGCCCAGGACGGCGCGCTGAATGTCGAGATCGATCGCTCGGCGCGCGTTCAGCTTCGGGGAGCCGCCGCCTCGATCATCGTCGGCAACCCTCAGATCGCCGATGTCTCGCTGGTGGACGCCAACACCATGTTCATCGTCGGCAAAGGGTATGGCGTCACCGAGGTGGTCGCCGTTGATGGCGTCGGGCGCACCCTGTTTCAGCGTGAAGTGGTCGTGACCGGCGGCTCCACCGGTTCGGTCCGCGTCTGGCGCGGCGCACAGGCGACGGAGATGACCTGCGGCGCATCCTGCTCGGCGAGCACGCGGTCATCTTCGACGACGACCGCGCCGACCGCGCCCTGATCCGACGCCATGGCCCTGTGGACATCATCGAAGTCGCGACGGCCTCGGTCGAGACGAACTCGCGAAGGCGCGGCCGCCGTCGAGTTCGCCATGGTCGCCATCCCTTTCTTCCTGATGATCTTCTCGATCCTGGAGCTGGGCGTGGTCTTCGTGCTGGATTCGGTGCTGGAGACGGCGACCATGGAAAGCGGTCGCCTCATCCGTACAGGCCAGGGCAACACGCAGAAGCTGGATCAGGACAAGTTCAAGGCCCAGATCTGCGACCGGATGGTGGTGTTCAAGTCGGACTGCGCCAATCGCGTGACCGTGGACGTCCGGGTCGTGCCCAAGTTCTCGGCGCCGAACGTGCCGGACCCGATCTCCAACAATGCGATGGACCCGAGCAAGACCACCTACGACGGCGGCAAGGCCGGCGACCTGATTCTGGTTCGCGTCTGGTACGTCCACCCTTTGGTGACGCCGCTCTTGAGCCAGGCCGTATCGCGGGCGGGCAATGGCAAGGTCTTGCTCAGCGCCGCCACCGCCTTCCGCAATGAGCCATGGCAATGAAGCGGTTCACCGTGATGCCATGGCTGCGGCTCCTGGGGCGTGACACGCGCGGCGTCGCCGCCGTGGAATTCGCCTTCCTCGCGCCGATCCTGATCCTGTTCTACTTCAGCATGGTGGAATTCTGTCAGGGCTACATGGCCCTGAAGCGCACCGGCCACGTCTCCTCGATGGTGGCCGATCTCGTTTCCCAAAGCGACAGCATCACCAAGACCGACCTGTCCGACGTCTTCGCCATCGGCGATCTGATCATGGCGCCGTTTTCTGCAACATCGTTGACCCAACGGGTCAGCAGCGTCACGCGCGTGAACTCCACGACCTACAGGGTCGATTGGAGCGTCGGAAAAGGCGTGACGTCCAAGCTCACTGTCGCTGACGCGAAGATTCCGTCCGACATGCTGGAAGAGGGCGAGTCCGTGATCGTCGCCGAGGCCTTCTACGACTACCGCTCGCCCTTCGATCAGGTCGCGCCCTATGTGACCAAGTTCAGCCGCATGTCCTATCTGCGACCGCGCACGGTGGACGTCATCAACTGCACCGGCTGCTGATCTCAGGATCCGATCAGGGCTTGCCGCATGGCTGAAATCTTGGCCTCCGTCTCCGCCTCCTCGGCTGCCGGATCGCTGTCCGCGACGATCCCGGCGCCGGCGAGGGTGCGATATTTCCAGACGCCGTCTTTCCGTTCGAAACCTGCTGTTCGGATCAAGACCGACGCGGTCAGGGCGCCGTCGTCGCCGATGAGGAACAATGACCCGCACCAGGGTCCGCGCGGCGGCTCGTGCGCGGCGATCACCTTCATCGCCTGGTGTTTGGGCGCGCCGGTGATCGAACCGGGCGGAAAGGTCGCCTCCAGCAAGTCGGCCGGACCGACCGCAGACATGGCTTCGCCCGTCACGGTCGAGACCAGATGATGCACCGTCGGATGGTGTTCAACCTCGAAAAGCGCCTCGACCTTGACCGACCCCGGCTGCGACACGCGGGCCAGGTCGTTACGCATGAGGTCCACGATCATCAGGTTCTCGGCGCGATCCTTGGCGCTGCCGCTGAGTTCGTCCGCCATGGCCGCATCCTCTCGAGGCTCTTCCGCCCGCGCGCGCGTGCCCTTGATCGGACGCGCCTCGATGCGGCGACTGGCGGGATCGAAGGCGAGGAACAGTTCGGGGGAGTTCGACACCAGCGCCCGATCCCCGAGCCGCCAATAGGCCCCGAACGGCGACGCGCGCTCCTTTTGCAGCCGCAGGAAGACCTCGAACGGATCGCGGCCGGGGCTCAGCTCCCCGGACCAGGCCCGGGCGATATTGGCCTGGAATAGTTCTCCCTCCCCGATCCGCTCCACCACATCCGCCACGGCGGCGCGATAGGCGCTCGCCGGCGCCTCGGCCTCGAACCGGTCGGCCGGCGCGGACGGGGTCACGACCGGCGCGGCCGTCGCCAGCCAGGTCAGGGCCCGCTCGGCCGCCGCCGTCGCCTGCTCCGCCGTCGCGCCTCTTCCCGTGGCGCACACTGAGCGCTCAAGATGATCGAAGCTCAGCATGGCGGGATAGCGGGCCAGCATCAGATCGGGCCAGACCGTGCCGCGCTGTCCGGTGGCCGGCCGGGCGCCTGCGTCATAGGCAGCCAGACCGACGACGCCCGCGGCGAACACCGGATCACGCAGCACCTCGAACGGCGCGGCGTCATCCACCGGGCCAACCTGCACAACGTCCGGCGCCTGGGCGACGTGAGACCAGCGACCGCCCGGCCCGCCGTCCGACAGCAGGGCCAGCGCGCCGTCGCCACCGCCGAGACCGGCCGCCACCGCGACCGGATCGACCCAAGGCGCGTCGCGCGTGACGGTGTGGCTGAAAACCTCGCTCACGCGGTCAGCCGCTCCACGATCCGATCACGGCGCGCCGCATCGACGCCCAGCGCCTCCTTCAGATAGGCATCCACCGATCCATGCCACGCCTCGACCTCGGCGAGGGCGGCTTCCAGATAGGCGGCCTCGACCCCCAGAAAGGCCACGATCGCGTCGTCCGAGGCCACCCGACCCGTCATCTTGTGCAGTTGTTTGGCGATGCCGGGCGCCCGGCCCGCCAGATCGACGGCGGTGTTGGTCAGCAGATAGTCCTCGACCATATCGTCGCGCGACACGCCCAGCAGATGGTGGGTCAGGGCGGCGAGAAAACCCGTCCGGTCCTTGCCCGCCGCGCAATGGATCACCACCGTCCGGTCCTGATCCGCCAGGGCCTGGAAATAGCGGCCAAACACCTCCTGATGCGATGCGTCGAACGGCAGGGCGCGATAGGTCTGCGTCATGAAGCGCCGCCCGGAGTCCGGCGTCAGGTCGGCGGTCTTCAGAAAGGTGAGGTGCGGCGCCTCGGCCCCGTCGTCCACGCCGCCCTCAATGACCTCCCCGCTGAAGCCTTCAGGCCGACGCGACGGCTGGTCGCGGCGCTCGCCCGGTCGCCGCAGATCGACCACGGCTCCGATGTCCAGCGCCTTCAGCCGCTCCAGATCGGCCTCGCTGGCCCGGGCGTGGTGGGCGGAACGTAGCAGACGGCCGGGCTTCACGCGCCGCCCGGCCGCCGTGGCGTAGTCCCCATAGTCCCGAAAGTTGTCGATGGCCTCGAAGGCGTGAAGGCGGTCGGTCATGACCGCGCTTCTAGCCTATGTTCACCGCTCTGGCAGCAGGCCCGCCATTGCATCCAGATAGGCGACGAAGGCGTCGCGTCCCTGATCGGTCAAACTGGCCTCCGTCAGCGGCTTGCGACCGTTGAAACGCTTGGAGACGGCGACGAACCCCGCCTCTTCCAGCTTTCGCAGATGGACCGACAGATTGCCGTCCGTGGTCTGCAACCGGGTCTTCAGCGTAGTGAAGTCGGCCGACCCGGCGCCGGACAGATAGGCCATGATCCCCAGCCGGATGCGCCCGTGAATGACGTCGTCGATCCGGCTGATGTCGAAGTCGTCGGCCATGCTCAGACCACCTCCGACGGTTCCTGACGCATCAGGACGATGCCCGGGACCAGCGCCACGGCCAACAGGATCACGGCGAAGACCGGATAGATCGTGGCGCTGCCCATGAACCAGGCGACGGCGACCGCGCCGACGTAGGCGGCCAAGGCGGTGTATGACATCCAGCGCGTCCGCGTCATCGCCGCGCCGATCATCCAGGCCGAGCCATAGGCGACCAGGACCACGGTCGGCATCACCGCCATCCAGGACCACTGTCCGGTCTTCAGGGACAAGGCAACCAGCGCCAACCAGGTGACGAAGATGCCGTAACCCACGCCTTCCCACGCCGCGCCGACCGCCTTGTTGCCGGCGGAGTTGACGCCGGGCTTGGTCTTCATGCGACCGATCAGGACCGTCAGGGCGACGGCGAACACCACGCCGGCGACGATCCAGACCCACAGCTGAGACCAAGGATTGAGCCGAACGAGACCCGACTGGATGGCCCATTGGATCAAACTGGTCGTTCCGAACACGATGCCGGCCGTCACCAGGATCGGCCCGGCCAGAAGGGGTGCATGCCGCCCCTCGTGCGCCAGGCTGCGCATATAGGCGATGTCGTCCTGAATGGCTTGGGTCTCGCGGGTCATGATGCTCTCCTCCTCGAACCGTTGAGACAACATCACCCATTTGCTTTGTGTTGTAAAGTTCTTTCTTATTGGGCCGCGCTGTGCATGAAAAAGGGGCGAAGCCTTCGGCTCCGCCCCTCGTTCGACGTTATGTATTTAGCCTAAAGTCGTGGCGCGCCGCGTCCACGCAGTCCGCCGGCCACCAGGGCGATGACGAACAGAATGATAGCGACGACGGCGACGAACTTGGCGATCTCGAACGAGAAGTTCGCAATGCCGCCGAAGCCGAGAACAGCCGCGACGAGGGCCACGACGAGGAAGATAATTGCCCAGCGCATCATGGGTTTAGCTCTCCTGAGTTGATGTTGCCGTCGGCGACCCGGGAGCCGTTCGTCGGTCTGCATCATCAACGCCAGGGTCGCCTGGCCGTTCCATCGCCTATCGACGGCGACGACGCGAATAGCCGCCCTGATCCATCTTGCGATCCGCGACCATGCTGGCGACGATCGCCGCCAAGGCCGGGTTGCGCAGCAGCAGGAAGGCCGCGCCCAGACCGCCCACGGCGCCGACGATCGGACGCTCGCGAACGATGTGAATCACCTTGCCCAAAAGGCCCTCAGGCTCATTTTCCTCTTCGGCGTCGTCGTGCTTGTCGCCCTTCAGGAAGACCAGCGCCACGATCAGGGCGACCAAGGCGAACAGACCAAACGTCACGGCCGCCGCGCCGAGCGGCGTCAGCGTCAGGCTGAGCGCATAGAAGATGGCCACGCCCAGGAAGACGACGGCAAGGAACGCACTGGCGGCGACGACAGCCGTCGCCACCAGTTTTTTGACGATGCCCTTGAACATCAGCGACGGCGGCCGGCCAGCAGCATGCCGAGGATGACGCCGACGCCGAGCGCCACGGCGGTCGATTGCAGCGGACGCTCCTGCACGCGCTCGACGACATAGCGTTGCGCCTCATCGAAGCGTTCGGCCGCGTCGTCATAATATTCGCGACCCTTCACGCGGGCCTCGTCGTAATAGCTGCGGGCCTGCTCGCGAACTTCGTCGCTCTTGGCGCGCAGCTTGGCCTCGGCCTCGGCGGCCTTGTCGCGCAGGCGTTGGGTCTCTTCGCGGGCGCCGGTCTTCAGATCCTCCTTGAGGGTCTTCAGGTCGGCCTTGATATCTTCTCGAGCCTTGGTGGTGGCCATGGTGCGCGCTCCGTTGAAAGCTTGGCGGTAGAATAGAGAACCCCGTGTTGCAACGCCACATGCGCAACGAGGTTCCTTTAGGTGGGTCGGGCGTGCGCCTCTCGCCACGGGCTTTTCGCCGCACTAGAACGGTCGTTATGACCCAATGGCTGTTTGCGCCCCGCCCCGCCCCGTCCTTGCCGATCGTCGGATCGGACCAGCGCTTCCCCGTTCGCCGCATCCTGTGCGTGGGCCAGAACTACGCCGCCCATGCGCGCGAAATGGGGTCGGACCCTGACAAACAGACGCCCTTCTTCTTCACCAAGCCGGGCGACGCCATCGTCTCGGATGGCGCGAACCCATCCTATCCGTCGGCCACCGCGAACCTGCACTACGAGGCCGAACTGGTCGCCGCGATCGGGCCGGGTGAGGATGGCGGCGTGGCTATCGTCGGCTGGGCCGTCGGCTGCGACCTGACCCGCCGCGATCTTCAGGCCGAGGCCAAGACCGCCGGCCGGCCCTGGGACGCCGCCAAGGGGTTCGATCAGTCCGCGCCCTGCGGGCCCATCAGCCTGGGCGACCTGCCGTCGCCCGACGGCGCCATCCGCCTGAGCGTCAATGACGAAACCAGACAGGACAGCGTCCTGAACGACATGATTCTGAACCCCGACCGGATCGTCGCGGCGGCCGCCGCCCTGTGGTCTCTGCAACCCGGGGACCTGATCTTCACCGGCACCCCGTCCGGCGTCGGCCCGGTCAAGCCGGGGGACCGCGTGGTCGTGACCATCGACGGGCTGGAGACGCTCAGCTTCGAGGTGCAGTCATGATCCTGCACGGCTACTGGCGCTCGGGCGCCAGCTACCGCGTTCGCATCGCTCTGAATCTCAAGGGGATCGGCTACGACAACGCCGCGCACGACCTGCGCAAGGGCGACCAGAAGACGCCCGACTATGTGGCGCTGAACCCGCAGGGCATGGTCCCCGCCCTCCAAGACGGCGACTTCGTCCTGACCCAGAGCCCGGCCATTCTGGAATGGCTGGAGGAAACCCACTCCGACCCGGCCCTGCTGCCGAAGGGGACGAACGACCGGGCGACCGTGCGCGCCATGGCCGCGCTGATCGGCTGCGACATTCATCCGCTCAACAATCTGCGCGTGTTGAAGGCCATCCGGTCTGAATTCAAAGCCGATCACGCAGCCGTGGACGCCTGGGCGGCCCGGTGGATCGCTCCGGGCTTCGACGCGCTGGAGGCTCTAGTCGCCCGCCACGGCGCCGGCTGGAGCTTCGGCGACGCCCCGACCCTGGTCGATTGTTATTTGATTCCACAGATGTATTCGGCGCGACGCTTCAACATGGACCTGTCGCCCTGGCCGCGTCTGTTGGCGGTCGAACAGACCGCCTTGGCCCACCCCGCCTTCGCCTCGGCCCACCCGGACTTACAGCCTGACGCCGACGCCTGATTTTCGCCTCAGTGCGCATATCAGCGGTGGATAAGTAGGGTTCGCTTAAGGTCTCGCTCAGCGTCCCTTAAGCATTGGCGATCATAGTGTCGGGCGTGTCGTATTCCCCCGCCACACCTTCGGCGTCGTCGCCCATCCATCGCCTGGCCCTCGCCGTGGTGACCGAGCCCGAGCGCGCGCCCGGCGCCTTCATGAGCGCGCCCTCCGGCGCCCGCGAAGACGCCATGCGTTTTCTGCTGCAAACCGGAGCCGACGCCGGGGTCAAGCTGATCGCCACCCGGCCCGAGGGCGACGGCGAACGCCTGCTGGGTCAGGCCTGGCCCTTCCCCTCGCCTTTCCAGGTTACGGTCCGCACCGTTGCGCTCAGCGAAGGTCTGGACCGGGTCGAGGCCCGCGCTCGCCGTTCGCTGGAGCGGATGGGCCTGCCGCGCGGCGATGTTCTGCTGATTTCCAACGCCGCCGATCTGGCCGGCGCCGAAGGCCGCGCCCTGTGGGATCGCGCCCGCAGCCTGAAGGATCGCGGCCTGTTCCGCCGCATCGGTTTCTGCGCCACGATCGAGGACGGTCCCGCGCTTCTGGCCCGCCGTCTGGAAGCCGACGTGGTCCAGGTGCCGTGCAGCCTGCTGGATCAGCGCGCGGCCCAGGACGGCGTTCTGGAAGCCATCGCCGACACAGGCGCCTCGGTTCATCTGTCTTCGGTTTTCGCCGGCGGCCTGCTGTTTGCAGGCGGCGACGATCTTCCGGCCGAACTGGCCAGTCATGCCCAGGCCCTCTCGCGCACGCGTCGGCGTCTGGCCGAGCAGCGTTGCGATCCGATGCAGGCAGCGCTCGGTTACGCCCTCGCCCTTCCCGGCGTCGACAAGGTCGTGGCCAGCGTCGCCTCCGCCGCCGAACTGCGCGCCATCCTGGCCGCCGCCCACGCTCCCTGTCCCAATCTGGACTGGGCGGCTCTGGCGCTCGAGGCGCCGGCGGCCTTCACCGCCGACGCCCGCGCCCGGATCAGTAGCGCAGCCTGATCCCGACGTAGCCGGACCGTCCCGGCTCGCCGTATCCGAACACCTGCTGATAGTGTTCGTCGCCCAGGTTCTCGATCCGCGCCGTCAGGGTGACCTTGTCGCTCAGTTCAAAGGCCGCGTTCAGATTGGCGGTGACGAAACCGTCGCGCGCCACGGTCGAGAAGCCGTTCGAATCGTCCTGATCGCCTTCCGCCCGCACCGTCAGCGCGCCGGACAGACGGTCGCCCGTCCAGCCCAGGGTCGCCGAACCGGCGTGTTCCGGCACGCGCAGCAGGCGCGCGCCCGTCGTGCGGTCCGTCGCGTCGGTCCAGGCATAGGCCAGGGTCAGGTCGAACCCGCCGCCCAGCAGGGCGCGGCCTTCCAGCTCGAACCCGTCCGAACGGGTCTTGGCGACGTTGATGTAGCGGCCAGCCGTATAGGTGATCTGGTCCTCGACGTTCAGGCGATAAAGGGTCGCCCGCCCATCGAACCGACCGTCGGCCGAGGCCCAGCCCAGGGCGATCTCGACGCTGTCGGCCGTTTCCGGCTTCAGCTCGGGATAGGGCCGCGGCGCAAAGCAGAAGTCGCAGACCGCCTGGCTGACCGTCGGCGACTTGAAGCCCGTGCCGTAGGCGCCCGACAGGATGAAGCCACCGGCCAGGTCATAGGCCGCCGACACCCGCCCCGTCGTCTTGGAGCCGAAATCGTCGGTGTCGTCGTAACGCAGTCCGCCGGTCAGATTCAGCGCGCCGACATCGTATTGCGCCACGCCGAACACCGAGGTGATCGACAGATCGCGCGACAGGCCCGACGACAGGGCCGCCGAGGTTTCGTTGCGTTCGACGCCGAACGCATAGTCGATATCCTGCGCCTGGCCGTTCGCCTGCCAGCGATACGCCTGACGGTCGCCGGTGAAGGTGGAGCCGGAGCCGGAGCCGCCGCTGACCGAACTGCGATCCAGATCCGACGCCGAAACGCTGAACTGGTGCGTCAGGCCGAACGCCTTGGCCGTCACCCGACCAAAGCCTGACCATTGCTCGCTCTTCTGGGTGTCGTTCGTATCACCGAACACATAGCTATCCGGCGGAACAAAGTAATAGCCGTCGATATCGGCCTTGGACTTGTTCCAGCGCACCGATCCATCGACCTTGACTGCATCGGACAGGACATACCGCCCCTTGGCGCCGAGCGTCGTGCTGCGGAAGCCGTCGGCCTCGGTGTTGCCATCAGCCTCGTCCGCCGCCGAAATGCCGTCGGTGTCGAAGCGCGAGGCATAGGCGCTGAAGGCGTAGGTCTCGTTGGCGACGCCCGCCGACACGCGGCCGCGCACGGTGTCGAAACTGCCGGCCTCGGCCTCAGCGCGCAGGCCGTCGATCTCTTGCGTCGTGAAGGAAATCACCCCGCCGATGGCGTCGGATCCCCACAGCGACGACTGCGGGCCGCTCAGCACTTCGATGCGCGCGATGTCGGCCAGTTCGAAGCTGGAGAAGTCATAGGCGCCGTTCGGTTCGGCCGCGTCATTGACCGGCGCGCCGTCGACCAGGACCAGGGTCTTGCCGGGCGTCGCACCGCGCATCCGCACCTGGGCCACGCCGCCAAAGGCGCCCGAGCGCGTCACCGACAGACCCGGCACATCGGCTAGGATGTCGGCGGCGAAGATCGCGCCGCGCTGCTCGATGGTCTTGGCGTCGATGACGCGGGCGCCGGGCGTGTCGGCGACGATGGCCGGGATGCGGGTGGCGGTGACGATCACCTCGTCCAGCTGGGTCGCGTCCTCGGCAAAGGCAGGCGCGGCGAAGGCGGCCGCGATCGCCGCCGTCGAAAGAAGAATGGAACGCTTCATTGAGCGATACCCCCGTGTTCGGTCCCGCGAATGCGCGCGAGAGACCGTCATGAGCGAACCGACCCGCCAGACCGCTTAGGCGTCTGGACGGCGCAAGGTCGGGTCGCTTCCACGGAGAAACCGCGCTGCTGTCTGGTCCCGGACAGGAGCGAGCGACGTCGGCGGCCAGGTCTCCTGGCTTGCGGGTCGTAAACCGCCGTCCTCGCCTTCCCAGTCTCCCAGTGGCGCCGGGATCGAAACCCCGGACGGACGACGCTCTCGCCGCCTACAGTTGCGGGCACAGCCACGGCGTCACACCGTGTTCCCTTAACCGCCTGACCCGGCCTATCGCAGGGCCGACAAGCCTGTGCAAGAGCCGGTCAACGGCCTTGAGCCGCCGGGCGCGATCCGTCACCCTGTGGCCACATGAACGCGCCCGTCTCTCATCCCCCGGAAATCGCCGCCTCGCTGGAAGGCGCGACGCCGTTCATGGCTCAATATCTGACGACCAAGGCGGGCCAGCCGGACGCCATCCTCTTCTTCCGCATGGGCGATTTCTACGAGCTGTTCTTCAAGGACGCCGAGGTCGCGGCGGCGGCGCTCGGCATCACCCTGACCAAGCGCGGCAAGCATCAGGGCGAGGACATCCCTATGGCCGGCGTGCCGGTCCATGCGATGGAGGGCTATCTCGCCCGCCTGATCCGCATCGGCCACAAGGTCGCCATCTGCGAACAGCTGGAAGACCCCGCCGAGGCCAAGAAGCGCGGCGGCAAGGCCGTGGTGCATCGCGGCGTGGTCCGGGTCGTCACCCCCGGCACCCTGACCGAAGACAGCCTGCTGGACGCGCGCGGCGCCAACCGTCTGGCGGCGGTCGCGGTGCGTAAAGGTCGCGCGGCCGTCGCCGTGGTCGAACTGTCGTCGGGCGCGGTCGACAGCGTCGCCTGTTCTATCGAAGACCTGGGCGCGGCGCTCGCCGCCTTCCGCCCGTCCGAAGTCCTGGTCACCGACCGGATGTATTCGGACGAGACCACCCGCGACGCCTTGGACGGCTCGGGCGGCGTGGTCCAGGCGCTGGCCGGCGCCATCGCCGAACCCCAGGCCGCGGGCGCCCGCGTCGAACGCCTGTACGGCGTCTCGGCGCTCGACGGCTTCGGCGCCTTCGAAGAGGCCGAGGTCTCGGCCCTGGGTCTGATCGCCGCCTATCTGGAGACGACCCAGGCCGGCAAGGTCCCCGCCCTGGCCCCGCCGCGCCGCCTGGGCGAAAGCGGCTTTCTGGCCATCGACCCGGCGACCCGCGCCAGCCTTGAGATCGACCGCACCCAGCGCGGCGAGCGTGAGGGCAGTTTGCTCGCCTGCATCGACCGCAGCGTCACCTCGGGCGGCGCGCGCGCCCTGGCCGAACGGATCGCCCGGCCCCTGCGCGATCCCCTGGCCATCAACGAACAGCTCGACGCCGTCGAATGGCTCTTGGAGCGTCGCGACCTGCGTCGCGATCTGCGCGACGCGCTGAAGGCCTCCTCCGACATCGCCCGCGCCGTCGGGCGATTGGCGCTGGGTCGCGGCGGCCCGCGCGACCTGGCCGCCGTGCGCACCGGCCTGTCGATCGCCGAGGGCGTCGCCGGCCTGTTTGTGGGCCAGGTCGATCCTCTGACCGGCCAGCCGCGCCGCATCGCCTCGGCGCTGGACCGCCTAACCCTGTCGCCCGACGTTTCGCGGCTCAAGGCCGACCTGATCGAAGGCCTGGTGGACGAGCCGTCCCATCTGGCGCGCGACGGCGGCTATGTGCGCCCCGACTATCGCCCCGAACTGGACGCCGCCCGCACCCTGCGCGACGACAGCCGCCGCGTCGTCGCCGATCTGGAGGCCCGCGCCGTCGTCGAGTCCGGCGTGCCGTTCAAGATCAAGCACAACGCCGTGCTGGGCTATTTCCTCGAAACCAGCGCCAAGGCGGCCGAAGCCTTGCTCCGCGCCGGGCCCGACAGCCCTTTCATCCATCGCCAGACCCTGGCGAACCAGATCCGCTTCACCACTGTCGAACTGTCGGAGCTGGACGCCAAGATCAGCCAGGCCGGCCACCGGGCGCTCGCCATCGAAGCCGAGACCTTCGAGGGCTGGCGACGCGAGGCCGCCCGCCTGGCCCAGCCGCTGCAGGCCGTCGCCGAGGCGCTCGCCGAACTGGACGCCCACGCCGCCCTCGCCGAATGGGCCCAGGAAGTCGGCGCGACCCGCCCCATCGTGGACGACACCCTGACCTTCTGCGTCGAGGCCGGCCGCCACCCCGTCGTGGAGGCGGCGGTCAAGGCAGGCGGCGATCCCTACACCCCAAACAACGCCCGGCTGGACGGGTCGGGTCAGGACGGATCGCGCCTGGCCATCGTCACCGGCCCGAACATGGCCGGTAAATCGACCTTCCTTCGCCAGAACGCGCTTCTGGTGATCCTGGCCCAGGCCGGCGCCTTCGTGCCTGCCCGTTCAATGCGGCTGGGCGTGGTGGACCGGCTGTTCAGCCGCGTCGGCGCCGGCGACGACCTGGCGCGCGGCCGCTCCACCTTCATGATGGAGATGGTCGAGACCGCCGCCATCCTGACCCAGGCCACGCCGAAGAGCTTCGTCGTTCTGGACGAGATCGGGCGCGGCACCGCCACCTATGACGGTCTGGCAATCGCCTGGGCCACGGCCGAGGCCCTGCACGAGACCAACCGGGCGCGCACCCTGTTCGCCACCCACTATCACGAACTGGCCCAGCTGGAGACGCGGCTGGACCACGTCTGCAACCTGTCCATGGTCGCGCGCGAATGGAACGGCGAACTGGTCTTCCTGCACGAGGCGGCGCCCGGCGCGGCCGACCGCTCCTACGGCGTCCAGGTCGCGAAACTGGCCGGCGTTCCCGGCGCCGTCGTCGCCCGCGCCCGCTCGGTGCTCAACCGGCTGGAGGGCGAAAAGGCCGCCGCCGCCCGACTGGACGACCTGCCCCTGTTCGCCGTCGCCGAGCCGGAACCGATACGCGGCCCCTCCCCCGTGGAACTGGCCCTGCGTGGCGTGGACCCCGACGAACTGACCCCCCGCGAGGCGCTGGAGGCGCTCTATCGGCTGAAGGGTCTGGCCTGATGTGACGAAAGCCCGGACGTCGCCGTCCGGGCCCTGCTTGAAGTCGCGATCCGTTTCGGATCAGGCCTGCATCATCCAGCCTTCGACATCCATGGCCGCCTGACGGACGGCTTCCGAACGGGTCGGGTGGGCGTGGCAGGTGCGGGCGATGTCTTCCGACGCGCCGCCGAAGCTCATGGTGATGGCGGCCTCGTGGATCATCTCGCCGGCCTGCGGGCCCATGATGTGGACGCCCAGCACCTTGTCGGTCGCCGCGTCGGCCAGAACCTTCACGAAGCCGTCGGTCTCGTGATTGATCTTGGCGCGGCTGTTGGCGGTGAAGGGGAATTTGCCCTTCTTGTACTGAACGCCGGCCGCCTTCAGCTGGTCCTCGGTCTGACCGACCCAGGCCACTTCGGGGAAGGTGTAGACGACGCTGGGCACCAGGGCATAGTCCACGTGGCCATACTTGCCGGCGATGGTGTCGATCACGGCGACCGCGTCTTCTTCCGCCTTGTGGGCCAGCATCGGACCGTGGGTCACGTCGCCGATCACCCAGACGCCATCCGCCACCTTAAAGTGGTCATGATCGATGAAGCCGCGCTTGTCCGGCGTCACGCCGACGCTGTCCAGGCCCAGACCGTCCGTGTACGGACGACGACCGATGGCGACCAGCACCACATCGCCCTTGATCGTCTCGGCGGCGCCGCCGGCTGACGGCTCGACGGTCAGTTCCACCCCGTCCTTGCCCGACTTGGCGCCGGTGACCTTGGCGCCCAGTTTGAAGCTCATGCCCTGTTTGGTCAGGGTGCGCTGGAAGGCGGTGGCGACCTCGGTGTCCATGCCGGGCGTGATGCGGTCCAGGAACTCGACCACCGTGACCTCGGCGCCCAGACGGCGCCAGACCGAACCCAGCTCCAGGCCGATAATCCCGGCGCCGACCACGATCAGCTTCCTGGGCACGGCCGGCAGCGACAGGGCGCCGGTGGAATCGATGACTTTGCCGTCTTCAAAGGCGACGCCCGGCAGCGGGGTCGGCTCCGAGCCGGTGGCGATGACGATGTTCTTGGCGTCCAGCGTCTGGACCGAACCGTCGGCGGCGGTCACCTCGACCTTACCCTTCCCGACGATCTTGCCCTTGCCCTTGATCCAGTCGGCCTTGTTCTTCTTGAACAGGAACTCGATCCCCTTGGTCAGGGCGGTGACGCTGTCGTCCTTGGCCTTGTGCATCTGGTCCAGGTGCAGCTTGGGCTGGACCTCGATGCCGATCTTGGCGAACTCGGTATTAGCGGCGTTCCACAGTTCCGACGCATGCAGCAGAGCCTTGGACGGCATGCAGCCGACGTTCAGGCAGGTGCCGCCCAGCGTCGAACGCATCTCCACGCAGGCGACCTTCAGGCCCAGCTGGCCGGCGCGGATCGCGGCGTTATAGCCGCCAGGGCCTCCGCCGATGATGACGACGTCGTAGGCGGCGGTGGCTTCGGCCATGGTATCCTCTGGTCTTCTGGCGCGCGGGGAAAGGCGCGCGGACACTAGCGCCGACCCCGCACGGGTCAACCGCTGGACCCCATATGGGGCCGCGTTTCGACCAATTGCAGAGGGTCAGACGACGAAAAAGGGCCGAGCGTCGCCGCCCGGCCCCTTCGATCATGTCTCACCGGCGCGCTCAGAGCTTGAAGCGCACGCCCAGGAAGACGTTGTAGCCGAACTTCTCGTACTCGTAGGTCCGCTCCTTGACGCCGTAATAGCGGACGCCCGCGCTGTCGGTCAGGTTCTTGGCCTCGCCGAACACTTCCACCCCATTGCCGAAGTCGTAGCTGGCGGTGAAGTCCAGTTGACCGCGACCTTCGACGTAGAGGTCCTTGCCGGGATTGGTCGCGTCGATCGCCTCCAGGAATTCGCTACGATGCGTGTAGGAGACGCGCGCGCTGAAGCCGTACCGTTCGTAGAACAGGGCGGCGTTATAGGTCTCGTCCGACTGACCCGGCAGCACGAAGGTGTCGCGACCGGCGAAGGCGCGGCTGGTTTTGATCTCCGCATCCGTCAGGGTGTAGTTGGCGAAGACGCCGAAGCCCGACGCCCAGCCCGGCAGGAAGTCGAACGTCTGCTGCCAGTTGAACTCAATGCCGGCGATATGGCCGTCGCGGGCGTTGCGGGCCTCGGTGACCTGGGCGACCGTGGTGGTCGGGGTAACATAGGGCACGCCGTCCGTCACCAGGGTGAAGCGGTAGTTCGACAGGTCCTTGTAGAAGGCGTTGGCCGAAATGACGCCCAGCGGCCGCAGATAGTATTCCAGTCCCGCATCGATGTTGTTCGACAGGGTCGGCTTCAGATCGGGATTGCCGCGCGTCACTGTCGTGCGGCCGCTGTCGGTGGTTTCCAGAACCCGCGGAACGATGTCGGTATAGTCCGGGCGCGAAATGGCGCGGGTCAGGGCGAAACGGCCGACCAGCTGATCGCTGAAGCTGTGGCGCAGCGTCAGGTTCGGGAAGAAGTCGGTCTGGTCGCGCTCGACCTTGACCAGGCTCTGGGCGCCCGACAGGGCCACGCTGGTCGCCGACCCTTCGAAGTCGGTCTTCTCGACACGCAGGCCGACCAGCACATTGGTCGCGCCGATATCGAACCGGGCCTGGCCATAACCCGCCAGAATATCTTCCTGCGCCGTATAGTCGGCGGTGATCGACTGCGGAATGCGGCGCACGCCGGCGGCCGGGTCGGGATTGGTCGAGCCGGCCCGGACCCGATCGAAATAGTCGGTCACCAGACCCGCATCGAACTTGAAGCCCAGATTGTAGTCGTAGTTCTGGGACGGACGATCGCTCAGCAGCGCCGCCAGGGCGCCGGAGCTGGCGGCCGCGCTGCGGTCGCGGAACCGCTCTTCATCGGCCGTAACGTCGCGGGTGCTGTATTTGGCGCCGAACTTCAGCTCGACTTCGCGGCCGCCGATGACGGTGGGCAGCGACAGATTGGTCTTGAACGCCACATCGTCCTGCTCGGTCGTGTTCGAGCGGAAGGTGTTTTCCCGGAAGCTGTAGTTGTTGGCGTTCAGATAGAAGCCCGTGGGATCGCTGAAGGCCGAATAGGTCGGCTGATAATGGTCGGCCGTGTTATAGGACAGGGTCGTCGCGCTGGAGCGATAGACCAGCTCGTCGCGATGCGGATAGGTCTGTTTGCTGTTGGCGAACGACAGGGCGCCGTCCCAGACCGCCCCATTGCCGAACGTCTGCTCGCCGCCCAGCACCAGGGTGGAGATGTCGTTCTCCTGGGTGCGGTGACGCAGCTGCTTGTAGATGCGGGCGTTGGTGAAGGTCGCGCTGGTGTCGGTCGAGCCCGGCTGGAGCGTTCCGTCGCTGTAGGTGAAGTTCAGCGTGTTGCGGAACTCGTCGTCGCGGAACTGGGCATAGGAGCCCTTGACCCACAGACGGATCGCGTCGCTCGGCCGCCATTCAAGCGCGCCGGTGACGGCCTTGCGGGTCCGTTCGGTCTCGTAGTCCTTGAACAGAGTGTTCTCCAGACCCCAGATCTGGCCGCCGCCCTGCGCGGCGTTGCGGTTGATCAGAACCCAGCCGTTTTCGACGTTGTCCGGCCGGCGGTTGGTTTCGGAATAGCTGACCGACACCAGGGCGCCGAAGGTCTGATCCGGGCCGAAGACGTTGGACGCCGTGGCGCCCGCGCGTGTGTCCGAACCACCGTAGTCGTTGTAGCTGCCACCCGCATAGCCGCTGACGGCCAAGCGGCGCTTGTCGAAGGGCGAGCGGGTCTTGATGTCCACGGCCCCGGCGATGGAATCGGCGTCCTGGGCGGGCGTCAGGGTCTTGGACACCTCGACGCTGGAGACGATGTCCGAAGGCAGGGTGTCCAGATCGACCGCGCGGGTCGTCGGCGACACGGCCGGGATGGCGACCCCGTCCACCGACACGGCGGTGAAGGCGGCCGGCGCGCCGCGTACATTGATGTAGCGGCCTTCGCCCTGGTCGCGCTGGATGGCGATGCCCTGAACGCGTTGAAGCGATTCCGCCACATTGGGGTCGGGATAACGACCGATGGCGTCGGCCGACAGGACGTTGACCGTGCCGTCGGCGTTCTTCTGCTGGTTCAGCGAGCGGGCGACGCCATCGGTGATGACGCCGGTCACGATCACGTCGGCCACGTCCGTCGCCGATTGCGCGCCCAGGACGATGGCGACATTGGCGTCTTCGCCCGGCGTCGTCACGACCGTCTGGCTGGTCGAGGGCAGGCCCAGATAGTTGACCTCAAGCACCATAGAGCCGCTGGCGGTCGGCAGGGTGAACTCGCCCTGGGTGTTGGTCACAGCCCGCTGGCCCGTGCCGCGCACCAGAACCTCGGCCCCCGGCAGCGGCGCGCCGGCGGCGTTGGTCACGCGGCCATAGATCACGTCCCCGGCGACGGCGGCCGAGGCTGCGACCACGGCGGCGTCATCGGCATGGGCGGGCAGTGCGAACGGCGCCAGGATCATCGGCGCCATCGCGGCGCCCATCAGCAGGTTCAGTTTCATGTCAGGTCCCCTTCGGCGAGCGACGTTTCGCTTCAGCCGATGGAGGGGCCGCTTAACCTTTGGGGGCGACGCGACCGCGACGATTCCACGACGCCCAGTTCGCGGTTTTCCGACGGAAAGGCGACGCTTGATCCCTTGACGGAACATCAGTCATCGAACCGACGCCGAACCGTCACGCCCGCGCCGTTGACCCACACGCGGCTTGGTCACAGGGACGCGTCCAGATCGTCCGGAGACCGACATGCGCCCTTCCCTCGCCCGCTCGCTGACCGCCTGCGCCGCCTTGGCTCTGCTCGCGGCCTGCGCCACGCATGAGGTCGATTATCAGGGCGAGGGCGCAGGCTTCGTCGGTCCGGGCGCCCCGGTTATGGCCGTGCTGGAAACCCCGTCGGTCGGCACGGCGGGTCAGGACGCCGCCGACGACCCCGCCGTATGGGCCAGCGCTTCGCCGGTCATGATCATGGGTCAACAAACCTCCGGCTTCGTCGCCGGCACGGACAAGAAGTCCGGCCTCTACATCTACGGCTTGGACGGCCAGATTCTGCAGTTCCTGCCCGAGGGTCTGCTGAACAACGTCGATGTGGTCGAGGGCCTCTCAGTCGGCGGGCGTCCGCAGGTGGTGCTGGGCGCCAGCGACCGCACGCCGGGCAAGACCGGCATCTCCCTCTACACCTTCGACCCGGCCGGGACGGGCCAGAACGGCGTGCGCTATTGGGGCGCGGTCGCCACCGACGTGGTCGAACCCTACGGCTTCTGCTTTGCGCGGCGCGGAGCCGAGGTTCACGCCATCCTGGTCGGCCATGAGGGCGAGTTGCGCCAGTTCATCCTGGGCGTGGACGCCGCCGGCCGGCCCACGGCGCGTCTGGTCCGCACCGCCGAGATCGGAACCATCTCCGAAGGCTGCGCCGCCGACGAAGCCACCGACGCCCTCTATATCAACGAGGAGAACGTCGGCCTGTGGCGCTATGGCCTGAACCCGGCCTCGGGCGCGGCCCGCACCCTGATCCAACCCATCGCCAAGGACATCCTGGTCGCCGACGCCGAAGGCCTGACCACGATCGCCGACGCCTCGGGCCGCTACCTGATCGCCTCCAGCCAGGGCGACTCCACCTTCCCCGTCTGGCGCATCGACGGCGCGGCGCCCGAATACAAGGGCCGCTTCAAGATCGTGGACGGCGCGGTTGACGGCGTCACCGGCACCGACGGCCTGGCGGCCGCCAGCGGTCAAGTCGGCCCCTTCCCCGACGGCCTTGTCGTTATCCAGGATGACGTCAACGACGTGGGAACCCAGAACTTCAAATACGTCGACTGGCGCGACATCCGACGGGCGCTGGGGCTTTAGTTCACAGCGCCGTCGCTTCCTGCCCAAAATCGATACTGGCTCCCGCCAAGCTGTCTGAAGATTAACTTGCTCGCTGTCAGGCGAAATGGCTCAGCATGCGCCATGCGCATTCTGACCCTGCTCATCTCCCTCGTTCTTGCGGCGAGCCCAGCCATGGCTTGCGCTGCCCAATCCAGCCCCCTTCCGGCGCGTCTTGCCGAGACGACGGACGCCTTCGTGCGAAATCGCGGCTTCAACGGCGTTGTGCTGCTCGCCAATGCAGACGGAGTGATCCTGCGTCAGGCAAGCGGCGTATCTTCCCTGGAACTCGGCGCCAAGCTTGAGTCCGACGATGTCTTTCGCGTCGGTTCCTTGACCAAGCCGCTGACGGCCGTGCTGGTCCTGTCGCTGGTCAAGGACGGGATGCTTAGGTTGGATGGGTCGCTGGGCGATTACCTTCCGGAGCTCTATGCTGGCACGCCGGCGGCGGCCATCACCGTTGAACAACTGCTGTCGCACACGTCCGGCATCAAGGATGTGCCGGCGAACTACAACGATCCGTTCTGGCGGACATCGGCGCGTCAGACCTTCGCGCCCGAGGCGTTTGCGAAAGCCTTTATCCCGCCGGAGATCACCGATCCTCCCGGAAAATGGCGCTACAACAATAACGGCTTTTATCTTCTCGGATTGATCGTCGAGAAGGTGACCGGAACCGCCTATGCCGACGCCCTTCGACAGCGTGTGTTGATCCCCGCCGGCATGACCCACAGCGGCGTGTTCGACGGGACAACGATCATTCCGCGTCTGGCGCGCGGTTATGCCCGCTCGGACGCTGGCGCAATGATCCTGCCGATGATGGTGGACCCGACGGTCAGCTACTCGGCGGCGGCCGTCTATTCCAACGCTATCGACCTTCTCGCATTCAGCCGAGCCTTGGAGGACGACCGGCTGATACCCTTGGCGCTCAGGACGCAAATGTTCACCGACAGAGGCCACGAATACGGTTTGGGTTGGGGCGTGGAGCAATGGCCGACGACCAACGGCGACAAGATGCCGGTCCAGATCCACACCGGCAGCATTCCCGGCTACCAGAGCGTCCTCGTGCGCGCCGACGATGGCACGGTGGTCATTGTGATGAACAACTTCTGGCAGGGCCTGACGACAATCGAGCTCGGCCGAGCGCTTTTTGCTGTCGCGCACGGCGCCGAAGCCATCACGCCAGAACGCCAGCTGGGCGATCTTCTCACCTCTATGGCGGCGCGCAACGACATCGCCGCCATGCAGTCGGCCTACCGCTCGTTGCCCACGGTGGGACCGGACGCCTACGACCTCAGTGAAGGGGCGTTGAACAGCCTCGGCTACGGCCTTCTCCGAAAAGGCTTCAAAGATCCGGCGATCCGCGTATTCGAATGGAATGCTGAAGCCCACCCTCGGTCAGCCAATGTCCATGACAGCCTTGGGGAAGCCTACCTAACCGCAGGCCGCCGTGAAGACGCGCGGCGCAGCTACGAGACCGCGCTTCGGCTCGATCCGACCAGCGCGAGCGCAAAATCCGCACTCGCCGCCATACAAACAGCGGACGCCAAATAGCCTATAAGGTCAGCGCTTCAGGCCGCGACCTCGGTCTACTGATCCTCGTCGAACTTGCGCGCGACCAGGTCGGTCAGGGCTTCCATGGCCTCTTCGGCGTCAGGACCTTCGGCGGAGACGTCGATGCTGCAGCCGATGCCGGCGCCCAGCATCAGCAGGCCCATGATCGAGCGGGCGTCCACCGTCACGCCGTCGCGGGTGACGTGGATCTCGCTTTCGAAGCTGGAGGCCAGTTTGACGAACTTGGCCGAGGCGCGGGCGTGCAGGCCGCGCGTATTGCAGATGTTCAGGGTCGCGGTGACGGTCATTTTTCGCCTGCGAGCACCCAGGACGCGACGGAGATGTATTTGCGACCGGCGTCCTGCGCATGGGCCACGCAGGATTCCAGCGTCTCGCGCCCGCGCACGCTGGCCAGTTTGATCAGCATGGGCAGGTTCAGCCCGGCGATGACCTCGGCGCGGGTCTGTTCCATCACCGAGATGGCCAGGTTCGACGGCGTGCCGCCGAACATGTCGGTCAGCAGGATGACCCCTTCGCCGTCGTCCACGGCCGCGGCCGCGTCCACGATGTCGCGACGCCGACGCTCCATGTCGTCGTCGGGGCCGATGCAGATGGCCGCGACGCCGCGCTGCGGGCCCACCACATGCTCCATGGCGGAGAGAAACTCGGACGCCAACCCGCCGTGGGTGACGATCACCAGACCGATCATGAGGACTTCACTCGCATCCCGCCCCGAACCGTCCCAGGCATTCCCCCGCCCGGCAAGGGAGGCCGGACGCCGCCCTCTATGGACCGCAAGGGGCGTGTCATAGACCCGTCTTTCGGGGTTTCAAAGCGTCTCCAACGCCGCTGCGACCACATCGACGGCCGAGGCGGGTCGGGGATCGAGCGCCAGTAGGGGCAGATCGACCCCCGCAAAAGCCCGTGTCTGCGGCTCCGGAAGCCGTTCGACCCCTTCCGCGATACAGGCCACGGCCAGCGCCACGCGACAGACCGGCCGTGTTCTGGCGGCCACGATTCCAAGGCCGCGCACCTCGATCCGACCGGCGATGGAGGCCGGCGCCGACGCATGAACGGCCCCGTCCGAGGCCCAGACCTGTGTATAGTCGTCGCTGACCAGCCGCCAGCCGCGCCCGATCAGCCGCAGCGCCAGATCGCTCTTGCCCGCGCCCGATGGTCCCAGGATCATCACCCCCTGCCAGGCCCCGCGCCGGCGCACGGCGACGGTGGTGGCGTGGACGGGCTGGCCCGGGGTCACGACCAACGGCCGACCGCCGGGAAGACGATCTCGAACCGCGCCCCGCCTTCGGTCTTGTTTTCGGCGTGGACGCGACCGCCATGCGCCTCGACGATCTGACGCACGATGGACAGGCCCAGGCCCGAGTTGGAGCCGAACACCGCCCCCTTGGGCCGCGAGGTATAGAACCGCTCGAACACCGTCTCCAGATTCTCGGCCGGAATGCCCGGCCCCTGGTCCTCGACCCGGACCCGGATCGGCAGATCGTCCCCGATGTCCTCCAGCGTCACCTGCACCACGCCGCCTGCGGGGCTGAACGAGCGGGCGTTGTCGATCAGGTTGCGGAACACCTGCCCCAGCGGCCCGTCGCGCCCCATGACCCGCAGGGCCTGTTCGGGCGCCGTCAGCACGACCGGAATGTCGCCGGGCTTGGCCGTCGTCTCATAGACGCCGACGATATCGACCAGCAGACGGTTCAGATCGACCGGCCGCGGCCGATCGCGCGACAGCTCCGCATCCAGCCGCGAGGCGTTGGAGATGTCTGTAATCAGCCGGTCCAGCCGACGCACGTCCTGCTGCAACAGCGCCGTCAGCTTCTCGCGGTGCGCATCGGTCTTGACCAGCGGCAGGGTCTCCAGCGCCGACCGGATCGAGGTCAGGGGGTTCTTGATCTCGTGCGACACATCGGCCGCGAACCGTTCGATGGCGTCCATCCGCGTCGACAGGGTGTCGGTCATGGATTCCAGGGACCGCGCCAGATCGCCGATCTCGTCCTTGCGATCCTCCAGATCCGGCAGGGAGATGGCCCGCGCGCGTTGCAGCTTCACCTGATCCGCCGCCGCCGACAGCCGCATGATCGGCCGCGCCACGAACAGATGCAGCAGCAGCGATCCCAAGAGATTGACCCCCAGCGCCACCAGGGCGAACGGGAACAGCGCCTGCCGCTGAGCGCCCAGGATTTCGTCCACGTCCCCGGATTCGACGGTCAGCACGCCCAGCACCTGACGCACATGGCGCACGGGAATGGAGACGGAGACGACGCGGTCGCCGGATTCGTTGCGACGCAGGGTCGATTGGGGCGAGCCGTCCAGCGCCGCCGCCACCTCCGCTGCCAGTTCGCTGTCGGCGCGGGCGACCCGGCGTTCGGACAGCAGGTTGGCCTTGGCGGCGTCCTCGGTCGCCGTTCCCGCCGGCTGCGCGTCGGGCAGGGGCTGCCCGCCGATGGCCTCGGTCACCTGATAGCTATCGACCAGCAACAGGCCGTTCCCGTCAAACAGCCGCACCCGCTGGCCCGCCGGGATGAACCGGTCGGTCAGCCAGATTGACGCACGAACATAGTCCAGTTCGGGCGTCGGCTCGCCCCGGGTCACGCCTTCTTCGCGCAACACATTGGCCAGCAACTCGGCCTGGACCGTCAGCGATTCCTGACGCGCCTCGATCAGGCCCGGACGCCATTCATTGATCGCCAACGCCCCGCCGAACAGGATCAGCAGGCTGAGCAGATTGAGCACCAGGATGAAGCCGCCCAGCCGCAATCCGCCGAAGCGGAACAACGGCCGGCGCTGGGGCTCATCGTCGGGCTCGCGCCCGCCCGGTTCAGCTCTCGCGGTAGCGGTAGCCGACGCCATACAGGGTCTCGATCGCGTCGAACTCATTGTCCACGGCGCGGAACTTCTTGCGCATCCGCTTCACGTGGCTGTCGATGGTGCGGTCGTCGACATAGACCTGGTCGTCGTAGGCGGCGTCCATCAGGTTGTCGCGGCTCTTCACGAAGCCGGGACGCTGGGCCAGGGCCTGCAGCAGCAGGAACTCGGTCACGGTCAGCTTGACGGGCTTGCCGTCCCAGGTCGACTCGTGGCGCGCCGGGTCCATCGACAGCTTGCCGCGCTTGATCGCCCGGCCCGAGACTTCGGCGGCCGATTCCGGTTCGCCGCCATCGGCGCCCGTGCGCCGCAGCAGCGCTTTGACCCGCTCGATCAGCAGACGCTGGCTGAAGGGTTTGTGGATATAGTCGTCGGCGCCCAGGTTGAAGCCCAGGATCTCGTCGATCTCCTCGTCCTTGGACGTCAGCATGATCACCGGGATCTGCGAGGTCTGGCGCAGGCGACGCAGCACCTCCATCCCGTCCATGCGCGGCATCTTCACGTCCAGGATCGCCAGATCGGGCGGCGAGGATTCCAGCGCGGCCAGACCCGAGGCCCCGTCGTGATAGGCGGTGATCTTGTGGCCATGGCTTTCCAGCGCCAGCGAAACGGACGCCACGATGTTCTCGTCGTCATCGACCAGAGTGATATTGGCCAAGGGTGTCTTCTCCTGAACTTTACGTTCCCGCGAGCAACAACGCACAGCAAGCGTAACCGTTCGATCTCGGTCACATTAGGGCTAGAGCGTTTCGGGCCGAATGAAAATCGCCTGCAACCCGAAAGCGGTTTGGTGACAGTCAGATGGTCACGGCGCCGCCTCGATTCAACGCGCGCACAGCGTTCCTCCGGCGCGCCAAGAAACATTCTGGCTTCGAAAACCTCGCCTTAAAGGCTTGGGATGCAGGATCGCCCCATGGCGGGTCCGATCCACTACGAAGTCTATGTCCGCAAGAGCGCCCCGTCGTCGTGGACGCTGCTGATCGCGACCGAAGACCGCAAACACGCCATCGAGACCGCCGAGGAACAGCTTCGAGACCGTCTCGCCATCGCCTCGCGCGTGACCAAGGAGACGTTGGACCCCGAGACGATGGAGTTCAGCTCCCTGACCATCCTGACGCTGGGCGCGCCGGAGGAGCGAAAGAAAAAGGTCGCCGACAAGGCGGTCCCGCCGGCCTGCAGCAGTCCGGCCGAACTCTATTCGCCCCATGCCCGCGCCCTGATCGGCCGGGTGCTGGAGGACTGGCTGAAACGCGAGGGCGTGACCGCCTTCGAACTGCTGCATCGGCCCGACGTGGCCGAACGGCTGGAGGCGGCCGGGGTCGAGCTTCAGCACGCCATCCAGAAGGTCGCGGTCCCCGAAAGTGAGGCCACGGGCCAGCAGGTGCACGGCGTCGTGCGCCACTATCAGAAGCTGGTCGAGCAGGCGATGACGCGGCTGCGCAAGGCCGGGCGCGACGGCGTCTTTCCGTCGCTGGAGGACCGCTCCATCGCCGATCTGGCCCATCGGCTGGCTGGTGCGCCGGACCGCGCCCTCGTCATGGGCGGGGTCGTCGCCGGCGCGCTGAAGGATCGGCGCGGCGCCCGCGATCGCCTGACCGTGCTGATGGACCTGATGGACGCCGCGCCCGCCGACGGTCCGCCGCGCGCCCTGGTCGTGGTGGTGGTCGAGCAGATCGTCGCCGAAATGCTGGCCGTGCGCACCAACCTGACCGAGATTTTGGGCCCGTCACTGGACCAGGGCGCCAATCTGGCGGCCATCGTTCGCATGGTCGCGCCGGACGAGATGGACGCCCTGTTGCGGATGGACCCGCGCCTCGCCCTGATGATGCCCCAGGTCGAAGGACCGGCCGCGCGCCTGGGCCTGCATCTGGCCTCGGGTGAGTTTCCGCTTCTGGCCGCGTCCCTCGCCCGTATGGTCACCCGCGAACTGACCAGCCAGCGCCGCCTCCGCCCCCATGATCCGGTCGGAGAGATCGACATCCTGCGCCTGCTGGCCATGGCCCTGACGGCCTCGGCCGGCCGTCTGCTGACGCTGGAAGAGGTCCAGACCGCCTTCGTCGAACGCTCCAAGAGCCTGGTTACGGCCGATTTCGTCGGCGCCTACGTCAACCCCTGCCCGACGGTCTTGGCCGAGGCCGAGCAGCTGACCCGCCTGTGCGAAAACGTGACCGGCGGGGCGAACAAACGCGCCGCCGCGCGGTGGCTCAGCGCCTGTATCGGCTCGCTGCGTTTCGAAACCGAGATCCGCCAGTCCGTCCCGGGCGGCCCCAGCGCCTCGCACAAACTCGCGACCCTGGCCCGGCTTCAACGCTCGGTTCAGGCCGCGCATCTGGCCGACCACGACCAGGCCCAGATCATGGACGCCATCGGCGCGGTCGGCGCCAATCTGGAGGCCGACGCCCATCTGGTCGCCCAGATCGTCCGCGCCCAGGCGGCTGCGCCTCAAAAGCTGACGGCCCTGCTGAAACTGGCCACCGGTGAAGCCGGCCCGCTGGGCCCCGTGGCCGACCGCGCCCGCGCCGAGGCCATCAAGCTGCTGCGCTCGCCCGACGTCCGCACCGCCCTGACCGCCGCGCCGCAAAACGTCGCGGCGTTGAGAGGCCTGATGCAGCAGGCGGGCCTGGCGGCCTAGCCGGCCTCAGTCGAAGATGTCGAAGATGCTGTCGCGCTTCTTTTTCTTGTAGCGATAGTCGTCGTCGCGATGCCGGTCGTCGCGATATTTGTCGCTTCGGTAGCCGCGATCGTCGCCGCGATACGGCTGTGACGCCCCGCCGCCCCAGGGTTGGGCTGGGGGCTGGGCATAGGGCTGAGGCTGCGGCGGCGGCGGATAGGCCTGCGGCGCGGGCGCGACCGGGGCTGTGGCGCGGCCCTCCTCGACGGCGGCGGCCATCAGCTTTTCCAGCTCGCCGCGATCCAGCCAGACGCCCCGGCAGTCGGGGCACATGTCGAACTGGACGCCGTTGCGCTCCAGCGTCTGCATGGCGGCGTTGTCGTTGGGGCACATCAGAAGGGGCATGTCGGGCTCCGATCGAAAAAGAATGGGCGGTCGATGCGACAGGCCAGGAGGGGAAAGCTTCGCCGCATCGACACGCCCTTGCGGTCCGACATCGCGTCGCACGATCCGGCGCAAGGAAGGGGGACGCCAGACCGCGAGAACGCCAGAGGGGCCCGTTCCGCCTCTTCAAGCTAGGCGCCGTCGCAGCCCGCCGCCATGCGTCGCGGGGCCGCAGGGGGCTTCGGCCGTCCTCGCCATCCTATCAGCGACGACGATTGCGAGCTTTTACCACGAGTTACGACCGACCAGCGACTCTTTGCCGGTCATGGTCCTGGATCGGGTTAGAATGGAGCCCCGGTCTTTGACATCTTCGCGCGCCGCCAGAACGCGCGCCGAAATAGATAGATTAGACGAATTAGACGGTGTTTTTGTCGGCGGACCCGCCGGCTAAAGTGCACAGATTGCACCTTAAAAAATTCTAGCAGACCTGCCCGGCGGCCCAGCCCGACGACCAGGCCCACTGGAAATTATAGCCGCCCAGCCAGCCGGTCACGTCCACCGCCTCGCCGATGAAATATAGGCCCGGAACCGCCTTGGCCTGCATCGTCTGCTGGTCCAGCGCGGCCGTATCGACCCCGCCCAGCGTCACCTCGGCGGTCCTGTAACCTTCGGACCCCACCGGCTTGACCGCCCAGGCGTTGACCGCCTGATCCAGCCGCCGCAGCACCTTGTCCGACAGGTCCGCCAGATTGCCCGACGCCCCTTCGCGCTGGCACAGGCTCTCGGCCAGACGACGCGGCACGATATGGCCCAGCGCGGTGTGCACCGCCTGTTTGCCGTTCGACGCCTTGGCCGCCTTCAACTCCTCGAACACGTCGCGGCCGGGCGCCATCGAGGCCACCACCGCCTCGCCCTCGCGCCAGTAGGAGCTGATCTGCAGAATGGCCGGACCCGACAGACCGCGATGCGTGAACAGCATCGCCTCGTTGAAGCTGGCCTTGCGCGCCTTGGCCCCTTCGGGCGCCGAGGCGACCGAGGCGTCCACCGCCACCCCCGCCAGCGGCGTCAGCGTCTCCAGCAGTCCCGCCTCGAAGGTCAGGGGAACCAGCGCCGGCCGCGTCTCGGTGACGCGAATGTCGAACTGGCGCGCCACCTCATAGGCCCAGCCGGTCGCCCCCATCTTGGGGATCGACTTGCCGCCCGTCGCCACGACCAGCGACGCCGCCGTGACCTGCGATCCGTCCGACAGGATCGCCTTGAAGCCGTCGCCGGATCGCTCGATCCGCGTCACGCCGATCTTCAGGCTCAGGGTCACGCCCGCCGCCGCCATGTCGTCGGTCAGCATACGGACGATCTGCTTGGCGCTGTCGTCGCAGAACAGCTGACCCAGCGTTTTCTCGTGCCAGGCGATCCCGGCCCTATCGATGCGCTTGACGAAGTCGTGCTGGGTGTAGCGGCGCAGGGCCGAGGTCGCGAACCGGGGGTTCTCGCCCAGGAAGTTCGCCGGCCCGCAGCCCAGATTGGTGAAGTTGCAGCGTCCGCCGCCCGAGATGCGGATCTTCTCGCCCGGCCGGTCGGCATGGTCCACGACCCTGACTCGCCGCCCGCGTCGCGCGGCCTCGATGGTGGCCATCATCCCGGCCGCGCCGGCCCCGACCACAAGGACGTCGACGAGGGCGTCCGAAGACGCCCTCGTCACTTGGAACCTCGCGGTTCCAGCCTCGGGGAGAGCTTAGTAACGGTAGTGATCCGCCTTGAACGGGCCTTCGACCGGCACGTTGATGTAATCGGCCTGGTCTTTTGTCAGGACGGTCAGCTTGGCGCCCAGCTTGGCCAAGTGCAGCATGGCGACCTTCTCGTCCAGGTGCTTGGGCAGGGTGTAAACCTTGTTCTCGTACTTGTCGGCGTTGGTCCACAGTTCGATCTGGGCCAGCGTCTGGTTGGTGAAGGACGCCGACATCACGAAGGACGGGTGGCCCGTGGCGTTGCCCAGGTTCACCAGGCGGCCTTCCGACAGCAGGATGATCTTCTTGCCGTCCGGGAACTCGACGTGGTGGACCTGCGGCTTGATCTCGTCCCACTTGAAGTTCTTCAGGCCGGCGACCTGAATCTCCGAGTCGAAGTGGCCGATGTTGCAGACGATGGCGTTGTTCTTCATCTGCCGCATGTGGTCGACGGTGATGACGTCCTTGTTGCCGGTCGTCGTCACATAGATGTCGGCGCGGCCGGCGGTGTCGTCCAGCGTCTGGACCTCATAGCCTTCCATCGCGGCCTGCAGGGCGCAGATCGGGTCGATCTCGGTCACGATCACGCGGGCGCCGCCCTGGCGTAGCGAGGCGGCCGAGCCCTTGCCCACGTCGCCGTAGCCGCAGACCACCGCGACCTTGCCCGACAGCATGACGTCGGTGCCGCGACGGATCGCGTCGACCAGCGATTCCCGGCAGCCGTACAGGTTGTCGAACTTGGACTTGGTGACGCTGTCGTTGACGTTGATGGCGGGGAAGGGCAGCTCGCCCTTTTCGGCCATCTGATACAGGCGGTGGACGCCCGTGGTCGTCTCTTCCGACACGCCGCCGATGGCGTCGCGGATGGCCGAATAGAAGCCGGGCTTCTCAGCCAGATAGCGCTTCATGACCTTGAAGAGAGCCTCTTCCTCTTCGTTCTGCGGGTTGGCCAGGACCGAGATGTCCTTCTCGGCCTTCGGACCCAGCACGCACAGCAGGGTCGCGTCGCCGCCGTCGTCCAGGATCAGGTTCGGATAGCCGCCGTCGGCCCATTCGAAGATCTTGTGGGCGTAGTCCCAGTATTCTTCCAGCGTCTCGCCCTTAGTGGCGAAGACCGGGGTGCCGTTGGCGGCGATGGCGGCGGCGGCGTGGTCCTGGGTCGAGAAGATGTTGCACGAGGCCCAGCGCACTTCGGCGCCCAAGGCTTCCAGCGTCTGGATCAGGACCGCCGTCTGGATCGTCATGTGCAGGCTGCCGGCGATGCGGGCGCCCTTCAGCGGCTGGCTGGCGCCGAACTCGTCACGCAGGGACATCAGGCCCGGCATTTCGGTTTCGGCGATCTCGATTTCCTTGTTGCCCCAATCGGCCAGGGTGATGTCGCGAACGATGTAGTCGGTCATGGCTTGGGCTCCCGGCCGCAATGAGTTTGGGCCCTCATAGCCCGGCGCGCGTCGAGTATCAACAAACACATAAAGATATCCTTATGCGATCCAGGCTCAGCAGTTTCTTAAATCCTTGCCGGTAGAGACCTCGTCATGGAACGCCGCGCTCTACTCGGTCTCGCCGTCGTCGCGACGGCCGCCTCAACCTCCGCCCGCGCTTCGAGCGGCGGCGCGGCGCCGTCGGCCGACACCTATATCCGGCTGCCAGTCATCACCGCCTCGATCCTTCAGGCGAACGGTCGTCGGGGCGTGCTGACCATCGAAACCGGCGTCGATGTGCCCGATGCGACCCTTCGCACCCGCGCCCAGCAGTCCGCGCCGCGCCTGCGCGCCGCCTACAACACCGCCGCCCAGCGCTTCGCCAACGGCCTGCGTCCCGGCGTCGTGCCCGACATCGACCAGCTGTCGGCCGCGCTTCAGGCGGCGACCAACGCCACCCTGGGCCGCCCCGGCGCCCGCCTGCTGCTCGGCACCGTCATGGCGGTCTGATTTCCGCCTCTAGAGGAATGAGTAGGGGTCCACGTCCACCGTCAGGCGGACGGAGCCCGGCACCTTCACCCGCTGAAGCCAGGCCCGCAGGAAGGCCTGGAGGTTCACGTCCCGGTCGGCCCGCACCAGCAGCCGTTTGCGCCGCCTCCCCCGCACCAGGGCCAGGGGCGCATCGGCGGGGCCATAGACCTCCAGCCGTTCGGCGTTGGGAATGGCCTGGGCCAGGTCGTTCGCCGTCTTCTCGACGGCGGCCGCATTCTCGCTGGACAGGATGATCGCCGCCAGCCGGCCATAGGGCGGCAGGGACGCCGCCTCGCGTTCGGCCATCTCGGCTTCCACGAAGGAGTCACGATCACCGGCTGCCAGCGCCATCAGCACCGGGTGCTCGGGCGTCCAGGTCTGAAGCAGCGCCCGCCCCGGCCGATCCGCCCGTCCCGCCCGACCCGTCGCCTGGGCCAAAAGCTGATAGGTCCGCTCGGCCGCGCGCAGGTCGCCGCCGCGTAGCCCTAGATCCGCATCCACCACGCCCACCAGGGTCAGGCGCGGGAAGTTGTGGCCCTTGGCTGCGGCCTGTGTCGCGACCAGAATGTCGATCTCGCCGTCCGTCATCTTCTGGATCAGGGCGCGGGCCGATCGGGCGTCGGGCGCAGTGTCGGAGCTGAAGACCGCGGTGCGCGCCTCGGGGAACAGCTGGCGCACCTCTTCCTCGACCCGCTCGACCCCCGGTCCCACCGAGACCAGCGAATCCTCGGCCCCGCACGAGGGACACAGCTTGGGCCGAGCCATCGAAAAGCCGGTCAGGTGACAGACCAGCCGCCCGGTATAGCGATGCTCGACCAGCCAGCTGTCGGTGTCCGGCGCCGTCAGCCGATGGCCGCAGGCGCGGCACAGGACCACGGGCGCATAGCCGCGCCGGTTCAGGAACAGCAGGGTCTGCTCACCGCGCAGCAGGGTTTCGCCGATGGCCAGGCGCAGCGGCTGCGACAGCCAGGTCTGCGGGTCGGGCGTGTTCTGACGCAGGTCCAGCAGGGCGATGTCCGGCAGGACCGCCGTTCCGTGCCGCGCGCCCAGCTTCAGCCAGTCGTAGCGCCCGCTCTGCGCGTTCCACAGCGTCTCCAGAGACGGCGTCGCCGAGGCCAGGACCACCGCCGCCCCCTCGATCCGCGCCCGCGCCACGGCCAGGTCGCGGCCGTGATAGACCAGGCCTTCCTCCTGTTTGAACGAGCCGTCGTGCTCCTCGTCCACGACGATCAGGCGCAGATTGACGAAGGGCAGAAACAGGGCCGAGCGCGCCCCGACCACGATGTTGCAGCGCCCGGCGACGACCGCCTCCCACACCTGGCGGCGGCGCGGCGGGGCGACGCCGGAATGCCATTCGGCCGGGGCGGCGCCGAAGCGCGCCGTGATCCGCTCGATCAGGGCCTGGGTCAGAGCGATCTCGGGCAGCAGGATGAGGATTTGCGCGGACGCATCGGCCCGCAGCACCCGCGCGATCGCCTCCAGATAGGCCTCGGTCTTGCCCGATCCCGTCACCCCGTCCAGCAGGAAGGGGCGGAAGCCGCCACCCGCCACGCCATCCGCCATCGCCGACGCCGACGCCGCCTGGTCGCCGTTCAACGCGGCGGGCGCATGGTCGGGGTCGGGCCGGTCGAACGCCGCCTCGGCCGCGATCTCGATGATCTCCAGCACGCCCTCGTCGATCAGGCCCTTGACCACGCCCGATGACACCCCCGCCGCCCGCGCCAGGTCGGCCGGCGGCATGGCGCGATCGCCCAGGGTCTCCAGCACGCCCGTCCGCGCCGGGGTGGCGCGCGACGGCGACCGCTCGCCCACGCGTCGCACCCGGCGTTCCGGCCGGGGCCGAGGCGCGCGCAAGCCCTTCAGCGCCGTCGCCGCCATCTCACCCGGCGCCGACAGGGTCCAGCGTCCGGCCCATTCCACGAAATCCATGACGCCCGCAGGCAGCGGCGGATCGTCCAATCGGCTGTCGATCGCCTTCAGTCGCCGGTTTGAGCCTGTGGTCTCGAACACCTCGGACACCACGCCGCGGATCAGGCGAGGCCCCAGCGGCACGGCGACCTGATCGCCCCGCGTCAGCGTCATGCCTTCGGGCGCCTCATAGTCGAAGGCCTCCGGCACCGGCAGGGGAATGAGGACCGAGGCGACTTTCACCGAACTGCGCCCTCGGCTATGAAGCCGCCCATGAAACTCTTTCTCGATACCGCCGACGTCGCCGTCATCAAGGACATGGTCCCCACAGGAATGGTGGATGGCGTCACCACCAATCCGTCGCTGATCGCCAAGTCGGGTCGGAACATCGCCGAGGTCATCGCCGAAATCTGCGCCCTGGTCGAGGGGCCGATTTCCGCCGAGGCCGTCTCGCTCGATTTCGAGACCATGGTCAAGGAAGGCGACAAGCTGGCCGCCATCGCGCCGAACGTGGTGGTGAAACTGCCCCTGACCTGGGATGGCCTGCGCGCCTGCCGCGTCTTCACCGACAAGGGCATCAAGACCAACGTCACCCTGTGCTTCTCGGCCGCCCAGGCGCTGCTGGCCGCCAAGGCCGGCGCCACCTTCGTCTCGCCGTTCGTCGGACGTCTGGAAGACAACGGCGCCGACGGCATTGGCCTGCTGGAAGAAATCCGCGTCCTGTATGACGTGCACGGTTTCGAAACCCAGATCCTGGCCGCGTCCCTGCGCAATGTCGGCCATGTCGCCGCCGCCGCCGTCGCCGGATCGGACGCCGCCACCTTCGGAGCCGACACATTCAAGGCCTTGGTGAACCACCCGTTAACCGACAAGGGTCTTGATGCCTTCGTGGCGGACTGGGCCAAGACGGGTCAGTCTATTCTCTAGCATCGCGGTTCCCGGAGAGGTCTGTTTGAGCGGCTCATTGGACCTTTTCGAAACGTCGGAATCAGACGCAACGCCCCACATCGGCGATGGCTTGCATTGGCCCGACGTGCGCGGCTGGCTGCAGACCAATCCCCAGACCCTGCTGGACGACCGGTCCCTGCTGGAAGAGATCGGTCTGCGGCCGCATGGCCGCAACGTGGTCGAGTTCGGGGCCGCCGCCCTGACACGATTGGAGGCCGTGGTCGAGCGCGAGACCGGCGCCCGGCGCGAGATCGAACTGATCGCCCGCGCCAACTTCGCCGCCCAGACCCAGACGCACGTCGCGACCCTGGACCTGATGGAGGCCAAGAATCATTCCGACCTGGCCCGTCGACTGGATGCGGCGGCGCAGGGGCGGTTTGGGTTGGCCGGCGCCGCTATCGCTCTGGAAAAACCGGGCGGCGTGCCCTTTGGCTGGCGCGCCCTGGAAGAGGGCGATGTCGACAATCTGCTGGGCGAGCACGGCCTGACCTGGCTGGGCCCGATGATCTCGGGATTGAACTTCTTCGGCGCGGCCGAGGATCAGGTGAGGTCCATCGCCCTGGTCCGCATGGCCCCGCACCTGACGCCGGGTGGCCCGCCCCGCCCCTGCATCTGCGCTTTCGGCTCGCCCGAGCCCGAAGGCTTCACCCCCAACATGGGCTGCGAACTGGCCGCCTTCCTGGCGCGGGTGACGGAGCGGATGGCCGAGCGATGGCCGGTCCTGAACTGAAAAGCCCTGAACTGACCGCCTCCGACGCCCTGCGCGCCTGGCTCGATCACCTGGCGCACGAACGTCGGCTGTCGCCGCGCACGCTGGAGGCCTATGGCCATATCGGTCGGCTCTATGTCGCCTTCCTCGAACACCATCGCGGCGAGACCCTGTCGCTAAAGGACATGGGGACGATCACCGCCGCCGAGGTCCGCGCCCACATGGCCGAGCGGCGCTCAGGCGATCACCCGCTGGCAGCCCGGTCGCTTAGCCAGAGCCTGTCGGCCATTCGCGGTTTTCACGCTTTCCTCGACCGGCGGTTGGACACGCCCGCCCCGCAGCTGGCCCTGGTGCGCGGTCCCAAGGTCAAGCCGTCCCTGCCCCGGCCGGTGACCGAAGATCAGGCGCGCGGCCTGCTGGCCGAACCGGACGCCGATCCCGACGCCGAACCGTGGGAGGCCGCGCGTGACAGAGCTGTCCTGACCCTGCTCTACGGCTGCGGCCTGCGGATCTCCGAGGCCATGTCCCTGACCCGCGCCGATGCGCCGCTGGGCGAAACCCTGCGTATCGTCGGCAAGGGGTCAAAGACGCGGATCGCGCCGATCCTGCCCGCCGTGCGCGATGCGGTGGACGCCTATCTGGCCCTGCTGCCCTTCCCGCTCCAGCCCGCCGACGCCCTGTTCCGCGCCCGCCGCGGCGGCCCCTTAAGCCCCCGTCATGTCCAGGCCTCGGTCCAGCGGCTGCGCGGCCGGCTAGGTCTGCCGGAGCGCACTACGCCTCACGCCCTACGCCACAGTTTCGCGACCCACCTGCTGGGCGCCGGCGCCGACCTGCGGTCGATCCAGGAACTGCTGGGCCACGCCAGCCTGTCGACGACCCAGAAATACACCGGCGTCGACGCGGATCGCCTCTTGAACGCCTATGCGGCCGCCCATCCCCGCGCCTAGCGACGCGGCGCGGGCGGAGCCGGCGGCACGCCGACATCGGGCTGCGCCGGCATCAGGTTTCGACCCAGCGCCCGTTGATCCGGCACGGCGTAGCTGATCGGCAGGGGGCAGTTGTTCTGATCGCGCCGGTCCAGCAGCAGATAGCGCCGGACCTGTCCATCATCGAGCGATCGATCCAGCGTCATGGCGCCGGCGCCGCCTTGCCGAGCCTGCATCAGCGGATCGCCGCAACGCTGCGTGTCCGCCCTTGGTGCGGAAACAACAAGATCACGGCTGGTGATCGCGCTGGAAGACGCCGCCGCGGGGTCGGCCAGGGCCAGCATAAGCAAGGTCAGCATCGCATCCTCCTGTTTCGGCTGGGACGATACGTCGACAACCCCCGATTGGCCAGACGGCACCGAACGCTGGGCGAGAAGGCGCAGCCGCGCTGAGACACGACGGACAAGAATATGTCTCAGGCTCTTCGCCAAAAGCGCGTAGCCTGCCCTGCCCTGACGAAGGCCCGAGGAGGACAGGCAATTGCGGCCAGGGTTTGGCGAAGGATCGAGCGTGAAAACGTCGCGGCGCAAGACGCTGGGCCTGCTGGCGGCTGTTCCGTTTGTGTCCGTCCAGACCGCGATCCCAGCAGACCCGCCCGATCAGGTGCGGCTCTTGCAAAATCTGTTGACGCGGATGGGCGTCGGCGTGCGTCTGAACGGAAGCGTCCATCAGGTCTTCGTCATCGACACCGGCGCCGAGCGCAGCGCGGTTTCGGCCGAGTTGGCCCAGGCCTTGGCCCTGCCGCCCGGCCGCCCGGTCGTGGTGCACGGGATCACGGCGGCTGAGGTCACGCCGACCGTTGAACTGGCGCAGATCGAGATCGGGCGGCGGCGCTTCAGCGACCTGACCCTGCCGGTCTTCCCGCGCGACGCCCTGGGCGCCGACGGCCTGCTCGGTCTGGACCTGCTGTCCCGCTTTCGCCTGACGCTGGACGTCAACGCCCGCCAGGTCGCCCTGTCGCCATCGGGGTCGACCAGCATCGCTTTGACGACCAGCGCTGACGCCACGCGGCTTCGTCAGCAGGACGTGCTGGTCGCCGGTCGTCGCGGCCGATTTGGTCAGTTACTCCTGACCCGGATCAATGTCGCCGGCTTGGAGGTCGCCGCCTTCATCGACAGCGGCGCGCAATATTCGATCGGCAATCTAACCCTGATGCAGGCGATCGACATCGGTCAGGCCCCCGCCTCATCCGAGCCGGTGCGCATGGTTGGCATCGTCGGCGGGGCGGTGACGGCCCGCACCGGCACGACGCCCACCCTGCACATCGCGGGACGATCGCTGGGCCCGACCCCGCTGCTGTTCGCCGACCTGCATGTGTTTCAGGTCATGGACCTGATCGACAAGCCCGCCCTGCTGCTGGGCGCCGATATCCTGAGCCGGTTCAGCCGCATCACCCTGGATTACGGCCGCAGCCGCGTGGCCTTCGGCGGCGTGCTGCGCCGTCGTGCGCCCGGCTGATCAGATCGCCTTGATCGCCCCGCCGTCCAGCCGGATCAGCGAGCCGGTGACATAGGCCGCCAGCGGACTGGCCAGGAAGGCGGCGGTGGCGCCGAACTCCTCGGTCGTGCCGATACGGCCGACCGGGATCGATTTGACGGATTCATCTCGCGCCTCTTGCGGCGTCGCGCCGGTGCGCTCAGCGGTCGCCTGGTCCAGCCTTTCGATCCGCGGCGTATCGATCCGCCCCGGCAGCAGGGTGTTGACCGTCACCCCGTCTGGTCCGACCTCATTGGCCAGTGTCTTGGCCCAGGCCGCGACCGAGGCCCGCAGGGTGTTGGACACGCCCAGCGCCGCCGACGGCTCGACCACCGTGATCGAGGCGACGTTCAGGATCCGCCCCCAGCCGGCCGCCCGCATGGCCGGCAGCACCCGGTCCGTCAGGCGGAAGATCGACAGCACCATCGACTCGAAATGATCGCGCCACACCGCCGGCTCAAGCCCCGACACGCCCGACGGCGGCGGCCCCCCGGTGTTGTTCAACAGGATTTCGATGTGCCCGCCCAGCAGATGCTCGGCCCGGTCCGTCGCCTTCAACAGCGCCTCATGGTCCGCCAGGTCCGCTGTGACCACGACCGCCCGGCCAGGCCCTGCCGCATTCAACGCATCCGCCACGGCCTGAAGCTTGCCTTCATCGCGCGACAGCAGGGCGACGTGCGCGCCCTCCGCGACCAGGGCCGTCGCCACGGCGCGGCCAAGGCCGGATGAGCCGCCGCAGATCAGGGCGCGCTTGCCGTCGAGTTTCAGGTCCATGGTCTTCTCCGATCCTGTGTGGCCCCGATATCGGATGCGTGGGTCCCCAGCGCAACGCGGCGTTAACCGAGACGGCGCACCTTCTTTGTCGAGCGGCCGCCGAGACCGCCAGGACAGGCCGGGGAGGGCTCGCCCATGTCGACCAAGATGACGTCCAGCACCCGCCGCCACAGCGACCATTTCGAGCCGCAGGACACCGATCCGCACGAACAGCGTCGCCTGCGCGGGCAGCTGGAGCAGATCGACTACGCCGCCTACGTCGCCAACAAGGAGGTGATCGGGCACGCCCTGACCGGCGTGGACGCCGGCTCGCTGCAAAAGCTGGCGGTCATGACCGCCACGGCCCGCGCCAAATGGGTCGCGGAATCGCTGCGCCTCGCTCACTCCGGCTCGGCCGTCACGCCGGACCAGGTCGCCCGCCTGACTGCCGCCCGCACCGCCTATGACGAACTGGCCGAAGCCTATGAGGCCCTGCGCCGGGTCATCGAAAGGGGCTACGTCGCGCTGCGGTGATCTGACGAGGACACGTGTCCGGAACCGGGCGCCCTCGTCATCGTTTTGCGGCCATGAAAATCGCTCGTATCGCTTCCATCGCCCTGATCGCCGGCGCCGCGCTGGCGCTGGGCGCCTGCGCCACCCTGCAACGCGGTCCCGTCGGCAACGCCGCCGTGCCCCAACCCACAAAGCCGGTCGACCTGAACCGCTACGCCGGCCTGTGGTATGAAATCGGGCGCTACGAGAACGGGTTCGAGCGCGGCTGCGAAGGCGTGACCGCCCAATACAGGTTACGCGATGACGGCCTGATCGGGGTATTGAACACCTGCCGCCAGGGTGCGGTCGATGGTCCGGAAAAGACCTCCGAGGGCAAGGCGAAGATCGTCGAGGGCACCGACAACGCCAAGCTGAAGGTGTCCTTCTTCGGCCCCTTCTATGTCGGCGACTATTGGGTTCTGGACCACGCTGACGACTATTCCTGGTCCATCGTCGGCGAGCCGTCGGGCCGCTACCTCTGGCTACTCAGCCGCACCGCGCAACCTTCGCCCCAGACCCGCGAAACCATCCTGAACCGCACCCGCGCCCTGGGCTATGACCTGACGCTGGTCCGGCCGACCCAGCACTGATCGCTAGCCCTGGCGGCTGGCTTGTCTGGTTCAGCACCAGGGAGGGTTTTCGGAATAGGCGCGCCTGAAACGCTCCCGCGCCCTTTTTACCGGCGGTAAAAAGTGGCCCGCTAGGGTGAAGCCAGCGCAAAGCGCCAATATGGGCGTGAAGAAGCGACCGTTATCCAGATCACTGATCGAACTGGCGAAAAGCAGCGCCAAAAACGGGATGGCCGGAACATTCATCACCGCGATGTCCCTGGAGCGATCAAACTTCGTGCCGGGATACCGGCGATGGCTATCGTCGGACGCTACCGCGACCCCGACGAAGGCGGAGATCGCCACAAAGGCGGCTACGACGACAACGATCAGTAAGATATCCGGCGCAGCCATCATACACCCTAGACGAGACAGAACGCAGACTGAAGGGTGCGCCGGATGATGTCCAGCCAGTAACGCTGTGTCTGATCAGGAACGCCTGGTGGAGCCGAGGGGA
>NZ_BCWM01000011.1 GCF_001592205.1 Brevundimonas vesicularis NBRC 12165 | reverse complement strand
AACCGGCGTCGATGGCGCCGTACCAACCATTGGGTTCCGCCGACGCAGCACCAGCCGACAGGGCCAGGGCGGCCGCTGCGCTGGAGGCCAGCACGAAAGTCTTCATACGCATAGGGGGGTATCCCTCCGCCTCTGTTATAGTAGGGGGCGGGTCTACCGCCTACGCGGGTCTTACCAGCCTTGCCGTATAAGGTCGAGGCGGAAACGTGACGATATCGACCAGCAAATCTGAGACCGTGGCCTTGATGATACACGTGAATTTCGGGTTGGGCCACAGAATGGTTAATCACAAGCCCTCGACACGTCACAATCTAGGACCGCGCGGCGGCATAACCTATGCGAGCGTCACGTCTCGTTTTTTGGATCGACCATCTGCATCCCGAGCCACTCCGCAATCAGCGCCGGCTTGTCGGCCCCGTCGATCTCGACCGTCAGTTCGTGTTTCAGCAACCAGCGTCCGCCGCCCTTGTCGTCGGCCGATAAGAGCTTGAAGCGACCACGAATGCGTGATCCCGCCGGCACTGGCGCCAAGAACCGCAGCTTGTCGAAGCCGTAGTTCACGCCCATAGAGACACCCTCCAGGGGCGCCACCGCGTCATAGCTCATGGCCGAAGCGAGGCTCAGGGTCAGGAAGCCGTGCGCGATGGTTCCGCCGAACGGCGTGGCCATGGCCGCCTCCGGATCGACATGGATGAACTGGTGGTCTTCGGTGCAATCGGCGAAGGCGTCGATACGGGCCTGAGTGACGTCGAACCATTTCGACACCCCAACCTCCTGACCGATCAATGCTTGAAGTTCACTAGCCTTGGTCATTGTGCGTTTCCTCAGTTCATTTGATGTGAGGTTGGCCGACCCTTGCCACGAAGGAAAGATCCTCAGCCGCCAAAGCGCCCCTCGATGATCTCGGCGTACAGTGTCGGATCGACGTTGCCGCCCGAAAGGACGATGGCCGTCGCCCGTCCTTTCGTCTCGATCTTTCTGGCAAGCAGGGCCGCGAGCGAGACGGCGCCGCCTGGTTCGAGGACGATCTTGAGATGGCGGAATGCGAACCGCATCGCTTCCGCGACCTCGCCGTCCGAGACGGTGATCGCCCCCGCCAGCCGCCGGTTGATCGGCCAGGTCAGCACACCCGGCATCGGCGACATCAGGGCGTCGCAGATCGAGGGCGCGCCTTGCGGATGCCCGACCCGCTCTCCGGCCGCCAGCGATCGCGCCGTGTCGTCGAAGGCTTCGGGCTCGACCACGAACACCTGCGTCGCGGGACTGCGTTCGGCTATGACCAGATTGATCCCGGCCATCAACCCGCCGCCAGACGCCCCGCACAGCAGCTGGTCGAACGGCGCATCCGCCTGGTCCAGCATTTCCAGCGCCGTCGTCCCCTGGCCCTCGATGATGAAGGGATCATCGAACGGCGGCACGAGGATCGACCCGCGCTCGGCGGCGATGGCCGCGCCGATGGCCTCGCGGCTTTCGGTCCAGCGGTCGTAGAAGCGCACCTCGCCGCCGAAGCCGATCACGCCCTCGACTTTCACCCTGGGCGAATCCGACGGCATGACGATGATGGCCGGCGTCCCGACCATGGCGGCTGCGGCGGCCACCCCCTGGGCATGGTTCCCGGACGAGAAGGCGACGACGCCGCGCGCCGTCTCCTCGTCGGTCAGTCGGCTGATGCGGTTGTAGGCGCCACGAAATTTGAAGGCTCCGGCGCGCTGCAGACTTTCCGCCTTCATCAGAACCCGCCCGCCGACCGCCGCGTTCAGAGCCGGGCTTTCGAGCAGGGGCGTGCGGACGGCGACTCCGTCAATCTGGCGGGCGGCGTCGAGGACGCCTTCATAGCTGGGCAGGTGCGTCGTCATATGCTCCCCTTAGCCCAAGACGCAGCCGGGAGAGAACCATGAGCCTGATCCTCGCCATCGACCAGGGCACGACCTCGACCCGCGCCATCGCCTTCGAGGTCGCGCCTCAAGCAGCGCGAAGCGCGGTAGGCGAAGAAAAAGGGGATCTTAGGCCCGTCGCGGTCAGCCAGATCGAGCTGGCCCAGCATTTCCCGAAGTCCGGCTGGGTCGAACATGACGCCGCCGAAATCTGGGCGGCGACGCTCCAGACCTGTCGAGAGGTGGTGCGCAAGGCCGGAGGCGTCGCCCGCTTCAACGCCATCGGCATCACCAATCAGCGCGAAACGGCCGTGATCTGGGACGCGGCGACCGGCGAGCCGCTGCATCGCGCCATCGTCTGGCAGGATCGCCGCACCGCCGACGTCACCGCACGCCTGACCGCCCAAGGCCACGAGCCTAGGGTCCAGACCGCGACCGGCCTGATCCTCGATCCCTATTTCTCGGCGACCAAGTTCGCCTGGCTCCTGAATGCTGTGCCCGGATCGCGGGAGCGTGCAATGAAGGGCGAGGTCAAGCTGGGCACGATCGACGCCTGGCTGATCTGGAAGCTGACCGGCGGCCGGGTCCACGCCACCGATGCGACCAATGCATCACGCACGTCGCTGATGGATCTGAGGACGGTCGAATGGCGTGACGACCTGTGCGCCTTGTTCGACATCCCGCGCGAAGCCCTGCCTGACATCGTCCCTTGCGCGGGTGTGATCGGCGAGAGCGATCCGGCGATGTTCGGCCAGCCTCTGCCCATCGCCGGATCGGCGGGGGACCAGCAGGCGGCCCTGGTCGGGCATGGGGCGCTGAAGGCCGGGGACGCCAAGATCACCTATGGCACCGGTGCCTTTCTGGTCGCCAATGTTGGCGCGGAGCCCGTGGCCTCGACACGGCGTCTGTTGGGCACGCTCGGCTATCAGGCCGACGGCCAGTCCGCCTATGCGCTGGAGGGATCGATCTTCTCGGCCGGCTCGGCGATCCAGTGGCTGAGAGACGGGGTCGGGCTGATCTCGGAATCGCGCCAGTCGGAGGCGATGGCGCAGACCCTCAAGGACAACGGCGGGGTCTATATGGTCCCCGGCTTCACGGGTCTGGGCGCGCCGTGGTGGGAGCCGGAGGCGCGCGGGACCATCGTCGGGCTGACACGGGATTCCGGTCCGGCCCATTTCGTACGCGCCGCGCTGGAAGCCCTGGCCTATCAGACGCGCGATTTGCTCGACGCCCTGGCCGCCGACGGAGCCCCGCCGCTGAAGACGCTGAAGGTGGACGGCGGCGTCACCGCCAACAGTTTCGCCATGCAGTTCGTCGCCGACATCTGCGAGGTCGAGGTGGAGCGTCCGGCCTTCCAGGAGATGACGGCCCTGGGCGCCGCGCGCCTGGCGGCCCTGGGCGTCGGCCTTTTGCCGGACTTGCAGGCGCGACCCGCTGAAGCATCTGCCTGCTGGAAACCGCGCATGAAGGCGGACGAGCGCGAGCGTCTGCTTTCCGGCTGGCGTCGCGCAGTGAAGGCCGCCATCATCGCCGCGTCGGACCGGGCGTGAGATCCGGACGGCTCAAGGAAACGACGAGGACCGCCGCATGACCGACGCCGCCCCGCTGGACGCCCAAAGCGCCTTTTCCGGCACGCGCGAGGTCGATCCGCGCTATCGCCTGGACGAGGCGGCGCTGGACACCTGGATGCGCGCCCACGTCTCGGGATACGCCGGCCCGCTCACGGTGCGACAGTTCAAAGGCGGCCAGTCGAACCCGACCTATGAACTGGTGACGCCTTCGGCCGCCTATGTGCTGCGTCGCAAACCGCCCGGCGTCCTGCTGCCCAGCGCCCACGCCGTGGATCGCGAGTTTCAGATCATCTCGGCTCTGGCCGCGCAAGGCTTCCCCGTCGCCAAGCCTCATGCCCTATGCCTGGACGAAACCGTCATCGGCTCGATCTTCTATGTGATGGACAAGGTCGAGGGTCGGATCTTCTGGGATTTGAAACTGCCCGGCCTGACGCCCGCCGAACGCCGCGCCGTCTATGAAGCCCAGACGGATACGCTGGCCCGGCTGCACGCCTTCGATCCTGCCGCCATCGGCCTGGGCGAATACGGCAAGGCCGGCAACTATTTCGCGCGTCAGGTCGGTCGCTGGACGAAGCAGTATCATGCGTCGGAGACCGAGCCGGTTCCGGCGATGGACCGGCTGATCGCCTTCCTGCCCGACAGCCTCCCGGCTGAAGGGCCCAGCCGCATCGTCCACGGCGACTTTCGTCTCGACAACATGATCCTGGCGCCCGATCGAGCAGAGGTTCGCGCCGTGCTGGATTGGGAGCTGTCGACCCTGGGCGATCCGATGGCCGACTTCTCCTATCTGCTGATCGCCTGGGCCATTCCTGCTTCGCTGCGCAACGGCCTCGCCGGCGCCGATCTGGAGGCCTTGGGCATCCCGTCAGTCGAGGAGACCGTCGAACGCTACGCCGCCGCGACGGGAATGCGACCCGCCAACCTCGACTGGCTTTACGCCTATAATCTGTTCCGGCTAGCCGCCATCTGCCAAGGCATCGCCGGCCGGGTCCGCGACGGCACCGCCGCCAGCGCCCACGCCAGAACGATGGCGGCCCAGGTCGGCCCGCTCAGCGACGCGGCGTGGGCCTTTGCGAAGCAGGCCGGCGCCTAGTCCCTGACGGCGGCGCCCAGGATGCGCTTGTCCGTCTTGCCTTGCACCAGCACCGCTACGGCCTCGCCGGGGCGGGCGGACGGCAGGGCGTAGAGCATCGGGCGGCCGCGCCATTCGCCCAGGCGCGTCACACCGCGCACGACGTTCATGTGCCGCACGGCCTGGCCGCGGTTCTCGCCCTGGCGGACCTCGACCACCTGAGGGCCGGGCGTATAGGTCACCGCCACCACCTCAGCGCCGCCGACCGGCGCGCGGCCGGAACCGACGCCGACGCCGGCTCCGTTCTCGCGGAATTCGATTTCCGGCGGCCAGGCCTGACGCACCGCCTCCTGGCCGATAGCGGTTTCCAGTTCGACGCTGCGGGCGCCTGACACCTGACGTCGGCCGTCGATCACGACCTGGGGCGTCGAGACGCCGCGCTGGCGCAGGGCGGCGCGATAGGCGCGCTGGCGCTGAACGAACTCTGGCCGGGCGAAGGTGTCGGTCCAGCCCAGATAATCCCAGTAGTCGACGCCATAGGTCAGGGCGATGACGCCCGGCTGGGTCGCCGCCTTCTCCACCGCCGCATTCGCCTCGATGCAGCCGCCACAGCCTTGGGCGGTGAACAGTTCGACCACCACCGGCGGGCCGTTGGCCGTCGCATGGCGCGGCGCGAGCGGCGGACGCCCCGCCGCCGGCTGGGCCGCCGAGGCGACGGCTGCAAGGGCGCCCGCCATGACCGTGCCCGCGATGATCCAACCCTTGGTGTTCATGCCATCGTTCTTAGCCCTTGGGCTGCAATGGAGCGCCTCATATTCGCGTGAGGCTCTCTCCGCTTCATTCAATCCATCAGTTGTTGCGACAGATAGACATAGTGGCGGGCCCAGCGACGGGCGTTGGCGACCGGGTCGGCGTCGTTGGAGTGGCCGCCGACCGTGTCCTCATAATAGAGGTGGTCATAGCCCATATCCCCCAGGCGCGCGGCGAACTTGCGCGCATGGCCGGGGTGGACGCGGTCGTCGCGTGTGTTGGTGGTCAGATAGACGCGCGGATAGGGCTGGCCCGGACGGAGCTGCTGATAGGCGGAGTATTTCGCGATCCACGCGGCTTCTTCCGGGATGCGCGGGTCGCCGTATTCGCCGATCCACGACGCCCCGGCCGGCAGTTCGTGATAGCGCAACATGTCCACCAGCGGGCTCTCGATCACCGCCGCATTGAACAGTTCGGGGTGCTGGGTGATCGACACCGAGGTCAGGACCCCGCCGTTCGACCGACCATAGATGCCCAGGCGACGCGGGCTGGTGATCCCGCGCTGTTCGAGATCGCGCGCCACGGCGGCGAAGTCGTCGAAGGCCTTCTGACGATCGCCGTCCAGCGCCGCCTGGTGCCAGTCGGGCCCGAACTCGCCGCCGCCCCGGATATTGGCCTGGACGAAGACGGCGCCCCGCTCCAGCCACAGCTTGCCCATCTCGGGCTTGTAGGCCGGGTTGAGACTGACCTGGAAACCACCATAGCCAAGCATGACGGTCGGGTTGGACCCGTCCAGCTTCATGTCGCGCGGGCGGGTGACGAAATAGGGGATCTTGGTCCCGTCGGCGGAAGTGGCCTCGTACTGTTCGGTCACGTCGCGCGACGCGTCGAACTTGGCCGGCGCCGACTTCAGCGTGGTCAGAGTCGCGGCGCCCGCATCGGCCAGGCTGAGGGTCGGCGGGACCAGGAAGCCCTGGGTCGAGACGAAGACTTCGCCGCGTGATTTGGACGAGTCGCCCAGCCCGACCGCGACGTTCTGGGGCACGGGAACATCTTGTCTTGCCCAACCGGCGCCACCCCGCATCTCAATCAAGCGGAAACTGATCAAGCGACCGGCGACATTGTCGGTCATCGCGACAAGAAGACGATCATTAAGCACTGCGACCTGCTGAACAGACTGGCGCGTGTTTGGCGCGAACACCAAAGGCCCCGCAGAATGCGACTTTACTATAAGCTCCTCAGGATACATCATCTGGACTAGATCATAGGCTAGCAGAGTTCCCGCAGCGAAGGCTTGGTCGTGGAACGTCCAGTTCTCTTCAATCGAGAAAACCAAGCGGCCTTTTAGCATGCCGTACACCGAAACTCGGGAAGGCAGGGCTAGCTTCGTCGCCTTGCCGTCGTGACCGAGGCTCCACGCCTCCGACCGGAAGGTGTCCAGCGGACGCGTGATGATGACGGCGGTCACCTTGCCGTCCTTGTCGCGATAGACGGCGGGGCTGACGCCATAGCCGCCGTCGCCCTGTTCGCCGCGATAGACCTCGGTCGCCTGGGCCAAGGTCTGGCCGCGCTTCAGCGTCTTGACGATGAAGGGATAGCCGGACTCCGTCATGGTGCCCGCGCCGAAATCGGTGGCGACCAGAAGCGTGTCGCGGTCCAGCCATTCGATGCGGTGCTTGCCTTCGGGCAGGCTGAACCCGCCGTCCACGAAACGCTTGGTCGTCAGGTCGAACTCGCGCACGACCACCGCGTCCTTGCCGCCGTCGGACAGATTGATCAGGCAGCGGGTGTCGTCCGGCGCCAGGCAGTCAGCGCCCTTGAACACCCAGTCCTTGCCCTCGGCCTTGGACAGGGCGTCGATGTCCAGCAGGGTCTCCCATTGCGGCGTTGCGGTCCGGTAGCTGTCCAGTGTCGTGCGACGCCAGACGCCCTTGGGATTGGTCGCGTCCTGCCAGAAGTTGCCGATGCCGTCGCCCAGGAAGGACGGGCTGGGGATGCGGTCTGTCGCCGTCAGGATCGCCTGGGCCTCGGCGCGGAAGGTCTCGTAGCGCGGATCGCCGGTCAGGGCGGCCAGGGACTTGCGGTTCTCCTCGGCGACGAAGGCCATGGCTTCGGGCCCGTCCACCTGCTCCAGCGCCAGATGATCGTCCGCCGCCGCGACGCCCGCCGGAGTCAGATCGCGGGGGAAGTGGGGCGGAGGGCTGTCGTTGGTGGAGACCACCATTCCGTGGCCGCCGGTCGCGACAGGCGCACTCGCGCAGGCGGCCATCAGAAGCGCGGGGATGGCGGCGGACAGGATCAGGTGACGCATGGCTTCAAAACTTTCCGCTCATCCCCGCGAAAGCGGGGACCCAGACCTTTGGACGTTCGGCGTCGCCCGTTCGTACTGAATCTGATCCCAGTCGCCGAACCTTGCGAAAGCACTGGGTCCCCGCTTTCGCGGGGATGAGCGGAACCAGAGACTATTCCTGCGCCGGCGTGTCCATCAGGCGGCGCGACAGATAGGTGTATTCCAGCGCCAGACGACGCGCGGTTTCGCGCAGGTTGGCCCCGGCCGCGTGGCCGCCATCGACGTTTTCATAAAACAGCACCGGATAGCCCAGCTCTTCCAGACGCGCCGCCGCCTTGCGGGCGTGACCCGGATGGACCCGGTCGTCCTTGGTCGAGGTATGGATGAAGACTTCCGGGTAGGGCTGGCCCGCCCGCAGGTTCTGGTAGGGCGAATACTGCTCGATCCAGGCGCGCTGTTCCGGAATGTCCGGGTTGCCGTATTCGCCGATCCACGAGGCGCCGGCGAGCAGCTTGTGAAAGCGCAGCATGTCGAACAGAGGCACCTGGATGACGGCGGCGTTGATGAGGTCCGGTCGCTGGGTCAGCATCGCGCCCATGAACAGCCCGCCTTGCGAGCCGCCCATGATGCCCAGCTTGGGCTGGCTGGTGATGTCGCGGGCGATCAGGTCCAAGGCCACGGCCTGGAAGTCCTCGTGCGCGCGCTGGCGGTTCTGTTGCAGGGCCGCCTCGTGCCAGCGCGGGCCGAACTCGCCGCCGCCGCGCGTGTTGGCGATGACATAGACGCCGCCCCGCTCCAGCCACAGCTTGCCGACCGTCGCCGAATAGCCCGGCAGCAGCGAGCTTTCGAACCCGCCGTAGCCGTACAGCAGCGTGGGGTTGGAGCCATCCAGCGGCATGTCCGCCTTATGCACCACGAAATAGGGGATCATGGTCCCGTCGGCCGAGCGGGCCTCGTGCTGATCGACCGTCATGCCGGCGGCGTCGAACTTGGCCGGCATCGACTTGACCTGATCGACCGCGCCAGTCGCGGCATCCGCCAGCCACAGGCTGGAGGGGTTTAGATAGCCGGTGACGCTGACAAAGACCTTGTCGTCCTTCTCCGAGGCCGAACCGACGCCGACCGAGACGTTCTGGGGCAGGTCCAGCGTCGTGTGGGCCCACTCGCCCTGACCGGGGGTATAGACCCGCACCGAGCCGCGCACATTGTCGTACAGGGCGACGACCAGCCTGTTGCGCGTGACGTTGACGCCCTCGATGGCCTGACGCTCGGTCGGGCGCAGCACCAGCTGAGCCGGGGTCGATTGATCCGCCAGCCAAGCCTCCAGCGGCCAGGCGATCAGGTCGCCGGTCTTGAAATCCTGACCCGACGGCGCGGTCCAGTCCTGTTTCAGCGACACCAGAAGCTGGCCCTGGACCAAGCCGGTGATGTCGGACTTGGCCGGCAGTTGAAGCTGGGTCAGGGCGCCGTTGTCACCCAGGCGCCAGGTCTCGGACGAATAGAAGTCCACCGAACGGTTGATCAGCGTCGCCTTCACCACCCCGTCGGCGTCGCGCAGCGTATAGCCGGACACCGAAACGTCGGTCGGCTGGCCGGTGAACAGGGTCGCGGCCTGGTCGGGCGTCTGGCCGCGCTTCATACGCTTGACCACCATCGGATAGCCCGAGTTGGTCAGGGTGCCGGGACCGAAGTCGCGCGAGATGAGCAGGGTGTCCTTGTCGATCCAGGATGCGCCGCCCTTGGATTCCGGCAGGGTGATGCCGCCGTCGACGAACTTGCGCTCGACCGTGTCGAACTCGCGCAGGGTTACCGCGTCCTTGCCGCCGTTCGACAGGCTGATCAGGCAGTAGCGCTCTTCGGGCTGAAGGCAGGTCGAGCCCTTGTAGACCCAGTTCTGGCCCTCGGCCGCCGCCAGGGCGTCGATGTCGAGGATGGTCTGCCACTCGGGCGTGGCGGTGCGATAGCTGTCCAGCGTCGTGCGACGCCACAGACCGCGCACATGCTGGGCGTCCTGCCAGAAGTTGTCGATATGGCCGTCGTGGGTGAAGCCAGGCGACGGGATGCGGTCCTGGGCCTGGACGATCTCCAGCGCCTGCTGGTGCAGGGTCTCGTAACGCGGATCGCCTTGCAGGACGGCGAAGGTGCGTTCGTTGTGGGCCTTGACCCACTCCATCGCCCGCTCGCCCTCGACCTCTTCGAGCCACAGATAGGGGTCGGTCGCATCGCTGGTCGCGAAACCGCCGGAGGCCGGAGCGGGTGAGGAGGCTGGGGTCTGGGCCATGGATACCGAGGTCAGGCTGGTGGAGGCGAGAAGCGTCGCAAGCGCGACGGCGGAAGTACGGATCATGGACAGGTCCCCGAAAACGAAGCCGGCACCTTAACGACGCCTTCCCGTGCGGCAAGCCGTGCGACCTTACCGTTTTGTCACACCGGCGGGACGCGCCGCCTCAACCCTCGTCGGGAATGCAGAGCAGCTTGCCGCACGCCTTGCAGTGGACGGCGTCGGGGTCGTGATTCTGCAGGCCGCAGCGGTCGCACGGAAAGTGCACCTTGTGCGGTCGGATCAGGGCCTGGGCGAGGCGCAGGAACAGGGTGATGCCGACAAGCATGACGGCGATGGACAACAACCGCCCCCACGGCCCCGGCAGGGTGACGTCGCCGAACCCCGTCGTCGTCAGGGTGGCCACCGTGAAATACAGCGCATCCACATAGCCGGCGATGCCGTCATGCCCCCTGAAGGTCGCATAGACGAAGCCGGTCGCCACGAAGACGAAGGTGATCAGATTGGCCAGGGCGCGAGCGATCCCCTCCACCCGCGTATCGTCGAACCGCGCCCCCACGGTGCGCCAGAAGAAGTCCGAGTTCAGCAGGGTCCACAGCCGCAACATCCGCAGGAAGCCGAGATTGAACAGCCAGGCCGGAAACAGCAGGGTCGCCAGCACGAACAGGTCGACCCAGACGATCGGCCGCTTCAGCCAATCCTTGATGTTCGCATAGGCATAGGCCCGCGCGGCCAGATCCAGAGCCAGGATGGCGGCGATGAAATAGTCCAGCGCATAGAAGGCCCAGCCCATGTTCTTCAGGATGGGCGCCGCCAGGAAAAAGCCGATGATCGCCAGGTCGATCACGATGACGGTCAACCGGAACTTCACCGCCGCCGGTTGGCTGCCATGATACAGGTACCGCAGCCGGGCGCGCAGTCGCAGGCCGTTGTCCTTGGGGTCGGTTTCGGTCTGGGACACGCTGGTTTCCGCGACGCTGGGTTGGGCCTATATGGCCTGCATGACCCGTCCTTTCGTCAAGATGAACGGCGCCGGCAATGACTTCGTCGTCGTCAATGCGCTGGAACAGCCGTTCGCTCCCGGCGAGGACCAGATTCGTGCGCTGGGCGACCGCCAGACGGGCGAAGGCTTCGACCAGCTGATCGCCATCGAACCGTCAGACACGGCCGACGCCTTCATGCGGGTGTGGAACGCCGATGGATCGATGGTCGAGACCTGCGGCAACGCCCTGCGCTGCGTCGGCTGGCTGTTGATGCAGGCCAACGCGTCGGACCGCGTCGTCATCGACACGGCGGGCGGGCCGACGACGGCAACGCGCGCCGGCGACCACCGCGTGACCGTGGACATGGGCAAGCCTCGCCTGGACTGGACCCAGGTGCCGCTGGCCGAAGAGATGGATACGCGCGGGATCGAGCTTCAGGTCGGCCCGATCGACGCGCCGATCCTGCACACGCCCAGCGCCGTCTCCATGGGCAATCCTCACGTGGTCTTCTTCACCGACCGCCAGGACGACGGCTTCGTCACCGGATCCGGCTCGCTGGTCGAGCATCACCCGCTGTTCCCGCAAGGGGTCAATGTCGGCTTCGCCAACGTGCTTGACCGGGATCACATTCGCCTGCGGGTCTGGGAGCGGGGGGCCGGCCTGACCAAGGCCTGCGGCACCGGCGCCTGCGCCGCCCTGGTCGCCACTGCGCGGCGCGGCCTGACCGAACGCAAGGCGACGGTGGTCGTCGATGGCGGCGAACTGGTCATCGACTGGGATGCGCAGACCGATCACGTCCTGATGACCGGGCCGGTCGAGATCGAACGGACGGGCGTGCTGTCGATCTGACGGCGTTGACGCTGACGCGCAGGTAAGGCTCCGGGCCGATTGCGCAGGCTTCCTCCGCGTCAAGGGTTGGCGCGGCCCGTCCCAGCCTCTAGGACACGAACGGTTACAGCCACGCCGACGCCCTGGACGACCGATGCCCGATCAGACCGAAAAGCAAACCTTCTCCGACGATGAAGCGCTGGACTTCCACCGCATCCCGACGCCGGGCAAGATTTCCATGGCGCCGACCAAGCCGATGGCGACCCAGCGCGACCTGTCGCTGGCCTATTCGCCTGGCGTGGCCGTGCCGGTCCTGGCCATCGCCGCCGATGCGGACAAGGCCTACGACTACACCTCCAAGGGCAACCTGGTCGCCGTCATCTCGAACGGCACGGCGATCCTGGGCCTGGGCAACCTGGGTCACATGGCCTCCAAGCCGGTCATGGAGGGCAAGTCGGTCCTGTTCAAACGGTTCGCCGACGTCGACAGCTTCGACGTCGAGGTGAAGACCACCGACCCGGACGAGTTCATCACCGTCGTCAAGAACATCGGCGACACCTGGGGCGGCATCAATCTGGAGGACATCAAGTCCCCCGAATGCTTCGTCATCGAAAGCGAGCTTCAGGACCTGCTGGACATCCCCGTCTTCCATGACGACCAGCACGGCACCGCCATCATCTCGACCGCCGGCCTGATCAACGCTGTTCATATCGCCGGCAAGAAGCTGGACGAGATCAAGGTCGTGCTGGCCGGCGCCGGGGCGGCGGGCCTGTCTTCCATCGCCCTGATGAAGGCCGCGGGCGTCAAGGCCGAGAACACCGTGATCTGCGACCGCGACGGTGTCGTCTACAAGGGTCGCGACCACGGCATGGACCAGTGGAAGGCCGCCCACGCGACCGACACGCTCCTGCGGACCCTGGCCGAGGCCATGGTCGGCGCCGACGTGGTGCTGGGCCTGTCGGCCAAGGGCGCGATCACCAAGGAGATGGTCGCCTCGATGGCGCCCAATCCGATCATCTTCGCCATGGCCAACCCCGACCCAGAGATCACGCCCGAGGACGTCAAGTCGGTGCGTTCCGACGCCATCATCGCCACGGGCCGCTCGGACTATGTGAACCAGGTCAACAACGTCCTGGCCTTCCCCTATCTGTTCCGGGGCGCGCTGGACGTGCGGGCGCGCCGCGTGAACCACGAGATGAAGATCGCCTGCGCCCAGGCCCTGGCCGCCCTCGCGCGCGAGGACGTTCCGGACGAGGTCGCCGCCGCCTATCGCGGGCGCAAGCTGAAGTTCGGCCCCGACTACATCATCCCGACGCCCTTCGATCCGCGCCTGATCTGGTACATCCCGCCCTTCATCGCCCAGGCGGCGATGGACACCGGCGTGGCCCGCGTCCAGATCGAGGACATGGACGCCTATCGTCACGCGCTGCGTTCGCGCGTCGATCCGTCCGCCGCCCTGATGCAGAAGATCAGCTCGGCCGTGCGCGGCGGGCCGAACAAGCGCGTCGTCTTCGCCGAGGGCGAGGAGCCGGCCGTCATTCGCGCCGCCTGGGGTTTCAAACAGGCCGACCTGGGCACGCCGATCCTGGTGGGCCGCGAGGATCTGATCCGTCAGAACGCCGCCGAGGCCGGTCTGAACTTCGACGAGCTGGGCATCGAGATCACCAACGCCCGCGTCTCCGACCACAATGTCGAGGACACCGACTGGCTGTACGAAAAGCTTCAGCGCCGGGGTTATCTGCGCCGCGACGTCCAGCGGATGATCAACCAGGACCGCAACTATTTCGCCGCCACCCTGGTCGCCAAGGGCCGGGCCGACGCCATGGTCGCGGGCGTGACCCGCAACTTCAACATGGCGCTGAAGGAGGTCCAGCGCGTGCTGGATGTGGACGACACCCTGATCGGGCTGTCGATCCTGCTGGCCAAGGGCCGCACCCTGTTTGTCGCCGACACCACCATCCACGAACTGCCGAACGCCGAGGAGTTGGCCGACATCGCCGTCAAGGCGGCCGATACGGTCAGGAAGCTGGGTCGCAATCCGCGCGTGGCCTTCCTGTCCTATTCCACCTTCGGCAACCCGCCCGGCGACCGCGCCGAGAAGGTGCGCGAGGCGATCCGCATTCTGGACAAGAAGGGCGTCGATTTCGAGTACGAGGGCGAAATGCCGCCGGAAGTCGCGCTGGATCCCAAGGGTCACGCCGCCTACGCCTTCAACCGCCTGACCAAACCGGCCAACGTCCTGGTCATGCCCGCCATCCATTCGGCCGCCATCTCGACCAAGCTGGTTCAGGCCCTGGGCGGCGCGACCGTGATCGGTCCGCTGCTGGTCGGTCTGGAGAAGCCGGTGCAGATCGTCAGCTTGGGCGCCTCGGTCAGCGAGATCATCACCGCCGCCACCTTCGCCGCCTATGACGCCGGTCCCGCCTTCCAAGGCTCGGGCCTGACCTCGGCGCCGCGTCCCCCCGCGGCCGTGGTCGAGCGTTGAGCGAAGCCTCGCCCTTTCCCCCCGCCGCCCCGCCGCCCCGGCGGGTGGAGCCGGGCCTCTATCTGGTCGCCACCCCGATCGGCAACCTGCGCGACATGACGCTGAGGGCGCTGGACGTACTGGCCGCCGCCGATCTGGTGCTGGCGGAGGACACCCGCGTCACCGCCAAACTGCTGAGCGCCTATGGACTGAAGGCCAGGCTGGAACGCTGCGACGATCATGCGTCCGGCCGCGCGGCCGAACAGGCGATCGAACGGTTGCGCGAGGAGCAAGTCGTGGCCCTGGTGTCGGACGCGGGCACGCCTCTGGTCAGCGACCCCGGCTTCGTCGTCGCCCGGGCGGTGATCGCTGAGGGTCTGCCCGTCCATCCGATCCCCGGCGCCTCGAGTCTGCTGGCCGCCCTGTGCATCGCCGGCCTGCCCGCCGACCGGGTGCTGTTCGCCGGCTTCCTGCCGCCCAAGACGGCAGGGCGCACCGCGGCGCTGGAAGCCTTGAAGAGCCAGCGTCAGACCCTGGTCTTCTTCGAAAGCGGGCCGCGCCTGAAGGACAGTTTGACCGACATGGCCGCCGTGCTGGGGCCGCGCCCCGCCGCCGTCGCCCGCGAGCTGACCAAACTCTATGAAGAGTGCGTGCGCGGGTCGCTGAACGAACTAGCGGTCGATCCGCGTCTGGACAGTCCCAAGGGCGAAATCGTCGTCGTCGTCGGCCCCGGCGAAGAGGTTCAGGCGAGCGAGGCCGACGCGGACGCCGCCCTGATCGACGCCCTTCGGACCTTATCGACCGGCGACGCCGCCTCCGAGGTGGCCAAGGCCTTGGGGCTGAACCGAAAAACCCTGTATCGCCGGGCGCTGGAGCTGAAGGGCAAGTGAAGCGCCTGTCTCGTCCCGCGCCGGTCCGTCGCCCCAAGGCGGCGTGGCGTCAGGCGAAGGGCGGAGCGGCGTTCAAGTCCGGTCACGCCGCCGAATGGATCGCGGCCTTCTGGCTGATCCTGCGTGGCTATCGCGTTCTCGGCTTTCGTCTGAAGAGCCGGGCCGGCGAGATCGATCTGCTGGTCTGTCGCGGTCGGGTGTTGGCGGTCGTCGAGGTCAAACGCCGCGCGACGATGGAGGCGGCCCTCCTGGCGCTGAAGCCGGTCCAATACGATCGACTGGTTGCAGCGGGCGAGGCGATCCGACGCAATCGGCCGGGTCTGCAACGTCTGGATTTGAGAATTGATATGGTGGCGCTGGCTCCTTGGCGCGTTCCACGTCATCTTCGCGCCGTCGAGAGGCGCTGACGAGGGGATCGCATGACGCGCGAGGAGGCCGAGGCCGTCCTGACCGCCGCCGGTCAGGCCGAAGACGACGCCTTCCCCCTGCTGGAGGCGGCGATCGCCTGCGCCATCCATGACCATCCGTTGCGTGATCCCGAGCCTGTTCGCGCCCTGGCCCACAACGCCTGCGAGCGGCTGAAGGAGCGGATTGGCGGCGAAGGGCCCGACGAGGCGCTGGCCGAAACCCTGTGCGCCGACCTGCGGCTGAACGGCGACCTGATCCATTACGACCATCCCGACAACACCGACATCATCGCAGTCGCCGAGCGTCGGCGCGGCCTGTCCGCCGTGCTGGCGGTCTTCTATCTGCACGCGGCACGCGCGGCCGGCATCACGGCGGCTGGCGTCGATTTTCCCGGCCATTTCATGGTTCGCGTCGAGACGCCTGAAGGTCCCGTCGCCCTGGATCCGTTCAGCCAGGGGCGGCTGATCCTGCCCAGCGAACTGACGCGGCGCGCGCTTCGCGCCGGTCTGATGCCGCACGTCGCGGATCGGTTGGATCTTCTGATGGCGCCAGTGACGGATCGTCAGTCGCTGATCCGGCTGCAGAACGTGCTGTTCAGCCGCGCCATTCGCGGTCGGGATTATGAAGGCGCGGAGCGGTCGGCCCTGCGTCGTGCCCTGCTGGACCCCGAGGACCACCGGCCGTGGCTCGATGTCGCCTCGGCGCGCGAGAAGCAGGGGGCGCTCGCGGGCTCTCTGCACGCCTTGGCGCGCGCTCAGGGTCTGGACGGCGTCGAGGAGGCGCGGCGGTTCACGACCTTCGAACGCGTGCGGATGCAGTTGAACTAGACGACGGCCTCGCCGCGCAACAGGCGGGGCAAGTCGCCCGTCGCTCCGCCCGCCTCCTGCATGAAGGCGCGGCGCAGAGGGCCGATGCGGTTGACCGCCGCCATGCCCAAATCGCGCGCCAGACGCACCGGCGCGATGTCGTTCGAGAACAGACGCACAAAGGCGTCGAAACCGGCCGCCAGGGCCGCATTGTCGAACCGGCGCCAACGCGCATAGCGCTCCAGAACGGTTTCCGACCCAATATCCTCGCCCAGGCGTGCGGCCTCGGCCAGGACCTCGGCCAGAGCGGCCGCGTCCTTCAGCCCCATATTCAGACCCTGACCGGCGACCGGATGCACGCCGTGCGCGGCGTCACCGATCAGGGCGATGCGCGGAGCGATCAGTTTTTCCGCCAGGCTGAGCGACAGCGGATAGACGAAGCGCGGCCCCTCGACCGTCGCCCCATCCAGAAACTCGCCGAACCGCCGCATCAGATGGGCGTGGAAGGCGTCGTCCGAGGCGTCGCGCAGCGCCTCGCCCCGTCGCGTCGTCTCGGTCCAGACCAGGCTGGCGCGCTGATCCGTCAGAGGCAGGATGGCGAAGGGGCCGCTGGGTAGGAAATATTCGTGCGCGACATTGCCGTGGTCGCGACCCAGCCGCACCGTGGCCACCACGCCGCTCTGGCCATAGCCCCAGCCGACGGTCTCGATCCCGGCGGCGCGCCGCACGGCCGAGCCTCGCCCCTCGGCGCCGACGACCAGGGGCGCGATCAGGGCCGATCCATCGGTCAGGGTCACGGTCGCCTTGCCCGCATCGGTCGCGACGCCAGCGACGGTCGCCGGAGCCCGCACCGCGATCCCCGCGCGCGTCACCGCCTCGGCCAGAGCCGCGCGGATGCGGCGGTTCTCGACCATATAGCCCAGCGGCTCGCCGCCGGTTCGGCCGCCGATCTCGTCGGCGTCGAAGCGCAGGAAGGCGGGCGAGGCCGATCGGCTGGCCGCGCCCGGCCGACGCCCGTCCGTCACCAGAATATGGTCCATCCGACAGGCGTGGGGACGAAGGCTTTCGCCCAGCCCCAACGCGTCCAGCATGCGGAAGGTCGAAAAGGCCACGGCCGTCGACCGTCCGTCGAAGGTCGCCGCCAACTGGTCGCTGAACGGCTGCGGATCGATCATCACGACCTTCAACTGCGCTTGCGCCGCCGCCAAGGCGAAGGCCGCGCCGGTCAGCCCCGCGCCGGCGATGACGATGTCGTAGCGTTCGGTATCAGCCATGGAAGGCTTGTCGCGCCGTCGCGGCCAAAGGTCCAGAGGACGGTTTGTCCATCGCCAAGGCCAAGCTGGTAAACAGCCCCTTAACCCTGTGGGTGCGACAAAGGCGGCTGAACGTCAGCCGCAGGAAGGTTCGATCCTTCATGTCCACCGCCCTCGTCATCGGCCGCCAGGCCTGGATCAGCGCCCGCATCCTGTGGGACGCGCCCTTCGTGGTGCGGTTTAGGGGCGTCTTGCAGGCCCTGCTGGCGACCCTGCTGCTGATCGCCCTGGTGTCGTGGAATCCGGCGGACGCCAGTCTGAACGCCGCCTCCAGCCTGCCGACGACCAACTGGCTGGGGGCGAACGGCGCCCTGTTCGCCGACCTGTTCATGCAATCGCTGGGTCTCGCAGCCTGGCCCGCCGCCCTGCTGCTGGTCGCCTTCGGCCTGGCGCGCGCGGTCGGCGATGCGATCCAGCAAAGGCTCAAGCCCACGCCGCTGAAGGCCCTGGCCGCGACTGGCGGGGTGCTACTGCTATCTGGCGCGCTCGCCGCCCTGGCCGCGCCCGCCGCCTGGCCGCTCGCCGCCGGTCTGGGCGGTCTGTGGGGCGATGCGGTGACAGGCCTGGCGGCGCGCGGTCTCGGCGCCCTGCATATCCCCGGCGGCCGCATAATCGCGGGCCTCGTCTTCCTGATCTTCGGGCTGTGGCTGGTCGGTTTCGCCATCGGCCTGCGCGCCATGGATTTTCTGGACGCCCTGCACTGGGGCAAGTCGCTGCGCTCACCCGCGCCGCCTCAGCCGAAGCCCCAGGCCGCCCGCGAAAAGGCGCCCGCCAAGGCCCGAGCGCCCCGCGCCGCCCCACCGGAAGAGGCGCCGCTGGCCCCGACCTATGCCGAAGAGCCGCCTCAGACCGCCTATGACGATTTGCCGCCTTGGGAGGACGACGCCGTCCAGCCCGCGCCCCGCCCCTCGGCCGCCCGCCCGGTCGAGCCGCGCGTCGCCGCGGTCAAGGCCCCCAAGGCCCGCAAGGACGACGTGGACCAGCAGGCCTTCGACTTCGTGCGGCCGGAAGGCGATTTCGATCTGCCGCCGCTCGGCATCCTGACCAAGCCGGCCCAGCGCGTCGGTTCGGTGGACGAGGACTCCCTGAAACAGAACGCCAAGATGCTGGAAGGCGTGCTGCAGGAGTTCGGCGTGCGCGGCGTGATCGACCAGATCCGCCCCGGTCCGGTGGTCACGCTTTACGAACTGGTGCCCGCGCCGGGCGTGAAGCACGGCCGCGTGGTCGCCCTGGCCGACGACATCGCCCGGTCGATGTCCGCCCGCGCCTGTCGGATTTCCGTGGTCCAGGGCCGCAACGCCATCGGCATCGAACTGCCCAACGCCAAGCGCGAGACCGTCTATCTGCGCGACCTGCTGTCCAGCGCCGAATACGACAAGAAGGGCCACCTGCTGCCCCTGGCGCTGGGCGAGACCATCGGCGGCGAACCCTATGTCGCCGACCTGGCGCGGATGCCTCACCTGCTGATCGCGGGCACCACCGGCTCGGGCAAGTCGGTGGGGGTCAACGCCATGATCCTGTCGATCCTATATCGCCACAGCCCGGCCGAATGCCGCTTCATCATGATCGACCCCAAGATGCTGGAGTTGTCGGTCTATGACGGCATCCCGCACTTGCTGGCGCCGGTCGTGACCGATCCGAAGAAGGCCGTCGTCGCCCTGAAATGGACGGTGCGCGAGATGGAGGATCGCTATCGTCGCATGTCCAAACTGGGCGTGCGCAACATCGCCAGCTACAACGAGCGCGCTCGCGAGGCCCAGGCCAAGGGCGAGCATTTCGAACGCACGGTTCAGACCGGCTTCGACGACCAGGGCCGCCCGGTCTATGAGTCCGAGAAGATCCGGCCCGAACCCCTGCCCTTCCTGGTCGTGGTCATGGACGAAATGGCCGACCTGATGCTGGTCGCCGGCAAGGACGTCGAGGGCGCCGTCCAGCGTCTGGCCCAGATGGCCCGCGCCGCCGGCATCCACCTGATCATGGCGACCCAGCGCCCGTCGGTGGACGTCATCACCGGCACCATCAAGGCCAACTTCCCGACCCGCATCTCCTTCCAGGTCACGTCCAAGATCGACAGCCGCACCATCCTGGGCGAACAGGGCGGCGAGCAGCTGCTGGGCCAGGGCGACATGCTCTACATGGCCGGGGGCGGCCGGATCACACGCCTTCACGGCCCGTTCGTCGACGACAAGGAAGTCGAGGACGTCTGCAAACACCTGAAGGCCCAGGCCGAGCCCGACTATCTGGATCTGATCACCGACGAGCCGGACGGCGACGGCGACAACGCCTTCGACGAGGGCGGCGGCGGCGGATCGGGCGACGACCTGTACGACCGCGCCGTCGCCGTGGTCACCCGCGATCGCAAGGCCTCGACCAGCTACGTCCAGCGTCGGCTCCAGATCGGCTACAACCGCGCCGCCTCTCTGATCGAGCGAATGGAGCAGGAAGGCGTGGTCAGCCCCGCCAACCACGCGGGCAAGCGCGACGTCCTGGCCGGCCCGCCGCCGATGGTGTGACAACAATCGAGGAACGGCTGCGGCCCGGAGCCGTTGTCTGACCCGCTATCGCGTCCAAGCTTCAGCATTTCGATGAACAGGGCTTCATCGCAGCGCCGGAATATGGTCAGGCTCGCGTCATTCCGACGCCAAGCCGACCGGGCAAGACGGCAGGATCGACAACCATCCCGAACGGGAGACGAACTTCATGACCTCGCGCACCAAGACCCTGGCCTTGCCGGCCGTCGATCTGCACCGCCGCAGCCTGCTGCTGGGCGCCGGCCTGACGACCGGCCTGATCGCGCTGGGCGCCTTCGACGCCGCCCACGCCCAGTCCAACCTGTCGGCTGAGGATCGCGCCGTGGTGCAACAGGCGCAGGGCTATCTGCAGGCCCTGACCTCGGCGCAAGGAACCTTCACCGAAACGGGTCCGAACGGCCAGACGCGCCAAGGCCGCTTCTATCTGCAGCGTCCGGGCAAGATGCGGTTCGAATACACCAACCCGGCCGGTCTGCTGGTGGTGTCGGACGGCTATAATGTCAAACGCTACGATCCGCGCCTGAACAGCTTCCAGCAGGTGCCGCTGGGTCGCACCCCGCTGTCTACCTTCCTGGCGCGTAATGTGCGGCTGGACCAGGGCGTGCGCATCGAGCGCGTGACCCGGATGGCTTCGGGCGCCTTCGCCATCACGGCGCGGGATTCCAACCGCCCGAACGACGGTCAGGTCGTGCTGGCCTTCGCCGGCAATCCGATGCGTCTGCAAGAGTGGACCATCACCGATCCGCAGGGCGCCCGCACCCGGACCCAGTTGACCGCGCTGCGGCCCGCGTCCGGCCTGTCTGCGCGCCTGTTCCAGCTCAGCGATCCGACCCGTCGTCCCGGCCGCAACTAAGGGCGTTCAGTCTAGAGTGTTCTTGAGGGCGGGTGACCATTCCTCAACCCCTGTCCCCCTAGATTCGCCGCATGAGCGCGACCGCCCCGCCATCCGGCGTCCCATCGCTGAAATGGATCGCGGCGGTCGGCGCGGGCGCCTTTGCTCTGTTCATGCTGGGCGCACTGGTAGTCGAACCGGCTCTGAATCGCCTGATCGCGCCGACCGACCTCTCCGCCAGACCTCGCGTGTCCGGACAGGTCGAGGTCGGGGAAGTCGTGCTGTCCGGGCGCTACGTAGCGGCCAAGTCCGACATGGCGCTCGACGTGGACGGTGGAGCGCTGAGCACGACCACGGGCGGCCGCCTGACCTCGTCGCCGCATCGGCTGGTTCAGGCGGATCAGCAGGCCAGCGTCTCCAAGAGGTTCACCGACGCTATGGCCGTGCCGCCGATGGCCCAGATCGAGGTGCGACGCGTCACGGCTGACGAAGACACGCGGCTGTGCGCCGGTCATCCCGTCGGATGGCTGGCCTTGGCCGTGCGGCGCGACGGTTTCGTCCTCATGCCGGTGCGACAGGGACCGCCGCCGGGCGCCCTGCTGGCCGACGACCGCCTGTGCGCTGTGCTGGACCTGAGCCGATGATGCGAGGCCTGATGCTGGCGGCGCTGATCGGACTGGCGGCGGCGCTTCTGACCTGGACCCGGCCGGGCGCTACGGATGGGACGGCGACGGACCCTGTCGTCATTCAGGTGCTCGACAACGGCTTTCACACCGATATCGCCGTGCCGCGCGCCGCGCTGGAACGCCGCGGCGGTACTCTGGCGCTTGCAGTCCAATCCTTGGCGCCTGGCGACTGGATCCTGATCGGATGGGGCGATGCGAAGTTTTACGTCGATCAGCGCCCGATTTCAGATCGCCTTCCCGACGGCGCGCGCGCCTTCCTGCATCCCGGCAATCGATCGGTACTGATGCTGGCCCCTCGACGCGACGATCCGCGTCTGGCCTATGGCGAAGACAACGGCGCCCTGACCCTGAGCCGCTCTGCGTTCCAGCGTCTGGCCGCGCGGGTCGAGGCCTCGCTCGATCTGTCGAACGGCCGGCCGCGCATCGCAGCCATACGTGCCGGCGATGACGCGCGCTTCTTCGCCAGCCGCGAGACCTTCTCCATCCTGCACCTGTGCAATCACTGGACGGCCGGTGTCCTGAACGCCAGCGGCGTGGCGGTCCGGCCAGTTCCAGCGATCATCTCGGGCGAGGTGATGCGCTCGGTTCGGGCCGCCGAACGGGCGCGAAAACTGGACAGACCCCCGCTGCGGGACTAGACCGCCCGACTTTCGCCTATCCGGCCGGGTCCGATCCCCAGCGGGCGAACAAGGAGGAGAGGCCGATGGCCCACAAGCAACACACCCGCAACGCCTCCGGCCCCGCCGGACCCAGCCAGCGCCAGCTGCGCGCCGGCGAGCTGATCCGTCACGCCCTGGTCGACATCCTGCGCGAGGAGGATATCCGCGACGAGGCCCTGGCCGGGGTGTCCATCACCGTGACCGAGGTGCGCCTGTCGCCGGACCTGAAACACGCCACCTGTTTCGTCGAGCCTCTTGGCGCCGGCGTCGAGGCCGCACCGACCAATGGGCATGAGAGCGAGATTATCAAGGCGCTGAACGTGCACGCCAAATTCGTGCGCGGCCAGCTGGGCCGTCGTCTGGACATGAAGTTCACGCCCGACCTGAAGTTCCGCCACGACGAAAGCTTCGACGCCGCCAGCCACATCGACCGCCTGTTCGACGACCCCCGCGTCCGCGCCGACCTGGAGCGCCGCGACGACGAGGGCGAAGACTGATGCTGGCGATCCTCCCCCGTCCTTCACGGGGGAGGGGGACCGCGCGCAGCGTGGTGGAGGGGGCGACCCCAGACACCGGCCTTGCGTCCGCCCCCTCCACCACTTCGTGGTCCCCCTCCCCAGCTTCGCAGGGGAGGATTTGAGGATGGGCCGCAAGAAGAAGGGCGACGTCGTCGACGGCTGGGTTTGCCTGGACAAGCCGTTCGAGATGGGATCGACCGAGGCCGTCAGCCGCATCCGTCGCCTGTTCAACGCCCAGAAGGCCGGTCACGCCGGAACGCTGGACCCGCTGGCCAGCGGCATCCTGCCCATCGCGCTGGGCGAGGCGACCAAGACCGTGCCGATGATGATGGAGGCGCAGAAGGTCTATCGCTTCACCATCAACTGGGGCGTCTCGACGGACAGCGTGGACCGCGAGGGCGAGATCATCGGCCGCTCCGACGTGCGTCCCACGGTCGATCAGGTGAAGGCCGCCCTGCCCACCTTCGTCGGCGAGATCGACCAGACGCCGCCGCGCTTTTCCGCGATCAAGGTGGACGGCGCCCGCGCCTATGACCTGGCCCGCGACGGGGTGGAGTTCGAGCTTCAGGCTCGCCGCGTGACCATCCATTCCGCCGAGGTCAGCGACGCGCCCGACGCCGACCACGTGGAACTGACCATCCGCACCGGCAAGGGCGTCTATGTCCGCTCGCTGGCCCGCGACCTGGCCGCCGCCCTCGGTGCCGAGGGTCATGTCAGCGCCCTGAGACGCGAGCGCGTGGGGCCGTTCAGCACGCAAAACGCCGTCACTCTGGATTCTCTGGAGGAAATGGTGCATAGGGGCGCCGCCTCGGAAGGCTTGCTTGCCGTCGCGACCGCTCTGGACGACATCCCGGAACTGGCCGTGAATGAACAGGACGCCTTCTCGCTTCGGCAGGGACGCCCGATCGTTCTGCTCCCCCGTCAGGTGGAAACCCTCAAGGATCGTCTTACCGGCGGTTCGCGCACGGTTTCAGCCTTTCAGGGCCAGACCCTCGTCGCCCTCTGTCAGTTGCGGGCCGGTCGGCTAGAACCCGACCGCGTTTTCAATCTTTCCTGATCGCCTGATCAGGAGACTCCAACCCGGCCTCAAGTAGCGCGAAAGCGCGGTAGGCCACCAAGGGAGAACTACGATGTCGGTTACTGCTGAACGCAAGCACGAGATCATCGCCGATAACGCCCGCTCCGCCGGCGACACCGGCTCGGCCGAGGTTCAGGTCGCGATCCTGTCGGAACGCATCGCCAACCTCACCGAACACTTCAAGACCCACAAGAAGGATAACCACTCGCGTCGTGGCCTTCTGAAGATGGTGTCGCAACGTCGCCGCCTGCTCGACCACCTGAACAAGGTCGACGCCGGTCGCTACCAGGCGCTCATCTCCAAACTGGGCCTGCGCCGCTAAGGCGTCGGAACAGTGTAGAATACGCTTTCGAGGCGCGGGCGGTCACGTCCGCGCCTCGTTGTGCAACTAAGCGCTTCCAGGCCAAGTGGCTGCCGGTTGGCCGCCCGGGAAGCGCGACTATAAGACACGACCTGTGCGCCGCAGGACTTACCGGCGCAGCTGCGAGGGCCATGACGGTCCTCTCCCGGTCGTCGCGATGGCGCGGCGGCCTCTGGATCGAAGGACTGAACGCCGACGCATCCGCCCCATGATGGGACCCCGCACGGAATACGCCGTCCGGGATACGAAAGACGAAATATGTTCGACATCAAACGCAAGACGATCGACTGGGCCGGCCGCCCGCTGACCCTGGAAACGGGCCGCATCGCCCGCCAGGCCGACGGCGCCGTGCTGGCGACCTACGGCGAGACCGTGGTTCTGGCCACCGTCGTCTATGGCCGCGCGCCCAAGCCCGGCCTGGATTTCTTCCCCCTGACGGTCAACTACCAGGAAAAGACCTTCGCCGCCGGCAAGATCCCGGGCGGCTACTTCAAGCGTGAAGGCCGTCCGTCCGAGAAGGAAACCCTGGTTTCCCGCCTGATCGACCGTCCGATCCGCCCGCTGTTCGTCAAGGGCTTCAAGAACGAGACCCAGGTCGTCGTGACCGTGCTGCAGCACGACATGGAAAACGATCCCGACGTTCTGGGCATGGTCGCCGCCTCGGCCGCCCTGACCATCTCGGGCGTGCCCTTCATGGGCCCCATCGGCGCCGCGCGCGTCGGCCTGATCGACGGCGAGCTGGTGCTGAACCCCGCCATCGACCTGATCCCGTCCTCGGACCTCGACCTGGTGGTCGCCGGCACGCAAGACGCCCTGATGATGGTCGAATCCGAAGCCAAGGAGCTGTCGGAAGAGAAGATGCTCGAGGCCCTGATGTTCGCGCATGCGGGCATGCAGCCGGTGATCGACGCCATCATCGAACTGGCTGAACACGCCGCCAAGGAGCCATTCGACTTCCAGGCCGAAGATCACTCCGACGTCGTCGCCTCGATCAAGTCGCTGGTCGGCGAAGACATCAAGAGCGCCTACACCCACGCCGGCAAATACGAGCGCCGTTCGGGCGTCGACGCCGCCAAGAAGGCCGCCGCCGCCAAGCTGGTGAAGACCGACGAGAACCCCGACGGCGTCGACGGTTCCAAGTTCTCGGCCGCCTTCAAGGAGTGCGAAGCCGAAGTCCTGCGTCGCGACATCATCGAGAACGCGCACCGCGTCGACGGCCGCGCCCTCGACAAGGTCCGCGCCATCGTGTCGGAAGTCGGCGTCCTGCCGCGCACCCACGGTTCGGCCCTGTTCACGCGTGGGGAAACCCAGGCCCTGGTCGTCGCCACCCTCGGCACCGGCGAGGACGAGCAGTACATCGACAGCCTGCAGGGCACCTACAAAGAGAACTTCCTGCTGCACTACAACTTCCCCCCCTATTCGGTGGGTGAAGCGGGCCGCATGGGTTCGCCCGGCCGTCGCGAAATCGGTCACGGCAAGCTGGCCTGGCGCGCGATCCGTCCGATGCTGCCGACCAAGGAAGACTTCCCCTACACCATCCGTCTGGTCTCCGAGATCACCGAGTCGAACGGCTCGTCCTCGATGGCCACGGTCTGCGGTTCGTCGCTGGCCCTGATGGACGCCGGCGTGCCGCTGGTTCGTCCGGTCTCGGGCATCGCCATGGGCCTGATCCTGGAGCCGTCGGGCGAGTTCGCCATCCTGTCGGACATCCTGGGTGACGAAGACCACCTGGGCGACATGGACTTCAAGGTCGCCGGCACGTCGGAAGGCATCACCAGCCTTCAGATGGACATCAAGGTCGCCGGCATCACCAAGGAGATCATGAAGCAGGCTCTGACGCAGGCTTCGGCCGGTCGCCTGCACATCCTGGACGAGATGTCCAAGGCTATGGATGCGCCGCGCGCCGAACTGGGTGAACACGCGCCCAAGATCGAAACGGTCAAGATCCCCGTCGACAAGATCCGTGAAGTCATCGGTTCGGGCGGCAAGGTCATCCGCGAGATCGTCGAGAAGACCGGCGCCAAGATCGACATCGGCGATGACGGCACAATCAAGGTCGCCGCCAACGACCAGGAGAAGATCGACGCCGCCAAGGCCTGGATCCAGTCCATCGCCTCGGAGCCGGAAGTCGGAACCATCTACTCCGGCAAGGTCGTCAAGGTCGTCGATTTCGGCGCCTTCGTGAACTTCTTCGGCGCCAAGGACGGCCTGGTCCACGTGTCCCAAATCGCTCTGGAACGCGTCGCCAATCCGGCCGACGTTCTGTCGGAAGGCCAAGAGGTCAAGGTCAAGTTCCTGGGCTTCGACGATCGCGGCAAGACCAAGCTGTCGATGAAGGTTGTCGATCAGGCCACGGGTGAAGACCTGACGGCCAAGATCAACGCGGAGCGCGCCCAGCGTGGCGAAGAGCCCCTGTCGGAAGACACCGGCGGTCGTCCGAAACGTGACGGCGGGGATCGCGGTGGCGATCGCGGACGTCGTCGTCGCGACTAAGCGACCTCGCATCCAAGACTGATGAGGCCCGGCGGAGCGATCCGCCGGGCCTTTTTCTTTGGGGCCGCGCAACGGCTGTCCGCGATTTCACTTGCCGCTTCGGCCCATGCAGTTTCCATTGCCGCATCCAAGTTCGAGGGGCCGTTCCATGTTCGATCGTCGTCGTCTTCTTCAGTCCGCCGCCTTGGGCGCCGGTCTCGTCGCCGTGGGCGGCCCCGCCTTCGCGCGTCAGGCCGGGGCATCGCAGGGCGACGCCGCCGCCCAACTCAAAACCTTCATGGACGCCACGTTCGAGCAGACGCTGGACAAGAGCCCTGAGGTCGTCACCATGTTCGGCTTGGACAAGGGCGACCGCGCCGCCGCCAAGTCCAAACTGACCGTTCCGACCCGCGCCGAGGAAGACGACCAGCGCGCTTTCACGCGTCGCCAACGCGCCGAACTGTCCCACATCGACCGCTCTAAACTCGATGCCCGCAACGCCAACTACTACGACAGCCTGACCCAGAATCTGGACGGGGTGATCGCCACCTACGACATCCCCTACGGCCAAGGCGGCTGGCCCAATCCGTACCGCGTCAGCCAGCAGGGCGGCGCCTATCAGTCCACGCCCGACTTCCTGGCCAACCAGCACACCATCGAGACGGCCGCCGACGCCGACGCCTATGTCGCCCGCGTCAACGCCTTCGCGGACGTGCTGCTGGCCGAGACGGATCGATTGAAGGAAGACTATGCGCTGGGCGTCATCCCGCCCGACTTCATCCTGGCCAAGGCGATCCGCCAGCAGGACGGCGTCCTGGCGACCCCCGCGGCGACCTCGCCCCTGACCCAGTCGGTCGTGGATCGGGCCCGCGCCAAGGGCCTAACCGGCGACTGGGGCGCCCAGGTCGAACGGCTTGTGACCGAGCGGGTCTATCCGGCCCTGGCCGCCCAGAACGCCGTGCTCAAGGCAGCCCAACCGAACGCCGTGCACGAGGCCTCGGTGCGCCGCCTGCCGCAGGGCGAGCAGTATTACGCCAACAGCCTGCGCTACATCACCACGACCCGGCTGACCGCCGACGAGATCCACCGCACCGGCGTGGAACAAATGGCCGATCTGACGGCGCGCGCCGATGTGTTGCTGAAGGCGCAAGGCCTGACGCAGGGTTCGGTCGCCGAGCGGATCAAGGCCTTGGGGGATAATCCCAAATACGTCTATGCCAACACCGACGCCGGCAAGGCCGAGCTGATCGCCAAGCTGAACGCCCAGATGGCCGACATGCAGGCCCGCCTGCCCAACGCGTTCGGCCGCCTGCCTAAAGCCAAGGTCGAGATCAAGCGGGTGCCGCCCGAGATCGAGGCCGGCGCGCCGATGGGCTATTACAATTCGCCCAGCCTGGATGGGACGCGGCCCGGCATCTATTGGATCAATCTGAAGGACACGGCGGAATGGCCGTCCTGGACCCTGCCGACCCTGACCTATCACGAGGCGACGCCGGGCCACCATTTGCAGATCAGCCTGCAGCAGGAGAGTGAGTCCGCGCCGCTGCTGATGAACCTGTTGGGCTTCTCGTCCTACGTCGAGGGCTGGGGGCTGTACGCCGAACAGCTGGCCGACGAACTGGGCGCCTATGAGAACGATCCGGTGGGTCAGATCGGCTACCTGCAATCGCTGATGTTCCGCGCCGCGCGCCTGGTGGTCGACACCGGCATCCATTCCAAGGGCTGGAGCCGCGAAGAGGGCATCCGCTACATGATGGAGGCCTATGGCGATCAGGAAGGCGCGGCGACGTCCGAGGTCGAACGCTATTGCGGCTGGCCGGGCCAGGCCTGCGCCTACAAGGTCGGTCACAACGAATGGGTTCGCCTGCGCGAAAAGGCCAAGACGACCCTGGGGCCCAGGTTCGACATCAAGGGCTTCCACGACACGGCGCTCGCCGCCGGCGGCGTGCCCCTGTCGGTGCTGGAGCGGATCGTCGACGGCTGGGTCGCGACCCAGGCCTAGTTCCGGCGCTCAGTCGGCGACGGTCAGGCCGTCGGCCTGGCGCAGGCGGTTGTGGATGTCGGTGGCGGCGACGGCGGCTTCGGCGGTCGCGACGGCGATCTGGTTGAGGCCGCGCACGACGTCGCCGGCGGCATAGAGGCCCGGCACGCTCGTGGCCTGATGCAGATCGACCTCCAACCGGCCGTCGTCGGCCAGACGCGCCTCCAGCCCCTCGGCCAGTTCGGCGTTCGGCGATGTGCCCAACGCCGAATAGACAAGGTCGAATGCGCGGCTCTGGCCGGCGTAACTCAGGGCCGTCACCCGGTCGTTTTCGATGTCGATCGCGTCCAGCGGCGCCAGGATCAGTTCGACGCCCAGCCGTTCCAGTTCGTCACGCCGGCTGAGCGCGTCGTGCGCGCCGATGTGGATCAGGGTCACACGGTCGGAATAGGTGCGCATGAAGGCGGCCTCGCGCGCGCCCTTGTCGCTTTGGCCGATGATGGCGACAGCCTTGTCGGTCGCCTCATAGCCGTCGCAGATGGGACAGATGCGGACCAGCGCCTTTTGCACCGCTGCTTCGACGCCGGGCAGATCCGGATGGTGATCGACGACCCCGGTCGCCAACAGGACGGCGCGGGCGCGGATGGTGCGGCCATCCATCTCAGCGACGAAGCCGTCGCTTTCGTGGGTCAGGCGTTGGACGCGACCCGGTTCAACGACCGCGCCATATTCCTCGGCCTGTTCGCGCATCCGCTTCAGGATGTCGGCGCCGGTGATGCCGGCCGGAAAGCCCGGCATATTGTGGCTGAGCGGGATCCAGCAGGCGCGGGGCGCGCCGCCATCCACCACCAGGGTCCGCCGCCGAAAGCGGCCCAGATAGGTCGCCGCCGTCAGGCCGGCCGGGCCCGCGCCGATGATCAGAACCTCCGGATCGGTCACCGCGTGCGCCAAGTGACAGGCCAAAGGTCGGACGGCACGCCGGCGCATTCGCCCATGATGCTTTCCTGCGTCAAGGTGAAGCCCTGTCCCGTCCAGGCCCAGGTCTGCGCCGCGCCGCAATCCCCGATGCCCCGCGCCTTGGCGAAGGCCGACAGGGTGCGGGTCTTGGGATCATAGACGCCGTTGACGGTCGCGTTGTCCGGCATGACGGGATCGGAACCCGGCCCTTCCGATCCGGCGAGGATCGCGGGCCGAGGGTCGCGACCGCCCGATCCTGTCAGATACCAGTTGTGGGTGACGTTATAGGCGCCCGATCCGCAGGGCACGGCCCACAGCTCGGTGCGGGCGTCCAGCCGGGCGGACATGACCATGTCGCTGACGGCCGGCATGGCCGATTCCTTGAGGCAGTCGCCGACCTCGGTGCGGGCGCGCAGCGCGGCGGGCGCCTTCTGGTTCTGATCGCTAAACCCGACCTGATCGACGGCCGGGGCGGGGGTGACGGTCGGCAGCGGCGGCGCGACAGGAACGAGGGCGGCCGGGCGGTCGCCGCGTCGGATCAGGGCGGTTGGCGTATTCAGACGTCCCTGCTTCTCGTCGATCCACAACAGGGCGGCGGCGGCGCCGTGCAGCGAGACCTCCTGGGTTGCGGCGCCGCGAATGATCATGACCTTGCCCTGAGCCAGGGCGTCGAGGGCGGCGCGAGCGCCTTCGCGGATTTCGCCGATCGGCGCCTCGGCGTCGCTCGTTGCGCCCAACACGGCCGGATAGGCGCGGCCGTCGATGGTCAGGTTGAGGGAGCCGGCGCCCTTGGCCTCACTGTCGGGCCAATAGCCGAAGAGGATTTGCGGCTGGGCGTCCGGACCGGGCGCCAGGGTTATGCGGACCCAGCCAGCGGCGAACTCTGGCGCAAAGCCGAAGGCCCAGCATGTCCCGTCGTTGCCGCAGGTGGCGCTCCAGTCCCGGAAGGTCTTGGTTTCAGGGCGGATCTGCAGCACCGGCGCAGCGGCGGCGGGCGCAGCCGCGTCCGTGGCCCTGGTCGCAACAGGCGCCCTGTCCGCATCCCTGTCGCCGCATCCGGCGACGACCAGCGCAGACACGGCGAGGGCGGACAGGCCTGGGGCTGATCGGGCGACGCCGCGCCACAGGCCGTTCGGGGTCATGCCTTCTTCAACTCCGACGGCTTGTGCGCCGCGCGAGCGCCGGTCTTGGCGCTTTCGACGATATACTCCGGATTATCCTTGGAGGCCGCAACCTTGTGGCCCTTGATCTTGGTTTCCGAAGTGACCTTCTTGACCACCTTGCCGGTCGTGGCGCCCTGGCTGTGATCCCACTTCACCTTGTCGCCGGCCTTGAACGTCTTTTCTGACATGACGATGACTCCTGCTGTGTCGCTTCCTGTTCAGCGATCAGCCTGCGCATCAGTTCCGCGTCGATCACGGGCGGCGCCTCGCAGAAGGTGACGATCCAACGATCCACCAGCTGGCGCTCTTCTTCCGTCATCCTGCCGTCCGTCTCTGTTGCTGGGCCCAAGAGAAGTCCGGGCTGGCCAAAGGGTTCAGGATCGATCTGCGTTATTCCGGGGGGCGACGACGGGCGGCGGGGTTTGCGCGGGCGCGCGGCCTCGCTATACCGCCGCCACGACATTCCCTTCCCCACAGTCACAGGCGGACCGCACGCATGGCCAAGATCAAGGTCGAAAACCCCATCGTCGACATCGACGGCGACGAAATGACCCGCATCATCTGGCAGATGATCAAGGACAAGCTGGTCTTCCCGTTCCTGGATCTCGAGCTGGACTACTACGACCTGGGCATGGAGCACCGCGACGCCACCGACGACCAGGTGACGATCGACGCCGCCCACGCCATCCAGAAGCACGGCGTCGGCGTGAAGTGCGCCACCATCACCCCGGACGAGGCGCGGGTGAAGGAGTTCGGCCTGAAGAAGATGTGGAAGTCGCCGAACGGCACCATCCGCAACATCCTGGGCGGCGTGGTCTTCCGCGAGCCGATCATCTGCTCGAACGTGCCGCGCCTGGTTCCGGGCTGGACCCAGCCGATCGTCGTCGGCCGTCACGCTTTCGGCGACCAGTACAAGGCCACCGACTTCCTGATGCCTGGCCCCGGCACCCTGACGATCAAGTTCGTCGGCGAAGACGGCGAAGTGATCGAGCACGAAGTCTACAAGGCCCCGGGCGCCGGCGTGGCCATGGCCATGTACAACCAAGACGCCTCGATCCGCGAGTTCGCCCACGCCAGCTTCGCCTATGGCCTGCAGCGCAACTATCCGGTCTATCTGTCGACCAAGAACACGATCCTGAAAGCCTATGACGGCCGCTTCAAGGACCTGTTCCAGGAAGTGTTCGACGAACACTACGCCGCCGAGTTCAAGGCGCGCGGCCTGACCTATGAGCACCGCCTGATCGACGACATGGTCGCGGCCGCGATGAAGTGGTCGGGCGGCTTCGTCTGGGCGTGCAAGAGCTACGACGGCGACGTGCAGTCCGACGTGGTGGCTCAAGGGTTCGGCTCGCTGGGCCTGATGACCTCGGTCCTGATGACGCCGGATGGCAAGGTGCTGGAAACGGAAGCCGCCCACGGCACCGTGACCCGCCACTATCGCCAGCACCAGAAGGGCGAGGCCACCTCGACCAACTCGATCGCCTCGATCTTCGCCTGGACGCGCGGCTTCAAGCACCGCGCCAAGCTGGACGGCAACGCCGCCCTGGACCAGTTCGCCGACACCCTGGAGAAGGTGGTCGTGGACACGGTCGAGGCCGGCTTCATGACCAAGGACCTGGCGCTGCTGGTCGGCGATCAGCAGGGCTGGCTGACCACCGAGGGCTTCCTCGACAAGGTCGCCGAGAACCTGAAGACCGCCCTGCCGGACGTGGGCTAAGGATAAGGGGGAGCCGGAAACGTCGCGAGGCGTCCGGCCCCCTCCACCGCTTCGCGGTCCCCCTCCCCCGATGGGGGAGGAGACGTCCTCAAGCAGTGCGAAGCGCGGTAGGACAAGAACAATGAGCCCCGTCGGATCGCTCCGGCGGGGCTTTTCGTTGTGTGATCGGCCGGGGCGTGCATGATCGGCGGTAATGAGGATGCGTTCTTGAAGCGGTTGTTCGGAAACCTGGTGCTGGCGGCGGTGGTCGTGGCGGTGCTGTCCTTCTTCGCGGCGCCCGCGGTGGCCTTCTTCGCCATTCGGTCGGCGGCCGAGGCGAACGACGTGGCGGGGCTGGCGCGGCTGATCGACTTCAACGCCGTGCGCCAGTCGCTGCGGCCGCAGCTGGCGGGACGGCCCGAGGCGATGGCGCCCGCGCCGTCCTTCCTGGAAGACCCCATCGGCGCCTTCCGGCGTCAGATTGAGCAGAACCCGATCCTGCGCCAGCCGGACGTGGACGCCTATCTGACGCCCGCCGCCCTCAACGCCCTGCTGAAGGGCGAGGGCCGATACGCCAGCCAGCGCACGTCGGCGGGCGTGGCGCCGGTCTCGGAGCGCAGCCGCAAGCCCTGGCCCAGCCCCGCCTACTGGAGCGTCAATCGAGCGCGGATGGCGGTGACGGATCAGGGCGGGTCGCGCACCCTGTTCACCTTCGAGCGGCGCGGGCCGTTCGAGTGGAAGCTGGTTCACATCGGCCTGCCCGACGGGACTGCCCCGGCGGCGCCCGCCGTGACCGTCACCCCGCGATAAACCCGGCAACCGACGCCGCCCAGCCTGCGTTGGCTTTCCAAGGAGACGACATGAGCCGCAAGATCATCACCGGAGCCCTGATCGCCGTCGTCATCGGCGTGGTCGTCGCCCTGTTCGTTTCGCCCTTCATCGCCGCCCAGGCGCTGGTGCGGGCCGCGCGGACCGGGGATGCGGCCGGGCTGGAGCGGCAGGTGGACTTCCCGGCGTTCCGCACCAGCCTGAAGAGCGAGCTGAACGCGCGCGCGGCCCTGGAAATCCGCAATCGGACCAAGGGGGACACCGGCCTGGCGGCGCTGGGCATGCTGCTGGCCCCGTCGCTGGTCGAGGGGGCGGTCGACAACTTCGTCACGCCGCAGGGGATCGCCGCCATGGTCCGCTCCGGCGAGACGCCCGAACCGGAACGGCCCGTGCCCGCTGACGACACCCCGGCCGTCGACAAGGACAAGATCCGCCAGTCCTGGGCCTATCGCGGGCTCAACACCTTCGCCGTCACCCTGACGCGCGACGACCGGCCGGACGATGCGCTGGTGCTGATCATGGAACGCCGGACGCCGTTTTCCTGGAAGCTGGCCGGGGTCGATCTGACGCCCGACCCGATGGGTTGAGACGGTCGGGGACAAAAACACCGTCTAAAGTGTCTAATTCGTCTGATTGGACGGGGGGGGCCAATCAGAAAGTGAGTGCAATTGGTGCGCTTTGCCTTGGGTGCGCGGCCTCCTCTGTGGTGAGCGCAGAGTATAGGCCGTCTCTGCGGCATGCTCAGGAAGCGGACGCTGCGGCCGGCTAAGCCGCTGAGTTGCAAGGCTGTCAGGTTCGAAATTGCGATGGATTACCCTCTTCCTTTGGGAGAGGGCTTGAGCGCATGAGCGCGCAGCGATCGTACTTGCGCGAAAGGGTGAGGGTCGGCTGGTGCGACATGGTCCGCCGGCCGACCCTCATCCGGCCCTTTGGGCCACCTTCTCCCAACGGGAGAAGGTCATCGTATTTTTACGCCAGCGCCGCACGAACCGCCGCCAGGCCGTCTTCGGCCTTCGAGCCGTCGGGGGCGCCGCCCTGGGCGAAGTCGGGTTTGCCGCCGGCGCCCTGGCCGCCCATGGCGATGACGGCGGCGCGAGCCAGGTCGGCGGCGTTGACGCGGTCGGTCAGGTCCGAGGTCACGGCGACGGTGACCGCCGCCTTGCCCTCGGTGACGCCGATCAGGGCGACCACGCCGGTTCCGACCTGTTTCCTGAAGTCTTCGGCGACGCCGCGCAGACCCTTGCCGTCCACGCCGTCGAGCACGCGGGCCATCAGCTTGACGCCGTTGATCTCCTCAGGCGCGGACGCGGCGCCCGAGCCGCCGCCCAGGGCCAGCTGCTTCTTCAGCTCGGCGACCTGTTTCTCCAGCGACTTGACCGAGGCGGTCAGGCTGTCGACCCGGGCGGGGACGTCGGCGGTCTGGACCTTGAAGCTCTGGGCCAGCGCACGGGCGACGCCGGCCTGGGCCAGCAGATACTGACGCGCGGCCTCGCCGGTCAGGGCCTCGATGCGGCGCACGCCGGCGGCGACGCCGGTTTCCTGAACGATCTTGAACAGGGCGATGTCGCCGGTGCGGGCGACGTGGGTGCCGCCGCACAGTTCGACCGAATAGGGGGCGTTGTCGCTGACCAGCGAGCGCCCCAGCGTCAGCACGCGCACCTCGTCGCCGTACTTCTCGCCGAACAGGGCGATGGCGCCGGCCTCGATCGCCTCCTGCGGCGCCATCAGCTTGGTTTCCGCCGGGACGTTCTGGCGGATGACGGCATTGACCTCGGTCTCGATGGCCGACAGTTCGGCCTCGGTGAGCGGGGCGCCGTGGCTGAAGTCGAAACGGGCGCGCTCGGCATCGACCAGCTGACCCTTCTGGGCGACTGCGGGGCCGAGCACATTCTTCAGCGCCGTGTGCAGCAGGTGGGCGGCGGAGTGGTTGGCGCGGCTGGTGCGGCGCTTTTCGGCGTCCACCAGCTGGGCCGCGCGGGTTCCGATCTCCAGCTTGCCGGCCGTGACCTGGGCCACCAGGACATGCAGGTCGCCGGCGTGTTTGCGCACATCGATGACCTCGGCCTCGCCACCCGGCCACTCCAGGGTTCCGTGATCGCCGGCCTGGCCGCCGCTTTCGGCATAGAAGGGGGTGGTGTCGAACAAGACTTCGACGATGTCGCCGGCCTCGGCCGTTTCGACCGGCGCGCCGGCGTTCATCAGGGCCAGGACCTCGCCCGAGCCTTCGATATTGTCATAACCGGTGAAGACGGTCGGCCCCATCCGGTCGCGGATCGCCAGCCATTCGTTTGTGTTGGCGGTCTGGCCCGAGCCTTTCCAGTTCTCGCGCGAACGCTGGCGCTGTTCGGCCATGGCGGCCTCGAAGCCATCGACATTGACCGAGAAGCCGCGACGACGGGCCTCGTCCTGGGTCAGGTCCAAGGGGAAACCGTAGGTGTCGGACAGGGTGAAGGCCGTCTGGCCGTCCAGCATGTCGCCGGGCCGGAAGCCCTGAACCGCCGTGTCGAACAGGGCCATGCCGCGGCCGAGCGTTGTGCGGAAGCGGACCTCTTCCTGCTTCAGCGTGTCCTCGATGAAGGGCTGGGCGCGGGCCAGTTCGGGATAGGCGTCGCCCATTTGCGCCACCAGGGTCGGGACCAGACGGTGCATCAGGGGGTCGGCGGCGCCCAGCAGGTGGGCGTGGCGCATGGCGCGGCGCATGATGCGGCGCAGCACATAGCCCCGGCCTTCGTTCGAGGGCGTGACGCCGTCGGCGATCAGGAAGGACGACGAGCGCAGGTGATCGGCGATGACCCGGTGGCTGGCGGCCTGATCGCCGTCCGACTTGGTCGAGGTCGCGTCTTCGGACGCGGCGATCAGCGTCTTGAACAGGTCGGTTTCGAAGACCGAATGCACGCCTTGGAGCACGGTGGTCATCCGTTCCAGACCCATGCCGGTGTCCACGCTGGGCTTGGGAAGGTTTCGAACGATCTGATCGTTCTCCTTCTCATACTGCATGAAGACGTTGTTCCAGATCTCGACGTAGCGGTCGCCGTCCTCGTCCGGCGAACCGGGAGGACCGCCCGCGATCTTGTCGCCGTGATCCCAGAAGATTTCGGTGCAGGGGCCGCAGGGGCCCGAGTCGCCCATGGCCCAGAAGTTGTCCGAGCCGGCGATGCGGATGATCTTGTCGTCGGAGAAGCCGGTGACCTTCTTCCAGATCGCGGCGGCCTCGTCGTCATCGATATAGACGGTGACCAGCAGGCGTTTGGGGTCCAGGTCGAAGTCCTGGGTGACCAGGTTCCACGCCTTCTCGATGGCGTGTTCCTTGAAGTAGTCGCCGAACGAGAAGTTGCCCAGCATCTCGAAGAAGGTCAGGTGGCGGGCGGTATAGCCGACGTTGTCCAAGTCGTTGTGCTTGCCCCCGGCGCGCACGCATTTCTGCGAGCTGGTCGCGCGCGGATAGGGCGGCTTGGCGGCGCCGGTGAAATAGTCCTTGAACGGCACCATGCCCGCATTGACGAAGAGCAGCGACGGATCGTTCTGCGGCACCAGCGGGGCCGAATGGACCTTGGCGTGGCCGTCCGCCGCGAAATAGTCGAGGTAGGTGGCGCGGATCTCGTTCAGGCTGGGCATATGCGGTCTTCGGATGGGGCGGTCGCTAGGAACCGGCGTCATATAGGGTTTTGGCGGGGAGCGCATCATCTGCGCGGGGAGAGGCGGGCAGACCCTAAAGCCCGCTCCGCTTTTCTCACGTTTTGGCACTGTGCAAAGGAGCGGGGGATGAAGGCACCAAAACTATCGGAGACTATTCGGCAGTTGGAGACCTGACGGTAGTCTGAATTCCAGCTTCCACCCCTAGCAATCTTCTGACGTCAGTAATCTGTGCCCTTCGCTTTGATGGACTCCCAGAAGCAATAGACACCTGCAGCGGCAAGCGGCACCGCCAACCAATACCAACCTGCAAAGAAGCCAATGCAAGACATGCCTGCGCAGCCCATAGCAAGACGCAGTGCAAAAAGGGATGAGCCGGGCGGATCGTACATATTTCCACCTTAACGTGAGCCAGGTTAGTTTCCCACTTAGAACAGCCGTTGATGCGTCCAGCCTATGCGTCCGCGCCAGCTTGTACAGTGACAGCGCGCCTCACACCCTCGGCGGCGGACCGAACTTGCCGGACTGGTAGTCCTGGATCGCCTGGATGATCTCGTCGCGGGTGTTCATGACGAAGGGGCCGTGGCTGAAGACCGGCTCGCCGATGGGATCGGCGTGGCCTAGCAGCACCACGGCGTCGGTGGTCGCCGTGATCTGGACCGCATCGCCGTCGGACAGGGCGGCGAGGTTCCATTGGGGCACGGGGGTTCCGGCGACGAAGACCTCGCCCTTGACGCCATACAGGAAGACGTTGCGGCCGGGGGCGACGGGCGTTTCGAACGTCGCGCCGGCGGGCAGGCGGACGACGGCCAGATGGATGTCGATCAAGGACTGGATCGGCGCCTTGACGCCCAGCCAGTCGCCGGAGACCGGCTCGACCGTGACGCCGTTCTCGGTGGTGAAGGTCGGGATGTCGGACTTCTGCAGGCCCACATAGTCCGGCTTGGTCATCTTCAGCCGCGACGGCAGGTTGACCCACAGCTGCAGAATCTCCATCGGCCCGCCGTCGCGCTTGAAGGCGGCCGGGGACAGTTCGGCGTGGATCAGGCCTGAGCCGGCGGTCATCCACTGAATCCCGCCCGCCTTGATGATGCTCTCGCCGCCGCCGGAATCGTTGTGGGCCAGCTCGCCGTCCAGAATGAAGGTGACGGTCTCGAAGCCCCGGTGCGGGTGCGGGCCGAACGGCAGGCCGGCGTTGCCCGGCGCATAGATCTGGGGCCCGTGGTGGTTCAGGAACAGGAAGGGATCGATTTGGTCCAGGCCGGGGCCGGGTACCGGACGGCGGGTGGTCAGGTCGCCGATGTCGTCGCGATGGGCGGGGTGCAGGCGAAGGACGGAACGGGGCTGGGTCATTCGCTACATATAGGGTGGCGGATAGACGCTGGCGAGATCAGAGGTGGCGAGATCAGCCTGGACGGGTCGCCGTGATAGGACGGGCGCGGCCGTCCTGAACCCATTCTCCGGCCCAGCCGTTCGCCGCCGCATGCAGACGCAGTTCGCCCTCCGACAGGGGAATGATGACGACCTCGCCCTGGGTCGAGACCGGGCCTGCGAAGCCCATTCGGTCGATCCCGGCCGGCGCATCCAGACTTCGCCAGGCGCCCTCGACCCGACGGCCCTCGCCCCGGTCGGTCAGGGACAGCGACAGCAAGGGTTTTCCGTCCGGCTGGGCGATGCGCCAGCGGTCGTCCAGCGGGCCCATTGCGGCTTCGGCGTCGATCGCGGCCTGGGCCACGCCCTGATCATAGGTTGTCTGGCTGTCGGAGGGGCTGAACTCATAGTCGCCGGCGTAGTCGTCGACCGCGACCGGAGCCGTCAGGGGGCGGCGATGCAGGTCGGTCGCGGCGTCCCCCTCGGCCGTTTCGCGCCCGAAACGGGACGGCGGCTGATAGGGGCGAACGGCCGGCGCGCGATAGGTCTCAGGCGTCGCTTCCAGAAGACCGGTCGTGTGAATGGCGGGCTCCAGGGCGACGGCGGACATCAGGGCGAGCAGCAACATGAGCCCACCCTGCCAAATCGTCCGGCGCGTCGCCTAGCTGCCGAACGAGCGCTGAACGCAAACGTGATCCGTCGTGATGGAACCGACGTAAACCGCACAATCCGTCGATCTGGGGGTCTGTGCGTTGACACCGGCCCCACAGGGTCACAAAAGCCTTCGCAACCGCACACGGCGATTGAATTCATTCGCTTTTGAGAACCATTCGCATGAACCAGCCCAACCCGACGCCGGGTGGCGCCTCAAGCGACCGGACGGGTCGCTTCGTCACTCAACCAAACGGACATATCGCGCCGCTGTCGCCCCACATGGGCGTCTGGCGCTGGCACGTCACCATGACGGCCTCGATCCTGTTCCGCGCGACGATCATCGCCGCCACGGTCGGCGTGCTGTTCGTCCTGGCCTGGCTGGGCGCGCTGGCGTTCGGGCCCGAGGCGTTCCAGAGCGCGCTCGATCTGGCCGGATCGCCGCTGGGTCTGCTGGTCTTCTTCGGTCTGACGGTCGTGCTGTTCTCCTTCATCCTGAACGGCGCGCGCCACACCTATAACGACACCGGCAACGGGCTGACGGTGAAGTCGGCGACCGCCCTGTCGAACATCGCCGTGTGGGGGCCGATCCCGCTGGCCGTGCTGTTCTGGGTCGTGCTGTTCGCCACGGGGAGGGTTTCGCTGTGAGCGGCGCCGCAAAGTTCAAGAACAACGTCAAGGTCTCCGAGCGTCACGGCGCCGGCGAATGGCTGATCGAGCGCATCCTGCTGGTGGCTCTGCTGCCGCTGGGCCTGTGGGTCGCCTCGACCGGCTTCACCCTGGCGAGCGCCGGCTATGACGCGGCGATGGCCTGGTTCGCCAATCCGCTGAACGCCGTCCTGATGGCGATCACCGCGGTGATCTTCTTCGGCTACGTCAGCCTGGCTTGGAAAGTCATTCTGGAAGACTACGTGCCCAACGTCGGAACGCGCGGCCTTCTGGTCCTGCTGCTGAACGTCGTCTTCCTGGTGCTGGCCGCCGCCAGCGTCTTCTTCATCGTGCGGCTGGCGCTGGGTTCGGCGCCGCTGCCCGCTGGTTTCGGAGCCTGATTACCTGATGGCCGCTTACGAACTGATCGATCACGAATACGACGTCGTCGTCGTCGGCGCCGGGGGCTCGGGCCTTCGCGCCGCGCTCGGCGCCGCCCAGCAGGGGCTGAAGGTCGCCTGCGTGACCAAGGTCTTCCCGACCCGCTCGCACACCGTCGCGGCCCAAGGCGGCATCTCCGCCTCGCTCGGCAACATGGGCGAGGACAGCTGGCAATGGCACATGTACGACACCGTCAAGGGGTCGGACTGGCTGGGTGACCAGGACTCGATCGAATATCTGGTCCGTAACGCGCCCAAGGCCGTCTATGAGCTGGAACACTGGGGCGTGCCCTTCAGCCGCACCGAAGAAGGCAAGATCTATCAGCGCGCCTTCGGCGGCATGACCCGCAACTTCGGCGAGGGCCCGGTGCAGCGCACCTGCGCGGCCGCCGACCGCACCGGCCACGCCATCCTGCACACCCTGTACGGCCAGTCGGTGCGCCGCGAAGTGAAGTTCTTCGTCGAATATTTCGCGCTGGACCTGATCATGCAGGACGGCGCCTGCACCGGCGTGACGGCGCTGCAGCTCGACAACGGTCAGCTTCACCAGTTCCGCGCCAAGATGGTGGTTCTGGCGACCGGCGGATACGGCCGCGCCTATTTCAGCGCCACCTCGGCCCACACCTGCACCGGCGACGGCAATGCGATGGTGCTGCGCGCCGGCCTGCCGTTGCAGGACATGGAGTTCGTGCAGTTCCACCCGACCGGCATCTATGGCGCCGGCTGCCTGATTACCGAGGGCGCGCGCGGCGAGGGCGGCTATCTGACCAACTCGGAAGGGGAGCGCTTCATGGAGCGTTATGCGCCGACCGTGAAGGACTTGGCCCCGCGCGACATGGTCTCGCGCTCCATGACCATCGAAATCCGCGAGGGTCGCGGCGTGGGTCCGAACAAGGACCACATCTTCCTGCACCTGGATCACCTGGATCCGAAGATCCTGCACCAGCGCCTGCCGGGCATCTCGGAGTCGGCCAAAATCTTCGCCGGCGTGGATGTGACCAAGGAGCCGATCCCGGTCCTGCCGACCGTGCACTACAACATGGGCGGCATCCCCACGAACTATCACGGCGAAGTCCTAACGCTGCGCGACGGCAACCCCGACAGCGTGGTGCCGGGCCTGATGGCCGTGGGCGAGGCGGCCTGCGTTTCGGTGCACGGCGCCAACCGCCTGGGCTCCAACTCCCTGACCGACCTGGTGGTCTTCGGGCGCGCCGTCGGCCTTCGCTGCGGTGAAGTCGTCGACAAGGCTTCGGCCGTGCCGTCGGCCTCCAAGAGCCAGACCGACCAGCACCTGGCCCGCCTGGATCGCTTCCGCTACGCCGACGGCTCGACTCCGACCGCCGAGCTGCGCCTGTCGATGCAGCGCGCGATGCAGGCCGATGCGGCGGTGTTCCGCACCGGCGAGACCCTGCAACAGGGCACCGACAAGCTGCGCGCCATCGAGGCGGCCGGCGCCGACATCAAGACCACCGATCGCGGCCTGATCTGGAATACGGACCTGGTCGAGACGCTGGAGTACGACAACCTGATCGCCCAGGCGATGGTGACGATCGAGGGCGGCCTTAACCGCACGGAATCGCGCGGCGCCCACGCCCGCGAGGACTATCCCGATCGCGACGACGTCAACTGGATGAAGCACACCCTGGCGTGGAAGCGTCCGGGCGAGCAGGTCCAGATCGATTATCGTCCGGTCCACAACTACACCATGTCCGACGACATCGCGTATATCGAACCGAAGGCGCGGGTTTACTAAGATGGTCCAGCTTACTCTCCCCAGAGGCTCCAAGCCGAAGACCGGCAAGGTCCACAAGGCCGCGCCGGGCTCCAAGGACGTGAAGACCTACAAGGTCTATCGCTACGATCCGGAAACCGACGCCGATCCGCGCTGGGACACCTATGAAGTGCCGACCGGCGACCACGGCCCGATGCTGCTGGACGCCCTGATCCACATCAAGAACACCATCGATCCGACCCTGTCGTTCCGGCGCTCGTGCCGCGAGGGCATCTGCGGTTCGTGCTCGATGAACATCGACGGGCGCAACGCCCTGGCCTGCACCAAGGGCTGGGACGAATGCGCGTCCAACAACATCACCATCTCCCCCCTGCCCCACCAGCCGGTGGTCAAGGACCTGGTGACGGACCTGAGCCTGTTCTACGCCCAGTACGACTCGATCCAGCCGTATCTGCAATCGGACGAGCCGGACCCGGAGAAGGAACGTCTGCAGACCCCGGCCGAGCGCGAGAAGCTGGACGGCCTGTACGAGTGCATCCTGTGCGCCTGCTGCTCGACCTCGTGCCCCAGCTACTGGTGGAACCAGGAAGAGTACCTCGGCCCGGCGGCGCTGCTGCAATCCTATCGCTGGATTTCCGACAGCCGCGACGACGCGACCCAGAAGCGTCTGGACGACCTGGAAGACCCGTTCAAACTGTATCGCTGCCACACGATCATGAACTGCGCCCAGGTTTGCCCCAAGGGTCTGAACCCCGCCAAGGCCATCGCCGAGACCAAGAAGCTGATGGTCGCGCCGAGCCGCAAGAAGGCCGCCTGATTTTAGAAACCCCCGAAGCGGTGCTTCGGGGGTTTTTTCTGCACCCTACTGCGCCAGCTTGAGCCCGCAATGGGCGGCGAAGTGCCGAAAGTCGGAATCGCCGGAGATCAACGGGATCCCCGCATCGATACATGACTGGGCGATCAGGGCGTCGGCCAGTCGCGCTTTCAGGCCTCGCATCGCAAGCGCGCGTCGGTTGAGCGCCGCCCGTTCCCAATAGCCGTCGATCACCGGCACGAGCGGCGCCGCGGCTAGAAGACCGTCGAGATCGCTCTCGGGCGATGGCGCGGACAGCAGTTCCGTTAGAACCAGCGGCGGCAACACCAACCTTTCGTCACGCAGCGCCTGGCGAACCGCAGGGCGGGCAGGTCCGTCAAAGCCGTGCAGGAAGTGCAGGACCGCGCTGGTATCGGCGGCGATCAAGCCGTGCGGTCCGATCCGCCTGGCGTCCGGTCCTGACGCAGGTCGTCGAGATCGACCTGCAAGGGCGCGCGGCCTTCCAGGGCCAGCATGCGGCGGCTCCAGTCCGCGTGCGCCAGGGTTTCCAGCGCGCGACGCAGGGTTTCGGTCACGCCCTGGCCCGTTGCATCCTGAGCGGCCGCGAGCAGGCGCGTGGGCAAAATAGCGGTAATCTTGCGCATGTCGTTCATAGGTCGATGATGCCATATCGAGACGCTGGCGCCAACTTACGGTCTTGCGCAGGCGGCATGGCTTGATAAGAGCGGCGCATGGCCAGCATCACCTATATCGAGCATGACGGAACCGAGCACGTCGTCGACGTGAAGTCGGGGCTGAGCGTCATGGAAGGCGCGATCCGCAACAATGTGCCGGGCATCGACGCGGACTGCGGCGGGGCCTGCGCCTGCGCAACCTGCCATGTCTATGTCGACGAGGCCTGGCGAGAGGCGACGGGCAAGCCGTCGGCTATGGAAGAATCGATGTTGGACTTCGCCGAAGAGGTCGAGCCGAACAGCCGCCTGTCGTGCCAGATCCGGGTGTCGGACGCGCTGAACGGCCTGATCGTGCGGTTGCCGGAAAACCAGCACTGAAATGATCGACGCGGGGCTGATCGACCAGATCGGCCGATGGATCGACCAGCGCGCCGAGGCGATGGGCCAAGACGGTCCGCCGCCGATCCTGGGGATCGCGGGATCGCAGGGTTCAGGAAAATCGACCCTGGCTAAGGCCGTCGCCGAGCGGTTCGGCGGGGCGAGCCTGTCGCTGGACGACGTCTATCTGACGAAGGCGGAGCGGGCGGCCATGGCGGCGCGGGTGCATCCCTTGTTCGCCACGCGCGGGCCGCCGGGGACGCATGACCTGGGGCTTCTGAACCGTCTGCTGGATCGGTTGCAGGCGGCGGGGGCGGACGATCTGACGCCTCTGCCGCGTTTCGACAAGCTGGGCGACGACCGGACGGCCGAGGCGGACTGGCCTGTCGTGCAGGGTCGGCCGCGGATCATCGTGCTGGAGGGATGGTGCCTAGGCGCGACGCCGCAGGCCGAGGCGGACCTGGTTGCACCGATCAACACCCTGGAGGCCCGGCAGGATGTCGGGGCCGAATGGCGCAGGGCGGTAAATGCGGTGCTGGGTCAGCCCTATGCCCGCCTGCGCGCGCGGCTGGACGCCCTGATCTTTCTGAAGGCGCCGGGGTTCGATGTCGTGCTGGACTGGCGCTGCGAGCAGGAGGCGGGGCTGAGGGGTCAGGACGTCGTATCGCGCGAGCGACGCGCGGCCCTGGCGGTCTTCATCCAGCATTATGAGCGCCTGAGCCGGCATATGATGACGGGCGGCGTGGAGGCCGACATGATCGTCGCTCTGGACCGGAATCGCGGGGTTCGCAGCCTTGAAGGCGGGCTTGGCGCCTGAGCCGCATCTGTGCGTTATCGGACCATGAGCCTGTTTGGACCCAAGCCCGCCGTCGAGCCCGACCGCCGCATGGGCGCGCGCCGACCCGCAAACGCGCGCGGCGTCATCTGCGCGCCCGGCCTGGAGACGGCGTGTCTGATCGTCGATCTGTCGGACGCGGGGATGAAGCTGCGGCTGGACAGAGGCGGGGCCTTGCCGCGCGAGGTGGTGGTGGTCGATGTGACTGCGGGCGTCGCCTATCCCGCCACCGTCGTCTGGCAGCGCGGGCAGGAGGCCGGGCTGAGGCAGACCGGGGCCAAGTCGCTGAGAGGCCTGGCGCCGGCGAGGCTGATTCCCGCGCGCGACGCCTGGCTGAGGGCCGGCGGGCGCTGATCAGCCGGGCTAGTCCGTCGTATCGGCGGGCATGGAGCCGGCGTTGATGGCGATGCGGCCCACCAGCCCCTTGACGATCAGGTCCAGGGCCGATCCCTCGCGATAGTCGGCGGCGGCGACGAAGTTCACCCGGTCCTCCGAGATTAGGGAATAGACCTTCTTCTGATCCCGCTCGTTCGAGCGCGGATCATAGACGGCGATCGAGAAACCGCCCTTGGTGTGCATCATCTTCATGGTCGGCACGTCGGTGTCGCCGTCGCCGATGAAGATCATACGGTCGAAAGGCACGGCGCGCTCGTCGTCGGGGATGAAGTGGTTGATGCGTTCGTGCTCCCAGTGGTTCTTCACGCCCTTGTTGATGCGGAACAGATACTGGGTCTTGGTGGTGTAGTTGACGCCGACCGCCGGCCAGGCCGCCTCACCTTTGTCGTCATAGACGTAGTGTGAGGCGAAGACGTGGGTCAGGGCGGGGCGGATCGGCGTGCCGTCGATCATCTCCTCCAGCCCGGCGGAGATGATGTAGTGCTCGATCTCCAGCCCGTATTTGGCCCCGAAGGCGTTCATCCGGTCGAACCAGCTGAGATCCTTCAGACCCTCGAACAGGGCCACCGCCTCGCCGTGCTGGCGCAGGGTCTCGCGCGTCACCGGGGCGCCGTTCTGACGCGCGTGGTGCAGCATCAGCTGCATGTACATCAGGATGCCGTCGCCGTCGGCGTCTTTGGTCAGGCGCTCGGCCTCTTCCCAGAAGGCGCCGATGCCCATGCCGACGGAGGGGATGAAGGACACCTCCTGCATATTGCCGCGCGCCAGGGTGCCGTCGAAATCATAGATCAGGGCGGTTTTCAGCAGCGTGGTCTTCGGTTCGGCCGTATCGGACATGGGGCGAGATCCTTGATGGAATCCGCCCTCTATATCAGCCCGCCGCGCCCGTCGATTGGCGCCGCTGGCCGAAGGTGGGCGCCGCCGCCTTCTGCTCGGCCCAGTAGTCGGCGCCCGTCGTCGGCTTGAACATGGTGCGGGGCGACCCGTTACGGGCCACCACGGCGAAAGTGTTGGTCGAGGCCTGATAGATCAGGGTGTCGCCATTGGGCCGTTTGACGGTCTCGGCGTCACGCGGAGGCTTTGTCGTGAAAGCCGTGACCTTCGTCAGATAATCCTCGGCCGAGCGCGCGCCGAAGTCTGCGCCGTTGCGGTCGTAGAGACGCGCGATCTTGGCGTCGACGGTTTCGCGCCGATTGGCGGTCAGGACGGGCTTCTCCTGAGGCGTCGCAGCCTCTTCGCTTGCCGTCGGCATGGACGTCAGGGCGACGGGTTCGGCGCTCGCCGTCCGATCCCGCGTCTCGACCGCCGAACTGTTGTCGCAGGCACTCAGCCCCAGCAGACCGCACAGGACCAGCGCGGCCCCTCCCCTTGTCAGCGTTCTCATTCTTTCCTCCAGATACCCGCTGGACGCGACGAAAGCACAACTTTATTGTTCGCGCAATGTTCTCGTCTCGACGGCGTCACGCGCGGCGGCTAGACCGTGGGCATGGACAATCGCCCCCTTTCGAACCGCAAAATCCTGCTGATCGTGGGCGGCGGCATCGCGGCCTATAAGGCGCTGGAGCTGGTGCGGCTGATCGCCAAGGCGGGCGGGCAGACGCGGGTCATCCTGACCGAATCCGGGGCCGAATTCGTAACGCCCCTGTCGCTGGCGGCGCTGAGCGGCCATCCGGTGCGGTCGGGCCTGTTCCACCCGGACGACGAGACCAGCATGGGCCATATCGAGCTGTCGCGCTGGGCCGATCTGGTGGTGGTGGCGCCGGCGACGGCGGGGCTGATCGCCAAGGCGGCGAATGGTTTGGCCGACGACCTGGCCTCGACCACCCTGATCGCGACGGACAAGCAGGTGCTGCTGGCGCCGGCGATGAATGTGCGGATGTGGGAGCATCCGGCGGTCCAGGCCAATATGGAGCGGTTAAAGGCCTTTCCGGGCTTCCATGGCGTGGCGGTGGTGGGGCCGGATGACGGAGAGATGGCCTGCGGTGAATATGGGCCGGGTCGGATGGCAGAGCCCGCCGCGATCCTGGAGGCCATTGCGGGCCTGCTGGCAGGCGCGGCCGGACGACCGCTTAAGGGACGCAAGGCCGTGGTCACCGCCGGGCCGACGTTCGAACCGATCGACCCGGTGCGGGGCCTGACCAATCGCTCAAGCGGCAAACAGGGCTACGCCATAGCCGCCGCTTTGGCCGAACTGGGGGCCGAGGTGACGTTGGTGTCGGGGCCGACGGCGCTGGCGGCGCCGACCGGCGTGACGCGGATCGATGTGGAGAGCGCGCTGGAGATGCAGGCAGCGACGCAGAGCGCCCTTCCCGCCGACATCGCCGTGCTGTCGGCGGCCGTCGCCGACTGGCGCGTGGACACCATCGCCGGCGGCAAGATCAAGAAGGGACCCGGCGGCCCGCCGACCCTGGCCCTGATCGAAAACCCCGACATCCTGGCCGGCGTCGCCGCGCCCGGTCCGAACCGCCCGGCCCTGGTCATCGGCTTCGCCGCCGAAACGACGGATCTGGAAGCCAATGCGCGCGCCAAGCTGTCGCGAAAGGGCTGCGACTGGATCTTGGGCAACGACGTGTCCGACGACGTGTTCGGATCGGACGGCAACGCCGTGCTGCTGGTCACCGCCGATCGGACCGAGACCTGGCCGCGCCAGTCCAAGACCGCCATCGCCCGGGCCGTCGCCGTCCGCATCGCCGATCATTTCAAGGTCCCCGAATGACCCAGACCCCGATCCAGATCCTGCGCCTGCCGCATTCCGAAGGCCTTCCCCTCCCCGCCTATGAGACGGCCGGGTCGGCGGGCATGGACCTGCGCGCCGCCGTGCCCGAGGATCAGCCGATGACCCTGGCCCCGGGTCAGCGGGCCCTGGTGCCCACGGGGCTGAAGATCGCCCTGCCGCTGGGATATGAGGCCCAGGTGCGGGCGCGCTCTGGCCTCGCTTTGAAACACGGCATCATCTGCCCGAATGCGCCGGGCACGATCGACAGCGACTATCGCGGCGAGTGCGGCGTGATCCTGGCCAACATCGGCGTCGAGCCCTTCGTCATCCGCCGCGGCGAACGCATCGCCCAGCTGGTGATCGCCCGGCATGAGCGCGCGGAATGGATCGAGGTCGAGACTCTGGACGACACCGCACGCGGGACGGGCGGTTTCGGATCGACGGGGCGCTGACGCCCTAAACCAGCGGCGCGGTCGGCTGGATGAGGCTGGCCTTGCGGCGGATATGTTCGCGCCAGGCGGTGTAGAGGCCGCTGCTGGCGATCAGGGCGGCGCCGGCCAGGGTGGTGAGGGTGGGCGTCGTGGACATCAGCCACCAGCCGAAGACGATGGCGCCGACGATCTGGAGATAGTCGAAGGGCGCGACCACGGCGACCGGGGCCTTTTGCAGCGAGGCGGTCATGAACAGCTGGGCCAGGCCGCCGGCGATGCCCGATCCGATCAACAGGCCGAGGGTGCCGAGCGCGTGCCAATGGCCGACGAAGGGCAGCAGGATCGCCCCCACGACCGAACAGGCGACGAAGAACCAGAAGACGATGGCGGCGACGTGTTCGGTGTCGCGCAGCTGGCGCAGGGTGATGGTGACGCCGGCCGTCAGCACCGCTCCGATCAGGGCGAAGGCCACGCCCGCCAGCGGCAGGACCGAATGGCCGACGCCCGGCCGCATGACGACGATCACGCCGATGAAGCCGACGGCGACGGCGGCCCAGCGGCGCGGGCCGACCGCCTCCTTCAGCACGAAGAAGGACAGGATGGTGGCGAAGATCGGAGCGGTGAAACTGAGGGTCGTCGCGTCGGCGAGAGGCAGCAGCGTCAGCGTCTGGAACAGGCACAGAATGGCCGCGACGCCCAGAGCGCTGCGTCCCAGATGGGCCAGGGGGCGGCGCGTCGACAGGGCCGACAGCCCGCCCGGCTGGGTCAGCACCCAGGCCAGCACCACCGGCAGGCCGAAGAAGGCGCGGTAGAATAGCATTTCCGGCGCCGCGACACCGTCCTGCGACGCCAGCTTCAACGTCGCCGTCATGATCGAAAAACAGCCCGCGGCGGCGATGCGCAGAAGAATGCCGCGGACGACGTCCTCGCCCGCGGCTTTCGATGGATCAGGCGAAGGCCGCGCGGCGGCGACCATGTCGCGCGCTTAGGCCTGGCCGGTTTCGACCGGCTGCTGGGCGATCTGCTGCTGGCGCGCGATGTAGATGGCGGCGAAGTCGATGGGGTCCAGCTGGAACGGGGGATAGAAGCCGCCGTCGGCCGTGGCGCCCGAGATGATCTCGCGCGCGAACGGGAACAGATAGCGCGGGCATTCGATCAGCAGCAGAGGCTCGATGTCCTGCTCCTGAACGTTGGCCAGCTGGAATAGGCCGCCATAGACCAGTTCGACGTGGAAGACGGGTTGGTTCTCGTGCGTCGCCTTGATCGACAGCTTCAGGTCCAGTTCGAACAGGCCGTCGGGGCGGCCCTGGGCGGCCATTTCGACGCCCAGGTCGATCGCGGGCTTGCCGTCGATGCGCAGGGATTCCGGGGCGCGCGGGTTCTCGAACGAGAAGTCGCGGACGTATTGCGCCAGGATGCGGAAGCCGGGACCGGCGGGCTGGCCCTGTTGGGCGTCGCCTTGCTGGGGCTGTTCGGCGGGAGGAGCGGCGTCGGTCATGAAACGGTCTTTGGCGCAGTTTGGGGCCGATGAGGCCGGAATGAGGCGCCGCGACTACCATGCCGGGACGCTTGGCCGCAACGTCGCGCGCGCGATTGGGGGCGCGCTTCGCCTTGCCTCACCCTATATGAGCCCGTAATCACGCCAGACTCAGTGTTTGGCGCACCCGTCGTTCGCTACAGGAATCTCCTCTTGAACATGCCGGTTCAGTTCCAGGTCGTCGTCTTCGCCTTCATCGCAGCCTTTGTGCTGTTCCAGCTCTACAATGTGCTGGGCAAGCGGGTGGGCCGTCAGCCGCAGGAAGACGCCAAGATCGCGCCGCCCGGCCCGGCCCAGGCCGAAACGCCCAAGGTCGCGGCGATCGACCCGGCGACCCTGGCCTCCATCGCCAGCCTGAAGGCGCGCGATCCTGCGTTCGACCCGGCCCGTTTCCTGGACGGCGCGCGTCAGGCCTATGAGACCATCGTGCGCGGCTACGCCGCCGGCGACCGGGCCGCGCTGAAGCCGTTGCTGAAGCCGAACGTCTTCGCCTCGTTCGAGGCCGGCATCGCGGCGCGCGAGACGCGCGGCGAGACCGAGACCGTCGAGTTCCTGTATCCGCCCCGGGCCGATCTGGAAGGCGCGGTCGCCGAGGGCGACAAGGCCGTGGCCAAGGTGCGGTTCCTGGCCGAACTGCGCAGCCGGGTGACCAAGGCTTCTGGCGAAACGGCGGACGCGACGACGGGCGAGCCGCTGGTCGAGGAACGCCGCACGGCCGAACACTGGACGTTCGAACGCACCTTGGGCGCGGCGGACCCGAACTGGGTCCTGGCGCGCGTCGAGCCGGCCAACGCCTGATGGCGGTTCGCGGCCGATCGGGCGCGCTGGCGACGCTGACGGCCGCCCTGGCTGTCGCGGCCTGTTCGACCGGGCCGATGACGCCGACGGGCGCGACGGGGACGACAGGGCCGCAGACAGGGCCGATCCCCTATACGCCATCGCCCAATCCGATCCCGCTTCCCGCGCCGTCCGACGCCCTGAGCCCCGCCGTGCTGCCGGGCTGGAGCCAGGAGGACCATCTGGCCGCCTTCCGGGCCTATGTTGACGGGTGCGGCGCGGCGCGTGACGAGGCCGCCCGCCGGGTCTGCGGACGCGCCAAGGCCATGGCGACGACGATGACGATCACGCCGTCGCAGGCGCGCGCCTTCTTCGAGGCCAGCTTCAGCGCGATCCCGGCCCAGACGTCAGATGGGCGACCGGGGCTGCTAACCTCCTATTTCGCCCCCGAATATCCCGCGCGGCGACGGCCGGACGCCGAGTTTTCGGCCCCCGTCCTGCCCAAGCCCGCCAATCCACGCGCGGCCGGCGACCGGGCTTATATCGAATCCGCCGCACGGCCCGAGCAGGCCTTGGCCTGGATGCGGGCCGAGGACCTGTTCTTTCTGCAGATCCAGGGGTCGGGCTATCTGACGTTCGAGGACGGCACGCGCGGCCGCGCCGCCTATGCCGCCGACAACGGCAAGCCTTTCGTGGGCATCGCCCGACCGATGGCGCAGCAGGGATTGTTGCCGCAGAACGGCACCTCTGGCGACGCGATCCGGGACTGGCTGGCCAGCCACCGGGGCTATGAGGCGCAGGCGGTCATGGCGCTGAACCCACGCTACATCTTCTTCCGGCTGGACCCGGACGATGACGGCCACCCGGCGGGGGCGGCGGGCGTGCCCCTGACCGAGCGGCGGGCCATTGCGGTCGATCCGGCGCACTGGCGCTATGGCGAACTGGTCTGGCTGGAGGCCGACGGGGGCAATCTGCGCGGCGCCACAGCCAGCTATCGCGGTCTGGCCATGGCGCTGGACACGGGATCGGCCATTCGCGGACCGGTGCGCGCCGACCTCTATATGGGGCGCGGCGACCGCGCGGGGGCCGAGGCCGGGACCGTGCGCCACCCCTTGCGGATGTGGCGCCTGGTCCCGAGGAGTTAGGCGACGGTCAGGGTCACCGCGATATTGCCCCGCGTGGCGTGAGAATAGGGGCAGACCGTATCCGCCTCCGCGACCAGGGCTTCGGCCTCGGCGCGATCGACGCCCGGCAGGCTGACCTCAAGCGCCACCTCAAGGCCGAAGCCCTTGTCGCTGCGCGGACCGATGCCGACCGTGGCGTTGACGGTGGCATCGGCAGGCACCTTGGCGTAACCGCCCTGAGACGCGACGAACTTCATGGCGCCGAGGAAGCACGCCGCATAGCCGGCCGCGAACAGCTGTTCGGGGTTGTTGCCGACGCCGGCGCCGCCCAGCTCCTTGGGCGTGCCCAGGGCGACATCCAGGGCGCCGTCGGTGGTGGCGGCGCGGCCGTCGCGGCCGCCCGTGGCGACGGCGGTGGTGCGGTAAAGGGTGTTGATGGACATGGGGATCAGCTCCGGAAGGTCGTAAATATCGTGCGCGATTTAATCGCGTGACGTGATTTAGTGCCCCGGGTTAGGAGGCGTCAAGCTTGCGATTGTATCGCGTGCGATTATTATTTGCCTATGACCTCACCCGCCCCCTCGCCCGCCGCCATGGCCGTCGATGACATGCTGTGTTTCGCCGCCTACTCGGCGAACCTGGCGTTCAACCGGTTCTACAAGCCGCTGCTGGACCGGATGGGCCTGACTTATCCGCAGTTCCTGGCCATGGCCCTGCTCTGGCGTGAGGACGAACAGACGGTCGGCCGGCTGGGCGAGCAGCTGTTTCTGGAATCCAACACCCTGACCCCGCTGATCAAACGACTGGAGGCGGCCGGGCTGGTGACGCGCGCCCGCGACAAGGCGGATGAGCGGGTGGTGCGCGTCAGCCTGACCGACGCAGGACGGGCGTTGGCTGTCGAGGCCGCCTGCCTGCCGCAATCGGTATTGGACGCCACCGAGATCACGCCCGAAGCCCTGACCGACCTGCGCCAAGGCCTGGGGGCGCTGCGCGACAAGCTGCGGGCGGCCCAGCCGCCGGCCGAGGGCTAGGCCAGGTCTTCGATCTCGTCTTCGGTCAGTTCGCCGGGGACGATGGTGACGGGCAGTTTGCGGCCGCCGATCTGCGCGCCCTGTTTGATGATGGCCGAGACCAGCGGGCCGGGGCCGCGCGAGCTGGTTCCGGCGGCCAGCACCAGGATCTTGATCTCAGGGTCGGCGGCGACGACCTTCTTGATCGCGGCCTGGGCGTCGCCCTTTTCAATCAGGAAGACCGGCGCGGCGCCGGAGCGGGTCTGCGCCTCCTCGCCCAGGCGGTTGAGCAGGATTTCCGCCTCCTGGCGCTGCTGGCGTTCGATTTCCTCGCGCACGCCCGACCAGTGGGCGTCGCTGTCGGTCGGCAGGACGCGCAGCATGACCACGCGCCCGCCCGTCGATTTCGCCCGGCGCGAGGCGAACCGCAGGGCGGCCTCGAACTCCGGACTGTCGTCGACGACGACGAGGAACTTTCTCGGCATTGCGGCCTCCCCAGCCTGATCAGCGGCTGAAGAGGCCGTGCGACGACGGCTTCGTCAAGCGAAGACCCGCTGCTCAGCCATTCACGGCCGCCGTCGCCAGATCGCGGATCGTCGCGTTGGCGATCGTCAGTTTGGCGAAGGTCCAGCCCGAGCCGGACTGTTCGATCTCGTCCACCGAGGCGCGCACGCCCTCGACCGTCGCCTGTTTGGAGCCGATCCAGGCGTCCACGGCGGCCTCGGCCGCGTCCTCGCTGACGCCGACCGACGGATCAGAGGCGCGGGCGACGGCGCGGGTCAGGGCCGCCTGCTCGTTCATCAGATCCTCGATCAGACGACGGACGGCGAGACGATCGAAATGATCCGCAGACGGAATGGAGCCGGCGGCGGCGCGCAGACGGTCGAAGTCGAAGGCCGCCCCGACCTGGTGATACAGGCGCGCCATGGCTGCGACCGGCCAGTTCGCTTCCTGCGCCAGGTCCCCGATGTCGGAGGCGGCGACGAGGGGGCGCATGATGGCGATGCTGCGGGTCAGATCCTCAGGCGCGCCGTGGTCGGCGAAGCGTTTGACGCGCGCATCCAGGCGCCCCTGTTCGAAGCGCGACAGGACCGGCGCGCCCTCGGCCTGCAAGGCGTCGGCGATCGGACGATAGCGGTCGATCAGGGCCTGAACCGACAGACCGCCCTTGGCGCGGCGGGCCAGCCAGAAGGTCTGACGACGCAGGACGACGGCGATCTCCTGATAGAGGGCGATCTGCGCCTCGGCCGAAATCTTGAGGTCCAGGGCCGACACGGCGTCCCAAGCCTCGTCCAGGCGGAAGACGCGGCGCGCGGCCTCGAAGGCGATGATCAGGGCGGTGGTGTCGCATTCGGCCGAACCGCGCAGGCGGTCGGGGAAGGTCGGGCCGCACATGTTGACGACTTCGTTGGCCATGACGGTGGCGATGATCTCGCGCCGCAGACGGTGGCTCTTCATCTCCGGTTCGAACCGGGCCAGGGCCTCGGGGAAGTAGCGGACCAGGATCTGTTCGAAGAAGGGATCCTCGGGCGCCTGCGAGGCGACGATATCGTCCGACAGCTCCAGCTTGGCGTAGGCCATCAGGACGGCCAGCTCCGGCCGGGCCAGCGGAATGCCCGCCGTCATCAGCTCCTTGACGCGGGCGTCGTTGGGCAGGCCCTCGACCTTGCGGTCCAGCTTTCCGCGCGCCGACAGGCTCTGCATGAACCGCTGCTGGGCGTCCAGGGCGCCGACGCCTTCGGCCTGTTGCAGGGTCAGGGCCAAGGTCTGGTCGTAGTTGTGGGCCAGCACCTTGAGGCCGACCTCGTCGGTCATTGAGGCCAGAAGCGGCGTGCGCTCCTCGGCCGGCAGGACGCCGTTGGTCACGGCCGAGCCGACCAGGATCTTGATGTTGACCTCGTGGTCGGAGGTGTCGACCCCGGCGGAGTTGTCGATGGCGTCGGTGTTGATGCGGCCGCCGGCCTGACCGAAGGCGATGCGCCCCGCCTGGGTGAAGCCGAGGTTTGCGCCCTCGCCCACCACCTTGACCCGCAGTTCGTCGGCGTTGATGCGAAGGGCGTCGGTGCCCTTGTCCCCGACCTGGGCGTCGGTTTCGGCCGCCGATTTCACATAGGTGCCGATGCCGCCCAGATAGAGCAGTTCGACCGGCGCCTTCAGGATGGCGCGGATCAGGCTGACCGGGTCCAGCTCGTCCTCGGCGATGTCCAGGGCCGCCTTGATCTGCGGCGTCAGCTGGATCGACTTGGCCGAGCGCGAGAAGACGCCGCCGCCCTCCGAGATCAGCGCCTTGTCGTAGTCCTGCCAGGACGAGCGCGGCAGGTCGAACAGACGCTTGCGTTCGGTCCAGCTGGCCACATGATCCGGGTTCGGATCAATGAAGATGTCGCGGTGATCGAAGGCGGCGACCAGACGCGTCGCCTTGGACAGGAGGACGCCATTGCCGAAGACGTCGCCGGACATGTCTCCGACGCCGACCATGGTGAAGGGCTGGGTCTGGATGTCCTTGCCCATCTCGCGGAAGTGGCGCTTGACCGCCTCCCACGCGCCACGCGCGGTGATGCCCATAGCCTTGTGGTCATAGCCGATGGAGCCGCCGGAGGCGAAGGCGTCGCCCAGCCAGAAGCCGTAGGCGGCCGAGACTCCGTTGGCGATGTCGGAGAAGGTCGCCGTGCCCTTGTCGGCGGCCACGACCAGATAGGGGTCGTCGCCTTCCCAGGCGATGACATTGGCCGGATGGGTCACCGAACCGTCGGCGGCGATATTGTCGGTAATATCCAGAAGGCCGGACAGGAAGGTGCGATAGGCGCGGATGGCCTCGCCCTGGATGGCCTCGCGGTCCGTCGTGCGGGGCAGTTGCTTGGGATAGAAGCCGCCCTTGGAGCCGACCGGCACGATGACCGCGTTCTTCACCTGCTGCGCCTTGACCAGGCCCAGGACCTCGGTGCGGAAGTCGTCGCGACGGTCCGACCAGCGCAGACCACCACGCGCGACGGGACCAAAGCGCAGGTGCACGCCCTCGACATGCGGCGCCCAGACGAAGATTTCGCGATAGGGTTTGGGCAGGGGCAGGTCGTCCAGCTCGCGCGAGGCGATCTTGATCGAGATGTGCGGCTTGGGCTGACCGTCGGCGTCCAGCTGGAAATAGTTGGTGCGCTTGATCGCGCCGATCAGGGCGGCGATTCGGCGCAGTGCCCGGTCGTGATCGAGGCTCTTCACGTCCTGCAGCAGGGTGACGATCTTGGCGTCAAGCTCGGCGACGGCCGGCGCGCGGTCGTCGGCCGAGCCCCCTTCAGGCGCGAACTTGGCCTTGAACAGCGACAGCAGGGCGCGCGCCACGTCGGGATATTCGCGCAGGGCCTCTTCCTGCACCGTCTGGGAAGGGTCCAGGCCCGTCTGCTGGCGATAGTGGGCCAGGGTGCGGATCAGGGCGGCGTCGCGCCATTCCACGCCCAGTTCGATCACCAGGCGGTTGAAGCCGTCGCTTTCGTTGCGTCCGGTCCAGACGGCGGCGAAGGCGTCCTCGAACGGGCCCTTCACATCGTCGAAGACCAGCGCCTCGCCGCGCGGATCCTCCATCAGGAACTCGTGGACGTGGATCTCCTCCTCGCCCATCGGACGGATCGGATAGCCATATTCCTCCAGCGTCTTCAGGCCCATGTCGGCCAGGATCGGCAGGACGTCGGACAGGGGAACGGCGGGGCCGCGACGATAGAGTTTGAAGCGGAACTGCAGGCGGCTGTCGTCCGGCGTGCGGAAGGCGCGCACGGCGACGGCCTTGCCCTCGCCGGGCAGACCGGTCTCGTTCAGCCGGTTTACGTATTGCAGGTCGGTCGCGGCCTCATCGGCGTCATAGCGATCGCGATAGGCGGCGCCGAAGGCGCGGGCCCATTGGGCGCTCAGCGGCCCGACGGCGACTTCCTCGACGCCCGAGCGACGCAGGGCGCCTTCGAAACGATCGACCCAGCCGCGACCGGCCTCGGCGACGTCGGCCTCCAGCTGGGCGGCATCCGGGATCGGGTGGGCGCCGGGCTCCACGCCGATGATGTAGTGGATGCGCACCAGGGGCGCATCGGACAGCTGCGGGTACCAGGCCGAGATGCGGCCGCCCCAGGCGCGAGCGACGATCTGGCCGATGCGTTCGCGCACGGCGGAATCGAACTTCTCGCGCGGGATGAAGCACAGGACCGAGACGAACCGGTCGAACGGATCCTGGCGCGAGAACAGGCGGATGCGCGGCCGGTCGTAGAGGTGAAGGATGCCCAGGGCGATGGACAGCAGCTCGTCCTCGCTGACCTGGAACAGCTCGTCGCGCGGATAATTCTCAAGGATGTTCTTGAGGCGTTTTTCATTGTGGCTGCCGGGCGCCTTGTCGGCGCGGGCCAGGGCGTTGGCCACCTTGCGACGCAGCAGCGGCACCTCGGTCGCCAGCTGGTCGTAGGCTTCCGACGTGAACAGGCCGACGAAACGGGTCTCGCCCGTCGCCTTGCCGTCCGGGCCGTAACGCTTGACCCCGACATAGTCCATGTAGGCGCGACGGTGGACGCGCGAGCGGGCGTTGGCCTTGGCCACCGTCACCGGTTCGCTGAGATCCAGCTGGCGGCGCATCTGGCGCGTCAGGACGGCGGGTTCGGAGGCGCGGCGCAGCACGGTGCGCTCGGGATCTGCCAGAATGCCCAGGCCGTCGGTGGACAGTCCCAGCGGCGCCTCGGCCTCATAGTCGCCGTCGGCGTTTAGCGGATAGTCGTAGTCGCGCGCGCCCAGGAAGACGAAATGGTCGCTCTTCAGCCATTTCAGGAAGGCGATGTTCTCGGCCAGGACGGCGGGATCGACCGGGGGCGGGGTCTCTTCCAGTCGCTGCACGGCCTGGCGCATCAGGGACGTCATGGCGTCATGATCGGCGACGGCGGCGTGAACGTCCGACAGGCTCTGGGCCAGGCCTTCGCCCAGGGCGTCACGGCGCTCCTGCGGCACGCTGTCGATGACCAGCATGATGATCGACAGGCGGCGGCCGTCCAGTTCGACCACCGGGTGGAACAGGGCGCGCACGGACACGGCGGCCTCGGCCAGGGCGCCCATGACGCTATCGACCAGGAAGGGCGCGTCGGACTGGACGATGCGCACCAGATCGTAATCCAGCACCTTGTCCGACGCGCCGTGCAGCGGGCCGACGGTGATGGCGGGAGCGGCCGCGTCGGTCGGATAGGCCTTGGCGGCGGCCCAGGAGGCGGCAAGCAGGGCGGCCAGATCCTCGCCGCTCAGCTCAGGCGTCTCATCGGCGGAATAGTCTTCGTGCGCCTGGGTCAGATAGGTCTGTTCGACTGCGCCGGGCCCGGTCCCCACGATCTTGGCGAAGGCCGCCTCCAGCGCGGCCTTGGTGATCGGCTGAACGGGTTGGCGCAGATCGTGGGCGGTCATGGACGAGCAGTCTCGAACGACGCGGCAGGGCCGCAAGGGATGCGGCGCGACGGGGCGCCACCCCCGCTGACTAGGCCAGGTCCGGTCGCTCGGGAAGCCCCCGGCGACCGTTCATTGTAATGATCAGTGATCAGGTTGGAATTATTGTGCAGCGCCACAAAGCAGAAAGCCGCCGGACTGGGGGAGTCCGGCGGCCTGCGCGAGCGGCGCCTGGAGGGGAGGGGAGGGCGCCGGCTTCGCTTCGCTGCGGTTCGGAGGGGGAGTGTCCCGCAGCGTCGAGATCGAAAATGGGAAGCCCCCTGCGCCGTTCAAGAGCGCATCGGGCGGAATCTTTCGCGACATTTTGGCGCCTCCGAGCGGCTACGAATACGTCGGCGGATGCGGGGGACAACGGATTCCGATGCTATGCGTTAGGAGGGGTCAACGGTGAAGCTGGAGGACCCGATTACATGCGTCGCTTTTTGATGGGTTCGATCGTGGCGGCCGTGGTCGGCCTGCTGCTAGCCGGCGCCGGATACTGGGCCTATTGGAACTTCTATTCGCGGTTCCAGCCGGTCACGATCAGCCGCAATCAGGCCGAAGTGCAACAACTGCTGGACGAGGCGTCCTGGGTGTCGGACGGCAGCGGGGGACAGGCCCTGTATATCGTCACCTATCGCGACAGCGCCTCGGCCCTGCGTTACGCGCGCGACGAGGCGCCCAAGCTGAAGGCGGCGGGGATCGAGACGCGCTACATCCTGTTCGCTCGTCCCGATTTGGAAGGCGCGGCGCAATCGACGGCGGCGGAGCGGGCGACGGTCGCCGAGCTGTGGCTGACGCGCGACTGGCCGCTGTATCAACGCTGGATGGCGACGCCGTCGAACAGCTGGACCGCCGCCGGCGTGCCGCAGGCGGACGGCAATCTGGCGCGCACCGCCGTGGTCGAGGCCGGCCGCCGCTTCAACGAACGGCTGAGCCAGCTGCTCAAGGAGTCCGGCGTCGACATCAGCTATCCGCTGATCCTGTGGCGGGACAAGCAGGGCTTCCTGAAGGCCTGCGGCTGCTCGGACCGACAGGCCTGGGCCTTCATCCGCGACGATGTCGGCGCGCCCGACCGGTTGGGCCAGTCCAATGCGGCACCGATCGCGCCCGATGAAGCGGCGCCGGCGCAGGACGCCCGCCCCTCGGCCATGCCCTATCCGGACCTGCCGGCGATCCCTCCGGTCAATGCGCCGACGGGCGGGACCACGCCGACGCCGCCCTCGCCTGAAGCCCGCCCGGCGACCCCGCCCGCATCAAACCGTCCGACGACGCCGCCGCGCACGGCCCCGGCGCCCAGCAAGCAGGACGACACGACCTTCTACTGATCAGAGGGATCGGCAAGCCGCGATCAGGCGATCGACGTCCTCGGCGTCCTGATACAGGCCGAAGCCGAAGCGGATCACGTCGTCGCGCACGTCGGTGACGATGTTGGCCGCCCGCAGACCGGCGCACCTGGCCTGGGCGTCGGGATGACGCAGGGCGAGGAAACGGGCGCGCGGCGCGTCGCCCTCAACCGGATTGAGGATTTCGGCTTGCGACAAGACCCCGGCCTGTCCAGCCTGAACGGCCTGCTGGAACGTGGTCGCCAGATCGCGCGCATGGGCGGCGATAGCGGCGGTGTCGAGCCCCTGCTGATCCAGCGTTCGGCGCACGGCGTTGAAGCGATATAGCGGCGTGCAGTCGAAGGTCGCGCCCCAGAAGCGACCACCGTCGCTGCGATACTGAACGCCGCCGGGAGGCCCCGACAGGTCGCCGAACTCCGCGAACCAGCCGGTGACGACAGGACGCGGGCAGAAGCCGGGTGGGGCGTGCAGGAAGCAGACGCCCTCGCCCGACATGGCGTATTTGTAGCCGCCGGAGACATAGAAGACCCGGTCCGCCACCGCCGACAGGTCGGTCGGGGTCGCCATGAAGCCGTGATAGCCGTCGATCAGCACCCAAGGCCCTTCGGGTCTCGCCAGGGCGGCAAGCTCCTCGATCCGGTCGAACAGCCCCCCGGTGCGGAAGAACACCTGGCTGACCACGATCCAGTCGTAACCGCCCCTGGACGCCTCGGCGATGAAGCGATCGGCGAAGGTGTCGAAGGGCGCGAGCGGAACGCGCGTGATCACCGCCGCCCCGACTTCTTCCCACCGTTCGGCCTGACGACGGAAGGAGTGAAATTCGCCGTCGGTCGCCAGAATGCGGACCGGCTTGGTCTCCACGCCCGAAAACAGACGCAGCAGGAAGTCGTGGGTGTTGGACGAAAAGACGATGCTGTCGGGCGAGGGCAGTGCCAGCTCGGCCGCGACATGGGCCTGGGCCTCGGGGATCACCTGACCGAAGACGAGATCCCACTTGTGGTCGGCATGCAAGTTGGCGTCGAGCCAGGTCTGCTGCTGCGCCTCGAAACTGGCGTCGGGCCACAGGTGATGGCTGTGCGCGGCGAAATGCAGCCGACCGGGCGCCGCTGACAGGGCGCGGGAGAAGAGGGACTTGTAGGTCATCCCTCTTCTTTAGGACATCTCACCCAGCGCTCAAGCAGCGAGCCGCCGCGCGGCGAGCGATAGCGCTGCGGGTAGCGCGCCTCTTAAACGAGAGCCCCGTGACAGTGTTTGAACTTGCGGCCCGAGCCGCAGGGGCAGGGGGAGTTGCGGCCGGTCATTTCCCAGCCGGGCGGCAGGGCCTCGATCGGCAGTTTGGAGCGGTCGTCGCCGATCAACGTGCCTTCGGGGTTCTGCGCCGACGGATTGGCCATCTCGTTCTCGCCGGTGCCGGGGTTCAGGTGGATTTCCTGGAACTCGGGCAGTTCGGGCGGGGCCTGGAAGCGGAACTCGACCGTCATCAGCCAGCGCGTGACGTTGTGGCGCAGGTCGTAGAGCAGGTTCTCGAACAGCGAGAAGGCTTCGGTCTTGTATTCGTTCAGCGGGTCGCGCTGGCCATAGCCGCGCAGGCCGATGACGCCGCGCAGGTGGTCCAGGTGGACCAGGTGCTCGCGCCACTGCATGTCGATCATCTGCAGCATGAACTGTTTTTCCAGACCGCGCGTCTGGTCGGCGCCGATCTGTTCCAGGCGTTCGGCGGCGCGGGCGTCGGCGGCGGCCAGCAGCCGCTCCTCGATCTCCTCGTTCGACACGCCTTCCTCTGCGGCCCAGTCGTGCAGCGGCAGTTCAAGCCCCAGGGTCGAGCGGACCTTTTCGTCCAGGCCGTCGATGTCCCACTGCTCGGCATAGGCCTTGGGCGGCATATAGCGTTCGACCAGGTCCGACACGACGTCGCGGCGGAAGTCGCCGACCAGTTCGGACAGATCCTCGGAGTCCATGAACTCCTGACGCTGTTCGAACACGGCCTTGCGCTGGTCGTTCACGACGTCGTCGTATTTCAGCAGGTTCTTGCGGATGTCGTAGTTGCGGGTCTCGACGCGCTTCTGGGCGGTCTCGATGGCGCGGTTCAGCCAGGGGTGGGTGATGGCCTCGCCCTCCGCCACGCCGAAGGTCTTCATGATCGAGTCGAGACGGTCGCCGGCGAAGATGCGCAGCAGGTCGTCCTCGCAGGACAGGTAGAATTTCGAGGTGCCGGGGTCGCCCTGACGGCCGGTGCGGCCGCGCAGCTGGTTGTCGATGCGGCGGCTCTCGTGGCGCTCGGTGCCCAGGACGAACAGGCCGCCCGCCTCCAGCGCGATCTTCTTCTGGACAGCGATCTCGGCCTTGAACTCGGCCTCCTTGGCCGTTTCCATTTCCGGCGTGACCTCGACGGCCATGTTGCGTTGTTCCAGCAGCCACTTCTGCATCTTCATCTCAAGGTTGCCCCCGAGCTGAATGTCGGTGCCGCGGCCCGCCATATTGGTGGCGATGGTCACCACGCCCGGCAGGCCGGCGTCGGCGACGATATAGGCTTCCTGTTCGTGCTGGCGCGCGTTCAGGACGCTGTGCGGAATGCCGCGCAGCTTGGTCTCATAGGTGATGTCATAGGCGGCGTCGCCGATCTTCTCGGCTTCCTTGGCCTTACCCGCATATTCCGGCTTCAGCGTGCGCGAGGTCTCGACCTTGTATTCGAAGCGGCTCAGCAGGTCCGACAGCTGTTCCGAACGCTCGATCGATACGGTGCCGACCAGGATCGGCTGACCGGCGAGGTGGCATTCGGCGATCTGGCGCGCGATGGCCTGGTTCTTCTCGGCGTGGGTCCGATAGACCTCGTCGTCGTAGTCCTTGCGCTGGATCGGCCGGTTGGTCGGCACTTCCAGCACGTCCATCTTGTAGATGTCGCCGAATTCCTGGGCCTCGGTCGCAGCCGTGCCGGTCATGCCCGACAGCTTTTCGTACAGGCGGAAGTAGTTCTGGATCGTCACCGAGGCCAGGGTCTGGTTCTCGGGCTGGATCTTGACGTCTTCCTTGGCCTCGATGGCCTGGTGCAGGCCTTCGGACAGGCGGCGGCCGGTCATCATGCGGCCGGTGAACTCGTCGATCAGGACGATCTCGCCGCCCTTGATGATATAGTCCTTGTCGCGCTGATACAGGGTGTTGGCCCGCAGGGCCTGGTTGGCGTGGTGAACCAGGCTGATGTTGGCGGCGTCGTACAGGCCGGTGGTGTCGGCTGCGAAGTGACCGCCGGCCTCCAGGGCCTCTTCCATCCGCTCGGAGCCCAGCTCGGTCAGCAGGACCTGCTTCTGCTTCTCATCGAGCTCGAAGGTGTCCTTGTCCTTGATCAGGTCTTTGATCAGGCCGTCGAGGATCTTGTAGAGATCCGAACGGTCCTCGGTCGGGCCCGAGATGATCAGAGGCGTGCGCGCCTCGTCGATCAGGATGGAGTCGACCTCGTCGACGATGGCGAAGTTGTGCGGACGCTGCACCATCTCGCGCCGGTCATAGACCAGGTTGTCGCGCAGATAGTCGAAGCCGAACTCGTTGTTGGCACCGTAGGTGACGTCGGCGTTGTAGGCCTGCTGGCGCTGACCCTGGCTGAGGCCGTTGACGATGACGCCGACCTCAAGACCGAGGAAGCGATAGACCTTGCCCATCGTCTCGGCGTCGCGGCGGGCCAGGTAGTCGTTGACGGTGATGACGTGCACGCCCTTGCCGGGCAGAGCGTTCAGATAGACCGGCGCCACGGCGACCAGGGTCTTGCCTTCGCCGGTCCGCATTTCGGCGATGCCGCCTTCATGCAGGATCATGCCGCCGGCCAGCTGAACGTCGTACTGACGCTGGCCCAGCACGCGCTTGGAGGCTTCGCGCACGACCGCAAAGGCTTCGGGCAGGATCTTGTCCAGGGTCTCGCCGTTCGCCAGCCGATCGCGGAAGGCGTCGGTCATCATCCGCAGTTCGTCGTCGGACAGGGCGGCGAACTTGGGCTCCAGCGCATTGATGCGCTGGGCGTGGTCCTGGAAGGCCTTGACCTTGCGGTCGTTGGAAGAGCCGAAAAGTTTCTTGGCGAAGCCGAGCATATTGGATCCGGTAAGCGGTCGAGCGTCTGCGAGCTGAGCGGCTCTGAAATCCCGTGAGGGGCGGCGATACGGACGCCGTGAGAGAGGCCCTGACCGACCGCAGCCCCGGAGCGCCGCATCAGGCGCGCGCGAAGGGCCGCGCAGACGATCAAAACCCCTCGACTTGGGCGCAGGCGGGACTTAAGCACCGGCCTAACCCCTGTCAACGCGAGGGGCTTTCGGCCGCCTTCGACGGAGCGCCCCCTTGACCCCCTTCCGGCGATCTTCACGTCTTCTGACAGCGGCGGTGCTGACGGCGGCGCTTTCGACCGCCGCCTGTTCGCGCGGCGGCGACAACCGGCCGCCCGAACAGGGGGACCAGGCTGTGGCCACGGTCCAGGACGAGACCATCTGGGCCTCGGACGTGAAGCGCGAGGCGGTTGCCCAAGGTTTGATCGGCGAGGACGAGACGCTGGACACGACGTCGGATCTCTTCCGCCGGGTGCTGGACGAGGTGATCGACCAAAAGCTGCTGGCCGGAGAGGCGCAGCGGCGGCGGCTGGATTCCTCGCCTCTGGCGCAGCGGCGTCTGGAAGCGACGCGCGAGCGCATCCTAGGCGACATGCTGGTCGAGAGCGTGGTCAACAAAGCCGTCTCGGACCAGGCGGTGCAGACTCTTTATAATGAGCAGCTGCGGCTGGCGAAGACCTCGGAAGAGATCCGCGTGCGGCTGATCCTGTCGCGCACAAAGCCCGAGGCGGACGCCGTGATCGGCATTCTGGGCCAGGGCGCCGGCTTCGAGGCGGTGGCGGCGGAGCGGTCGATCGACGAGGCGACGCGGTTCTCCGGCGGCGACCTGGGGTATTCCACGCTGGACGTGATGCCGCAAGCCTATGCCGACGCTCTGCGCGACAAGCCGGCCGGTGCGACCGTCGGGCCGTTCCAGACCGAGGGCGGCTGGGCCGTTCTGAGGGTTGAGGACCGGCGCAAGGAAAACCCGCCGACGCTGGAACAGGCCCGACCGCAAATCGTGCGCTATCTGACCTATGAGGGCGTGCGACAGTTGCTGGAACAACTTCGCGGCAAGGCCAAGGTGGATGTCCGCCTGCCCGCGCAGACGCCGCCCGCATCGCCTGCTCCTTCCGCTTCTCCGGGCGCCTAACATGACCAAGCCTCCCTCTACGACCGGCCAGAAGATCGAGCATGCATTCGAAAAGGCGCTGGACCCGTTCGCCACGGCGCTGAAGCGCGCAACCCGCACGCCGGGATCGGATGCGGCGCCAGCCGCCGCGCCTGCGCCGGCCGCCGCCGGCAAGCCGGGTCTGGCCATCTCGCCCCTGGCCATGCCGTTCCCGACCATTCCGCCGATCGGCGGGGTCGAGATCGCGACCGCGCGCGCCGGCTTCTACAAGCATGAGCGCGACGACCTGGTGGTGTTCCGGTTCGCGCGGGGGACCAGCTGCGCCGGGGTCTTCACCCGCCACAAGATCGGCTCGGCGCCCGTGGACTGGTGCAAGAAGCATCTGGCCGGGGCCGAGGGCGGCAAGGATGTGCGCGCCCTGGTGATCAACGCCGGATGCGCCAACGCCTTCACCGGCAAGGCCGGCGCGGACGCGGCGCGGCGCACGGCCTCGGAGGTCGCCAAACGGTTCGGCTGTCGCCAACGCGACGTCATGCTGGCCTCGACCGGCGTGATCGGCGTGGTGCTGGACGACAAGAAGATCGTCGCCAAACTGCCCGAGATCGAGAACGGGCTGGAGGCGGACGCCTGGGCCCGGGCGGGTCGCGGCATCATGACCACCGACACCTTCCCCAAGGGTTCCTACGCCGAGGCCGAGATCGAGGGCTACAAGGTCCGGATCGCCGGCATCGCCAAGGGATCAGGCATGATCGCGCCGGACATGGCGACCATGCTGGCCTTCATCGTCACCGATGCGGACATCCATCCGAACGTGCTGCAGGCTCTGCTGGGCCTGCATGTACGCACCACCTTCAACAGCGTGACGGTGGATGGCGACACCTCGACCAACGACACGGCCCTGCTGTTCGCCACCGGGACCTCGGGCGCGCCGCGAATCGGGCGGGTTGGGGATCGCCGGCTGAAGAGCTTCTCGGCCGCCCTGGACAAGGTGATGCTGGACCTGGCGCACCAGCTGGTGCGCGACGGCGAAGGCGCGACCAAGTTCGTCAAGGTGACGGTGGACGGCGCCGCCTCGCCCGCCTCGGCCCGCAAGCTGGCCAAGTCCATCGCCGACAGCCCTCTGGTCAAGACCGCCATCGCCGGTCAGGACGCCAACTGGGGCCGGGTCGTCATGGCGGTGGGCAAGACCGAGGAACCGGTCGATCGCGACCGCCTGGCCATCAAGTTCGGTCCGCACCAGGCCGCCATCGACGGCGCCCCGTCCCCGACCTACGACGAGGCCAAGATGACCGCCTATATGAAGAACCCCGAAATCGACATCACCGTCGACGTGGGTTCGGGCCGGGCGTCGGCGACCGTGTGGACCTGCGATCTGACCAAGGGCTACATCGAGATCAACGGCGACTATCGCTCGTGACCGCTGCGCCCCTTCCCACCATCCTGGTCGTCGCCGTCGCCCTGATTGACGTGGATGGGCGGGTTCTGATCGCCAAGCGTCCCGAGGGCAAGAAGCTGGCCGGTCTGTGGGAGTTTCCGGGCGGCAAGGTCGAGCCCGGAGAGCGGCCTGAACAGGCCCTGATCCGCGAGCTGAAGGAAGAGCTGGGCATCGACGTCAGCGAAAACTGTCTGTCGCCGTTCGTTTTCGCCAGTCACGCTTACGATTCGTTTCACCTGTTGATGCCATTGTATCTGTGCCGACGGTGGGACGGCGTGGTCACGGCGCGTGAACACGACGGCCTGGCCTGGGTGAAGCCGAGCAAACTTTCGGACTATCCCATGCCCCCGGCGGACGAACCTCTGGTCGCCTGGTTGCGCGACCTGCTCTGACCACCGCCGACCAGGGAGGCCGGCCATGCGACGTCTTATCGGCCGGTTCCTGCGCAATGAGAGCGGGGCCACAGCCATCGAATACGGGCTGCTCTGCGCCCTGATCTTCCTGGCGATCGTGACTTCGATCAGCGCCTTGGCGAACAGCCAGAACGGCGGCCTGGCCGCGACGGTGAACAAGCTGAGCGCCGCCATACAGGCCGCGATCAGCTAGTCCGGCTCTTCGCCCGTCATTTCCTTGACGCCCAGGGCATCGGCCAGCCGCGTCTTGGCCGAGCCGCGCGGCAGGGGCTTCTGCTGGCTGTCGTGGGGTTTCCAGCCGGCCAGGTGAATGATCTCGAACGTCGCCGGTATGCGGCTGTCGTCGAGACCGTATCGCTCGGCATAGAGGGCGGCGGCGCGCGCCACGATACGGCGGCTCAACGGCCGAACGGGTCCGTGCAGCACATTGGTCTCCCCCATGGCGCGCAGGTCGCGGATCAGGGCGAACAGGTCGGCGTAGCGGACGGTGAACCGATCCACGTCCGATACCGGCAGGGCGAACCCGGCGCGCTGCAAGAGGGCCGCCCCGTCATAGCCGTCAGCGAAGGGCGAAACCCGCGCCTGGGCTCCGCCGCGCTCTTCCAGTTCGACCTCGGTCAGGACGGCGCGAAGCTCTTTCAGCGTGCCCGCGCCGAACAGCGTGCCGATAAACAGGCCGTCCGGTTTTAACGCGCGCCGGATCTGGGCCAGGGCGCCAGGCAGGTCGTTGGCCCAGTGAAGGGTCAAAAGGGAGACGATCAGATCGGTCGAGGCGTCGGCCAGCGGCAGCGCGTCCGCACCCGGCGCTGCGCGCTGGGCCAGGGAGACGGGCGTCTGGACGGGGCCGACCCGTCCCGCAGCGTCGCTGGACCGCACCGCCGCATCGAACACGCCTGGATGGGCGGACAGATCGACCGTAACGGGAAAATCGCGCAGTATGGCTTCCAGGCTCTCGGCGGCGTTGGCGGCGGCGCGGGCGTGCAGGAAGTCGGCTTGGGGGAACCGGGAGGCGGACCGCACAAGCCGCGCCTGACGTCGAACGGCGTCGAAGATGCGCGGGGGGCCTTCGGAAGGGGATTGGGGGGCGGTCATGGACGCACAGGATGGGGGCTGGCGACGCGCCTGGGAAGGGGCGGGCCGTCACTTGCGCGGAGCGGGGCGGGGACTGGCCGACCTGATCCTGCCGCCGATGGCGCACGACAGCCGAGAGGCGACGGCTGCGGCCGGCCTGACGCCCGACGCCTGGAGCCGGATCAAATTTCTGGAGGCGCCGGTCTGCGACGGCTGCGGGGCGGCATTCGACTTTGACGGCGGCGCCTTCGCCGAGGATCGCTGCGCCGCCTGTATCGCCAAGCCCTATGCGTTCGAGAGAGCGCGCGCGGCTTGCCTGTATGACGAGGCGTCGCGCGGCCTGATCCTGAGGTTCAAGCACGGGGACCAGCAACAGTTCGCGCCCCTGTTCGCGCGCTGGATCGGACGCGCCGCCGCCGATCTGGTAGAAGACGCGGATGTGATCCTGCCCGTGCCGCTGCATCGGTTTCGCCTGTTGTCGCGGCGCTTCAATCAGGCCGCCGAAATCGCCCGGCCGCTGGCCCGGCACGCCGACCGCGACTATTTGCCCGACGGTCTGGTCCGCACGACCCACACGACCAGCCAGGGCGGCAAGAGCCAGCGCGGGCGGCGGCTGAACGTCAAGCAGGCCTTCGCCGTGACCGAGGCGGGCCGGCGTCGGATCCGGGGGCGACGCATCCTTCTGATCGACGATGTGTTGACCACGGGCGCGACCGGAGAGGCCTGCGCGCGCGCCCTGATCGACGCCGGAGCGCGCGCCGTGGACCTCGCCGTCATCGCGCGGGTGCGAAACGCCCGTGAACTGACTATGTGAAGAGCGCCCTATCGCTCGCCGCGCGGCGGCTCGCTGCTTGAGGGCGCTCGATTTTATTTTGGAGATCTGAACTTGGCCGACGTCGTCATCTACACCAAGCCTGGCTGCCCCTACTGCTTCAGCGCCATGTCGCTGCTGAAGAAAAAGGGCGTGGACTATACCGAGATCGTCGCCTCCAACGATCCCGACAAGAAGGCCGAGATGGTCGAGAAGTCGGGCGGCCGCATGACCTTCCCGCAGATCTTCATCGACGGCCAGCACATCGGCGGTTCCGACGAGATCCACGCGCTGGATCGCGACGGCAAGCTGGACGGACTTCTGGCCGCCTGATCCATGAGCAGCGGGCTCGACATCGCCCTGATCCAGACGCGCACGCCGGCGACGGCGCGAGCGGCGCTGGCCCATGTTGAGCCCTTGATCCGCGAGGCGGCGTCGGGCGGAGCGAAGTTCATCCTGACGCCCGAGGGGACCAATGTCCTGGAGCAGCGCCGAGACCGGCGCGATGCGGCGATTACGACCGAGGACGAGGACGTCGCCGTTCTGGGTCTGCGTCGTCTGGCGGCGGAACTAGGCGTCTGGCTACTGATCGGTTCGGCCATCGTCCGGTCTGGCCAGGCGGGAGATGGCCGCGCCGCCAATCGGTCGCTGCTGATCGATGGGTCGGGCGGGATCGTGGCCCGATACGACAAGCTGCACGTCTTCGACGTGAACCTGCCCAATGGCGAGACCTATCGCGAAAGCGCGACGGTGAGGCCCGGCGACGGGGCGTCGGTGGCGGACACGCCTTGGGGCCGGCTGGGCCTGACCATCTGCTACGACATCCGCTTTCCCCATCTGCACCGCCAGCTGGCCAAGGCCGGGGCGTCGGTGATCGCCGTGCCAGCCGCCTTCACCGCCCCGACGGGCGAGGCGCATTGGGAGACCCTGCTACGCGCCCGCGCCATCGAGACGGGGGCGTTCGTCCTGGCCCCAGCGCAGGGCGGACTGCACGAGGATGCTCGCCGAACCTGGGGGCGATCCACCGTCGTCGGACCCTGGGGCGAGATCATCGCCAAGGCGGATCACGACGAACCTTGCATCGTGCGTGCGAAACTGGACATGGAGGCCGTGGCCAGGGCGCGCGCCGCCGTGCCCAGCCTGACCCACGATCGCGATTTCCTGCCCGCTGTTTAACGCCCCATGATCCGCTACGCCCTGAAATGCGACCAAGCCCACGCCTTCGAAGCCTGGTTCGGCTCCTCGACCGACTATGACGATCAGGCGGCGCGGGGGCTGGTGGAATGCCCGTTCTGCGGTTCGCGCGCGGTGGAAAAGGCGATCATGGCCCCGGCCATCAGCGGCGCCCGCAAGGCCGATCCCGCCTCTGACGTCGCCGCCAAGATGCAGACGATGATGATGGCCGCCGCCCGCGAGGTCCGCGCCCATGTCGAGGCCAACTTCGACTACGTCGGCGACACCTTCGCCCGCGAGGCGCGCGACATCCACGAGGGCCGATCCGAGAAGCGCGAAATCTATGGCGAGGCCACGCCCGCCGAGGTGAAGAAGCTGAAGGACGACGGCGTTCCGGTTTCCGCCCTGCCTGACGCTCTGCCAGACCCGTCCAAGGTGAACTGATGACCGTGCAATGGCGGCCTATGCGGCCGACGGACATCGATGCGGTGGTGGAGGTGGCGCGGCTGTCGTTTCCCGACCATTTCGAGGATCGCGCCTGTTTCCAAAACCGGCTGGCGCTTTATCCGCGCGGCTGTTTCGTGCTGGCGGAGAGCGAGGGCGCCGCGCGGGGCTATCTGATCGCCTATCCGTGGAAGGCCGAGAGCGCGCCGCCGCTGAACACGGTGATCGAAGGCCTGCCGCCCCAGCCGGATTTGATCTATCTGCACGATCTTGCTCTGCACCCCGAGGCGCGGGGCGGGGGCGTGACCGGCGCCATCGTTGAGCGGCTGGCCGAACAGGCGACGGAAGACGGCTGGCCCGCCATCGCCCTGGTCGCGGTCAATGACGCTGTCGGATTCTGGTCGCGACAAGATTTCGTCGAGCAACCCGCCGAGGCCATGGCGGCCAAACTGGCCAGCTACGGCGCCGACGCCCGCTATATGCTGCGACCGCTCTAGCGCCGATTGAGCGCGGTCTGGCCGCCCGCGCGCACGAAATAGATGCGTTGAGGACGGGGCAGGGCGACATAGGCCCGGCGTCTCATTTCACGCTCGCAGACGCTGGCGTCGCCAAGGCTGTCGGGGGTCAGGACCGCGCGATGGACGGCGCACCAGTCGCGGCTGGCGGCGCGGATGCGGCCGGCCAGGATCATCGCCTCGCCCGGTCGGGCCATGTTCAGCCCCTCGGCATCCACATGCATGTCCGGCGCCTCGCCCGCGGCAAGGGCGGCGGCAAGCGCGGCTGCGATCATCAAACCCATCGTCATCTCCCCATCGGAATGGGCCTGCGTCAGGCCCGTCGTAGGAGGGAGGCGTCCGTCAGCGGCGTCAGATGCGGCGTCGCGGATGAAATATCGGTAAGGCGGCGATCAGCGCGGCGAACGCCCGCTCTGGTCTTTCTGTCCACATGCCTGTAAGAGGCGCGCGCCTCCCGCATGCCTTTTCATGACCAGCGGCCGCCCGTATGCCGGCCGCGCCTTTTCGCGATACTCAAATGAACCTGCGCAACGTCGCCATCATCGCCCACGTCGACCACGGCAAGACGACCCTGGTGGACCAACTGCTCGCCCAGTCCGGCGTCTTCCGAGCCAACGAGGCGCAGACCGAGCGCGCGATGGACTCCAACGACCAGGAAAAAGAGCGCGGCATCACCATCCTGGCCAAGTGCACCTCGGTGCTCTGGAACGGCAAGGCGGGCGAAACCCGCATCAACATCATCGACACCCCCGGCCACGCCGACTTCGGCGGCGAGGTCGAGCGCATCCTGGGCATGGTGGACGGCTGCGTCATCCTGGTGGATGCCGAAGAGGGCGTCATGCCCCAGACCAAGTTCGTGCTGACCAAGGCGCTGAAGATGGGCCTGCGCCCGATCCTGTGCATCAACAAGGTCGACCGCGCCCACGCCGATCCGGACCGCGTCCACAACGAGACCTTCGACCTGTTCGCCGCCATCGGCGCGACGGACGAGCAGCTGGACTTCCCGCACATCTACGCCTCGGGCCGCAACGGCTGGGCGACGCTGGACCTGAACCAGCCCAACGACAATCTGGCCCCGCTGTTCGACCTGATCGTCGATCACGTCCCGCCGCCCGCCGTCCAGGCCAACCGCGACAAGCCCTTCCGCATGCTGGACGTGCTGATCGAAAGCGATCCGTTCCTGGGCCGTCTGCTGACCGGCCGCATCGAGAGCGGCAAGGCCGTTCCCGGCATGGCGATCCACGCCCTGGACCGTGAAGGCAAGGAAATCGAACGCGGCCGCATCACCAAGGTGCTGGCCTTCCGCGGCCTGAAGCGTCAGGCCTTGGACGAGGGTTCGGAAGCGGGCGACATCGTCGCCATCGCCGGCATGTCCAAGGCGACCGTGGCCGACACCCTGTGCGCGATGGAAGTCACCGAGCCTCTGCCCGCCCAGCCGATCGATCCGCCCACCATCTCCATGACCGTCTCGGTCAACGACAGCCCCCTGGCCGGTCGCGAAGGCGACAAGGTCCAGTCGCGCGTCATCCGTGATCGCCTTCTGAAGGAGGCCGAGGCCAACGTCGCCATCCGCGTGACCACGACCGAAGGCGGCGACGCCTATGAAGTCGCCGGCCGTGGCGAACTGCAGTTGGGCGTTCTGATCGAGAACATGCGCCGCGAAGGCTTCGAGGTTTCGATCTCGCGTCCGCGCGTGGTGTTCCAGACCGGCGAGAACGGCGAGAAGCTGGAGCCGATCGAAGACGTCATGATCGACGTCGACGACGAGTTCTCGGGCATCGTCATTGAGAAGCTGTCGGCCCGTAAGGCCGAAATGACCGACATGGGCCCGTCGGGCGCCGGCAAGACCCGCATCAGCCTGAAGGCGCCGTCGCGTTCGCTGATCGGCTATCAGGGCGAGTTCCTGACCGACACCCGCGGTTCGGGCGTACTGAACCGCGTGTTCAGCCACTATGAGCCGCACAAGGGCGCGATCGCCGGTCGTCTGAAGGGCGTTCTGATCTCGAACTCGGACGGTGAAACCGCCGCCTTCGCACTGTGGAACCTAGAAGACCGCGGCATCATGTTCGTCGGCGCCGGCGAAAAGACCTATCAGGGCATGATCATCGGCGAGAACGCGCGCTGGGACGACCTGGACGTCAACCCGATCAAGGGCAAGCAGCTGACCAACGTCCGCGCCTCCGGCAAGGACGAGGCCGTTCGCCTGACGCCGCCGCGCCAGATGTCGCTGGAACAGGCCATCGCCTATATCGACGACGATGAACTGGTTGAAGTGACGCCCAAGTCCATCCGCCTGCGCAAGCAGACGCTGAACCCGTCGTTCCGCAAGAAGCGCGTTCGCCCGGAGTAGTCAGCAATCCCTGACTGACGTGCGGTGGGATGCGGCCTATAGACGGCTGACATGAACGCCTCGCCCAGTCTGGATGACCGCCTTGACGAGGCCGCCCGCGCGGAAGACCCGCGCGCAGCGGTCTCTGTCGTTTTGCGCGAGACCTATGACGCCGCCCGCGCCCGGGCGGAGCGCAAGCTGGACGGCGGCATGAAGGGCCGCGATGTGGCGCGTCTGTACGCCGCCGCGGCCGACGAGATGCTGGCCGGCCTGTGGCGGGTGGCGACCCAGACGCTGTGGCCGACCTCGCCGGTCGAGGCCGAGCGGCTGGCCCTGGTCGCGGTCGGCGGCTACGGCCGGGGCGTGCTGGCGCCCCATTCCGATCTCGACCTGCTGTTTCTGAGATCGTCCAAAGCGACGCCGCGCGGCGAGCAGGTGATCCAGTTCGTCCTCTATGTGCTGTGGGACCTAGGGGCCAAGGTTGGGTCGGCGGTGCGCTCGGTCGAAGAGTGTCTGAGCCTGTCGCGCACCGACATGACGGTGCGGACGACCCTGCTGGAGGCGCGTCCGCTGGCGGGGGACGAGGCGCTGGCCCAGCTGATGATCGGCCGGTTTCGCGACATGGTGTCGAAATCCGATCCGCGCCCCTTCATCGCCGCCAAGCTGGAGGAGCGGGCCGCCCGGCACGAAAAGGCCGGCTCGACCCGCTACAAGGTCGAACCCAACGTCAAGGACGGCAAGGGGGGCTTGCGCGACCTGAACACCCTGTACTGGATCGCCCGGTCCCTGGCGCCCGAAAGCCGGCTGGGCGCCACGGTGATGGACGAGCTGTTCACCCCGCGCGAGCGACGGACGTCGGACGAGGCGTTCGACTTCCTGTGGCGTGTCCGCATCCATCTGCATCTGATCGCGGGCCGGGCCGAAGAGAAGCTGACGTTCGACATGCAGCCCGAGGTGGCCCGACGTATGGGCTGGCGCGGGCGCGGCGACGAACCGGCGGTCGAGCGGTTCATGCGGCGATACTTTCTGGTGGCCCGCGACGTCGGCGCCCTGACGCGCGCCATGTCGGCTAAGCTGGAGGCGCGCCACCAGAAGACGGCGCACGGCCTGTCGCGTCTGATGGCGCCGTTCCGGCCCGCCCCCCGGCGCAAGCTGGAGGTCGAGGGGTTCTGGATCGATCAGGGGCGTCTGTCGGTCGAGGGGCCGGAGGTGTTCGCCGCCGATCCGGTCAAGCTGCTGACCCTGTTCGTCTGCGCCGACAAGCACGACCTGGATTTGCATCCGGACGCCTTTTCGGCGGTGACGCGGTCGCTGTCGCTGGTGACGCCCCGGCTGAGGCGCGATCCGGCGGCGACGCGCGCCTTCCTGGACGTTCTGGCGCACGGGCAGCGGCCTTATCGCGTCCTGACCATCATGAACGAGACGGGCCTGTTGGGCCGGTTCCTGCCCGAATGGGGGCGGATCGTCGGCCAGACCCAGTTCAACATGTACCACGCCTATACGGTCGACGAGCACACGCTTCAGGCCATCGGCATCATCAACGACATCGCGCGCGGCAAGCTGAAGACCGACCACCCGATGGCCAGCGAGATCGTGCATCTGATCTCGGACATGGAAGCCCTGATGCTGGGCATGCTGCTGCACGATGTGGGCAAGGGTGGCGAACGGGGGCAGCTGGAGGACGGCGCCATCGCCGCGCGTCGGGCGTGCGAACGGCTGGGCGTCGATCCGCGCCGGATCGAACTGGTTGTCTGGCTGGTGCGCAGCCATCTGGCGTTGTCGGACTATGCCCAGAAGCGCGATCTGTCGGACCCGGCGACCATCCGCGCCTTCGCCGAACTGGTCGGCGATCCCGAGCGCCTGCGGATGCTGCTGGTCCTGACCGTGGCCGATATTCGGGCCGTGGGGCCGGGCGTGTGGAACGGCTGGAAGGGTCAGCTGATGCGCACCCTCTACAACCAGGTCGCCGCCCTGTTCCGGGGTGAGGACGTGACGCGCGAGGATCCGCTGGCGGCGCACCCGGCCCTGGTCCAGCGGGCGCGCGAAACGGGCGCGGCCGCCGAGAGCGCGCCCACCGCGCCGGTGCAGGGGCTGACGGTCCAGACGACCGAAATCTCCATCGCCGCCGCCGACCGACCGGGCCTGTTCGCCGACCTGGCCCAGACCATGGCCGCCCTGGGCGCCGACGTGACCGACGCCCGGGTGGCGACCGAGGACGGCGTCGTCCTGGACGTGTTTCGCGTTCAGGACGGAGCGGGCCTGCCCTATGGCCAGGCTGAACCGCGTCGCCTGAAGGCCCTGGTCGAGGCGCTGGAAAAGGCTGCGCGGGGCGAGGGTCGCATCGGCCAGGCGCCCGATCCGACCGGCAATGCGCGCAAGGCCGCCTTCGAAGTCCGGCCCGTGGTCATGGTCGATCACCATGCCAGCGAGGTCGCCACCGTGGTCGAGGTGTCCTGTGCAGACCGACCGGGGCTGCTGGCGGACCTGTCGCGCGTGTTCAACGACGAAGGCCTGAGCATCCGCTCCGCCCACGTCGCCAGCTATGGCGAGCGGGCGGTGGACAGTTTTTACGTCGTGGATCGCAAAGGGCGAAAGATCACCTCGGAACAGCGGATCGCCGAACTGCGCACCGCGCTTGAGGCCGTGCTGGACAGTCGCGCGCCCGCGCCCGCCGGACGCAAGGTCGCCTCAGCCCGCGCCAGTGCGCGCGACGTCTCCGACCTGGGCCGCCGCAGCCCGCGCGCAAAGCCCGTATCGCCCGGCGAACAAGCGCGCTAAGCGACACCCTTCCTCCGCGCCCTGTCGAATGTCCGCATGAGCCTCGCCCGAAACACCCTGGTGCAGTCGACCCTGACGCTGGGCAGTCGAATTCTCGGCTTCGTGCGCGACATGGCGCTGGCGGCGCGCTTCGGCCAGGGACCGATGATGGACGCCTTCACCACGGCGTTGATGCTGCCCAACATGTTCCGCCGCCTGTTCGCCGAGGGCGCCTTCGCCCAGGCCTTCGTGCCGGTCTATGGCGGGGTTCGGGCGCGCGAGGGCGAGGAAGCGGCCGCCGTCACGGCGTCCGAGGCGCTCAGCTTCATGCTGGCCGTGGTCGCCGGCTTCTGCATCCTGCTGCAGGTCGTGATGCCGTGGATCATGCCGTGGCTGCTGTCGGCCTATCAGGGCCAGCCCGAGGTGTTGCGCGCCGCCGTGATCGCGACCCAACTGGCCATGCCCTATCTGGCCTGTATGACCGTGGCCTCGCTGCTGTCGGGCGTACTGAACACCGGCGGTCGGTTCGCCCTGTCGGCGGCCGTGCCGGTATTTCTGAACCTGTGCACCCTGGCCGCCCTGATGCCGCCGCTGATCATGCCGATCCCGCAGGAGACGGTGCTGCTGATGGTGACGGCGGCGGTGACAGTTTCGGGCCTGATCCAGGCCGGTCTGCTGTGGTGGGGCGTGCGGCGTCTGGGCGTGCGGCTCAAGATCGGCCTGCCGCGCATCACGCCGAATGTGCGTCACACCCTGGCGCTCGCCGTGCCCGGCGCCCTGGCGGGCGGGGCGCTGCAGATCAACTCTCTGGTGTCGCAGTTCCTGACCGGGTCGGACGAGGGCGCGCGTTCGGTGCTGTATAACGCCGACCGGCTGTATCAACTGCCGCTGGGCCTGGTGGGCGTCGCCATCGGCTTGGCCCTGGTGCCGCGCCTGACCAAGGCCTTCGTCGACGGCGATCACGAGGGCGGGCAGAAGACGCTGGACGACGGCATCAACCTGGCCATGGCCTTCACCCTGCCGGCGGCGGTGGCCTTGTTCGTCATTCCCTTCTTCATCATCGACGCGACGGTGACGCGGGGCGCCTTCACCTCGGCCGACGCCGCCCGCACCGCCGACGTTTTGCGTCAGTTCGCCTGGGGCGTGCCGGCCTTCGTCCTGGCCAAGGTTCTGACCCCGCCCTTCTTCGCGCGCCAGGACACGCGCCGTCCGATGATCTTCGCCGTGGCCAGCGTGGTCATCACCGTCATCCTGGGCTCGGCCCTGTTCTTCTGGTTCCGCCGTCAGGGCTGGGACGGAGTGCTGGGCCTGGCCATCGCCACCAGCACCTCGGCCTGGGTCAACGTCGCTCTGTTGGGCGGCGTCCTGATCCGCGAAAACAGCTGGCGGCCGTCGCCGGCCTTTTTGTCACGCATCGCCCGCGTGATCGCCGCCAGCGCCATGATGGCCGCCCTGCTGTTCGCCGCCGACGTCTTCTATCCGCAGCTTAGCCGCCTGTTCCTGGCCAAGGAGATCGCCGTCCTGGTGGTCTGCGGCGCCGGGGCCGGGCTTTACGGCTTCTGCCTGCTGGCGTTCCGGGCCGTCACCATCTCGGAACTGAAGGCCACGCTGAAGCGCGCGCCCGGCGGCGGCGCGGTCTCCGGTCTGGACTGACAGGCGGCGAACCGATAAGCGCGAGGCCATGACGACCTCGGGCCTGATCCATGACCTGCGATGGCGCGGCTGAGCCGCCGCCTGCCTCGCCACGCCTGCCTTTCGACCTTCCGAGACCCGATCCCATGACCGACCAAACCCCCGCCGTTGCGACCTATGACGGCCCGCGCCGCATCCTGTCCGGCATCCAAGCCTCAGGCGCGCTGCACCTGGGCAACTACCTCGGCGCCCTGAAGCGGTTCGTGGAACTGCAGGACCAGGGCGCGCCGGTCTATGTCTTCGTCGCCGACATGCACGCCATCACCGTGTGGCAGGATCCCGCCAAACTGACCGCCCAGACGCGCGAGATCGCCGCCGCCTATCTGGCCTCGGGCCTGGATCCGGAAAAGGCGACCATCTTCCCGCAGTCGGCCGTGCGCGCCCATGCGGAACTGGCCTGGATCTTCAACTGCGTCGCCCGCCTCGGCTGGCTCGACCGGATGACCCAGTTCAAGGAGAAGTCGGGCAAGCACAAGGAACGCTCCTCGGTCGGTCTCTATACCTATCCCGTGCTCCAGGCGGCCGACATCCTGCTGTACAAGGCCACCGAGGTGCCGGTCGGCGAGGACCAGAAGCAGCATCTGGAGCTGACCCGCGACATCGCCGCCAAGTTCAACAACGACTTCGGCGTTCCCGGCTTCTTCCCCGTACCCGAGCCGATCATCCAGGGACCGGCGACCCGCGTCATGTCCCTGCGCGACGGGGCGGCCAAAATGTCCAAGTCGGATCCGTCCGACAACAGCCGCATCAACCTGACCGACGACGCCGACACGATCGCCTCCAAGATCAAGAAGGCCAAGACCGATCCCGAGCCGTTGCCGGAAACGCTGGATGGCCTGAACGAACGGCCCGAGGCCAAGAATCTGGTCGCCATCTATGCGGCGTTGGCGGGCCTGACCCGCGAACAGGTGATCGCACAGTTCGGCGGCCAGGGCTTCGGCGCCTTCAAGCCGGCGCTGGCGGACCTGGCCGTGTCGTCGCTGGCGCCCGTGACGGCCGAGATGCGCCGTCTGATGGACGATCCGGCCGAGATCGACCGCGTGCTGAAGGCCGGCGCCGAACGCGCCGCCGAGGTCGCCGATCCCGTGGTGGACGAGGTCAAGAAGATCGTCGGCTTCTGGAGGGCGTAATGGGGGTCTATGAAGCCAAGGTCGTCTGGAACCGCGGCGACCAGCCCTTCCTGGACAAGCGCTACAGCCGGGCCCATTCCTGGAGCTTCGACGGCGGAGCGGTGGTGCCGGGGTCGTCGGCGCCCTCCAGCGTGCCCGTGCCAATGTCCGATCCGGCCGGCGTCGATCCGGAAGAGGCGATGATCGCCTCTCTGTCCAGCTGTCACATGCTGTGGTTCCTGGCCTTCGCCGCCAACGCCGGCCTGGTGGTCGACACCTATGTCGACGAGGCTTCGGGCAAGATGGGCAAGGACGATGACGGCAAGCGCTACCTCGCCGAGGTGACGCTGCGCCCCTTCATCAGCTTCACCGGCCGCGAGCCCGATCAGGCCGAGATCGACGCCCTGCATCATCAGGCGCACGACCATTGCGAAATGGCCCATTCGGTCCGCGCGACCATCACGGTCGAGGCGACGATCGGCTAGGCGGCGACCGCCGTCTCTTCCTCGACCAGGGACCTGAACAGGGCGTGGGCGGCGATCATGCCGTCCGAGGTCGCCAGGGTGATGTTGGAGGCGGCGCGCGCCAGGTCGCCGGCGGCGAAGACGCCGGGCTGGGTCGTCTGCTGCATGGCGTCCACCTTGATCACTCGCCCCATCGGCGTGTCGGTCATCTCGCAGCCCAAACGCTCGGCGAAGGGGCTGGCGACGCGCACATTGGCGCCGACGAAGATGGCCTTCAGCTCGACGAACCGTCCGTCGGTCAGCCGCGCGCCGCTCAGGTCCGGCGCCTCGCCCTCCAGCCGCGCGATGGGCGTGGCCTCGATGGTGACCCCGCGTCGATCCAGCAGATGGGCGTCTTCGGGCGACAGGCCCACGTCGAGATCCATGAACAGGGTGACCTGGCCCCATTCGGCGACCGTCGCCGCATACGGGACCGCGTGATCGCCGCGCCCCAGCACGCCGATGCGGCCGCCGCCGATCTCATAGCCGTGGCACCAGGGACAGTGCAGGGCGGTGCGGCCCCAGCGTTCCTTCACTCCCGGAATGTCGGCCAGCACGTCCTCGACCCCGTGCGACAGCAGCAGCCGGCGACCGCTTGTCCGTGTGCCGTCAGCGAAGGCGACCGAGAAACCGCCATCGATCCGTTCGACCTCGACCGCCTCCGCCATGCGGAAGGCGGCGGTCGGATAGGCCGCGACCTGAGACCGGGCGGACGCCGTGATCTCAGCGCCGGGCTTTCCGTCATTCGTCAGAACGCCATGGGCGCGGGCGGCGAACCGATTGCGCGGCCTGCCGTCGTCGATAACAAGAACGCGGCGGCGCGCGCGGACCAGCTGCATGGCTGCGGACAGGCCGGCATAGGAGCCGCCGATGATCAGGGCGTCGTGCGGCATGACGTCAGGACTTTCGGGCGTGGGCATGCAGGAGGTCTCTCTTGGGATGTTCGGCCATGCGGCGCGAGAAATCCGCCGCCAGATCGGCCAGGGTTATGTCGTTCAGACGCGCGATCAGCAGGGCGCGGGCGGCGGCGTAGGTCTCGGCCAGGGCGTCATTGACCGCCGCCTCGACCAGGCAGCCGTCGGCCTCGACAGGCGGAGCGGCCGGAAACAGATCCGCGCCGCCGAGGGCCTTGTTCACCTGGCCCAGGGTGACCTGATCCAGCGGTCGCGACAGACGCCAGCCCCCGCCATGCCCCTTCTCCGACGCCACCAATCCCTGCTCGCGCAGGCCGGCCATGGTTCGGCGCACCACCACGGGATTGGTCGAAAGGCAGACCGCCAGCTGGTCCGAGGTCATGGGCGAGCCGGTGCGTGTCTCATGCTCGGCCATGTGCAGCAGGGCGTGGAGGATGTTGGACAGCCGGGAATCCCTTTTCATGTAACTAAAATTGTTACGTGATGGATCGCCCGTCAAGAGCGCGGGTCAGTTTTCTTTTTCAGCCGTGTGGGACGGCGTCGGTCAGGAAGGCGCCAAACCGGCGCAGGGCCTCGGCCGTCAGGGTCGGATCGTGGCGCATCGGCCCATTGTTGGTGGGTTCGTCGAAGGCGTGGGTACCCCCGGCGATCCAGCTTTCGACCTGGGAGCCGCAGTTGCGGATCATGGCGTTGACCTGTTCGGCGTTGCGCACAGTCGTCAAGTGGTCGCGCTTGCAGGTGACGGCCAGAACGCGCGGGCAATGCCGCCAGGGCTTCAGCCGGTTGAAGGCGAACGGGCCGATGTAGGGATAGGCCAGCCACACCGCCTTGACGCCGGACAGGCTGGCCTCGGCGGGATCGATCACGCCAAAGGCGCCGGGCGTCGGCGCGCCGCTCATCATCTCCATGATCGACCAGCCGCCGTGGCTCCAGCCGGCGAGGGCCAGCTTTGTCGCATCGACATCAGGGCGGGCCGAAACGCCCCGGATCGCCGCCAGGACGTCGCCCACACGCTCATAGCCCCGGAACGACAGGCCGGTGCAGACCGCCGCTAGGGTAAAGGCCCGACCCCAGCCGCGCGGGCCGTAGGAATCGATGATGAAGGCGCGCCAGCCCGCCGCCTTGGCGACCTCGGCATAGCGGGGCAGGTGATCGCGCAGCCCCCCGCAGCCATGGAACAGCAGCACCGCCGGGCGGGGCCGGTCGTCGTCGGGGCCTACGACGGTGATGTGGGGTTCGAGGCGGGCCCAGCGGCGCTTCAGATCGTCCATTCCCGATTTACGCCGCAGCTTGCGCTCCAACGCCAGCCCCTCTTGCGCATTTCCCCATTCAGATATATCTGAACCGCTGTGAATAGATATATCGAAAAGGAATCGATCATGAGGTCCAAGGGGATCTTTCAAGGACGCCGCAACGAATGCGGCGAAAAGCACGGTCGCCATGGCGGCCTGGCCTTCGGACGTGGCATGCGCGGCGGGCGCGGCGCGGACTTCGGTCCCGGCTGGGAAGGCGGCGAGGCGCGCGGACGTGGTCACGGCCATGGCCGGCGCGGCGGCGGGCGCCTGTTCGACCACGGCACGCTGCGCTGGGTGCTTTTGTCGCTGATCGCCGACAAGCCCAGCCACGGTTATGAGCTGATCAAGGCGGTCGAAACGAGACTGGGCGGCGCCTATTCGCCCAGCCCCGGCGTCATCTATCCCAGCCTGACCTTGCTGGAAGAGATGGGCGCGCTGGTGTCCGAGGCCCAGGGCGGCAAGAAGCGGTACGCGATCACCGAGGCCGGACGCGCCATGCTGGCGGAAAACGAAGACGTGCTGAAGGCCGCCGAGGCGACGATGGACAAGTTCGCCGCGCGCGCCCTGCGTCCGACGGCCATCCAGGACGCCATCGGCCGACTGCGCCACACCCTCCATGGGCGGCTGACCGGCGAGATCGCCCTGACCGACGCTCAGGTCGAGGCCATCGCCGCCGTTTTGGCCGAGGCGGCCGACAGGATCGAAAAGACATGAGTGCGCGCGAAAGCCGTCGCGTTCGGCACGAGCTGAAGTTTCGCACGCTCTCGGTCGTCTCGGTCGAAGGCCTGACGCCCACCCTGAAGCGGGTGATCCTGAGCGGCGATGACCTGACCGGCTTCGTCAGCGCAGGATTCGACGATCATGTGAAAATCTTTCCCGTACGAGACGGAGAGACGCTGAACCTGCCGACCGCAGGGCCAGACGGCCCGGTGTTTTCAGAGCCCCGGCCGATCGCGCGCGACTACACGCTGCGGGCCTATGATCCCGCGACCAACCGGCTGACCATCGACTTTGTCATCGGCCATAGCGGTCCGGCGACGGAATGGGCCGAAGCGGCGGCGCCTGGATCGATCCTGGGCGTCGGCGGGCCACGTGGGTCGTTCATCGTCCCGGTCGACTATGCCGACCATATCCTGATCGGCGATGACACGGCCTTGCCCGCCATCGCCCGCCGTGTGGAGGAACTGCCGGCCGGGGTGCGCGCCCTGACCGTGATCGAGGTTGCAGACGCCGCCTCGCGATTGACGCTGGCGAGCCGCGCGAACCTGACGTCAGTCTGGGTCGAGCGCGACGGCGATCATGGACAGGCCGACGCCCTGGTTTCGGCCGTGAAGTCGGCAGCGGCCGACGTATCGCGCGACGACGCCTATGTCTGGATCGCGGCGGAAGCCCAGGCGGCCAAGGCGTTGCGCGGCGCCATGGTCGCACTCGGTTTCGACGCCAAGGCGATGAAGGCGGCGGGCTACTGGCGTCTGGGCGATGGCGGCGCCCTTGGCGTCATCGAAGACTGACGTTCAACGCGCCCGGCGCAGCGTCAGGTTCAGCCGGCCGCCGCCGGGGATCAGGCGCGACGATCCGGCCAGCACGCGGTCGACGCCGTGGCGGGCCAGGCGCGCGGGTCCGGTCAGGGCGCAGACGTCGCCGCTGGTCAACCTCAGCGTCGTGGTGCGTCCGCCCTCCGCCGCGCCGATGCGGAACGTGGCCGTGTCCCCTAGCGACACCGACAGGACGGGCGCGCCGAGGTCGGCCTCGTCCTTGTCCTGGTGCAGGCCCATCTTCGCCGCATCGCGATACAGATTGACCAGACAGGCGTCCGGCGGCGTGGGCCAGCCGACCGTGGCGTGCCACAGATCGAGCAGCACAGTCGGGATCGCGGGCCAGGGTCGCCCGGTCTCCGGATGGGTCGACTGATAGCGATAACCGCCCCGGTCGGAGACCCAGCCCAGCCGCCCGAAGTTGCTCATCTGAACCGAAAAGGGCCGACCGCCCGGCGTGGTCGGCCGATAGAGGGGCGCGTCATGCAGCCGGGCGAATACCTCGGCGACCAGATCAGCCTGCGCCGCGGCATCAAGCGCCCCCGGCCAGAGCCGGAAGCCCTCGATAGCGGTCTTCACCTCAACGGGTATAGGTGTATTCGCTGACCTCACAGACATTGATGCGCGACCGCGTCAGCTCCTGACCGTTGGTGAACTCGGCCTTGAAGTCATAGATGCAGGCGCCCGAGCCGTCATCGATGTTGATGCGCACATCCTGCCCGCTTTCCAGAACGTCCGAGCCCAGGATGTCCTCTTCCCAGTCGTCGCTGCGCGAATCCGACGCGTAGAAGCGCAACATGGTCCAGCCGGTGCGGTTCTTGATTGTGACGTGCCGATCATAGCCGTCACGCGACTGGATGGCCGGCGCCCCAGCAGGCGGCGCGGCGGCCGCCGCAGAGCCGATCAGAACGGCGGCGGCGACGGCGGCCTTGAGCATGATCTTGATCATTCTTTCCTCTCCCTTCCTCGATCGCGATCCCCAGAGCGCGATGCAAAATCTTATGCGCCGTAATCGCCGCGCCTGCATCTTCGAATTTCACCGTTCTTCGAAAGCGTTGAATCGCATAACGCCCTTGCGGGCCGGGGGGATTTTCCCATATCGGGGCCAGCTTCGGAGAAACCCCGCGAAACTTGGGGCTATCCAGCCTGATCCACGCCAACCCAACCGGGGGCGGTCACGCGCGGCGCTTCGTCGAAGGCCGCCGCATCGCCCGCCGAACCAGAGAGACTGAAGAACACATGGCCAAGATTATCGGCATCGACCTGGGCACCACCAACTCGTGCGTCGCCGTCATGGACGGCAAGACGCCGAAGGTGATCGAAAACGCCGAGGGCAACCGCACGACCCCGTCGGTCGTGGCGATCCAGGACGGCGCGGAAGTGCTGGTGGGTCAACCCGCCAAGCGCCAGGCCGTCACCAACCCGTCCAACACCTTCTTCGCGATCAAGCGCCTGATCGGCCGCAACTTCGATGATCCCGTCGTCGCCAAGGACAAGGGCATGGTGCCCTATGAGATCGTCAAGGGCCCGAACGGCGACGCCTGGGTGCGCGCCTTCGGCAAGGACTATTCCCCGCAGCAGATTTCGGCCTTCACCCTGACCAAGATGAAGGAAGCGGCCGAGGCCTATCTGGGCGACAAGGTCACCCAGGCCGTGATCACCGTGCCGGCCTACTTCAACGACAGCCAACGTCAGGCGACCAAGGACGCCGGCAAGATCGCCGGCTTGGAAGTGCTGCGCATCATCAACGAGCCGACCGCGGCGGCCCTGGCCTATGGTCTGGAAAAGAACGACGGCCAGAAGATCGCCGTCTATGACCTGGGCGGCGGCACCTTCGACGTCTCGATCCTGGAGATCGGCGACGGCGTGTTCGAGGTGAAGTCGACCAACGGCGACACCTTCCTGGGCGGTGAAGACTTCGACCTGCGTCTGGTCGACTACCTGGCCGACGAGTTCAAGAAGGAGCAGTCGGTCGACCTGCGCCAGGACAAGCTGGCCCTGCAGCGCCTGAAGGAAGAGGCCGAAAAGGCCAAGAAGGAGCTGTCGACCACGACCCAGTACGAGGTCAACCTGCCGTTCATCACCATGAACGCCTCGGGTCCGCTGCACCTGAACATCAAGCTGACGCGCGCCAAGCTGGAAAGCCTGGTCGAGGATCTGGTCCAACGTACGATCGAGCCGTGCAAGAAGGCCCTGGCCGACGCCGGCCTGAAGGCTTCGGACATCGACGAAGTGGTTCTGGTCGGCGGCATGACCCGCATGCCCAAGGTCGTGGAAGCCGTGAAGGCCTTCTTCGGCAAGGAGCCGCACAAGGGCGTGAACCCTGACGAAGTCGTGGCCCTGGGCGCCGCCGTTCAGGCCGGGGTTCTGCAAGGCGACGTCAAGGACGTGCTGCTGCTGGACGTGACGCCGCTGACCTTGGGCATCGAAACCTTGGGCGGCGTCTTCACACCCCTGATCGAGCGCAACACGACGATCCCGACCAAGAAGAGCCAGACCTTCTCGACCGCCGACGACAACCAGTCGGCCGTGACGATCCGGGTCTTCCAGGGCGAGCGTCCGATGGCGTCGGACAACAAGATGCTGGGTCAGTTCGACCTGATGGGCATTCCGCCCGCACCGCGCGGCATGCCGCAGATCGAGGTCGCCTTCGACATCGACGCCAACGGCATCGTCAACGTCTCGGCCAAGGACAAGGCGACCAACAAGGAGCAGTCGATCCGCATCCAGGCGAACGGCGGCCTGTCAGACGCCGACATCGACAAGATGGTCAAGGAAGCCGAAGCCAACGCCGCGACCGACAAGGCCAAGAAGGATCTGGTCGAGGCGCAGAACGCCGCCGACAGCCTGATCCACTCGACCGAGAAGGCCCTGGCCGAACACGGCGACAAGGTCGGCGCGGACGAGAAGACGGCCATCGAGACCGGCCTGGCCGAGCTGAAGACCGCGCGCGAAGGCACGGACCCGGAAGACATCCGCGCCAAGACCAACACCCTGGTCCAGGCCTCGATGAAGCTGGGTGAGGCCATGTACGCCCAGCAGCAGGGCGACGCCGCCGCCGAAGGCCAGCCGGCCGACGACGGCGTGGTCGACGCCGAGTTCGAGGAAGTGTCGGACACGGACGGCGACGACAAGAAAAGCGCCTGATCCGTCACAGGTCGCTGAAATGATACGGCCCCGCTTGTCTTGCGATAGGCGGGGCCTTTTCATGAAACTTGCATCATTGGTCCCGGACCCCATGTCAGCCGGGACATCGATTTCGACCAACGCTCGGTAAGAGGCGAGGCGAAAGCGAACGGGGAAGTATGAGGACGAACGCCCGATGGCGCGTGATTATTACGAAGTTCTGGGTGTCGAACGCACGATCGACGCCCCCGGCCTAAAAGCCGCCTACCGCAAGCTGGCCATGATCCACCACCCGGACCGCAACGGCGGATCGGAAGAGTCGATGGCCAAGTTCAAGGAGTTGTCCGAGGCCTATACGGTGCTGTCGGATGACAACAAGCGCGCGGCCTATGATCGTTACGGCCATGCGGGCGTGAACGGCGGCGGGGGCGGCAATCCCTTCGGCCAGGGCGGCCAGGGCTTCTCGGACATCAATGACATCTTCTCCCAGGTCTTTGGCGATGCGTTCGGGGACGCGTTCGGCGGACGCCAGGGCCGGGGCCAGCAGGGCGGACCGCGCCGGGGCTCGGACCTGCGCTACGATCTGGAGATCACCCTGGAGCAGGCCTACAAGGGCGAGGACGTCGAGATCGACATCCCCTCGACCATGACCTGCGACACCTGCGAGGGGTCGGGGGCCAAGCCGGGCACCAAGCCTGTCACCTGCACCACCTGCCAGGGCGCCGGTCGCGTGCGCCAAGCGAACGGCTTCTTCCAAGTCGAGCGCACCTGCCCCCGTTGCCACGGCCAGGGTCAGATGATCGCCGATCCCTGCACCACCTGCCACGGGCATGGCCAAGTGCGCAAAACCCGCACCCTGAACCTGAAAATCCCCGCCGGCGTGGACGACGGTTCGCGCATCCGTCTGTCGGGCGAGGGCGATGCGGGCCAGCGCGGCGGACCGCGCGGCGATCTATACGTCTTCATCTCGGTCACGCCGCACGACCTGTTCGAGCGCGACAACCTGGACCTGCTGGTCACCGTGCCCGTGCCGATGACGGTGGCGGCCCTGGGCGGCGAGATCGACGCCCCTTGCCTGGTCTCAACGGCCTGCGACGGCAAGTGCAAGGCCTCGGTCGCCGTGCCGGCCGGCGCCCAGACCGGCAAGACCGTACGCATCAAGGGCAAGGGCATGCCCCATCTGAACGGCCGCAACCGGGGCGATCTGGTGGTCGAACTGTTCGTCGAGACGCCCACCGATCTGACCGCGCGCCAGCGTGAGTTGCTGGAAGAGCTTGCCCTGTCGTTCGGGGAGGGGCAGAACCCCAGGAATTCCAGCTTTGCCGGGAAGGCGAAGCGTTTCTGGGCCGACATCCTGGGCAGTCAGGACGCGGACGGGTCGAAAGAGAACGCGGTTTGAGCGCAATCTTCCACGCCGGCATTTCCGGCTATCGCGGCCGGATGGGGCGTGCGGTCTCTCAGGTTCTGGATGCCCGCGAGGACGTGGTGGTCGCCGCCCGCTTCGATTGGGGCGAAACCGCCGACCTGTCGCTGTGCGACGTGATCATCGACTTCTCCACCCCGGCCGCCTCGGTGGCCTTGGCCCGGAGCGCGGCCGAGCGCGGCGGCCCGGCCTTGGTGATCGGTTCGACCGGCTTCACGGACGAGCAGGAGGCCGACCTGATGAAGGCCGCCGAGAAGGTCGCCATCGTCAAGAGCGGCAACTTCTCTCTGGGCGTCAACATCCTGATCGGCCTGGTCCAGCATGCGGCCCAACGTCTGGACGCCCAGGATTGGGACATCGAGATCACCGAGGCCCACCACCGCCGGAAAGTGGATTCACCGTCGGGCACGGCCCTGATGCTGGGCGAAGCCGCCGCCGAGGGCCGGTTCGCGGATCTGGATGACCTGCGCTCCAAACCCTACGACGGTGTCCAGGGCGAGCGCGAGAGCGGGAAGATCGGCTTTTCTTCGATCCGCGCCGGCGGGATTGTGGGCGAACACACGGTGCTGTTCGCCTCCGAGGACGAGGTTCTGACGCTCAGCCATTCGGCCATCGACCGGTCGCTGTTCGCCCGCGGCGCCGTTGCCGCCGCCGCCTGGGTCCGCACCCGCCGCCCCGGTCTTTACGACATGCAAGACGTGCTGGGCTTCAGACAGGCCTAATGCCCAAGGGCCATTGCCGCCCTGCTATGTTTGCGACTCGGTCACGAAGTCAAAACAGATCATCTGCGTCATTCCGGGGCGGCCGAAGGCCGAACCCGGAACCTAGGAGCGCAATCTCGTTCTAGAAAATGCGTCCGAGATCCAAACCTCACGCCTGGCTTCCGGGTTCCTCGCTCCGCTCAGCCCCGGAATGACGACGGTATTTCAGGGTCATCTTGGCTACGCCGCGTCTTCCTGCGCCGGCAGGCCGTAGGCTTCCCACAGTGAGCGGTCCTTCAGGGCCTTGGCGAGGAAGGCGACGTGGGCGGCCTGTTCCTCGGGCGTGGAGCGCGGCGCCAAGGGGCGGGGACGCTGGCCGTAGGCGGCGGTTTCGATGACGCCGCCGGGGCCACGACCGACAGGCGCGGACGACAGGTCCAGCACCCGTTCCTTGCCGCCGCGAAGCTCTAGATAGACCTCGGCCAGCAGACGGGCATCGATCAGGGCGCCGTGCAGAGTCCGCTCGACCAGCGACACCTTGTACCGTTTGCATAGGGCGTCCAGTGAGTTGGGCATGCCCGGAAACCGCGTCTGGGCCAGTTTCAGCGTATCGATCCAGCGCGCCTCGCCGGTGATCGGCCGGCCGCACCGCGCATATTCGAAGTCGATGAAGTTGCGGTCGAAGGCGGCGTTGTGGGCGATCATCTGCGCATCGCCAATGAATTCGATCAGGTCGTCAGCGATCTCGGCGAACTTGGGCGCATCCTTGACCTTCTCGTCGGTGATGCCGTGAACCCGGATGGCGTCGGGCGGGATCAGCCGCTCGGGATTGACGAACCGATGGAATGTCCGCCCCGTCGGCAGCAGATCCTGGATCTCGATACAGCCGACCTCGATCAGCCGGTCGCCCGTCTTGGGGTCGAAGCCGGTGGTTTCCGTATCCAGAACGATCTCGCGCGCCATTTGCTCTTAATGGCGTCATTCGCCTCAGCGCGAAAGGCTCGCCGCGCCGCGCCGGGGAGATATCCACGACGGGTCCAGAACGACAGCGACGATCGCCTCGACCTCGTCCCGCGCGGCCTCCAACCCCCGGCCGGTGTCGATGACGAAATCGGCGCGGGCGCGCTTTTCGGCGTCCGGCATCTGGCGCACCAGGATGGCGTCGAACCGTTCGCGGGTCATGCCGGGACGGGCCAGGACGCGCTCCGCCTGGATCGCCGGATCGGCGGTGACCACCACCACGGCGTCGACAGCACTGTCCCCACCCGTCTCGAACAGCAGGGGGATGTCCAGAACCGCCAGTTTCACACCCGCCGTGCGCGCCGCCTCCAGATCCGCCGCGCGACCTTGGGCGACCAAGGGGTGGACGATGGCTTCCAGACGCCGAAAGGCGGTCTCGTCTTTCCCAAGGGCCTCGGCCAGACGTGTGCGATCGACCGCGCCGTCCACGACGACGCCGGGAAAGGCTTCGCCCACAGGACCGACCGCCTCACCGCCGGGCGCGTAGAGGCGGTGGACCGCATCATCGGCGTTCCAGACAATCGCCCCCAAATCGGCGAACATGGTCGTCGTCGTCGACTTGCCCATGCCGATGGAGCCGGTGAGACCGAGCAGGATCATGTCGCCTCGCCCAGATGCGTCATCAACAGGGCGCGAAGATCGAGAGGCGGCGGCGGGCGGCGGAACAGGGCTTCGAACGACGGCGCCGCCTGGCCGATCAGCATCGCCAATCCATCCACCGTCGGCAGGCCGCGTTCGCGCGCTGCCGTCAGGAACGGCGTGGACAGCGGCTTGTACGTCATATCCATCACCACCGTGCCGGGCGCGATCCGGTCAAAGTCGATGGTCGGCGCAACGCTGAGCGCATTGATGACCAAGGCTGCGCCGTCGCAGGCGTCGCCGTCCGCCATGACCCGAACCGAGGGTCCAAGATCAGCGGCCAAAGCCTCTGCACGTTCGGGCGAACGGTTGACGATGCGAACCTCGGCGCCGGCCTCGACCAAGGCGCCGGAGCCTGCGCGGGCCGCGCCGCCGGCGCCCAGCATCACCACCGGCCGCCCGGCCACGTCCAGGCCCGGCGCCTGTTCCTTCAGGCCGCGCATCAGGCCGACGCCGTCGGAACTGTCGGCCAGGACCAGCCCGTTTTCAAACTGCAGGATATTGGCCGAGGACGTCAGCCGCGCCGCCGGCGTCGCCTGCTCCGCCAGGGCGAAGGCCTGTTCCTTGAACGGGGCGGTGACGTTCAGGCCCATGATCAGACCCGCGCGTCCCGCCGCGACCAGGGCCTCGAACCCGGCCGCATCGGCAGGGGCGAAGGGGACGTAGGCGCCGTCGATCCCGCCGGCCGCCAGCCAGGCGTTGTGGATGACCGGGCTGAGCGAATGGGCGACGGGATTTCCGGCGATCCCGGCGACCATGGCGGCCCCGGTTATGCGGGGCGTGCTCATGCCGCGATCACCCCAGCCCGACGCAGCTCTTTCAACACCGGCCAGAGCGGCAGACCCAGCACTGTGAAATAGTCGCCGTCCACCGTCTCGAACAGCTGCGAGCCCAGTCCCTCCAGCCGGTAAGAGCCGACGCAGGACAGCAGGGCTTCGCCCTCCGCCACCAGATAGGCGTCGAGGAAGGCGTCGGAGAAATCGCGCATCCGCATCTGAACCGTATCGACGCCGGACCAGACGATCTGGCCCTTGGTCGCCAACGCTGCGCCGGAATGCAGTTGGTGCGACTTGCCGCGCATGGCCTTCAGCCGCTCGCGCGCCGCGTCCAGAGACTTGGCCTTGGAGACCAGGCCGCCGTCAAAGGCCAGGGTCTGATCCGAGCCCAGCACCCAGGCGGTCTCATCGTCGCGTGAGACGGCCAGGGCCTTGGCTTCCGCAAGACGAACGGCGAGGGCGGCGGCGTCCAGGTCGGTCGAGACGGCCTTGATGGCGTCCTCGTCCACATCGGCGACGCGCACCTCGAAGGCGACGCCGGCGTTTTCCAGCATGGCGCGGCGGGCCGCGCTCTTGGACGCCAGGATCAGAGTTCCGCGCTCAAGCAGCCCGGAGGGCGATAGCGCAACAGAAACGCTCATCACCATGTCGTCCCGATCTTGTGGTTGCGATGCTCGCTCAGAAGATTGGTGATCGCCGCCGCCGTCTCTTCCACCGAACGGCGGGTCACGTCGATGGTCGGCCAGCCGCGCCGCTCGAAGGCCCGCCGGGCTTTGATCGTCTCGTCGCGCACGGCGTCTTGATCAGTGTAGTTCGACGATTGGCTGGCGTTCAGATTGTCGATGCGGTTGCGCCGGATCTGAACCAGTCGATCCGGCGACACGGTCAGGCCGATCACCAAGGGGTTCTTCAGCTTGGTCAGCCGCTCGCCGTCCTCCTGACCCGGCACCAGGGGCACGTTGGCCGCCCGGATGCCTCGGTGGGCCAGATAGATGCAGGTGGGGGTCTTGGATGTCCGGCTGACACCGCACAGAACGACGTCGGCGCCCTCCAGCTGATCCAGAGAGCCCTGGCCGTCATCATAGGCCATGGCGAAGTCCAGCGCCGCGATCCGGTTGAAATAGTCGTGGTCCAGCGCGTGCTGGGCGCCGATGCGGGTGGACAGGGCCGCGCCGAGATAGCGCGACATGGCGCCGACCAAGGGATCCAGCGCGCCGATCTGGGGCATGTCCAGGCGACGGCAGCCTTCTTCCAGCTGCTCTCGCAGATCGCGGTCGACCAGGGTGTGGAGAACGACGCCGGGCGCGGACTCCACCTCCTGCAGCACCCGCTCCATCTGCTTTGCCGATCGCACTAGGGAATAGATGTGCTCGATCGGAATGACCCCATCGAAGCGTGCGGTCACCGCCTTGGCCATGGCATTCAAGGTCTCGCCGGTGGAGTCTGACACCAGGTGAACGTGGAAATAGGTGGCCAGACGGGCCGGTCCCGAGGGTCTCGCAGGGCTCATGAGACTGTCTGTCTCCCTGTTGAAAGTTGGGGGACGGCGTTGGACCGTCGGGGCGCCGTTTTTCTTAGCCGCTGATCGATCCGCCCGCGAGCGGGGATGATGGTGGATGGCGTTGGTCGTCCGACGCCGGATCATCCCAAGGCGGAAAACCTACTTTCTCACCGCTGTGGAAAATCCTAATGAAAGGTTAACGGCGTTTAACCGCGTTCACAGCCGCAAGTCCCCGCAAACCCTTGCCCGTTAAGGTTTTGTTAGGGATTGTCCACCGGCAGGATTGGTCGTTTCGACATCCCCGTTAACGATATGCCAGGCGTGGATATCCGCTTTTGTTCCGTCGCCCCCGATCGAGTCATCCCCGCCATTCCACCGCCCTACCTGCCACTTCGAATCTTTTAATTCTTAATCTGATTAGGGATTGAGAGCGGGGGGCTGTGACCTTAATCCTCCGGCATGACCGATCAGACCCAGAATGCCGATCCGACACCCTTGGTGCTCCGAGCTCTCCGCGGGGAGACGTTGGAGCGTCCGCCGGTGTGGTTCATGCGCCAGGCCGGGCGGTATCTGCCGGAATATCGCAAGCTGAGGGCCGAGGCGCCCGACTTCATCGCCTTCTGTCTGAACCCCGAAATGGCCGCCGAGGCGACGCTTCAGCCCATGCGCCGGTTCGGCTTCGATGCGGCGATCGTTTTCGCCGACATCCTGCTGATCCCGCGCGCCCTCGGCCAGGACGTCTGGTTCGAGACGGGGGAGGGGCCGCGTCTGGGCGAAATGCCGATCCCGGGTCGGATGGCCGAACTGGCTCCGGCGGCGGGCGAGCATCTGTCGGCGGTGGGTGAGACCCTGTCGATCGTGCGCGCGGCCTTGGAGCCGGAACGCGCCCTGATCGGCTTCGCCGGCGCGCCCTGGACAGTGGCGACCTATATGCTGGACGGCCAGGCGCGCACCATAGGCAAGGGTGAACGCGCCCAAGCCCGCACCTACGCCTATGCCGATCCCGAGCGCGTCGATGAGACGCTGGAGGTTCTGGTCGAGGCCACGGCCCGATATCTGAAGATGCAGGCCGACGCCGGCGCCCAGGTTCTGAAGATCTTCGAGAGCTGGGCAGAGGGCTTGCCGGACGACCTGTTCGAAAGACTGGTCCTGAAGCCCCACCAGGCGCTGGTGAAGCGGACGCGGGAGCTTGGGGTCACCGTACCCCTCATCGGCTTCCCACGGGGCTCTGCGGCGCTCGCAGAGCAGTATGCCGAGGCGGTCGAGGTCGATGCCGTCGCCCTGGACACCGCCTGCCCACTCGAGGTCGGCAAACGGGTGCAGCAGATCAAGCCGATCCAAGGGGCGCTCGACCCGCTGTTGCTGCGCGCCGGCGGCGATCTGCTGGACCGACGCGTCGATCAGCTGATGGAGGCCTGGGGGCAGGGGCCCTGGCTGTTCAACCTCGGCCACGGCATCCTGCCGGATGTGCCGATCGACCATGTCGAACAGGTTCTGAGACGGATCGGCGCCCAATGAGCGATGCGAACCCCGGCCGCCGCATCGCGGTGGTGCTGTTCAATCTGGGCGGGCCGGACGATCAGGCTTCGGTCAAGCCGTTCCTGTTCAACCTGTTCAACGATCCGGCCATCATCGGCCTTCCGGGGATCTTCCGCACGCCTCTGGCCAAACTGATCTCCAGCCGGCGCGAAACCAGCGCCCAGGCCAACTACGCCCTGATGGGCGGGGGATCGCCGCTGCTGCCCGAAACCCGTCGTCAGGCCGAGGCTTTGCAGGCGTTGCTTGGCGCGCGGCTTGGCGGCGATGAGGTCAAGGTCTTCATCGCCATGCGCTATTGGCATCCGTTGACCGAGGAGACGGCGGCCGAGGTCGCCGCCTTCGGACCCGACGAAGTCGTCCTGCTGCCGCTCTATCCGCAGTTTTCGACCACGACGACGGAATCCTCGCTGAAGGCTTGGAGCGTCTCCTATGCCGGCCCGGGCGTCAGCCGGGCCGTCTGCTGCTATCCGGCCGCGACAGGCTGGGTTGAGGCCCAGGCCCAGGCGATCGGCGAGAAGCTGGACGAGGCGGTGGGCCAGCCGGTGCGGGTGCTGTTCTCCGCCCATGGCATCCCCGAGAAGCTGGTGACCGGCAAGGGGGATCCCTATCAGGAGCAGATCGAGACGACGGTCGCCGCCGTGGTCGCCGCCATCGAGGCCCAGCGCGGGCCGATCGACCACGCTATCTGCTACCAAAGCCGGGTCGGGCCGATGAAATGGCTGGGCCCGTCCACGCCCGAAACCATTGAAACGGCGGCCAAAGACGGCGTCGGGGTCGTCGTCACGCCTATCGCCTTTGTCTCGGAACATATCGAGACCCTGGTCGAGCTGGATATCGAATATGGCGAACTGGCCCACGAAAAAGGGGCCAGTCCCTATTTGCGGGCGACGGCGGTCGGGATCGAGCCGCTGTTCATAGACGCCTTGGCCGATGCGGCTGTGGGCGCATTGTCCCACGTGGGCGTCGCGCCGTTCGGCCAGGGGTGCAAGGCGGACTGGAAGGCCTGTCCGCATCGCAAGGGGAGGCAGGCGGCATGAACACCTATGATCTCGCACGTGGACTGCACATTCTGGCGGTGATCGCCTGGATGGCGGGCCTGCTGTTCCTGCCCCGGCTCTACGCCTATGACGCCGAACAGGACGCCAAGCCCGAACCGCTGAAAAGTGAAATGCAGGCGCTGTTGCGCCTGTGGCAGACGCGGCTGCTGCGCATCATTCTGAACCCGGCGATGATCCTGGCTTGGGTTTTTGGTCTGTGGTTGATCCACATCGATGTCTCGGCGCGCGGCGCCGCCTTCTTGGGCGAGCCGTGGATGGTCGCCAAGCTGGCGGGTGTCTTCCTGCTCAGCGGCTGGCACGGCTTCCTGGCGGCCCAAAGAAAGAAGATCGCCGCCGGCACGTCGAAGTATTCAGGCAAGTTCTGGCGCATGACGAATGAGGTTCCGTTCGTCCTGGCCATCGTCATGGTGCTGTCGGTGACGACGGAGTGGACGTTCCATTAAGCGGCTCCGCTTGACCTGACCCGCCGCCTGTGGTTCCGCTGGCGGCGAACCGTTCGGCGTCCCGCGTCGGCGGTCCCTCTCTTTCGTGACGCCTGCAGGCCTTGGAGCCAGCGGGAGCCCGTTGCACCTCCCTTCGGCCTTCCGGCCAGACATTTTCAGAGACCCGCGCCGCAGCCGTCTGGCCGTGTGCGCCCGCGAGCCTGCATCATGACCGACGTCCGCGACACCAACACCGACACCCCCGAAAACGAAGGCGTGGAGGTTGAAACCCCCACCCATCACGGCGCGGCGCATGAAGCCGGCGAGGCGGCGGGCGCCGATTCCGGCGTGGACACGACGGCGGATGACGAAGAGGACGGCGAGCCTGTCGTCGCCAACGGCCGCATCACGCTGGCCGAACTGAACGAGAAGACCCCAGCCGATCTGGTCGCCTTCGCCGAACAACTGGAGGTTGAGAACGCCTCGAACCTGCGCAAACAGGATCTGCTGTTCGCCATTCTGAAGGCCTTGGCCGACGAAGAAGTCGAGATCATCGCCGACGGCGTGCTGGAAATTCTGCCGGACGGGTTCGGCTTCCTGCGCAGCTCGGACGCCAACTATCTGCCGGGGCCGGACGACGTCTATGTCTCGCCGTCGCAGATCCGCCGCTTCGGCCTGCGCTCGGGCGACACCGTCCATGGGGCCGTGCGGGCCCCGCGGGAAGGCGAACGCTACTTCGCCTTGCTCAAGGTCGACACGATCAATCTGGAAGACCCCGAAGCGGTCAAGACCAAGGTCCTGTTCGACAACCTGACGCCGCTCTATCCCGAAGAGCGGCTGCACATGGAAATCCAGGATCCGACGCTGAAGGATCGCTCGGGCCGGGTGATCGATATCGTCGCGCCTCTGGGCAAGGGCCAACGCTGCCTGATCGTGGCGCCGCCGCGCGTCGGTAAGACAGTGATGCTGCAGAACATCGCCAAATCGATTGAACGCAACCACCCGGAAGTCTTCCTGATCGTCCTGCTCATCGACGAACGCCCCGAAGAAGTGACGGACATGCAGCGCACCGTGAAGGGCGAGGTCGTCGCCTCCACCTTCGACGAGCCCGCCACCCGCCACGTCGCTGTCGCCGAAATGGTGATCGAAAAGGCCAAGCGTCTGGTCGAGCACAAGAAGGACGTGGTGATCCTGCTGGACTCCATTACGCGTCTGGGCCGCGCCTACAACGCCACTGTTCCCTCGTCGGGTAAGGTGCTGACGGGCGGTGTGGACGCCAACGCCCTGCAACGGCCGAAGCGCTTCTTCGGCGCCGCGCGCAATGTAGAGCAGGGCGGTTCGCTGACCATCATCGCCACGGCCCTGATCGACACCGGCAGCCGGATGGACGAGGTGATCTTCGAAGAGTTCAAGGGCACCGGCAACTCGGAAATCGTGCTGGATCGCAAGGTCGCCGACAAGCGCATCTTCCCCGCCATCGACGTGCTGAAATCCGGCACCCGCAAGGAAGACCTGATCACGCCGAAGGATCAGCTGGCCAAGACCTACGTCCTGCGCCGCATCCTGAATCCGATGGGGCCGCAGGACGCGATCGAGTTCCTGCTCGACAAACTGCGTCAGTCGAAGAACAACTCGGACTTCTTCCAGTCGATGAACACCTGATCCGTCATCCTCAAGCAGCCACGCGCCGCGCGCGTGGCGTTAGGGTAGAAATGGCGTTTCACGTGAAACAGGAGACCATGCGATGAAGGTCAATGTGGAAGTCGAATGCACACCGGCGGAGGCACGCGCATTCCTAGGTCTGCCGGACGTGACGCCGCTGAACGAGGCCATGGTCGCGGAGATGCAGAAGCGGATGGAGGCCAATGTCGCCGCCATGCAGCCCGAGGAATTGATGAAGACCTGGACCAGCTTCGGCCTGCAGGCCCAAGACCAGTTTCGACGCCTGATGGAAGCGGCGGTGAAGTGAGCATCCGCCCGCCCAGGAGCCGCTCGGTCTGAGTTGATGATCGATACCATATTCGCCTTGGCAACGCCGCCCGGCCGAGGCGCCATCGCGGTTCTCCGTTTGTCGGGCCCCGGCGTAGAGGCCGCGTTGACGGCGCTGGGCGCGACCCGTTTAACGCCGCGCATGGCTTCGGTGCGCAACCTCAGCCATGCCGGCGATCACATCGATCAGGCGCTGGTGCTGCGTTTCGTGGCGCCAAACAGTTACACGGGTGAGGACGCAGCCGAGCTGCATCTGCATGGCGGTCGTGCCGTCATCGAGGCCGCCAGTCGCGCCTTGATCGCACTGGGCTTGCGCCCGGCGGACCCCGGCGAATTCACGCGTCGCGCGTTTCAAAATGGCCGCATGGATTTGGCGCAAGCCGAGGCCGTCGCCGATCTGATCGATGCGGAGACCAGCGCCCAGGCCAAGCAGGCGTTGGGTCAGTTGGATGGCAAGCTCAGCGAAACCTATGCCTGCTTCCGCCGTGATCTTCTTCACGCCCTGGTTCTGGTCGAGGCCGAGATCGATTTTCCGGATGAAGAGGTCCCGGACAATCTGGCCCGTACGGCGGGGCCTGTGCTGGACCGGCTCGGCGCCGACCTGAGACGCGCGGTCGATACGGGGCGGCGTGGCGAACGGGTGAGGGATGGTTACCGCATCGTCCTGATCGGTGAGACGAACGCCGGCAAGTCGTCGTTGTTCAATGCGCTCGTTGCACGTGAGGCGGCCATCGTGACGCCGATCGCCGGCACCACGCGGGATGTGCTGGATGCCGATCTGGTGATCGGGGGCTATGCCGTGACTTTGTCGGATACGGCAGGCTTGAGAGACAGCGACGACCCCGTCGAGGCCGAGGGCGTGCGCCGCGCCCGGCTTCGCGCCGAACAAGCCGACTTGCGTGTCTGGGTTCGCGCGCCGGGTGATCCGGACGGGGTGGCTGCTAACTACGTCAAGGATGGCGATCTGATCGTGGCGACCAAGTCCGACCTAGGCGCCGGCTCAGCCGATGACGAGTATGAGACTTTAGCGGTGAGCACCGTGACCGGTGCCGGCCTGGCTGAGCTTCGAGAATGGATTGCTGCCCGTCTTGCCCGGGACCTGTCAGGCGCCGACTTCCCTGCCGTGACGCAAGAGCGCCATCGGCTGCGTTTGCTTGAGGCGTTGGAAAGCGTCGATGCGGCGCGGGCTGCGCTCAATGTAGCGCCGGAAATGGCTGGCGACGATCTGAGACGGGCTGCCGACGCTCTGGCGCGCGTGACAGGTGCGATTGGTGTTGAGGACATTCTGGGCGAAGTCTTTTCGACCTTCTGCATCGGAAAGTAGGTCTAGCCATACCAGCGTTTCACGTGAAACAGAGGCGAGGCACAGCGTGACGCGGTTGGCCTGCCTCTGGCGATCACACCCTTTTTGCCCTATGTGGCAGCGATGATTTCTCCCTCAGATCGCGTATTCGACGTCGTCGTCATCGGCGGCGGCCACGCCGGCTGTGAAGCGGCGGCGGCGTCCGCGCGGGCGGGTGCCCGCACCGTCTTGCTCACCCAGAAGTTGGAGACGATTGGCGAGATGTCGTGCAACCCGGCTATTGGGGGGCTGGGGAAGGGGCATCTCGTTCGCGAGATCGACGCAATGGACGGCGTGATGGGACGGCTGGCCGATGTGTCAGGCATCCAATTCCGCCTCCTGAATCGATCCAAGGGCGCCGCCGTCAGGGGCCCGCGCAGCCAGATCGACCGACGCCTCTATCGCGAGGCCATGCAGGCCGAACTGCAAGGGACGCCCAATCTGACCCTGATGGCCGGGACGGCCGAGCGGCTTGTCCTTGAAGGCGACCGTGTGGTCGGCGTCGTGACCGGCGCGGGAGAGACGGTTCGCGCTGGGGCGGTCGTCCTGACGACCGGCACCTTCCTGAACGGGATCATCCATCGCGGCGACGAGCGCATCCCGGCGGGGCGGCATGGCGAGGAGCCTTCGACGTGTCTGGCCGCCGATCTTCATGCCGCCGACCTTATAATGGGACGTTTGAAGACAGGCACGCCCGCACGCCTGGACGGTAGGACGATAGCCTGGGACCGGCTGGAAATGCAGGAAGCGGACAATACGCCGTCAGCCTTTTCCTTTCTTACCGACCGGATCGACGTGCCCCAGATCGCCTGCGGCGTGACCCACACGACCGAGGAGACCCATCGGATCATCGCGGAAAATCTTGGCGAGAGCGCCGTCTATGGCGGCAAGCTGTCGGGACGTGGCCCGCGGTATTGTCCGTCGATCGAAGACAAGGTCGTTCGGTTCGCCGATAAGACGAGCCATCAGATCTTCCTGGAGCCGGAGGGCTTAGACGATCCGACGGTCTATCCAAACGGCATCTCCACCTCGGTGTCAGAGCCGACACAGCTCGCCTTCCTCCGCACCATTCCGGGGTTGGAAGCGGTCGAGGTGTTTCGATACGGCTACGCCATCGAGTACGACTATGTCGATCCGCGCGAGCTGACGGCGGCGCTGGAGGTCAAGAAGCGTCCGGGACTATATCTCGCCGGACAGATCAACGGCACGACGGGCTATGAGGAGGCCGCGGCGCAGGGGTTGATGGCAGGGCTAAACGCCGCGCGTTCGGCGGCGGGCTTGGAGCCGGTGATCCTGGGGCGTGATCAGGCCTATATCGGCGTCATGATCGACGATCTGGTGACGCGCGGCGTTACCGAACCGTATCGGATGTTCACCAGCCGGGCGGAGTATCGGCTGACGCTGCGCGCTGACAACGCCGACCTTCGACTGACGCCGCTTGCGATCGAGCTGGGCATCGTCGGCGAGCAACGGCGTGTTCGCTTTGAATCCAAGCGATCGGCGCTTGCGGTGGCTAGCGCTGTTTCACGTGAAACACTATTCACGCCGAACGAGGCCGGTGCGCTTGGCATTTCGGTCAATGCTGACGGTCGTCGGCGGTCGATGCGCGAGCTGCTGGCCTTCCCCGATGTGATTTTGGATCAGTTTGTTTCAGCAGTGCCCATCATCGCCGATTGGACCGACGACGTTCGCGAGCAGGTTCAAATCGACGCTGCCTACGCCAACTACCTGGATCGACAGTCGCAGGATGCGGATGCGCTGAAGGCGGAGGAGGGGCTGATGCTCCCGACCGATCTCGATTACGGCGCCGTTGGCGGTCTATCGAACGAGGTGAAGGAAAAGCTGGCGCGCGTCCAACCGCGCACCTTGGGCCAAGCTGGTCGGATCGAGGGCATGACGCCGGGCGCTTTGACCGCGCTGCTGGCCTATGTGAAGCGCGCGCCAAAGGCGTCGGTCGCGGCCTGATGTTGGAGACTGAACAACAAGCGTTCCGTTCACGCTCCAATGCGTCAGCGGAACAGATCGCCGACCTCGAGGCCTTTCGGCTGCGGTTGGTCGAGGCGAATACGGTGATGAATCTGGTGGGCCCGGACAGTCTGCCGGACTTCTGGAACCGCCATGTCTGGGATAGTGCGCAACTGCTTGATCTGGCGCCTGAAGCCAAGACCTGGGCGGATTTGGGGGCAGGAGCCGGCTTTCCCGGACTGATCCTTTCCATCATGCTGAAGGGGCGGGACGGGGCGCATGTCTGGCTGATCGACAGTTTGGCCAAGCGCTGCCGATTCTTGCGAGAAGTGGTCGATGCGCTGTCCTTGCCGGCGACGGTCATCGTCGGTCGGGCTGAGGCGCAGTCGGTGACGTGCGACATCGTCACCGCCCGTGCCGTCGCGCCGATGGAGAAACTGCTGGGTTATGCACAGCCCTACTTCCAAAGGGGTGCACAAGGTCTGTTCCTGAAGGGGGAGCGTGCCGAATCCGAGTTGATCGAAGCGCGCAAATCCTGGCATTTCGAGGCTGAACTGGCCCCGTCGCAAAGCGACGTGCGCGGCCGCATCGTGACAATCCGGAGCCTCCGCCGTGCCCGCTCAACGCGCTAGAAAGCCCGCCCGCGTCCTCGCCGTGTCCAACCAGAAGGGCGGGGTTGGCAAGACGACGACAGCGATCAACCTCGGCACCGCCCTGGCCGCTATCGGGGAGCGCGTGCTGATCGTGGATATGGACCCTCAGGGCAATGCCTCAACGGGTCTGGGTGTTCCACGTGAAACACGGCGGGTGACCATTTATGATGTCGTCGTTGACCAGCGCTCGATCGCGGATGCCTCGGTGCAGACGACTGTGCCGGGTTTGTGGATCGTCCCGGCCGACGCGGACATGTCGGGCGTTGAGATCGAACTGAGCCAAGCGGATCGCCGGTCCTATCGGCTGCGTGATGCTCTTCGCGCGCACGACGACGGCCCTACCGCGTATGACTATGTGCTGATCGACTGCCCGCCGTCGCTGAACCTGTTGACGCTGAATGCGATGGCGGCGGCGGACGCGGTGCTGGTGCCGTTGCAATGCGAGTTCTTCGCCCTGGAAGGCCTGAGCCAGCTGATGCGTACCATCGATATGGTCAAGCACAGCCTCAACCCATCGCTGGAAATCCAGGGCCTGGTCCTGACAATGTTCGATCGTCGCAGCGCCCTGTCGGGCCAGGTGGCCAACGACGTGCGCGCTCACTTCGGCGATAAGGTCTATGAGAGCGTGATCCCGCGTAACGTCCGCGTCGCCGAGGCGCCGTCGTTCGGCAAGCCGGCGCTGATCTATGACCTGAAGTGCGCCGGCAGCCAGGCCTATCTACGGCTGGCCAAGGAAGTGGTGAAGCGCGAACGCCAGCGCCTGAAGCTGGCCGCCTGAGTTTTAATAGAACGGAACAGTATCTTGGCTGAACGACAAAGAGGTCTGGGCCGCGGCCTGTCGGCGTTGATGGGGCAGGACGCCGAGGCGCCGGTCGCATCTGACGCGCCTGTGCCCGCCGGCGTGCAACGCGTGCCGATCGAAAGCCTGAAGCCCAATCCGGACCAGCCGCGCAAGACCTTTCGCCAGGAGGATCTGGAGGAACTGACCGCCTCTATCCGCGACAAGGGGGTGTTGCAGCCGATCCTGGTGCGGACCCAACCGGGCGAGGACGGCGTCTGGCAGATTATCGCCGGCGAGCGCCGCTGGCGCGCGTCACAGGCGGCGCGCCTGACCGAGGTGCCGATCGTTGTCCACGAGATGGACGACGTCGAGGTGTTTGAGGTCGCGATCGTCGAGAATGTCCAACGCGCGGACTTAAATCCTCTGGAAGAGGCTGAGGCGTACCGCGTTCTGATGGAGCGCTTCGGGCGGACGCAGGATGCGGTGGCTGGCGTGGTCGGCAAGAGCCGCAGCCACGTGGCCAACACCATGCGCCTGCTGCAACTGCCCGAGCGGGTGCTGTTCTACGTGCGCGAAGGCAAGCTGTCCGCGGGTCACGCCCGGGCCCTCATCAATACGCCCGATCCGGGCCAGTTGGCGGACATCGCCTTCGTGGATGGTCTCAGCGTCCGTGAGACAGAGGCCCTGGCGCGCCGTGCGGTCGAGGGGCCGAAGCCGACGAAGACCAAGTCGGCGTCGGCGGCCGTCGGCGGGGAAGGGGCGGCCGATGTCGCCGCCCTGCAGCAGGATCTGGCCGATGCGCTGGGCCTGAAAGTGCAGTTGTCGGACAAGGGCGGAAAGGGCGAACTGACGATCGGCTACGGCTCGCTGGAGCAGCTCGACGACCTGTGCCGCCGTTTGATGCGCGGCTGAGCGCTAGACTGTGCTAGGGTGTCGATATGACTGAAGACACGACACCCACAGCCGCCGACAAGCTGAAACAGGCGCTCGCCGCCAAGAAGGCCAAGGCGGGTCATGGGTTCAACGCCCAACCGGGCGCCAAGGCCGAAGAGAAGGCTGTGTCGGCGCGCAATGTCGCCATGGCCCAGCCCGCCTTCCGCAAGGCGTCAAAGCGCGGCTAGGGCTACAGCCCCAAGCGTCTGGCGCGACCTGCGATTTCCAGCAGCAGGCGTTCGGCGATCAGTTGGTCCGGCATTCCGGTCGTCTTGGTGGCGACATCGGCCGTGTTGATGCTGTCCAAAACCTCGTCCAGGGCTTCCAGCCGCCAGGATCGCGCCTGACGCAGCATTTCCGCCTCCTGTTTCCAGAAGACGCCAGCGGCCTTGGCGGCCTCCTTGGCGTTCGCGCCGCTGGCTTGCAAGATATTGATCCGACGTAGCTTTCCGAGATGGATCGCGGTGGAGCGAACGGCGAGCACCGACGATTCGCCCTCGGCGAAGGCGCGCCTGAGCCCCGCCTGCGCCGGGCCGGGACGCGCGCCGAAAGCCTGAAGCGCCGCATCCGACAGGGAGGCGTCCGGTTCAACGCCGAGATGATGCTCCAGCGCATCCATATCCAGCGTCTTGCCGGAGCCAGGGCCGATGAAGAGGGCCAGGCGCTCGATCTCTTGCCGCATCAAACCCCGCTCGCGCGGCAGGCGCGCGACGAAACGGTCCAGGGCGTCGGAGGTCAGGCCCACCTTGTCGGCGGCCAGGGCCTCACGGACCATGCGGGCGACATCGCCGGTCTCGTCCTCGTAGCAGACGATGCCGACCGCGCCGTTCTCCTTCTCGGCCGCCTTTCTGAGCGCGGATTCGCGGCCCAGCTGGTCGGCCTCGACCACCATCATGGCGTCGGGATTGTAGCCGCCGTCGGCGTGAATCTTCAGCGCGGCGGCGACAGCCTTGTCCACGCCGGGCTTAAGCGTCGACAGACGGATGCGCACCAGACGACGGCCGCCCATCAGGGACATGGCCGTCAGCGCTTCTTCCAGCTTCGTTTCATCGCCATCGATGTCGCTGTCGGTCAGGACGGTGACATTGAAGGGGTCGTTCAGGTCCGGCGTGACCGTCTTGCACAGCACCTCGGCCCGCTCAGCGACGCCTGACCGGTCCTTGCCGTGGATCACCGCCGCCCGGATCGCCGGATCGGGCGCCTTCAGGAAGCGATCGATCTCGGGGCGTTTGGCCAGGATCACGGGTTCGACAGCGCCTGCATCAGATCCAGTCGGATCAGGCGAGCCAGTTCGGCTGCGGCGCGCTCCTCTCCGTCCTGCTGGGCGGCGATGGCGGCATAGGGCTGGTCGGCGGTGGCGTAGGTCGTGGTGACCGTTTCCGTGCCGCTGACGGGCGTTCCCCCGGCGGCGGGGGTGAGGGTCCAGGTCGCCTTGACCGTGAGTTCATAGCGGGTGGCGGTGTCGTCGATGCGGCGACCCAGCGAGCGGCGGTTCTGCTGGACCTCGGTCGTCAGGCGATACAACGGCGTCGCGCCGCGATCCCAGGCGAGGACGTCTTCCAGCTGCTCGCGCAGGCGATAGCCCAGGCGGTCATCCTGGGTCGTGACGGCGATCCGGCGCAGAGATGACCCCACGGCCGGCTCGGCGTACATGGGCGTGAAGCCGCAGGCGGAAACCGCCAGAGACGCGAGAACCGCGCAAGTCGCCGCAATACGCATCAGCCAGCCACCAGATTGACGATGCGGTCCTTGACCACGACGATCTTCTTCACGCTCAGACCCTCCAGCCGCGCCTTGACCGTTTCGTCGGCCAGGACCAGGGCTTCGACCTCGGACGGCTCCATGCCGCGCGGCACGCGGATTTCCGCGCGACGCTTGCCGTTGATCTGGATGGGCAGGACCACCTCGTCGTCGGCCGCGAGCGCAGCGTCCCACACGGGCCACGGCGCGTCCAGAACCATCCCGTCCTCACCCAGGCGCGTCCAGGCTTCTTCGGCCAGATGCGGGGTGAAGGGGGCGATCAGACGAGCCAGCGCCGAAAGAGCCTGACGCTTGGCGTCGCCGCCGGCCTGGGCATTGTCGCGAATGGTCGCGACGAAGGCGTAAAGCTTGGCGATGGCCGAGTTGAAGCGGAAGCCTTCGACCCCTTCGGACACGGCCTTGATGGCTTTGTGCGTCTCGCGCAGCAGATCGGCGTTGGCCTTGTCTCCGCCCGCGAAACCGGCGTCATAGGTGTCGAACAGGGTCCAGGTGCGCTGGACGAAGCGGCTGGCGCCCTCCACGCCGCCAGGGGTCCACTGCACGTCCCGCTCGGGCGGGCTGTCGGACAGGACGAACAGGCGACCGGCGTCCACGCCGTGGCTTTCCAGGATTTCGGCCGGCGCGACGACGTTCTTCTTGGACTTCGACATCTTTTCGATGTCGCCGATGACCAGGATTTCGCCGGTCGAAAGCTGGCGGGCCGAGCGGACGCCGTTGTCGTTCTTCAGCTCCACGTCGGTCGGCTCGACCCAGGCGCCGTCGGCCCGGCGATAGGTCTCGTGGACCACCATGCCTTGGGTGAACAGGCCGGCGAACGGCTCCTTCACCGACAACATGCCGGCGTCAGACAGGGCGCGGGTGATGAAGCGGGCGTACAGCAGGTGCAGGACCGCGTGCTCGACTCCGCCGATATATTGATCGACGGCCAGCCAGCGGTCGGCGGCGGCCTTGTCGATCGGCGCCTCGGCCGTCGGATCGGTGAAGCGGGCGAAATACCAGCTGGAGTCGACGAAGGTGTCGAGCGTGTCGGTCTCGCGCGTCGCGTCGGCGCCGCACGACGGGCACATGACGTGCTTCCAGGTCGCGTGACGCGCCAACGGGTTGCCGGGCACGTCGAAGGTCACATCGTCAGGCAGGACGACCGGCAACTGATCGGCGGGCACCTCGACGACGCCGCAGGACGGGCAGTGGATGATCGGGATCGGGCAACCCCAATACCGCTGGCGCGAAACACCCCAGTCACGAAGGCGATAGATGGTCTCGGCGCGGCCCTGGCCGGCGGTCTCGACCTTGGCGATCGCGGCGGCCTTGGCGGCCTCGACGTCCATGCCGTTCAGGAAGTCGGAGTTGAAGATGCGGCCGGGGCCGACATAGGCCTCGGTTCCGATCTCGACCGTCTCGGCGTCGTCGGGTTTCACCACCGGCGTCACCGGCAGATCGTATTTGCGGGCGAAGTCCAGGTCGCGTTGGTCGTGGGCCGGGCAGCCGAAGATGGCGCCCGAACCGTAGGTCGACAGCACGAAGTTGGCGGCCCAGACGGGCAGGGTCTTGTCCGGATCGAAGGGATGGCGGACGCGAACGCCCAGATCCACGCCCAGCTTCTCGGCCTTTTCGATCTCGGCTTCGCTGGTGCCGGTCTGAGCACAGGCCTTGATGAAGTCCGCCACGTCCGGCCGATGTTCGGCGATGGCCTTAGTCAGGGGATGGTCGGGCGCCAAGGCCAGGAAGCTGGCGCCGAACAGGGTATCGGGGCGGGTGGTGTAGACCTCGATCGGATCGCGGGCGTGATTGGGTTCGCCCTCGGGGGAGGCGGGCAGGAAGGCCGGCGCCTCGACGATGTCCCACCACAGGGTCGCGCCCTTGGACTTGCCGATCCAGTTCTCTTGCATCAGCCGGACCTTTTCGGGCCAGCGGTCCAAGGTCTTCAGGCCGTCGATCAGGTCGTCGGCATAGTCGGTGATGCGAAGGAACCACTGGTTCAGCTTGCGCTTCTCCACCAGGGCGCCCGAGCGCCAGCCGCGTCCGTCGATCACCTGTTCGTTGGCCAGGACCGTGTTGTCGACCGGATCCCAGTTTACCACCGCGTCCTTGCGATAGACCAGACCGCGCCGATACAGCTCCAGAAACCAGGCCTGCTGCTTGCCATAGTATTCCGGGTCGCAGGTGGCGAACTCGCGCGACCAGTCCAGCGACAGGCCCAGCAGCTTCAGCTGCTCGCGCATGTTGGCGATGTTGGAATAGGTCCAGCCTTTCGGGTGGATGCCGCGCTCCATGGCCGCGTTCTCGGCCGGCATGCCGAAGGCGTCCCAGCCCATCGGGTGCAGAACGTCGTACCCTTGCGCGCGCTTGGACCGCGCCACCACGTCGCCCATCACATAGTTGCGGGCGTGACCCATGTGAATGTTGCCCGACGGATAGGGGAACATCTCCAGCACATAGTATTTCGGCCGGCCGGTGTCCTTCGTGACGAAGGCGGAAGCCTCGGCCCATCGGGCCTGCTGGCGGGGTTCGGCGGTCTTGGGTTCGTAACGGGCCACGGTCGTCCTGAAAGTCGAAAGGGCGCTGACGCCCTCCCGGCTCAACTAGCCCGAAGGACGACAGCGCCCAAGAAGTAATGCGTTTCGGCGTTCCCAGCAGGTCTGACGAAACTAAACCAGTAGGCGCTCAAGTAGCCCAAAGGGCGGTAGCGCCTAGAAATAAAGCGAGCGCCGGCTTTAGCCGGCGTTCGACAGATTCAGCTGGCGCGCCTTGGTCAGGATGGCGTTTTCCAGATCGGCCTCGGTCTGGGCGGCGACCGGGGCGGCGGTCCACTGACCATCGGCGCCCTTCACTTCCTTGGTCACCGTGACGTTCAGCGCGTCGGCGCGCAGACGGGTGTCCAGGATGAAGACGGTCGCCTTGAAGCGCTCGTTCGGCGTCTGGGGGTTGATGTACCAGTCATAGTTGATGACGCCGCCCCACGGATCGGCGGTCAGCAGCGGCATGAAGCTGAGGGTGTCGAGCGAGGCGCGCCACAGGAAGGCGTTGACGCCGATGCCCTGTTGCACGTTCGTCTTGGGCGCAGACTTCTTGCCGCCGACGAAGGGAATGCTCGAGCAGGCCGACAGGGACGCGCCCAGGGCCACGCCCGAGACCAGCACGACCGCGACGTTCCGAACCAAGGCCTTGTTGAGGCTCATCAAGAGAAGTCTCCGTAAACTCAGGGACGTGAGAGCCCTCGCCCGCACGCGCGCACGGCATGAGGAATGCCGACTGCCAGGCTCTATAACACGGCGAAAAGGGGCGATGACAAGGCGAAGTCGGTTCCCGTCGCATCGCGCGTCGCGGTGTTTTGTGAAGGGCATGTGAGATTTCGCCGGAATCCGCCCGAATGCCGTGACGCTTGAGACACATACGCCGACAACAATGCGCGGGAACCTTGTTAGCGCCGGCTCATTGCGTTGACCGCGCAGACACCCGGTGTCTAATCGCGGGGCTCACGACCATATAAGGTCGGTTCAGGGTTGAAACGCCGCCTCATGGCGGGGTTCGAAGGATTTGGTATGCGGTTCGGTGGTTTCCTGGCTGTGATGATGGCGACGACGGCGATGGCCGCGTCGACGTCGGCGCTCGCCCAAAGCACGTCCACCGTTTCCCTTTCGGAGGCCCAGGCGGCGCAGCGCAATGCGCCGGCGCCGCAGCGTCGCGGCCTGCGCCTGAACGACCGTGGCCGCTGGGGCCTGGATTTCAACCTGAACCAGCCCGTGGGCCGCGAAACCGACTGGGGCGATGTCGAGGCCGGCGCCTATTATCGCCTGAACGACCGTCTGCGCGTCGGCGCCGCCGCCGCCGTCAGCACGCCGGAAGCCGATCCGGCCCGCGCGCCCGAAACCAACGGCCGGGCCCAGCCCCGCGTCCGTCTGGAAACCATCTTCAAGTTCTGATTTCGATCGGTCAGCGAAACGCTGACTGGATCGCACTTACCGCCGCCAGGCCGCAGGCGCCTGTGTATGCGAGCGTTGCGGCGTTTTCTGGCGTGACGCCGCCCAGCGCATAGACCGGCAGGCCGGCGGCTTTCACATGCCGTTCGAACGCAGCGACGCCCCAGGCGGGTTTGCCGGCGGACGCGCCGCCCGCCGGAAACACCGGCGACAGGATCAGGGCGTTCAAGTCTTCGGGCGGCTGGGATAGGCCGTGCCAAGCCGCTGTCAAAATCCAGTCGGGTCGGTCCGAGCGAATGCGCGCGGCCTGCTCAACCGCACGTTCGGGCAGGTGTAGCCCGTCGGCGTCGATCGCCTCGGCCAGATCAGGGTCCAGCCCGACCAACAGTTTCACGCCCCGATCGGCCGTCGCTTCCCGAAGCCGATGCCCCGTTTCTACGGCGTCGGAGGCGCCGAAGGCGCGATAGATCACCGCCGAGCCGGCGGGCAGGCGCGCCGCCGTCTCCCACGGTCGGGGCGTGCGATCCGGGTCGGTGAAGAACAGCATCGGCGGCAAGGCTGCGGCGGCCGGGCTGACAGCGACGGCGGCGCGGTTTAGAGCGGTCGCGGCGTTCCAGATCGCGCGCGCATCGTCGCTGTAACCGGCCGGCAGGATCATGACCTCTTCTTCCTCCGCTTTTTCCGCCCCGTCCATCGCCGAAAGGGTCGCCGAGGTGCGGGCGCGCATCGACGCCGCCTGCCATGCGGCCGGTCGGGATCCAGCGGACGTGATCCTGACCGCCGTCTCCAAGACGCAAGCCCCAGAGGCCATCGACGCCATCTTGGCGACGGGTCAGCGGATCTTCGGCGAGAACCGGGTGCAGGAGGCGCAGGGACGGTGGGCTGATCGTCGCGGGGGCGCACAGGGTTTGGAGCTGCGGCTGATCGGCCCCTTGCAGACCAATAAGGCCGAGGATGCGGTCGCTCTGTTCGACGTGATGGAAACCCTGGACCGCGAAAAGCTGGCGCGCGCCCTGGCGAAGGCGGGCGAAAAGCGCGGCCGATCGCCGCGCGTCCTGGTCCAGGTCAACACGGGCGCGGAGGACCAGAAGGCCGGGGTCCTGCCCGATGCCGCCGACGCCCTGATTGCGGCGGCGCGCGACACGTATCGGCTGACGGTAGAGGGTCTGATGTGCATTCCCCCGGCGGATCAGGACGCAGAGCCGCATTTTCAGATGTTGCGGGACATGGCCGAACGAAACGGTTTGTCGGTCCTGTCGATGGGTATGAGCGGCGACTATGAGACCGCCATCCGGTGCGGCGCGACGCACGTCAGGGTCGGAACGGCCTTGTTCGGGGAACGAAATCGACCCGAAACGCCCTCTAGCTCGTAACCCGATGTGAATATTCGCACCCCCAAGCCTTGGCGCGGGGGCCAAGCCTCGCCATTGTCTGTCCCATGCCTACGCCCAAGACCATTCTGATCATCGACGACGACGACGACCTGCGCGAGGCCTTGGCCGAGCAGCTGAACCTGCATGAGGAGTTCAAGACCCAGCAGGCCGCGACCGCGACCGATGGCGTCCGGATGGGGCGCGAGATCCGCGCCGATCTGATCCTGTTGGACGTCGATCTGCCCGACATGGATGGCCGCGAGGCCTGTCGCCTGTTGCGCAAGGACGGGGTTTCGACCCCGGTCATCATGCTGACGGCGCAATCGGCGGACGCCGACGCCATCCTGGGCCTGGACGCCGGAGCCAACGATTATGTCACCAAGCCCTTCCGGTTCGCCGTGCTGCTGGCGCGCATCCGCGCCCATCTGCGCAGCCATGAACAATCTGAGGACGCCGTCTTCACCATTGGCCCCTACGAGTTCCGGCCTGCCGCCAAGGTGCTGATGGACTCAAAGGGCAAGAAGGTGCGGTTGACCGAGAAGGAAACCAATATCCTGAAATACCTCTATCGCGCCGGGGCCAAGCCGGTGTCGCGCGAAGAGTTGCTGACCGAGGTCTGGGGCTACAACGCCGGGGTCACGACGCATACGCTGGAAACCCATATCTATCGCCTGCGCCAGAAGATCGAACCGGAACCGGGCCATGCGCGTCTGCTGCTGACCGACGCGGGCGGATACCGGCTGCAGCCCTAACGGGTTCAACCGGCCGCCTTCGGACGAATTGCGAACAGCGGCAGGAAGACGTGGACCAGTGGGCCGATGGTCAGGGCGTAAAGCAACGTGCCCACTCCGACCGAACCACCCAAGAGCCAGCCGACGGCGATAACGGTCAGTTCAATGGCCGTCCGCACCCATTTCACCGGCCAGCCTGTGCGCGCGACGATGCCGGTCATTAGGCCGTCGCGGGGGCCGGGACCGAGGCCTGCGCCGATATAGGCCCCGCTGGCCACGCCGTTCAGGACGATGCCGGCGATGAGCAGGCCGGCCCGGAGCGGTAGGCCTAGGTCGGACGGGATCCAGTCCAAACCGAAATTGGCGACCGTGCCGATGACCAACACATTGGCGACGGTCCCGATCCCTGGCTTCTGGCGTAGGGGGATCCATAGCAGAAGCACGGCCATACCGATCAGATTGACCACCAGACCGAAGCTCATACCGGCGGGTTTCGCGAACCGCTCGAACACCCCTTGGTTCAGCACGTCCCATGGATCCAGACCGAGATCGGCGCGGACGATCAGGGCGATGGACAGGCCGTAGAGAAAAAGGCCGGCGAAGAGCTGGATCAGGCGACGGGTCATAGATCGATCTGATGCGCCAAACTGGCTATCGAAAACAGGGCCAGTTATGCCATTCTGGCCCCATGTCGTCGCGGTCGATCGGTCTTGTTTCTCTGACACGCCACCTCGGCGCCTGGCGGTCGCCGGGCGCAGGCGCAGCCTATCGGCAGCTCTCAGGCGCGATACGACTGCTGATTCTGGATGGCCGACTGCCCTTGGCGGCGCGTTTGCCCGGCGAACGGGAACTGGCCCAGGCGCTGGGCCTGAGCCGAACGACCGTCTCGGCCGCCTACGGACGCTTGCGGGATGACGGATTCCTGACCGGCGGGCAGGGCGCCGCCGCGCGCACCAGCCTGCCGACCGGACCTTCGCCGCGTCATGAGGCGACGCAAACGGACAAGACCGGTCTGATCGACCTGACCGCCGCCGTGTTGCCGGCCGATCCCAATGTGCATGCGGCCTATGTGCGGGCGCTGGAGCGGTTGCCGGCGAACCTGCCCGGACACGGTTATGAGACGGCGGGGCTGGAGGAACTGCGCGAAGCGGTGGCTGCGGGATACCGGCGGCGCGGCCTGGCGACCTCGTCGGGGCAGATTCTGATCACCCACGGCGCCCACAATGCTCTGGTTCATCTGCTGCGCCTGACGACGCGGCCCGGCGCCCCGGTGGTGTTCGACCATCCCACCTATCCGCAGGCGATCGACGCCATCCTGGCGGCGGGCGGTCGCGCCGTGCCGGTGGCCTTGCCCGACGGCGAAGGCGAGGAGGGCTGGGACGTCGAGGGGCTCGTCTCGGCCTGTCGCAGCAGCGGCGCGGCCATGGCCTATCTGGTGCTGGATCACAACAATCCGACCGGGCGCATGATGCGGGCGTCGGATCGGGCGCGGCTGCTGGCGGGGCTGAAGGGGTCTGAAACCTTGCTGGTGCTGGACGAGACCTTGGTCGAACTGACCTTGAGCGGACCGCCGGCGCTCAGCGCCTCGGCCGTCGATGCGCCGCGGATGGTCAGACTGGGATCGATGTCCAAAAGCGTCTGGGGCGGTTTGCGGATCGGCTGGATCCGCGCTGACCGGGCGGTGATCCAGCGCCTGGCCCAAAGTCGCGCCAGCTTCGATCTGGGTGTTCCGATCCTGGAGCAGCTGGCGGCGGTCGAACTGTTGAACGACGGCGGCAAGGCCCTGGCGGCGCGCCGGCCTCTCCTGCGCGCCCGGCGGGATCATCTGCGGACGCGGCTCGCTGAAAAACTGCCTGACTGGGTCTGTCCCCGCCCGGCCGGCGGGCTGTCGCTGTGGGCGCGCCTGCCCACGCCGATCAGTTCCGCCCTCACGATCGCGGCCGAGGCCGAAGGCCTGCGCCTCGCCGCCGGTCCGCGATTCGGCGTCGACGGCGCCTTCGAACGCCGCCTGCGCCTGCCCTACACCCTGCCGGAAGACCAGCTGGACGAGGCGGTGGTTCGGCTCGGGCGCGCCGCCAGAAAAGTCGGCCGGGGTCGAAAGGCGCCGGCGTCGGTCAAGCCGGTCGCCGTCTATTGAGGATCAGACGTCCAGATCAACCGTGACCGGCGCGTGGTCGCTGGGACGATCCCATTCGCGGACGTCGTCGTGGATGCGGGCGGTGTCCTTGACCACGGCGGGGGTCAGGCCGGGCGAGGTCCAGATGTGGTCCAGGCGCAGACCGCGATTCGATTTGCGGAAGTCGGCGGCGCGATAGCTCCACCAGCTGGCCAGTTTCTGAGGCTCGGGAAAACGGTCGCGCAGCACATCGGCGAAACCGCCCGTCTCCTGGAGCCGGTTCAGTGTCTCGACCTCAATCGGCGTATGGCTGACGATCTTGGACATGTAGCGGTGGTTCCAAACATCGCCCTCTCCCGGTGCAATGTTGAAGTCGCCGGCCATGACCAGGGGGCGAGACTTGTCCTGCTTGGCCACGATCGCGGTCAGCTGTTCATAGAAGTCCATCTTGTGGTCGAACTTGGGGTTCAGCGCCCGGTCCGGAACGTCGCCGCCGGCCGGGATATAGAAGTTCTGCACGTCGATGCCGGACACGCGGGCCGAGACGCAGCGCGCATGACCCAGTTTGCAAACCTGGAAGGTGTCGCTGTCCTCAAGCGGCAGGCGGCTGGCGATGGCGACGCCGTGCCAGCCCTTCTGGCCCGCCACGCGAAGGTGGGGCATGCCCATGTCCTCGAAGGCGCCGCGTGGGAACTGGTCCGTGGTGCATTTGATCTCCTGCAGCATCAGGACATCGGGCGCGCGTTCGGCGACGAAGCGGGCGACCTGGTCGATGCGCAGGCGGACGGAGTTGATGTTCCAGGTGGCGAGGCGAAGGGTCATGCCCCCGTCTAGCAGGCGCGCGGCGTAAAAAAAGCCCGACCGCGACGGGCCGGGCTCTGGGAGGTTCGTCTCTCTCGCCGCCGGGGAGGGGGATATTCCAGGGCGGTAGAACGGCCGCCGCCGCTCGTGTGCTCAAAGTGTCACTGACGAATATAAAAGTCAAATCGTCACAATTGTCCGCTTGTGCGTGCTCATTATGAAACAGTCTGGACGCGGATCAGTCTCGTGGCGTTTGCGCCTGCGGGGCTGTCGCCCATTCGCCGCGCCAGTCGTAGCTGAGCGTCACGCAGTGCCGATAGGCGCCGTCCGACCACCGACCCACGGCCTGCATGGTCAGGGGACGAGGCGCACGCACGCGACCCATGATCAGCCAGACCTCGTCGGCGCCGGGACACAGGGCGCGCGACAGGCCGCGGCCGTCGCCGTCCTGATCGATGGCATAGATGTCGTTTTCCTCGGCGCCCTGGGGCAGGACGCGTCGCGCGGCGTCCGGCCCGCCGCGCGTGAAGCCTGCTGTCCCGCGCGCGGTGGTGGAGAACAGACGCTCGACCTGCACCGCCCCGAACAGACCGCGCCGCACCTGCAAGGTGACGCCCTTGGTCAGCGCCTGGGTGATCCGGTCCGATGCATTATAGGCCAGGTAGCGGGCGTCCGCGTGGGCGGGCGCCGCCGCCGAACCGACGACGATCAGGGCGAGAGCGGTGGCGGTGATACGGCGCATACGTTTCTCTTCCTCAGGTTTTGCGGCGAGAACGGGGCCTGATCCGATCAGTGCTCGCCGAGGCAGCGCAGCGCGACCTCGAGATTGCGCAGGCCGTCTTCACCGGTGACGGCTGGCGTTTCGCCGGTCGTGATGGCCCGGGCGAAGGCCTCCAGCTCCTTCTTAAGCGGTTCGGCCGGCCAGTTGTTCAGCATCCGGGTCGAATAGGAGCCGTCCGGCTGCTGGCCGAAATACTCGGTGACCTGGCGCGTGATCAGATCGGCGACGATGAATTTGGTCTTGGTCGCGACCTGCAGCGTGCGGGTCTTGTAGGGGGTGACCCAGTTGGTGGTGATATGGGCGATCACACCGCTGTCCAGACGGAACTGGAGCAGGGCCGTGTCCTCGCGGTCGGCGCGGGTGCGGGCCAGTTGCGGCTGCACCTCGACGATCTCGGAGCCCGTCAGGTGGCGGATGATGTCGATGTCGTGCACGGCCAGATCGATGACCACGCCGACCTCGCCCATGCGGGGCGGGAAGGGACCAACCCGGGTGATCTGGATCGAGATGATGTCGTCGTCAGTCACGGCGCGCTTCACGGTTTCGACCGCAGGATTGAAGCGCTCGACCTGACCGACCATCAGGACCCGGTCATTGGCCTTGGCCGCATCGATCATGCGTTGGGCGTCGGCGACGCTGGCGGCGATCGGCTTTTCGACAAGGACGTGGACGCCCTTTTCCAGGAGGGCGACGCCAATCTCGGCGTGGAACCGGTTGGGCGTGGCGACGATGGCGGCGTCCAGACCGGCGTCCACGAAGGCCTGGGCCGTCGTGACGGGCGATGCGCCATAGGCGGCGGCGACTCCCTCGGCCGTCACCGCATCGGGATCGAAGACGGTGGTCAGGTCGAACTCGCGCATCTCGGAGGCGACGCGCGCATGGTTGCGGCCCATGACGCCGACGCCGGCGACGCCGATCTTGAGGGCGGGGGTGTTCGGCATCGGCTTAGCCCTTGTAGCTGGCGACGGCGGCGACGACCTTGTCCTGGGTCGCCTCGTCCAGATCGGCGTGCATCGGCAGGCTGAGGACCCGGTTCCTCAGCCGTTCGGTAACCGGCAGGCCACCCGCGCCCTGCGGGAAGCGCTGATAGGCCGGCTGCATGTGCATCGGCACCGGATAATAGACGGCGGTGGGCACGCCGCGATCCTTCAGGTGCGCGGCCAGCCCGTCGCGATCCTCATGCTCGATCGTGTATTGCGCCCAGATGGAAACGCCGCCGTCGATGACGTGGGGCACGGCCGAGACATGGGGTGCGAGGCGTTCGTTGTAGCGGGCGGCGATCCGGTTGCGCCACTCGATCTCCTGACCGAAGACCTTCAGCTTCTCGATCAGGATGGCGGCCTGGATGGTGTCCAGCCGGCTGTTCATGCCGATGCGCATGGCCAGATATTTGGGGTCGTGGGCGAAGGCGGCGGCGCCGGCCTCCAGGTCCTTGGCGACGACCTTGCCGTGCACGCGAAGGGAATCCATTTCCTGAGCCAGATCGTCGTCGTCTGTCAGCACCGCCCCGCCGTCGCCGTAGCAGCCCAAAGGCTTGGCCGGGAAGAAGCTGGTCGTGGTGACATCGGCCCACTTCAGCGGATGGTCGCCGTTCAGGGTGCATCCGAAGCCCTGCGCCGAATCCGAGATCAGCTTGAGCCCGTGGCGGTCGCAGATAGCGCGGATGGCGGGATAGTCGGCCGGCTGACCAAACAGATCGACGGCGATGACCACCTTGGGCGTCAGGCGACCTTCGGCCTTGACCGCTTCGATGGCCGCCTCAAGCTTGGCCGGGTCCATATTGTAGGTGTGGGCGTCGACGTCCACGAACACGGGCGAGGCGCCCAGCCACGGCACGACCTCGGCCGTGGCCGTGAAGGTGAAGCTGGGGCAGAAGACGGCGTCGCCGGTGCGAACGCCCCAGGCGATCAACGGCAGGATCAGGGCGTCGGTGCCGTTGCCGCAGCCCAAGGCGTGTTTGGCCTGACCGAAGGCGGCGAGGTCGGCCTCGAACTGGCGGACCTGCGGACCCATGACCCAGGCGCCGCCGACAACGGCTTCCTGAACGGCGGCCTCGATCTTGCCGCCGAGGCGCTGGCGCTGGGCCTGAAGGTCGATGAAGGGGATCATGGGGGACGCTCTCCACGGGGGAATCGGGGGCGGCGGCCGGACAGGCGGGCCGCGAATGTCGGGTCGTCCTAGCAAGATCGGGCGCGCGGGCCAAATCGCGCGGCGTCACATCGCGTTGCCCTTTGCTACCGCACACAGGTCTTGGCGCCCGTCGGCTTGCGTCCTAAGCCAGCGCCATGACGAAGCTTTCCGCCGCCCGGACCAGGGTTTCGAACTGGCTGTTCGACCATGCCCTGCCGCTGTGGGCTGAGCGGGGCGTGGATGCGCAGGGGCGCTTCTTCGAGCAGCTGGATTTCGATGGCCGGCCGGTGACCGGTCTTCGTCGTCGCACGCGGGTTCAGGCGCGTCAGGTCTATGTGTTTTGCGAAGCGGCCGCCTTGGGATGGGCGCAGGGCCGTGCGGTGGCCCAGGCCGGGCTGGATCAACTGATATCCAGTCGCCGACGTTACGACGGCCTTTGGGTCTCGGCAACCGATGACGACGGCGTTGTGGTCGATGAGACGCCTGATCTCTATGATTTGGCCTTCGTTCTGTTCGCGCTCGCGGCGGCGCACCGCGTCCTGGGTGATGCGCGAGCGCGGCCTCTGGCGGTGGAGACGCTGGCTGCGATCGATCGGTTGATGGCGTCTTCGCATGGGGGATGGGAAGAGGCGCTGCCGCCACGCCTGCCGCGGCGTCAAAATCCCCACATGCATATGCTGGAGGCCATGCTGGCCTGGCAGGCGATTGCGCCCGACCCAGCGTTCGAAGCGGCGGCGCGGGTGTCGCTGGACCTGTGCAAACACCGCTTCCTGATCGACGGCGCGATCCGCGAATATTTCACCGAGGATTGGTCCGCCGATCCAGCGACAGGTTATGTGATCGAGCCGGGCCACCTCGAAGAATGGGCCTGGCTGTTACAACAGAGTGGGGACGATTCAGATCTGGCCACGGCGCTGCATCGCCGAGCGACAGCACGCGGTTATCGCGACGGGTTCGCCATCCGTGAGATCGGCCCGGCGGGAGAGGTGCTGGATGGCGGGCGGCGTCTGTGGTCCCAGACCGAGGCCATTCGCACAGGGTTGAGTTTTGGCGACACCGGCGTTTCGGCACTGATCGCCGCCGTGTTCGACACGCATCTGGCGACCGCCGTGCCGGGCCTATGGGTGGACAGCTACGACGCCGACTGCCGCTCGCACGATGAAGCGGCGCCGGCGTCCAGCCTCTATCACCTGATGACCGCCTTTTCGGAATTGCTTCGGAGCGACGCATGACCGGCCGGCCCGCCGCCTTTCTGGATCGGGACGGGGTGCTGATCGAGGACAGCGGTTATCCGCATCGGCCCGAGGATTTGAAGCTGATCCCCGGCGCGGCGGCGGCGGTGCGGCGGATGAACAAGGCCGGCTATCGCACCGTGATCGTGACGAACCAGTCGGGCGTGGCGCGAGGCCTGTTCAGCGAAGAGACGATGAACGCCTTCAACGATCTGCTGGTCGCGCGATTGGCCGAAGAGGGGGCGATCATCGACGCCGTCTATTCCGCGCCCTTCCATCCCGAGGCGATCGAGGCGCGCTATCGCCATCCTGATCACCCTGATCGCAAGCCCAATCCGGGCATGTTGCTGCGCGCTATCGCCCAGCACCATCTGGACCCGGCTCAGTCCTTCATCATAGGCGATCAGACGCGCGATCTGCAGGCCGGAGAGCGGGCCGGGGTGGCGGGCTATCTCTTCGAAGGCGGCGATCTGGACTCTTTCGTGCGCGATGTGGTGGGTCTTTAAGACCGGGCGTCGCATTTCCTCGGCTGGTGAATTACTCTGATCCAAAATCGGAGGACATCGCCAATGAGCGCGCCCTATCCATTCGTTGAACGCCGCTGGACCTCGCCGGATGGGCTCACGCTCTTTGCGCGTGATTATGCGCCCGGTCCCGGCGTCGCGCGGCCGCCGGTGATCGCCATCCATGGCCTGACCCGCAACAGCGCCGATTTCGAAGCCATCGCGCCGCTTTTGGCTCAGAGCGGGCGTCGGGTGCTGGCCGTGGATGTGCGTGGACGTGGCCTGTCGGACCGTGCGCCCGACGCCATGACCTATATGCCCGACGTCTATGCGCGCGACGTGCTGGCCCTGATGGAGCAGGCCGGGATCGATAAAGCGGTCTTCGTCGGCACCTCGATGGGCGGGCTGATCACCATGGCGCTGACGGCGATGCGGTCCAAGGCGGTGGTCGCCGCGATCCTGAACGACATCGGGCCGGAGGTGGCGCCGGAAGGTCTGGCGCGCATCGCCGCCTACAGCGGCCAGCCGGTCGAGATCGGCTCCTGGGCCGATGCGGCGGCCTATGCGAAGCGGATCAATGCGGTGGCGTTCCCGCACTATACGGATGCGGACTGGGACGCCTTCGCCCGGCGCATTTTCCGCCAGCAGCCCGACGGCGAGATCGCGCTGGACTACGATCCGGACATCGCCGTGCCGATCCGAGCGGCGGGCGCCAAGGCGCTGGTCCCGAACCTGTGGCCCATGTTCCGACGCCTCGCGAAGAAGAAGCCGACGCTGCTGGTGCGGGGCGCTGCCTCGGATCTGCTGAGCGCCGACATCGCCGCGCGGATGAAGAAGGCGGCCCCGACCATGGCCTATGTCGAGGTTCCCGGCATCGGCCACGCGCCCATGTTGGACGAGGCCGAGGCCAAGGCCGCGATCTTCGAATTCCTAGCCGAGGTCGATTAGTCCCTGGTCGGATCGACCCGCGACGTGTCGCCGTAGGTCAGGGCTAGGAAGACGTCCTCCAAATCCGGATCTTCGGTGGTGATGTCGGCGATGGTGACGCCGGCGGCGCGCACGGCGTTGATGACCAGCTCGACCGAAGACTGCCCCTTTTTATAGGCGACCGCGAAGGCGCCGCCCGGACGAGGCGTAACCTCGAAACCGGCCAGCACCGGCGGCGTCGCCTGGGGCGTTTCAGGGGTCACAACGACATTGCGGCTGTCCAGACGGCGCAGAAGCTGCGGCGTGGGCTCGCAGGCCACCACCTCGCCCCGGTTGACGATGGCGATGGTGTCGCAAAGCTCCTGCGCTTCTTCGAGATAGTGGGTGGTCAGGACGATGGTCACCCCCTCCTCGTTGATGCGGCGGACGTAGGCCCACAGCTGGCGACGCAGTTCGACGTCCACGCCGGCCGTCGGCTCGTCCAGGATCAGGATGGGCGGATTGTGGACCAAGGCCTTGGCCACCATCAGCCGGCGCTTCATACCGCCGGACAGGGCACGGACATAGGCGTTGGCCTTGTCCGACAGGCCGAGCGCGGCAAGCAGTTCGTCGGACCGGCGCTCGTCCTTAGGCACGCCGTAAAAGCCCGCTTGCACCTCCAGCGATTCGCGCGGGGTGAAGAAGACGTCGGCGACGATCTCCTGCGGCACGACGCCCAGGGCGGCGGCGGCGTCGCGCGGCTCCTTGTCGATGTCGCGGCCCCAGATGGTCACCGAGCCCTCGGACTTCTTCACCACGCCGGCCAGGATGTTGATCAGTGTCGACTTGCCCGCCCCGTTCGGGCCAAGCAGGCCGAAGACGGAGCCGCGCGGAATGACCAGATCGACGCCACGCAGGGCCGTCTTGGGAGCGGCCTTCTTGGACCCGGCATAGGTCTTCTTCAGTCCCCGCACCGCGATGGCGTTGTCGGGCAGGGCGGGGGTCTCTGACATGGTCGGCTATTCACTCGGACGGGACGGCGAGCGGCATAGGTAGGGCGAGTGACCGCAATCGCCAACCTGTCTCGCCGACGCCATCCGACAAGCAGACCTGTCCATGTGTCAATGATGCTTGACGTCATCAATCAACATGTCTAGCTTGCTTGTCATAAAGACAACCGAACTTGATGGAGAACGCCGTGACCCCCATTAAAAAAGCCAGGACGCCCCTGACCCGCACCCGCCTGATCGGCTTCGTCGCCATGGCTGTCTGCGCCATCGGATATGTCGGTGGAGGACTGGCGCTGCTGGCGGGCAAGACCGATCAGATAGAAATGACGCATGCCGCCATCGCCGGCGCCGCCCTGTTGCTGATCGGCGAGATCGGTCTGTGGGTCGGCGCGGCCTGTCTGGGCCTGACCCTGTTTAAGAAGCGCAAGGCGATGCTGAACCGGCTGCTGGGTCGCCGGACCGCTGAGGTTTGACCTTCCGGCCTGCGCCGCCTAGGAAGCGCGCAAGCCTTTCAGACCCGGACCGGACCATGCCTCCCCGCCATTCCGACGCCATCATCCCGCCGCCCGAAGAGATCGTCGTCTCGACCAAACGCGTGGCCTGCGACGGCGGCGGCGGGGCCCTGGGCCATCCGCTGGTCTATATGGACATGGGCGAGGACGACTTCATCGAGTGCGGCTATTGCGACCGGCGTTTCGTCCTGTCGGCCCAGGCCCACGACGAGAACGAATATCTGAGCCCCGCCGCCCGCGCACCCGAGGCCCACTGAGACCGTAACCTCAGTTCAGTCGCGGTGTTGCGGCGGTTGGGTCTATAGACGGCTGACACGCTGTTCGGACGGAGACGAGCCTTGCGCTATCTGCACACCATGGTCCGGGTAAAGGACATCGACGCCTCGCTGCACTTCTATTGCGACCTTCTGGGTCTGCAGGAGGTGCGCCGCACCGAGAACGAGGCGGGCCGGTTCACGCTCGTGTTTCTCGTAGCGCCCAAGAATCTGGAACAGTCGGCGGCGGAACGCTGCCCCGAGGTCGAGCTGACCTTCAACTGGGATCCGGAAGAGTATCAGGGCGGCCGCAACTTCGGTCACCTGGCCTATAAGGTCGATGACATCTACGCCGCCTGCCAGACGCTGATGGACGGCGGGGTGACGATCAACCGTCCGCCGCGCGACGGCAACATGGCCTTCGTCCGCTCGCCCGACGGCATCTCCATCGAACTGCTTCAGGAAGGCGCGCCGCTGGCGCCGGCCGAGCCCTGGGCCTCCATGCCGAACGTCGGCGCCTGGTGATGACGGCCCGGACGGCGGCTCTGCTGACGGTTGCGGCGGTCGTGCTGTCGGCCTGCGCCTCGACCACCGAAAGCAACACCGGCCGCACGGCGACGGAGCAGCTGCTCTTGGCGCGCGCCTCGGACCGGGCGGTCGAGGGGCTGGTCCTGCCGCTGCCGACGGGCGCTTCGGTCTTCATCGACGACGCCTATTTCCAGGGCGAGGGCACCCGCTACGCCGTCAGCGCGATACGCGGCGCGATCTCGGACGCCGGTTTCAGCCTGGCCCGCAACAAGGACGAGGCGAACGCCGTGTTCGAGATCCGCGCCGGCGCCCTGTCGCTGGAGCAGATGCGGCGCGTCTTCGGCATCCCCGAGATGCGGATCCCGATCAACGAGACCTTCAACGTCGTCTCCCTGCCGGAACTATCGGTCTACAGCCACCGGGACCGGGTCGGGGTCGCCGAGTTTTCCGGCTTCCTCTACGAAGCCAAGACCGGTGCGCCGCTGGGCGCGGTGGTGCCGATGATCGGCACCTATCGTATCCGCAGCCACAAGGCTTTCATGGTCGTGTCCTGGGGCCAGCAGCAGGCCCAGCCGGGTCAACGCGATCCGGGATCGAGCTGGACCGAATTCTGACGCTGACGCGGGGGCGTTGGAGCCCTATGTTCCGGCCATGACCGAGACGACTGCGCCCGAAAATCCAGAGACCGAACGCCAGATGACGCAGGACGGCCCTGCGCTGCGTCTGTGGATGATCGACGCCTCGGCCTACATCTTTCGCGCCTATCACGCCCTGCCGCCATTAACGAGAAAGTCCGACGGCCTGCCGGTCGGCGCGGTCCAGGGCTACTGCAACATGTTGTGGAAGCTGCTGAAGGACATGAAGGGCGCCGATGGCCCCACCCATCTGGTGGCCATCTTCGACCATTCGGAAAAGACGTTCCGAAACACCCTGTACGATCAGTACAAGGCCCATCGTCCGCCGCCGCCCGAGGATCTGGTCCCGCAGTTTCCGCTGGTGCGCGAAGCGACGGCGGCGTTCGGCGTCCATTGCGTCGAACTGCCCGGCTACGAGGCCGACGACCTGATCGCGACCTACGCCTGCAAGGCGCGCGATGCGGGCGGGGAGGCGGTGATCGTCTCGTCGGACAAGGATTTGATGCAGCTGATCGGCGGCGGCGTCGTGATGTGGGATCCAATGAAGGACCGGCGTCTGGCCGAGCCTGAGGTCTTCGAAAAGTTCGGGGTTGCGCCTGAGAAGATGGTCGATCTGCAGGCCCTGATCGGCGACAGCGTGGACAACGTCCCCGGCGCGCCAGGCATCGGACCGAAGACGGCGGCGCAGCTGCTGGACGAATACGGCGATCTGGACACCCTGCTGGCCAATGCCGGTGAGATCAAACAGCCCAAGCGCCGTCAGACTCTGATCGACTTCGCCGACCAGATCCGGCTGTCGCGTGAGCTGGTGCGCCTGACCTGCGATGCGCCGGCGCCCGAGGCGATCGACGATTTCGCCGTGCGCGATCCCGATCCTGCGATCCTGTCGGCCTTTTTGGAGACGATGGAGTTCCGCTCGCTGCAGCGCCGCGTGGGCGACGGCAAGGCCGGGCCCAGCGACGTTTCCGCCTTTGCGCCCAAGCGCGCGCCGAACCTGAACGCGCCGGTCGCGACCCCTCGCTACGGCCAGGTCGTCGAAGGCCCCGCCGAGGTCCAGACCTTCGATCACGCAGCCTACGAATGCGTTCAGACTGAAGAGGCGCTGGATCGCTGGATCGCGCGCGCGACCGAGGTCGGCGTCGTCGGCTTCGACACCGAGACCGATACGCTGTCGGCGACCCACGCGGGTCTGTGCGGCGTGTCGTTGGCGGTGGGGCCGAACGAGGCCTGCTACATCCCCCTGACGCACGAGCACGAGCCGCAGTCCGGCGAGGGCGGACTATTTGGCGAAACGGGCGAGGCGCCCGAGCCGATCCATCAGCTGGACAAGCCTACGACCCTGGCCAAGCTGAAGACGCTGCTGGAAGACCCGTCGGTCCTGAAAGTGCTTCAGAACGCCAAATACGACATCGCCGTCATGGCGCGTCGGGACATCCGCGTCGCGCCCTATGACGACACGATGCTGATCTCCTATGTGCTGGAGGGCGGACTGCACGGGCACGGCATGGACGAGCTGGCGCGCCTGCACCTGGGCCACGAGCCGATCCCGTTTAAGAGCGTGGCGGGTACTGGCAAGAGCCAGAAATCCTTCAAGCACGTCGCGCTGAAACCCGCCTCGGAATATGCCGCCGAGGATGCGGATGTGACGCTGCGGCTGTGGCGTATTCTGAAACCCCGTCTGGCGCGTGAAGGCCTGTCCACCGTCTATGAGACGCTGGAGCGCGGCATGCCGACGGTGCTGGCGGACATGGAGCTGAACGGGGTTCGCATCGATCCCGACCGGCTGAAGCGGCTGTCCAGCGAGTTCGGCCTACGTATGGCCGAGCTGGAGGCCCAGGCCCATGAGATCGCCGGGCGCCCCTTCAACATCGGCTCGCCGCGCCAGATCGGCGAGATACTGTTCGGCGAACTGAACCTGCCGGGCGGCAAGAAGACCGCCTCGGGCCAGTGGGGCACCGACGCCAGCGTGTTGGAGGAACTGGCGCTCAGCCACGATCTGCCGCGCGCGATCCTGGACTGGCGCCAGCTGTCGAAGCTGAAGGGCACCTATACGGACGCCTTGACCGCGGCCGCCGATCCCAAGACGGACCGCGTCCACACCAGCTATCAGCTGGCCGCCGCCACCACGGGCCGTCTGGCGTCCAGCGATCCCAACCTGCAGAACATCCCGATCCGCACCGAGACGGGCCGCGAGATCCGCCAGGCCTTCATCGCCGCGCCCGGCAATGTTCTGATCAGCGCCGACTACAGCCAGATCGAGCTGCGTCTTTTGGCCCATATCGGCGACATTCCCGAACTGAAGCGCGCCTTCAAGGCGGGGCTGGATATTCACGCGGCGACGGCCTCGGAGATGTTCGGCGTGCCGGTCGAGGGCATGCCGTCCGAGACGCGGCGCCGCGCCAAGGCGATCAACTTCGGCATCGTCTACGGCATTTCGGCCTTCGGCCTCGCCAACCAGCTGGGCATCGATCAGGGCGAGGCGGGGGCCTATATCAAGACCTATTTCGAACGGTTCCCGGGCATTCGCGCCTATATGGACAAGACCAAGGCCGAGGTGCGCCAGACCGGCTTCGTCTCGACCGTCTTCGGCCGCCGAATCCACATCCCGGCCATCCATTCCAAGTCCGGCGCCGAGCGCCAGTTCGGCGAGCGCGCCGCCATCAACGCCCCGATCCAGGGCGCGGCCGCCGACATCATCCGCCGCGCCATGATCCGCATGCCCGCCGCCCTGACCGAGGCCGGCCTCAGCACGCGCATGTTGCTTCAGGTCCACGACGAACTGGTGTTCGAGGCGCCGGAAGCCGAGGCCGACCGCGCCATCGCCGTCATCAAACGCGTGATGGAAAACGCGTCGGACCCAGCCGTGGCCCTGACCGTACCCCTCGTAGTGGATGCCCGCGCGGCGTCGAACTGGGACGCGGCGCACTAGGATCGGGCTAGGCGGCGATCATTCCGATGTCGTCGGGCAGTTCGCCACGGCCGAGCAGGCCGGTTTCGAAGTCCATGAAGATGTCCATCAGCTCCTCGACGTTCACCGGAGCGGCGGAGGGGCCGAAGCGGAAGCGCCAGTAGCTGACGATGTGCTGGACGGCGCCCAGCTGGTCGCCCAGCTTTGCGAACATGGACGGGGCGTCCAGCAGGAAGTCACGGAACGCGATAGGGCGGCCTTCCTGGGTCAATTTGGCGTAGGCGTCGTCATAGACGCGCAGGGTTCTGCTGACTTCGTCGCACGTCTTGATGATGCGGCCGCGCAGGACATCGCGGCTGCGCGCCAGATATTCTTTAGCGGCGTGATCGACCTTGCCGACGGGCTTGATGGTGCGCACGGCCTCGGCGACGCCGGCGACCTCGCCCAGCAGGGCGGCGAGCGTCCACTTGTAATAGAGGAAGCCTTTCCAGCAGAAGACGCCCTCCTGATACTGTTCGGGCGCCAGGCGCAGGGTCAGTCGCAGGGCGTCCAGCTGATCGCCGGGCGTGTTCGACAGAATCTTGGACGCCATCCGCCCGGCGGAATCCGAATTCACGGCTACCGTATCCGCGCCCAGGCTAAGCGTCACCAGCGGCTCGATCTCGCTGCGGACGAAGGCCAGCATGCGCTGAAGATCACTGTCGCTGATCGAGAAGTAGCAGGGCGAGGGGTCTAGGCCGCCGCGACGCAACTGCTCACGCAGCAAAAAGGGGTCCAGCGACGGCAGTTTGTCGATCAGGCGCAGGGTTTCGATATCGGGGTGGTTGGGCGCGACGCCGAACGCCTCCATCATCATCCGCTCAAAGCCGATCTGATTGACGAAGACGTATCGGCCGCCGGTCTTCAGGTCCGCATCGTCGATGGGGATGACGACCTTGGTCGCGACCTGGCGTCGGCCGGTGAACAGATCGGTCTCGTTGCGCCGCAGACGATGTTTGATGATCAGGGCGCGGTTCAGCGCCGCCGTACGGAAGATCGGACGCGCAGCCCAGTCGGGATTGCGCACGGCGCCGTCGGGCGCGCTGTCGCCGTTCTCCTCCCACACGCGCAGCAGATTCAGCACGCGAGCTGTGGAGGCCGAGCTCTTGAGGTGCTCCAGGTTGCGGACGGCGCGATCAGTCATGGCGCTGACGTTACGCCAACAATCGTCACCAAATGGCTTAGCTCGGGAAATAAAATATCTGCGATTGGCGAATTTCTGCCGTTCGATCCTGCGCGCCGGACAATGGCTTTGAGCGCTGCGCTGGCGCGTGACGGCGATCCGGGTCTAGAACGACGGCATGCAGATTTTCGACATTTTGATCATCCTCGCGATCCTGGCCGTGACGATCACCTTGGGCTTCGGCCTCTATTCGCTGTTCCGGGGCGGGGACTATGCGCGCAGCCATTCCAACAAGCTGATGCGTCTGCGCGTCGGGCTTCAGGCGGTCGCCGTCATCCTGCTGGTCGTCGGCATGATGTGGAAGGCGACGCAGGGAGCCTGATCATGGTGACGCTGAACAAAATCTACACCCGCACGGGCGACGACGGTCGCACGCGTCTGGCGTCTGGCGCGCCTGTGTCCAAGAGCGATGCTCGGGTCGAGGCCTATGGCGCGGTGGATGAGCTGAACGCGGTGATCGGGGTCGCCCGGCTGAACAGCGGCCAGAACGACCGGATCGACGCCATGCTGGGCCGGATCCAGAATGAGCTGTTCGACCTGGGCGCCGATCTGGCCACGCCTCTGGACCCGCCGCCGGCCTGGGAGGCCTTGCGCATCGTCGAGAGTCAGGTTGCGCGCCTTGAGCAGGAAATCGACTGGATGAACGAGAGCCTGAAGGCGCTCGACAGCTTCATCCTGCCGGGCGGCGCGCCGTTGTCGGCCCATCTGCATGTCGCGCGCACCGTCTGCCGACGGGCCGAACGCGAGGCGGTGCGCCTGATCGAAAACGGCGAGGCCGTGAATGTCGAAGCGGTCAAATATCTGAACCGCCTGTCCGACCATCTGTTCGTCGCCGCGCGACGCGCCAACGCCAACGGCGCCAGCGACATCAAATGGAAGCCCGGCGCGACCCGTTAGGCGAAACCGGTCAGGCGGCGGGACGCGCCGCCGCCAGTGCGGCTTTCTGACGCTCGGCCTCTGCGGCGCGGGCGCGGCTCTGCGCGGCGAGGTCCTGTTCGATGCGAACCAGCTCCCGGTTCTTCTCGGCCGAAGCCTCGGCGCGAGACACGCCATTGGGGCGGCCGGTGATCTGGGCGATGGAGATAGGCTGGGCGCAGATGCGGCTTTCCATGTCGTACCATTTGCCCGCCGCCTCGCAGCGTTTGCCGGGCGCGACCCAATAGTCCTGCAAGGCAAAAATCCCGACGACCGTGATGCCGAACAAGCCGAAGAAGATCATCGCCAGGCGGGGAAAGGTCAGGAAACGCTTCATCTCGTGGTCCGTTGGATAGGGATCGAAGCCACAGCTTGACCCCACGTTACGTTGACAGGCCTTCGCGACCGCTCCATGTCCTGCCCACACATTCAGGCGATTTCACGGATAGACCCATGAAGGTACTCGTCCCCGTCAAACGGGTGATCGACTATAACGTCAAGGCCCGCGTCAAGGCGGATCAGTCGGGCGTCGATCTGGCCAACGTCAAGATGAGCATGAACCCCTTCGACGAGATCGCCGTCGAAGAGGCGGTTCGTCTGAAGGAAGGCAAGGAACACCATGCCGCCGGCACCGCGACGGAAATCGTCGTGGTCTCCATCGGTGTGACCCAGGCGCAGGAAACCATCCGCACGGCGCTGGCCATGGGCGCGGATCGGGGGCTGCTGATCCAGTCGGACACGGATCTTGAGCCGCTGGCGGTCGCCAAGCTGCTGAAGGCGGTGGTCGAGCAAGAAAAGCCCGACCTGGTCCTGATGGGCAAACAGTCGATCGACGGCGACAACAATGCGGTGGGTCAGATGCTGGCCGCCCTGCTGGACTGGCCCCAGGCGACCTTCGCCGGCAAGCTGGCGATCGACGGCGGAAAAGCCACGGTCACGCGCGAGGTCGATGGCGGCCTGCAGACGATCGCCGCCGAACTGCCGGCGGTGGTGACGGTGGATCTGCGGCTGAATACGCCGCGCTACGCCTCCTTGCCGAACATCATGAAGGCCAAGAAGAAGGAGATCGCCATGAAGGCGGTCGCCGACTACGGCGTCGATGTCGCCGACCGTCTGAAGGTCATCAAGGTCACCGAGCCGCCCAAACGGTCGGCCGGCGTCAAGGTGGCCGATGCGGCCGAACTGGTTTCCAAGCTCAAGTCTGCGGGAGCGCTGTAATATGGCTGTCCTCGTCATCGCCGATCACGACGGTTCGACCGTTCGCGACACCACCCACAAGACCGTGACCGCCGCGCTGGGCCTCTCGTCCGATGTGGATGTCCTGGTTCTGGGGCAGGGGGCGCAGGCCGCCGCCGATAGCGCCGCCAAGATCGCGGGCGTCCGCAAGGTGCTGCTGGCTGATAGCGCCGGTCTGGGCAAGATGCTGGCTGAGGCGGTCGAGGCGACCGTCCTGCCGTTGGCCGGGGGCTACGACGCCATCCTGACGCCTGCGACCACGGACGGAAAGAACTTCGCCCCGCGTCTGGCCGCCAAGCTGGACGTCGCGCCGATTTCGGACATCATCGAGGTGGTGTCGGCCGATACCTTCGTGCGCCCCATCTATGCCGGCAATGCGCTGGAGACGATCCAGTCGGCCGACGCCAAGAAGATGATCACGGTGCGCCCGACCGCCTTCGCCGCCGCGGCTGAGGGCGGTTCGGCGCCGGTCGAGAGCGTCGCCGGCGCCGATGCGCCCAAGACGGCCTTCGTGTCCGAGGAAATGGTCAAGTCGGACCGGCCCGAACTGGGCGCCGCCAAGATCATCGTCTCGGGCGGTCGCGCCCTGGGCTCGGCGGACGAGTTCCATGCCGTGATGGAGCCGCTCGCCGACAAGCTGGGGGCCGCCATCGGCGCCTCGCGCGCGGCGGTCGACGCCGGCTATGCGCCCAACGACTATCAGGTCGGTCAGACCGGCAAGGTGGTCGCCCCGGCGCTCTACATCGCCATCGGCATCTCGGGCGCGATTCAGCACCTGGCCGGGATGAAGGACTCCAAGACCATCGTCGCCATCAACAAGGACGCGGACGCCCCGATCTTCCAGGTCGCGGACTATGGTCTGGTCGGCGACTACAAGACGGTGGTGCCGGAACTGATGGCCGCCTTGGGCTAGGCCCAGGTCGAATCCATCTGAAGAGGGCGCGGCGCCGATCGGAGCCGCGCCCTTTTTCTTGCCCGCAGAGGACCACATGGCGAACTTGCCCATAAGGCTGCAGCCCGGCGCTGCGGCCGATCGCATTGATGGCTGGGCGACCGACGCCGAGGGACGACCCGTGCTCAAGGTGCGCGTCCGCGCCCGTCCGATCGAGGGAGAGGCCAACGACGCCCTGATCCGGCTCCTGGCCAAAAGCCTTGGCGTGCCGAAGTCGTCGATCAGCGTGGGACGCGGCGGACAGTCGCGCTCGAAAATGATCGTCGTGCAGGGACTGGATGACGAAGAGCTGCGCTCGCGCCTCGTAGACGGTCTTTCTGGCGATTGAGGAGAGCCATCCGGCCGATTGGTGCGTTCTGCATCGGAACAGGAGACCAGCCCAATGACCATGGACGCCCGCATCCTCCACGCCCGCAGCGGCGTCACGCTCGAGCAGAAGGACGATGTCTACGAGGTTTCAAGCCTGCGGCTGTCAGAGCCGGCGACCTTTGCGGACGAGGCGGATGCCCAACGCGCCTTCGACGACGAGGTCGTGGCCTCCGAGCAGGATCCGGAACTGATGTCGCGTCTCGGCGGGGCCTGAGAAGGCGAAACGCCAGTATTTACGGGCTTCGAATAGCCTCGAGGAATACGATTCCTGATCGACGATCATGAGTCTGTGAGAAACTTCCCCCGCATCATCAGAATCCGCTTGCTGACAAAGAGGGTGGTCCGTATAGAGCCGCCTCGCTCGGAAACGGGCCGGCCGACGGGGCCGCGGGGGTTTAGGTCCTCACGGTCCCACGGAAGAAAGAGGCGAAAAACTTCTTGCTTTCATCGGTTGGTTTCACTAGGTTCCGCGCTCCAATCGAATCGCCGACGGGTTTTC
>NZ_BCWM01000010.1 GCF_001592205.1 Brevundimonas vesicularis NBRC 12165 | reverse complement strand
GAAACGGCGACAGGGGGCCCTCCGGGCCCCCTGTTTGCGTTTGGCGTTTCATCATCACGGAGGCGAGAAGACGCCCCGCTCTCGCTGCGGCGAGTTGAGGACACATGTCGGGCCGCCTTCGAGACCGGACAGCCACGACCCTTGACCTTAGCGCCTACGAAAAAGGGCCGGCCGGTTTCCCGGTCGGCCCTTGGTCGGTCAGCCTCGAAGGCCGGCGATCAGTATTTGACCTTCAGCGTCACGCCGTAAGTGCGCGGGGCGCCGAGGTAGGCGTTGTAGGTCGCCGTGTCGGTGGCCTGGTTGTAGAATGTGCCGTTGGCTTGCGGCGTCGTGGTGTTGGTGAAGGCCGTACCCTGCAGCGGCGCGGCGAAGCCGACCTGGGTGTATTCTTCTTCCAGCAGGTTCTGGCCCCAGACCTCCAGCGTCCAGCGCTCATCCGCCGAACCGATCGAGACCCGGCCGTTGACGACGGTGAAGGCGTCCTGGTTCTTGTACGGCAGCAGGTCCGAGCCGGTGTTGTATTCGGTCGAATACTTGGCCGACAGGTTGAAGCCGCCGCGCAGGCCGCCGCCCAGTTCGCGGTCGAACGCCAGGGCGCCGGTCAGCGACCATTCCGGAGCGAAGGACGCACGCGCGCCCGGCAGCAGCGACAGCTGCGGGAAGCGGCCGGGGCTGGACAGGTCGCCGGCGCCGAACTGGCCGTATTTGGCGTCGGTGTAGGTCACGCCGCCCTGGAAGCTCAGGCCCTCGACCGGGGTGAACCAGACCATGTCGGCGTCGACGCCGCGCGAGGTCAGTTCCGGGATCGATTCCACCACGAAGGCGGTGCCCAGGAAGGTGTTCAGCTGGAAGTTCTCGAACTTCTGGTCGAAGTAGGTGACGTTCAGCAGCATGGTGCGGTCGAACAGGGTCGTCTTGACGCCCGCCTCATAGCTGTCGACGGTCTCGGCCTTGAAGAACAGCGAGGCGTCCGGCGTCACGCCCGTCTGCACCCGGTCCATATTGTAGCCCGCGCCCTTGTAGCCGCGCGCATACGAGCCATAGACCATGATCGACGGATTGAAGCGGTAGGACGCCTTGATTGTGCCCGACAGGTCGGTGTCGCTGAACTTCTCCTGGATCCGGCGACCGTCGTACTGCGGGTTGGACCAGGGCAGGCACAACAGACCGAGCGCAGCGGCCGGCGTGGCGACGTTGGCGGTGCCGGGGATCGGCGACACAGTGCGGTTGGCCGCGATCTGGTTGGCCAGGGCGCCGCCGCAGGCCGCGCCGTTGGTGCTCAGATTGTCCTGGATGCCCAGCAGGCGCTTGCTGTCGTAGGTGTAGCGCAGACCCAGGTTGATATCGAAGGCCTCGGTCACCCGATAGGTGTTGTTGGTGAAGACGGCGACCGATTCCGACTTCTGGGAATAGTGGTCTTCATAGGCCTTGCCGACGCCGAAGGTCGGGGCTGCGGCGCTGGGCGGCACCGCGCCGATCACGCACAGCGGCTGGCCCGCGGCCGCGCCGGCGGTGCCGACGAGGAAGCCGTTCGGATTGGTGAAGCAGCCCAGGCGCGACGGGCTGGGGCCGCCCACGGCCGCCGGCAGGGACGCCGTCAGCAGCAGGGAGGCGAAGGCGTTGTAGTCCGAGCCATAGACATAGCTGTCGTCGCGGTAGACGCCTTCCTTGGTGGCGAACAGACCGACCAGCCAGTCCAGCTTGTCCGAGGTGCCGGCCAGGCGGAACTCTTGCGTCAGGTTGTCGACGCCGTAGCCGTTCGACCCGTCGTTGGCGCGGTACAGGATGTCGGCGCCGGTGTAGTCCAGGTCCATCCCTTGCTGGAACGACCAGTCGCGCCACGAGGTCTGCGACGTCAGGGTGGCGTTGATGCTGGGGAAGTCGATGGTCGCTTCCGCCGACAGACCCATGTCCTCGATCTCTTGCGGCGTCTCGCGGTTGGAATAGGCCAGACGCGAGAAGGGCACCGTGCCGAAGCCGGCGACCGGCGGACGCTGGCCTGGGCCGTTCGGCGCCGTCAGGGCGGCGATGAAGGCCTGGGTCGGGCCGACGCGCGTCTGCACGGCGACGCAGCAGTATTCCTCGCGCTTGGTGTAGTCGGCGATCAGGCGCACCGAGACGTCGTCGCTGGGCAGGATCAGCAGCTGACCACGCGTGGTCCAGTAGTCCTGGGTCTGGTCGTCCTTGCGGGTGTTGGGGCCGTCGCCGTTGTTGACGTCGTAGAAGCCGTCACGCTCGCGGTGCGCGACGAACAGGCGACCGGCCACCTGGTCGGTCAGGCCGCCCGTGACGGAAACCGAACCGCCGATGGCGCCGAAGTTGCCGCCGGTCAGCTCCGCCGAGATCGACGGGTCGAACGACGGGCGCTCTGTGATGATGTTGATGACGCCGGCCGAGGTGTTCTTGCCGAACAGGGTGCCCTGCGGCCCCTTCAGCACCTCGATGCGGCTCAGTTCGCCCAGGTCGCCGAAGCCGACCGAGTTGCGCGAGCGATACACGCCGTCGATCACCACGCCGACCGAGCTTTCCAGGCCGGGGTTGTCGCCGACGGTGCCGGCGCCACGGATGCGCACGGTGGTCGAGGCTTCCGACTGGGTCGAGGTGACGGTCATGCCCGGCGTCAGGATCTGCAGATCCTTGATGTCCTGCACGCCGGCGCCGTCCAGCAGCTCCTGCGACAGGGTCGTGACCACGATCGGCACGTCCTGCAGGCTCTGCTCACGCTTCTGGGCGGTGACGATGATGTCGTCGACGCTGGCGGGCGCTTCCTGCGCGGCGGCGACGCCGGCGAATCCCATGACGGCGGCGCCCATGACGGCGGCGGACACGGTGGTCCTGAGTTGAAGATTGCGGCGCATAGGCGTCCTCCCGGCTGAAGCCGCGACGCCAGTGGCGATCGCAGCGTTTCCTGTTCCCTCGACGTCCCCTACGTGGGGGATCATTCGTTAGGGACAGGCTAAGCGCGGTTCGGGCCGACCGACAAGCGAGCGTTGTTACCCGCGACCATTTTTCGCCGTGGATTCGCCTTTGTGTGTCGAGGAAGCGACAGAAAACGCTGACGCTAGGTCAGTTTTTGCCCGTCTTTCGGCCCCAGAGGCTCCACCTCGGGCTGTAAGGCGGCGGGGTCGATCTCACGACCGCGACCAGCGAAACCCAGCACCAGGGCCGCCGCGATCGCGGACAGGATCGAGCCGCCGATGACGCCCAGCTTGACCTCGACCTGTTCGGGCGAATCGACCGCGCCGGGGAAGGCCAGAACGCCGATGAACAGGCTCATGGTGAAGCCGACCCCGCATAGCAGGGAGATGCCGTAAACTTGCAGCCAGCTGGCGCCCGTCGGCCGCGCGCCGATCCTCAACGCCGAGGCCAGCCAGGCGGCGCCCAGAACGCCGATCTGCTTGCCGAAGAACAGGCCCAGGGCGATGGCGATGACCAGGGGCGCGAACGCCTGCTCCATCGACAGGCCGGCGAAGGAGACGCCCGCCTTTGCGAAGGCGAACAGCGGCAGGACCAAAAAGGCGTTCCACGGATGCAGATCGTGCATCGCCTCTTTCAACGGGCTCTGACCATCTTCGGCGCGCCCCTTGATCGGCACGATCATGGCGAAGGCCACGGCGGTCAGGGAGGTGCTGAGGCCCGACAGCACCGTCAGATACCAGACCAGGGCGAACCCCAGCACCCAGAACGGCGCAGGAATGCGGATACGGTGCGCCGCGACCGCGCCGACGGCCAGCGCGCCCAGCGCCCAGAACAGCGGCGTCCAGTTCGCGCCCTCGCTGAACAGCACGGCGATCAGGGCGATGGCCCCGAGGTCATCGACGATGGCGAGGGTCAGCAGGAAGACCCGTAGCGAAGACGGCAAGCCCTTGCCGACGAAGCCGAAGATGGCCAGCGCAAAGGCGATGTCGGTGGCCAGCGGGATGGGCCAGCCGGCGTGCGGCGCCCCGATGGCGCCGGACAGCAGCAGATAGACCGCCGCCGGCCCCGCCATGCCGCCGAGCGCCGCCAGCACCGGCGTCGCCAGCTTCTTCGGGTCGCTGAGTTCGCCGCGCACGATCTCGTATTTGATCTCCAGCCCCACGACGAGGAAGAAGATCGCCATCAGACCTTCCTTGATCCAGTCGGAGATCGTCTCCTCCAGCCGGATCGGGCCGATCTGCAAGACGTGGTAGCTCTTCAGCCAGGCGAAATAGTCGGCCGACCAGGGCGAATTGGCGATCGCCACGGCGGCGATGGCGGCCAGCGCCAGGGCCGAGCCGGATGCGGCCTCGGTCTTGAGGAAATCGAGTGTCAGTTTGCGCGCCACGGCGGCCTCCAATCGAACGGAAGTTTCGTCGTGACGCCAGGTTATCGACGGGCGTCGGACCGGATTCGTCGCTCGAGCGTCGAGCGCGCCAGCCTGGCCGCGCGGAGCGACCTGATCTCTGCGCACAAGAATACGGAACCTGAAAGAAGGTTCAACCCCAACCGTCGCCGTGAGACGACTTGCGAAACCGGCGCGACCGCCGCACCTAGACTGCCATGCCCGTGTCCCCCGCCTATCGCCCCGAACCGCGCTTTTTTGATTTGGGCGCGGACTATGCCGATGCGGTTCAGCCCGCCGACTTTCCGAGGACGATCCTGCGCTTTCGCAACGACCGCGCGGCGACCGAAGTCGGGCTGGATGGGCTGAGCGAGGCGGAATGGATCGCGGCGTTCGGGCGGTTCGAGCCTCTGCCTGGGCAGCCCGGTCCGATCGCCATGCGCTATCACGGGCATCAGTTCCGGCACTACAATCCCGATCTGGGCGACGGGCGCGGGTTCCTGGCGGCGCAGATGCGCGACGCCTCGGGTCGGCTGATGGATTTGGGAACGAAGGGCACCGGCCAGACGCCCTGGTCGCGCGGCGGCGATGGGCGGCTGACCCTGAAGGGCGGGGTGCGCGAGGTGCTGGCGGCGACGATGCTGGAGGCGCAAGGCGTCCCGACCAGCCGCGCCTTTTCGCTGATTGAAACCGGCGAGGCGCTGGAGCGCGGGGACGAGCCGTCGCCGACGCGGTCGGCCGTGCTCGTGCGACTGTCGCACAGCCATGTGCGGTTCGGGACGTTCCAGCGCGCGGCCTATCTGGGACGCAGGGACCAGATCGAGGCGCTGATCGAGCATGTGCGCAGCCTGTATCACCCAAACGTGGCGGCCGGCGATGCGCCCGGCCTGCTGCGGGCTGTCGTCGAGGCCTCGGCGAAACTGACGGCGCGGTGGATCGCGGCGGGCTTCGTGCACGGGGTGCTGAACACCGACAATCTGAACGTCACGGGCGAGAGCTTCGACTACGGCCCCTGGCGGTTCCTGCCCGAATACGACCCGGCCTTCACCGCCGCCTATTTCGACCAGACGGGCCTCTACGCCTTCGCGCGCCAGCCCGAGGCGGTGTTCTGGAACCTGACGCAGCTGGCCGGATGTCTGAAACTGGTCGCCGAGGTCGAGCCTTTGACGGATGCGCTGAACGGCTTCGGTCCCGCCTATATCCACGAGCTGCGCGCCGCCTTTTTGATGCGGCTGGGCGTCCACAGCCTGGGCGAGGCGGCGGATCAGCGGCTGGTCGATACGACCCTGGCCCTACTGCGCGAAGGCGGCGCGGCCCTACGGTGGGAGCCGCTGTTCTTCGACTGGTTCGGGGGCTTCGCCTCCTCGGCGCGCGCCTTGTCGGGACCGCGCGCGAAGCATTACCAGGGCGAGGCCTTCGACGCTTTCCGCTTCGCCTTGATGGAACACGAGCCCGACCGGATCGAACGGCTGGAACACCCGATGTTCGCGGCGCGCGAACCGGAGGAGATGCTGATCGACGAGGTCGAGGCCATCTGGGCCGCCATCGCGGACGCCGACGACTGGACGCCCTTCCAAGCCAAGCTGGATCGACTGGAGGCGGCGCGTCTGGCCTGGGGCTTCACCGCCTGAAGCCGAACCTTACGAAAGCTTCATCTCGTTTATCGATAATGTTCTTGCCCGTTTATCGATAAATCCATATCGATAGTCACCAAGGCGGTCGCGGAGGGCGACCCGAATGGAAGGGCTTTCGAGATGAAGATGATCGGCAAATATTCCGTCGCCAGCGCCCTGCGCTGGCTGCTGGGCTTCGTCAATGTGTTCGTGATGATCGGCGCTGTCGCCACCATCCTCGTCTTCCTGTTCACCCTGATCGTGCCCAGCTTCGGTGCGGGCCTGATCGACGGACTAAAGGGCGCCCACGCTGATCCGAACAACACCCTGCAATGGACAGGTCGCCTGACCTTCCTCGGCGCGGCGATGGCCTGCGGCTTCACCTGGTGGATCATCAACAGGCTGCGACGCATCCTGCTGTCGGTCAATCAGGGCGACGCCTTCGAGTTCGCCAACGTCAAACGGCTGCAGGGCGTGGGTCTGGGCCTGATCGGCATTCAGCTGACGGCGCTGCTGCTGGTCTTCGTCGCCCCGCAGAGCATCGGCCAATCGCCGTCCGACTATGACTTCGACCTGGGCTCCTGGCTGGGCATTCTGGTGGTTTTCATCCTGGCCGAGGTGTTCCGGCAGGGGTCGGCCATGCGCGACGAACAGCTGACCACGGTCTGAGGAGCGCGCGCCATGATCATGATCCAACTGGACCGGCTGCTGCTCGAACGCCGGATGTCCCTGACCGAACTGTCCGACCGCGTCGGCGTCACCCTGGCCAATCTGTCGATCCTGAAGACCGGCAAGGCCCGCGCGGTGCGCTTCTCCACCCTGGACGCCCTGTGCCGCGAACTGGACTGCCAGCCCGGGGACCTGATCGTCCAGACGCCGGGGCCGCAGCCCGAAGACTGAAATCGCGCGTCGCAAATCCTTGTGGGGCATTGGGAATCGGCCCAATGCCCCCGCCCCGTAACAGAAAGTCATCAGCTGATGTCATCAGTTGATGTCATCGCATGATGACAACCGTCTGAAGCGCCGCTATATAGGCTTCAGCGAACGGCTCCCCGGGGAACGCCCCAAGGCCGGATCGCAGCCGTTCATGACCTTCAGGCGTCCTCCCCGATGACCACCTCGACCTTTACCACCGCGCCGTCGCGCAACCGCGCCGCCTACGCCAACATCGCCCTTTGGACGCTGCAGGGCTGGATCGCGATGTTCTTCATCGCCGCCGGCTACGCCAAGCTGACAGAGCCGATGACCAACCTGATCAATCTGATGGGCTGGCCCGCCGTCGCGCCCGAGAACATGGTGCGCGGCCTGGGCGTGGTCGAGATCGTTCTGGCCATGGGCGTGCTGAGCCCGCTGATCTCGTGGCGGGTGGGTCGCCCCCTGCTGCTGACGGCGGCGGTCGGCCTGATCGTCATGGAAGCGACCATGATGATGATCCATGCGCTGAGCCAGGACTTCGGACTGGCGGCGGTCAACGCCGTCCTGCTGGCCATCACCGTCCCCGTGCTGCTGGGCCGCCGCAGAGCCTGAATGCTGCAGCGCCTGATTGAAAGAGATCGAACGCCGGACCCCTCTCCCCCCTGCAGTCCGGCGTTTGCGCCCGGAGCTTCCCCCCAGGCTCCGGGCTTTTTCATGCCTGATCGTCGGCGCGAAAGAAAAGCTTACCCTTACGTGCGCGTAAGCCTCTTCCCTTTACGCGCACGTCAAGTTATGAAGACGTATGGCCACCGCCGACGACCACCGCACCTACTCCATTCGCCAGCTGTGCCGCGAGTTCGGCGCCACGGCGCGCGCCCTTCGATTCTATGAAGACAAGGGCCTGCTGACGCCCGCGCGCAAGGGGCAGACCCGCGTCTATGACGCGCGCGACCGCGCCCGGCTGAAACTGATCCTGAGGGGCCGCCGCATCGGCTTCACCCTTCAGGAGATCCAGGACATGATGGATCTCTATGATCAGAAGGATCACAACGTCCATCAGATGGCCGTGGCCCTGGTGCGGCACCGCGCCCAGATCGCGGCGCTGAAACAGCAGCTGGAAGATATCGAAGGCGCCATCGAGACGGCCGAACAGGCCTGCGCCTGGATGGAATCCAAGCTGTCCGAACACCGCCCCGACCTGCTGCCGGGCGCCGAAGATTATGAGAAGCTGCTGCGCGCGCGTCTCAACCACGACCACCACCACCCCTTCAAAGCAAGAGCGTAATCCATGGCCTACAAGGCGCCTGTCCGCGACTTCACCTTCATCCTGAATGAAGTGCTGGAGATCGACCGCTACACCAACCAGCCGGGCTTCCAGGACGTCTCTTCGGATCTGGTCAGCCAGATCCTGGAAGAAGGCGCCAAGTTCGCTGACGAGGTCATCGCCCCGATCAACAATCCGGGCGACAAGGAAGGCTGTCACTGGGCCGAGGGCGGCGTGGTGACGGGACCCAAGGGCTGGAAGGAAGCCTATAAGGCCATGTCCGAAGCCGGCTGGATGGCGCTGGCCGCCGACCCGGCCTACGGCGGTCAGGGCATGCCCAGCGTGGTGGCCTCGGCCTTCGGTCAGATGACGGCCGGCGCCTCGGCCGCCTTCTCGATGTATCCGGGCCTGACCGCCGGCGCCTATGCCGGCATCCACGCCAATGCGTCCGAAGAGCTGAAGCAGAAATACCTGCCCAAGATGGCGACCGGCGAATGGTCGGGCACGATGAACCTGACCGAGCCGCAGTGCGGCACGGACTTAGGACTGGTGCGCACCAAGGCCGTGCCGAACGGCGACGGCTCCTATTCGATCACCGGCCAGAAGATCTGGATCTCGGCGGGCGAGCACGATTTCGCCGACAACATCATCCACACGGTGCTGGCCCGCGTCGAAGGCGCGGTTCCGGGCATCAAGGGCCTGTCGCTGTTCGTCGTGCCCAAGTTCCTGGTCAATGAGGACGGCTCGCTGGGCGAGCGCAACAGCCTGGAATGCGCCGGCCTCGAGCACAAGATGGGCATCCACGGCAACGCCACCGCCGTTATGCAGTACGACGGCGCCAAGGGCTGGCTGATCGGCGAAGAAGGCCGCGGCATGAACAATATGTTCGTCGTGATGAACGAGGCGCGCCTCGGCACCGGCCTGCAAGGTCTGGCCATCGGCACCGCCGCCTATCAGGCCGCCGTCGAGTTCGCCAAGGACCGCCTGCAAGGCCGTTCGCTGACCGGACCGAAGAACCCGGACGGCCCGGCAGACAGCATCATGGTCCACCCCGACGTGCGCCGCATGCTGCTGGAGTCCAAGGCCTTCGTCGAAGGCGGCCAGGCCTTCATCCTGTGGACCGCGCTTCACGCCGACCTGGAGAAGTCCGAGGACGCCGCCGTGGCCCAAAAGGCCAAGGATTACATGGGCCTGCTGACGCCGGTGCTGAAGGCCTATCTGACCGACAAGGGCTTCCACGTCGCCTCGCTGGGCATGCAGGTGCATGGCGGTTCGGGCTACACCGAACACTTCACCGCCTCGCAGTATCTGCGCGACGCCCGCATCACCATGATCTACGAGGGCACCAACGGCATCCAGGCGCTGGACTTGGTCGGCCGCAAACTGCCCGCCAACGGCGGTCGCGCCATCATGACCTGGTTCGGCGAGATCGACGCCTTCGTCGCCGAGAACAGCGGCAATGAAGCGATCAAGCCGTTCGTCGACGGCCTGGCCGACATGAAGGCCAAGCTGCAGGACGGCACCATGTGGCTGATGCAGAACGGCATGGCCAATCCGGACAACGCCGGCGCCGCCTCGACCGACTATCTGAACGTCTTCGGCCTGACGGCTCTGGCCTATATGTGGGCGCAAATGGCCAAGGTCGCGCAAGCGCAGGTCGAGGCTGGTTCGACCGACCCCTACTACGCCAACAAGCTTCAGACCGGCCGCTACTTCGTCGAGCGCATCCTGCCCGACGCCGAAGCCCATCTGAAGAAGATGAAGACCGGCGCCGACGTGCTGATGGCCATGCCGGCCGAGGCGTTCTGATCAATCGACTGGCCTTGCCTTCGGCAAGGCCAGTCGTGACTGTTCACGTTCGAACTCTTGAAGGGATAAGGGGCCTTTAACCGAAACCGATGGATCCACCAGCGGCCCATCGAGAGACCGTACAATATAATAGTAGCTCAGATGACTGCCGTCGTTGTCCTCATCAACGCTGGCGACAACGTAGCGATTGTCGTAGCCCACCTCGAACACCGTGGCGGGAACTCGCTCAACGCAGTTTCCATCTGAGAGCGAATAGCAGAGCATCTGCTCCGCCTGCGCATCGGTGGCGACCAGTCGATAGGGGCCTGCGACACCCTGATCTATCACCAGCCCGTTGCAGGCCGCCAAGGCCAAAGTCGCCGACAGTAGAAAACGCCGCATAGCTTAGTATCCATCTCCAAGGCCCGGCGACAATGACCGGCGCCGCATTTCTCGGGAAGACGCCATGAACGTGCTCAACAGCCCAGACCCCGACTTCATGAAGGAAGAAGAGATCATCCTCTTCTCCGACAGCGTCGGCAAATGGATCGACGAGCACGCGCCGCTTGAGAAGGTGCAGCAGTGGATCGCCGATTCCTCGGTGCCGCGACAGCTGTGGAACGACGCGGGCGAGGCGGGGCTCTTGGGCCTGTCGTTGCCGGAAGAGGACGGCGGCTTCGGCGGCGACTATCGGCACGAGGTCGTCTTGATGCGCCAGCTGGGCTGGAAGGGCGCGGACCACTTCGGCATTTCGCTGCACAATGCGATCGTCATGCCCTACATCTGGCATTACGGCACCGAGGAGCAGAAGCAGCGCTGGCTGCCGCGCCTGCAATCGGGCGAACTGGTCGGCGCCATCGCCATGACGGAACCGGGCGCCGGCTCGGACCTGCAAGGCGTCAAGACCACGGCGGTCAAGTCGGGCAACGGCTATGTCGTCAACGGTTCCAAGACCTTCATCACCAACGGCCAGCTGGCCAACTTCCTGATCGTGGTCGCCAAGACCGATCCGGCCGAGGGCGCCAAGGGCACTTCCCTGATCGTGGTCGAGACCGATGGCGCGGAAGGGTTCGAACGCGGTCGCAACCTGCACAAGATCGGCATGGAGGCCAACGACACCTCCGAACTGTTCTTCAACGACGTGAAGGTCCCCGGCGACAACATCATCGGCGGGACCGAGGGCCAGGGCTTCGTCCAGCTGATGCAGCAACTGCCCCAGGAGCGGCTGAACATCGCCGTCCAGGGCGTTGCCGCCGCCGAGCGCGGCCTTGAGGCGACGCTGGCCTACGTCAAGGAACGCAAGGCGTTCGGCAAACGCGTCATCGACTTCCAGAACACCCAGTTCAAACTCGCCGAGGTCAAGACCAAGCTGACCGTCGCCAAGGTCTTCACCGACCACTGCATCGGCCTGCATTTGCAGGGCAAGCTCGACGCCGCCACCGCCTCCATGGCCAAATACTGGGTCACGGACATCCAGGGCGAGACCATCGACGAGATGCTCCAGCTCCACGGCGGCTATGGCTATATGAACGAATATCCGATCGCCCAGCTGTACAAGGACGCCCGCGTCCAACGCATCTACGGCGGCACCAACGAGATCATGAAGCTGCTGATCGCGCGGACGCTCTGACAGCCTAATACTCACCACTTGCGACAACGTACGATACTTCGTACATTGTCGTCATGAACGCGATGTCCGTCACCGATCTCCGCAAGAACCTCGCCTCGGCCATCGACCGGGTGACGGCGGATCATGACTACACCATCATCACGCGCGAGGGCGGTAAGCCGGCGGCGGTGCTGATGTCGCTGGAGGACTTCGCCTCGTGGCAGGAGACGGAGTATCTGCTGCGCAGCCCGGCCAACCGCGAAGCGCTGCGAGCCTCGATTGCCGAACTTGAAGCGGGTGGCGGCCAGGTGCGCGAACTGATCGAAGAATGAACGTCCTCTTCACGGCCCGCGCCTGGTCTCAATATACCGAGTGGCAGGATACGGACCGCAAAGCGCTCAAGAAGCTGAACACGCTCATCAAGGAATGCCAACGAACCCCGTTTACAGGCTCCGGCAAGCCCGAGCCATTGAAGGGTGAATTGGCGGGATTTTGGTCGCGACGTATCGATCAGGAGCATCGCCTAGTCTATCGCGCGACCCAGACCGGCTTGGAAATCGTCCAATGCCGCTTTCACTATTGAAGCCATGATCCGTTTGCATGCTCACGGCGACCTGAAAGCCGCCGCGCCCGTCGCGCCCACGCTGGACCAATCGCGCTATCTGACCCAGGTCATGCGGCTGAAGGCCGGGGACGATCTGCTGGTGTTCAACGGGCGCGACGGGGAGTGGCGCTGCACGGTCGCGGAAGTCCTGAAGAAGGGCGTGATCCTGCGAGCCGAGGAACAGGTGCGACCCCAGACCTTCGGTCCCGACCTGGAACTGATCGTGGCGGTGGTGAAGAAGGCGCGGGTCGAGACCATCGTGGAGAAGGCCGCCGAACTGGGCGCGCGCCGGGTGCGGCTGGTCCTGACGAAACGCACCAACGCCGACCGCATCCGCCTGGACCGGCTGGACGCCATTGCTGAGGAAGCCGCCGAACAGACCGGGCGCATGGACGTGCCTGTGGTCGATGATCCGATCAAGCTGGACGCCCTGCTGGACGGCTGGGAGACCGGACGCCGGCTGATGTTCTGCGACGAGACGGGCGGGGCGCCCGCCGTCTCGTCCCTGCGCGACGCAGGCGAAGGCCCCTGGTCCATCCTGATCGGGCCGGAGGGCGGGTTCTCGCCGGAAGAGGGCGAGCGGCTGCGGTCCCTGCCCTTCACCACCGCCGTGTCGCTGGGCCCGCGCATCCTGCGCGCCGACACCGCCGCCATCGCCGCCATGACCCTGTGGCAGGCGGCCGTCGGTGATTGGGAACGATAAGTCCGCCCCTCAGGCAGCGAGCCGACGCAGACCGACCGTCAGGGAAAGACGAAAGCCCTCTTGAGCCTTGCCCCAATCTTGCCCATCTAGCCGCGACACACGGTCGCTTACGATGCGCCCGCAGGGGACTGACGCATGACCGACAACGCGCCGCTGACCCGGACCGACCTCATTGAGGCCATGTCCAAGGGGATCAAGCCCAAGGACCAGTGGCGCATCGGCGCCGAGCACGAGAAGTTCGGCTTCGACAAGACCACCCTGGCCCGCCCCGCCTACGACGGCCCGAACGGCATCAAGGCCATGCTGGAGGGGCTGCAACGCTTCGGCTGGTCGCCCGTCGAGGAAAACGGCTTTCTGATCGGACTGGAGCGCAGGAACAGCGAAGGCTTCGTCGCCTCCGTCAGCCTGGAGCCGGGTGGTCAGTTCGAACTGTCGGGCGCGCCGCTTCTGACCATCCACGACATCTGCAACGAGACCGGCCAGCACCTGATGGAGGTCAAGCAGGTCGCCGACCAGATCGGCGTCGGCTTCCTGGGCGCCGGTTTCGACCCGCTGTGGACCCGTGAACAAGTGCCGGTCATGCCCAAGGGCCGCTACGACATCATGCGCGCCTATATGCCCAAGGTCGGGACCTTGGGCCTGGACATGATGCTGCGCACCTGCACCATCCAGGCGAACCTCGACTTCGATTCCGAAGCCGACATGGTGATGAAGTTCCGCACCTCCTTGGCGCTGCAACCCATCGCCACCGCCCTGTTCGCCTGCTCGCCGTTCACCGAGGGCCGCCCCAACGGCTTCCTGTCGGCGCGGGCCAATGTTTGGACCGACACCGACGCCGATCGCACGGGCATGCTGGGCTTCGTGTTCGAGGAAGGTTTCGGCTTCGAGCGCTACGCCGACTATGCGCTGGACACGCCGATGTATTTCGCCAAGCGCGACGGCCATTATGTCGACGCCTCGGGCCAGTCGTTCCGCGATTTCCAGGCCGGCAAACTGCCCGCCCTGCCCGGCCAGTATCCGACCCTGAAGGACTGGAACGACCACCTGACCACCCTCTTCCCGGAGGTGCGGCTGAAGGCCTATCTGGAAATGCGCGGCGCCGACGGCGGACCGTGGAGCCGGATCTGCGCCCTGCCCGCCCTGTGGGCCGGGGTTCTGTACGACGCGCCGTCGCTGGCCGCCGCCTGGGACCTGGTCAAGGACTGGGACATCGCCGACCACGAGCGCCTGCGCCGCGACGTGACGCGCCTGGGTCTGAAGGCCGAGGTGGCGGGCCGATCGGTGCGCGACATCGCCGTCGACCTGGTGAACATCGCCAAACAGGGGCTGAAGAACCGCGCCAAATTCTCGGGCGGCATGGTGGACGAGCGCGGCTACCTGTCGGAACTGGAAGACATCGCCGACAGCGGCGTCACGCCGGCTGAGCGCCTGTTGGACCTGTATCACGGCGCCTGGCAGGGCGACGTGAAGCGCATCTACGCCGACTTCGCCTACTAGGGGACGGTGTAGTCCGAGCAGTCGGGCAGCGGGCTGTCCGGCTGGTATTCACCCGTCTTGGCGTCGAAGGCGAACCGGCGGCTGAAGCTGCATTTCGGATCGCGCGCGGCGATCAGGTCGGCAGGCTTCAGCGGCGGCTTCTCCAGCGAGTCCTCGGATCGCGAGGCGCCGCGCGGATAGGCCGTGGCGGTCGTCTCATAGGTCAGGACCGGCATCGCATCCGCCGCGTCGCTCGCGGTCAGGGTCGCAGCGAAACTGTATTCGTCGTGGCATGCGCCGGCGCGCTGGGTCATGTCCTCCTCGCTGAAACAGGCGCGGATCATCAGCGAAGCCTGGATCGGCACGGTCAGCACCGGCGCGGCGCCGGCCTCACCGTCGGCATCCAGCCGATAGAGCCGCAACTCCGTCGCCTGTCCGCCGCCGCCGGAATACATGCTGCGGCTCTCCATCTCGACCCCGACCAGAAACCCGCCGTCCTACAGCCTGATCAGGCTATTCCATGGCTTGTAATTTTCCACCTCGCCCGACGCCTCTTGCGGCGCGGCCGGCAGGGCGTCGGGCGCACGGACGACCGGAGTGAAGACCGGCTCGCCGTCACGCTTCTGCTGTGTCAGACCAACGCACAGGGCCCCGTCGGCCGTGCAGGCCCGATCCTCGGCCCGGGTCAGGGGTTCGATCCCCTCCCCTGATGGCGGGGATTGCAGCATTGCGATCGCGGTGAGGAGCAAGATCATGAGCCGACCCTAGCCCAGACAGCGCACGATGCCATCGGCTCTTTTCGATCCTTTGCAAAGGCGAGCTTAACCGATGCGCCGTAACATGGGTCTCAGTTCGAGAGAGTGCGCAATGACCTGTTCGCCCGTTGCGGCCCTGGCCTTCCCCACAGCCGATGTGGATCTGGACACCTTCTTCGATGTGTCGCTGGATCTGCTGGTGGTGCGCGAGCTGGATGGGCGCGTGGTCAAGGCCAGCGCCTCCTGGTTCACCATGCTGGGCTATCGCCCCGACGAGATCGAGGGCCAGGGCCTGTTGCGCCTGATCCACCCGGACGATCACGCCGCCACCCGCCAGAGCATCGTCGAGGTCGAAAACCGGCGGCCGGGCGATCCAGTCCTGGGTCAGGTCAACCGCTATCGCCACAAGGCTGGTCATTACGTCACCGTCGAATGGCGCGCCCATCGGCAGGGCGACCGCATCTATGGCATCGCCCGCGACGTGACCGAAAAGGTCGCGGCAGAGCAGGCCCTGCGCGAAGCGACCGCCGCCGCCGAGGCCGCCAATGCCGCGAAGTCCGAGTTCCTGGCCAATATGAGCCACGAGATCCGCACGCCCTTGAACGGCGTGATCGGGATCGTCGACGCCCTGTCGCGCACCGAGTTGACGCCCGAGCAGGCTGAGATGGTGGCCCTTATCGCAAGCTCCGGCGTAACGCTGGAACGGCTGGTGTCCGACATTCTGGATGTGTCCAAGATCGAGGCCGGGCATCTGGACCTGGAAAGCCGGCCCTTCGATCTGGACGAGGCCGTCGCCGCCCCGCTGGACGTCATGCGTTTGAAGGCCGAAGCCAAGGGACTGACTTTCGACATCCGCCGCGACGCCGATGCGCGCGGCATGTTCGTCGGCGACAGCACCCGCATCCGTCAGGTGCTCGACAATCTGCTGTCCAACGCCATCAAGTTCACCCATCAGGGCTCGGTCGGCGTCGCCATTGGGGTGGACGAGGACTCCGACGGCCTGACCCAGTTGACGCTGCGGGTTGAGGATACGGGCGTCGGCTTCTCTTCCGACCACGCGGCCCGTCTGTTCGATCGGTTCAGCCAGGCCGACAGCACCATCACGCGTCGGTTCGGCGGCACGGGACTGGGCCTGTCGATCTGTCGTTCGCTGGTCGAACTGATGGGCGGGCGGATTGCCGCCGCCTCCACGCCGGGCGTCGGCAGCCGGTTCACCGTCGAGATCCCGCTGACGCGCGCCGCCTCACTGACCGAACACGATGCGCAACGACGCGCGCGTGCGGCCGAGGCCGACCGCGCTCTGTCGCCGCTGCGCGTGCTGCTGGCCGAGGATCACCCGGTCAATCAGCGCGTCGTGCAGTTGATCCTGGCGGCGCACGCCATGCAGGTCGTCACCGTCGCGGATGGCGAACAGGCCCTGGCCGCTTTCCAGTCCGAGACGTTCGACTTGATCCTGATGGACATGCAGATGCCGGGAATGGACGGCCTGACCGCCACCCGCGCCATTCGCCGGATCGAGGCCGCCCGTCCCGATCAGGACCGTACGCCGATCATCATGTTGAGCGCCAACGCCATGAGCGAGCACCGCGACCAGGCGCGCGATGCCGGCGCCGACCTGCACGTCCCCAAACCCATCACCGCCGCCAGCCTGCTGGCCGGCATACAGGCGGCGACCGCCCCGTGATCCGACGTTGACAAAGTTTGCCAACGAGCCATTCTTGTCGAGAGGAGGCCGACCATGGCGACGATGAACATCTCCCTGCCCGATCCCATGAAGGCCTGGGTTGAGGAACAGGCGAAATCCGGGCGCTACGCCAACACGTCGGACGTGGTGCGCGACCTGATCCGCCGCGAGCAGGTCAAGGCTGAGAAGATCGCCAACATGCAGCGCCTGATCGATGAAGGCCGGGCCAGCGGGATCAGCGAGATGACCATGGCGGATATTCGCGCCGAGGCCCTGTCCCGCATCGCCCAGCGGCGTAAGGCTGGATGAGCGGCTATCGCTTGTCGAAGGAGGCGAGCGAGGATCTCGTCGCCATCTATATTCAGGGTCACGACCAGTTCGGTCCGCGACAGGCCGACCGCTATCAGGACGAACTCGACGCCCTGTTTCGGCGGTTGGCGGCCTCTCCCGGGATGGCCCGACTGCGTCTGGAATACGATCCGCCCATCCGCGTGTTCGCCTTCAAGGCTCATGTGATAGTCTACGATCAGGAACATGACGGCGTCCTCATCCAGCGGGTTCGTCACGGACACGAGGATTGGCAAGGCGCGACCGGCGACGAACGGAGCGAACCATGACCCATTCCATCCATGTCGGCATCGGCGGCTGGACGTTTGAGCCGTGGCGGGGGGTCTTCTATCCGGAGGGCCTGGTTCAGAAGCGGGAGCTGGAATATGCGGCGTCGAAACTGACCTCGATCGAGATCAACGGCACCTATTATTCGACCTTCAAGCCCGACAGTTGGAAGAAATGGCGCGACGAGACGCCGGACGGCTTCGTCTTTTCGGTCAAGGCCAGCCGCTATTGCACCAATCGCAAGGTGCTGTCCGAAGGCGCCGAGAGCTTCGACAAGTTCCTGAGCCAGGGCCTGACCGAACTGGGCGACAAACTGGGTCCGATCAACTGGCAGTTCATGGGCACCAAGAAGTTCGACGCCGAGGATTTCGAGGGCTTCCTGAAGCTGTTGCCCAAGGAGAAGGACGGGGTGCGGCTGCGGCACGCGCTTGAGGTTCGCAACCCAACCTTCGCCACCGAACAATTCTATGACCTGGCCCGCAAATACGGCGCGGCCATCGTCTATGGCGTCGATGACGAGGAGCCGACCTGGCCCCAGATCGACGAGGCGACCGCCGACTTCAGCTACGCCCGGCTGATGTCCAGCCGCGAGGACGAGCCGACCGGCATGACGGCGACCGAACTGGAGGCGGTGGCGGATCAGGCGAAAACCTGGGCTGAACGCGGGCCGGTCTTCGCCTATTTCATCTCGGGCGCGAAGGTGCGGAACCCTGCGGCGGCTCAGGCGCTGATCGCCAAGCTGAAATAGCGGTCCGTACGCTTGCGGACCTGCAGCCGTCCCCACATCTGAAGCCGGCTCAATGCAAAGCCTGAAGGACTATTCCCATGCCGATCGCCACACGCGCCTTCGCTGCAACCGCCGCCGACAAGCCGCTGACGCCCTACAGCTTCGAGCGCCGTGATCCGGGCCCAGACGATGTGCTGATCGACATCAAATACTGCGGCGTCTGCCACTCCGACCTTCACGCCGCGCGCGGCGAGACGGGCGGCACGGCCTTCCCCCTGGTGCCGGGTCACGAGATCGCGGGCGTGGTCAAGGCGGTCGGATCGAACGTCACCCGCTTCAAGGAAGGCGACCGCGTCGGCGTCGGCTGCATGGTCGACAGCTGCCGCGAATGCGCCTCCTGCCAGGAAGGCGTCGAACAGTATTGCATCCCCGGCTTCACCGGCACCTACGGCGGCAAGGACAAGAAGGGCGGCACGTCGGAAGCCATCACCCAGGGCGGCTATTCCGACCACATCACCGTCGATCAGCATTTCGTCCTGTCCATCCCCGACAGCCTGGCGCTGGACGTCGCCGCCCCTCTGCTGTGCGCCGGCATCACCACCTATTCGCCGCTGAAGGAATGGGGCGTGGGCCCCGGCTCCAAGGTCGCGGTCATCGGCCTGGGCGGTCTGGGCCATATGGCCGTCAAACTGGCGGCGGCCATGGGAGCGGAAGTCACCGTCCTGTCCACCTCGGACCGCAAGAAGGCCGACGCCGAGCGGATGGGCGCCAAACACTTCCTGATCAACTCCGACAAGGATGCGATGAAGGCGGCGGCCGAGAAGTTCGACCTGATCATCAACACCGTCTCGGCCACGCACGAGATCGCCAGCCACATCCAGTTGCTGGCCCGCGACGGCACCATGATCATGCTGGGCCTGACCACCGAGGGCCTGCCGGTCTTCGCCCTGCCCCTGCTGTGGCGTCGCCGCCGCATCGCCGGCTCGCTGATCGGCGGCATTAAGGAGACGCAGGAGATGCTGGACTTCTGCGCCGAGCACGGCATCGCCTGCGACATCGAGACTATCGCCCCGGACCAGATCAACGACGCCTACGAGCGGATGCTGAAATCCGACGTCCGCTACCGCTTCGTCATCGATATGGAAAAGCTGGCCGCCTGATCGCCGGGGCGAAGATCAACGAAACGCGACGGAGGCATGAAACTTCCGTCGCGTCAGATTCTCGCCTTGCGCGCTAGCGCTCGCACGTTAATCCTGAACCGCGACAAGGCCTTCTGAAGGGTCTGCACAGGGACAGGAGACGATATGGCGCGCGTAGCTTTCGTGACGGGCGGGACCCGGGGCATCGGCAAGGCGATCGTTCAGCGCCTGCATGAGGACGGCTTCAAGGTCGCCGCCGGCTATTCCGGCAACGACGAGGCGGCCAAGGCCATCGCCGATGCGCTGGACGTCATGGTGGTGAAGGGCAACGTCGGCAGCTTCGACGACTGCGCCCGCGCGGTGAAGGAGGTCGAGGAACAGCTCGGCCCCATCGACATCCTGGTCAACAACGCCGGCATCACCCGCGACGGCTTCTTCCACAAGATGAGTCACGACCAGTGGTCCGACGTGATCCGCGTCAACATGGACAGCGTCTTCAACATGACGCGCCAGGTCATCAACGGCATGCGCGACCGGGGCCACGGGCGCATCGTCAACATTTCCTCGATCAACGGTCAGAAGGGTCAGATCGGCCAGACCAATTATTCCGCCGCCAAGGCCGGGATGATCGGCTTCACCAAGGCGCTGGCGCTGGAAAATGCGCGCAAGGGCGTGACCGTGAACTGCATCGCGCCGGGCTATATCGACACCGAAATGGTCGGCGCCATGGACCCCAAGGTGCTGGAGGGCATCATCAGCCACATTCCCGTCGGCCGCCTGGGCAAGGGCGAGGAGATCGCCGACATGGTGTCCTGGCTGGTGGGCGAGCGTGCCGGATATGTCACAGGCTGCACACTGTCGCTGAACGGCGGTCAGTACCTGGTGGGTTGAGGCGGGCTTCGCCCAAAATCCGCCGCGCGCGGGTTTCATCAAGTCTGTCATGAAGTTGTTGGGATCGGTCAGGGCGAAAAAATCGCCACGCGTGACCGCGATGGCGGTCGCCGCCATCGCGGTCATCGGCGTGGGCGTCGCCGCGCCCGTGGTCGTCCCGACCGAAAGCCAGGCCCAGTCCCGCCGGACCGTGCCGCCGACCGCCCGCTACGTCAGCAGCAGCGGCCAGGGGTTCATCCTTGACACCTCCGGGTCGCGGCCGCTGATGCGGCTGGAACGGTCGACCGAAATCTGGGTCTTGCGGCCGACGCCCGCGCCGCGCGGCGACATCATCTATCGCAACGACAATGGCGATCAGGTGCTGAAGGTTACGCCCGACGGCGCGATCACCCTTTACACGACCGCCGCCCCGCAAGGCTCGCCCGCCTCGCGCGTCGGCGAGGCGCAGGGCTTGGCCGGCGCGGCCATGACCGGCGCCCAGCTGGTCGACTACTTCATGCGCCAGAGCTACCGCGCCAGCCAGGCGATGGGCAGGCTGATCGTCATCGACGTGGACATTCAGCCCGGCTCTGAACAGGTCGCCGCCGACACCGTCTCGGCCGCCAGCGACGCCATTGTGCGCATGGCGCGGTCTTCCAACCTGCGCGCCCAGGTCGAGCGGGTGCGCCGTGTTGTCGTGTCGGATCAGGGGCGTCCCGGCGTCAGCCTGGTCCAGGGCACGCTGCGGATCGTCATCGACGCCGACGCCGGCATCGCCGGCCGCCCGTCTTCGGCCCGCATCGTGCGGGTCGTGGGCGGGGACGCCCTGAACCGCTAGCCCTGGAAGCTGTCCTTGGCCGCCCGGCGCGCGGCGAACTGATCCGCATCCGTGGCGGTCAGGAACGGATTGAACCGCTTCTCCACCCCCAGCGTCGTCGGCACGGTCGGTTCGCCCCGCGCGCGCGCCGCGAAGATCGCCTCGGCATGGGCGGCGACCTCTGGCCGGTCATCCAGGCTCACGGTGAAGCGCGCGTTCGACGCCGTATATTCGTGCGCACACCAGATCACGGTCTGGTCGGGCCAGACCTTCAGCCGCTGCAGGCTGTCGAACATCTGCTCGGGCGTGCCTTCGAACAACCGGCCGCAGCCCAGGGCGAACAGGGTGTCGCCGGTAAAGGCCAGATCGTCCCCCGGCGCATGAAACACCACATGGCCCAGCGTATGGCCGGGCGTTTCGGTGACCTCGAACCGCGTCTCGCCCACCATCACCACATCGCCGTCCGCGACCACGCGGTCCAGCGGCGCGACCTTGCGCACCTCTTCCGGCCCGACGATCTCGCAAGCCCAGTCGGCCTTCAGCCGCGCGTTGCCCTCTGTGTGATCGGGGTGCCAGTGGGTGTTCAGGATCAGGTCCAGACGCCCCCAGCCCAAGCCTTCCAGCTCCTCCAGAATGCGCGCTGCATCGGGCGTATCGACCGCCGCGACCACGCCGGTCGCCGCATCGCGGATCAGGAAGCCGTAGTTGTCGGCGCGGCAGGGAAACAGATGCACATCCAGGGTCATGCGCCCATCCTAGCAGCAGGGCCGCCGACAGGCCTATAGTGGGGCCATGCGGCGCAGCATCGACGAGCTTCGAACCTTCTACGGCGAGCCGACCGGGGCGCTGGCGCGACGGCTGGTGGCGCGACGGCTGGACGACGCCTGGGGCGAGGCGACCGACTGCGACGTGCTGGGCGTCGGTTACGCCACCCCTTGGCTGGACGCCTTCGTCGGCGCGCGGCGCGTCGTCGCGGCCATGCCGGGCGGGCAAGGCGTCGAGCATTGGCCGACGGTCGGTCGCAACCGCACCCTGCTGGTGGATGATCGCCGCCTGCCCTTCCCCGCCGGAGCGTTCGACCGCATCCTGCTGGTTCACGCCCTGGAAGAGGCCGACGACCCCGCCGCCCTGCTACTGGAAGCCGTGCGCGCGCTTTCACCGACCGGGCGCATCATCCTGGCGGCGGCGGCGCGCGGCGGCCTGTGGGCGCGGGCGGACAACACCCCCTTTGGTCACGGCCGCCCCTTCACCCGGCGCCAGTTGGAACGGTTGGTGCGCGATGTCGGGCTGGAGCCGATGGCCTGGTCCCAAACCCTGTATGTACCGCCTTGGGGGCCGATGCTGCCCCTGGCCGAAGGATTCGAACAGGTCGGGCGCCGGGTCTTTCCCGGAACCGCCGGGCTGATCCTGCTAGAGGCCTCGCGCCACAGCTATGCCCGCATCCGCCCCAGCGGCCATGCCCAGCGCGTCGCCGCCCCCGTCCTGGCGCCCCAACCCGCCGCCTCCGTCTCTTCGCGTGGCGAACATCGCGACTGACGCCGAGTTGACCGCCGGCCCATCTGGCGGGCGGGACGAAACCGCCCTATGGCGAAGATCATGCACCGACTGATCCTGATGCGGCACGCCCAGGCCGAAGCCTCCGCCCCCTCCGGCGGCGATGAGGCCCGTCCCCTGTCCGCCGCCGGCCGCGCCGAGGCCCTGCTGATGGGGCGCGCCCTGGCCGAGCGGGGCCTGAAGCCGGACCTGGCGCTGGTGTCCACCGCCGTGCGCACCCGCCAGACCTGGGAGCAGATGCACGACGCCTTCGGCGATGTGGAAGTCCGCGACGAGGACGCCCTCTACAACGCGCCCTCCGACGTGATCCGCCGCTTCGTCGAGACCAGCGAGGACGAGGCCGGCTGCCTGCTAATCCTGGCCCACAATCCGGGCGTCCACGTGCTGGCCGCCGAATACCTGATCGAAAGCGCCGCCTCGCCGGCGGTGGTGGACAAGCTGTCGGCCGGCTTCCCGACCGGCGCCGCCGCCCTGTTCAGCGTCGATGTCGCGGGGCGCTGCACCTACGAAGGCTTCCTGACGCCGCGGTCGCTGGGCGCGCCATCAGAATGACCGACATAGCCTACAAGATCGTCGACGCCGCCGAATGGCGCGCCGCCGTCGCCGAAGGTCGATACGACGGCGCGCCCGTCGATCTGGCCGACGGCTACATCCACATGTCGACCGAGGCGCAATTGGCCGAGACCGCGCGACGGCACTTCGCCGGACGTGGTGATCTGTTGCTGCTGACCGTCGATCTCAGCGGTTTCGGCGCCGACCTGATCTGGGAGCCGTCGCGCGGCGGCGATCTGTTTCCGCATCTTTATGCCCCCCTGCCCGTCGTCGCCGTGACGGCCTCGCGCGCCTTCTCGGTCACGGCCAACGGCGAGATGGCGTTCGAGGACGGCGCATGAGCCTGACCGATCTTGGCGCCGCCGTGCTGCGCCGGCTCGATCCGGAGCAGGCGCACCAGCTGGCGATCAAGGGGCTGGCGCTGGCCCCATTGCCGACGCCGCCTGCGGACGATCCGATCCTGAGAACACGGCTGGCGGGGCTGGACCTGCCCAATCCGGTCGGTCTGGCCGCCGGTCTGGACAAGAACGGCGAGGCCTTGCGCGGCCTGTCGCGCCTCGGCTTCGGCTTCGTCGAATGCGGCTCGGTCACGCCCCGGCCACAGCCCGGCAATCCCAAGCCGCGCCTGTTCCGCCTCAGCGAGGACCGGGCCATCATCAACCGGATGGGGTTCAACAACGCCGGGCTAGACGCCTTCGCCGAGCGGCTGGACCAGCGCCCGACGGGCGTCGTCGTCGGCGCAAATCTGGGGGCCAACAAGGACACCGAGGACAAGGCGGCTGACTATGTCGCCGGTCTGCAACGCCTCGCCTGCCGCGCCGCCTACTTCACCGTCAATATCTCCTCGCCCAATACGCCGGGCCTGCGCGCACTTCAGGGCCGCGAGCAGTTGGACGACCTTTTGGGCCGTATCGACGCCGCCCGTCCGGCTGTCGCGCCTGACCGCGTGCCGGTCTTTTTGAAGATCGCGCCCGATCTGATCGCCGAAGAGATCTGCATGATCGTCGAGGCGTCGCTGGCCCATCGGATCGACGGCCTGATCGTTTCCAACACCACGCTGGAACGTCCCGAGAGGCTACGCTCGCAGGACGCGTACGAAACCGGCGGCCTGTCCGGCGCGCCCATCCGTCCCTTCGCGGCAAAGGCCCTGCGCGCGGCGGCCGAGGCGGCGGCCGGCCGCCTGCCCCTGATCGCCGTCGGGGGCATCGACAGCGGCGCCGAGGCCTATGCCCGCATCCGGCTTGGCGCATCGGCGGTCCAGATTTATTCCGCCCTGATCTACGAGGGGCCCGGCCTGGTCGCCCGCATCAAGCGTGACCTGGCCGCTCGGCTGCGCGCCGACGGTTTTTCCGCAGTAACAGACGCGGTCGGCGCGCCCCGTTGACGGAGCGTTAGTGTCGACACGTCTAGGGTGACCGATGCGAGCGACCTGCGTTCGTCATTCGAGAGCCTGAATGAAATCGACCGCCGTCGATATCGCTGAAAGCAGCTGGACCGCCGCCGTTCGCCAACGCTCGGGCGCTGCGGTACAACGGGTCGTGGCGGCGGCGGCTGTCGCCCTGGTGGTGACCCCGATGGTCGGGGTGCGTTTCACCCTCGGCTGGGTCGTCCTGTATATGGCGGTCCAGGCCATGGAGGTGGTCGTCTATCGACCGATCCTGAAAAGTCCAGACGAGCTTTCCACGGGCCGCAAGCTGGCGATCCTGGCCGTCGTCTTCGCGAATTCGACGGTCTTCTCCTCGCTTTCCCTGGTCCTCTGGTGGATCGGCGGCGCGTTTGGCGGCGTCTGTGCGGTCCTGATGCTGACCGCGGTCATGCTGACGGCGATCGTGAACGCCACCCGATGCCAAGCCGTGATGATCGCCGGCCTCACGCCCCAGGTCGGCTTCCTGCTGGCGACCCCCTTCTTTGTCTATGCGCTGCACGCCCCCGGCCCGCTGGTCATGTCGGCCGCAGCGGCCGTGGTGCTGTTCACCTTCTATGTCGCCATCACCGGTCAGCGCATGGTCGAGGCCAGCGTCACCGTCATTCGCGCCCATGCCTTGGCTGAGGAATCCCGCCTCAAGGCCGAGCGCAGCCTGGCCGACCACACCACCTTCCTGGCCGCCATCGGCCATGACCTGCGCACCCCGATCGGCGCGATCCTGGCCGGCGCCGCCGAGCTGCGTACGCCCGACGCCCAGTCGCGCAACAGCGCCAATCTGATCACCGACGCCGGCCTGATGATGAAGGCCCTGCTGGACGACCTGCTGGACCACACCCGGATCGGCGCCGGGCGGATGACGGTCGAGGCCAAGGATTTCGACCTGCGGCAAATGCTGGCCCAGACCCTGATGCTGTGGCGCGGCGTCGCCGACGCCAAGGGGCTGAAGCTGCGCATCGAGGGCGCCTCGGCCATGCCGCGCCACGTCAAGGGCGACGTCATGCGCATCCGTCAGGTGCTGAACAACCTGATGTCCAACGCCATGAAGTTCACCGAGCAGGGCCAGATCACCCTGCGCGTCCAGGCCTGGCCCGAGGAGCCGTCTGGCTACGCCCTGCTGTTCGAGATCGTGGACACGGGTCCGGGCATGACGAGCGATCAACTGGCCCGCCTGTTCACCCCGTTCGATCAGACCGCCGACGGCGTCTCCGCCCGCTACGGCGGCTCGGGCCTGGGGCTGGCGATCAGCCGCAATCTGATCGACCTGATGGGCGGCCGACTGACGGTCCGCAGCGCGCCGGGTCAGGGCTCGCGCTTCACCGTCTCGCTGATCCTGCCGCGCGGAGACGAGGCGGCTCAGATCGTCGAGGTCGTCGACCAAAGCCGCCTGGACATCGCCCGCTCGCTTTCGCCCTCAGTCGCGCCCACGCCCCAGCCCGCATCCGTCGCCCCTGCGTCCCCGCTTGAGCCCGAGCCGGTCGTCGCGACGCCTGCGGTCACCGACGAGGCCGAAGACCAGCCGCTGCGCCTGCTGGTGGTGGACGACCACGACATCAACCGCCGCGCCGTGCAGCTGATCCTTCAACCGCTGGGCTGCGAGATCACCACCGCCGCCGACGGCATGATCGCGCTGGAACGCTGTCAGGAGGCGGTGTTCGACGTCATCTTCATGGATGTCCGGATGCCCGAGTTGGACGGGCGCGAGACGACGCGTCGCCTGCGCGCCGGCGGCGGACCCAACGCCGCCACCCCGGTCGTCGCCGTCACCGCCGACACCGCGCCCGAGGACGTCGCGGCCTGTCAGGCGGCCGGCATGGCCTATTTCGTCTCCAAGCCCCTGACGCCGCCCGCCCTGATCGGCGCCTTACAGCACGTCCTGAACGACACCGCCGCTCAGGCCGCGACCGAGGCCGCCTGACCCCGGACGGTCGCGATCAGACGCGCGGCGAAATCAGGCTGTTTCATCTCGCATTCCCAGACCACGACCACACGCCAGCCTGACGCCTCCAGCGCCTGACCAGCGGCGGCGTCGCGCACGCGGTTTCGGCTGATCTTGGCGATCCAGTAATCGGCGTTGGTCTTGGGCTGGCGTGATCCACGGGCGCAATCATGGCCGTGCCAGAAGCAGCCGTGGACGAACAGGGCGACCTTGCGGCCCTTCATCACCACATCCGGACGGCCCGGCAGACCCGTGCCGCCCAGCCGATAGCCGATCCCGGCCGCACGCAGGATCCTGCGCACGGCCAGTTCCGGCGACGTGTCCCGCCCCTTCACGCGACGCATCACGGCGCTGCGCTTCTCGGGGCTGAACACATCCGTCATCAACTTCGATCCGGGCTCAAGCAGCGAAGCGATAGCCCGGATCGACAAGCATCAGAGCTGCGCCAGCAGATGCTCGGCGGAGGACACCTTGAACTCGCCGCCCTGTTCGATGTTCAGCTGCTCGACCACGCCGTCCTTGACCAGCATGGAATAGCGCTGCGAGCGCTCGCCCAGGCCAAAGCCCGTACCGTCCAGCACCAGACCCAGGGCGCGGGTCAGTTCGCCGTTGCCATCGGCCAGCATGACGATGCTGTCGTCGGTGATGCCCTGGCTCTCGCCCCAGGCCTTCATGACGAAGGCGTCGTTGACCGAGATGCACGCGACCGTATCAACGCCCTTGCCCTGGATGTCGGCCAGGTGATCCTTGAAGCCCGGCAGGTGGCGCGCCGAGCAGGTGGGGGTGAAGGCGCCGGGCACGGCGAACAGGGCCACAGTCTTGCCGGCGAAGATGTCGTCGGTGCTGACGGGCTTGGGGCCCTCGGCGGTCGCTTGGGCGAGGGTCGCGTTGGGGATGCGATCGCCGATCTGAATGGTCATGTCTGTCTCGCTGAGGTTTGAGGCCGGCGCGTTGGAACGGCCGTGTGCGACACATAGACACCACGGGCGACACCGCAAGCGCCGGTTCGGCTTGCTTGCGCCGCTTTCCGGACGGATGATGCCAGGATCATGAGCGAAGCCTCCACCCTGACCGGCCGACTGCTGGTCGCCATGCCCGGGATCGACGACGCCCGGTTCGAACACGCCGTCATCCTGATCTGCGCCCACGGGCCGGATCACGCCATGGGCTTGCGGCTGGATCGACCGGCGCCGGGCGTGGATCTGAAGACGGTTCTGGACAAGCTGGACGCGCCGGCGCCCGATCAATCCATCGGTCGCGCGGTCCTGATGGGCGGACCGGTCGAGCGCGAGCGCGGCTTCGTGCTGCACACCGATGACTGGACGGTCGGCGACGACACCCTGGCCTTCGGCGACGGTCTGGCTATGACGGGCACGCGCGAGGCGCTGGCCGCCATGACCGACGAAGTCGCCGGTCCGCGCCGCTCGGCTCTGCTGCTGGGCTATGCCGGCTGGGGCGAGGGGCAGTTGGAGGAAGAGCTGGCCGACAACGTCTGGCTGACCGCCGACGCCGATCTGGACCTGATTTTCGATGGCGAACATACGTCGAAATGGACACGCGCCCTGGCCCAGCTGGGCGTGGACGCGGCCATGCTGTCGAGCCAGGGCGGCCGGGCCTGAGGCCAGACCGCCCCGCTTGACGATTAGAAGCGGTAGTTCATGCCGATGCGGAACATGTGCGTTCCAAAGCGACCGTTGCCGCGCACCATGTCCGTGCCTGTGGTGTTCGGCGCCAGGATGAACGGGTTCGTCGCCGGGGTCGTGCCGGTATTGCCGACGCGGATCACCGGGCTGTCGACGTCCAGCGAGGTGTAGAGGTATTCGCCGCTGACCGTAAGGCCGCGGCCCAGGGCGTATTCCACGCCGCCGCCGGCCTGCCAACCGTCGCCGTCATCGCCTTCGCTGGTTTCGGTGAAGCTGTTCGCTTGGTTCGAGGTGCGGAACTTGTTCTCGAACTTGCCATAGGCGTAACCGCCGGTGCCGTAGATCAGGGCCGGTCCATAGGCGTAGCCCAGCTTCAGACGAGCCGCCGCCGTGCTCTCCAGCTCGCGCGTGAAGGTGTAGAAGGCCGGGGTCGTCGAGAAGCCGGTCACCGAATCCTGGACATTGTTGACGCTGTATTCGGCCAGGGCGCCGACCACGAAGTTGCCGAACTGCATGTCGTAACCGGCGCGCACGCCCGCTTCGACACCGTCGTTGTCGTCACGGCATCCCGTGGTGGGAACGGTGCTGGTCGCCATGCCGCCGCAGAAGCCGGGGCTGAAGGCGTTGGTTCCGACGGTGGCGGGGGCGATGGGCACAGTGGTGACCTGGTCGCCGTAGTTGCCGTCCAGATTGCGGTCGAAGCGCAGGATCTCGTCGCCGTCATCGTTCGACTGGTTGTAGCCGCCGAAGATGCCGATGTAGGGGCCGGACCAGTCGGGGGCGACGGACTGCGCCAGGGCGGGGGTGGAAACCATGGCCAGGGCCAGGACGCTGGAAGCGAGGGTCTTGATCATTTGGGGAGGCTTTCGTGCCGAAAGTGCGGGCGCGACATCCCCGCTCGCCGTCACAAAAGCCGAAGGCGGCCACAGGTTCCCTCGAGTTCCCATCGCCAAATGTCGCACATCCAATGGCTTAGGTTGAACGTAGGCCGCCCTAGCGCGTCGCCATCGACACCAGAAAAGCGATAAGCAGGACCAGGCTGACCCCCTGCCAGAACCGCACCGGATCGCGCTCGATCAGGGACAGCTGACGCGGCGGCGGGGCGGCGACGGCGCTGCCGGTTTCCAGCACATGGATCAGTTCCTCGACATCCTCGAACCGCTCATTCGGATCGACGGCGACGGCGCGCATGATGGCCGCCTCCAGCCAGGCGGGCATATCCGGCCGGTGTCGCGTCGGCGGCGCGGGCGCCCTGTCGAAGCGCGGCGCATCGGCCGGATCCACCTCGCCCCACGGATAGGTGCGGGTGAACAGCCGGTACAGCGTCACCCCCAGGGCGAACTGATCCGTGGCGGCGTCGCCGCTCTCGCCCGCATACATTTCCGGCGCCTTGTAGCCGGCGGTGCCCGGCGCCTCGGCCTCGGCGAACTCCTCGGCCAGCCGCAATCGCGCGACGCCCAGGTCGACCAGTTTCAGCCCGCCCTGTGTCTCCAGGATCACATTGTCCGGCTTGATGTCGCGGTGCGTCACTCCCGCCCGGTGCAGGGCCGACACGGCGCGCGACAGGCGCAGCGCGACGCCGATCCCGTCGGCGATCTCGAACGGCCCTTCCTCCGCCAACCGCGCATGCAGGGTCTGTCCGGCATGGAAGGGCTGGGCGATATAGAGGCGGCTCTGACGGCCCGCATCCAGGCTCAGCACCTTGCCGACGAAGGGGCTGTCGATGCGCCGCCCGATAAAGGCCTCGCGCAGGAAGGCGGTGCGCGCCCCGCGCTCGGACACCACGGCGGGCTTGGGGAACTTCAGCACTACCGCGCCTGCGTCGCCCAAGGTGTCCTTCGCCAGGAACAGGGTCGTATAGCGCCCGTCCGCCACGATCCGCTGAAGCGCGAACCCGTCCACATTGTCGCCCACGGCGGGCGGCGGCAGGATGGCGAGGCCTTCCGCCTCGGCCGTGATCGCCTCCCAGTCGGGCGCGCCGGTGCGGACCACGTCGATGACGATGGCGGTGGCGTTGTCGCGCGGACCCGCCGCCTCGACCTCGGCCAGAATCCCCTTGGCGTCCGCATCGGGCGAACTGCGCCGTCCCAACAGGCCCGCGATCACCGCATCGGCCAGCACCCCATGCACCCCGTCTGTGGTCAGCAGCAGCCGGTCGTGCGGCTCCAGCCGCACTTGCCGGACGTCCAGCTTCACATCCGCCTCGATGCCGACGGCGCGGTACAGCACATGGCTCAGCCCTTGCTGGGCCCGCGTGTGATCTTCCGTCAGCCGCGTCAGAACGCCATCGCGGAAATGCCAGGCCCGGCTGTCCCCCACATGAAGCGCCGTCGCCTCGCGCCCGCGCAGGATCAGGGCCGTGAAGGTGGTCGCCGCCCCCTCCATCGCCGGATCGATCCGCCCGCGCGCATGGAGCCAGCGGTTGAAGCCCCGCAGCGCCTTGATGCCGTTGGCCGCGATGCCGTTCAGCGGGTTCTGATCCAGATAGCCGTCGATGAAGCTGCGCGTCGTCAGCTCCGCCGCCATCCGCCCGGCCTTGGACCCCGACACGCCGTCGGCGATCACCGCCACGACCCCATGCTCGCGCTGCTCGGCCGCCGTGCCGATATGGACGCCGCCGAAGTCCTGATTGTCCGCCTTGGGACCCTGCAAGGTCGCAAAGCCGGCGGCGATCTCCAGTCTGGCGTCGGTCATGGGCCGAACTGTCGTCGAAAGACGACCCGCTGAACAGAGGTCTTAGAGCGCCAGGATCGCCCGCACCGCGACATAGGCGGCGACAACCAGGATCAGACCCGCGAACAGGATGCGCCCAAGCCGGGCGTTCGACCCCAGCCGACGCGCCAACGGCAGACCCGCCGCCGTCCCGGCGACCCCGCCGACCGCCATGGCTGCGACCAGGCCCGGATCGACCCAGCCGGACAGCGCATAATTGCCCGCCGTCGTCGCTCCGAACGCGGCCACGCTGAGCAAGGACGTCGCCTGGGCGGTCGCCAGGCTCATGCCCGTCGACGCCATCAGGCCGGGCACGATCAGAAAGCCGCCGCCGATGCCGAAGAAGCCTGCGGCCGAGCCGACGCCGGCGCCCGCCATGCCGACCTTTGGCGACATCGACCAATTCAGCCGGGGCTCGACGCGAGCGACCGCCGCCTTGGGGCGCAGCATCGATAAGCCCACGGCCGCCATGGCGACGGCGAAGATCAGCAGCAGCTGATGGCCGTCGATCCTCTTGGCCAGGGACGATCCGAACCAGGCCCCGGCGGCGCCGGTGATGGCGAACAGGGTCGCGCAGGGCCAGCGCACCCGCCCTGCCCTGGCGTGACCGGCCAGAGCCGTCAGGGCGTTCAGCGCTACGCCCGCCGCCGACACGCCGATGGCGACATGGGGATCGGCGACGCCGACGACATAGAGCAGCAGCGGCACGGCCAGAACCGACCCGCCGCCGCCGAACAGGGTCAGCAGCAGGGCGACGACGCCGCCGCTGAAGGCGGTCAGGACCAGCGGGGTCAGTTCGGTCGTCATCGGATCAGACCGCTCTTGTCACTGGCCGGGTCGCGGTTCTGTTCCACGGCATGACGGCCAGCAGCCGCGCCATGCCGCAAAAGCCCGTCGCGCCCGCGACGAACAGGCCCGCGCCGACGAAGGCTGACAGACCCCAGAAGGCCGGATGCACCAGCAGGCCCAGCGCCGCGCCGAGCAGGATCAGGCCGCCCGCGACCATCTGCACCTGACGCATCAGTTCGATCGGCTTGGAGCGGTCGGCGTGGGTGGCCAGGCCCTGCGCCTTCCACGCGTCCAGCCCGCCCTCCAGAACAAAGGCTTGGCCCGTCGTCTTGGCCGCCAGACGGTCGCAGTTGACGCCCGTCCGATTGCCGGTCCGGCAGGTGAAGATGACGTCGCGGCCCTCGACGCAGGCGGGCGTAAAGGCGTCGAAGGCCGACAGCGGCGCATGGACGGCGCCGACGACATGCTCTCTGGCGAACTCATCCGGCTCGCGAATATCGACCAGCACGGCCGTCTTTTGCTTCAGCCGACGCGAAACCTCGGCGGGGGAGAGGGGGGTCAGGACGCTCATGGGAATCATGCCTTTTCGGAGGAAACAGGGGGACAATAGATTTCGGCCAGCACGGCGATGACCTTCAGGACGGCCGGATCGGCGATGCGGTAGAAGATGGTCGTGCCGTCTCGACGGGTGCTGACCAGCGCCTCTTCGCGCAGCTTGGCCAGGTGCTGGGACAGGGCCGATTGCGACAGGCCGACCTGGGGCAGCAGTTGGCCTACGGACATCTCGCCCTCGCCCAGCTGACACAGGATCATCAGCCGCTTCTCGTTGGACAGCGCGCGCAGCAACGCCGCCGCCTCGCCGGCGCTGGCCTGGAAACGCTCAAGTCCGATGGTCTGAAGGTCGATCATGGGGCGCAATATATGCGCACTTGCTAAATAAGCAATGCCTAATATATTGGATTGCGAAAGGAGCGTCCTCCATGACCCAATCCCCCGACGTCCGCGGCTTTTTCGATCCCGCGACCCACACCGTCACCTATCTGGTCAGCGACCCCGCGACGGGTCACGCGGCGATCATCGACCCCGTCCTGGACTTCGACGCGCCCTCGGCCCGCACCTCGACGCGATCGATCGACGCCGTCATGGCGGCGCTGCGGTCGGAAGCGCTGACCTTGGCCCTGGTGCTCGAAACCCACGCCCACGCCGACCACCTGACGGCGGCGGCGCACCTGCGTGCGACGACGGGCGTGTCGATCGGCATCGGCGGGCGGATCACCCAGGTTCAGTCCGCCTTCGGCCCCCTGTTCGACGCCGACGACGTGCGCCCGGACGGCGCGGTTTTCGATCATCTCTATGCGGACGGCGACGCGTTTGCCCTGGGCGATCTGAAGGTCGAGGTGATCCACACGCCCGGCCACACCCCCGCCTGTGTCAGCTATCGGATCGGCGATGCGGTCTTCACCGGCGACACCTTGTTTATGCCCGACTACGGCACGGCGCGAACGGACTTTCCCGGCGGCGACGCGCGAACCCTTTACCGCTCGATCCAGCGCCTGCTGACCCTGCCCAACGAGACCCGCATCTTCGTCGGCCACGACTATCTGCCCCAGGGCCGCACCGACTTCCGGTTCGAGACCACCGTGGCCGAACAGCGCGCGCATAACATCCACATCGGCGGCGGCGCATCGGAGGACGCCTTCGTCGCCATGCGAGAGGCCCGCGACGCCACCCTGGGCGCGCCGCAGCTGATCCTGCCCTCGCTTCAGGTCAATATCCGCGCCGGCGACCTGCCGCCCCCGGACGCCAACGGCCAGCGCTACCTGCGCCTGCCCCTAAACGCAATCTGAGCCCTAAGCCGACCGCTGCTTCAGCGGCGCGGTGCCGTCGGCCAGGCTTTCGGCCAGATAGACCTCGGCCTCCTGCGCCGGCAGGGCGGGGGCATAGCCGAAGCCCTGGCCGTAGTGGCATTGGGCGTCCAGCAGCAGGCGGGCCAGTTCGGCGTTCTCCACGCCCTCGGCGACGACTTCCAGCGACAGGTCGCGACCCAGGTTGACCACCGACTTGACGATCTTGGCCGAGCCCTCGTCCTTGTTCATCGTCAGCACGAAATATCGGTCGATCTTCAGCGTATCGAACGGAAGGCGCGCCAGATAGGACAGGGACGAGAAGCCGGTGCCGAAGTCGTCCAGCGCCAGCGAGGCCCCGACGTCCTTCAGCGACTGCAACACCTCGGCGGCGCGCGCGGTGTCGCGCATGATGTCGCCCTCGGTGACTTCCAGCTTCAGCGCGCCCTTGGGCAGGCCGGTCTCCTTGATGATGCGCGCCACGTCCTCGCACAGGTGCGGGCGCTCGATCTCGCCGACCGACAGGTTGACGCTGCAGAACAGCTTGCCGGCCAGCGGATGGCGTTCGATCCATTCGGCCAACTGCCTCGCCGACTGGGTCATCATCAGCAGACCCAGGTCGTTCATCATGCCCAGGTCGGCGGTCAGGCCCAGGAACTCGTCCGGCGGCACCAGACCCCGGCGCGGGTGACGCCAGCGCGCCAGCGCCTCGAAACCGGCGACGGCCCCCGTGTTCAGGTTCACGATCGGCTGGAAGAAGGGCACGATCTCGCCGCGCACGAAGGCGTTCCTCAGATCCGCCTCCAGCGCCAGACGGCTCAAGCTGTCGCTTTCTAGCGCCCGGCCATAGGCGGCCGATCCGCCGCGCCCGGCGCCCTTGGCCGATTCCACCGCCAGCTCGACCCGGCGCAACAGTTCGGCGGCGTCGGGCGCATCCGGCCCTCCCTCCACCATCACCGCCCCGATGGAGACGGTCGGATAGATGTCGAAGCCCGCGACCCGCAACGGCTGTTCCAGCGCGTCGCGAACGCGATAGCTGGTGTGCGAGGCGGTCTTGGGGACGATGATAGCGAACTCATCCTCGCCGATTCGCGCGGCCGAGGCGTCCTTGTTGAAGGCGGCGGCCAGACGCGAGCCGAGTGCCGACAACACCAGGTCGGTCCGCTCATGACCCAGCGCCTCGTTCAGGCGCCGCAGCCGGTCCACGTCGCCGACCACGATCTCGTATTCGCCGGGCTGGGTCAGCACCTCGCTGACGCGGGTCAAAAAGGCGCGACGATCCAGCAGGCCCGTCAGCGTATCGCGGTCCGATCCGGCGAACTTGGTCTCCAGCGCCACGACGCCGGCGGCGCGCAGGCCGTCCTCCAGCCAGACGCCGCGCCACAGACAGGTCTCGGACCCGCGCATGCGCAGACGCACGGCGATCTCGGCCCCCTCGTCCTGGGGTTTGAGCATCCGCTCGGCCAGGCTGCGATCCTGCGGCATGGCTAGGGCCACGAATCCGGCGGCCGTGCATTCCGGCGCCAACGGTCCCAGGCCCAGCGATCGCGTCGCGCCGGTGAAGCGCAGTTCGTCCGTCGCCGGGGTCCAGACCCACAGGGCTGTCTCGGCGGCGGCCAGCGCCTCGATGGCGGTCGTGGCGTCCCAGGCCAGCGATCGGGATCGTGGTGTCACGCGTCTCGCCCTTCCAGACGGCCCCCGGCCGTCAACGCTCGTCCTCGACCAGGCCGAACAACAAATGGTCTGCCCACTCGCCGTTAATTTTCAAATAAGCGCGAGCCCGACCTTCGTTGCGAAAGCCGGATTTCTCCAGCACCCGTCGCGACCCGTGATTGGTGGGCAGACAGGCCGCCTCCAGCCGGTGCAGCTTCAGCTTGTCGAACGCGTATCCGACGACGGCCCGAACGCCCGCCGTCGCCACGCCCTGACCGGAAAACGGCTGACCGATCCAATAGCCCAGCGTCCCCGTCTCGGCGACGCCGCGCCGCACGTTCGACAGGGTCACCGCCCCCGCCAGGGTCTTGCCGTCCTGCACAAAGACGAAGAAGGGCCAGGCGTTGCCCAGCTCCATCTCGCGCGCATAGATCGACAACCGGCGCCGGAAGGCCGCCTTGGTCAGGTCGTCCTCGGGCCAGGCCGGCTCCCACGGTTGCAGATAGTCGCGCGAGCCGTCGCGCAGCGTGGACCAGGCGGCGTAATCGGCGGCGCGCGGCGGCCGCAGCAGCACGCCGTCCCTCCGGACCACGGGCCCGGCCACATCGCTCATCCAGTCCAGAAGCGCCATCGATGGGAACTATAGCACCAAGATTCGGCTCTGAACCTTACGGTTCGGCCAAAAGTGTCGCGGTCAGTTTCAGCGCCAGATCGCGGCCCAGTCCCTCGGGCGCGCCCAGCATCGGCCTCAGGATGTCCCCGATCAGCCCCTCGGCGAAGGCCATATAGGCGGCCGTCACCACCAGGGCCTTGGCCCGCTCGGCCGCCTTGGGATCATCGGGCACCATGGCCGCCAGCCGTTCGGCCAGATCGCGCACCACCTCGGCGAAGCTCTCGGCGCGGCCCTGCTCGCGCGCCAGCGCCAGCCAGGCCGCCATCTGAGAGGCGCCGCCCGGTCCGAAGGCGTCGAACACGACGCTCATCAGCCGCCCCGGCTCGACGCCGTCGCGCCCTTCTCCCAGGCCGGCCTCGATCCGCTGCGCCAGATCGCGAACCATCGCATCCATCAGCGCGCCCTGAAGCCCGGCCGCCGAGCCGAAATGATGGATCAGATTGGCGTGACCCACGCCCATACGTTCGCCCACCGCCTTCAGCGTCACCGCCGCCGGCCCGCCCGACAGCAACAGGTCGCGCGCCGCCTCCAGCGCCTCTTCGCGCGCCACCGCCCCGCGTCGCCGCTTCACCGGACCATTAGTTGACATTGATGTCAGTTAACTCCATAATCCTCTCGAAATCGAGGAGCAGAACCATGGCGAAATCCGCCACCCCCGCCGACCTCCAGATCAAGCCGCGCGACCTGCATATCGACCGCGAGGCTCCGACGCCACGGTGGTGGCTGAACGGCGACCCGTTCGGCACCGCCGTGATGAACGCGCTCAGCCTGACCTTCCCCGACGGCGAGCGGTTCTTCATCCAGTCGGTCAAGCGGTTCGCCAAGGACGCGCCCCCGGCTCTGGCCGCCGACATCCGCGCCTTCACGGTCCAGGAAGGTGCCCACACCCGCGAACACATGGCCTTCAACGCCATCACCGAACGCGCCGGCTACGACACCGCCGAGATCGAGGCCTATGTCACTGCCCGTCTCGACATCGCCCGCGCCCGTCCGGCCCTGGCCCAGCTGGCGGCGACCATGGCGCTGGAGCATTTCACCGCCGCCTTCGCCCATCGGCTGCTGGCCGATCCGGAGCTGCTGAAGGGCTCGCCCCACGACCTGACCCGCCTGTGGCGCTGGCACTCCATTGAGGAGATCGAGCACAAGGGCGTGGCCTATGACGTCTTCCTGCACGCGACCCGGGACCTCAGTCCGCTGAAGCGCTGGCGCATCCGCCGCTGGGCCATGTTCCTGACGACCCTGCTGTTCACCCGCACGGTGCGCGAGACGACCTTCATGCTGCTCAAACAAGACGGCATCGTCGGCTGGCGGGCGCGTCTGGGCCTGTTCCGCTGGCTGTGGCTGAAGCCGGGTCTGTATCGCCGGATGATCGGCGACTACCTCGCCTTCTACAAACCCGATTTCCACCCGTGGCAGGTCGACGACCGCGACCTGATCGCGGACGCGGAGGCCGGCCTGGCCCAACCGGCCTGACTCTCAAATCCGACCCCGCGACGGAGTTTTCGCCCGACGGCGTTACAGTGTGCTGGGGACGGAGAGGAGAAGGCCATGGCTTCATCACCGACCGACGCCGCCGTCGCCCTGACCCGCCTGGGTCTCGGCGCACGGCCCGGCGAGATCGACCGCGTCGCCGTCGATCCGCGCGGCTGGGCCATGGGCCAGATTCGGCCCCAGGGCGCGCCCGAGCCGTCCGGCCAGTTCGCCGACACCGCCGAACGCGTCGCCCAATATATCGACTATCAGAACGACGCCGGCTTGGTCCGCCGCGACCGACGCGCCGCCGCTCCGGCGACGGCCGACGCCGCGCCCGCTCCCTCGCCAGCCATGCCGGACGCCGCCGATCCGCAAGCCGTCGCCCGGCGCGAAGCCCGCCAGGCCGCCCGCCGCGACATCACCCAGGACACGGCGCAGGAATTCCTGGCCCGCGCCCAGTTGGGCGCGACCACCGACGACGGCTTCGCCGAGCGCTGGGCCCTGTTCTGGTCGAACGCCCTGACCGTCTCGGCCGCCAAGTTCGCCAGCGGCGCCTTCGTCGGCCAGTACGAGCGCGAGGCCATCCGCCCCCACGCTTTCGGCCGGTTCGAGGATCTGGTCCTGGCCGCCGAACAGCATCCCGCCATGCTGCTCTATCTGGATCAGGCCCGCTCCGTCGGTCCCGACAGCCTGGCCGGCGCCCGCCGCAACGCCGGGCTGAACGAGAACCTGGCCCGCGAGATGATGGAGTTGCACACCGTCGGCGCCGACGGCGGCTATACGCAGGGCGACGTCACCGAACTGGCCCGAGCCCTGACCGGCTGGTCGATCCCCGCCGCGCGCGACCAGCGTCAGCCGGGTCGCCCTCAGCGAGCGCGCAGGATGGCCGCCCAGGCCGAGCCCGGTCCCGACGGCTTTGTCTTCCGCGCCAATGTCCACGAACCCGGCGCCCGCACGGTGATGGGCAAGACCTATCCCGCGGCGGGCCTGGCCCAGGGGCAGGCCATCCTGCGCGACCTCGCCCGGCATCCGGCGACGGCCAAACGTCTGTCGCGCCGTCTCGCCGCCCATTTCGTCGCCGACGATCCGCCGCCCGCCCTGGTCGCCCGACTGGAAGCGGCCTGGACCCGCTCCGGCGGCGATCTGGCCCAGGTCGCCCGCACCCTGATCGGCGCGCCCGAGACCTGGACGCCCCAGCCCGCCAAGATCAAGACGCCCTACGACTTCATCGTCTCGACCCATCGCGCGCTGGGAACCCAGCCTCAGCGGATCCAGCCGTTGCGCCAGGCCCTGCTCGACATGGGCCAGCCGCCGTTCGCGCCCGCGTCGCCCGAGGGCTGGCCCGACACGGCCGCCGACTGGGCCGGTCCCGACGCCCTGGTCAAACGGCTGAACTGGTCGCGCACCGCCGCCGATCTGGCGCAAGCGAGCGATCCAAACGCGGTCGCCGCCGCCGCCCTCGGCCCGCGCCTCGGCGAACGCACGCGGCTCGCCGTCGCCCGCGCCGAAAGCCGGCCGGAGGCCCTCACCCTTCTGTTCATGTCGCCGGAGTTCCAACGCCGATGACCGCCCTCAATATGAACCGCCGCCATCTGCTGGCCGCCGCCTCCGCCGGGGTCGGCCTGGCCTTCGCAGGACGCGTCGCCGCCCAGACCAACGGCCCAACCAACAAGCTGGTCGTCGTCATCGCGCGCGGCGCGATGGACGGGCTGTCGGTTACGGTCCCCTACGCCGATCCGAACTACGTCCCCTTGCGCGGTGGTCTGGCCATCGCCGCGCCCGGCGAGACGAACGGCGCCCTGGCCCTAAGCGAAGGCTTCGGCCTGCATCCGGCGCTGGCGGGCCTGCACGCCCTTTATGGTCAGGGTCAGATGCGGTTCGCCCCCGCCGTCGCCCTGCCCGTGCGCATCCGCTCGCATTTCGACGCCCAGGACGTGCTGGAGAACGGCGGTGAAGGTCTGCGCCAGCAATCCGACGGCTGGCTGAACCGCGCCATCGTCGCGGTCGGCGGAACGTCGCTGAAAGGCCTGTCGATCGGCGCCCAGACGCCCCTGATCCTGCGCGGCGACGCACCCGTGTCCAGCTGGGCGCCGGGCGGACAGGTGCGCGACGGCGACCGCATCGCCTCCCTGCTTCAGGACCTCTATGTCGAGGATCCGATGCTGGGCCAGAACCTGGCGCGGGGTCTGGCGACCGAGCAACTGGTGGGGATGGACGGCGGCGACCAACGCCTGCGCCGCAACGACGTCCAGGGCCTGGGCCAAGCCGTCGCCAAGCTGATGACCGGACCGGAGGGCGCCGACATCGTCGCCGTCTCGCTGGACGGCTGGGACACCCACGCGGGTCAGAGGGCGCAACTCCAGACCCGCCTGACCGGACTGGATCAACTGATCTCAGGCCTGAAGAACGGTCTCGGCGAGGCTTGGTCGCGCACCGCCGTCGTCGTCGCCACCGAGTTCGGCCGCACCGCCCGCGCCAACGGCACCCAGGGAACCGACCACGGCACCGGCTCCTCGCTTCTGCTGGCGGGCGGCGCTGTCAAGCGCGGCGGCCCCATCGGCGACTGGCCGACCCTGGCCGACAACCGCCTGTTCGAGAACCGCGACCTGGCGCCGACGCTGGATATCCGTTCGGTGTTCAAGGGCGTGTTGCGCGATCACATGGGCCTCGACCGCGCCGCCCTGGACGCCCGCGTCTTCCCCGGCAGCGCCGCCGAAGCGCCGACGATGGACGGATTGATCTAGCCGTCACGCTTGCTTTTCGCGGCGCAACATCGCATCAGGACGCCATCACCTTGGACCCGGCCCTGTTCGCAGGCGACGGGTGGCTATCCCCGCCGCCGATCCGCTGGGAAACCGAGCCGCCAGAAACCGAAGCATCGGTAAGGCTCATCCAGATGAAATCCTGAAATGTCCATTATCGCCTCCGCGCGCCAGCAATGGCTCGCCAATCCTCGCCGCGATCTTCTGGCGGGGACCGTTGTGGCCCTGGCCCTGATCCCCGAAGCCATCGCCTTTTCCATCATCGCCGGCGTCGATCCCGCCGTCGGCCTCTACGCCAGCGTGGTCATCGCCGTGACCATCGCATTCGTGGGCGGCCGGCCGGCCATGATCTCGGCCGCGACCGGCGCCATGGCCCTGCTGATGGTCACGCTCGTGCGCGACCACGGGCTGGAATATCTCTTCGCCGCCTCGCTGCTCTGCGGCGTGTTCCAGATTGTCATCGGCCTGCTGAAGCTGGGCCGCTACATCAAGTTCGTCAGCCGCAGCGTCATGACCGGCTTCGTCAACTCGCTGGCGATCCTGATCTTCTTGGCCCAGATGCCTGAGCTGATCGGCCAGGGCTGGATCACCTACGCCCTTGTCGCGGCGGCCCTGGTCGTCATCTACGGCTTTCCGCGCCTCACCAAGGCCGTGCCCTCGCCCCTGGTCGCCATCGTCGCCATCAGCGCCCTGGTGATCGTGCTGAAGCTGGATGTGCGCACCGTCGGCGACATGGGCCAGATGCCGACCAGCCTGCCGATGTTCCATCTGCCCGCCGTCCCCCTGACGTGGGAGACGCTGGTCATCATCGCCCCGATTTCGGCGACCCTGGCCTTCGTCGGCCTGCTGGAAAGCCTGCTGACCGCGAACCTGATCGACGACATCACCGACACCCCTTCGGACAAGGATCGCGAGACGCGCGGCCAAGGGATCGCCAACATCCTGTCGCCCCTGTTCGGCGGCATGGCGGGCTGCGCCATGATCGGTCAGTCGATGATTAACGTCACCTCCGGCGCACGCGGGCGTCTGTCCACATTGTGGGCCGGCCTGTTCCTGCTGTTTTTGATGCTGGCGCTTCAGACCTGGGTCGCCCGGATCCCGATGGCCGCCCTGGTCGCCGTCATGATCATGGTCTCGATCGGCACCTTCGACTGGTCCTCGGTGATGAAGCTGCGCTCCACTCCGCTTCAGTCGTCCATCGTCATGATCGCCACGACCGTGACCGTCGTCGCCACCCACGACCTGTCCAAGGGCGTCATCCTGGGCGTGCTGCTGTCGGCGATCTTCTTCATGCGCAAGGTCGGCAAGACCATCGCCGTGACCGAGGTTTCGACGCCGGAACCGGGCGTCCTGCGCTACCGCGTCTCAGGCCAGCTGTTCTTCGCCTCGGCCGATCTGTTCGCCGCCAGCTTTGAGCATCACGGCCAACCCACGCGCGTCGAGATCGATCTCAGCGACGCCCATCTGTGGGATCTGACCGGCGTCGCCGCCGTGGACAAGGTCGTCTTCCGCTACCGCCGTCAGGGCGCGGACGTGCAGGTCTTGGGCATGAACGACGCCGCCCGCACCCTGGTCACGCGGGTGGGGCGGTTCGAGAAGATGCATCTGCCGGACGGCGCCGGCGCGCATTGAGCCGTCAGGCGGCGTTGGAGGTCGGTTCGAGGTCGGGCTTGGGCATCTTGCAGATGCGGTTCAGGTCGGCCCGGATCGAGCTGCCCTGGAAGTGCGAGATTTCGGCGCCCGAATAGCCCTCGCCCGACAGCGCCTTGACGACGTCGCCGGTGTTCAGACAATCGTTGGTCCGAGCGAGCTGGTAGGCGCGCTCCACGACGTGGGTGCGGTTCATGTTGGAAGCCTTTCGTGCCTTCGAACAACGTGCGCCAAGCTAAACCGTTCCCATTATTGGATTTTCGTCCCGCCCGGCCCGCGCTTGCATCTGTCATGAATATCTGCGCACATAGAGCTCGTCGATCTCTCTGCGTAACGCCCACTCTCTCTGCGAACGCACGAGTCAAGGCCGCTCCCATTCAGACCCGACAGGCCGCAGGGACGTTCCCTCGGTCAATTTCTAACGGAGGTCTCAAAATGGCTACCGGCACTGTCAAATGGTTCAACCCGACCAAGGGTTACGGCTTCATCCAACCCGACGACGGCGGCAAGGACGTCTTCGTCCACATCTCGGCCGTCGAAGGCGCTGGCCTGCGCGGCCTGGATGAAAACCAGAAGGTTTCCTACGAGCTGGAACGCGACAAGCGTTCGGGCAAGGAATCGGCTGGCCAGCTGCAAACCATCGGCTGATTTCAGCGTCACAGCTGAACTGGCGACGGCGGCTCCTCACGGAGCCGCCGTTTTCAATTGGGGCTCAGCCTATCGCCCGAAGCAGGTCCGCTCGATGAAGCCCTGCGCGGCGGCCGAGGCTTCTGAGGGATTGTGCCCGCCGTCGAACTCCAGAGCCGCGAACGGCGCCTTGGCCACGCGCAGGGCCTCGACCAGCGGCGCATAGTGGTCTGCGAACGGCGCGGCCGGATCCTTGCGGCCGCCCGCGACGAAGATCGGCCGGTCCGCCAGCTCGGGCGCGCGTTGGGCCAGACCGGACATGGCGGCGTCGCGCGTGATGGCGTTCATGAAGCCGTCCACGCCTTCGGGGCCGAAACGGGTCGTCTCGGGTTCTGCGGCGAAACTGTCCAGATCCGTCTTCCAGGCCGCACGATAGTCCGCGTCCGTGCCCCAGCGTGCGCCGATAACGCCCATGTCGGCCGGAACCAGAGCGACGGCGCAGCGCACGCCGTGATCCGCCGCCGCCGTCTGCAACGCCACCCAGCCGCCATAGCTGACGCCGATCACGCCGATCTTCGAGGCGTCCGCTCCGCTGGCCGCATCAGTCTTCAGCCAAGCCACGGCCGCCGCCCCATCCTCGCGCGAGTGCTGCAGGCTGATCGTCCCGCCGGACGTTCCCGTGCCGCGATACTGCGGCAGCAGCACGCTATAGCCGGCCTTCTGAAGATCCAGTGCGATGCGCGGGATGTTGGGCCCGGCGGGTAAACCGTTGAACAGGACGACGGCTGGACGCGCGCCTTCTCCGACGCCTTGCAGCAGCCGCGCCGACATCGTCGCATCGCCCGACGGAATGGACACCTCGCGAGGCGCTTCCTGCGCGACGGCCAGACCCGGCAGCAGCGCGGCGCCCAGCGCGATCATCAAAGCCTTCATGTCATTTCGTCCCGTGTTCGGCCTCATTTCGCGGATGCGAAGCGCAAGCCGTCACGGCTCTAGTGACATGTCCCGTTCAACGGCACAGCTTACCGTTACCTCATGACAGGGATTTCATGGATCGGTTGAGGCGGCGGCCTCACGCCTTCGTCTTGTCGATCCAGGCGGCGAAGGCGTCGGTGAAGCTTTTCAGGAAGGTCTTGGTGTCGTCCTTCTTCAGCTTGCCGTTCTCGTCCAGCAGGTTGGCGACGTTGCCGATATAGGCCTCGGGCTGCTGCATCGTCGGCATGTTCAGGAACACCAGCGGCTGGCGCAGGTGGTGGTTGGCGCCGAAGGCCGCGACGGCGCCGGGCGAGACGCTGACGATGGCGGCGGGCTTGCCCTGCCAGACGCTGTGGCCATAGGGGCGCGAGCCGACGTCCAGCGCGTTCTTCAGCGCGCCGGGGATGGAGCGATTGTATTCGGGCGTGACGAACAGCACCGCTTCGGTCGTCGCCACCTCTTCGCGGAACCGCTCCCAGGCGGGCGGCGGGTTGTCGGTTTCCAGATCGGGGTCATAGAGCGGCAGATCGCCGATCTCGACCGGCTCGATCTCCAGCCCCGGCTCAGCCAGCGCCTTCAGCTCCATGCCGATGGCGCGCGAATAGGAGCCTTTGCGCAGGCTGCCGACGATCAGGGCGACGCGGACGGTCATGGAAGTCTCCGGGCTGGACGGGTTCAAGCGTCAGCATAACCGATCCCGGCGGTAGGATGTTCCGGTGGAAAACGGACATTGCGTGCCGGGTATGGCAGCGCGACGATGGCGCCATGAGCACGAGCATTGACGGTTGGGCAGGGGTAAAACGGGCTGTTGCTGAGGTGGTAGCTGCCCGTCCTGACGAGTATGAGGCATCGGTCATCCAGAACTTGGACGATCTTCTGGCCTACATTCAGAAGTCCAAACGACCTGCTCCCTCCATACTGCCGGGCTATTGGCCGACCTTCCTTGTGGAGTGGGAGGCTGAAGAAGCGAAGAACCTACAGATCGAAGTCTTCGACGACCGCTACGAGGTTTCCCGGTTCTTCAATGGCAGGACCGACGTTTGGTATGAGCCCCATGTGCACGGAGACACCTTCTCCGACCAGTTCATCGCCGAGCTACCAAACGCTGTGTGAACGCCCGCGATGGGTCGTGAAGAGACGTTTGCCTCAACCCTGATCCGGACATTCAGACGGCCGCCGCTGGGATAGTCTGTCCCGCTGGATCTCCGCGCAAGAGCGACCGAACCGAGAGAACAAGAGCCGAAAACCTAGCCTGCAGACAGGGCCGCAGCGAACGCTTCGCCTGCCGGTGCGGCCGACTTCGGGCCCAAGACGGCGCTGGCCGCCTGGCCAGAGGCCAGCACCCGGCCGCCGACCGCGCGCACGTTCTCAATCGTCTGGGCTTCCAGCTGTTCGGTCATCGACAGGCTGGAGCGTGGGGCGCCGAAGATCAGGGTCTGGGCGGCGTTGCGTCCCGCCCGGCTCATCGGGTTTTCGTCCGACATCCACAGGCCGGCCTTCATCACCGCCTTGGCCCGCGACAGCTCCTTTTCGGTCGGCCCGACCTCGGCCAGGGCCCGCACCTCGGCCGCCGAGACCTCGGCCAGTTCTTTCGCCCGATCCGCCGCCGCCCCGGCGTAGATGCCCAGCACGCCCGCATCTTCGTACGGCTCCTGATAGGCGTCGATGGCGTAGGCCAGGCCTCGCTCCTCGCGCGCGCTCTGGAACAGGCGCGAGGCCATGCCGCCGCCCAGGATCTCGCCGAACAGCCGCATGGCCGAAAGCGCCGGATCGGTCGCGGACAGGGCGGGCAGCTGGAACACCAGATTGGCCTGTTCGATCTTGCGCGTCAGCTTGGCATGGCCGCCGACGAAGGCGGCCGGTGCGGGCGCGTCAGCCGGCGTCGCCACGGCATCGCCGAACCAGCGCTCGGCCAGGGCCAGCAGTTCGGTCTCGTCCACTGCGCCTGAGACCGACACCACCATCCGGTCGGGCGAATACAGCCGCGCACGCCACGCCTCGACCGACGCCTTGTCGGCCGGCTTCAGACTGGCGACCGAGCCCAGGATCGGCCGGCCCAGCGGTTGTTTGGCGAAGGCGCGCGTCTGGACCATCTCGAACACATGGTCGTCAGGCGTGTCGAAGGCCTCGGCGATCTCCTGGGCGACCACGTCCTTCTCGCGCTCGATCTCGGCCGGGTCCAGCGTGGGGCGGAACACCAGGTCCGACAGCACCTGCATGGCCAGCGGCAGGGAGCCGTCCAGCCCCCGCACCTCGAAACTGGTCCGCTCGTATCCGGTGGAGGCGTTGATCGTGCCGCCCTCGGCCTCGATCCGCTCGACGATCTCGCGCGCGGCCATGTCGCCCGCGCCCTTGAACACCAGATGCTCCAACAGGTGCGACCAGCCGGACCGATCCAGCGGCTCCCACCGCGCCCCGCCCTTGACGGTGACGACGACGGCCAGGGTCTTCAGCCCCGGCATCGGATCGCAGATGACGCGAACGCCGTTGGACAGGGTGTGAAGCGTAGCGGTCAGGACTTTAGTCTTTCCTATCGCCGCGCACGCGGTGCGCGGCTGCTTGAGGACCGTCTTTCTTGATGCGACGGCGAAGCAGGGCCACATAGAAACCCGCAAGCGCGATCGCCAGTCCGAACCACGTCAGGGCGTATCCGAAATGGTTGTTGGAAAAGGCCGCGGGCGGCGCAGAGGGCCTTAGCGCCGGGAACTCGGGATTGACGGCGGTGATGGCGAACACGGCCTCGGGTCGCACCGGCCCGGAGACGTTCAGCGCCCTGGCCATCGCCGCCGTGTCGCGGGCGTAGAAGCGGCCGTCGCGGGGCGCCGGGCTCATGGCGCCGGGCTTGTCGAAGGTGCGGAACTCTCCGACCATCACGAGCGGCAGGGTGGTTTCGAGCACGCGCGGACGCGCCGTCACGCCGTCGCCGACAAAGCCACGATCGACCAGCAGGGTGAAATCCGCCCCCGCCGGCTTGCACGCCGAGATCAGCCGCACCCCGGCCTCGCCGTCATGGATGCTCTGAAGCTCGACGAAGGGTGCGCTGGCCAGGCCCGGACAGACGATTAGCGCCTTCCTGAACTCCAGATCACCTTCGGCCAGCACCTGCTCCAGCGGCGCGGGCGGTTTCGCCGCCGCCGCATCGGCCGCCGCGATCAGCCCTTCCTTCCACTTCAGCCGCTCGACCTGCCACACGCCCAACCCGATCAGCAGGATCAGGCCCAGCACCGTCAGCACGGTCAGGATCCAGGGGAAACGCTTCATCGCTGGTTCCGATATTGCAGCCCGATCATCAGTCCCCGCCCCGGCCGCATCAGGGCCAGCGACAGGGCGACCACCAACGGCAGCCAGACGATCAGATGCAGCCACATGGGCGGATGGTATTTGATTTCGACGAACAGGGCCGAGAAGCCGACGATGAAGCCGGCGATCTGCATGATAAAGCTGGCGGGGCCGTCGCCCGTCTGGATGGTGGAATAGTCCAGACCGCAGGCCGTGCAGCCGGGCGCCACCTTCAGAAAGCCTGCGAACAACGCGCCCTGGCCGCACCGGGGACAACGCCCCCGCAGCGCCCAGCGAACCGGCGTATCGGAAACGACGACGGCGCGGGACGATTCCTCGTCCCGCGCCGCTGCGATGTCTTCAGGGCCGTCTTGGTTCAACCGAAGACGACATAGACGAAGGCGAACAGGAACAGCCAGACCACGTCCACGAAGTGCCAGTACCAGGCCGCCGCCTCGAAGCCGAAATGCTTCTGCGGGGTGAAGTCGCCCTTCAGCAGGCGGATCAGGCAGACCGCCAGGAAGATGGTGCCGATCAGGACGTGGAAGCCGTGGAAGCCCGTCGCCATGAAGAAGATCGAGCCATACAGGCCCGAGTTCACGGCCTCTTCGTTGAAGAACAGCTTCTCGTGCAGGATGTGGTTGTACTCATAGGCCTGGACGCAGGTGAACAGCACGCCCAGCGCCACGGTGATGATCAGGGCGATCTTGGCACCCTTGCGGTCGCCGACCTGGATCGCATGGTGAGCCCAGGTGACGGTGCAGCCCGAGAGCAGCAGGGTCACGGTGTTCAGCAGCGGCAGCTGCCACGGCGACAGGACCTCGACGCCCTTCGGCGGCCAGGTCGACCAGGCCTTGGCGGTATCGGCCCAGGTGCCGACTTCTGGCGTAAGCGCCCGCGACTCATGGAACAGGGCCATGTCGAAGAACATCCAGAAGAAGGCGACGAAGAACATCACCTCCGACGCGATGAACAGGATCATGCCGTAGCGCAGGCCCAGCGACACGACCGGCGTATGGTCGCCCGCCTTGGATTCCTTGATGACGTCCGCCCACCAGCAGAAGGCCGAGATCAGCACGCCGGCCAGACCGGCGAAGAAGACGCCAGGCTTGCCTTCGGCCAGGAAGTTGGCGGCGATCGGGCCGCCGTCCGCCGGGGCCAGGCCCTTCATCCAGATCACCGCGCCGATGAACATGATGGTCGCAGCGACCGAGGACACCAGCGGCCAGGGGCTGGGCGCCACCAGGTGGTAGTCGTGCTGCGGAGTGGCGTGGGCGTCAGCCATGAATCGCGTCTCTTCGTCGGCCAGAGTCGGTTGTTATAGCGGCTATAGCGTTCGATTTTCCCCGACGCCAGAGCCGTGCCGCTATTCCGCCTTGTTCAAGGCTCTGAACGCCTTGGCCGAAAAGGCCGACAGCGGCTGGGGAAGGTCGTCCAGCGCGAACCAGCCGATCTCCGACAGCTTGTCCGGCTCGGTCAGAGACGGCTCGCCGGTGAAGTCGCGGGTGACATAGATCAGCGACACCCAGTGCTGGCCGTCGGCGAGAATGATCTCTTCGGCCAGGCACAGGAAATCGACCGCGCCGATCTTCAGCCCGCTCTCCTCCTCGGCCTCGCGCCGCGCGGCGTCGATGGAGCGCTCCATCAGGTCGACCTTGCCGCCGACGATGTTCCAGAACCCGGCCTCGGGCGCCTTCAGCCGTTTGCACAGCAAGACCCGCCCGTCGGCGCGCTGGATCACCAGGCCGCAGCCGACGCCGGGAAAGTCCACGCCCGGCTTCGAAGTCACGCCTTGGGCGCGTCCACGGAGGGGTAGAAGGTGTAGCTCAGGGTGATGTCGCGCGCGCCCTTGGCCTCACGGTCCGTGGCCAGTTCCGGGGCGATGAAATACTGGACCGGGAACTGGCGCGTCTCGCCCGCCGCCAGCGTCTGGTCGGTGAAGCAGAAACATTGCAGCTTCTGGAAATACGGCCCCGTCTGCTCGGGCGAGACATTGTAGCTGGCGCGCACCTGGATCGGCTTGTCCGAGGTGTTGGTCACGTCGAAATAGGCCAGGCCCGTCTCGCCGATCCGCACCCGCTGGGTCGACTGCTCGGCGCGGAAGGTCATCGGCACGCCGCGCACATTGGTGTCGAACCGCACCATCACCGTCTCGTCCAGCACGGTGTCGGAGGCCTTATCGGCCTTCATCGTGGTGCCACCGAAACCCGTGACCTGACAGAACATCCGATAGAGCGGCACCGCCGCGAACGCCGCCCCGGTCATGCCCATCACGCCGAAGACGCAGATGATGGCGATCAGATTCTTGCGGCCCGCCTTCATGGTTGGGACGTCTCCACCGCCGTCGCCAGCGCGCGCTCGGCCGCCTGGTTCTGTTGCAGGCGCAGCACCGTGGTGGCGAACACCAGCACGATGAAGGCCACCAGCGCCGAGGCGATCCAGACATTGCGACGCTTGCGCGCGCGAAGTTCCTCAGGCGTCAGACGCATGGTTTTACGCTCCCAGACCGGACAGGGCCTCGACCAGCAGCGCCGAGAACAGCGCCATCAGATAGAGGATGGAAAAGGCGAACAGGTCCCGCGCCGGTTTGGCCTGGACCTTGACGTCATACAATGCGGCCTCGCGTCCCACGGCCTCGGCCTTGTCCGGCTCGTCGCCCGCGCGCGAGCGATAAAGGCGCACCGCCAGACCCAGAAAGCCCAGGCCGCCCGCGACCGACACGACCAGATAGATGATCCCGCCCAGGCCCGCGAAGGCCGGGGCGATGGCGACCGGCACGAAGACCAGGGTGTAGAGCAGGATCTGCAACCGCGTGGACTTGGCGCCCTTGGCCACCGGCATCATCGGAATGCCCGCCTTGGCGTAGTCGCCGGCCGAATACAGCGCCAGCGCCCAGCTGTGCGGCGGGGTCCACAGGAAGATGATGAGAAACAGCAGCCACGCCTGCCACGGCGCATGGCCCGTCGCCGCCGCCCAGCCGATCACGGGCGGAAAGGCGCCCGCCGCGCCGCCGATGACGATGTTCTGGGGCGTCCGCCGCTTCAGCAGCAGGGTGTAGAAGCCGGCGTAATAGACGATGGTCATGGCCAGCAGGCCGGCCGCCAGCCAGTTGGTGTTCATCCCCAGCAGCATGACCGAAAACAGGCTCAGGATGACGCCGAACGCCATGGCGTCGTTCTTGCGCACACGTCCTGCCGCCACCGGCCGGCCGCGCGTGCGCCGCATCAGGGCGTCGGTCTCGCCTTCCAGCGCCATGTTCAGCGCCCCGGCCGCCCCCGCCCCCACGGCGATGCACAGGATGGCGATGGCCGCGACCAGCGGATTGACCGATCCGGGCGCGACGATCAGCCCGGTCGCAGCGGTGAACACCACCAGCGACATCACGCGCGGCTTCAGCAGCTGGAAGAAATCCTCCGGCTGGGCGGTCGAGAGAACGGGTCGGGTCTGAACTTCGGTCATCTGTGAGGGCCGCATAGCATACCCAAATGAAGAAGGCCGCCCCTTCCGACGGAAAGAGCGGCCTTCGATTTCATGTCGTTGGAAAGGCTTAGTGCTCTTCCGCCTTGATGACCGGCAGTTCGTTGAACTGGTGGGCCGGGGGCGGCGAGGACAGGGTCCACTCCAGGGTCGTGGCGCCTTCGCCCCACGGATTGTCGACGCCCGGACGACGACGGATCGCCGCCTCGGCCAGCATGATCAGGAAGACCAGCACGCCGACCGCCGTGATCGCATAACCGATCGACGAGACGTGGTTCCACAGGGTGAAGGCTTCCGGATAGTCGATGTAGCGACGCGGCATGCCCTGCAGACCCAGGAAGTGCTGCGGGAAGAACACCAGGTTCACACCCACGAACATGATCCAGAAGTGGGTCGCGCCCAGGAACTCGTTGTACTTCACCCCGAACATCTTCTCGAACCAGTAGTAGAAGCCCGCGAAGATCGCGAAGACGGCGCCCAGCGACAGCACGTAGTGGAAGTGCGCCACCACGTAATAGGTGTCGTGCAGGCTGTAATCGATGCCGGCGTTCGACAGGACCACGCCGGTCACGCCGCCGACGGTGAACAGGAAGATGAAGCCGATCGCCCACAGCATGGGCGTCTTGAAGCTGATGGAGCCGCCCCACATGGTGGCGATCCAGCTGAAGATCTTCACGCCCGTCGGCACCGCGATGATCATGGTGGCGGCGATGAAATAGGCGCGCAGATTGATGCTCATGCCGACCGTGTACATGTGGTGCGCCCACACGATGAAGCCGACGAAGCCGATGGCCACCATGGCGTAGGCCATGGCCAGATATCCGAACACCGGCTTGCGGCTGAAGGTCGAGACGATGTGGCTGATGATGCCGAAGCCCGGCAGGATCAGGATGTACACTTCCGGGTGACCGAAGAACCAGAACAGGTGCTGGTACATGATCGGGTCGCCGCCACCGGCGGGATCGAAGAAGTGGGTGTGGAAGTTGCGGTCCGTCAGCAGCATGGTGATGGCGCCGGCCAACACGGGCAGCGACAGCAGCAGCAGGAAGGCGGTGATCAGCACCGACCAGGCGAACAGCGGCATCCGGTGGATGGTCATGCCGGGCGCGCGCATGTTCAGGATGGTGGTGATGAAGTTGATCGCGCCCAGGATCGAGCTGGCGCCCGCGACGTGCAGGGCGAAGATGGCCAGGTCGAAGGCGGGGCCGACGTGGCCCGTGGTCGACAGCGGCGGATAGGCCGTCCAGCCCCCGCCGAAGCCTTTGCCCGGTCCGCCGTCGGTGAACATCGACAGGATCAGCAGGCACCAGGCGGCGACCAGCAGCCAGAACGAGATGTTGTTCATGCGCGGGAAGGCCATGTCCGGCGCGCCGATCATGATCGGCACGAACCAGTTGCCGAAACCGCCGATCATGGCGGGCATGACCATGAAGAAGATCATGATCAGGGCGTGGGCCGTGACGACGGCGTTATAGCCGTGCTTGGATTGCTCCACGAGACCCAGCAACTGGATCGACGAGCCTTCCTTGAAGATCTGGATGCCCGGCTCGGCCAGTTCCCAGCGGATCAGGCCCGACAGGGCGCCGCCCACGATGCCCGCCATGATGGCGAACATCAGATACAGGGTGCCGATGTCCTTGTGATTGGTCGACAGGAACCAGCGGGTGAAGAAGCCCAGCTTGTGGTCGTGATGGTAGTCGTCGTGAGCGTGACCGATGTGGGTCGCGTCGCGGGTTACGGTAGCGTCAGCCATGTGTCTCTGTTCGCCTCTTACTGGGCGGCCGGCGCGGCGGACGCCGCGACGGGAACGGGTTGGTCGGCGGTGGCGCCAACGGGGGCGGCGACCGGGGTCGCGGCATCGGCGGCGGGCGCGGCAGCAGCCGGAGTCGCGGCGGGCGCGGCGACCTTGGGCGTCATCGAACCGCCCTTGGAAGCGATCCACTGTTCGAACTGGGCCTGGGTCACGACCCGGATCTCCAGCGGCATGAAGGCGTGGTCGACGCCGCACAGTTCCGAGCACTGGCCATAGAAGACGCCGGTGCGCTCGGCCTTGAACCAGGTGGTGTTGATGCGGCCGGGAACGGCGTCGGTCTTCAGCCCGAACGCCGGCAGGGCGACGGCGTGGATGACGTCCGAGGCGGTGATGACCAGCTGCACCGTCTTGCCGACCGGCACGACCATCGGCTCGGTCGCGGCCAGACGATAGGGCACGCCCTTGGCCTTGGCTTCCTCTTCCGGGAGCATGTTGGAGATGTACTCCGCGACGCCCTGGTCCGGATACTCATAGGCCCAGTTCCACTGGTTGCCGGTCACCTTCACCGTCAGGTCAGGCGACGGCATGTCGTGATAGGCGAACAGCAGGCGGAACGAGAACAGGGAGATGAAGACCAGGATCAGCACCGGCAGCACGGTCCAGATGATCTCGATCGTGGTGTTGTGGCTCCAGCGCGCGGGCGTCGGATTGGCCTTCTTGTTGTAGCGGAACACGATCCACGCCAGCAGGCCCAGCACCAGCAGGGTGATGGCCGTGATGATCGGCATCAGGATCACGTCGTGGAAGAAGTGCGCATCATGCTTCAGCGGCGACGCCGCCGGTTGCAGCGTGATGCCGCCCGGGGTCGGCTGACCCATCAGGTCCTGCGCCCACGTCGGCGCCGCAGCGAACATCGCCAGTCCGGCGCCCAGAACGATGGAGGACGCGCAAGTCGCGGCCTTCTTCAACGTCCCTTGGGCTCGCTTGCCCATCCCCATATGAGACTTCCCCATAAAACCGTTATGCAGCAGATACTTGCGAATGGCTCGCAAGAGATCACGCTGGCGCGATTCCCACGCCCGGCGTTCTCGGTCACCTATCGGATCGCTTTCGGCTTGCCAAGCGATCAACGGCGCTCAGGCCGCAAAGCCGCCTTCAGCCGGCCTCGATTAAATCGCTGTCATGTTTCGATAGCTACCTTGCGTCACAAGATACCTTGCCGTAGTCAGTGGTTATCAACGGGAGAGCCGAGGTGCCAGAAACCATCGAGATACAGCTGAAGAAGGGCGTGCTGGGACTTTGCGTCCTGGCCCTTCTGAACCGGGCGGACAGCTACGCCTACGAGATCGCCAGCCGCCTGTCGGACGCGATCGATATGGGGGAAGGCACGATCTACCCCCTAATGCGCCGCATGCAGTCCGAAGGACAGGTCGAGACCTATCTGGTCGAATCCTCCGCCGGGCCGTCACGCAAATACTATCGACTGACCGAAGCGGGCCGGGGGGCCCTCGCCGCCCAGACTGCCGAATGGTCCGCCTTCACCAAGGCCGTCGACGCCATCGTGGCGAACGACGCCGATCAGGGAGCCGCTCAATGACGCGCGCCGAATTCATCGATCGTCTGAAGGAAGGCCTCGTCGGCCTGCCCACCACGACCGCCAACGACATCATCGCCGACTATCAGACCCACTTCGACGACGGCCTGGCCGCCGGCCGCACCGAGGCCGAGGTGGCCTCCGCGCTCGGCGATCCGGTCCGCCTGGCTCGCGAGCTCAAGGCCGAGGCCGGAATCCAGCGCTGGCATCAGGAGAAGAACCCCTCCGCCGCCGCCGGCGCCGTCTTCGCGGTCCTGGGCCTGGGGGCGCTGGACATCCTGATCCTCCTTCCCCTGCTGATGGGCGTGATCGGGACCGTGTTCGGCTTCTTCATCGCCGCCATCGGCCTGTTCATCGGCGGCGGCGTGATCATGGTCGCGGGTCCCTTCGCCGGCTTCCCCGGCGGGCCGTTCGCGGCGATCCTGATGGGTCTGGGCCTGATGGCCGGCGCCGTCTTCATCGGCGCCCTGTTGACCATCTTCACCATCTGGCTGGTCAACGGCGTCGTCTGGTTCGCCCGCCTGCACTACCGCCTGCTGAAGCCGGCGCTTGAGCCGACCAGCGTTCAATCCACCTCGACCTCGGGAGTCTCGGCATGATCCGCACCCTGTTCATCATCGCCGGCGCCGCCCTGGTGCTGTGCCTGGTCACCCTCGGCGGCGCGCTGGCGATCGGCGGCCATGACCTCCAGCGCCACGGCTGGGCCTGGACCATCAAGGACCAGGACGGCGAGACCATCCGCTTCGAGCGGGTCAAGGGCGGCGGGACCGACGACCTCGGCCCCCTGACCACCCGCACCCTGCCTTGGACCGGCGGCGAGACCCTGACCGTCGATTCCAGCATTGACGTCGACTATGTCCAGGGCGACGCCAACACCGTCGTCATCACCGGGCCCAAGGGTCTGACCGACCGGGTCCGTCTGGTCGACGGCCGCCTCGATCTGGGCGACGGCGACGAGCGGGTCGTGTTCGGCTGGAGCAACGGCAACTTCTCCGCCCGCTCCGAGCGCGACGAACTGAAGGTCGTCATCACCGCGCCCAAGGTGAACCGCTTCAACGCCAAGGGCTCGGGCGACCTGCAGATCACCGGCTATGACCAGCCGTCGCTGACGGTCGACATCGCCGGTTCGGCCGAGGTCACCGCCTCGGGTCGCACCGACGAGCTGAAGCTGGACATCGCCGGCTCGGGCGATGCGTCCCTGGGCGACCTGGCGACCCGCGACGCCTGGGTGGACATCGCCGGCTCCGGCGACGCCCGCATCGCCCCGACCGGCGACGTCAAGGTTGCGATCGCCGGCTCCGGCGACGTGGCCTTGGCCACCCGCCCCGCCAACCTGAACAGCACCGTCTCCGGCTCCGGCGACGTCTATCAGGACTGACGGTTGCGCTGATAACCAAAAGAGAAGGGGCTGGATCATCCAGCCCCTTTTTCTATGCGCCACCATCCGAAACAGAGCGCGGCGCCTTCACCCCTCGGGCCCTACGCGCTAAGTCAGCCGCATGACTTTCGCTCCCCTCCCCGACGCCGGCGCCAACTGGGTCGATCGGCATGCGCCGGAGGGGCTGAAGCCGTGGTTGAAGCTGGGGCGGTTCGACCGGCCCATCGGCATCTGGCTGCTGCTGCTGCCCGGCTGGCAGGGGATCGCCCTGGCCCTGGCGCAATATCGGCAGGCGCCGGGTCTCTATGACCTGTGGCTGTTCGTCGGCTTCGGCATCGGCGCCTGTCTGATGCGGGCGGCCGGGTGCGCCTTCAACGATATCGTCGATCGGGATTTCGACGCCCAGGTCGCCCGCACCGCCCAGCGCCCCATTCCGTCTGGCCGCATCTCGGTGAAGCAAGCCTGGGCCTTCGTCGTCGCGTGCAGCGTGATCAGCCTTTTGATCCTGCTGACCCTGCCGACCGTCGCCATCGGGCTGGGCGTCGGGTCGCTGGGCCTGGTCGCGGCCTATCCGTTCATGAAGCGGATCACCTGGTGGCCCCAGGCCTGGCTGGGCCTTACCTTCAACTGGGGCGCCCTGATGGGGTTCGCCGCCGCCCTGCCCTTGGCGGCGGCCGCCCTGCTGCTGCCCGCCGATCTCGCGGGCGAGTTTCGGCCCTTTCTGTGGTCCCCGGCCAGCGACAGCGGCCATGCGATCGCCCTGACGTGGCAGGCCTATCTTCCCGCCGTCCTGCTGTGGATCGGCGGCGTCTTCTGGACCCTGGGCTACGACACCATCTATGCGCTTCAGGACATCGAGGACGACGCCATGATCGGCGTGAAGTCCTCGGCCCGCCGCCTGGCCTCGGCCGTGCAGCCCGGCGTGGCGGTCTTCTATGGCCTGACCGTAATCCTTGCCGCCCTGACCGGCTTCGCCGCGGGACTTGGGCCGCTGTTCGGGCTCTGTCTGGTGATCTACGCCGTTCATCTGGCGTGTCAGGTCATCCGACTGGACCGCAACGACGGCGCCCTGGCGCTGAAACTGTTCAAGTCCAATCGCGAGGCCGGCCTGATCCTGCTGGCCGCTATCGCTCTTGGCTCAATCTCCCTGTGATCCCCCGATGATGGAGTTTCCCATGTCGCGCACCGCCCGAATCCTGCTGTTGTCCGCCGCCGTCGCCGCCACCCTGGCTGCCTGCCAGCGCAAGGAAGACAAGGCCCAGGCGCCGGCCGCGCCGGCCCCGGCCGCCGCGCCGGCCATGTCGAACACCCCCGTCGGCTATGACAGCAAGACCCCCTATGCCGCCGTCAAACTGACCCTGCCCCAGGCGATCAAGACCACGCCCGCCCTGCACGCCGCCCTCTACGCCGACACGGTGCGCGACCTGAAGCAGTTCGAGGAAGGCGCTCAGGCCGATCTCAGCGAGGCCGGCGGCGGCCCAAACCCTTATGAAAAGACCATCGCCTTCGCGCCGGGCGCCGAAACCGGCAAACTGGTCAGCCTGGCCCGCACCGATTTCGAGTTCACCGGCGGCGCCCATCCCAACACCAGTTTCGACGCCGTGATCTGGGACAAGACGACCAACAAGCGGCTGGGCTTCGCCGACCTGTTCCGGCCGGGCGCCGACCTGTCGGTCCTCGACAAGGCCCTGTGCGCCGCCGCCAACGCCGCCAAACAGGCTCGCTCGCCGGGTTCGGAGGCCGCGACCCTGGACGGCAAGATGTGGACCTGCCCCAAGGCCGTCTCGACGCCGTTCGTCCTGACGCCGGGCACGACGCCGGGCAAGGCAGGTGGCGTGACCTTCCTGATGGGACCCTATCAGATCGGCCCCTATTCGGACGGCCCCTACTGGATTGCCCTGCCGCAGAGCGCGTTGCGCGCCCTGCTCAATCCCGCCTACGCCGACCAGTTCGACGGCGCCCCGGCCAAGGCCGGCGACGTGACGCCGAAGAACGGTTGAACCAATCCTCCCCCGCCTGCGGGGGAGGATCTCTAAGGCTCACTTCGCCAGAAACGCGTCAACCAGTTCGGCGAACCGCGCCGGCTGATCGGCCATGATGAAGTGGCGCGATCCATCGACGCGGATCAGGGTCACGCCGGGCAAGGCCGCATACTCTCGCGTCCACATCGCATCGGCCACCGCTGTCGGCGCCCCGCCTTCGGCATCGGCGGCGTAAAGCGCCGTCACCAGCGTCGTCATGGTCGCCAGCCCCGGCCGCGCATCGGTGGTCATCACATCCTTCATGGCCGAAGCCATCGCGTGACGGTCGGTCGCCAACGACCAGGCCACGATCCGCGCCTGTTCCGACGGGGTTCGCGACAGCGCCTGCGCCGTCGCCTCCTGCTGGGTGCGGAAGCTCGCTGTGTCCGCCGACAGTATCATGCCCGCCGCCTGATCCGCGAACGGTCGGGCGCTTTCGGCCGTCGCGGTTGGCCCGAACATGGCGCTGTAGAAGGGCAGCGAGTCGACCGTCATCACCCGCCCGACCAGATCCGGCTGCTGCTGCGCCAGCAGAAGTCCGCTCAGACCGCCCATCGAATGGCCGATCACCGCCGGCCGATCCAGCCGCGTCTGACGGATATAGCGCGCCAGTTCATCCACCTCGGGCTGGACGAAGGCGCCGTCGCCGTGCGTCCAGGGTTCGCCGGCGAACCCTGCCAGCTGGACCAGATGCACTCTGTGCGTCGCCTTCAGCCGATCCGCTGTCGCTCGCCACACTTCACGCGAAGACGCCAGTCCGGGGATCAGGATGACGTCGGGGCCTTGGCCCACCACCTCGACCGACAGCCGGTCGGAGACGAAGTGCGTGGCGGAGGAAGCCACAGGTGGCGCGGATTGGGCGCGAGCCTGATCGCTGGCCACGGCGCAGGCGATCACAACGCCCAGGATGATGGCAAGGCGCGACGGGGCAAAGACGCCCCGGCAAGGGCGAATGACGTTCGACATCACAGTCTCCAATTGTAAGGTTATTCTGACTTTTGGGTCAGCCCGCGTGCGGGTTTTCAAAGATCTCTTCGACCGGCCGCGCGAATACGGCGGCGATCCGATAAGCGAGGTCCAGCGATGGATCGTGCCGCTCTGTCTCCAGGGCGATCACCGCCTGACGCGAGACACCCAGCGCCTGACCCATCTGTTCCTGGGTCCAGCCGCGTTCGACGCGCAGAAGCTTGAGGCGGTTCTTCATCGGCTGCTCCGGATGAAGGGTGAAACGACGCCGTAGAGGCCCCAGAAGACCGGCACGATCAACCAGGTCTGCATATGCGGCGCCCCGGCGAAACTCTCGCCAAAGCCCCAAAAGGTGGCGACGGCCATGGCCAGTCCTGCGGCGACGATGAACTGTTTGGCCGTCACGCCGCGTACGAACTCGTCGCTTTCGCGCATCAGCGCCAGGGTCGCCCAAATCTGCCCGATCACCGGCGCCGACACCGCCGCCGCCAGGACCCAGGCCGCCGGTTTCCCCATCAAATCGTCGAACGCGTCGGTCGTCATCATGGCGACGCAGATCGCGACGTAAGGCACGGAGAAGGCCATCGTGCGAATGATGTAGCGTCGATGCGCAGGCGTTCCGGTCTTCCAGGCGGTGAACATATCGGGTCTCCTTGTGTAAGGACAACCTGACACCGCCCGAATGTCATGTCAACCTGACTTTTTGTCAGGCGCGCCCAACATTCTTGCGTCGCTTTTCCAGACGCGCTTCAGGGGCTAGACTCGTCTCATGTCCGCCGCCCCGCGCATCGCCCCGTCGGCCCTGTTCACACCCCAGGAGTGGACGCCGTTTAAAATTCGCTCGGCCTGGGCCGGCCCGCTGCTAGTGGTCCACTGCTGGGCGGTGATCGCCCTGGCTGTTCTCGCCGGCGTCCTGATTCCCTGGCTGATCCCGCTGTGCATTATGGTCGTCGGCACACGTCAGCTGGGTCTAGCCATTCTGATGCACGAAGCGGCGCATGGCGGCCTGTCGAGGTCGAACCGCCTGAACGATTTTCTCGGCCACTGGCTATGCGCCGTGCCGATCGGCGCCAGCCTGAAGGCCTATCGCCCCTATCATCTGACGCATCATCGCTTCGCCCAGCAGGCGGAGGATCCCGATCTGATGCTGTCGGCGCCGTTTCCCGTCAGTCCGGCCTCGCTGCGCCGCAAGCTGGTCCGCGACCTGACGGGCCAGACCTTCTTCAAGCAGCGGGTGCTGCTGCCGCTAGCCCAAGCGCACGCGCGCTCAAGCAGCCCAAGGGGCGATAGCACAAAAGGAATGAGCGATAGCGCCCATGATTACGAGTCGATCGTGACGGGCCGATCCGTACTGCCCTTCCTCGCCTTCAACGCGGTCCTGCTGGCGGGCTTCATCGCCGCTGGTGTCTGGTGGGCCTTTTTCGTGTTGTGGCTGCTGCCGATGGCGACATGGTTTCCGATGGTGACGCGCCTGCGAAACATCGCCGAACACGCCTGCGTCGAGGGTTCGTCGGCCGACCCCTTTCGCGCCGCTCGCACTACCAAGGCCAGCCTGTGGGAACGCGCCTTCATCGCGCCCTACTGGGTCAACTTCCACGCCGAGCACCACCTGTTCATGCATGTGCCCTGCTGGAAGCTGCCGCGCCTCCACCGCGCCATCCATGCGAAGCCGCAAGCCGAGGCCATGGAGGTCGCACCCAGCTATGCCAGCGTGCTGAAGGCTGTTACGCGCCAGCCGGAATGACCGTCCTCGATCCCGCCGCCTTCATCCGTGACAACACCCGGCTTCAGCCCGTGCCGCACGCGCCCGAGATTTCTTTGTGGCTGGCCGACGAGATCACGCCGATCTGGCGGCTGACGGAAGAAGAGCTCGGCGAAATGGGCGTGCCGCCGCCCTTCTGGGCCTTTGCCTGGGCCGGCGGTCAGGCTCTGAGCCGGTATCTGCTGGATCATCCGCAGGAGGTCGTCGGCAAGCGCGTGCTGGACTTCGCCGCCGGTTCGGGCCTGGTCGGCGTGGCGGCGATGCAGGCGGGGGCGACCCATGTCCTGTGCGCCGACATCGATCCCTTCTGCCAGGCCGCGGTCGCCGCCAATGCGACGGCGAACGGCGTGACGCTGGACTTCACCCAGACCAATCTGCTGGACGCCGCCCCGCCGGATGTGGACGTCATCTGCGCGGGTGACATCTGCTACGAGCGTCCGATGACCGACGCCGTTCTCGCCTGGCTGGCCCAGGCCCGCGCCAAGGGGACGCGTGTCCTGATCGGCGATCCGGGACGCACCTATTTCCCGCGCACGGGCCTGGATTTCCTGGCCGAATACCGCGTCCCGACCTCACGCGAACTGGAGGACCAGGAGATCAAGCGGTCCTCCGTCTGGGCGATGCCTTAAGCGGCGGCCCCCTTTAAGCGGCGGCTTGGCCCTCGTGGCGGCCTTCGGCGAACTCCTCGATCATCTTGGCGTTGAAGGCGGGAATGTCGTCGGGGCAGCGGCTGGTCACCAGGCCCTGATCCACCACCACCGCCTCATTGACCACATTGGCCCCGGCGTTCTTCAGGTCGGTGCGGATGCTTTCGAACGACGTCATCGTGCGCCCCTCGACCACGCCTGCCTCGATCAGCAGCCAGGGCGCGTGACAGATGGCGGCGACCGGCTTGCCGGCGTCGAAGAAGGCCCGAACGAACTTCACCGCGTCCTCGTCCGCCCGCAGCAGGTCCGGGTTCGCCACCCCGCCCGGCAACAGCAGGGCGGAATAGGCCGAGGCGTCCACCGCCGCCACCGCCTTGTCGGCCGTGACCTTGTCGCCGGGCGTCAGATGGTCGAAGCCCTGAAACTCGCCGGCCTTCAGAGACACGATCTCGACCACCGCGCCCGCATCCTTCAGCGCCTTCATCGGTTCATTCAGTTCGATCAATTCGACGCCGTCGGTCGCGAGGATGGCGACGGTCTTGCCGGAAAGGGATTGGGCCATGAGGAATGCTCCGTTGGTGAAAGGGGTTCGGCGCGATGAACCCACGGCGTCTCAAAGGGTTGCGGCTCCGCTTGGCGGCGATGGCCCGCGCCCCCACATCGTATCCATGCGATCGCTCCTGACCCTGACCGCCCTGTTGGCCGCTGCCGCCACGCCTGCTTTGGCTCAGACCTATCCGCAGGCCGGCCGACCCTACGGCGCCTATCCGGGCGGCGTCCCCGCCGCCATCGCCGACCAGCACCGCTATGAGAACGACCGTCTGCGTTCTCAGGCGCAGTCGAACGCGGACCAGGCGCGTCAACAGCAGATCGAGACCCAGCTTCGCCTGCGCGCCATCGAAGGCGCACGCGAACCCACCGCTGTCCAGCCCTTGCCGCCCCGCCCGCTCTACAGCCCCGAACAGGAGCGGACCTTGCGCCAGTCCGCTGCCGAGCGCCGCCAGCAGACGGCCCAGGGCATGAGCCAGATCGACAACTGGCTGGCCCGTTCGCAATGATGCGTCCGAACTGACGCATCCCTTCCCTTGCACCCGCGTTCCTGCCTAGCTTAACCAGGATCGGGCGGAGGATAGGGCATGCGCTGGCAGGGTGGACGCACAGGCGGCGGCGTTGAGGATCGACGGGGTCTCGGCGGCGGAGCCATCGCCGGCGGAGGTCTCGGCGTCGGCGTTCTGGCCCTTATCGGCTATCTGGTCTTCGGCATTGATCCTTCGACCACGACACAACTGGCCAGCCAGTTCGGCGGCGTCGGCGCCGAACAGCAGCAGGGTCAAGTCGGGACACCGAAGGATCAGGCCGGCCGGTTCGTCGATGTCATCGGCGCCAACATTGATGATGTCTGGTCGCAGAAGCTTGAGGGCTATCAGCGACCCAATGTCGTCATCTACGAACAAGGCACGCCGACCGGCTGCGGCTATGGTCAGTCGGCCATGGGGCCCTTCTATTGTCCCAACGACAAAACGGTCTATCTGGACCTCGGCTTCTGGCAGGAGATGGAGAACAAGCTCGGGGCCTCAGGCGCCGACTTCGCCCGCGCCTATGTCATCGCCCACGAGTTCGGCCATCACGTCCAGACCCTGACCGGCACCTCTGATCAGGTTCGCCAGGCCCAGCAGCGCGCCTCGGGTCAGGCTGAAGCCAACCAGTATTCGGTCGCGCTGGAGCTTCAAGCCGACTGCTACGCCGGCGTCTGGGCCCGGAACGCCTCGGCCGTCTCCAACGGTCAGGTCGCGCTCGAGCCCGGCGATATCGAAGAGGGCATGAAGACCGCCCAGGCCATCGGCGACGACACCCTGCAACGGCGCAGCGGCGGCCGCGTCTCTCCCGAAAGCTTCACCCATGGCTCTTCTGCGCAGCGGGTGGAATGGCTGCAACGCGGCTATCAATCGGGCGACCCGGCGTCCTGCGACACCTTCAGCGGCGCCTGATCGCCGCTCCCCCTCAGAACGATTGATTGACTCACGATGCACGACCGCGCCGGCACGACCGCACGCCCCGAAGACCTGATCGATCTCGACGCCCTGCTCGACGCCTATGAGACGACCCGGCCAGACATGGGCGATCCGCAGCAGCGGGTCGTCTTCGGCACATCCGGCCACCGGGGCTCCAGCCTGGACGGCGCTTTCAATCAGGCGCACATCCTGGCCATCGCCCAGGCGATCGCCGAATACCGCGCGGCCCAGGGCGTCGACGGCCCCCTGTTTCTCGGTCGCGACACACACGGCCTGTCCGAGCCCGCCTTCCGCACGACGCTGGAGGTGCTGATCGCCAACGGGGTCGAGGTGCTGATCGACGCCCGCGACGGCTTCACCCCCACGCCAGCCGTTTCGCACGCCATCCTGACCCACAACCGCACGAATAGCCGGCAGGCGGACGGCGTCCTGATCACGCCTTCGCACAATCCGCCCCGCGACGGCGGTATCAAATACAATCCCACCTCCGGCGGCCCGGCCGGGGGCGAGGCCACATCCGCCATCGCCGCCCGCGCCAACCAGCTGATCGAAGGCGGCCTGACCGAGGTGCGCCGCGTCCCCTTCGCCCAGGCGCATGCGGCTGCGGGCCGGTTTGACTACCTCGCCGCCTATATTGACGACCTGCCCAACGTGCTGGACCTGGACGCCATCCGCAACGCCGGCGTCCGTATCGGCGCCGATCCTCTTGGCGGCGCGGCCGTGGCCTATTGGGGCGAGATCGCTGAGCGCCACCGACTGGACCTGGCTGTCGTCAATGACGCCGTCGATCCGCGCTGGGCCTTCATGCCGCTGGACGCCGACGGCAAGATCCGCATGGACTGCTCATCCCCCAGCGCCATGGCCGGTCTTATCGGCATGATGAAGGGCGGCTCAGCCTATGACGTCGCCTTCGGCAACGACGCCGACGCGGATCGCCACGGCATCGTCACGCCCGACGCGGGCCTGATGAACCCCAACCATTTCCTGGCCGCCGCCATCGCCTATCTGTTCGCGAACCGACCCGGCTGGGGCGCGGACGTCGCGGTGGGCAAGACCCTGGTCTCGTCATCGATGATCGACCGGGTCGTCGCCGGCCTGGGTCGCCGCCTGCTGGAAGTCCCCGTCGGCTTCAAACACTTCGTGCCCGGCCTCTTGGACGGAACCGTCGGTTTCGGCGGCGAGGAATCGGCCGGGGCCTCCTTCCTGCGCCACGACGGCACGGTGTGGACGACCGACAAGGACGGCATCCTGCTGTGCCTGCTGGCCGCCGAGATCCACGCCCGCACCGGCCAGAGCGCCAGCCAACTCTACACTGGCCTGACCGACCAATACGGCGCCCCCGCCTACGCCCGCGTCGACGCCCCGGCCAATCGCACCGAGAAGGCCCGGCTTGCCGCGCTCAGCCCCTCGGACGTGACCGCGACCACCCTGGCCGGTCAGCCGATCACCGACATCCTGACGAAGGCCCCCGGCAACGGCGAGGCCATCGGCGGGCTGAAGGTCCTCACCGCCGACGCCTGGTTCGCCGCCCGTCCCTCGGGCACCGAGGACGTCTACAAGATCTACACCGAATCGTTCCTCGGCCCCGACCATCTGGCGACCGTTCAGGCCGAGGCCAGGGCCGTGGTGGCGACGGCTCTGGCGAGCTGAAGTCGGTGTGTGTCCGCCGTTTCGAGATTTTCGCGGACTATTTCCAGTTCTACGTTTGCGACGAGACCTACGTCACCGACACCGCCGCCCTGTGGAGCTCGGACAGCGACCCCATGCTGGCCGTCGGCCCCGACCTGATCGCGATCGGCACGGTTCGCAACATGCTGGTCCCGGTCGAACTTGAAATCCTGACCACAGCGCCGACGCCCGACGCGGACGCCTGGGACCAGATCCGCGACTGCGGCCTGCGCCTGGCCAGCGGCGCGCTGATTGTGTTCGGCTGCACGGACGATCCGGATCAGGCCGAGCGGATCGCCGTGCCCGCCGGCGACTATGCGGCCCGCATTTCGCACGGCGGACTGAACACCCTGTCCGAAGACGGGCTTGACGGCGACGACCGCTATCGCATCCAGCTCTGGCCTGGCGCGGTTCGGCCGATCACAGTGCTCAAGCCCCGACCGTGATCTCCATCGGCCGTTCGACGAACAGGCCGGGGCCGCCCAGGTCCAGCGCAAGACGCCGGTTCTCGAACGCGGCCATGCCGACCAGCGCCTTAGGGAAGCCCGGCACGGCGACGTCGTCATAGATGGCGACCGTCGCCTGACGATACAGTTCGTCGCCGATGGTCAGGGTGCGCACGACGACGGTCTCGGCGCGCACCGTGCCGCCCAGGACGATGCTCTGGCCCGGCGTGCGTTCGCGGCCGTCCAGCAGGCCGGCGGCCTCGGCCGTCTCGCGCGTCACGGCCAGCACCGCCGAGGCGCCGGTGTCGATCACCGCATTGACCGTCGCCCCTTCCAGGGTGATGCCCGCCTGCAGCGCCCTGCCGGCCCGTGTCACCGGCACGGGCTTCAGCGACGATGGCGGCGTCCAGCCCTCGCGCGGCAGGAACCGGACCCGATGCTCCGCCGTGTCCAGCTCCAGCACCAGTTCGCGCAGCACGTCCTGCCCCAGGATCAGCGCCGCACCCAATCCCTGATCGCTGGCCAGCGGCCCCAGGCCGAGAATCGCCGCGCGCAATCCGCTCAGCCGCAAGCCGCCGATCGCCACATCCAGCGTCGTCCCGCGTCCGACCTGGGCGTCGCCGCCGACGCCGTAAGCTACCATCGGGATGTTGAAAACATTGGTCAGGCCTAGCCGCTCAACCAGCGACCGGTCGATGACCGAATACTGCGCCCCCGAATCGATCAGGGCCCGCACCGGCTGTCCGTTCACAGTCACCTCGACCGTCGGGGTCGGCGCGCGCGGCTCGGCATAGGGCAGCCAGCCGCTGGAGCCGTTCGCCGCGAAGGCGACCGTCGGCCCGCGCCAGACCACATGGTCGCGCAGCCACCAGGCCCCGCCTGCGCCGCCGGCGACCAGCCCCAGCCGGATCAGAAGATCGCGTCGTCTCATGCTCCTGACATGGACCGTCGCAGCGATCCGCGCCAGCGGGGCGATGTCGCAACCCCTCTTGCAGGACCGACGACATTACCCCTGAAGCGGCAAAAATGTGCGCCTAAACCGCCACTGCAACGTCCCGACGCGGATAGTCGGGCCACAGTCCGCGAAAACCCGACAAAATCATCCAGAAAGCGGGTGACGCCGCCGCCCCGTCTGGCTACGACCATCGGCGTCATGAGCACCTCCAGCGCCCGCTACGTCTCGACCCGAGGCCAATCGCCCGAAACCGATTTTGCCGACGCCCTGATGCGCGGCATCGCCCCCGACGGCGGCCTCTATATGCCGACCGCCTGGCCCAGCCTGTCGCCCCAGGCCTGGACTGGAAAGGCCGACTACAAGTCCATCGCCCTGCAAGCCATCGCCCCCTTCATCGGCGACGCCCTGCCCGCCGGCGCGCTGGACCGCGCGCTGGACCGACTGACCGCCGGATTCGACCATCCGCTGGTCACGCCCCTGGTCGAGCTGGAGCCGGGCCTGTTCGTGCTGGAGCTGTTCCACGGCCCGACCGCCGCCTTCAAGGACCTGGCGATGCAGCTGGTCGCCAGCCTGACGGACGAGGCCCTGGCCGCCTCGGGCGAGCGTCTGACCATACTGACCGCCACCTCAGGCGACACCGGCGCGGCCGCCGTGCGCGCGTTCGCCGGCGCCAAGTTGGTCGATCTGGTGGTGCTCCACCCGCTGGACCGCGTCTCGCCGGTTCAGCGCAGACAGATGACGACGGTCGAGGCCGACAATGTCCTGAACCTGGCCGTCCGTGGCGATTTCGACGACTGCCAGCGTCTGGTGAAGGGCCTGCTGGCCGACGAGGCCTTGCGCGAACGCGGCCGCCTGTCTTCGGTCAACTCCATCAACTGGGCGCGGCTGGCCGGCCAGATCCCCTACTATGTCTCCGCCACGGCCCAGCTGGGCGAGGCCGCGACCTTCGTCGTGCCGACCGGCAACTTCGGCGACGCCTTCGCCGGCATCGCCGCCACGAAGATGGGCCTGCCGTCGAACGGCTTCGTCGCGGCCGTAAACCAGAACGACGCCCTGGCCCGCGCCCTCAACGACGGCCTGTATTCGCGCCGTCCGGCGGTCGAAAGCGGCAGTGTCTCCATGGATGTGCAGGCGCCGTCCAACTTCGAGCGGCTGGTGTTCGAGGCGACGGGCCGCGACGCTGAGGCGACGCGCGTGGTGTTCGAAACCTTCGCCCGCGACGGCGCCATCGCCTTCGATCCAGACCTTCTCACCGCCCTGCGTGACCGGGTCTCGGCGGTCTCCATCGACGAGGACGAGACGCGCGCCGAGATCGCCCACGCCTATGAGGCCTGGGGCCGCGTCGTGTGCCCGCACACGGCCGTGGCGCTGGCCGCCGCGCGTCGGCAAGACCGCTCAAAAGGCCCCGTCGTCGCCCTGTCCACCGCCCATCCGTCCAAGTTCGGCGATTTCGTCTCGAACGTCCTGGGCTTCGAACCCGAACCCGCAAACGTCATCGCCGCTCTGGGCGACAGGCCCGAGCGGTTGACGATCGTCGATGGGACGATGGAGGCGGCGCGTGACGCCGTGGCGGCCTTTTCAGGCCGCCACTAAAACGTCTCAGCGACGACCGCCGCCGGTGAGGGCGCGCAGCAGAAGCAGGCCGACGCCGGCAACCGACAGGGTCGTGACCAGCGGACGCTTGCGCGCCTCGGCGGCGACGGTGCGGGCCTTGTCGCGGTAGTCGACGGGGACCTTTTCGACCAGGCGATCGACCGAATCCATCGCCTTGCCGAAGGTTTCCAGCGAACGGCCCTTGGCGTCGTTATAGGCGCCTTCGACCTGCAGCTTCTGGTCGCCGACCAGCTTGCCGACGCCTTTTTGGAACTTGCCTTGCGCCTGCGAGGCGGCGCCGTTGATGGTTTCGTCAGTCATGATCTTCGTCCTCGGGGAGCGGCGCACGTCGCCGTTGCACCATCAAAATCCCGGCCAAGCTTTCGGTTCCAGCGACGAAGCCGCGCAGGCGCCTCAGGCCGGTTCGGTCGCGCGCCAGTGGTCCATCCGACGCAGGAAGACCGCCGGATCCTTGGGCGTCACCAGATTGGCGGGATCGTGGAAAATGCGGTCGTGCAGCCGGGTCACGGTGAACCGCAGGGCCGCCGCTTCGCCCAGACGCGGCAAGGCCTCCCGCTCGGCGCCGTCAAGCGGCCGCACGGATTCATAGCCGCGCTGGAAGGCCGTCAGGGCGTCCGGCATGGGTCGCCCCTCGGCGTCGAAACCCCAGGCCGACAGGGCGATGGCCAGGTCATAGGCGAAGGCGCCGGTGCAGCCGAAATAGAAGTCGATCACCGCTGACACGGCGCCGTCCCCGAACAGCACATTGTCGGGGAAATAGTCGGCATGGATCGCCCCGCCCGGCAAATTGTCGGTAAAGGGATCGCCCAGCCGCGCCAACGAGGCGTTCACCTGATCGAGCAGACGTCGATCCTCGCCCGAGGCCTCCGGGGCGCAGCGATCGGCCAGTCGACGCCACATGGCCGGCCCAACCGGATTAACCCGTTTCAGATCAAAATCAGCCGCCGTCAGATGAAGCCGCGCCAGCACCGCGCCCGCCGCCGCCTGATCGGCCGATGACGGCGTGCGCAACCAGGCGCCGGTCTTCCATTCGATCACCGCCGCCGCCCGGCCGTTAAGCCGTGCAAGCCAGCCGCCCGTCCGGTCCTCGATCGGCGTCGGGCAAGGAAAACCGCGCGCCGCCAGATGCGCCGTCAGTCCCAGGCAGAAGGGCAGCGAGGCCTCGTCCGTCCGCCCCTCGAACAGGGTCAGCACGAACCGGCCCTGCGTCGTGTCCAGTCGATAGTTGGTGTTCTCCACCCCCTCGGCGATGGCCGTCAGTTCGACCACCTCGCCGATGTCGTAGCCGGCCAGGAAGGCCTTGGCGTCGGCGATAGAAACGGGGGTGAAGACGGCCATGCGCTTAGTTCAGGCCCGCATCGGCGCGCCGTGCACGCACGATCTCGGCCAGGTCCGCCATGATGCTCTCGGTCGTGGCCCAACGCCCGGCGCCTCGGCCCCGGCAGCGCCACACGCGGCCGTCGGCGCCATAGACCTTCAACGCATTGCCCTCGCCGCGCAGGGTCGAGAACAGCGGATCGCCATGGTCGGCGTTCAGCGACACCGACGGGCGGATCACCCCGTCCTTCAGATGGGCGGCGCCGATCTGGCGCACGCCGCCTGCGGCTGAGGTCGTCTCGGTCAGGTGGTCGCGGGGCACGTCGCCGTCGGGCGAACGGCCGAAAGCCTCGTGGCACAGCAGCCGCACCTTGGCCGCCGCATCCAGACCTTCCAGATCCGAAGACGGGTCCTCCTCCGCAAAGCCCGCCGCGCGAGCGTCCGCCAAGGCTTCGTTGAACGCCGCCCCGTCGCCCAGCCGCTCCAGCATGAAGTTGACCGTGCCGTTCAGCACCGCCTCGAAGCCGACCACCTCGCCTGCCGCGCGGGCGGCGCGCACCGTCTCGATCATCGGCGATCCGCCTCCGACCGAAGCCGACCAGAAGATGCGCCGGCCCTTCGCATCGGCCAGCGCCTGAAGGCCGCCCGGATCGCGGCTGACCGCCTGCTTGTTGGCGCTGGCGACATCGCAGCCGACCTCGAGCGCGGCGCGGATCACCGCATGGCCCGCCTCGCCTTCCGAAAGGGCCTCCAGCACGATGTCGGGCTTCTTGGCCCACAGGTCCGCCGGGTTGGAGGTGAACAACGAAGCCGGACAGTCGACGTCGCGGGCCTTTTTCGGGTTGCGCACGAGCACGCCCACGACTTCGTAGCGGGGATCATTGAGCAGCTTGCCCAGCACGCCGCCGCCGACGACGCCGCATCCGGCGACCGCGACCTTCAGCGGCGGCAGGGCGGGCGCCGGGCCGGGCGGCGCCGACTTGTCGCCGATGACCGTGCCGTCGGCGCGGTCCAGGGCCGCCACCTCGATCTCGACCCCGCGGCTTTCGCCGAGGTCGATGGCGTCATGCTGGACCAGCGCCCCGCCCAGCTTGCGCGCCACATCCCAAGAGGCGCGGCGATAGCGCAGGGCCGGGGCCGTCTTATCGTTGGGGTCGTGGTCGTAAAGGCCGTCCACGTCCTTGACCAGCCGCACCTTCTTCAGCCCCAGCTCAGCGGCCAGGAAAACCGCCGTCAGGTCCGATCCGCCCCGTCCCAGCAGGGCCACCTTGCCGTCCGGCCGCACCGCGCCGAACCCCGGCACAACTACCACCTCGTGCCGATCCAGCGCCTGTTTCAGATGGTCGGGGCGCAGGCCGCACGGGCGCGAATGCTCCGGCTCGCCCTCCGCCACGATGCCAAGTTCGCGGACCGACAGGGCGCAGGCGTCCAGGCCGATTCGGTCGCAGGCGATGGCCACCAGGGCCGCCGACTTCTCCTCGCCCAGGGCCACATAGCCGGGCAGCAGGTCGTTGGAATGCGCCAGGCCCAGCGCCCGCGCCTCGCCCAGCAGCCGGTCCGTCGCCCCGCCGAAGGCCGAGACCACCGCCACGACCTTTCGGCCCGCCCGCACATGGCCATAGACGGCCGAGGCGACCAGCGGCGCCTCCGCCGGGCTGCGCAGGATGGACGAGCCGAACTTCAGCACCACGACCTCTGGTGCAGGCTGACTGCTGGGGTCGAGGCTTTCGGATTTTTCTACGACGGCGAGTTGGGCGGACATCGGGTTCTCGGGAAAGGTCGGGATGGGGTGGGGTGAAAAGAAAAAACCCCGCCTGGCGGACCGGGCGGGGTTCGGGTTCTGCGGCTGCCGGGGTTTGGCGCGCTAAACTCGTCCCGCCCGTTCGGGCATGGTGGTGGTGCCGGTGGTACCGCCGATAATCGTTCCGCCGAGGATCATGCCGAAACGCGTCGCGGCGAGGCCGGCGACGGTCGAAACTTCGGCGATGAGCGAGCGCTGTTGCACAGGGCAGGTCCGGTTGAAATCTGAGCCTAGGGTGATCGGATGATCCTAGCTCTGTCAAGTCGCATTGGATGATTTTTTCACGACAAAGCGCTTATGGTGCGTTTTCACCCCCTGGGAGTCGGCGCACGGCGTCAATGAGGTTGAATTTTTCGCTTGACCGGCGCCGCCTCGATCATCAACGTAAAGTCACTCATCAAGACCAGCCGAGGGATTAGGCCCTTTGACGCTGGGGCAACCATCGGGTCTCACAGCTCGAAACGGTGCCAACTCCTGCGGGGTCCTTCGGGGTCGCGAGAGATGAGTGGAGCATCGACGAGACGACGCTCCACGCTCTGTCACCGCATCGAGACTTGCTGAGCGAGAACGATGCGGAACGACGATGACACTGGCCGAAACCACCCTGCTCGAAGACCCCGACTGTCGCCGCGCGACAGCCTCTACCCCTGTCCGCGAACCGACGCGTGAGCGCGGCGGCGCCCGCGATGTCATCGTTCCCATTCCCGCCGACTTCCGCCTCGCCTCGGGCGAAAAACTGAACCAGCCCAATATCGTCGGCCGCCTGCATGGCCGGATCGGCGCCCCCGTCGTCGTGGTCGCCGGCGGCATCTCGGCCGGGCGCTTCGTCCACCGGACGGAGACCAACGGCCTGGGTTGGTGGTCGGGCGCCGTTTCGGTGCGCGGGCCCATCGACCTGAGCCGGCTTCAGGTCATGGCCGTCGATTTCGCCCCCGGCGCCGAGTTCCTGGACAAGGCTGTAACCATCACCACTCAAGACCAGGCGCGCCTGCTGGCCTTGGTGCTGAACCATCTGAAGATCGAGCGCGTCGCCGCCTTCGTCGGCTGCTCGTACGGCGGCATGGTCGGGCTGGCCTTCGCCGAACTGTTCCCCGACTGGGCCGAGCAGCTGATCATCGTGTCGGCCGCCCACCGCGCCCATCCCCAGGCCACCGCCTGGCGCGGCATCCAACGCCGCATCCTGCAGTTCGCCGTCGCCGCCGGCCGTCCCGAGGAGGGCGTCGCCCTGGCCCGCGAACTGGCCATGACCACCTATCGCACGGCCGAGGAGTTCGACGACCGCTTCGACACCACCGCGCCCGCGGCTGTCGGCGGAGCCTATCCCGTCTGCGACTATCTGACGGCGCGGGGCCAGGCCTACCGCACCCACACCACCCCGGCCCGCTGGCTGTCGATGTCCGATTCTCTGGATCGCCATAGCGTGACCCCGGAAGCCATCACCACGCCCGTCACCCTGATCGGCTTCACCTCCGACCGTCTGGTGCCGATCGACGACATCCGCGAACTGGCCGCGCGGTTGCCGACCCTGTGGCGCTTCGTCGAAGCGCCCTCGCTCTATGGCCACGACGCCTTTCTGAAGGAGGACGCCTTCGTCGGCGACATCCTCCGCGCCGCCTTGAAGGATATCAAAGCATGACCGCCCGTCCCGCCAATCCGCACACCATCGCCGCCCGAACGGGCGTGGACACGGACACGGCCCATGGCGCGGTCATGCCGCCGCTCTATCTGTCGTCCAACTATTCCTTCGCCGGCTTCGATCAGAAGCGGAAGTACGACTACAGCCGTTCGGGCAATCCGACCCGCGACGTGCTGGCCGAGACCTTGACCGAGCTGGAGGGCGGCGCCGGCTGCGTTATCACCGCCACCGGCATGGCGGCGGTCGATCTGCCGCTGACCCTGCTGGAGCCGGGCGACCTGCTGATCGCGCCGCACGACTGTTACGGCGGCACCTGTCGCCTGCTGAACGCCCGCGCGAAGAAGGGGCATTTCGAACTGCTGCTGGTCGATCAGGGCGATCCCGTCGCCTTCGAGGCCGCCCTGGCCCTGAAGCCGAAACTGGTGCTGGCCGAGACCCCGTCCAATCCGCTGCTGCGTCTGGTCGATGTCGCCGACATCTGCACCCGCGCCCATGCGGCGGGCGCCAAGGTCGTCTGCGACAACACCTTCCTGTCGCCGGCCTTGCAGAACCCGATCAAGCTGGGCGCAGACTTCGTGGTCCACTCGACGACCAAGTTCATCAACGGCCATTCCGACGTGGTCGGCGGCGCGGTCATCTCGGCCGACGCCGAGGATCACCAGACCCTAGCCTGGTGGGCCAACTGCACCGGGGTGACCGGCTCGCCCTTCGACGCCTATCTGACCCTGCGCGGCGTGCGCACCCTGTTCGCGCGCATCGAGCGGCAACAGGCCACGGCCGGCAAAATCGCCGAAAAGCTGGCCGCCCACCCGGCGGTCAAGGCTGTCCACTATCCGGGCCTGAAGTCCCACCCCAACCACGCCCTGGTCGCGGCTCAGCAGGCCGGCCCCGGCGCCATGCTCAGCTTCGAACTGCAGGGCGGTACGGACGCCGTGCGCGATCTGGTCGAGACGCTGGAGATCTTCACCCTGGCGGAATCGCTGGGCGGCGTCGAAAGCCTGATCGCCCACCCCGCCACCATGACCCACGCCGCCATGACGCCGGAACAGCGCGCGACGGCCGGCATCGGCGACGGCCTGGTGCGCCTGTCGGTGGGTCTGGAGCATGTCGAGGATTTGATCGCCGACCTGTTCCCGGCGCTGGACGCCCTCGTGCCCGCAACCGCCGCGGCCGCGTAACTTTTTGCTTGCAGGAGGAGCCGAACCGGGGCAAATGCGCCGCCCCGGCCGCGGTCCCTTCGTCTATCGGTTAGGACGTCAGGTTTTCAACCTGAAAAGAGGGGTTCGACTCCCCTAGGGACTGCCACCGGCGGCGCTTTTTCAGCGCCTTTTCCCGACATCGTTGAGCGAACGCTCCGACCCCGGATTAAGATTTTGGTAACCATTTTGTCCGGAAACAGGCAGTAAGTCTTTCGATTCACGGACTTTTTTCGGACGCAGTCAGGAACTATCCACAGGGACTGTGGTTAACCCATCGTTAGCTCGGCGCAGAAGCGCCTCTCCCTCCTGCACCGAGATCCTCATGTTTATCGCCATCGCCCGCCCGGCGGTGGAGCCCAAAGGCCCCGACGCCGTCGCCGTCCCCGGCTCTCCCGCCATCGCCGAACTGTCGCCCCGCGCCTTGCATGCGCGCCTTCTCCAGAACGCCGCCCTGCGCCGCATGCGCGGACTGGAACGCCGCAGAGAGCAGCGTCTCGAAGACGCCGACTACTGGCTGCATGCCGCACCGATCGCCGTCCGGAAAGCCAGCGCCCTGCGCGAAGAGCGCAGCTTCTCGCCGATCCCCTGAGGGTCGCAGCACACCTCTGGATACATGCGCCGGTGATTTGGGGTTGATTTACCAACCCTCGGTATCCGACAAGAGCGGATGGGCGAAGTCGGATCGGCGCTGACATCTGCAAAGGCGATCCTGGTCACGGGCGGCGCGGGCTATATCGGCGCCCATGTGTGCGAGGCCCTGGCGGCCGCCGGCTATCGACCCGTTACCTATGACAACCTGTCGACCGGCCGGCGCCGGTTCGTGCGCTGGGGCCCGCTGGTCGAGGGCGATGTCTGGGACGCGGACAAGGTGCGCCACACCCTAGTCGCCCATGACATCTGTGCCATCATGCATTTCGCCGGCTCGTCCGTGGTCCCTGAATCAGTGCGCGCGCCATTGGACTACTACCGCAACAATGTCGGCGGTCTGTTCGGCCTGTTGGGCGGGATGCGGGAAGCGGGCGTAAACCGGCTGGTCTTTTCGAGCACCTGCGCCGTCTATGGCGATCCCGGCGAAAATCCGATCACCGAGGCGACGCCGCTGGCGCCCGTCACCCCCTATGGCCGCTCCAAACTGGGCTGCGAACAGATCCTGTCGGATGCCAGCGCCGCGCACGAGCTAAATGTGATCGCGCTGCGTTATTTCAACGCCAGCGGCGCCTCGGCGTCAGGCCTGATCGGCGAGGATCGGCCGGTCGAGACCCATCTGATCCCGCGCGCCATGATGGCCCTACGCGGCCAGATCGACGACTTCGCCGTTCATGGGACCGACTATCCGACGCCCGACGGCACGGCGGTGCGCGACTATGTCCACGTGTGCGACCTGGCTCAGGGCCACCTTGCCGCCCTGACCCAGTTGCTCGGCGACCGACGCGGCTTCTTCGCCTGTAATCTGGGCGCCGGTCACGGCCATTCGGTGCGGCAGGTTCTTGAGGCCATCATGGCGCACAGCGACCTTCGTCTGCCCGACGCGGCCGGAGCGCGCCGTGCGGGTGACCCGTCGCATCTTGTGTCGGACATCACCTTGGCCCGTCAGGCCCTGGGCTTTGCGCCACGCCAGTCGGACCTGGCCTCCATCGTCGCCAGCGCCTGGGCCTGGCACAGCCGGCTCAGCGCAGTTCGGGCATCCGGCGGCGCAGCGAGGCTGTCAGCTTTTCGAACTTCTGCCCCGCCGACTTGGGCCTTACCCGCCGACGCAGCTCCAGCCCTCCACCCCACAGCGCATGGACCGGCGCTTCAAGATGCGGATGGCGATCATGCTGATGGACGATGGGGCTGACGCTGGCGTCGGGATTGACGACCTTGCCCCCTTCAAACCTCAGCGTTTCGCCGGGCGTCAGGCCCAGGGTCGCCACGCGCCCGTAGTTGGGGCGCACGCGCATCGCCGTCAGACCCTGATGGATCGCCATGTTGAAGGCCGCCTGATCGGCGCCGAACGCCCCGCCGATCTCGGATCGCGGCGTCGCCGCCAGCGATAGAATCAGTCGCGACAGGCGCGAGACGTCGGCGCGCGGCCCAACGATGGTGCCGACGCACAGACAGGCCTTATCGGCCAGTTGCCGCGCCTGCGCCTCGCCGAACAGGGCGCGCAGATACTTCATGTTGAAGGCGTGATCGGCCAGCGGCGTCTCCGCCTCGACATAGGCCTCAAGCGCCTCCGGCGCCGGATCGAAGGGCGGCGCCTGGAAGATCACGTCGCGCACGTCGCAGGCCAGGGCCGCGCCGAGCCGCTCGCCCAGCAGACCGGCGAAGGCCACGAACCGCTGCATCACCGGATGCGGCGCCCATCCGCGCCAGACCGGCGCATCGATGGCGGTCACCCGATGCTGGGCCAGAAAGGCGCGCAAATCCGGCTCGGCGTCGACCACCAGGGCCACAGGACCATCGAACACGGCCCGCAGCGACAGGACGAAGGGCGCGATGTCGGCCGCGTCGTATCCGGTCGCATAACCGACCACGACATCGCCGTCCGGCAGTGGCGTAAACCGGCGACCGACCTCGAACGCCTCGGCCAGCCAGTCCAGATAGTCCGACCGAACCGCCCCCTGTTTCATGGCGTCAGCGATCGCCCATCAGATCGGCGAACCGGTCGAACAGATACAGGCTGTCGGTCGGCCCAGGCGAGGCCTCGGGGTGGTGCTGGACGCTGAAAATCGGCTTGTCCTTGACCGCGATGCCGCAGTTGGTGCCGTCGAACAGGCTGACGTGGGTCTCGGTCACGGCGTCGGGCAGGCTGTCGCGATCGACGGTGAAGCCGTGGTTCATCGACACGATCTCGACCTTGCCGGTGGTCAGATCCTTGACCGGATGGTTGGCGCCGTGGTGGCCCTGATCCATCTTCACCGTCTTGGCGCCCAAGGCCAGGGCCAGCATCTGGTGGCCCAGGCAGATGCCCATCAACGGTTTGCCGCTGGCGACCAGCTTCTGGATTTCGGGCACGGCGTATTCGCCCGTCGCGGCCGGATCGCCCGGACCGTTGGACAGGACCACGCCGTCGGGATTGCGGGCCAGAACCTCTTCCGCCGTCGTCGTCGCCGGGACCACGGTGATGCGCGCGCCGGTCGAGGCCAGGGCGCGCAGGATGTTGCGCTTCACCCCATAGTCGATGACGACCACGTCCTTGCGGCCTTCGGTCTTGGGGTGACCCTCCGGCCAGTCCCACAGACCCTCGTTCCATTCGAAGGCCTGCAGGGTGGAGGCAGGCTTGGCCAGGTCCAGACCGACCAGCCCGGTCCAGCCCTTGGCCTGGGCGACCAGGGCCTCCAGGTCGAAGTTTCCGTCCGGGTCGTGCGCGATGACGGCGTGGGGCGCGCCCTTGTCGCGAATAATCTTGGTCAGGGCGCGGGTATCGACCCCGGCCAGGCCCACGACGCCGCGCCGCTTCATCCAGTCGTCGAAACTGGCGTCCGAGCGATAGTTGGCCGGATCGGTCGGAACGTCGCGGAAGATGGCGCCGCGCGCCGAGGTGTCGGACCCGCCGCCCATCTGCTCGATGTCTTCGACATTGGTCCCCACATTGCCGACGTGCGGGAAGGTGAAGGCCAGGATCTGGCTCATGTAGGACGGGTCGGTCAGGATTTCCTGATAGCCGGTCATGGCGGTGTTGAAGACCACCTCGCCCAAGGCCGAGCCGACGGCGCCCACGCCGATGCCCTGCAGGATCGTGCCGTCCGCGAGCGCGAGAACGCCGGTGGCGCCCGGAAGAATCTTCGTCGTCATGGGCGCGCTCCTAAAATCGAATCCGGCCGATACGAAGGCCGAAGGCAAACGGCGGCGTCGTTAAGCCCTGCCGCCTGCCCCGTCAACGTGGCGCGCGTCACCGCCCGTCGGTGATCGACGCCGGACCGATCAGCTGGAACGTCGCCTTGGCCCCGCCCTGGGCGTGCGGCGCCAGCCAGACGTCGAACAGACCGGGCTCGATGCGCCAGGTCTCGTCCGCGCCGATGAAGCCCAGTTGGCGAGCGTTCAGGGTGAAGGTCACCTTCGTGCTTTGGCCCGGCTTCAGCGACACGCGCTTGAAGTCCTTCAGCAATCGGCCCGGCTGGGTCAGGCTGGCGACTCGGTCGTGGATATAGAGCTGCACCAGCTCCTCGGCCGGATGCGACCCGGTGTTGGTCACGGTCACGGCCAGATCCAGCGTGCCGGCCCAGGCCAGCCTGTCGCTCTCCATCTCGACCGGCCCATAGCTGATCGCGCCATAGGTCAGGCCATAGCCGAAGGGATACAGCGCCGTATTGGTCGTCTCGCGATAGCGGGCCTTGTATTCCTCGCTCGCCAGATCGGGATTGGCCGGGCGGCCGGTGGTCTTGCGGTCGTAGGAATAGGGCTGCTGGCCCGACTTGTGCGGGAAGCTGACCGGCAGGCGCGCCGACGGGCCGTGATCGCCGAACAGGACGTCGGCGACGGCATGGCCCATCTGTTCGCCCAGGAACCAGGTCACGACGATGGCCTGGGCGTTCTTCACATTGCCTTCCAGCGCAAGCGCCCGGCCGTTCCTCAGCAGGATGACCATGGGCTTGCCCAGCGCCGCCATGGCGTCGACCAGGGCGACCTGCGGCGCGGGCACCACGATCTCGGTGCGCGACTGGGCCTCGCCCGACATATTGGTCGCCTCGCCGATGGCCAGGACAATGACCTCGGCGTCGCGGGCGGCGGCGATAGCCTGCTCGATCCCGCCGTCCAGCGGCGTCTCGACGCCCGAGCCGCGTGCGAGGGTCAGGTTCTGCGGATCGCTCATGGCCGCGCGGAAGCCGGCTTCCAGCGAAACGCGTCGCTCGGGCGCGCCCCAGATGGTCCACGGCCCCCAGACATTGTCCACGTCGTCGGCGAACGGGCCGACCAGGGCGATCTTCTGGCTCTTCTTCAGCGGCAGCAGGCCGTTGTCGTTCTTCAGCAGCACGACCGACTTGCGGCCCGCCTCGCGCGAGAGTTCGACGTGTTCGCGCGACCCGACCACCGCCTTTTCACGCACCGGATCGGTGCCGCGATAGGGATCGTCGAACAGGCCCAGCGCCGCCTTGGTGTTCAGGACGCGGCGCACCGCCTCGTCCATGCGCGCCATCGACACCTCGCCAGAGGCGACTAGGCTGGGCAGATGTTCCAGATACAGACCCGACACCATCGACACATCGACCCCGGCGTTGAAGGCCAGACGGGCGGCGTCGCGGCCGTCCTCGGCGAAGCCGTGGGCCACCAACTCCTGCTCGGAGGTGTAGTCGGAGACGACGAAGCCCTCGAAGCCCCATTCGCCGCGCAGGATGTCGGTCAGCAGCTTGCGGCTGCCCGACGCCGGCACGCCGTTGACGTCGTTGAAGGCGCTCATGATCGACAGGGCGCCGGCGTCCACCGACGCCTTGAACGGCGGCAGGAAGACCCCGCGCAGCGTCTGCTCGCTCATGTCGGTGGTGTTGTATTCGACCCCGCCCACGGCAGCGGAATAGGCGGCCATGTGTTTGGCGGTGGCCAGGACCGCGTCACGGTCGTCCAGACCCTTTTCGCCCTGGAAGCCGCGCACGCGGGCGGCGGCCAGCAGGTTGTTCAGCAGAACGTCCTCGCCCGCACCCTCGACGTTGCGGCCCCAACGCTGGTCGCGCGCCACGTCCACCATGGGGGCGTAGGTCTGGTGAACCGCCGACGCCGCCGTCTCGACCGCCGCGGCCCGCGCCGTGCGCCGCGCCAGTTCGGTGTCGAAGGCCGCCGCCTCGGCCAGAGGCACTGGGAAGATAGTCGACAGGCCGTGGATCACGTCCGCTGCGAACAGCAGCGGGATCTTCAGCCGGCTCTCTTCCATCGCCACGCGCTGGATGCGACGGCCCGCCTCGGCGCCGATGCCGTTGAACAGCGACCCGACCTTGCCTTCGCGGATCAGGGCCGTGACGCGCGCCGGATCGCCCGTGCCGTCCAGCGGGTTCACCGCCGTCGGCATCCAGCGGAACGGATCGGCCAGCAGGTTCAGCTGGCCCGCCTTCTCCTCGACCGTCATGGCCGCAATCAGATCCTCGATCTTCTGGCGGTGACGGGCGACGGTGCGGGACGCTTGGGCGGAAACAGGCATGGGGAACACTCCGGCGCCCATCAGGGCCAAAAGCCCCAGGCCAGACAAGAAATTTCTACGGGAAGCCGCAGGCTTGAGAGGTCGCGTCATTTAGGCTGGCGCTCCTTTCGGGGGATAATCGAGCAGCGAAGCGAGAGGCCTAGCCTCTCGGCCCCGAAGGCTTCAACCCCCGCCTGCCATGTAAATCGATGTAACGCCCAGGTGCGCGGTCACGCCGCGTTTCGCCGCCCCGCCTCATCCCAAGGCGATGTCCAGGAACATCATCCCCACAAGGCCGATCATCAGGCCGATCATCGACCCCTCGCCCTTGGACTTCTCGCGGGTCTCGGGAATGATCTCGGCGGTGACGACATAGATCATGGCCCCGGCCGCCAGCCCCAGCCCCCACGGCAGGGCGCCGGGTAGCAGATCGACCACGCTGGCGCCGATCAGCCCGCCGACCGGCTCGACCAGGCCCGAAGCCAACGCCGCCGCGAACGCCGGCCAGCGGCCGTATCCCAGGGTCGCCATCGCCGCCGACACGGCCAGACCCTCGGGCATGTTCTGGATGCCGATGCCGAGCGCCGTGGACAGTCCCTGATGCATGTCGCCGCCGCCGAAGCTGACGCCCACGGCCGCCCCCTCGGGGAAGTTGTGCAGGGTGATGGCGATGATGAACAGCCAGATGCGCCGCGACAGGTCGCGCGATCCCGCCGGTCCGATGGCCAGCATGTCCACCGGCGCGAACCGGTTCATCAGGCCGATCACCGTCGCCCCGATCAGCACCGCCGCCCCCATGACGCCGGCCGCCGCCGCCTGGCTGGCCCCGCCCGCCTGCAACACGTCCACGCCGGGAATGATCAGCGAGAAGAAGGAAGCCGCCAGCATGACCCCGGCGGCGAAACCGAGCAGGGCGCTTTGGGTCTGCACCCCCGCCTTGCGGAAGAACAGCAGAGGCACGGCACCCACCGCCGTCATCATGCCCGCCGCCAGACTGCCCAGACCGCCTGCGGCGATGGGGGAAAGCGATTCCATCATCCGTCTGCATTGCGGCGAGACACGGCAAGAGACAAGCCCGAACCGTGGCGTTAGAGAAAGCTTCATGTCCCAGCGCGCCGCCCTCCCCGTCGGCCCGAACGCTGCGTCGGCGCTGGGCGCCGCCCGGCGGGTCGTGGTCAAGATCGGATCCTCCCTGCTGATCGACGCGGCCACGCGCCAGCCGGCGCGCGACTGGCTGGCCGCCGTCGCCTCGGATCTGGCGGCGCTGAAGGCCGAGGGGCGCGAAGTCATCGTCGTCTCGTCCGGCTCGATCGCCCTGGGCCGGGGCCGGCTGCCCGCGCTGGGCGCACGGCTGGAGGACAAGCAGGCGGCGGCCTCGGTCGGACAGTCGCTGCTGATGGCGGCCTGGTCCGGGGCGCTGGACCCGCACGGCCTGATCGCGGGTCAGGTGCTGCTGACGCGCGACGACACCGAACGCCGTCGGCGGTGGCTGAACGCCCGCGCGACCGTCGAGGCCCTGCTGACCCACGGCGTCATCCCCATCGTCAACGAGAACGACACGGTGGCGACCGAGGAAATCCGTTACGGCGACAACGACCGGCTGGCGGCGCGCACGGCCCAGCTGGCGCGAGCGGACCTGCTGGTCCTGCTGTCTGACGTGGACGGTCTTTACACCGCCGATCCGCGCCGCGATCCAAACGCCGCCCATCTGCCCCTGATCGAGACGCTGAGCCCCGACATCCTGGCCATGGGCGGGGGCGCCAACGCGGATGCGGGCGTCGGAACCGGCGGCATGGTGACCAAGCTGGCGGCGGCCCAGATCGCACGGTCGGCGGGTTGCGCCACCATCATCGCGTCGGGCCAGACCCTGTCGCCGCTCAGCGCCATCCGCGACGGCGCGCGCGCCACATTGATCGCCGCCCCCGACGGGCCGATGGCCGCCTATAAGCAGTGGATCGCCGGCAGCCTGTCGCCCGCCGGCGAACTGCGGCTGGACGCCGGGGCGGTCACGGCGCTGAAGGCAGGCAAGAGCCTGCTGCCTGCCGGGGTGACGGGCGTCTCCGGCGGCTTCGAGAAGGGCGACTGCGTGCGGCTGATCGACCCGGACGGTCGCGCCGTCGGCGTGGGTCTGGCCGCCTACGCCGCCGACGAGGCCGCGCGCCTTCGCGGCCGCCGCTCGGACGAGATCGAGACCCTGCTGGGCTATCGCGGGGCCTCGGTGCTGATCCACCGCGACGACATGGTGCTGGACGACCGATGACCGATCTGAAGACTCGAATGCTCGATCTGGGCCAGCGCGCCCGCACCGCAGCCGTGCTCCTGCGCGAAGCCCCCGCCGCCGCCCGCACCCGCGCGCTGGAAATCCTGTCGGCAAAACTGACGGCCGCCCAACCCGCGCTCCTCGCCGCCAACGCCCGCGATGTCGAGGCCGCTCGCGCGAACGGCATGACCGAGGCCCTGATCGACCGGCTTTCGCTGAGCCCCGCCCGCATCGCCGGCATGGCCGAGGCGGTGGCGACCATCGCCGCCGTGCCCGATCCGCTGGGCGTCGAGACCGAACGCTGGACCCCCGCCAATGGCCTCGACATCGCCCGCGTTCGAACGCCGATCGGCGTGCTGGGCGTGATCTACGAGAGCCGCCCTAACGTCACCGCCGACGCCGCCGCCCTGTGCATCCGCTCGGGCAATGCCGCCATCCTGCGCTGCGGCTCGGACTGCCTTCAGTCCTCCCTGGCCATCGCCGTCCTGATTGCGGAATCTCTCGCCGAGGCCGGCCTGCCCGCCGATGCGGTGCAACTGGTCGACACCCCCGATCGCGAAGCCGTGGGCCTGATGCTGACCGGGCTGAACGGCGCCATCGACGTCATCGTGCCGCGCGGCGGCAAAAGCTTGGTCGCCCGCGTCCAGGCCGAGGCGCGAACGGCCGTGCTCAGCCACCTGGAAGGCCTGAACCACACCTATCTGCACGAGGCGGCCGATCTTGAGACCGCCCGCGCCATCGTCCTGAACGCCAAGATGCGCCGCGTCTCGGTCTGCGGCGCTACCGAGACATTGCTGGTGGACCGGGCAGCAGCCGAACGCCTGCTGCCGCCCGTCGCCGCCGATCTGATCGCCGCCGGTTGCGAACTGCGCGGCGACGCCGACGCCCGCGCCCTCGTCCCCGTCATGACGCCCTCGACCGAGGTCGACTGGACCACCGAATATCTGGCCCCGATCCTCGCCGTCCGCGTCGTGGACGATCTGGACGCCGCGACCGACCACATAGCCCGCTACGGCTCGGGCCATACCGAGGCCATCGTCACCACCGACGCCCAAGCTGCCGAACGGTTCGCCGCCAAGGTCGACAGCGCCATCGTCCTGATCAACGCCTCGACCCAGTTCGCCGACGGCGGCGAGTTCGGCTTCGGCGGCGAGATCGGCATCTCCACCAACCGCCTCCACGCCCGCGGCCCGGTTGGGGCGGAGCAGCTGACCACCTACAAATATGTGGTGCGCGGCCAGGGCCAGATCAGGCCGTAGGTCGCGCACGCTCTCCCTCCCCGTTCGGGGAGGGTGGCTGAGCCGAAGGCGAGGCCGGGTGGGGGCGGCTGGCGACATCCCGCTGAACGAGAAAAGGCGGCTCGTTTCCGAGCCGCCCCCACCCGGTCGCTGACGCGACCACCCTCCCCCGCGGGGGAGGGAGATTGGTGCGTCACCTCAGCCGCGCTGCGGCAGCGCATAGGCGATGACGTAATCGCCCTCCGGCGTTTCCATGAAGTGATGGCCGGCGGCGACGATCACCAGATACTGGCGGCCGTTCTGCTCATAGATCATCGGGTTGGCCTGACCGCCAGCGGGCAGGACGTCGGACCAGACGGTCTTGCCCGTCTCGATATCAATGGCGCGGATCAGGTCGTCGGTCGCTGCGGCGATAAAGATCAGGCCGCCCGCCGTGACCACCGAGCCGCCGTTGTTCGGCGTGCCGATTTCCAGCGGCAGCATCGAGGGGATGCCGAACGGGCCGTTCTTGCGCGCCGTGCCGAACGGACGGTCCCACAGGGTCTTGCCGCTCTGCACGTCGATGGCGCGGATCCCGCCATAGGGCGGCTCCTTGCACAGCAGGCCGGTGAAGGGCATCCGCCAACCGGCGTTGACGTCGATCGCATAGGGCACGCCCATCTGCGGATCGCCCGCGCCCTCGGCCTTGGCGCCCTCGCCGGTCGTTTCTTCCTGATAGCGGGGGTCGTCGCGGGGGAACCAGCCCAGCTTGTTCGCCTCGGCGCGCGGCACCAGACGGTTGTAGTTGGGCATGTCGTTATAGTTGGCGATGATCACGCCGCGACGCGGATCCAGCGCCACGCTGCCCCAGTCCGAACCGCCGTTGTAGCCCGGATATTCGATGAAGCGACGGTCGGCGGTCGGGGGCGTGAACTGGCCCTGATACGACGCCTTCTTGAACTGGATGCGGCAGATCATCTGATCGATCAGCGACATGCCCCACATGTCGACTTCGCGCAGGTCAGGCTTGGCCAGGGTGTTGAACAGCGAATAGGGCTGGGTCGCCGCGCGCTGCGCCGGTTCGACGCCGCCGCGCGGGGCCGGACGATCCTGAACGCCGTGCAGGGGCTGGCCCGTGCGGCGATCCAGCACGAAGATTTCGCCGCGCTTGGACGGCAGGATCACCGCCGGCGTCACGCCCCCTGCGGTCGGCATGTCGACCAGCGTCACCTGCGAACCCAGGTCATAGTCCCAGACGTCGCGGCGGACGGTCTGATAGCTCCAGCGTGGCTTGCCGGTCGTGACGTCCAGCGCGACCAGGGCGCTGGAATACTGGTTCTCCTGGGGCCGGCGCAGCGACGAATAGTAGTCGGCGGCCGAGTTGCCCATCGGCAGATAGACCAGGCCCAGGGCTTCGTCGCCCGTCGCCGTCGTCCACATGTTCGGCGTGCCCGGCGTATAGGTCTGACCGGCCGGCGGGGCGGTGGTGATGTCGGGACGCATCATGTCCCAGGCGAAGCGCAGCTGACCGGTGACGACGTCATAGCCCTGGATCACGCCCGATGCGTTCCAGCGTTTCTGACCGTCCAGAACCTGATGGCCCGTGACGATGACGCCGCGCACGACGACGGGCGGCGAGGTGATCGACACCATGCCGGGATAGGGATTGCCCATCCCTTCCTTGATGCTGACGGCGCCGTTGGTTCCGAAGGCGGGGCAAGGCACGCCGGTGCGCGCATCGACTGCGATGATGCGGCCGTCCAGCGTGCCTTCGATGATGCGCGTCGCGCAGGGCTGGGCCTGATCGACGTTGGGTGTGGCGTAATAGGTCACGCCCCGGCAGGCGGCGGTGTAGGGGATTTGTTCGTCCGCCACCTTCGGATCATAGGCCCATTTCTGTCGACCGGTATTGGCGTCCAGGGCGAACATCTTGTTGCGACCCGAGCAGAGATAGACGGTGTCGGCGATCTTCAGCGGCGTGGTCTCGGCGCCGAACCGTTCGCCGGGCAGGTCGCCGGTGCGGAAGGTCCAGGCCCGCTCCAGCTGCCCGACGTTGGTCTTGTTGATCTGGTTCAGCGGCGAATAGCGCTGGGCCGCGTCCGATCCGCCATAGGCGGGCCAGTCCATGCCGGCCTTGATCAGGGCGGGATCACCGAACGGTCCCCGCGCGCCGGGCACTGGGCTGTCGACGCCGGGCGCGTTGATCTGACCGACCACCAGGCCGAACACGACCGTCAGGGCCGCCAGCCCGAGCGCGCCGAAGCCCGCCGTCTTGCCGCCGCCGCGCGACCGCAGCACCGGCAGCGTCGCCAGCACCAGGAACATCAGCACTAAGGGCCCGACCAGGCGCGGGATCATGGCCCAGCCGTTCAGGCCCTTCTCCCACAGCGCCCAGATCACCGTGGCGACGAAGACCGCGCCATAGAGCCAGGCTCCACGAACATCGCGCCAGACAAGCAGAAGGCCCGACACGATCAGCGCCAGGCCTGCAATCAGATAATACCAGGAGCCGCCCAGCATCGCGAGCTGCACGCCGCCGACCGTCAGCACCAGACCGATCACGGCCAGCAGGACCCCGAGGAGCAACGTCAGCCATCCCCCAAGGCCGGTCGGGGTTGTCCATCGGGGCATGGGCGCACTCTCTGTGGTCTGTTGAAATCAGTCTTTCGAACGTCTCGAGGCCGCGCCGGTTCCTATTGTCGCACCCCTGGAACAAAATCCTGTTGCGGCGCAAACGGCCGCCATCAGCAACTTTTGACGAAGAAACGCGTCCGTTTGGATGATTTATTCTTTTTGTTTTGCTGAGAACGCCTCGCGGCAATAATATTTGCCTCTAACGCGTCGTTTGCGGCATATGCGAGATATGCATAAGACCCTGAAGCAAGGCGGGACATTCGTCGTCGAACCCCGCCGCCTGTCCAAGGCCTCGGCCGAACTGCGCGCACGCGGTTTCGGCGAGATTACGATTCCGCCCTCCACCGAGACGGCCGAGAAACAGGCGTCGCGCTGCACCGATTGCGGCGTGCCCTTCTGCCAGAACGCCTGCCCGCTTCAGAACAACATTCCCGACTGGCTGCGTCTGTCGGCCGAGAACGAGCCGCGCGAGGCCTGGCGCGTCGCGTCCCTGACCTCGACCATGCCCGAAATCTGCGGTCGGATCTGTCCGCAGGACCGGCTGTGCGAAGGGTCATGCACATTGAACCAGTCCGGCTGGGACGCTGTGACCATCGGCTCGGTCGAGGCCTGGCTGGGCGACCAGGCCTTCGCCAACGGCTGGGTCGAACCCATTCGCCCGGCGGCCGAACGCGGCGAAACGATCGGCATCGTCGGCGCGGGCCCGGCCGGTCTGGCCGCCGCCGACCGCCTGCGCTGCGAGGGCTATCAGGTCACGGTCTATGACCGTCACGACCGCGCCGGCGGGCTGCTGATCTACGGCATCCCCGGCTTCAAGCTGGAAAAGCATGTCGTGCAGCGCCGCGTGGACCGATTGATCGACGGCGGCGTCCAGTTCGTGCTGGGCTGCGAGGTCGGCAAGGACGTGACCCTGACCGAGCTACGCGAGCGCCACGACGTCGTCCTGCTGGCTATGGGCGTCTATCAGCCCCGCATCCTTTCCGCGCCGGGTCGCGGGCCGGACTCGACTGTCGCCGCCCTGTCCTATCTGACCCACCAGAACCGGCGCGATCTGGGCGACGCCGAACAGGACGGCTGGCACGAGGCGCGCGGCAAGCGAGTGGTCGTGATCGGCGGCGGCGACACCGCCATGGACTGCGTCCGCACCGCCGTCCGACAAGGCGCGGCCAGCGTCACCTGCCTGTATCGCCGCGACCGCGAGAATATGCCGGGCTCGGCCCGCGAAGTCGTCAACGCCGAGGAAGAAGGCGTTGTCTTCGAATGGCTGGCCGCGCCCAAGGCCCTGCTCTCGCAAGGCGACCAGGTCACGGGCGTGCGCGCCGCGCGCATGCAGTTGACGGAAGGCCTGCCCGGTCAGCGTCGCGACATCGTGCCGGTTCCCGGCGCCGACTTCGACGTGCCGGCCGACATCGTCATAGAGGCCCTGGGCTTCTCGCCCGAGCCGTTCGCGGCGCATGAGGCCGATTTGCGCCTACGCGACGACGGCACCATCAAGGTGGGTTCGGTCAGCTTCGCCACCAGCCTGCCCGGCGTCTTCGCCGCCGGCGACGCCGTGCGCGGCGCCTCGCTCGTCGTCTGGGCCGTCCGCGAAGGCCAGGACGCCGCCGCCGAGATCGACCGCTACTTCAAGACCCGCACCGAGGAGGTCGCGGCATGACCTGGCTGAACAAATACGAACAAACCCGTGACCGGCTGGAAGCCGGCCACGCCTATGACCGCGCCTCCGAGCGGGACGCCTGCGGCGTGGGCCTGGTCTGCTCCATCGACGGCACGCCGCGCCGCGACGTGGTCGAATATGCGATCCGCAGCCTGAAGGCCGTGGCCCACCGGGGCGCGGTCGATCCCGACGGCCTGTCGGGCGACGGCGCGGGCATCATGGCCGAGCTGCCGCAAGGCTTCTTCGCCGAACAGGTGGCCTCCATCGGCCAATCCCTGCGTCCTGGGCCCATCTGCGTCGGCCAGGTCTTCCTGCCGCGCACCGACCTGGGCGCCCAGGACCGCGCCCGCGCCATTGTCGAGACCGAGGCCCTGCGCGCCGGCTTCTGGATCTATGGCTGGCGCCAGACGCCCATCGACCTGTCTGTCGTCGGGACCAAGGCCGGCGCGACCCGGCCCGAGATCGAGCAGATCATGCTGGCCCCGCCGCTGGACGACGCCGGCCAACCGCTGGACGGCGAGGCGCTGGAGCGCGAACTGTATCTGTGCCGCCGCCGCATTGAAAAGACGGTCAAGACCGAGAACCTGGCCGGCGTCTATATCTGCACACTGTCCGCGCGCTCCATCGCCTACAAGGGGATGGTGCGGGCCGAACTGCTGGGCGACCTGTATCCCGACTTGGAAGACCCGCGCTTCGTCTCGGCCTACGCCGTCTTCCACCAGCGCTATTCAACCAACACCTTCCCCGAATGGAAGCTGGCCCAGCCGTTCCGCATGATGGCCCACAACGGCGAGATCAACACGCTAAAGGGCAATCTGAACTGGATGAGGTCGCACGAAATCCGCATGGCCGCACAGGCCTTCGGCGACCGCGACGGCGAGGTGAAGCCGGTGGTTCAGCCGGGCGGATCGGACAGCGCGGCCCTGGACAATGTCATGGAGGTGCTGGTCCACGCCGGTCGCCCCGCCCCGATGGCCAAGGCCCTGCTGATCCCCGAGGCCTGGGCCAAGGACGACGTGGTCATGCCCGCCGAACACCGGGCCTTCTACGCCTATTGCAACGCGGTGATGGAGCCGTGGGACGGCCCGGCCGCCATCTGCGCCGCCGACGGCCGCTGGATCGTGGCGGGCAAGGACAGGAACGGCCTGCGGCCCCTGCGCGCCGTGGAAACCGTCGACGGCCTGCTGATGGCGGGCTCCGAAGCCGGCCTGGTGCCGATCCCCGAGAGCCGGGTGAAGCGCCGCCTGCACATCGGCCCCGGCAAGCTGATCGCCGTCGATCTGAAGCATGGCCGCGTCTATGACGAGCATGAGGCCATCGACGCCCTGTCCGCCGCCCACCCCTATACCGAGTGGCTGGACAATATGGTCGATCTGGAGCCGATCATCGGCCCCGGACCCGAGCCGCGCTCGGCCTCGGGCGAGGCCCTGACCCGCCGCCAGATCGCCGCCGGCTACAGCCGTGAGGACCTCGACCTGCTGCTGGACGCGCTGGTGCGTGACGGCAAGGAGGCTGTGGGTTCGATGGGCGACGACGCCCCGCCCGCGGTGCTGTCGGCCCTGCCCCGCCCGCTATCGCATTACTTCCGCCAGAACTTCAGCCAGGTCACCAATCCGCCGATCGACCCGCTGCGTGAAGCGGGGGCCATGAGCCTGAAGACCCGGTTCAAGAACCTGGGCAACATCCTGGCCGAGGAAGAGGCCCAGACGGACGTCTTCGTGCTGGACAGCCCCGTCCTGACCAACGGCATGTACGAGCGAATGATCGAGACGGTCGGCGCCGGTTCGACCGTGGTCATCGACTGCAGCTACACCCTGCCGACCGACGACGCCCGCCCTGGCGCCGGCCTGCGCGCCGCCCTGGACCGCATCATGGACGAGGCCGAGGCCGCCGCCCGCGACGGCGCCGCCCTGATCGTGCTGACCGACCAGGCCGGCTCGGCGGATCGCCTGGCCGCGCCGATGATCCTGGCCACGGCCGGGGTCCACGGCCGCCTGACCAAGGCGGGCCTGCGCTCCTATTGCTCGATCGTGGTCCGCACCGCCGAAACGCTGGACCCGCACGGGTTCGCGGTCCTGGTCGGGGTCGGCGCCACCACCGTCAACGCCTGGCTGGCCCAGGACCTGTTCCAGGAGCGACTGGACAGGGGCCTGTATCCTGGCCTGACGCTGCGCGACGCCTGCCTGAACTACAAGGCCGGCATCGAGGCGGGTCTGCTGAAGACGCTGGCCCGCAAGGGGATCAGCGTCATCTCCGCCTATCGCGGCGGCTGCGAGTTCGAGGTGCTGGGCCTGTCGCGGGCGCTGACCGCCGAGTTCTTCCCCGGCGCCCCGTCGCGCATCTCCGGCATCGGCTTGGCCGGCCTGGAGCAGGCGGCGATGAAGCGGCACCGCATCGCCTGGGGCGAGGCTGTCCCTTCCCCGGCCATCGGCGGCTTCTTCAAGATCCGGTCGGGCGGCGAGGCCCACGCCCACGAGGCCAAGACCATCCATCTGCTGCAGGACGCCTGCAACCGTGGCGATTATCGCCGCTTCAAACAGTTCTCCGAGGTCGTCCGCGCCCAGGCCGACCTGTCGTTGCGCGACCTCCTGGACTTCCGCGAAGGCACGCCCATTCCGCTGGACCAGGTCGAGAGCGTGTCGGACATCCGCCGCCGCTTCCTGACCCAGGCCATGTCGCTGGGCGCCCTGGGGCCAGAGGCGCACGAGACGCTGAACATCGCCATGAACCGCATCGGCGCCCGCTCGGTCTCGGGCGAAGGCGGCGAGGATCCCGAACGCTATCACCCGCGTCCGAACGGCGACGACGCCAACTCGGCGGTGAAACAGGTGGCCTCTGGCCGGTTCGGCGTCACCGCCGAATATTTGAACCAGTGCCGCGAGATCGAGATCAAGGTGGCCCAAGGCGCCAAGCCCGGCGAGGGCGGCCAGCTGCCTGGCTTCAAGGTCACGGAATTCATCGCCCGGATGCGCCACGCCGTGCCCGGCACGACCCTGATCTCGCCGCCCCCGCACCACGACATCTATTCGATCGAGGATCTGGCCCAGCTCATCTACGATCTGAAGGCCATCAACCCCGATGCGCGGGTGACGGTGAAGCTGGTGTCCGCCTCGGGCATCGGCGCCATCGCCTCGGGCGTGGCCAAGGCCAACGCCGACGCCATCCTGATCGCCGGCCACAACGGCGGCACCGGCGCCTCGCCCCAGACCTCGATCAAGCACGCCGGCCTGCCGTGGGAAATCGGACTGGCCGAGGCCCATCAGGTGCTGACGCTGAACAATCTGCGCGGCTCGGTCACGCTGAGGACCGACGGCGGGGTCCGCACCGGCCGCGACGTGGTCATCGCCGCCATGCTGGGCGCCGAGGAATACGGCGTCGGCACCGCCGCCCTGATCGCCATGGGCTGTCTGATGGTGAGGCAGTGCCACTCCAATACCTGCCCCGTCGGTGTCTGCTCCCAGGACGAGCGGCTGCGCGACAAGTTCACTGGCACGCCTGACAAGGTGGTGAACCTGTTCACCTTCCTCGCCGAGGAGACGCGAGAAATCCTGGCCTCCATCGGCGCGCGCACGATGGACGAGATCATCGGCCGCACCGATCTGCTGCGTCAGGTCCGTCGCGGCGGCTCGCACCTGGACGACCTGGATCTGAACCCGCTGCTGGTTCAGGTCGACGAGGGCGCGGCCGGCAAATGGGCCGACAAGACGACCCGCAAGCCCATCGCCGACAGCCTGGACGCCGCCGTGCTGAAGGACGCCGTCCGCTTCCTGGATCGTGGCCAGACGCTGGAGCTGTCCTATCCGCTGAACAACACCCAGCGCACGGTCGGCGCGGCCCTGTCCTCGGCCATCGTGCGCCGCTTCGGCGCGCAAGGCCCTGCGGGCCGGCTGAAGCTGCGGCTAGAAGGCATCGCGGGTCAAAGCTTCGGCGCCTTTGCGGCCAAGGGTCTGGAACTGCATCTGACGGGCGAGGCCAACGACTATGTCGGCAAGGGGCTGTCGGGCGCCGAAATCTCGATCCGCACGCCGGAATGGCGCGAGGATCAGCTGATCTGCGGCAACACCACCCTGTATGGCGCGACCTCCGGCCGTCTGTTCGTCGCCGGCGCGGCGGGCGAGCGGTTTGCGGTCAGAAACTCCGGCGCCGAGGCCGTGGTCGAGGGCCTGGGCGCGCACGGCTGCGAATATATGACCGGCGGACGCGTGGTCGTCCTGGGTTCGGTCGGCTGGAACCTGGCGGCGGGCATGAGCGGCGGCGAGCTGTTCGTGCTGGACCAGCCGGGCCATGCCGAGCGCGCCCTGAACGGCGACCTGGCGGGCGTGACCGACATTGACGCACAGGCGGCCGATCGACTGAAGGGCCTGATCGAGGCCCATCTGGCCGCGACGGCCTCGCCCCTGGCGCGGCGTCTGCTGACGGATTGGGACAACAGCCTGAAACGCTTCGTCCGCATCGTGCCCCTGACCGACATCGTCGCCCGCACGGAACGCCTGAAGACCTCCGCCTGACATCGAACCGCCTGCCCCAGAAAGCCGCCATGACCCGATCCGCCCCCCTCGTCGTCACGCTCGTCGCCGGGGCGGCGGCTTTCGCCTCACCGGCCCTGGCGGCCCCATCCCTGCTGGCGCATCAGGCGCCGCTGGTCATCGATACGGCGGCGACGGCCTGGATCCTGACGTCGACGGCCCTGGTCCTGCTGATGACCCTGCCGGGTCTGGCCCTGTTCTACGGCGGCATGGTCAGGAAGAAGAACATCATCAGCGTCGTCGCCCAGTCGGCGGCCGCCTTCGCCATCGTCTCGGTCCTGTGGTTCCTGGTCGGCTACAGCCTGTCGTTCGGCAAGGGGCCGGACGCGATCAACGGCGTCATCGGCGGGGTTCAGGCGGCCTTCCTCAACGGCGTCACCGCCCGGACGGCCCACAGCCTGCTGCCCGGCCTGCCCGAACTGCTGTTCGTCAGCTTCCAGATGACCTTCGCCATCATCACCCCGGCCCTGATCGCCGGCGCCTTCGCCGAGCGGATGAAGTTCTCGGCCAGCCTGCTGTTCTTTGGCCTGTGGCACCTGATCGTCTATGCGCCGATCTGTCATCAGGTCTGGGGCGGGGGCTATCTGGGCGGGCTGGGCGTGCTCGACTTTGCGGGCGGCGCGGTCGTCCACGTCAACGCCGGTATCGCCGGCCTGGTCTGCGCCCTGGTGCTGGGGCCGCGTCACGGCTTCGGGCGCGACAACATGGCCCCCGCCAACCTGGTCTATAGCGCCATCGGCACAGGCCTGCTGCTGGTCGGCTGGCTGGGCTTCAACGCTGGATCGGCGGGCGCAGCCGATGCGCTGGCCGCCACCGCCGCGTTCAATACGATCCTGGCCGCCGGCAGCGCCGCCCTGGGCTGGATGACCATCGAATGGTTCGACCGCAAGCGTCCGACCCTGCTGGGCCTGTTGTCGGGCGTCGTCGGCGGTCTGGTCGCCATCACCCCCGCCGCCGGTTTCGTCGATCCCAAGGGCGCCTTCTTCATCGGCCTGATCGGCGGCCCGGCCTGCTATGCGGGCGCGGTCTGGCTGAAGCACGCGCTGAAATACGATGACAGCCTGGACGCCTTCGGGGTTCACGGTGTGGGCGGCATCGTCGGCGCCCTGCTGACCGGCGTCTTCGCCACGACAACCGTCAACGCCCTGTCGGAGGGGGCGACCGTGTGGAAACAGGCCGTCGGCCTGGTTGGCGTCATCGCATGGAGCGCGGTGGGCACCTTCGTCGTCCTGATGATCTGCAAGTTCACCACGGACCTGCGCGTCACCAAGGACGAAGAGGTCGAGGGGCTGGACTATACCCAGCACGGCGAGGCCATCCACTGACCCCACAGGCGCTGCCGGTTGATCCCGCCCTCGCCAGCCCCCATCTTCATCTGTGACGGACGGTCTTGCCGATTGCGGGAGACCGACCGCTCGGTCGCTGACGCAAGGACCCCAGATGACGACGACGCGCACCCTCCTGTTCGACAGCCCCTTTCTGCTGGGCTTTGACCACACCCGCGCCCTGATCGACCGCGCCGCCAAGGCTGCGGCCGAAAGCTATCCGCCCTACAATGTCGAACAGATCGGCGATGCGGGCGTCCGCATCAGCCTGGCCGTCGCCGGGTTTGCGCCGGACGAACTGTCCATAACCCTGGACGGCCGGCAGCTGACCATCGCCGGCAAGCGCGACGACGCCGGCAGGGGTGAACAGGCCTTTCTGCACCGCGGCATCGCGGCGCGCGGCTTCGTTCGCAACTTCGTCCTGGCCGACGGGCTGGAGGTTGAGGGCGCCCGACTGGAGCACGGCCTGCTCCACGTCGACCTGATCCGGCCCGAGGCCGAGCGCCAGGTGCGACGCATTCCGATCACGACCGGCTGAAAACCACAGCCATTCGAACCGCCCGGCGATCCGGGCGTTGTCAAATATGAAGGAGGCGGTCCTAATGACGCCGATGACGATGACCAAGGAAGACTTTGCCGGACTGGGCGCCCCCGACCTCGTCTATGTGCGCGAGATCAAGGCCTCGGACCTGCTTGAAGAAGCGGTCGAGATCAAGGACGTGGATCTGAACCCCGGCCAGATGCTCTATGCCGTACACAGCGCCGACGGCGAGCGTCTGGCGGTCATGATCGACCGCGACACCGCCTTCGCCGCCGCCGTGGCGCACGAGCTGGAGCCGGTTTCCGTTCACTGATCTGATGGATGGCGGCGCGCAGGCGCCGCCGTTCAGGCCGCCGTCGCGGCCGTGGCGTCCTTGACGAACAGGGCGCGGATCGCATCGGTCGTGCGCGCCTGTCTCAGCTGCTCTCGCAGTTCGGGCGACCGCAGCGCGCGCGACACCGCCGCCAATGCGCGCAGATGCTCGGCGCCCGCCTTGGGCGGGGCAAACAGACCGACAATTAGATCGACGGGCCGGTCGTCCACCGCGTCATAGGCCACAGGCGTATCCAGCCGCACGAACACCGCCGTCACCTTCTCGACCTCGGTAAGACGCGCGTGCGGCACCGCGACGCCGGACCCCAGCCCGGTCGATCCCAGCGTCTCGCGTTCCATCAAGGCGTCGAAAATACGGGCTTCGTCGATGCCCAGCGCATGCGAGGCCGCCTCGGCCAACGCGTGAAGCGCCTGTCGCTTGGACGACGCGCCGCTGCGCAGCACCACGCCCTTGGGCGCGAGCAGATCACCGATGTCCATTACACAACCTCGATACACGCAGCAGACAACGGCGCGGCCGCCCGTTTAGAGACAACCGCGCCGAAGTCAAACTGAGGCTTAGTTCACCGAACCGTTGGACTTGGCCGTCCGTTCGGGATCGATCCATCCCACATTGCCGTCCGGACGACGATAGACGACCGCCAGACCGCCGTGGGCCGCGTTGCGGAACAGCACGACCGGATAGCCCGTCATGTCCAGCTCCAGCACAGCCCGTCCGACCGTAATGGTGCGGATTTCGTGCTCGGTCTCGGCGATGACCATCCCCACCGGCGGCGGACCGTCGTTCTCGCCGGTGTCGCCGAAGACATCGTCTTCCACGCTGTCGGGATCACGCAGCACGATGCTGCGTGCGACTTCGCGGGCGGCGTTTTCGGTCTTCTCGGGCGACAGACCCTTGGGTCCGATGTGGTGGTCCTTGAGCCGGCGCTTGTAGCGGCGAACCCGCTTTTCGAGCCGATCCAGCGCCTCGGTGAAGGCCGAGTGGGCGTCGCTGCCCATTCCGGTCGTCACCAGGGTCTGGCCCGACGCGAGGCGGACCCAACAGTCCACCTTGAAGTTGTGGCCGTCCTTGGACACCACGACCTCGGCGTCTTCACCGCCTCGGGCGAAGTATTTTCCGACCCCGTCTTCGAGTTCCTGGGAGATGCGCGAGCCTAACGCTTCGCCGACATCCACTTGCTTGCCGCTGACTTGGACTTGCATGCTGATAGAACGCGCCCGACCCGATTTGGTGTCAATCCAGATCACCGATTTGTGGTCACGCTTGGCTGTGGATGTCAGCCGGTCTTCATCATCCGGCGGCGCTCGACCGAGGACGGAATCCTCAAGGCTTCCCGATATTTGGCCACGGTGCGGCGGGCGATGTCGATGCCCGTTTCCTTCAGGATTTCGACGATCCGGTCGTCGGACAAAACGTCACCTTCAACCCCCTCGCCATCGATCATGGATTTGATCTTGTGACGGACGGCTTCGGCCGAATGGGTCGATGCCCCGTCCACCGACTGGATGGCGGCGGTGAAGAAGAATTTCAGCTCGAACACGCCCCGCGGCGTGGCGATATATTTGTTCGAGGTGACGCGGCTGACGGTGGATTCGTGCATGCCGATGGCGTCGGCGACCGTCTTCAGATTGAGCGGTCTCAGGAACTCGACGCCGAAGGCCAGGAAGGCGTCCTGCTGGCGCACGATCTCGGATGAGACCTTCAGAATGGTCTTGGCCCGCTGATCCAGCGACTTGACCAGCCAGTTGGCCTGGGCGGCGCAGTCGGCGACGAAGGTCTTTTCGGTATCCGATCGCGCGCCGGCCTGAACCAGACCGTGATAGCGTTTATCGACCAACAGGCGCGGCAGGGTGTCGGCGTTCAGCTCGACCCGCCAGCCGCCGGCGGGGTCCGGCCTCACATGCACGTCGGGCACGACCGTCTGCGCCGGCTCGCCGCCGAAGCCTGCGCCCGGACGCGGCGTCAGCGCCCGCAATTCGGCGATCATGTCGGTCAAATCCTCGCCATCGACCTCGCAGACGCGGCGCAGGCCCGCCAGATCGCGCTTGGCCAGCAGGTCCAGATTGTCCAGCAGCGCCGCCATCGCCGGATCGAACCGGTTGCGCTCGATCAGTTGCAGCTTCAGGCATTCCGGCACCGACCGCGCCATGATCCCGGTCGGCTCAAAGCCGTGACAAACGCTCAGCACCGCCTCGATCCGCTCCAGCGGCACGCCCAGCCGGTCGGCGAATTCGGTGAGTTCCCCACGCAGATAGCCGCCCTCGTCGGTCGCATCGATCAGGGTCAGGGCGATGCCGTGGTCGGCCGGCGTCAGGCCCGCGCTCGACGCCTGGGCCTGAAGATGCTCCCACAGGGTCAGCTCGTGCGCGTCGGGCCGCTCGCCCTCACCCTCGAACATCTGGCCGCCCTTGCCGGCGCTGGACCAGTCCGACAGCCCCGGCTGGGCTTCGTCAGTCATCCGGTCGCTGGTGCGCTCGCCCGGCGCGGCGTCGCCATAGACATCGTCCGAACCCGCATCCATGCCGGACACGGCCTCATGGCCGACCCCGTCGCCGAACGACATTTCACCGTCCGCCGTCGCCTCGACGCGCTCGACCGGCTCGGGCGTGTCGCCCTCCGGCTCCTCGCGTTGCAGCAGCGGATTGCGTTCCAGCTCGGCCTCGACGAAGTCCTCAAGCTCGAGGTTCGACAGTTGCAGCAGCTTTATCGCCTGCTGCAGCTGGGGCGTGATGACCAGCCCCTGCCCTTGCCTGACCTCTAACCTTTGCCCGATCACGTTCGAAATCTTCCCGCCCGGCCGCCAAGTGGCCCGGAACTTGCTGGGACAGAATGTCGTCGAACCGGTTAACGCGAGACGAACGCGCTTTTTGTCTCCTCCTGTGCGCGCAGCGATGGGGAGGTGGCGCGGCGCTTTTCGCGCCGTGACGGAGCGGCTCTTCACCGTCTTGAAAGCGCCGGTGGGACTCACTGAGCCCCTCCACCGCTAATCGTCAGATGTAGTTTTCGCCCAGATACACCCGGCGCACTTCGGCGTCGTGGATCGCCTCGTCGGACGTGCCTTCGAACAGCACCGCGCCGTTCGAGATGATCGACACCCGGTCGGTGATGTCCAGGGTCTCGCGCACATTGTGGTCGGTGATCAGCACGCCGATGCCCTGGCTGGCCAGATAGCGAATCACGGTGCGGATGTCGGCGATGGCCAGGGGGTCGATGCCGGCGAAGGGTTCGTCCAGCAGCATGAAGGACGGCCGTCCGGCCAGCGCCCGCGCGATCTCCACCCGCCGACGCTCGCCGCCCGAGAGCGCCGTGGCCCGCGCGTGGCGTAGATGGTCGATGTGCAGTTCGTTCAGCAGCCGGTCGGTCTCGGCGCGGATCTGGTCGCGCGGATAGTTCAGCTCGACCACCGCCTTGACGTTCTGCTCGACCGTCATGCCGCGAAAGATCGAGGCTTCCTGCGCCAGATAGCCCAGGCCCATGCGGCTGCGCTGATACATCGGCTGGCCGGTGATGTTCTCGCCGTCCAGCCAGATCGCGCCCGAATCCGGTGGGATCAGGCCGGTGATCATGTAAAAGCAGGTCGTCTTGCCGGCCCCGTTGGGACCCAGCAGGCCCGCGACCTCGCCGCGCTGGACCGTCAGGGACACGTCGCGCACGACCTGACGCTGGCCGAACGACCGCGCCAGGTTCATCACCCGCAGGCCCTTTTCCGCAGGCGCGGGCGCCACGGCGGCCGGTTGCGGCCGCTCATCCAGGTTCAGGGCTGACAGTTCCTTGCGCGCCAAATGCTCAGGTCCGTGAAGGCCAGACGGCCTCAGTTGGAGTTGGGATAGAAGACGCCCTGCACGCGGCTTCCGGCGGCGCCGCGCGGCGCGCCGTCCATGCGGGCGGTCTCGGTGTTGATGTTGTAGACCAGGCGCGAGCCGGTCAGGACGTTCTTGCCCTGCGTCAGGATGACGTTGCCCGTCACCACGATCTCGCCGTTGCCCAGGTTGTAGACGGCGCGGTCGCCGCGCATCGACTGGTCGGGCGTCACGAAATAGACGGTGCCGCTGGCCTCGGCGCGTTGCAGATCGCCGCCCTCGCCGCTGACCAGGGTCAGGCTGTCGGCGCGGAAGCGGTTGCCGCCCTGCGTCGCCTCGGCCCGGCCGCGCAGGATGATGCGGTTGGGCGCGTATTCGACCGAGTCCGCGCCATAGGCGACGGGCTGATTGGTCGCCTGAGCCTGGGCATCGACCAGGGCCGGCATGCCCACGACGGCGGCCGCCGCGACAACGGCCAGCGTCTTCGAAATCTTCGTCACGATCATCCGCCTGACCCCTTGGGCGTCAGAACGCCCTTCACCTTGTTGTCGCCTGCGCCGTCGAACACGACGCGCTGTCCCTGATCGTAGATCGCATAGGACGATGCGTTGATGGTTCCAATAGGGCCGGAACCCTGAACGCCCTTTGAACCGGTGACGTTTCCGGTCGAGGTGTCGACCACCGCCTCGGGCGTGGTCAGGACGAAGCCCGTTCCCCCGTCCGAAATGCGCACGTTCGGACCGATCGTCACCGTCTTGGCCTGCTCGTCGTAGATGCCGCCGTCGGCGGTCAGTTCCGTGACCTTGCGCCCGCCCAGATTCAGCTTCAGCGCCGGGCCGATCAGTTTGAACTTGCCGGTATTGGGATCGCGCACGGCGCCTTGCGCGCCGACGGTGAAGGCTCTCCCTTGCGCGTCCTGACCGTGGAACAGGGGGGCGTCCAGGCGAACTTCCTGGCTCTGGCTGGCCTTGCGCTCCACCCCCGACATGACAGTGCGGAACACGGTCCAGGTCAGGGCGCCGCCCGCCAGCACCAGGATGACGATCGGCAGGACGCGGCGATAAAGCTTCACCCGCCGCGAGCGCGCACGCCAGCGGGCGCCGGCCAGGGCGACCCTGGCCTCGTCGGCCTCGATGCGGGACTGTTCGCCGTGTTCGGTCAAGCGCGCCTCAGCTGTGGGCGAAGATGTCGGTCTCGTCCCAGCCGGCCAGGTCGAGCGCCGACCGCGTCGGCAGGAAGTCGAAACATTCAGCGGCCAAATCGGTTCGCCCTTCGCGCGCCAGCATCATATCCAGCTTGGCCTTGGCCGCATGCAGATACAGGACGTCCGACGCCGCATAGTCCAGCTGCGCCTGGCTCAGCGTCTCGGCGCCCCAGTCCGAGGACTGCTGCGCCTTGGACAGGTCCACGCCCACCGTCTCGCGCACCACGTCCTTCAGCCCGTGCCGGTCAGTATAGGTGCGCGCCAGCTTGGAGGCGATCTTGGTGCAATAGACCGGTCGCGTCTCGACGCCGAGGTGCAGCAGGAACATGCCGATGTCGAACCGGCCGAAGTGGAAGATCTTGGTCACCGCCGGATCGGTCAGCACCCGCTTCAGGTTCGGACAGTCATAGGCGGGCCGGTTCAGCCGCACGACATGGGCGTTTCCGTCGCCCGACGACAGCTGCACCACGCACAGCGGATCGCGGCGAAAACGCAGGCCCATGGTCTCGGAATCGATGGCGACCTCGGACCCCAGGTCCAGATCGTCGGGCAGGTCGCCCTCATGCAGGTAAACGGTCATGCTCAGGCTCTTACACGGCGAACGCGGCGCGCGAAACGGGCAAGCTCAACCACGAACGGGCCTCAAGCAGCGGGGCGGCGCGCGCGAGGCGATAGGCCAAAACAAAGAAAGCGCCGCACCGTTCGGTGCGACGCTTTCTGAAAGATGGTGCCCAGAAGAGGACTCGAACCTCCACGGCCGTTAAGCCACTGGCACCTGAAGCCAGCGCGTCTACCAATTCCGCCATCTGGGCCCCGTCGGCAGCGCCTTGCGGCGTTTCCATCGGGAAGGCGCGGACCTCTAAGGGAGGCTCCGGGCGGGGTCAACAAGGATTTTTCGCCTTTGCGAGATTTCTTGCGCACGCAGCGCGGCAAGCCTGGCCGCACGTCGTTTTCGATCCGCGTTCGGCGGCGCCTTAATGGGCGCTAAGCCTGTTTTCTAACCCCGTCTTGAGGCAAGGTCGCCTAGAAGCGCCTCATGGCGGACCCGTCTCTCAGCCCCTCTGCGCCAGAGCGCTTCGTCCCGGAGCGCCGCGCCCGGCCGCGCGCGCCGTTCCGCCAGAACCGCCGCGCCCACGAGCGGGTCACGATCCTGGGGCAATCGATGGATCTGGTGAAGCCGGAGGAGGTGCTGCACCACATTCAGCAGGCGGTGCGACAGGGGGCAAAGAGCCTGATCGCCAATCACAATCTGCACAGCCTTTATCTGATGCGGAAGCGACCGGAACTCGGCGCCTTCTACGACAGGGCCGATTTGATCGAGGTCGATTCGACGCCGCTTCTGGCCTTCTCGCGCGCCCTGGGCCTGCACAGCCGGGGCTTTCACCGCTGCACCTATCTGGACTGGCGCGACCATTTCTGGAGCGTGGCGAACCGTCAGGGCTGGCGCGTCCTGTCCGTCGGCGGCGCGCCTGGCGTCGGCGACGAGGCGGCCCGCCGGCTGAAGCTCCGCTATCCGGACGCCGACATCGCCATCCACCACGGCTTCTTCAACGCCCGCCCCGGTTCGTCCGAGAACGCCGCCGTCCTGGATCGGATCACGGCCTTCCAGCCCAATATCCTGTTCGTCGGCATGGGAATGCCGCGCCAGGAGCTATGGATCGCCGAAAACTTCGAGCGCCTGCCCGATTGCGTCATCCTGTCGGTCGGCGCCGCCTTCGACTATGAGGCGGGGGTTCAAAGCGCGGCCCCGCGCTGGATGGGACGTGCCGGAATCGAATGGGCCTATCGCCTGCTGCACGATCCGAAACGGCTGTTCGTCCGCTACTGCGTCGAGCCCTGGACGCTGCTCCCGCTGGCGGTGCGCGATATCCGCCAGGCCAGGGGTCGCAGCCGCTGATCACGCTATTCCTACTGGTCAGATAGATATTTATCGCCATGATCCCTCTGGATCGCCGCGTGTTATCGACAGCGACGGAAACAGAAAACGGGGGTGCGCGTGCCGCAGCAGAATGGACCGCATGTCGCCATCGTCGGCGCGGGTTTCAGCGGCCTGCTGACCGCCGTCAATCTGCTGAAGGCCTCGCGCGATGTGCGCGTCACCCTGATCGAACGGCGCGGCGTTTTCGGTCCCGGCACCGCCTATGACACCGGAAATCCCGGCCATCTGCTGAACGTCCGCCTGGACAATATGAGCGCCTTTCCCGACCAGCCCAGTCACCTCGCCGACTGGTTGGCCGAACAGCCGTCGTGGCGCGCCCAGGACGGCTTCATCACTCGCGGCGTCTACGGCGACTATCTTCAGGCCTTGCTGGACGAGGCGCTGGACGACGCCCCCGACCGACTGAACCTGATCGGCGCCGAGGCTCAGTCCATAGATCGCCAGGACGACGGCTGGCGTATCCTGACCAGCGACGGACAGATCGCGGCCGATCAGGTCGTGCTGGCGCTGGGCAATCTGGAGCCCGCCTCGCCCCCCGGCGTCGAGGACGCGGTGCGCGCCTCCCCTGCCTATGTCGAAAACCCCTGGAGGTTCGATCCTCAGACGGCGCGAGACGCCCGCAACGTCCTGCTGATCGGTTCGGGCCTGACAATGGTGGATGCGGCCATCACCCTGCGCCGGCCCGGACGCCGCCTGACCGCCCTGTCGCGTCACGGCCTTTTGCCCCGCGCCCACGCGACCGTTCCGCCCACGCCCTATGTCGGCGCCTTTTCGGGCAGCCCGGCCGAAATCCTGCGCCAGATCCGCGCCGCGACAGCCGAGGCCAATTGGCGCGCCGTGTTCGACCGCCTGCGCCATTCCGCGCGCGACATTTGGCGCGGCTGGTCGCGGGTCGAGCGCAGCCGCTTCCTGCGCCATCTGCGCCCCCTGTGGGACGTGCATCGTCACCGCCTGTCGCCCGGCCCGGCCCGCGACATCCATTCCATGCTGGCCGGCGGCGAACTGACGATCCTGGCCGGCAAGCTGACCGAGCTGAAGGCCACCGACGTCATCGAGGTCTCGTGGCGTCCACGCGGAAAAAAGCGCGCCATCAAGGAGCGGTTCGACCTGGTCGTGAACTGCACCGGGCCCCTGGGCGTGATCTCCAAGAGCACCGAGCCGATGATCCGCGACATCCTGGACAAGGGTTACGGTCGCCCCGACCCCTTGGGCCTGGGCCTGCAGGTCGATGACGAGGGCGGTCTGCTGGACGGCGCGGGCGCACCCGCGCGCGGCCTTCACGCCATCGGCCCCCTGACCCGCGGCGCCTTCTGGGAGATGACGGCCGTGCCCGACCTGCGCGGCCAGGCCCGCGATCTGGCCGCCCGTATCCTGTCGGACCGCCCCTAGACCGGAACAACCGAAGCGTTTAGCCTTCACACTTGAAACGATCAGGGGCGATGACAGTGGGGGCAAGAAAAGGCATCGGCCTGCTGGTCGCGATCCTGTCGCTGGGCCTGACGGCCTTTGCGCCTCAGAGCGTGTCGGACTATCGGCTTGCCTCTGCCGACAAGGTGCGCATCGACGTCTTCGGCGAGGCGGCGCTGGGCGGCGAGTTCGTGATCGACGCCAACGGCCGGATCGCCCTGCCGCTGATCGGCGAGGTTCAGGCTGCCGGCCTGACAGGCGCCCAGCTTCAGGACGCCGTCGCTCAAGCCTTGAGCCAGGGCTATCTGAACCAGCCGCGCGTCACCGCCCAGGTCCTGACCTATCGGCCGATCTACATCCTGGGCGAGGTCAATCGGCCAGGTGAATACCCCTATCTCCCGGACCTGACGGTGTTGAACGCCGTGGCGACGGCCCAGGGCTTCACCTATCGCGCCAACACGCGCCGCGTCTTCGTGCGTCGCGCCGGATCACAGGTCGAAGAGGCCCAGCCGCTGACCGCCGATGCGCGTGTTTCGCCCGGCGACACCCTGCGGATCGGCGAACGTTATTTCTGACCTGCCGTCAGATCGGCATCGCCATGATTTCCTTATAGGCGGAAATCACCTGATCGCGGACCGAGATCACCGTTTCCAGGGACGCCTCGGCCGAGCTCAGCGCCGTGACCACGTCGATCAGATTGCCCTGGCCCTGAACCGAGCGGGTCATCTGGGTTTCGGCCGCGCGCGACTGCTGGGTCATGTCGGTCATGGCGTTCTTGACCAGGTCGGCGAAGCCGCCGTCCCCGACGCCGGGCGCCTGGGCTGCGCCTGAAAGTCCGGTCGGCATGGCGCCGCCTTGGACGGCGGCATAGGCCTTGGCGGCCATCATCGGGTTCATGGCCTAGCCCTCAGCGTTTGATGATGTCGAGGGTGCGGCTGTCCATCGACCGCGCCGTCTCGATGACGTTCAGATTGGCCTCATAGGCGCGCTGCGCCTCGCGCATGTCCATCGCCTCGACCAGGGTGTCGACATTGGGCCGCATTACATAGCCTTGCGCGTTCGCAGCCGGGTGCGACGGGTCATAGTCCATCTTGAAGTCGCCCTGGTCGGGCCGGACCTCGGCCAGGGTGACGCCGGTCGCACCATCGACTTCGCGCGCCTGGAAGACCGGGATCTGGCGGCGATAGGGTTCGCCGCCCGGCGTGCGCGCCGTCGACTGGGCGTTGGCGATGTTCTCGGCGATCACGCGCATGCGCGACTGCTGCGCCTTCAGGGCCGAGGCCGCCACCGCCATGGCGCTGTTCGAAGGGGGGATGGGATCAGGCATGGGTCAGTCCTTCTCGGCCATCGGCTCAGGCGCCCGGCCGCTTGGCGGCCATGCGGATCATCGACATGGATTTCTGGTAGAAGCCAATGGCGGCGTCATACGCCATGCGGCTCTCGGCCATCTTCAGCATCTGCTCTTCGACCACCACCGAGTTGCCGTCCAGCGTGGTCTCCGAATCGGGGGCCTTGGTCGGAGCGAACCGCACCGGCGAACCGGCCGGCGCGATATGGGCCGCATTGGTGCGCACCATCTGCAGCCCCCCGCCCGAGCGCATGGCGGCGGCGAAGTCGGTCGGCTGTTTCAGGTCGCGCCCGACGAAGCCCGGCGTATCGGCGTTGGCGACGTTCTCGGCGATGACCCGCTGGCGCGCGTCCAGCCAGCCCAGCCGGCCCTTGATCTGCCCCAGCAGCGGTATGTCGGCGACGCCCATGGCGGTCTCCCGTGCGACGCGAATGCGCGCGATGGGCAGAAAATGCCGCCTGGATGGTTAATAGGGGGTTATCTCAACGGGTCGTTAACCGTGCTGGTTAACATTCAGGGTCTAGAGCCTGATCGATTGAGGAGGAATCGCTTCGCGATTCCGACGATGCCGTGAATCAGGCTCCAGATTTATGCGAGAGCGTGATTCACGCTTCTGCCGGAACCGCCGTAGCGGTTCCTCCAGAAACGATCACGCTCAAGCGCGGACTGCGCGGGGCCTTTGCAGCGTCATGAATTTCCTCGATCTCGCCCGGGCGGTCTTCGGCCTGGCCTTCACCCTCGGCCTGATCGGGATCGCGGCCTGGGCTGCGCGCCGCTATGCGCCGCAAATCCTGGCTCGGCTGAATGCGGAGCGCGGCGAGCGCCGGCTTCAGGTCGTCGAGACCCTGGTGCTGGACCCCGCCCGTCGCCTCGTTCTGGTCCGCGTCGACGACGAGGAGCGGCTGATCCTGCTGGGCGAAGGCCGTGAACTGATCGAACCGCGTCAGCCCCCTCTCGGCAAAGTGGGAGGCGGCCAGTGAAGCCCGCCGTCTTCGTCAAGCCGACCGGCGCCGAGCTGAAACGCGCGGCCCTGCTGTCGCTGTTCACCACTCTGGTCTGCCTGGCCTGGCCTGTCGCGGCCCTGGCCCAGCAGGCGGCGCAAAGCGGCTCGGCCCTCAACATCGATCTGGGCACCGGCGCCGGCCTGACCCAGCGCGTGGTCCAGCTGGTCGGTCTGATGACCGTCCTCTCCTTGGCGCCGTCGATCGTCATCATGACGACCAGCTTCGTGCGGATCATCGTGGTCCTGTCGCTGCTGCGCACGGCGCTGGGCCTTCAACAGTCGCCGCCGAACGCCGTCCTGGTGTCCTTGTCGCTGTTCCTCAGCGCCATCGTCATGGCCCCGACCTGGCAGGACGCCTATGATTCGGGCATCCGTCCGCTGATGGATCAGCAGATTGAATTGCCCCAGGCCTTCGATCAGGCGTCCGAACCCGTAAAAACCTTCATGCTGGCCCAGGTGGACCGCGGGGACCTCGCCCTGTTCACCCGGCTGTCGAAGATCGACCCGCCCCAGAACGTCCAGGACCTGCCCCTGCGTGTGGTCACCCCGGCCTTCATGATCAGCGAGCTGAAGAAGGCGTTCGAGATCGGATTTCTCCTTTTCGTTCCGTTCCTTGTGATCGATCTGGTGGTGGCCAGCGTGCTGATGTCCATGGGCATGATGATGCTCCCTCCGGTGGTGGTTTCCCTCCCCTTCAAGTTGATCTTCTTCGTGCTGGTGGACGGCTGGCGACTGGTCGCCGGAAGCCTGGTCGAAAGCTTCCAGCGGGCGTCCGGTACCGGATAATCCCCCGCCCCATATGGCTTTAAGCGTCATCGGCGCTTGCAAAGCGTATGGAAATCCGTGTTGATCCCCCGGTCCTCGCTCGGAATCGGGCGACTAACACTGGAAACGCTTCTTATGACCACTCAAGCCGAACTGATCGCCGCCGTCGCCAAAGACGCTGGTGTTTCGCAGGCCGACGCCGGCAAGGTGCTGACCGCGATCGTCGAAAACATCCACTCGACCCTGAAGTCGGGCGGCGACATCCGCATCTCGAACCTGGGCGTCTTCGACACCGCCGACCGCGCTGAGCGCGAAGGCCGCAACCCGGCTACCGGCGCGACCATCAAGATCGCCGCCTCCAAGGCCGTGCGCTTCCGCGTCTCCAAGCCGCTGAAGGACGCCGTCAACGGCTAAGCCTTTTCGGTCCTGCGATGCAGGACCGGCAATGCTCGACGGGCGGGGGTCGCGATGCGATCTCCGCCCGTTTCAATTTCAGGCGGCGCTCTTCGCGTCAGCTTCTTTTCTGAACGCCTGTTTGGCGCTGTTGACCCAGCCGACGAAGGTGTCGGCCTGGCTGGACAGATTGGCGAAGTCGCCCGTTCCCGCCACGCCCGACAGATTGTCGTCCAGCGCGACCCGCAGCGCCGCCGCCGAACGCGCGCCGGGAACCATCGGCCCAAAGCGCCCGCTCAGCCGCTGCAGCGCGGCCCTATCGCCCGCCAGCGAATAGCCGACGCCCGCCCGGATCAGCCAGCTTTCCTCGGCCGGCGTCAGCGGCGTGGTCGCGGTCTTGTAGCGATCGCCCAGCCGCGCCTCATAGATCGGCGCCGCCTCGCCCCACTTCTGCTGCTTCCAGAAGATGTCAGCCCGCACCTCGCGCGCCGGGTTCGACTGATCCCGGTCCAGCACCTCCAGCGCATGGTCGAACCGGCCCAGATCCATGAGGGCGCGCGCCTCCAGCGCCCGGCGCTCGCTGTTCATCGCATTGGGCAGCAGGGTGGTGCGCGAGCCCCAGATGGCCTGCAACGCCTTCTCCGGCTGGCGGTCCATCAGATAGACGGTGGCCAGATTGGTCGCGACCTGGGCCTTGGCCACCCCGTCCAGACGCTCGTCCACCTGATGCTTCAGCAGCTCGGCGGCCTGATCCAGCAGGTCCACGTCGATAAGCCGGCGCGACAGACGCCGCACCATCTCGTCGCCGTCCGCCCCGATCGGGGTCAGTTCGCGGAAGTCATAGAACAGCGCCAGCGCCTGCACCGGCTGCAAACCGTCCGCCGCCCCGTCCAGGAACAGGGCGCGGAAGGCGTTGGCCTGATCCGCCTGCACCTCGGCTGCGCCCGGCACGCCGGCCATCCGCTTGCCCGCGCCGCGCAGGGCGTCCAGCGCCTCGCGATATCGCCCCTGCTGCAGATAGATGCCCGACAGTTTGCGCACGACCGCCATCTCGGTCGCATCCCCGCGCCAGCGCCATTTCAGCTGTTCCAGCTGGGCCGTCGCCTGATCCGGCGTGATCGCGCCCTTGTCCAGCTCCAGGCCGATGGCGCCCAGTTTCGCCGGCGTCGCGATCCCGTCCAGCGGCGCGCGCGCCACGGCCTTGTAGACCGCCAGCGCCCGGTTCTTGTCGCCGTTCAGCTCGAACATCCGGGCCTGCACCAGCCGCGCGGTCAGTTGATCGACCGCCGGCGCATCCTGGCTGAACACATAGGCCAACAGCTGCTGGGCGGCGGCGAGATCGTTCAACTGGATCGCGGCCATGGCGTGGGCCGCGCCGAACCGGGCGCGCCATTCCTTGGGGAAGCTGTCGATGGCCGGGGCGCCGGCGGCGAAGTTGCGACGCGCCCCCTCCCAGTCGCCCATCTCCGAAGCGATGTAGCCCAGCCAGACCTTGGTCGCCGGATCGTTTGCCAGGGCGGCGCCCGCGAAATCGACCTGGGCCTCCTCCAGCCGCCCGACGCCGACGCGCGCCACGCCGCGCAGGCCGCGCACTTCGGGCTCGCCTTGCAGATTGGGCGCCTTGGCGATCAGGGCGTTCAGCACCCCGATGGCCTCATAGTTCAGGCCCGACCCGACCAGGAACCGCGCCAGCGCTATCCGCGCCTCGATCGGCGCGCGCGGATTGTCCGCCGCCGCGATCGTCTCCAGCCCCGCTGCGTCTTGCAGCCGGCGATAGCGGTCCGAGAATCCCGCCTCGCCCGTCGCGGCCCAGGTCTCGTCGATCAGCGCCGGATAGGCCGCCCGCTTGGGCGCTTCCGCATTGTGGTCGCCCGTCTCCAGCCCGGCCGCCGGCGACGACAGCGCCAGCCCCTTGGGCCGGCTCAGCGTCACCAGATCGCCCTCCGCCTCGATCTTCAGGTCGTCAGCCGCCGTCTCCACGGCCAGACCCTGCGCCGTCGGGATCAGGCTCAGATCGACCGTGCGCCGTCCGCCGGCGTAACCCTTGCCGGGCGCCAGGGCCGTCACCGCCGCGAACCGGTCCCCGACCAGCGGATCGGTCAGCCAGACTGCCTTGGTCGCCCCGGCCATCTGCGCCACCAGCACCGGCGCGCCGTCGTCGGACCGGCCAACCTCGACCCCGCCCGCCGCACCGTCTGGGCCGCCCAGGGTCACGGTCCAGGTCCCGCCCTGCCCCTGCGCCGAGACGCCCAGCCCTTCGGGTTCGGCGATCCTCAGAGCTGTATAGCCCGGCCCGGCCGCCCACTGGGCGTTCTTGGCCGATCCCAGCGCCTTGGCGCCGCTCATATCCATGCGGGCGGCGGTGTCGAACACGACCCATACGGCATCGCCACGGCGGAAGACGGCCGCCCCCACCGGCGCGCCCCAGTCGAAGGTCAGGACCGTCTTGCCGCCGGCCGTCTCGGCCCGCACCGGCACCACGGCCTTGGTCGTCTGCGGCGCGGCGGCGTCCCCGCCCTCCGGCGCCTTGCCGGGCGCATAGAGGTTCAGCCACACCGCCCCGTCCGCTACGCCCGAGCGCGCATCCGCACCCTGTTCCAGCGTCAGGATCAGGTCCGTGCCGCCCGCGCCCCGGCTCGGCCGCGTCTCGACCGACTTCACCCCGGCCGGCGGATCGACCTTCAATCGCGAGACGTCGGGCGCGGCGGTGGTCCCCAGCCGAACGACGACCTTGTCGCCCTCGCGGCTGATGCGCGAGCGCACCCCGATCACGCCGCCGAACTCAACCCGCGTGAACTCGGCGTTTGCGCCGATATTGATGGACAGCGGATCGCGCGACCGCCCGACTTCCTGGGCCAGCGGCGCCATCGGCGCGAACACGACGGCGCCGGCCGTGGCGGCGGCCACGGTCGTCTTCAGGATGCGCTTTGTCGGCGAGGCCCCGGACATATCTCCCGACCCATGCCGCACAAGGCCTTTAATCGCGGTTAACCGCCGTTCACCGTGATGATGGATGGCGTTAGGACAACCGGTCCACGCGACAGCGCCGTATTAAGCGCCCATAGTCGTCCCATGACCGATTATCCGCGCCTCAGCACCCTGAAGACCGGCCTGGCCTGTCGCTGCCCCCGCTGTGGCAAGGGACCGCTGTTCAAAGGCTACCTGACGCTACAGACGGAATGTCCGGAGTGTGGGCTCAGCTACGCCTTCGCCGATCCGGCGGACGGCCCGGCCTTCTTCGTCATGACGGCGGTCGGGGTGGTGGGGATGATCCTGCTGATGGTGTTCGACTTCACCGTCCACCCGCCGATATGGGTGCATCTGGTCGTGACCCTGCCGATCCTGGTCGCCCTGTGCCTGGGCTGCCTGCGCCCCTTCAAGGCCTGGCTGGTCGCCGAACAATATGTCCACAAGGCCGCCCCGCCCGAGTTCTCCTCGAACGGCAAGCACGGGCCCTTCTAGGGTTCGATCACCGTCAGCTCGGGCCAGCGCGCCCGCGCGCTGTCGACGGCCTTGGCCCAGCCCTTGGCCACCGGCCGGCTTGGGTTGGGTCGGATCGTCAGGGCGAACACATCCTCCAGCCCGAAAGGCCCGGCGATGCTGAGGCTGTCGTCCGCCTCCAGCCGCACCCCGACCGCAAAGGTCGGCGCCACGAACCGCCCCAGCGCCTCATCCGTCGAATGCAACGGCGCATAGGGTTCGCCGAACCGGTTCTTGAACCACAGGTGCACCCGCGCCTGGTTGCGGACCTCGACTTGGCTGCGGAACGGTTCGTCGAAGGCGGCGGCGACGCGTTTGATGACGACGTCCTCAGCCTCGTAGGACAGGTCCGACGCGTCGAAATAGGCCAGGTCGTAGTCCTTGACCCCATAGCCCGCCGGCCGCCCCGTCCTGGCGTTCCACACGGCCTGATAGACCGCCCCCGACACCAGCCGCCAGTCGGGCAGGTCCAGCGCCCGGACGGTCGTCAGGACGTACATCAGGCCAGCGTCGGCGCGCACGATGGCGGCCAGTTCCGCCTCCAGCTCGCTCATCCCCGCACCGGCCAGCCGTGGTCCAGCGGCCCGTGTCCGCCGCCCAGGCCCGGCGCCCGGCGGATCGCCTCGCCGACATAGGCCCAGGCCTCCGCCACCGCGACCTCCAGCGGCCGCCCCATCGCCAGCCCGGCTGCACAGGCGCTGGCCAGGGTGCAGCCGGTGCCGTGGGTGTGGCGGGTGTCGACCCGTTCAGCCTCCAGCACCGTCTCGCCGTCTGCGGTCATCAGCAGGTCGATCACCGTCGGCCCCGACACATGCCCGCCCTTCATCAGCACCGCCCGCGCCCCCATGGCCAGCAGCGCCTCGCCCGCCCGCCTCTGGCCGTCCAGCTCGTGGACCGCAAAGCCCGTCAGGGCCTCGGCCTCGGGCGCATTGGGCGTCAGCAGGGCCGCGCGCGGGATCATCAGGCGCTTCACCGCCTCGACCGCCGCATCCGGCAACAGCGGGTGCCCGCCCTTGGCCACCATGACCGGGTCGACCACCGCCGGGGCGTCCGCTTCGTCCAGCAGGGCCGCGACCGTCTCGACCACCTCGACCGAGCCCAGCATGCCGGTTTTGACCGCATCGGTCCCGATGTCCTCCAGCACCGCCCGCGCCTGTGCTGCGATCAGATCGAGCGGCAGCGGATGGACCCCGTGGACCCCCAGGGTGTTCTGCACCGTGATGGCCGTGATCGCGGTGGCGGCGAACCCGCCCATCATCGTCACGGCCTTGATGTCGGCCTGGATGCCCGCGCCGCCGCCCGAGTCCGACCCTGCCAGGATCAAGACGCGTCCTTGATGAAGCGCGCTCATGCCGCCGCTCCCGAAAACAGTTTCAGCCCGACAATGCCCGCCACGATCAGCAGGATGCACACGGCCCTGACCGCCGTCGCCGGCTCGCCATAAACGAGGATGCCGACCACCGCCGCGCCCACCGCCCCGATGCCGGTCCACACTGCATAGGCCGTGCCGATCGGCAGCTTCTGCGTGGCGACCCACAACAGCATCATGCTACCCGCCAGCGCGATCAGAACCCCCAGCGAGGTCCACGGCCGGCTGACGCCCACATTCTTGAGGCCCGAGGCCCACAGGACCTCCAGCAGACCGGCGACGACCAGCGTCGCCCACGGATTGATCGACATCACCCAGGACATGGCGACCAGATGGAACAGGCCGCGGTCCGGAGCAAGCCGCGATCAGGCGCCCAGCGGCCCCTTGAAGATGAAGAAGGCCCCCAGGCCGATGAAGGCGAAGCCGACCAGATGGTTCACCGTCAGCTTCTCGCCCAGATACAGCACCGAGAACCCGGCGAAGACCAACAGGGTGATCACCTCCTGCATCGTCTTCAGCTCGGCCGGCGAATAGACCTGGATGCCGATCCGGTTGGCCGGCACCGCCAGCCAGTATTCGAAGAAGGCGATGCCCCAGCTGGCCATGACCAGGATCCACAGCGGCTTGTGATCGAACTTCAGATGGCCGTACCAGGCGAAGGTCATAAAGACGTTCGACAGGCACAACATGACGATGGGGGCGATGTAGGCGGTCAGGGGCATGGGCAGATCAGGGCTGTTGCAGACCTGCCCTCTACACCGGCTGCGACCGTCCGTCGCGGGCCTTCAATCCGCCGCCGTCACCGCCGCCTGGACCTTCAGCGCCTGCACCGTCTCGCGCACGTCGTGGACCCGCACCATCCGCGCCCCTCGCCGCGCGCCTTCCAGCGCCAAGGCCAGCGACCCGCCCAGCCGGTCGTCGGCCGCGATCGCGGTCGGATCGATAGCTTGGATCGTGCGCTTGCGGCTGGCGGCGTACAGCACCGGAAAGCCCAGATCGACCAGCGCCCGCAGCCGCGCCGTCAGCGCCATATTGTGCGCCAGCGTCTTGCCGAAACCGATGCCGGGATCCAGCCAGATCCGCTCGCGCGCCACGCCCGCCGCCATCGCCGCCTCAGCCCGCCCGTGCAGATAGTCGCGCACTTCACCCACCACGTCGTCATAGCGCGGGTCCGCCTGCATCGTCCGGGGTTCGCCCCGCATGTGCATCAGCACCACGTCGCAACCCAGTTCGGCCGCGACCGCCGCACTGTCGGGCGCATGGCTCAGCGCCGTCACGTCGTTCCACATCGTCGCCCCGGCTGCGACGGCGGCGCGGGCGACGGCGGGCTTCATCGTATCGATGCTGATCGCCCCGCCCCAGCGCGCGCGGACGCCGGCGATGACCGGCGCGACCCGGTCGATCTCCTCGGCCTCGCCCACCGGCTCGGCCCCCGGCCGGGTGCTCTCCCCGCCGATGTCCAGCACATCGGCCCCGTCCGCGACCAGCCGCATGGCCTGATCAATCGCGCCTTCGGTCGAGGCCCATCGCCCCCCGTCAGAAAAGCTGTCGGGCGTCACATTGACGATGCCCATCACCTGCGACAAGGCGGCCGTCCGCGCGGTTTGACTTTCATGGGCCATGGGACCAGCCTGTAACCGTGAACGCGCATTTCGTCAGCCAGGCTCGACGCCTTTCCCACGCGGGACGCCTCGTCGCAGGCGACTGACCCGGAACGGCCGCGCGCCCTTCGCCCCGTTCCGGGCATCGATATGAACCCAATCCTTCTCGTCGCCGCACGACGCCACGCGCGTGCGGCGTCCCATGCCGTCTGCGAGCCCGCCATGACCAAATCCACTCTGCCCGTCCGCCCGGACATCTTCCTCAGCGCCCAGGACCACGACGCCCTGTCGCGCCTGGTCGGCGACATGCCCGGCGACGGCGTGGCGGGAATGCTTCAGGAGGAACTGGAGCGCGCCGTCATCTGCGAACCGGGCGACCTTCCCAAGGGCGCCGTCCCCCTGAACCGTTGGCTGCACTATATCGACGGCCGCGCGTCCGATCCGCGCCGCATCCAGATCGTCCTGCCCGCAGACGCCGACATCGATGCGGGCAAGGTTTCGGTCCTGTCGCATGTCGGTGCGGGTCTGATCGGCCTGATCGAGGGCCACACCATCGCCTGGACCGACCCCTCCGGCGCCGCGCGCAGCCTGACGCCGGTCATGGTCGAGGATCCGGAAATCCCTGGCGGCGACTAGCGCCCGATCAGGCCGCCCAGCGCTTCCAGATAGGCGGCGAAGGCCTTGCGGCCATCAGGCGGGATAAGAATGGGGGGTGAGGCACTGCTAGCTTCTCCGCCGAGATCGCCATGGTGAAATGAGCGATTACATACGTCTCTTGTGACGCCAGCGTCGCGGATCAAGGCGCGAAAGCATTTTGCGCCACATGGAACGGGTCAGTTGGTTCATCACAGAGTCATACAGCGCAATCTGCTGATCCAATTCCTTGGCGATATCCAACAAGTCAGAAGCGAAGCTAGGGGCAGAGACTGACGAGCCCGAAGCCGCAGTCAGGATGCGTTCTGCTCGCGCCAGCAGCAAGTTGGTGGTCGCGAGCGAATCGATAGCTATAGATTCAGGCAAGTCCACGGCTCGCACATGAGTAAGAACGCTTCTGATGACGTCGATACCGCGATCTTGGGTATAGGCTTGGGCAATGGATTGAACCCAACTTGGCGACGCCGAGGCTGTGTTCGCTAGATTGATGCAAACTTTCTTCAACGCACCTGCGGCGAAGAGTGCTGCCTCGACGCTGCGCTCAGAGCGCTTGTCATTACGTTCTGCGGCTAGGTAGCCGGTGGCAAAGCCGACAGCAATCGGCGCTGCGATCCGCGCTACATCTACAACCCACTGCAAGTTGTTCACCCCTCAACATTTGCGAGCATTCCAACCGAAAAGCCAAGGCCTGTCGAGAGCAGACTGCATCATCACGCCTGTCGTTACCTTTCTCCCTCAAACAGCAACCTTCTCAGAGTGTCGCTATAGGATGCCCAAAGAAAAACCCGCCGGGAGATCGCTCTCCCGGCGGGTTCGTCTTCAGATCAGGCCTGGGCTCAGTGAACCGTCGGCACGCTGGTCGCGGCCGGGGCGGCGACCGGGACCTCGATGTCCGTGCCGTCCGACACCGGCGTCACAGGCACCGAGACCGAAGGCCCGGCGTTGGGGAAGTTGTTCTCGTCACGGTTCGGCGCGACGCCCTTCTCCAGCAGGTCCTTGATCTCCTCACCCGACAGGGTCTCGTATTCCAGCAGGGCCTGAGACAGCTTCTCGTGATCCTCGGCCTTGGTGGTCAGGATGGTGCGCGCCTCGTCCCAGCCCGAGGTCACCAGGCGACGGACTTCCTCGTCGATGGTGCGCGCCGTCTCTTCGGAGATGTTCTGGCTGCGGGCGACCGAGTGGCCCAGGAAGACCTCTTCCTGGTTCTCGCCGTAGGCCACCGTGCCCAGCTTATCGGAGAAGCCCCAGCGGGTGACCATGGCGCGGGCCAGCTTGGTCGCCTGTTCGATATCCGAGCTGGCGCCCGAGGTGATGTTTTCCGGCCCGAAGATCAGTTCCTCGGCGACGCGGCCGCCCGCCATGATGGCGATCCGGTCGATCATCTGCTGATATTTCATCGAATAGCGGTCGCCTTCCGGCAACTGCATCACCATGCCCAGCGCCCGGCCGCGCGGGACGATGGTCGCCTTGTGCACCGGGTCGGCCATCTTGACGTTCATGGCGACGATGGCGTGACCGGCCTCGTGATAGGCGGTCAGGCGCTTTTCTTCCTCGTTCATCGCCATGGAGCGACGTTCGGAGCCCATCAGCACCTTGTCCTTGGCGTCTTCGAAGTCGCGGTGGGTGACCATGCGACGGTCCTTGCGCGCCGCCGTCAGGGCCGCCTCGTTGACCAGATTGGCCAGGTCGGCGCCCGAGAAGCCGGGCGTGCCGCGCGCGATCGTCTTGACGTTGACGTCGGCGGCCAGGGGCACATCCTTCATGTGGACGCGCAGGATGCGTTCGCGGCCCGAGACGTCGGGGTTGGGCACCACCACCTGGCGGTCGAAACGGCCTGGACGCAGCAGCGCCGGGTCCAGCACGTCGGGACGGTTGGTCGCGGCGATCAGGATGATGTTCTCGGACGCCTCGAAGCCGTCCATCTCGACCAGCAGCTGGTTCAGCGTCTGTTCGCGCTCGTCATTGCCGCCGCCGAGACCCGCGCCGCGATGACGACCGACGGCGTCGATCTCGTCGATGAAGATGATGCAGGGCGCATTCTTCTTGGCCTGTTCGAACATGTCGCGCACGCGGCTGGCGCCGACGCCGACGAACATCTCGACGAAGTCCGAACCCGAGATCGAGAAGAAGGGCACGCCCGCCTCGCCCGCGACCGCGCGCGCCAGCAGCGTCTTGCCGGTGCCGGGAGGGCCGACCAGCAGGGCCCCCTTGGGAATCTTGCCGCCCAGACGCTGGAACTTGCCCGGATCCTTCAGGAAGTCGACCACCTCCTGCAGTTCGTCCTTGGCCTCGTCCACGCCGGCGACGTCGTCGAAGGTCTTGCGTCCCTTGTGCTCGGTCAGCAGCTTGGCCTTGGATTTGCCGAAGCCCATGGCGCCCTTCGCCCCGCCCTGCATCTGGCGCATGAAGAAGATCCACACCCCGATCAGCAGCGCGATCGGCAGGATGCCCAGCAGCAGGCTCATCCAGATCGACTGGCCGCCCGACTTGGCGTCGATCTCGACGTTGGCGGCCAGCATCTGGGCCACCAGCTGTTCGTTTGGATAGACGGTGGTGGAGGTGAAGCGTTCGCCGTTCTTCAGCTCGCCGTTCACCTTGTCCAGGCGGATGGTCACCTGTTTGACCTCACCCGCGTTCACGCGCTGCACCAGCTGGGAATAGCTGATGGCCTCGGGCTTGCCGGCCGGCTGGCCCGTCACGCCGTTCATGGCGCCGCCCTGCGACAGCGCCGCATAGCCCGCCAGCAACGCCAGAATGATCACGCCGGTGATCGCCAGATTACGCAGGTTCATTGAGGTCCTCGGTCGTCCGCGACCCGGGTGGGATCGACGGTCTGGATGTGTCTGTCTGGGAAAATAGGGGCTTAATCAGCGTTACGCTATCGGGTGGCGGAAATCAGGTCGTCTTCGTGCGTCGTTTCGTCCAGCGCCAGCCTGAGCCGTTCCGTAACAAGGCCGCGCCGTTCGACCCCTTCGCCTGCAAGAACCGGGGCCACCGCGTCGTCCCTGATCAACACAGGCCAGGCCCCTCGCGTCGCCGCCGGCAGCCGATTGATCTCGGCCCTGTCGGCGTCCGACAGGCTGGCCAACCGCCCCCGCGCCGGAACCACAGACCAGCCGGGACGATCGGCGCAGAAGACGAACCGGCCATCCCAAACCGCCTCGACGCCGGGCGTCAGCGCCAGCGGCGAAATGTCTCGTCTGCGCAGCTCGCCGGCCTCGCGCATCAGCCGCGCCGTCGCGCCGACAGCCTCGATGCGCGCCCCGCACAGGGTCGCCGCGAAATCCTCACCCGCCTTCAGCCGCGCCATCAGGGCGTCCAACCGCGCACCCCGGGGCGGCGTCAATCCGCCGCCGACACAGACCAGGGCCGCCGCCAGCGCCCGCGCGCCCACGTCGCGGTCCACACGCACAATGGCCTCGCCCTCGATCATCGGCCGCGCCCCGGTTTTCAACGGCGCCTGATCGATCAACCGGGGCGTCGCGCCCGCCAGCGCGTGCCGCGCCCGGCTGCGGCCGAAGCGGGGATCGGCGTTGGCGGGGTCCTCGATCCAGTCGGCCCCCTGCCCCGCCAGCCAGTCGCGCAAGCCCGCCCGCCGCTCGCCCAGTAGCGGCCGCAACAGCATCAGGCCGCGACCCTCGGGCCAGGCCGGCGACGGCGACCATTCGCGCACCCGTCCCAGCGTCGAGCCTTCGCTCCGCATCAGATCGGCCTCGGCGATGTCGTCGGCGGTGTGGGCGAACAGGACGACCGACGCCCCCGCCTCGCGCGCCGCATCCGCAATCAGTCCATGGCGCGCCGCCCGCGCCGCCGCCGTCAGACCGGTCGCGGGCTTGTCCCCGTCCCAGCCCAATCCGCGCCAGTCGGCCCCGGCGTTCCGCGCCGCCCGGCCCGCAAAGTCGGTCCAGCGGCCGCTGTCCGCATTCAGCCGATGATCGACGGTCAGGGCCACCACCGAGCGTCCACACGCCCGCGCCCAGTGCGTCGTCAGCCGCAACAGGGCGATGGAATCCCCGCCCCCCGACAGGGCCAGCGCCAGCGGCCGCTCCGTGTCCCGCGTCAGTCGCGCATCCAGCCGCGCGAAGACCCGCGCCGTCAGATCGTCCCCAATCGCTGGGCTGGGCGTCAGGCGCAGGAACCCGTCGTCTTCAGCTGGGCCGCCCGCGCCTTTTGCGGGTCCGAGGCGGCGGGCGCATAGCGACGTGTGAATTCAGCCAGGGCCGCGCACCCTTGCGGCTTCCTCTGCGTCGCGAACAGGGCGTCGGCCAGTTTCAGCGTCGTATCCGCCGCCCAGCCGATGCGCGGCCAGTCCTTCAGCGCGGCGGCGTAATAGGGCACCGCCCCAGCCTTGTCGTTCGCCGCCACCCGCAGGTCGCCCAGGCGCGAGTTGGCCTCACGCGACTGCGGCGTATCGGGCCAGGCCGCGATCACCGTTTCCAGCGCCCGCTCGCCGCGCGGCTTGTCGGTCGCCAACAGGGCCACCGCCGCCGCCAGGTCGCGGGTCGCATCGCCGGTCGGCGAGGTCGCCTCGATCGGCGCATTGAGCTCGGCCTGCGTCTCCAGCTTCTGCAACCGGCCCTCGGCGTCCGCCAGACGCGTCTTCAGCGTCTCGTTCTCGCGGGTGGCCTCGTCCAGCTGGAAGGTCAGACGCTCGTTGTCGCCGTTGATCCGGCGCACCGTGGCCTCCAGGTCGCCCAGGCGGCGGTCCATCAGGGCGAACTGCCCCTGCAGCGTCACCACCTCGGGGTCCGGCTCGACCAGCACGGGTTGGCCGGCGGCGTTTCTCTGGGTCAGGGCGCGCTCGAGCCGCCGCACATTGCGGTCCAGCTGGTCCAGGCGGCGATTGTCCCACTCGGTCCGCTCCATGATGTTGGGCTGGGCCTGCTGGGCGACCGCGCCGCCCCCGATCAGTAGGACGCCAAGGGCGGCGGCGGCGAGGAGATGAACGCGAGAAATCGAGAGCTTGGTCATGCGTCTAGCTTTCACCGATTTGGGGCCGCCGCAAGGCCGAGCTAGTGGCCGAGACCCAGATAGACGATGGCTGTGACGAACAGGCCGACCACGATGTTGCAGAACACCAACAGCGCGATCGTCCGCCACAGGGCCGAGAACCAGGACAGCGAATAGGCGCCCTTCATCTGGGCGAACACATGCACGGGCACGGCCAGCAGCCCCAGCGGAATGACGATGCCGCCCAACCACCCGGCGATCGTCGCCGACACCACCATCAGCATCAGCAGCATGGCCATGAAGGTCAGCGAATACAGAACGAACACCCCGTGGTCGTACAGGGTGAAGCCGCGCTTCCACAGGAACAGCAGGGCCACGAACGGGATGGACAAGGGCACCAGCAGGAAGGCGAACTTGTACATCGTCTGCTGCAACTTATAGAGCGCCAGGTCCGGGTTCTGCAGCTTCTTCAGCACCGTGGCGCCGATGCCGTGGCCTTCCTTCTCGGCGTCCTTGCCCATGACCTTCAGCTTGGTCTCGCCGCTCTCGCCGGTCGCCATGTCCTTGATGCTGGCCTGCCAGCTGCCGGGCTTCAGACCGTCGGCGCGGCCGTCGCGCTGCTCGATCTCCAGCCGGGCCAGGGCCGCGCGGCGGTCGTCGACCAGCTTCTGTCCGGCGTTGATCGCCATCTGCATCGTCGGGTCCGGCTGGGCGCCGCTTTCGGCCCGCATCTGGACCAGGGCCTTTTCGGCCTCGGCCAAGCCGACGCGCTGAGACGCGATCCGTTCGCTCATCTCCGCCGCCTCGCCGGACTTGGATTCCGGGTGCGGCATGAAGCTGAGCGCGAAGAACATCACGAACAGGGTGAACAGGAAGATCGCCAGCGGCGAGACGTAGCGCGTGCGTTTGCCTTCGACCCACTCGCGCGTCAGCCGGCCGGGGTTCAGCCACAGCAGCGGCAGGGTGCGCCAGATGCGGGCGTCGAAATGCATGACCCCGTGCAGCAGCTCTTCGCCCAGATGCAGCAGGCTGCGATGGACGTGCGTCGGCTGGCCGCAGTTTGCGCAGAAGTTCCCGCTCGTTTCCGCCCCGCAGTCGGAACAGACGCCATGGGCGTGATCCTCGCCGGCCTTGCCCGTCGGCTTTTCGATCGCGCCCGCCACCAGGCCGCTCGTGACGACCGCGCCCGCCCCTTCGATATCCATTCGCTGATCCCCCGATCCCTGTGGCGACTTATCTGCCGCCCGCCCGGCGTCAGGACAAGCGCCGAAACGAAAAGAGGCGCCGACCCTGCGGCCGGCGCCTCCTTCAAATCAGCCGATCAGCCGGTCGTCAGCGCGGCGCGCCCGAGACGATGGCGGTGTGGGCGTTGCGGTTGCGGGCGAAGGCGTCCTCGTTCGAACCTTCCGCGATCGGCCGCTCCTTGCCGAAGCTGATGGTGTCGATCCGGCCCGCCGGAATGCCCCGGTTGATCAGATAGGTGCGCACCGATTCCGCACGGCGGGCGCCCAGCGCCAGATTGTATTCGCGCGTGCCGCGTTCGTCGGCGTTGCCTTCGATGCGGATCGTCACCGACGGATAGCGTTGCAGCCACTGAGCCTGGGCGTCCAGGCGCGGCATGGCCTCAGGACGGACCTCATAGGAGTCCAGGTCGAAATAGATGCGGTCGCCGACGTTGACGACGAAGTCCTGTTCGGTGCCCGGCGCGGCCGAGCCCATGTTCCCGCCGGTCACCGGACCGGTCGGCGCGGTCGGATAGGCCGGACCCGTCGGTTGCGTCGTGCCGTCGTTCGGACCGGGCACGCCGGTCTCGACCGGGGGCTTTCTGGTGCAGGCGGCCATGGCTGCGACGGCGCAGCCGACGATCGCCAGTTTGAGAATGCGGGAAGTCTTCATGGGGTCGTCTCCTGACGTATCGTTTCTGGCAAGGGGCGGGCCTCAAGCTTGGCTTTACTGTCTGCCTCGGTCGATTTTTCGACGCTAGAGGCGATAACGCACAGTTGAGCTTTAAGGCTCCGACGGTGTCGGTGCGGCGTTTAGGCGGGGCAGCTGTCGGCGCCCTGGTTTACGCCCAGATTGCTCGGGCCACGGTCCAGCAGCGGCGACCAGGCAGGGTCGGTCCCGCGTCCGTTATAGCCCGCCTGCGACACCACGCGCCCCGACAGGTCCACGGTCCACAGACGCGTGTCGCCGCCCGGCGTCTGGCGCGCGAACATCACGTAGCGGCCATTCGGCGCCCAGTTCGGCCCCTCCTCGAAATAGCTGGAGGACAGGATGCGCTCGCCCGAGCCGTCGGCGTTCATCACCCCGGTCGAGAACCGGCCGCCACCCTGTTTGGTGAAGGCGATCAGATTGCCGGTCGGGCTCCAGGACGGGGCCGTATAGATGCCGCCGCCGCGCGAGATCGGTCGTTGGCCCGATCCGTCCGACCGCATGACATACAGCCGCGCCGAACCCGAACGGTCCGAGGTGAAGACGATCTGGCTGCCGTCCGGACTGAACGACGGCGAGGTGTCGATGCCCGGGTCGCTGGTCAGGCGCGTGATCTGGCGGCTGCGCAGGTCCATCACATAGACGTCGGTATTGCCGCCCCGGATGATCGAAAACGCAATCTTGTTGCCGTCGTTGGAGAAGCGCGGAGCCAGCACCTGACCGTCGAACTCGCCCAGGCTCTCGCGCCGGCCGGTCGTCAGATTATACAGGTATATGCGGCTGTAGTCCTTGCCCAGCGCCACATAGGTGATCTCGTCTGGCTGCGACAGCGAGAAGCGCGGCGACATGATCACCTCGTCGCCCTGCGTCAGATAGGTCGGGTTGAACCCGTCCTGATCGGCGATGGTCAGGCGGTTGATCCGGTTCAGCTGCGTGCCCTCCTCGGACACGAAGATCACGCGGCTATCGAAGAAGCCCGCCTCGCCGGTCATGCGCTGATAGATGACGTCGGAAATCTTGTGCGCGATCCGGCGCCATTGCTCCTGGGTCGCGGTGAACTGATAGCTGACCAGCTGGCACTGGCGGTAGGGGTCATACAGGCGGAAGCCCACGTCCAGCCGCCCGTCGCCGCGCGTCGTCACCCCGCCGTACAGCACCGCCTGCGCCCCGATCTGGGTCCACTGGGGGAAGTTCGGCGCATTGGCCAGGGTCAGCCCCGCCTCGATGAAGCTGGACGGGTTCAGCGGCTCGAAGAAGCCCGACCGCTTCAGATTGGCGCTGACCACATTGGAGATGTCCGACCCGTGCGTTCCGGCGAACGGCACAACCGCGATCTGAAGCGGGCGCAGCACGCCCTGATCGATCTCGACCTCGACCGGCTGGTTCTGCTGCGGCGTCTGGGCGGCGGTGGTCAGGGGCGCCGCCATCGCGACAGCCGCCACGGAGGCCAGAAGAAGGTTCAGACGCATCAGATGCTCCCATAAGTCTCGAAGGATCGCCGCCCCTTATCGCCGGGCCGTTCGACTTTCGCCAGCTTCACGGGGAATGGGGCGACATTCGGGACGGGAGCGATCATTGATGCGTGATGCGTGATGCATTATCTTACAGCCATGCGCACTACACTCGCCATCGACGACGACGTGCTGAACGCCGCACGGGCCATCGCGGTTCAGACCCGAACCTCTGTGGGCGAAGTCATTTCCGATCTCGCGCGCCGCTCGATCACACAGGCCAGGCCGGACACGTCGCCCGAGTTCCGCAACGGCATTCGTCTCCTGCCGCACCGCAAGGGCGCTGTGGTGACGACCGAACAGATCAACGCTCTGCGCGATGAGCTGCCTTGATCGCGCTTTTGGACGTCAGCGTCCTGATCGCATTGATCGATCCAGCCCATACCGAGCATCTCACCGCCCACGCCTGGTTCGCAAATGAGCATCAGGCTGGTTGGGCGACCTGCCCGCTGACCGAAAACGGCGCGCTTCGAATCCTCAGCAATCCGAAGTATCCAAACTCGCCGGGCGCGCCTGCGCAGGTGTTGCCCGCGCTTCATTCCTTGCTGAGCCAACCCGGCCATGTGTTCTGGCCCGACGACATCAGTCTGCTGAGCGACCGTTTGATCGCGCAGGATCGCCTGCTCACCTCGGGCCAGTTGACGGATACCTATCTGCTGGCCTTAGCCGTATCGAACGGCGGGCGGCTGGCCACGTTCGACCGACGCCTGGCGCCCGACGCGGTGAAGGGCGGCAAGGCGGCCCTACATCTCATAACGGCCTGACGCTCAGCGATTGCGGCACGCCCTTTCGGTGTTGAAGGTCGGGCGATAGACCCCGCCGGGGAAGCCCTGCGGCACGTCGAAGGGCGCGGTCTGGCGCAGGGCGCGCAGGGCGCCGTCGGCGGCGGCGCGATAGACGTTCGACGACTGGGCGTTGATCAGGCTGGGCCCGCGCGTGATCCGCCCATCGGCCGACAGGGTCAGCTCGACCTGGATGCGCAGCTGGTCCGCGCCGGGGATGTCGCAGGGCAGGATCCAGTTCGGATAGACTTGATTGAAGATGGCCGTGATCTGCGGGCCCGTGGCCTGGGACGCCGCGCCAGCCCCCTGCTGCCCCGTCGCCGGTCGGCCGCGATTGTTGGTTGGGCGCGTCGGTCCGGCCAGGGCGTCCAGATCCAGGCTCGGCTCGGTGCGCTGGGGCGCGGGGCGGGCGGGTGCGGGCGTCGCCGGGCGCGGGGTCGGCTGGGCCTTGGTCGGCGGCGCCGGCGTCGGCGGCTGGGGTCGAGGCGTCGGACGCGGCGGCGTCGGGGTCGGCGTGGGCTTCGGCGTCGGCGTGGGCGTCGGGGCCGGGCGCGGCGGCGTGGGCCGCGGCGGTGTCGGGGTCGGGCGCGGCTGGGGTTGCGGCGGCGTCGGCTCGGGCGTCGGCGGCACGGGATCGGGCTGCTGCACCGGGGCGGTCGCGGCGTCGTCGGGCGAGGGTTCGGGCTGCGGATTGTCCGCCGGCGCCGCCTGGATCACCTCCTCCGAGACGATGGTCACCGGCACCGAGGCGACCAGCGGCGTCTCGTCCTCGTCCGTCCTGTGCGACACCATCACGAAGGCGAGCGCGACCACCCCGGCATGCAGGGCGAGCGATCCGAGGATGGCGGGGCTCGGCCGACGCAAAGGATTCAGGCCTCCGGCGCCGTGTCGGTGATCAGGTTCAGCTTGGTGAAGCCCGAGGCGCTCAACCGCGCCATCACCCGCGCCACCGCCTGATAGGGCGCGCGCCCGTCGGCCCGCACGAACACCGGCCGCTCGGCCGCCTTGTCGGCGCCGCCCGCCTCGGTCAACAGGCGCGTGGACAGGGCGTCGAACGCCGTCTCGCTGTCGCCGACGAAGATCGCGCCCTGCCGGTCGATGCTGACGGACAGGGGTTCGGACTTGATCTCGACCGCGCTGGCCTCGGTCTTGGGCAGTTCGACGGGCACGCCCACCGTCAGCAGCGGCGCCGAGATCATGAAGATGATCAGCAGCACCAGCATCACGTCCACCAGAGGCGTGACGTTGATCTCGGTCAGAGGCCCCTTACGCCCCCTGCGTCCCCGGCGCCCGCCGCCGCTCGCACCACCGCCCAGGGCCATGGCTCAGACGCCCCGCTTCAGGCTGAGGTCGCTTGACGGCGGGGGCGGAGGCGGCGGGGCCGACGGGCTGCCCAGTCGGCGCGCCACGGCGGCCTGCAGATCGTCGGCGAACGCCTCCAGCCGGCCGACGAACTTGCCCGCGTCGATCGAGAACTTGTTGTAGGCGATATAGGCCGGGATGGCCGCCGCCAGGCCGATGGCGGTGGCGAACAAGGCTTCGGCGATGGCCGGCGCCACCGTCGTCAGATTGGTGTTGCCTGCCGCCGCGATCCGCCCGAACGCATTCATGATGCCCCACACGGTGCCGAACAGGCCGATGAAGGGCGAGGCCGTGGCCACGACCGACAGCACGCCCAGGCCGTTCTCGATCCGCTGGCCCTCGCGCGAGATCAGGCTGTTCATCGCCTTGTCGATCCGCACCAGCAGCAGGTCGCCCTGATGCTCGTTCAACGCCCCGCGCTGACGCGCCTCGCGCCAGTCCGACAGGGCGATCACCAGCATGCGCGGCAGGGCGTGGTCCGGCTCGGGTCCGGCCTGCGACGCCACCTCTTCCAGCGACCGGCCGGACTGAACCGACTTTTCGAACTCGTCGGCGCGCTTGTTCAGCGCCGTGAACCGAACCGCCTTGTCGATGATGATCGTCCACGACCAGATCGAGGCCGCCGCCAGCCCGATCATCACGCTCTTGACCACCCAGTCGGCGGTCATGAACAGCTCGACCGGGTTCATCATCGCGGCGTCGACAGGCGTGGTCATTCAGGCGCTCCGGGCGGAATCGAGATCGTCACGTCCCCTCTTCGACCGAGCGGACGTGACCATTGTGTGGCGTCCGGCCCGTTTAGCCCCGGCCCGGCCGCCCGTCATCTGACAGGCGCGTCATAAGGGTTAACAGCAGGTTACTCGGACGCCGGCCGCCGCGCGTTCGGATCGACCGCGACCGACACGGGTGCGCCGACGCTGATGATGACGCCCTCGTGGCCTTCCTTGGCGATGGAATAGGTGGCGGCGTCCTTCAGCAGCTGCTCCTCGCACTGGCGATCGCCCGCCCGGCCCAGTTCGGCGCAGCCGCGCTTGGCCGCATCGGTCCAGCCCAGGACCCGGCGCGTCGCCGCCTCGGCGCGCTTGATCGCCGCCTCGTCCTCGGCGGCGGCCTGCGCGATCAGGGCCTGGCGCGCGCCCTGCTGGTATTGCAGCTCGGCCTGGCCCGCCATCTTGCGCTCCCAGACCTTGTAATAGGGACAGCCCACCAGCCCGCCGCCGATCAGCAGCACGAACAGCAGGATCGTGACGATCACCGCGCTGGCGGACATCTTGTAGGTTTCTGCGGCCATGACGTTTCCCCTCGTTGGCGCGATCCTAGTCGGCGGTCCCGCCGGCCGCCAGCCACGGTGTGACCTTCTCGACCAGACCCTTCGACGGCCGTCGCGGCCGCCCGTCCAAATGAATGCAAACCGCCGTCACCTCGGCCCGGCACAACACCTCGCCGGCCCGCTCCACGCTCTGGCGGATGATCAGCCGCACGCCCTTCACCTGCTCGTAAACGGTGCGCACCACCAGGGCGTCGTCGATCCGCGCCGGTTTCAGATATTTGATGTTCAACTCCGACACCACGAAGGCCAGCGGCTCGGCCTCTTCCAGCAGATCGGCGTGCCCCACCCCGATGGCGCGCAGGAAATCGGACCGCCCCCGCTCGAAATAGCGGACATAGTTGGCGTGATAGACCAGGCCGGTGAAATCAGTGTCCTCATAATAGACGCGCACCGGCAACAGGTGATCGCGCCCCTCGAAACGGCCGGCGGTGGGTTGGTCGGAGATTGCGGTCACTGAAACCTCGTGCGTCGTGCAGTCGCCATAGCCAGTCCGATCGCGACAAGCCATCCGATCACGGGCGAAGCGCCATATCCCACCACCGGCGCCGGATAGGCGCCCAGCAGATTGGCGGCCGACAGACCGATCCAGAATCCGGCCATGGCCAGTCCGACGGCGGCTCCGATACCGCGCGCCCGCCAGCCCATCCACAGCAACGGGGCTGAAAGCACAATCAGAGCCATCCCCGCCGCCACGCCCAGGAGCGGCGACACGGCCCAGACCGTCGGTACGATATCCTCGACATAGGGAACGCGCGGCAGGGCCTGCGAACGCGTCAGGCTCCAGAGCGCCAAAATCCAGGACAGGGCCGCCAGCGGCGCCAGCGTCTTCCACGACCCTCTCGCCGCCGTCAGCAGCCCGATCGTCCCCAACGCGAAGGCCAGGCTGGCGGCCCCGTCGAAGCCGAGACCGAACGTCAGGATCGTCAGGGCCGCGACGCCTGCCGTCCACATATCGTCTGCATCCTGCGCCACGAGCCAGAGCAGCGGGGCGCCCAGCAGCGAAGCGGGGTGGATCAGAACCGGCCCCAGCGCCAGCCAGCGATGCGCGCCCTGCATCTCCACGCCCATCGTCAGCATCAGGACGGCGACGACCAGGATCGCCGCCGCCGAGATCAACCTCGGGCCCCGGCCCGGCCGCGCCATCCGCGACACAGCCCAAAGCGCCACAGCCCCGATCAGGAACGCCACGCCCTGGACCGCAACCGAGGCCGTCCCCGCCCCGGCCGCCCGGATCGCCAGCAGGCTGATCGCCGCCGTCGCCGTGATCTGTGCGATCAGAGCGAGTGCTGGCCCATTCAACCGACGACGGATCACGGCCGGCGGTTCGGCGCAGCCATGAAACCAGGGCAGTAGCTTTGGCGCATTTCGCGGAACTCGGTCGGCAAGGGATCGTCGCTGAACAGGATGCGGTTGGGAATGGAGACGAAGCCCACCGCCGGCCCGCCGGCGGCGCGCCCGACATAGCCGCATACCGATCGCCTTTCGCCGTTCTCGGCGTAGCGCAGCTCGGCGCCGCGCCCCGCCTGGATGCGGATCTGGCGCATCACCCGCGCGTCGGCCGGCTCGGGCGACGGGGTGTTCGACGGCTGCATCAGCACCCAGACGCCGACCGCGCACAGGGCCAGAACCAGCGCCGCCCCGATCATCAGACGCTGCTGAAGCGGGCTGCGATGGCGCATCACCCTCATGCGGCGGGCGCATCCAGGGTGAAGTCCAGCGGCGTGTCGGGGGCAGGCAGGCAGGTCCGATCCACCGGCTTGGACGGATCACGCAGGAAATCGCGCGCCATCTTGCGCGTGCAGGGGCTGGCGTTGATGACGCCGTGGGTCGCATTGGTCACGATCACCACCTGGCTGTTCGCATAGCCCTTGGCGGCGGCCTCGGTCAGCGGCGGCGGGCAGCCTGGATCGATCTCGGCGGCGACTAACAGGGTCGGGATGTCGGTCTGGACGGGCAGATTCTCGATCGGCAGCGCCGGCCGTTCACCCACCGCCGCGCAGACGTCGAACAGCCGCGACAGCGACGGAACCAGCACCTCGGCGACCGGATCACCGGCCGCCCCGGCCGCCAGCCGCGCCTTGGACTCGAACGGCAGTTCCTCCTTGCACAGATGGGCCATGTGCTGGCCCTCGAAATAATAGGTGCGGTCCTCGGCGATCTCTGCGACCGGCGTCAGGTCGCCGGCGATGATCTTGTCCAGATCGACCGGCAGGCTGCGCACCCCCGTCGCGCTGTAGGTCGTGTCCATCAGAAAGGCCGACAGGTCGTCGACTTTGAAGGTGCGCCCATCCTTGCCCTTCACCGGCCCGGCCAGCCATTTGCGCGCCTCGGCCTCGAACCGCGCCTGAAGGTCCGGATGCTGCGCCGCGCAGGCCGCCTGGGCCGCGCATTTGGCCAGGATGATTTTCACCGCCGCCGAGACCTGTTCGGGCGTGCCGACGGCCCAGTTGCCCTCGGGCGGCCAGGGGCTGTCCATCACGGCGGCGCGCACGATCTGGGGCTGGTGGGTGATCACCGCCGCCTCGATGCGCGGCCCGTACGATCCGCCCCACAGGTCGATCTTGGCCAGACCCAGGGCCTGGGCCATGTCCTTCACATCGTCGGCGATGGCGGCGGCGTTGTACTGGTTCAGGTCGATCCCTTGCGCCTGATAGCCCTTCAGACAGGCGATCAGCCCGTCGCGGTCCTTGTCGGACGGCGGCCCCGCATCGGTCAGTTCGACGCCCGGACAGTCCATCGACGGGTTGCTCGCGCCGCCGCCCCGCTGGTCGAACAGGATCACGTCCTGATCCACCGCAAAGGCTTCCGGATTGCGACGCAGCGCCGCCAGCATCCGTCCCGCTCCCGGGGTCAGGGCCCCGCCCGGTCCGCCGTGGAACATCACCATCGGCGGCAGCGCTTGGCCCGCGGCGTCCTTGTAGGGCGCGCTGGCCTTGAAGATGACCACCGCGATATCGATGCGCCGGTCGCTGACCGAGCCGTCGCGCGCCTCGTCCACGGTCAGGGTCCCGCACCGCACCTCGCGCAGGCCCGTCGGCCAATCACTGGGACAGGCCTTGTCGGTGAAGACGGGGGCCGCTGCTCTCGCAGGCGGCGCCAGACCGGTCAGGCCGGCCGCAAACGCCATCACGGCCAGGGTGCGCAGGATCATGGGACGACGGCTCCGGTTCGCCCCCAGCAAACCCCCGCCCGCCCCGCTTGGCAACGCCTATTGCAGTTTACGCCGCGTGCTTCTTGCGCGCCGCTTCCGTCAGCGCATCCGCCATCCGCTCGCGCCAGTCTTCCCCTTCGTCAGCAAAGGCGCGGATGGTGGCGGCGGGTAGTCTTAACTCCACCTCTCGCTCGGCGTCGAATTGGGCATATAGGTCGGGCAGCACGTCTCGTAGAGGCTGTGCCTTGGCGAAGTCCTCATCGGTCCATTCCGGATTGTCCAGATCGTCGATCTCGACATCCTCGTAATCGCTTGGATCAAGGCTGAGTTTGGGATCAGCCATAGCGTTTGCTCTCCTTGGCGTTTGCGCGCCGCAGACTGATGGCTCTCAACGTCCCGTCTCGAAAGGTGAAAGCCAGCATATGCAGCCGCCCATCCAGCATACCATAGGCTCGCCATCGTTGCTCACCGTAATCTTGGCGGTCATCGGCGAGGATGTGGGCGGCGCGAAGATCGATCTCGCTCGCCCGCTCAAGCGACAGCCCGTGCTTCTCGCGATTGCTCGCATCCTTGCCTGGATCGAAGGCGACCTTCATTCAAAAAGGTCGCCGGGCACGGGTCCGGCGGCGGGTTGCGCCGGCGCGCTGAGGCCCAGATGCGCATAGGCCTTGGCGCAGGCCATGCGGCCGCGCGGGGTGCGCATGATGAAGCCCTGTTGCAGCAGATAGGGTTCGATCACGTCCTCGACCGCGTCGCGCGCCTCGGCGATGGCGGCCGCCAAGGTGTCCATCCCGACCGGCCCGCCGCCATAGTTCTCGATCAACGCCTTCAGGAACCGCCGGTCCAGGCTGTCCAGACCGGCCTCGTCCACCTCCAGCCGCGCCAGCGCCCGCGCCGCCACCAGTTTCGAGATCGTCTCCGCCCCTTCGGCCGAGGCGAAATCCCGCACCCGGCGCAGCAGGCGCCCGGCGATCCGAGGCGTTCCCCGCGCCCGCGACGCGATCTCGCGCGCGCCGGCCTCGTCGATGGCTGCGCCCATTTTGCGCGCCGTGCCGCGCACCACAGCCGTCAGTTCGTCGGGGGTGTAGAACTCCAGTCGCAGCGGAATGCCGAACCGGTCCCTGAGCGGCGTGGCCAACAGGCCCGCCCGCGTCGTCGCCCCCACCAGCGTGAACGGCGCCAGGTCGATCCGCACCGAACGCGCCGACGGCCCCTCGCCGATGATCAAGTCCAGCACATGATCCTCCATGGCCGGATACAGGATCTCCTCGACCTGGGGGCTTAAGCGATGGATCTCGTCGATGAACAGGACGTCGCGCGGCTCGAGGTTGGTCAGGATCGCCGCCAGATCGCCCGCCTTGGCCAGGATCGGCCCGGAGGTCGCCCGGAACCCCACGCCCAGCTCGCGCGACACGATCTGCGCCAGCGTCGTCTTGCCCAGTCCCGGCGGTCCGAACAGCAGCACATGGTCCAGCGCCTCCGCCCGCCCGCGCGCCGCATCGATGAAGACCTTCAGATTGCCCTTGGCCTGCGACTGGCCGACGAACTCCGACAACGTCTGCGGCCGCAGCGCGCGGTCGAAGGATTCGCCGGTCTCGGCCTCGGGGGAGATGACGCGGGTCATGTCGATGCGGCTCTCATCGGCCCAACTCCTGCAGCGCCGCGCGGATCACCGCCGACAGCTCCGCCTCTTCGCCCAGACGGATCAAAGCCTGATCCACGGCCCGGCGCGCATTGACCTCGGCGACGCCCAGTCCAAGCAGGGCCGACACGGCCTCGCCGGTGATGGACGGAACGGGCGGTGCGATCTCGACGTGCATGCCGGGTGCGACAGGCGCAAAACCGACATCGCCCAAGGGCTTGCCCTTCAGCTCGGTCACGATCCGCAACGCCAGCTTCGGCCCCACCCCGTTGGCCCGCGCCACCGCCGCCTTGTCCTCGCGCGCCACCGCCGACGCCAGTTCGCCGGGCGGCAGAACGTCCAGCACCGCCAGCGCCGCCTTGGGCCCCACGCCCTGAATGGCCAGCAGGGTCGTGAAGGCCCGCCGCTCGTCGCGCGTCAGAAATCCATACAGGCGCGGCCCCGCATCCTCGCTCCACTGGGAATGGACATGCACCGTCGCCTCGTCGCCCGGCGCCGGCAGCCGCCCCAGCGTCCGCGCCCCGCACGACACGACATAGCCCACGCCCGCGCAGTCGATCAGGCATTCCGCCTCGCCGACCTCGGCCAGCACGCCTCTCAACCGCCCGATCACGACTGTCTCCTCCCCATCGTGATGGGGAGGGGGACCGCGAAGCGGTGGAGGGGCTCTTGACGCCCCACAGCCACCAAGCCTGCGGAAAGAACCCCTCCGTCACGGCGCGAAGCCGCGCCGCGCCACCTCCCCATCTCCGATGGGGAGGAGACTTGATCCACAGCCTTCATGCCGCCCCCCGGTGCATCGCTTCCAGCAAGGACCGCTTCCTGAGCTGCGCATGGGTGATCGCGACGGCCAGGGCGTCGGCCGCATCCGCCTTCACGTCGCCCGCGGTCGGCAGCAGCCGTTTGACCATGAAGGCGATCTGGCTCTTGTCCGCATGGCCGGCGCCCACCACCGCCTTCTTGATCAGGTTCGGCGAATATTCCGCCACCGTCAGGCCCGCCTTGGCCGGCGCCAGCATCACCGCCGCCCGCGCATGACCCAGCTTCAGCGTCGAGGACGGGTTCACATTGACGAACACCTCTTCCACCGCCGCCTCCTCGCAGCCGTGGTCGGCGCAGATCGTCCCCAGGGCCTCGAACAGATGCAGCAGACGCTCGCTGAACGGCGCGGTCTCGGGCGGGGCCACCACCCCGTGCGCCACCCACCTCAGGCGCGCGCCATCCGACACGACGACCCCCCATCCGGTGCGTCGCAGACCGGGGTCCAGGCCGATGATTCTGACAGGTTCGTTCGCCATCCGTTCCCCTCATGCCGCAAAGAGGGTTATCGGGCAATGAACGGTTTCAGTCGTCGCGCGGGTCCAGGCTGTAGGCGACCACGCCCGGTATGGCGCACAGCTGTTCCGCCAGCTGCTTCAGCTGGCCTTCCTCGGCGGCCTTCAATCGCCAGGTCCGTCGAATGGTCTGTCCATCGATCAGCTCGAACCGGTCGTGTCGCGCGTCCGCGTCTATGGCTTTCAGCGCCGCCTCGATCGCCGGCTCCGGCGACGCCTCGCGCCGTTCCCAGCACACTTCGGCGTCCACCACCGTGCGCGCGGGCAAACGCCCGTTGATCAGCCTCAAGCCGATCAGGATCAGCGCCGTGACCACCGTCGCCGCCGTCCCCAGCGCATAGAGCCCTGCCCCGAACAGAATGCCGATCGCCGAAGTGATCCACAGCGACGCCGCCGTGGTCAGCCCGTGGATCGAAAACCCGGTGCGGAAGATCACGCCTGCGCACAGGAACCCGATCCCCGTCAGCACGCCGTGCGCCATCCGCGTCGGGTCTGTGACGATGTTCTCGTCGGGCAGGGCGCGGAACGCCCAATCGGCCTGCGACATGGCCGCCAGCATCAGTAGGGCTGACGCCAGGCTGACCAGGATGTGCGTTCTCAGGCCCGCCGCCCGCCCCCGCCACTCGCGCTCGAAGCCGATGACCCCGCCCGCGATCACCGCGCCGAGGATCGGCAGGACGGCGCCTTCCAGACTACCCAGATTCATCCGCGCTCAACGACGGGCCGAGCGCGGATGTTCCTTGGACGGACGATGCTGCGACATCGTGGTCGCAGCGACCGCTTCAGCCGTGCTTTTCGATATAGGTCTCGGGGTCCTTGTTCACCGGCTTGACGCCGGTGATGTACTCGGCCTCGAAGGCGGCGAACTTGACCGCCAGCTCATGGCGCGTCTCGACGTCGGCGTTCATGCGGAAGTCGGTCAGCCCCTGCCGCTCTTCCTCGCCCATGTGTTTGGAGTTGACGACGTTGGCCTCGCCCACGGCGTCGAACCAGGCCTTGGTGCCGACCTTGTGCTTTTCCACCGCCTTGACCGCGTCGCGCAGCTTGTTGTGGTCCTCGATGGCGTCTTCGGTCTCGCCCTCTACCGTGCCGTCCTCGGCGTCGTTGGCGCCCTCGCCTTGCTTCAGCAGCTCGGGATAGAAGAACCGCTCTTCGGCCTCGGCGTGCACATCCAGGAACGCCGACAAGCGCGACCAGACGGCGCTCAGCGCATCGGTGTCCTTGGGATCGATCTGTTCGATGATCGCAAACAGCCGACGCTGTTCGGCATGGTCGTCGAGGATCAGCTGGGTGATGTCCATAGAGGGCTCCAGGCGTAACGGTGAAGCCTCGTTACGCCCGGCGCACGACCCGGTTCCGTGCGAACGACTCGCGTGCGTTCTGGATCAGCCCGCGTACTTGGCCGCGTCCTCGTCGGAGATGTCCTCGTTCGAATAGACCGCCGACACGTCGTCCTCGGCGTCCAGCGCGTCCAGCAGCTTGAACAGGGTGCCGACGGCCTCGCCGGTCACCGGCACTTCGGACTGCGGCTTCCAGACGATGGCGGTGGACTTGGGATCGCCCAGCACCTTTGACATGGCCTCGGCGACGTCGTTCAGGTCCTCGAAGGCGGTCCAGATCGTGTGGCCCGGCGCGTCCTCGTAGATGTCGGGCTTGACCAGGTCGCTCTCGACGTCCTGGGCGCCGGCCTCGATGGCGGCCTCCATCACGGCGTCTTCCGAACCGGCCTCGGCGGCGTAGGTGATCTTGCCGACCTTATCCCACATGAAGGCGACCGAGTTCATCTCGCTCAGCGCGCCGCCGTTCTTCTTGAAGGCCGCCCCGATGTTGGACGCCGCCCGATTGCGGTTGTCGGTCAAAGCTTCGACGATGATGCCCACGCCGCCCGGACCCCGGCCCTCGTAGCGGACCTCTTCCATCGTATCGACGTCGCCGCCGGCGGCCTTGTTGATCGCGCGCTGGATCACGTCCTTGGGCAGGCTTTCGGCCTTGGCGTTGTTGACCGCCAGGCGCAGGCGCGGGTTCGCCGCCGGATCCGGCAGGCCCGACTTGGCCGCCACGGTGATGTCGCGCGACAGTTTGGAGAACAGCTTGGAGCGCTGCGCATCGGCGCGCCCCTTGCGGTGCATGATGTTCTTGAATTTCGAGTGGCCGGCCATGGGATCGTCTTTGAGCGTTCTGAACCTGAGCCGCGCCTCCTAAACGAAGAGCGGCATCCTGTCACGATACGCCGATCGGGGGCGACAGGGGTGGAACCTGTACCGTTTGGGCGTATTGATCCGGGCAAGACAGACGGAGCGTAAAGCCATGACCGCAGACGACACCATCTATGAAGCCGAAGGCTATATGGACGAGGACCTACACGAGGCCGACATTGTCGAGTGGTACGAAGCCCGCCCGGTCACCGTCTCCACCGCCGTCGCCACCGGCGCCATCGTCACCGCCTTCACCCTGGGCGCCCTGACCGCCGTCGGCGCCCTGTTCCTGATCGGCCGTCTGGACGACTGAGGCCCTAGACGCTCAAGCGTAAGGCCAAGGCCGCCAGGGCGACGCCCAGGACAGGCAGGGTGAGCACCACGCCCACCTTGAAATAATACCCCCACCCGATCTTCACGCCCTTCCGCGCCAGGACGTGCAGCCACAGCAATGTGGCCAAAGAGCCGATCGGCGTCATCTTCGGCCCCAGGTCGCTGCCGATGACATTGGCGTAGATCATCGCCTCCCTCGCTGCGCCGGTCGCGCCCGAGGCGTCGATCGACAGGGCGCCGATCAGGACCGTGGGCATATTGTTGGCGATGGCCGACAGGAAGGCGGTCAGGAACCCGGTTCCGAAGGCCGCGCCCCAGACGCCGCCCTGTGCGAATCCGTCCAGCAGGCCGGCGATCTGGCGCGTCAGACCGGCGTTGCCCAGCCCATAGACGACCAGATACATTCCCAGTGAGAAGATCACGACCTGCCACGGCGCTTCGCGCAGCACCTTCGTCGTGCTGATGACCGCGCCGCGCCCCGCCACGACCAGCAGGACGACCGCCCCCGTCGCGGCGACGGCGGACACCGGCACCCCTCGCGGCTCCAGCACGAAAAACCCGACCAGCAGAAACGCCAGGATGATCCAGCCCCAGAGGAAGGTCGCGCGGTCCTTGATCGCGCTGGACGGCGCGGCTAACCGCTCCACGTCATAGGCCTTGGGAATATCGCGCCCGAAGACCACAAACAGCACCATCAGCGTCGCCGCGATGCTCGCCAGGTTCACCGGCGCCATGACCGCCGCATAGCGGTCGAAGCCGATGTCGAAGAAGTCGGCCGAGACGATATTGACCAGGTTGGACACTACCAGAGGCAGGCTGGCCGCGTCGGCGATGAAGCCCGCCGCCATCACGAAGGCCAGCGTCGCCTTGGGGCCATAGCCGAGCGCCAGCAGCATGGCGATGACGATGGGCGTCAGGATCAGCGCCGCCCCGTCGTTGGCGAAGACCGCCGACACCGCCGCGCCCAGCAGGACGAACAGGACGAACAGCCGGCGCCCTTGGCCGCCGCCCCATCGCCCGACATGCAGCGCCGCCCATTCGAAGAAGCCCGCCTCGTCCAGCAACAGGCTGATGATGATGATCGCGACGAAGGTCGCCGTGGCGTTCCAGACGATGTCCCAGACCACGGGGATGTCGGCCAGGGTGACGACGCCCAGCAACAGCGCCGCCGCCGCACCGCCCATCGCGCTCCAGCCGATCTGCAGCCCCTTCGGCTGCCAGATCACCAGGGTGATGGTGACCGCGAAGATCAGAAAGGCGACGATCATGGGCGGCTCCATCCCGGTCGACCGACGACCGCAGCGCCCCATCTAGCTTGCATGACACCATATTTCCAGTATCTTGGAATAATGGAATCCGAACCCGCCATTCTCGCGCTCGCCGCCCTGGCGCAATCCACGCGACTGGACGCCTTCCGGCTGCTGGTCCGCCATGCGCCGGACGGCCTGCCGGCCGGAGAGATCGCGGACCGGCTCGCCGTTCCGACCAATACGATGTCGGCGCATCTGGGCGTGCTGTCTCGCGCCGGACTGATCGCGTCCCAGAGGCGCAGCCGGTCGATCATCTACCGCGCCGATCTGGATCGACTGGGCGAGCTCGTGCTGTTCCTGCTCAAGGACTGCTGCCAGGGCCGCGCCGAGCTTTGCCAACCCTTGCTGGCCGAACTGGCCCCCTGCTGCGACTGAGGCCAATGGACGTCGTCATCTATCACAACCCCGCCTGCGGCACGTCGCGCAACACCCTGGCCCTGATCCGCCACGTCGGGATCGAACCGCATGTGATCGAGTATCTGAAGACCCCGCCCAGCCGCGCGCTGGTGGCCCAACTGGTCGAACGTATGGGCGGATCGGTGCGCGATATCCTGCGCGAAAAGGGCACGCCCTACGCCGACCTCGACCTGGACGACACAAGCCTGTCTGACGACCAGCTGCTGGACGCCATCGCGGCGCACCCGATCCTGATGAACCGCCCCATCGTCCTCTCGCCCCTGGGCGTCAAACTGTGCCGCCCGTCCGAGACGGTTCTGGACCTGCTGCCCGACCATCTCGCCAAGCCCTTCGTCAAGGAAGACGGCCAGGTCATTCTCGACGCCTAGGGGCGGGCGCGAGGTCTATGACGCGCGTTGCCCGTCCAGCCAGTCCAGGCGGCTGAGCTGCAGGCTGATCGCCAGTTCGATGCGGGGACGCTCGATCGGGTCCAGCGACACCACATACTGACGCAAGGCGGCGATTTCCGCCTCCACCGTGCGCCTCAGGGCCGCCATGGCCTCAGCCTTTCGGACAGGCGGCAGACGGTCCCACATGCCTGAGCGCAGGCGGAACGGATCCAGACCGACGCTGGCGGCGCGCTCGGCGTCGCAGATCCAGTCTTCCATCACCGCGACTCCCTGCGGCGTCAGGGACAGAAGGACCGTGCCCCGGCCCGAGCCCGTCTCGGCCGCGTCGATCACGCCACGATCCGTCAATCGTCGAATGGCCGGATAGACGGCGCCGGCGCTGCCCCTCCATTCCAGAGACATCGACTCTTGGAACGCCTTGCGGACCTTGAAGGCGGTCGAGGCTCCGCGATGGTGGATTTCCGACAGGATGGCGCCTTCCAGCTCCGTCAGGCTTCCTTGCCGATTGTTCATTTGACCCGATCCGACTCGATAGTCCTAATCGGACTATCGACGTCTATAGAGGAATGCATGATCCGGTCCCTGTTCAAACGCGCCATGGCGGCGTCCTGCCTGGCCGGGGTCAGCCTATCGGCTGGCCTTGCTGCGGCGCAAGCCGCACCCTTCTCTCAAGCGCCCCCTCAGGCGACCTCTCCGGCGCCGGCGGCCGCTGTGGCCCGCATTCCGCTCTATGTCTCGGATGGCCGGGCGCTTCTGATGATGCGGATCAACGGCGGCCATCCTGCGCCCGTCGTCTTCGACACCGGCACCAACGGCAATCTGATCTACAAGTCCTACGCCGACGACATCGGCATGCCGAATGTGGGGCCGTCCCAGTCCAGGGACGGCAGTACGGGCCTGATGGTGCCCGGCTATACGACCAGCCTGAAGGGCGTGACCCTGGGCGGCTATGCGATCACCGAGGGCCCCGCCACCGTCTTCGAGTTCAGGGACGAGGACGAAGTCGGCATCTTCGGCCCCAACAGCTTCCCCGGAAAACTGGTCGAGATGAACCTGGCGAAAGGCGAGCTGCGCATCATGGCGCCCGACGCGCCCCAGCGTCCCGAGGGCCCCGGACACGCCTATTCCGACGACGAACGACTGCCGGTCGTCGCCCTCGATCTGCCGGGCGCCTCGGTCGAGGCCACCCTGGACACCGGCAACGACAGCGCCTTCCTCCTGCCGCTGTCTCTGGTCAGCCAGATCAAGCTGAAGGGCGAGCCGCGCAAGATCGGCATCGCGACCTCGGCCGCCGGAACCCAGCCCGTGTACGAGGCTCAGGCCGACGGCCCGGTCAAGGTCGGCGGCGCCGTGGTCGACAGCCCCAAGCTGCGCTTCATCGAGGGCGGAACCCCCAATATCGGCCTGCCCATGATGCGCAAGTTCCGGTTCGTCTTCGACCCTACCAACGAACGCACTTGGGTCCTGGCGGGCGACTGACGTTCAGGGCGGTCCGATGTCGTCAGGCGTCGGACCGTTCTGGCGTCTGCGGGACGCGATCCGTCAGCAGCTTCAGGACCTTGGCGGTGATCGCCAGTTCCTCATCGGTGACGCCCGCCAGCAGTCGGGTGCGGTCTTCGCGCGCGACGCGGTCGGAGGCGTTCAGCGCATCCAGCCCCTTGGGCTCCAGCCGGATCAGGTTGGCCCGTCCGTCGCCGCAAAACGGATGGCGCGAAACCAAGCCTTCTTCGATCGAGAGCTTGATACGGCGTGACAGCGACGCCTCCGATATCCGCAGGATCGCCGCCAACTCCGCCTGCGTCAGCCCCTTGGGCTTGGACGCTAGAACATACAGGTGCGCGCGCTGGGCCGCCGTATAGCCTCGACCGCGAAACAGCGCATTGGCGCGCGTGATCCATGCCCGGGCCACAAAGGCGATGCGTATGGACACGATCAGCTCCAGGCTGGCGCGGGGATCACCCCCGGTCGTCGCCACATCCGTCTCAGAGACGTTCAGATAGAAGGCGTCATCAAGATCAGCGGGGTCGGAAGGTATAGGCATCACGGAAACAGGCGATGTAGTACAGACGAGGGGCGAAAGTCCTCACCCCGCGCGTAGGTTCTCCACCACGCTCCTCAGCCGCGCCGGCAACGGCTTGGGCCGGCGGGTTTCGGCGTCGACATAGACGTGGACGAAATGGCCGATGGCGGCGGGCACGTCGACGCTGCGCTTGAAGACCGCAAAGCCGTAGGTGACGCTGGAGGTGCCGATCGCATCGACCTTGATGCCGACTTCGATCACATCGGGGAACTTCAGCGACGAGGTGTAGCGACAGCCCGAATCCACCACCAGGCCGATGGACTCGTCCAGCGCATTGGCGATCAGCAGGTGGGCGTTCACCGCCGAGTCCACGAACTCGTAGAATTTGGCGTTGTTGATATGCCCGTACTGGTCGTTGTCGGCCCAGCGGGTGGAGACCATGTGAAAGGCCTTGTAGGTCGCCCGTTGCGCCAGCGCGCCCTCGTCTCGTTTCGGCATCGTCGTCTCCCTCGGCGACGCGAACCGTCGCTCTCGATCCCGACGCTCTAGCTTGGACGACGTTAGGTCAAGCGCCTATCGGTAGGTCGTTGATGACGAAGGCTTGACCACATGATCCTCACGACTCGCGCCGCCGTCCTGTCCGACAGGGGCGCCGCCCGCCCCTACGCCGATAGCCGCCCCCTGTCGGTCCAGACCGTCACGCTGGACCCGCCCGGCCCCGGCGAGGTGCTGGTCGCGATCAAGGCGGCGGGCCTGTGCCACTCGGACCTGTCGGTCATCAACGGCGACCGCCCCCGTCCCCTGCCCATGGCCCTGGGGCACGAGGCGGCGGGCGTGGTCGAGGCGCTGGGGGACGGCGTCACCGATCTCGTCGTCGGCGATCACGTCGTCATGGTCTTCATGCCGTCGTGCGGCCATTGCAACCCGTGCGCCGGCGGCCGTCCCGCCCTGTGCGAGCCCGGCGCCGCCGCCAACGGCCGGGGCGAGCTTCTGTCCGGCGCCCGCCGCATCTTCCGCGAGGGCGAGCCGGTCAACCACCACCTCGGCTGCTCCGCCTTCGCCGAGCGGGCCGTCGTCTCGCGCCGCTCCCTGGTCAAGATCGATCCCGACCTGTCGTTCGAGGAGGCGGCCCTGTTCGGCTGCGCCGTCCTGACCGGCGTCGGGGCCGTTGTGAACACCGCCGGCGTCAAGGCGGGCCAGAGCGTCGTCGTCATCGGCCTGGGCGGCGTGGGCCTGGCCAGCGTGCTCGGCGCCCTGGCCTCCGGCGCCAGCCCCGTCGTCGCCGTTGACCTCTCCGAGGACAAGCTGGCCCTGGCCCGCACCCTCGGCGCGGTCGAAACCATCAACGCCGCTGACCCCGATGCGGTCGATCAGGTCCGCGCCCTGACGAACGGCGGCGCCGACTTCGCCTTCGAAATGGCCGGCTCGGTCCGGGCGCTGGAGGCGGCGTGGAAGATGACCCGGCGCGGCGGAACCACCGTCACTGCCGGCCTGCCGCCGCCCGATGCGGCCCTTGCCGTCAATGTCGTCTCCCTGGTCGGCGAGGAGCGCACGTTGAAGGGTTCCTACATCGGCACCTGCGTCCCCAGCCGCGACATCCCCCGCTACGTCGCCCTGTATCGCCAGGGCCGCCTGCCGGTGGATCGCCTGATGAGCGGCGTCATTCCCCTGGATGACATCAACACCGGCTTCGACCGCCTCCACGCCGGCGAGGTCGTCCGGCTGATCGTACGACCGTGACGACACTGTAATCCCGCCGCCCGGTTTCGGCCGCAAATCCGCAGACCAATGTCCGCTCAAGCTTCAGCGGAGATCTCCCATGCGCCCGTCTCGCCTGTCCTGCGCCGCCGCGATGTCGGCCGTCGTCCTCGCCTTCGCCGTTCCGGCCCTGGCGCAGGAGACCTCGCCTCAAAACAACGCCGAGATGGCCGCCATCTTCGCCGCCGATCAGGCCGTGCGTCAGGTCGCGCCCGAAAAATTCCGCGACCGCGCCTTTGTCAACGAGATGCTGGCCGCCGACGCCGCGCGCCGGGTCCAGACCCGCGCCCTGCTGGACGCCGGCGCGCTTAGCACCGGCGAGGACTATCGCGCCGCCGCCTTCGTGTTCCAGCACGGCTCCACGCCCGAGGATTATCTGCTGGCCCATACGCTCGCGGTCGCCGCCACGGCTCGCGGCGCGGACGGCTCTTGGATCGCCGCCGCCACCCTGGACCGCTATCTGCAGACGACCGGCAAACCTCAGATTTACGGCACCCAGACCCGCAAGACGAACGACGCGCCCGCCACGCTCGAACCCTATGACCGCGCCCTGATCCCAGACAGCCTGCGCACCGCCTTGGCCGTCCCGCCTCAGTCGCAACAGGACGCGCGTCTGGCGGCAATCAATGCGGCGGCCGAAGCCGCGGCGCCGAAACCCTAAAGCCGTCATTCCGGGGCGTCCGCAGGACGAACCCGGAACCCAGGACCACATCTTCGCTCATCGACGCGCTAGGCATCAGACCGGCGTCCCTGGGTTCCGGGTTCCGCTGCGCGGCCCCGGAAAGACGACAGAGCGGCGTCTCAGTTCGCCGCCGGCTTCGGCGGGGCGTTCTTCACATACTGGTCCAGCCAGCGGGTCATCTCCCACAGGGTGTGGCCCACCGATTCCCGCGCGCGGTATCCATGCGCCTCCAGCGGCAGGGTGACGTAACGCGCCGTCGCCCCCAGCCCCTTCAGCGCCGCATAGAAGCGCTCGGACTGGACCGGGAAGGTGCCCGAGTTGTCGTCCGCCTCGCCGTGGATCAGCAGGATCGGCTCGTTCAGCTTGTTCGCATAGGTGAAGGGCGACATCTCGGTATAGACCTCGGTCGCCTCCCAGTAGTTGCGCTGCTCGGACTGGAAGCCGAACGGCGTCAGGGTGCGGTTATAGGCCCCCGACCGCGCGATCCCGGTGCGGAACAGATCGCTGTGCGCCAGCAGGTTCGCGGTCATGAAGGCGCCGTAGCTGTGGCCGCCGACGGCGATCCGGTCGCGGTCCGCCACGCCCATGCCGACCACGGCGTCGACCGCGGCCTTCGCATCGGCGACCAACTGCTCGACATAGGTGTCGTTCGGCTCGGCCCCGTCCTTGCCGATGATGGGCATGGAGGGGTTGTCGAAGATCGCATAGCCCTGGGTCAGCAGGAACAGATGGCTGGACCCGCCGGGCCGTACGAACCTGTTCTGTACGTCCACCGTCTGGCCCGCCACCGCCGCATCGGTGAACTCGGCGGGATAGGCCCACATCAGCATCGGCAGCGGCCCGTCGCGGTCCTTGTCGTAACCGGCCGGCAGATACAGCGTCCCCGACAGCTTGACCCCGTCGGCCCGCTCATAGGTCACCAGTTGCCGCGTCGCCTCGGCCAGCTGCGGCGCCGGATCGGGGAAGTTGGTCAGCCGCGTCGTCTGGCCCGTCGTCAAGTCGCGGATCTGCAGGTTGGGCGGATCCAGCCGCGTCTCGCGCTGCGTCACCACCCGCTTGCCGTCCGCATCCAGGAAGCCGACCACGGCCTCGTAGTCCGTATTGGCCGAGGTCCACAGCCGTTCGCTGCGTCCCGTCGCCGGGTCCATCGCGGCCAGGAAGGGGAACTCACCCTGCGGCGTGGCCCCGGCGCCTGACATCAGGATGCGCCCCTGCGGATCGAAGCGGATCACCGAACGGCCCTGCGCATTCGGCTGGGTCACCGGCTGGCCCGGATTGTCGTAGCGCGCCTGATAGTTCCGCTCCAGCAGCACCCGGCCCTCGCCGGGGTTGGACGGATCGACCACGAACCGCGTCTCGTGCCGGGTGTTGAACCAGCGGCTGTTGACGATGGCCAGGTCGTCCCGGCCCCAGACGACGCCGCCATACCGTTCCTTCAGGTCGATCAGCTTGACGGGCTCGCTCGTGAACGGCGCGGCCTGCATGAAGACCCGGTCCCGGAACTCGGCCTCGCGGCGGATGTCGCCGCCGTCCAGCGCCTCGACCCAGGTCAGGGTCGTCGGCGCATCGGCCCGCCACTCGACCGCGCGCGGCCCCGGCGCCACGGCGTCGAAGGCGGTCGGCACATCGTCCCTCAGCGGCAGGTCGGCGACCGTGCGCACCACGCGACCGTTCAGATCCGTCACCACGATCTCGGTCGGGAACAGGTCGTCCGGCACCGCATAGGAATAGGGCCGCTTGGCGATCTCATGCAGGATGTATTGGCCGTCCGGCGACACCGACGCGTCCAGATAGACCGCCGGCGCCCCGATCGTCCGTGCACGGCCGTTCAGCGGAACCAGCGTCAGCTGGCTGGTGAAATAATGGTCGAACAGGGCCTCGTCGCCGGGGTTCGACAACAGGTCCTGATAGGTCCGCACCGGCGCGACCCGCCCGGCCGTCTCCTCGATGTTCGGCCCCGTGGGCGCCGCCGTCACGTCCGGCGCCGGACCGCGTCCCGCCGGCACCGCCTCGACCAGCAGGCCCGAACTGTCGGGCAGCCACTCATAACCCGTCCCGCCGGTCATATTGACCACCGGATCGGTCAGCTTGCGCGCCCGCGCCGAGGCCACGTCCACCACCCACAGCTCCAGCCCCGTCGGCCGGTCCAGCACGAAGGCCAGCGACTTGGCGTCCGGCGAGAACCGCGGCGCCGTGAACCGCGCGCCGTCGGGCAGGGCCACGACGCGAGGTTGCCCCCCGTCCACCGCCTGCAGGCTCAGACCCGTCAGCCACGCCACCCGGCTTTCGGCCGCGCCGTTGTTCCTGGGATTGATCCGCGTCCCCGCCAGCCGCAGCATCGGCTCGGCCAGGGCCTTGATGCTGGGCAGGTTGGACCGATCCATCAGAACCAGCGTCCGCCGATCCGGGCTCAACATCGACGACGGCGTCGGCTTGGCGTCCAGGATGTCCGCGATCGGCGCCGGCGGCTGCTGATAGACCATCGGCCCCGCAGCCGACGCCGCATTCTGGGCCCCCGCATTCTGGGCCAACGCCCCACCCGCCACGCCGCTCAGCAGCACCGCCGCCAGAACCAGCCCAACCCCACGTCCACGCATCATCATCGTCTGAAGTCCCCACAAATCCCGAACCCCAGACCTAACCCCGCCTTTCCACCGCCGACAACCCGTTTCGGCGTTACAGTGTCACATTGGCGCGGCGACGCCTGCGCCTGGCCCAGTCGATCCTAGACATATCGCTGATATTCCAGATTGCCGCTTTCGGGCTTCGGCGTTAAGTTTCGCCGGAAACATCGGGGGGTGTGTCATGGTGAGTGCGAACAGGATGGGCGGGGCCGACCGCACTCCGGACCGCGTCTTTCCGGGGCTGGCCGTCGTCATGGCGCTTGTCGTCGTGGCGGGCTTTTCGCTTCAGCTGGCCATGGGCCGCTCCAGCTTCGAGGCTCCGCTGCTGGTGCACGCCCACGCCGTGGTCTCCATGGGCTGGGTCGTCATCTTCCTGGTTCAGAATCTGTTGATCGCCACGGGCCAGCTGCGTTGGCACCGACCGCTGGGCTGGCTGGCGGCCGCATGGCTGGCGCCCATGCTGATCCTGGGCTGGCTGGTCACCGAGGCCATGGTGCGTCGGGGCGACGTGCCCTTCTTCTTCCGACCCTTGCAGTTTCTGGTCTTCGATCCCCTCTCGCTCGCGACCTTCGTCGGCCTCACCGTCGCGGCGGTGTGGCTTCGTCGGTCAACGGACTGGCACCGCCGCCTGCACTATTCCGCCATGGCGATCCTGCTGGGGCCGGCCGTCGGTCGGCTTTTGCCCATGCCCTTGCTGATCCCTTGGGCCTGGGAGGCGACCACGCTCGTCACCCTGGCGTTTCCAGTCATCGGCATGATCATCGATCTTGCGAAGACCCGCCGGATCCACCCCGCCTGGTTCTGGGGTCTGGGGGTTCAGATCGCCATGATCGCGGCGACCGAAGCCCTCACCTGGTCGCCGCTCGGCCTTCAGCTTTACCAGACCGTCACGGCCGGTTCTCCCGGCGCCGCCGTCGCGCCGCTCGCCTTCCCCACGCCCACCGGTCCGCCGCCAGGGGTCTGACCACGATGAAGAGGCGCAGACCGCGTCGCTACCCCGCCAGCAGCGCCTCGACCTGATCCCGCTCCGGCGCTGAGGGCTGCGCGCCCGGGCGGGTCGCCGCGAAGGCTCCGGCGGCGCAGGCGAAGCGCAGCGCCTCGGCCGGGTCCATGCCTTCCAGCAAAGCCACCGTGATGGCGGCGACGAAGGCGTCGCCCGCGCCCGTCGCATCGACCGCCTCGACGGCCGGCGGGGTCGCCCAGGCCATTTCGACGCCGCGTTGGTACATGGCCGCGCCTCGGGCGCCCTTGGTGACGACGACCCGTCCCCCGCCCCGGTGCAGGCCGTCGCCATAGAAGGCCGCCTCGGTCTCGTTGACGACGATCAGGTCGGCGCGGCGCAGCAGCAGTTCCGACACCGGCGCGGCGGGCGCCAGATTGGCGCAGACGAAGCCCGTCGCCCGGCCCACCGCCGCCTCGACCGTCTCGATCGGCAGCTCCAGCTGTACGATCAGCGCGCCCTCGATCCGCTGCGGCAGCTGTTCAGGGGTGACCATGTGGTTGGCGCCGGCCGCGACCACGATCTGGTTCTCGCCGGTCGGATCGACGGCGATCAGGGCGACGCCCGTCGGGGCCGCAACATCCACCTCCACCCCGGCCAGATCGACGCCCAGATCCTCCATCAGGGCCAGGGCCTCGCCGGCCATGGCGTCATTGCCGACCCGCCCGATCAGGCTGGCCTCGGCCCCCAGTTTCTCGGCCGCCAGCGCCTGGTTGGCGCCCTTGCCGCCGGGATGCCGCGCCAGGGTCGCCCCGGTCACCGTCTCACCCGGCGCCGGCAGTTGGGGCGCGGTGGCCACCAGATCCAGGTTGATCGAGCCGACGACGGTCACCCTCATGCGGCGGCCTCCAGCGCCTGAGCCTTCAGCTTGGCGACGATCAGATCGAACACCCCTTGCGCGTCCGCCGCGACCGCCCAGCGGTGCCGCGCCGTCGCCGGATCGATCCGGAACTCCACCGCCGTATGCCCGCGCGTCAGGTCCGAACCCGTCTCCACCTCGATCCGGCAAGGCTTCGTCTCGAACAGGTCGGGCTTGATCAGCCAGGCGATGGGACACGGGTCATGCAACGGGGCAGCATCCCACCCCACGATCTCGCGCTCCACCCGCTGCGAGAACCGCAGCGTCGACGCCGCCGCCCGCGCGGCCTCGCTGTCGATGGCCTCTATCGCCACGATCCGGGCCTCGGTCGCGCGCACCTGATGGGTCGCGTCCAGGCCGAAGGCGACGACCTGACACCCCGATCCGAACACCACCGCCGCCGCATCCGGATCGGCCCAGATGTTGAACTCGGCCGATGCGGTGACATTGCCGCCTTCCGACCGCGCCCCGCCCATGACGACCACCGGCCCCAGCCGTTCGGCCAGGCGCCGCTCACGCCGCATCGCCAGCGCCAGATTGGTCATCGGCCCCAGGACGGCGATGGAGACCGAGCCTTCAGGCCGGCTCATCACCAGATCGACGATGGCGTTGGCGGCCGGCCCGTCGCCGACGATCCCCGTCGGTTCGAACGGCTCCAGATCGCCCAGACCCTCGACCCCGTGAAACGCGCCCGCGCCCGCCGGCGGACGTTTCAGCGGCCGCTCCGCCCCGCCGAACACCGGCACGTCCTCGCGCCCGGCGATCTGGCGGATGATGCGCGCATTGCGCTGGGTCTTGGCGCCGGGAACATTGCCCCCGACCGTGGTGACGGCCAGCAGCTCCAGCTCGGGCGCGGCGAAGGCCAGAAACAGCGCCACGGCGTCGTCCACGCCGGGGTCGCAATCGATGATCAGGGACTGAATAGACACCGCCCATGACTAGGCAGGCCGGCCGCGCGGAGCAAGCCGCAACCGCGCATCACACCCGACACGCCTCCACGCACGCTTGGGCCAACACCTCGGCCGAATCCGTTAGGGGCGCGGCGGCGTCTTCGGCGCTCAGCAGCAGCGGCACCTCGGTGCAGCCGGCGATCAGCCCGTGCGCGCCCGCATCCGCCAGGGCATGAGCCAGCCGCGACATCCCTGCCCGCGCCGTCTCGCCGACATCGCCGCGCTTGACCCCATAGACCAGGCCCATGAAGGCCTCGCGGTCCGCGCCCTCCAGCAGCACCGTATCGAGCCCGCGCGCCGCCAGCGCCTGCGTGTAAAGCCGCTCGCCCCCCGGCGTCGCCAGCACGCCGATCCGCTTGGCGCCTGACGCCGCCGCCGCATCCGCCGTCGCCGCGATCATGTCGATGAAGCCCAGGCCCTTCGCCTCACACGCCGCGCGGATCCCGCCCGCCTGGGCGTGGGCGGTGTTGCAGGGCATGGCGATCACCTCGGCCCCCGCCGCCGCCAGCCCCTCGGCCATCTGTCCCAGCACGACCTCGGCCTCGCCCGGCCGCGTGTTGCGATCGGGAACCTGGGGGTTCAGGTCCATCACCACCCGGATGTGATCGGCGTCGCCGTCCGCCGACGTCAGCGCCTGCACCCGCGCCAGGAACGCCACCGTCGCCGCCGGTCCCATGCCGCCGATCACGCCCAGGATCTTGCTCATCGCATCACGCCCCATCCCACGACCGCCGCGGCGGCCAGAACTGCCGGCACGGCGTAGCGGCTCTTCCAGGCCCACGCCACCGCCAGGGCGCCCGCAAAGATCGCTGCAGCCGCCGCCATCGACGGCGCCCGCTGCAAGGTCGCCCAGCCCAGCTCCACGCTGGTCGCGGCGATGATCCCCACGACGGCGGCGGCCACCCCGGCCAGAAGATCGTGCAGCCGCCGGTCCTCGACCACCGCCTCCAGCCGCTCATATAAGATCATCGAAAAGGCGAAGGCCGGCGCGAACACCCCGGCCGTCATCGCCAGCGCCCCGCCCCAGCCCGCGACCACGAAGCCGACGAAAGTGCAAAAGATCACCAGCGGCGCCGGGATCACCCCCGCAAAGGCGATCCCGTCCAGAAACGCCCCATCGTCGATCAGCCCGCGCCCCACCGTATCGGCGCGCACATAGGGAATGGCGGTATAGGCGCCGCCGAACGTCAGCAGCCCCGCCTTCAGCCCCGTCCAGAACATCGCGGCTGCGCCCGCGTCGCCCCCCTGCCCCGACGCCTGTCCCAAGACCGGCCCGCCGTCCCCCAGCCCGTGCATCGCCAAGGCTGCAACGACCGCCAGCACCACGACCCCGACGGCCAGGCCGACCCGCCCGGCCCGGACCAGCACATAGGCCGCCCCGCCCGCCGCTAGCACGATCCAGAACGCCGCCCCGGCCAGGGTCGCCACAAAGCCGACGACGGCGACGGCCCACAGCCAGCGATCCTCCAGGATATGCGATCCGATCTTGCAGACGGCGCGCACGATCACGGCGACCACCGCCGCCTGAACCCCCAGGAACGCCCCGGCCAGCAGGCCCACGACCGGCGACAGCGCCACATAGGCCCAGCCGATCCCCAGCATCAGGACCAGCCCGGGCAGCATGAACCCCAGGCCCGCCAGCAGGCCGCCGATCCGCCCCCGCGCCCGCATGCCCATGTGCACGCACAACTCGTGCGCCTCCGGCCCCGGCAGGACCTGCAACACCGCCAGCAGCCGGTTGAACCGCGCGCTGGACATCCAACGGTCCTGATCGACCAGCTCGCGCCGGATCATCGCGATCTGCGCCACCGGCCCGCCAAACGCCAGCAGCCCGAACCGCAAGAACCGCAGAAACACCGCCGCCAAAGACAGCGCCGGCGGGACAGGTTCGATCTCGCGCACTGTCATTTGATCACCTGATCTCGCCCAAACCGTCGGCGACAAAGGCTAGTCGGCGGAAGTTGCCATCCTTGCTTCCAATCGCTGGATCTTCGGTCTCAAAATCCAAACACCGATCAGAGCAAAGAACATGAGGAACATTGTCACAACGATCTGTCCCGCCGATGCTTGGCCGTTGAGGGCGTCAGCGTTTTCCAGCGCCTGAGCGGCAAACCAGAGGGCGACAAAAAATACGATAAAGAACGCCAAGGCGGCGGGGCTGTTCTGCATCGACCAACCGGCCAATATCGCAATAATCGGCATCATCGGGGGGACGGCAAACAACCATCCCCAGGTCACCCCAGCACCAGGCGCTCCGCAGGCTTTCGCCACCCTGAAAATCGACCAGCACCAAAGGCAGGTGGCGGCGATCGGCAAGGCCGTCACAATCGCCCGTATCAGTGGGGTTACGTGCAGCCCTGACAGCACAATCTGCACGACCATCGCAGCGATAAGAACGGCGGTAAGGACCGTGGGGTGTAGTCGCGCGAAATATCTGGAAAGCTCAACCATAGACATCCGTTATCGGCATTCCGGGAAAACACAACCTTCGGATACCGCGTCAGCCAACGCCCCGCGCGATCCGATAGGGCCCCGCACGCATCGCCAGCGGCCGCCCCTTCCAGCTCAGTCGCACCGCGCCCTCGTTCACAAGGGCGTCCACCGCGGCGTGAACCTGTGGCATCGCCTCGCGCCACGCGCCGCCCTCGCCCGCGACCACCCGCGCGACCTCGCTGGGGCAGACGGTGGCGTCCTCGGCCCGGGCGGCCAGCAGCGCCAGCGTCGCCTCGCGCGGGTCCATGACGCGCGGCCTCTACAGCGCCCCTTCGATCTCGGTCTGATAGCCGAACAGCCCCTGCGCTCCACCAGTGTGCAGGAACACCACCGTCTCACCCTTGAACCGGCCGGCGCGCGCCAGGGCGATCAGCCCCTTCATCGCCTTGCCGGAATAGACCGGGTCCAGCACGATCCCGTCCAGACGCGCGGCCAGGGTCAGGGCGTCGATCACCCCCTGGTCGATCAGGCCATAGCCTTCGCCCACATAGTCGCAGTCGGCGATCACCTGCTCGCGCGTCACCCGTCCCGTCTGGCCCAGCAGGGCGGCCGTCTCCTCGGCCAGTTTGAAGACGTTCGCCTCCTGCTTTTCCTTGGGCGCCCGCACTCCGATGCCCAGTACGGGAATGTCCGCCCCCATGACCGCCAGCCCGGCGACCAGGCCCGCATGGGTGCCCGCGCTGCCAGTCGCCGTCACGATGCGGTGGACCTCCAGATCCAAATCATCGGCCTGGACCACGATCTCGCGCGCGCAATCGACATAGCCCAAAGCCCCCGTAGGGTTCGATCCGCCGCCGGGAATGACATAGGGCTTGCCGCCCCGCGCCCGCACCTCGGCCGCCGTCTTCTCCAGCTCGGCGACCATGTCCGTCCCGCCCGGCACGGTGCGCAGGGTCGCGCCGAACAGCCGGTCCAGCAGCACATTGCCGTTGCCGACATAGTCCGTCGCCTTGGACCCCGTCCGCTCTTCCAGAATGATCTCGCACGCCAGACCGTGGGCCGCCGCCGCCGCCGCCGTCTGGCGCACATGGTTCGATTGCACCGCCCCTTGCGTCACCAGCGTGTCGGCGTCCTCTTCGAACGCCGCGCCCAGCAGGAACTCCAGCTTGCGGGTCTTGTTGCCGCCGCCGGCCAGGCCGGTGCAGTCGTCGCGCTTGATCCACAGATCCAGGCCCAACTCTTCCGACAGGCGGGGCAGCGGCTCCAGCGGCGTCGGCAGATGGGCCAAGCGGATATGGGCGAAACGGGCGAGATGCATGGGACGGTTTCCTGTTCGCCGTCTTGATAGCCCGCGCCCGTGACATTCAAAAGCGCCAGACCCAAGCTGGCGGCCCCTACGCTCCGCCCTCGACCTCAGCCCGGCGCGCCGGCCTCGGCCACACGCGTCGGCGCGACGAAGGCGGCGTCGCACAGGGCCTGGGCGAAGGCGTGGGACGTGACCGCCTGGCGATCCATCAAGGCGTCCAGCACCCCGGCGCCCGCATCCACCGTCACGACCAGCGGATAACGCCCGACCACCTGACCACCCTGCGCCGGATCGCGCAGTTCCGCCGTCGCCCGCATCCGGTGTTCGGCGCGATCGCCGGCCAGAATGGCCAGGCGCGGCGCCCGGCTCAGCGCCTCGACATGGATGCTCAGGTTCAGCCGATGCCGGCCGCCGGCGCACAGCCCCATTTCGTTCAGCACCTCGTCGTTGAAGGTGTCGGCGAAGTCATCCTCGGCGTCCAGCCAGCCGGTCGTGGTTGTGACGACGCCGATCCGCGCCTGCTCGGCCATGGCGGGCGACAGGGCCATCGGCGCGCCGCCGACCTCCACCGAGGCGCAGGCCGCCAAGCCCGCGCACGCCAGAACCGCGATCACGGCGGTCGTCTTGATCTGTTTCATCGTTCCCTCTCCCTAGAGCTGACACCAAGCTTGGCTGCGAATGAACGCCGCCTGAACGCCGTTCGACAAGCGGTCCGGAGCCAAAGCCGGCGCCCAAGCGTTGCCGCCGCATGACGGCCGCCGCGCCCCCTTTGGATCTGCAACGCGAGCGCGCCTATGTCCGCGATCTGGGCCGCGCCTTCGCCGGCGCCCTGGTGTTCAACATTCCGCTGTTGATGACGATGGAGATGTGGGCGCAAGGCGTGATCATGGACCGCTGGCGGCTGCTGACCTTCATCGTCGCCGGCCTGCCGCTGCTTTACGGCCTGGCCTATTACGCCGGCTTCTCCAAACGGCGCGGGCCGATCAACGATGCGTTGGACACCGCCGTGGCCCTGGCCGTCGGCTTCATTACCGCCTCGGTGCTGCTGATCCTGTTCGGCGTCGTCGAATGGGACGCGCCGCCGCGCGAGGGCCTGGGCATGGTCGCGCTTCAGGCCATTCCCGGCGCCATGGGCGCGCTTCTGGCCCGGCGTCAGCTCAGCGGCGACGGCGGAGGCGACACCGACGAGGATCAGGCTTCCTATTTCGGCGAACTGTTCCTGATGGCGGCCGGCGCCCTTTTCTTCGCCCTGAACGTCGCCCCGACCGAAGAGATGATCCTGATCGCCTACAAGGCGACGCCCGCCCACATCCTGGCCCTGATCGCCGTCTCCATCCTTCTGCTCCACCTGATCGTCTTCAAGGCGGGCTTCGCCGGTCAGGAAGAGGCCGATCATCCGATCAAGGCCTTCCTGCATTTCACCCTGCCCGGCTACGCCATCGCCCTAGCCGTCAGCCTGTTCACCCTGTTCCTGTTCGGCCGCACCGACGGCCATGCCGTCGCCGGCGTGGTCCAGACCATGGTCGTCCTGGGCTTCCCCGCCGCCATCGGCGCCGCCGCCGCCCGTCTGTTGGTCTGACCCCATGCCCACGAAGAAGAAGCCCGCCGCATCGACCCGCCCTCTGTTGCAATGGGGCATGGCCTTGCTCGGCGCCGTCATCACCCTGACCGCCATCGGCATCGTGGTGTGGGAGGCGCTCCAGCCCACAGCCTCGCCCGCGCTCAGCGCCCGCATCGTCGCCGTGGACGTCACCGCCGCAGGCCAGGTCGCGACCGTCCGGGTTCAGAACGACGGCGACGACACCGCCGCCGCAGTGGATATCGAAGGGGTTCTGGGCGACCAGACCGCGACCGCCAGCCTGGACTACGTCCCCGGCCACGGCCACGCCAAGGCCTACCTCCGCTTCGACGCCGATCCGCGCGCGGCGGCCGTCTCGGTCAAGGGCTGGTCGGCGCCTTGACTCACCTGACGCAATTCCCCCCTCTACCTTCGTGCTGCGGGAGGGCGTCGATTGCTGGCTTTTGTTGTTTTCTTGCTTCTTGCTGCACCGGACGCAGTGAAGGTGGAGCCGGACGGTGTTGGCCGTTGGCGCATGACGATCACCGCCTCAGATGAAACTGATCCGCTCCGTTTAGCTGAACGCCTTCGACCCGGCGCTGCCAATCTCTGCGGGGCAAAGGGGTTCTATTTCGATCATTATACTTTCACGCTCGATCAGCGGATGCCGGAACGTCAAAGCTCTGCCAAACAGAGTGACAAGATGACTCTGGTTCAAGATGTCATTTGCGGACCTTTGCCGGCTGTGGCTGCTGAGCCCCTGCCGGCACCGGCTCTAACCGACGAGGAAGCTCTAGCCCTGAATGATCAGCTTGAAGCGCTGACAACGAACTACTTCTCAGCCTTGGACGAGGGCCGATATTCTGACGCCTTCGCCACCGCTGATGATGCGATGACTGGTGGCGCTACGCTGTCAGATTGGAGTGAGCAGCAGAAGCGATTTCAGGCTTCCGCCGGCGCCGTCACCGAACGCCGGATCGGTCGACTGACTTGGTATTCCAATCCTCCCAACGCGCCATTCGGCCATTACGGCGCGGTGGATTACGTCGCTTCGCGGGCGGTTCAGGACGAGTGCGGCTATCTGATTTGGTATCGCCCTAGCGTCGACGCAGCCCTACGGCTCATTCGACAGGAAACGACGCTATTGCCGCACAACCTTCCCGCCGAAACGCGAGATACTCTGCGCAAGGCGCACTGCATCCTACTGTAGAACGTCAGGCCGCCTGGGCCAGTACCGCGTCCTGCATCCGCTCGACCGTCTGCTGGGGCGCGCCGGCGCCGTCCACCGTGGCCCGCAGCGTCTCTTCCAGCGCCGGGGTCACGCGCACGCTTGCCATGGCCCAGCCGGAAAAGCCGCGCGCCGGGATCGGCTTGCGCTCGATCACCACCACCTCGTCATGACGCGGATCGCCCGCCAGCCGCGTCATCAGCCGGTCCAGATCCTGCGCTGCGCCCTCCAGCACCTGCAGGAACCGTCCGTCGTGGATCAGCAGCGCGCCGGTCAGGTCGTCGCGCGCATTGTTCCGCTGCGACGTGGCCAGGATGTCCACCTGCATCAGCAGGCTGTCGGCGTTGCCGCGCGCGCGGCTGGTGTAGAGGATGCGTTCCAGGTTCAGGCTCATATCCTCGTTTCACTCCGCCGACGCCGGCATCCGGCCCAAGCTTTGCGCATAGCCCAATAAATCCACCGCGCCTACAAGGACTTATGTGCGGTTTCGGACAACTCGACATCCGCTGCGGCGCGGGTTAGCCTGCAGGCGTTCTCCGGGGGGTCGCAATCGAGCGGCTGAGATAGAGGTTTCTCCTCTGACCCGTCGAACCTGATCCGGGTCATGCCGGCGAAGGGATGAGTAACGCTATCGGTCCTGACGCTACAGGACCCTCGCGCCCGACGTCGGCGGACCTCAAACCGTTTGAGGCCGTCATGAACATCCAAGTCACCCCGCCCGCCCTGCCTGAAGAGCCCAACGTCGACCTCGCTCTCAAGGACGCGCGCGAGGAGGTCATGCGCGAGACCGGAACCATCCCGACCGGCGAACGGGCCGGCAGCCGCAAGGTCTATGTCGCCGGCGAACTCTATCCCGACATCCGCGTCCCCTTCCGCGAGGTCGCCGTCCACGCATCCGCCAACGAGCCGCCGGTGACCATCTATGATTCATCGGGCCCCTACACCGACCCGACCGTGACCATCGACATCAAGCGCGGCCTGCCTCACGTCAAATCCAGCTGGCAGCTGGATCGCGGCGACATCGCCCCCGTCGCCAATCCGCGCGAGGTCAAGCCCGAGGACAACGGCCATGCGTCGGGCCGCCACCTGGCCCCGCGCTTCGACACCTCCCACCACCGCGTCTTCAAGGGCGTCGCGGGCCGCCCGGTCACCCAGTATGAATACGCCAAGGCCGGCGTCATCACCCCCGAGATGGAATATGTCGCCATCCGCGAGAACCTGCGCCGCGAGCAGAACAGCCCCTGCATCCGCGACGGGGAGGACTTCGGCGCCGCCATCCCCGACTTCGTGACGCCCGAGTTTGTGCGGCAGGAGATCGCGCGCGGCCGCGCCATCATCCCGCACAACATCAACCACCCCGAGGTCGAGCCGATGATCATCGGCCGCAACTTCCTGGTGAAGATCAACGCCAACATCGGCAACTCCGCCGTCCTCTCCTCCGTCGACGACGAGGTCGACAAGCTGGTCTGGGCCACCCGCTGGGGCGCCGACAACGTCATGGACCTGTCGACGGGCCGCAACATCCACAACATCCGCGACTGGATCATCCGCAACAGTTCCGTCCCCATCGGCACCGTGCCCATCTATCAGGCGCTGGAGAAGGTGAACGGCGTCGCCGAGGATCTGACGTGGGAGGTGTTCCGCGACACCCTGATCGAACAGGCCGAACAGGGCGTGGACTATTTCACCATCCACGCGGGCGTGCGCCTGCCCTTCGTGCCGATGACGGCCAAGCGGGTGACGGGCATCGTCAGCAGAGGCGGCTCCATCATGGCCAAGTGGTGCCTGGCCCACCACAAGGAGAGCTTCCTCTACGAGCATTTCGAGGACATCTGCGACATCATGCGCGCCTATGATGTCAGCTTCAGCCTGGGCGACGGCCTGCGCCCCGGCTCCATCGCCGACGCCAATGACGAGGCCCAGTTCGCCGAGCTGCGCACCCTGGGCGAACTGACCAAGATCGCCTGGGCCAAGGGCTGCCAGGTCATGATCGAGGGCCCCGGCCATGTGCCGATGCACAAGATCAAACAGAACATGGACGAGCAGCTGAAGCACTGCCACGAGGCGCCCTTCTATACGCTTGGCCCGCTGACCACCGACATCGCGCCGGGCTATGACCACATCACATCCGCGATCGGCGCGGCCATGATCGGCTGGTTCGGCACGGCCATGCTCTGCTACGTCACGCCCAAGGAGCACCTGGGCCTGCCGGATCGTCAGGACGTCAAGGACGGCGTCATCACCTACAAGATCGCCGCCCACGCCGCCGACCTGGCCAAGGGCCACCCCGCCGCCCGCCTGCACGACGACGCCCTGTCACGCGCCCGGTTCGAGTTCCGCTGGGAGGATCAGTTCAACCTGGGTCTCGACCCCGAAACCGCCCGCAAATACCACGACGCCACCCTGCCCAAGGAGGCCCACAAGACCGCCCACTTCTGCTCCATGTGCGGCCCCAAGTTCTGCAGCATGAAGATCAGCCAGGACATCCGCCGCGACGCCCAGGCCCAGAACGACGCGGGCGGTTCCCTGACGGAGGCCGAAGCCGGCATGGCGGAGATGAGCGCGAAGTTCAGGGCCGGCGGCGGGGTGGTGGAGGTGAAAGTGTGAGGGCGGCGACACCATTTCCGGTTGTTAGATAAGTCCCACTCGCCTAGCGTAGCATTATGGACCTCACCTAAATCGCTTCTCTGATCACGGCCGTCGCGGCTCTGGTCGCATCCTTCGCGTGGCCTGCGGCAGTGTTTCTTGGTGTGTGGCTATTCAGAAAGGAACTTCGGTCTGTAATCGCAAAATTACCCGGCCTCATTGATCGCATGAAGTCTGTGAAAGTTTTAGAATTTGAGGCGCAGCTGGAAAAGCTGGCCAATCAGGCGACAAGTGGCGAGGATGCAAAGGGCACCATTAGCCCAAGCGAGATTATAGTCGCTGAACAGATTGCAGAGGACATTGAAGAGATTGGCGAGCAAAACCTAGCCTCTCAGCTAGATAGACTTTGCGTTGAGTACGATACAGTCAGACGTATTATGCCCCCCAGCTTAGAGCGCACTCGAACTCTGACGCAGATATTGGTCAGGATGAGAATCCTGGGCCCCGCGATGTCGAAGTATATCGTGAATTATATGTCTTCAGGATCGGCTGGCAGCCGCCTTGCAGCAATTGCCATGATGCAAATTCAACCTGAGAAGGCGGATTTGGGATGGCTGGCACGGCGCTTCACCGAGGAAGCACCATTCGTATTCTATCACGCTGCATTAGCTCTTCAGAACATTGCCAATGGTGTTCCGGGCCGCTTGTCACAAGTAAAGATGGTTGCGGCTAGCGCGTTGCATACCTTAAAAAGTTTCGACGGTGAGCCAGATCACGACACGATCTATGTCCTTGAAGCGCTCCTAGAAGACCGGACGACCGGCATTTACGTCTAGAACGGTTGCCATCGATGAGAAGCGAGCACTCCGCTTATTGGAACGAGGGGTCGGGCCTTCTTCATGCTCTTTCATTAGAGGCTCAGTCGGAGTTTGAGGCTCTATCAGATTACATTTGGAAGATACCTCGGTTTCTAGAGAGCGAAT
>NZ_BCWM01000009.1 GCF_001592205.1 Brevundimonas vesicularis NBRC 12165 | reverse complement strand
CCGGCCTCAAGTCGCGCGCCTCCGCGAGGCGCGCATAGGCCGAAAGACAGAGTAGCGTAACAGAACGGCCCCCGGAGCAATCCGGGGGCCGTTTTGCTGTGGGGGAACTCTAGGCGCCCGCAACGGGCCTGCCGTTCGGGCGTTAGGATCGTCTGCCCAAAAGCCAAGGTTCACGATGCGTCTGATCTCGTTGCTTGCGTGCCTTGTCGCCCTGTCGGCCTGCGCCACCCATCCCGGCAAGGTCGATCAGGTCCGGTTCGCCAAGGACGCCGAGCCGATCTTGGCCAGGACCGAAGCCGGGATGGCGCGCGGGGTCGAGGGGGCGGGGACGCGAGCGTTCCTCGGCGTGCCGTTCGCGGCGCCGCCGGTCGGCGATCTGCGTTGGCGCGCGCCGCAGCCGGTTGAGGCCTGGCAGGGCGTTCGGGATGCGACGCGGATCGGTGCGGACTGCACCCAGGCGATCGGGCGACGCTCGATCCTGGGCGGCGGCGGCGGGATCGTCGTCGGGTCCGAGGACTGTCTGTATCTGAACATCTATGCGCCGGGCGGAGAGGCGGCCGAGGCGCGGCCGGTGATGGTCTATATCCCGGGCGGCGCCTTCACCGTGGGGGCGGGCGCCAACTACGATCCCTCGAAACTGGCGCGCGAGCAGGGTCGGGTGGTCGTGACGATGAATTATCGGCTCGGCGCGCTGGGCTGGCTGGCGCATCCGGGGTTTCAGGCGACTGGCGAAGGCTTCGGCGGCAACTTCGGCCTAATGGATCAGCAGGCGGCGCTGAAGTGGGTGCATCGGAACATTGCGGCCTTTGGCGGCGACCCGGGCGACGTCACCCTGTTCGCCGAGAGCGCGGGGGCGTGGACGGCCTGTTATCTGATGGCGTCGCCGCAATCGGAAGGGCTGTATCAGCGGGTCATCATGCAGAGCGGCGGATGTCTTGAGCCGTCGTCCCTGGTCAGGGCGCAGGACGCGGCCCAGTCGGGGCCGATGTTCGCCGAAAGGCTTGGCTGCACCGGCGAGGATCAGATCGCGTGTCTGAAGGCGCTTCCGGCCTGGCGGCTGTCGCGGGCGGCATCATTGAGGGCGGGCATCAACGGGCCGGGATCATGGGGCCCGGTGCACACGGACGCCACTGTGCCGGAAAACCCGGCGGTCGCGATCCGCGAGGGGCGGTTCACGCGCGTGCCCGTCCTGGTCGGGACGAACCTCGATGAGGGGCGGCTGTTCGCCAACGAGGTGCAGGACATGGATCGCTATCAGAAGGAGACGATCTGGATGTACGGCGACCAGGGCGAGCGGGTGCTGGCGCGCTATCCTGTGGGGAAGGACGGGCCCGCCTATGCCATCGCCACCAACTTCACGGACCAGAGGTTCGCCTGTCCGTCACAGGCCTTGCGACGACTGCTGGCCCAGCATGTGCCGGTGTGGGGCTATGAGGTCGCCGATCGCGAGGCGCCGTTCGTCTTGCCCGACTGGATTGTCGGTCTGGACCTGGGCGCCTATCACGCCAGCGAACTGGCCTATGTGTTCGGCACGCGCTGGGTGTTTGCTGATCCCAAGCGGTTCACGCCTGAGCAGAAGGCGTTGTCTGAGCGGATGCAAAAGCTGTGGGCGACGTTCGGGCGTTCGGCCTTCGCCGCCGAATGGCCCCGCGTCGAGGGTGCGGGGCCGGTGCGGGTGTTCAAGCCGGAGGGCGATGTGATGGACGACGGCTTCTTCGAACGCCACCACTGCGACTTCTGGGACGGTACGCCGTTCGGCGCCGTTCACTAGATAAAGCGGACGGTGACGCCCGGCTTGACCTTGTCGGCCAGCATCCAGGCGTCCCAGTTGGTCAGGCGCACACAGCCGTGCGAGGCCGTCTTTCCGACCAGATGCGGGTCCGGCGTGCCGTGGATGCCGTAGCTGGGCTTGTTCAGGTCGATCCAGACGACGCCCACCGGATTGTTCGGACCGGGTTTGACGACGACCTTCTTCTTGCCGTCGCCATAGCTGAGTTTCGACGGGTCGTAGGTGTAGTCCGGGTTTCGCGCAACGCCGTTGACCTTGACCGTGCCGGTCGGGGTCGGGTTGTCGCCGCTGCCGATGGTGGCCGGGAAGTAGGCGATAAGCTTGCCGTCAGCGTCGAACGCCTTGACCGAGCCTTCGCTCTTGTCGACGTCGATGTGGTCCACGTCGGCGGGCAGGGGCGCGGTGTTGACGGCGGGGACAAGCAGACCCTGGCCCACGCGATTGAAATCGGCGCCGGGGTTCATGGCGCGCAGCAAGGCTTCGGTAACGTGGAAGCGCTCGGCCAAGGCCTCGACGATATTGGCGTAGCCCATGTGGGGCACCTGACCCTGAGCCTCCAACTCCGTGGGAACGACGCCGAGGTAGGGTCCGGCGATGTCCTGCTGGGTGATGGTGTAGGCGGTGGTCACCGCGCCCGGTCCGGCGGCGGCGCGCAGTCTTCCCATCACGTCGGCGTTCAACTCGCCGTTCACCGTCATGCCGTTCGCTTCCTGAAACGCCGAGATGGCCTGGCGCATGTTCGACCCCGCCAGGCCGTCGATCGCGCCGGGCGAGAAGCGGGCGCGTTCCAGAAGAACCTGGGCGCGGATCAGGGCGGGTTGCGGCTGCTGCTGGGATGCATTCGGGGTGGAGGGCTGGCCCTCTTGCGCGGCCGGCGGCGGCGCATAGGCGGTGTTTTCGATGGCGTCACGTGAAAGCGGGCCGGTTTGGCCCACTTGCGCGGTCTCGGCCGTCTGAGCCGCTGGGGCGGCTGTGTTTTCCTCCTTCGGCGAACAGGCGCCCAAAGACAGAACAGCGAGTGCGGCGAGGTAGGCGGGACGGTTCATAAGAGACTTTCGAGACGGTAAGTGCGGGCGGTCGGTGTTCAGTTGGGTTCGCCGGTCGCGGGGTCGGTTTCGGTTTCGCCGGAGTTCGACGAGTCCTTCGAACCCTTAGGCTCGGTCGCGGGGCGCGGCGGCTGGCCGTCAGCGTCCGGCCGCAGGTTTTCGTTCTCGACGGCTTTGCTGTCAGGGCGTTGATCGGTCATGGTCTTCTCCTTGGGTCACTCAAACGCGCCAAGGCGACCGCGGCTCCTTCAACGTGCATTCACCATGACGGTGAACCCTGATGAAACGCGCATGGGGCAGGGTGCAGTCTGGAATGGACCTTGCTGCGCAGGGCCCTAAGAGGATGCGTATGGCCGGAATGCTGCAGGTCGAGATCATGGACGCGGTGGCGATGGACGCCGCCGCCGTCGCCCTGTGGCGTGCGTGGACGGCTGGCAATCCTGATCTGGCCAGCCCGTATTTCCGCTGGGATTATGCCGAGATCGCCTCGCGGGTCTGCCCCGGTGCGGCGATCGCCGTGTTCCGGCGAGATGACGAGATCGTCGGCTTCTTCCCGCATCAGCGACGCGGCGGAGCGGTGCAGCCACTGGGCGCGCCCATGAACGACTATCACGGCGTCATCGCCGCGGCGGGCGAGACGATCACGCTGGAAGAGGTGGCGCGGCTGTTGAAAGCCAAGCGGCTGAACGTGCCTGGGTGGATCGGCGCGGGCGAAACAGGCCAGGCGCGCGAGACGGTGCAGGTGGCCATGCCCGAGGCGGGCTATGACGACTGGTACGCCGAGCGGCGCAAGACCTTCGGCAAATACTTCAAGGACAAGGAGCGGGCGCGCCGGAGCCTGGAAGCCGAACTGGGGCCGATCCGGGTGGAGCGGGGTCTCAGAGATCCTGCACTGCTGGATCATCTGATCGCGCTGAAGGCGGCGCAGTATCGGCGCTCGGGCCTGCATGACATCTTCGCCTGCGGCTGGACGCGGGATCTGCTGCACGCGCTGATGAGCGAAGCGCGAGAAGGCTTCGGCGCCTCGATGGCGGCCATGCATGCAGGCGACAAGCTGGTGGCGATCGAGTTCTCGCTGCACGCCGGGCGGCATTACCATTTCTGGTTCCCAGCCTATGAACCGACGCTGGCGCGGTGTTCGCCAGGCATCCTGCTGAGCATGGACACAATGCGGCTGGCGGCGGCCGAGGGCTTCCGGGTGTTCGACTTCGGCTTCGAGGGCGAGACCTACAAGAAGTATTTCGTCAACGCCCGCCAGACGGTGCGCGAAGCCGTGGTGATGCAGCCGGGCGTGACCCAGGCGCTGGGCGACATCACGGTCGCGGCGCTGAACAGGGCGGGCGGACGCGGCGAGGCGGTGCGGGCGTCCCTGCGTCGGCGCTGGGCCACGATCGAAGCCTGCGAGGCGACGCCCGTCGGGCGGCTGAGGGGCGCGGCGGTCGCCGCACGGTCGGCTGTCCAGAAGGCAGCCGCCAAGAAGAAGACGCCGGCGCGCGTCGCCCACGTTTGAGGATATCGGCATGACCCAACGCCGCACACGCTATCCGGGCCCGATCGCCGAGGCCAAGACCCACGCCCACACCCTGATCGAGCAAGGATTCGCCGAAGATGCGGCGCTGGCCGCCGTGCTGGATCGTTATCCGGCCGAACTGTTCGACATCAACCTGTATGACTACGACGACGAGGGGCAGGTGTCCTTGCGCACCGGCGCGCGCGGGCGGCTGTCGGGCGAGGAACTGCTGGAGGCGATCAAACAGGGTCGGCTGTGGGTCAATCTGCGCGGGGTCGAGACCGGCTGGCCCGAGCTGTGGGCGGCGGCGATGAAGGATTTCGCCGCGATCCAGGCGACCTATCCGGGGATGCGGGCGGTGCGGAACGCGGGGCAACTGATCCTATCGTCGCCCAAGGCGCGCGTGCCTTATCATTTTGACGCGGCGGGCGTGGTGCTGTTCCACCTGCGTGGGCGCAAGCGGTTGTTCGTCTATCCCGGCGACGAGGGGCATCTGCCCGAGCGAAACATGGAACAGGTGGTCGCGCGCCAGACGACCGAGGAACTGCCTTATACACTGGCGTTCGAACAGGACGCGCAGGTCATGGATCTGGAGCCGGGCCGCGCCCTGACCTGGCCGCTCTATGCGCCTCACCGCGTGGAAAATCTGGACCGCTTCTGCGTCAGCCTGTCGATGGATTTCCAGACCTGGCCGTCGCGGTTCCGCAACGGCGCGCTGTTCACCAATGCGGTGATCCGCAGCCGGGGCGGGCGGCCGCGCTTCACCGACGGCATGACCACGCCGGAGCTGGCGGCGCGCTGGGCCGCGTCGCTGGCGCTGAAGAAGGCGGGCGCGATGAAAAGCAAGATCGCCAACTTCGAGCGCGACTTCGAGCCGGAGATCGGCGCGGCTGACGGCGCGGGCGCGCTGAACGCGACGTCATAAGCTCGGGGCGTTAATTCGAGTTCATGACCTCGAGTTAAAATGACTTGGTCGCGGGCGGCGCGCACCTTCTCCTCACATTCGGGAAGGGAACACCGCTCATGAAAACCGCACTGATCGCCGCCGCCGCCGTCGCCACCCTGACCGGGTTTGTCGCGGCGCCCGCTTCGGCCGCCGAGGTCGAGATACGCAACGCCGTCGCCCGTGTGGTGGTCATCGTCGAGGATCGTCAGGATATCGGGGTCGAGGTCACGCAAGGCCAGACGCGCTTGCCAGCCATTCAGGTTCGCCGCGACGGCAATGACGTCAAGATCGACGGCGGCCTGCGGCGTAACGGCATGTGGGGCGGCAACAGCGCCATTCGCGGCTGCAACTCCGGTCGCAGCGATTCGGGCCAGCCGGGGCAGGGCGCGACCGTCGAGGTACGCGACCTGGGCCGCATTCGCCTGGAAGACGCGCCTTTGATCGTCGTGCGCACGCCGCGCGCGGTGGATGTCAGCGCCAGCGGCGCGGTCTTCGGCTCAATCGGACGCGGCGCGCGATCGGTCGAGTTGGACAATGGCGGCTGCGGCAACTGGAACGTGGCCAATGTGGATGGCGATGTGGAACTGGGCCTTGGCGGATCAGGCGCGATCCGCGCGGGCACGTCTCGATCGCTGAACGCCAGCGTCGGCGGGTCTGGCTCCATCTCGGCCGGAGCAACCGGAGCCCTGAAGGCGGCCGTCGGTGGATCGGGCAATGTCGAGGTGGCCAGCGCCGGCGGACGCAGTGAACTGTCCATCGGCGGCTCGGGCGGTGTGAACGTGCGGCAGGGCCGAATGGACAAGCTGTCGGTCGCCATCGGCGGCTCGGGCGATGTTCGCTACGGCGGCGCAACGCGCGACCTTGACGTGGCGATCGCCGGATCGGGCAGCGTCCGAGTCGCCTCAGCCACGGGATCGGTTTCTCGCTCCGTCGTCGGATCGGGAACCCTGCAGATCGGGCAGTAAGACCCGAGCGACGAGAAGGCCCCCGGTCGTGGAACCCCGGGGGTCTTTTCCGGCCAAACAAAAAGCCCCGGCGGATCGCTCCGCCGGGGCTCTTCGCATGGCTCAGGTCCGAGACGCTTAGAAGACGTTCAGGACGCTGGAGATGGCCGAGACGCCCAGGTTGGCGCCGGCGCGGTCACGCGCTTGCAGACCGCCGCCGAACGAATAGCGCAGGCCGACCGACCAGGTGTCGACGTCCAGCGAATCGATGTCGGCGCGGGTGTAAGCGGCGCCCAGCGAGAACGGGGTGTTCTCGAACTCGTATTCGGCGCCCACGCCGTAGGTCCAGGCGTCGGTGTCGCCGCCCGAGAAGTCGACGTTGTTGTACGCGACGCCGGCGTTCAGGCGCAGGTTCGGCATGACGTAGAAGGCGGCGTCGGCGCCGACGGTCCAGATGTCGGCGTCCACGTTGTCAGCGGTCGTGTAGGCGACTTGGCCGGTCAGGGTGGCGTTCGACAGATACTTCTGGGCTTCAGCGCCGACGGTCCAGATCGGCTCGTTGCCGCTGCCGATGCCGTTGGCGGCGACAAAGGCGCCGGCGCGAACGTCGGAGGACCACATCTTGGTCAGGTGAGCGGCGGCGGCGCCGGTGACGTCTTCTTCGCCAAAGGCCTTGGTGTAGTCGATGGCGCCGTTCAGCGTCACGGTCCAGTCCTGGGCCGGCAGGGCGACCGAGCCGTCAACGGTCCAGACGTCGGCGTCGAAGTCGTCGCCGGCGACTTCGATCGACGGGTTGGAATAGGTCACGCCGACCGAACCGATGGCGTCTTGGGCGAAGGCCGGGGCGGCGAACAGGGCGGCGGCGGCCGTGGCGAGGAGGATCGTCTTCATTTTTCTTTTGTCCTTAGCAGTCTGCCCCCGGATGGGGGTCCGGGGAGGGGCGCTGCTATCAGCCCAAGACGAAGCGGAGCAATAAACCGACGTTCGATTGGCTTGGGATGGCAAGGTTGTTGCGCAACAGCCACGCGTTGCGGCCAGAATGTGTCACGACTTGGCGATCTGTGGGGCAAGTCGTTAATCGCGCACAGCAGTCGCACTCCTGCACTATAAAGGGGCGTCAAACGCCGACGACGTCGCCGCCAAACGCCTTGTTGCGACGTGCAACGCCCTTGGCGAAGACCGCGTCGAAATCCTGTGCCAGCCCGGGTTTGCGCGCTTGACGAAATCAGAATCGATAGGCATAAGCCACCACTCTTGTTGGACCGGCTGTGCAGTTCGCTGCAAACGCGGTTCGCAAGAACGACCTAAGTCACTGTTCTTTGCAGCTTCTTGGGATATCAACGGCCTTCGCGGGCAACTGCGTGGGCCGATCGTTTTTGCGGATTTGCGTTCCCTGAGGGCTTTTTGCCCGAAGGCCTTCGGTCTTTGAAATGGTTCACAGGGACGCGGTCCTCCGACCGCATTGGAAGTAAGCACCGATATGGATCAAAGCATCCGCATCAGGCTCAAGGCCTTTGATCACCGCGTCCTCGATTTTTCGACGCGCGAGATCGTTAATACCGCCAAGCGCACCGGCGCGACCGTTCGCGGTCCGATTCCGCTGCCGACCCTGATCGAGAAGTTCACCGTGAACCGCTCTCCGCACGTCGATAAGAAGTCGCGTGAGCAGTTTGAAATCCGCACGCACAAACGCGTGCTCGACATCGTCGACCCCACCCCGCAGACCGTGGACGCGCTCATGAAGCTCGACCTGTCCGCCGGCGTGGACGTCGAGATCAAGATTTAAAGTAGAAAGAGGCGGGATCCGATGCGCACGGGCGTGATCGCCAAGAAGCTGGGCATGACCCGCGTGTTCGCCGATGACGGCGCGCACGTACCGGTCACTGTGCTGCAGCTCGACGGCTGCCAAGTCGTCGGCCAACGTACCCAGGAGCGTGACGGCTACGTCGCTCTCCAGCTGGGCGCTGGCACGAAGAAGGCTAAGAACACCAACAAGGCTCAACGCGAGACCTTCGCCAAGGCGGAAGTCGAACCGAAAGCCTATGTGACCGAGTTCCGCGTCGATGCGGACGGTCTGCTGGAAGTGGGCGCCGAACTGTCGGCCGAACACTTCCTGGTGGGCCAGAAGGTCGACATCCAGGGCGAGACCATCGGTAAGGGTTTCGCCGGCGCCATGAAGCGCTGGAACTTCGGCGGCCTTCGCGCCACCCACGGCGTTTCGGTCTCGCACCGTTCGCACGGTTCGACGGGTAACCGTCAGGACCCGGGTCGCACGTTCCCCGGCAAGAAGATGGCCGGCCACTACGGCACCGAGACCGTCACCACCCAGAACCTGACCGTCGTCCGCGTGGACGCCGAGCGTGGCCTGATCCTGATCAAGGGCGCTGTCCCCGGTCACGACGGCAGCTACGTCAAGGTTCGCGACGCCATCAAGAAGGCTCGCCCGGCCGACGCTCCGTTCCCCGGCGCGCTGAAGTCGAGCAAGTCTGCTGCTCAACCCGCCTCGACCCCGGCTGAAGAAGCCCCCGTCGAAGCGACCGAAGGCGGTGAAGCGTAATGAAACTCTCTGTCATCCAACTCGACGGCAAGGCTGCTGGCGACGTGGAACTGTCGGACGCCGTCTTCGGCATCTCCGACATCCGCGGCGACATCCTGGCCCGCACCGTCAACTGGCAACTGGCCAAGCGCCGCGCCGGTACGCACAAGGTTCAGACCCGCAACGAGAACTCTCGTACGGGTAAGAAGATGTACAAGCAAAAGGGCACCGGCGGCGCTCGTCACGGTTCGCGCCGTGCACCGCAGTTCGTCGGCGGTTCGCGCGCCTTCGGCCCGATCGTTCGCGATCACGGCTTCTCGCTGCCTAAGAAGATCCGCGCCCTGGCTCTGCGTCACGCCCTGTCCTCCAAGGCCAAGTCGGGCGACCTGATCGTGGTCGACACCGTCTCGGTGAAGGAAGCCAAGACCGCTTCGCTGCGTGAAACGCTCGGCAAGCTGGGCTGGACCAAGGCTCTGATCATCGCGGGTCCCGAAGTCGATACGAACTTCGGCCTGGCCGCACGCAACATCCCGCACATCGACGTGCTGCCGAACGCCGGCCTGAACGTCTATGACATCCTGCGGGCTGACAAGCTGGTGCTGACGAAGGCCGCCATCGAGGCCATCGAAGCCCGCTTCAGCGATAAGGAAGCCGCGTAATGGCCGCTCAACCTACCGCCAAGCACTACGACACCATCCTGGCCCCGGTGATCACCGAAAAGGCCACGATCCTGTCCGAGCAGAACAAGGTCGTCTTCCGCGTCGCCGACACGGCGACCAAGGACGAGATCGCCGCTGCGGTCGAAAGCCTGTTCAAAGTCAACGTCCTGAAGGTCAACACCCTGGTTCAAAAGGGCAAGACCAAGCGCTTCCGGGGTATCCTGGGTCGCCGGGTCGACATCAAAAAAGCGATCGTGACGCTGGCTGACGGCCAGTCGATCGACGTCACCACGGGGCTCTGATCAGATGGCCTTGAAACATTACAATCCGACCTCGCCGGGCCGTCGCGCCCTCGTGCTGGTTGACCGTTCGGAACTCCACAAGGGCCGTCCGGAAAAGTCGCTGACCGAAGGCCTGACCAAGTCGGGCGGACGCGGGCAGGGCGGTCGCATCGCGGTCCGCTTCCGTGGCGGCGGCGCCAAGACCCTGTATCGCAAGATCGACTTCAAGCGTCGCAAGTGGGACATGGTCGGCACGGTCGAGCGTCTGGAATACGATCCGAACCGCACGGCCTTCATCGCGCTCGTGACCTACGAGGACGGTGAAAAGACCTACATCATCGCGCCGCAACGCCTTAAGGCGGGCGACACGATCGTGGCGGGCGAAAAGACCGACGTAAAGCCGGGCAACGCCATGCCGCTCCGTTCGATGCCGGTGGGTACGATCATCCACAACATCGAAATGAAGCCGGGCAAGGGCGCCCAGCTGGCCCGTTCGGCCGGCGCCTACGCCCAGCTGGTCGGTCGCGATCAGGGCTACGCCCAGATCCGTCTCGGCTCGGGCGAACTGCGCATGGTCTTGGACGGCTGCATCGCCACGGTGGGCGCGGTTTCGAACCCCGACCACATGAACCAGAACCTGGGCAAGGCCGGTCGTAAGCGTCACATGGGCTGGCGTCCGCACGTTCGCGGCGTCGCCATGAACCCGATCGACCACCCGCATGGTGGTGGTGAAGGCCGGACCTCTGGTGGTCGTACCCCCGTCACGCCGTGGGGTAAGGACACCAAGGGCACTCGTACCCGCAAGAACAAGGCTACGGACAAGTACATCATCCGTACCCGCCACGTTAAGAAGGCTCGCTAAGAATGGCCCGCTCCTCCTGGAAAGGCCCGTTTGTCGACGGGTATCTGCTCAAGAAGGCCGACGCCGTTCAATCGTCGGGCCGCAAGGACGTGATCAAGACCTGGTCGCGCCGCTCCACCATCCTGCCGCAGTTCGTCGGTCTGACGTTCGGCGTCCATAACGGTCAGAAGCACGTGCCCGTGTCGGTCTCGGAAGAGATGGTCGGCATGAAGCTCGGCGAGTTCGCCCCGACCCGGAACTTCCCGGGTCACGCGGCGGACAAGAAGGCCAAAAGGAAGTAACCGATGGCCCAGACAAAAAACGAGCGTCGGGTCGCCCCGACCGAGGCCCGCGCCAAGCTGGTCAACGTGCGTATCAGCCCGCAAAAGCTGAACCTGGTCGCCGCTTCGATCCGCGGCATGCCGGTCCAGAAGGCGCTGAACGAGCTGGAATTCAGCCGTAAGCGCATCGCTGGCGACGTCCGCAAGGTCCTGTATTCGGCAATCTCGAACGCCGAGAACAACCACAACCTCGACATCGACAATCTGGTCGTCGCCGAGGCCTTCGTGGGCAAGAACCTGGTGATGAAGCGTTTCGCGAGCCGTGCTCGCGGTCGTTCGTCGCGCATCCTGAAACCGTTCAGCGAGATCACCATCGTGGTCCGTGAAGCCGGCGAGGCCGCCTGATGGGACAGAAAATCAATCCGGTCGGTCTGCGCCTCGGCGTGAACCGCACGTGGGACAGCCGCTGGTTCGCCGCCGGCGCCGACTATTCCCGCCTGCTGCACCAGGACCTGAAGCTGCGCGAGTGGCTGCGGGAACGCCTGGCCGCCGCCGGCGTGTCGCGCATCATCATCGAGCGCCCGCACAAGAAGTGCCGCATCACCATCTACGCCGCCCGTCCGGGCGTCGTGATCGGCAAGAAGGGCGCTGACATCGAGAAGCTCCGCAAGGACATCTCGGCGCGCACCGAGGGTGAAGTTCACCTGAACATCATCGAAGTCCGCAAGCCGGAAACCGATGCACAGCTGATCGCCGAGAACATCGCGCAGCAGCTGGAGCGCCGCGTGGCCTTCCGTCGCGCCATGAAGCGTTCGATGCAGTCGGCCATGCGTCTGGGCGCCAAGGGCATTCGTATGAATGTCTCGGGTCGTCTGGGCGGCGCGGAAATCGCACGTATGGAATGGTACCGCGAAGGTCGCGTGCCGCTTCACACGCTGCGCGCCGACATCGACTATGGTTTCTACGAAGCCAAGACGACCTACGGCATCATCGGCGTGAAGGTCTGGGTCTTTAAGGGTGAAGTGCTGGAGCACGATCCCATGGCGCAGGACAAGCGTTGGGCCCAGGAAGCTTCGGGTCCGTCCTCGAACGAAGGCCGCGAACGCGGCGGCCCCCGTGGCGACCGCGGTCCGCGTCGCGACCGGGGACGTGAGAACTAAGTCATGTTGCAACCGAAGAAGACCAAATACCGCAAGGCCTTCAAGGGCCGGATCCATGGCTCGGCCAAGGGCGGTTTCTCGCTGAACTTCGGGTCGTATGGCCTGAAGACGCTGGAGCCGGAACGCATCACCGCGCGTCAGATCGAAGCGGCTCGCCGCGCGATCACTCGCCAGATGAAGCGTCAGGGCCGCGTCTGGATCCGCGTCTTCCCCGACCTGCCCGTCACGGGCAAGCCGGCCGAAGTCCGGATGGGTAAGGGCAAGGGCGCCGTGGACCACTGGGCCGCGCGCTGCCACCCCGGCCGTATCCTGTTTGAAATCGACGGCGTGCCGGACGATGTCGCCCGCGAAGCACTCCGTCTCGGCGCCGCCAAGCTGCCGGTCCGCACCAAGGTCGTGACCCGTATCGACGCCGGCGTCGCGCATGTGGAGGCTGCCGCCTAATGACCAAGATCGCCGATCTGCGGTCGCAAACGACCGACCAACTGTCCGACGAGCTGCTGAAGCTCAAGAAGGAACAGTTCAACCTGCGCTTCCAGGCGGCCACCGGCCAAATGGAAAAGACTCACCGCGTTGGTGAAGTCCGCAAAGACATCGCTCGCATCTCGACGCTTCTGCGCGAGAAGCGTGCGGCCTCGTAAGGAAACGAATATGCCCAAGCGAATTCTTGAAGGCGTGGTCGTGTCCGACAAGGGCGAGAAGACTGTCGTTGTGAAGGTGGAGCGCACCCTGCTTCATCCGCTTCTGAAGAAGACCGTCCGGTCGTCCAAGAAGTACCACGCGCACGACGAAGCCAACGCGCTCAAGGTCGGCGACATCGCTCGCATCGTCGAGTGCGCCCCCAAGTCCAAACTGAAGCGCTGGGAAGTCCTTTCCAACGCCTCCGCCTCGTAATCAGAAGGATCTGATCTTATGATCCAGATGCAAACTAACCTGGAAGTGGCCGATAATTCGGGCGCCCGCCGGGTCATGTGCATCAAGGTGTTGGGCGGCTCCAAGCGCCGCTACGCCTCGATCGGCGACACAATCGTCGCCTCCGTGAAGGAAGCCATCCCGCGCGGCCGTGTGAAGAAGGGCGACGTCGTTCGCGCCATCGTCGTGCGCACCGCTAAGGACATCCAACGCAAGGACGGCTCGGTCATCCGCTTTGACAAGTCGGCCGCCGTCATCGTCAACAAGCAGAACGAGCCAGTCGGCACGCGGATCTTCGGCCCGGTTCCTCGCGAACTGCGCGCCAAGAACCACATGAAGATCATCTCGCTGGCTCCGGAGGTCCTGTAACATGGCCGCCAAGATCAAGAAGGGCGACCGCGTCGTCGTCCTCACCGGCAAGGACAAGGGCCGCACGGGCAACGTGCTGAAGGTCCTGCCCACCGAAAACCGCGTCCTCGTCGAAGGCGTCAACATGGTTCAGCGCCACACGCGCCCGAGCCAGGCTGACCCGCAGGGCGGCATCAAGAACAAGGAAGCCTCGCTTCACCTGTCGAACGTCGCGATCGCCGACGCCAACGGCAAGGCGACCCGCGTCGGCTTCAAGATCGATGGGGACACGAAGGTCCGCATCGCCAAGACGACGGGAGACGTCATCTGATGGCTACCGAGAAGTACACCCCGCGCCTCAAGGACGAGTATCACGCTCGCATCCGCCAGGTGATGAAAGAAAAGTTCGGCTACACGAACGAAATGCAGGTGCCCAAGCTGGACAAGATCGTCCTGAACATGGGCATCGGCGAAGCCGTCGCAGACTCCAAGAAGGCGAACACCGCCCTCAAGGATCTGACCGCCATCGCCGGTCAAAAGGCCGTCGCCACCAAGGCCCGTAACTCCATCGCCGGCTTCAAGCTGCGCGAAGGCATGGTCATCGGCGGCAAGGTCACCCTGCGCGGCGACCAGATGTACGAGTTCCTGGACCGGTTCATCACGATCGCGCTGCCGCGCGTGAAGGATTTCCGTGGTCTGAAGGGCACGTCCTTCGATGGTCGCGGCAACTACGCCACGGGTCTGAAGGAGCACATCGTGTTCCCGGAGATCAACTACGACCAGATCGATCAGATGTGGGGCATGGACATTGTCGTCTGCACCACGGCCAAGACCGATGAGGAAGCCAAGGCTCTCCTCACCGAGTTCAAGTTCCCGTTCGTGAAGAACTGAGCGGGAAGGGAAGAGCACAATGGCTAAGAAAAGCGCCGTAAACCGCAATGAAGCCGTCAAGGCCCTGGTTGCGAAGTATGCCGCGAAGCGGGCCGCCCTCAAGGCGACCGCCAACGACGAAAACCTGCCGCTGGAGGAGCGCTTCGACGCGCGCCTGAAGCTGGCCGAACTGCCGCGCAACTCCGCGCCGAGCCGCATTCGCAACCGCTGCGAAGTGACGGGTCGTCCGCGGGCGTTCTACCGCAAGCTCAAGATGAGCCGGATTGCGCTGCGTGAACTGGGCAACCTGGGCCAGATTCCCGGCCTGACGAAGTCCAGCTGGTAAGGGGAGCGAACAGACATGATGATCAACGATCCCCTGAGCGACATGATCGCTCGCATCAAGAACGCGGCGACCCGCAAGCGTTCCAAGGTGCTGACCCCGGCTTCCCGTCTGCGCCAGCGCGTCCTCGACGTGCTGCAGGACGAAGGCTACATCCGCGGCTACAACCTGGTTCAGAACCCAGGTGAGTTTCCGCAGTTCGAGATCGAGCTGAAGTACTTCGACGGTCAGCCCGTTATCGCCGAGATCGCGCGCGTGTCCAAGCCGGGCCGCCGCGTCTATTCGGCGATCGGCGATCTGAAGCCCGTCAAGAACGGCCTCGGCATCTCGATCCTCTCGACTTCGAAGGGCGTCATGTCCGACGCTTCCGCCCGCGACGCTAACGTCGGCGGCGAAGTCCTCTGCAGGGTCTACTGATATGTCCCGTATTGGCAAGAAAACCATCGCCGTGCCGAAGGGCGTGACTGTCACGCTCGACGGCCAGAACGTCACCGTCAAGGGACCCAAGGGCGAGAGCGCCTGGACCGTCGCCGACGAGATCGAAGTCAAGCAGGAAGGCGACGAACTGTCGCTGACGCCGCGTTCGGACACGCCTCGCGCTCGCGCGATGTGGGGTCTGTCGCGCACCCTGGTCGACAACATGGTCGTCGGCGTCACCACGGGCTTTGAAAAGTCGCTGGAGCTGGTCGGCGTGGGTTACCGCGCCGCGATGAAGGGCGACGCCCTTTCGCTGCAACTCGGCTTCTCGCACGAAGTCGATATCGCTCCGCCGGCCGGCGTCAGCTTCGCTGTGCCGAAGCAGACCGAGATCAAGATCTCGGGCGCTGACAAGCAAGCCGTCGGTCAGATCGCCTCGGTCATCCGCAAGCTGCGTCCGCCGGAGCCCTACAAGGGCAAGGGCGTCCGTTATGCGGGCGAGAAGGTCCGTCGCAAGGAAGGCAAGAAGAAGTAAGTCATGGCTCTTTCTCTTCGACAACAAGCCAAGCGCCGCTCGGAGCGCACGCGTCGCCGCCTGAAGGCTGTCGCCAACGGTCGTCTGCGTCTGTCGGTCTACCGTTCGGACAAGAACATCTCGGCCCAGATCATCGACGACGCCCAGGGCGTGACCGTCGTGGCTGCCTCGTCGCTGGAAGGCGGCAAGGGCAGGCGCGGTTCGGACACGGCTGCGGCCGCCGCGATCGGCAAGCTGATCGCCGAACGCGCCATCGAGAAGGGCGTCAAGGACGTCGTCTTCGACCGTGGCGAGTACATCTATCATGGACGGGTGAAGGCGCTGGCGGAAGCCGCGCGTGAAGCCGGCCTGAACTTCTAAGGGACGCGACAGATGGCGCAACAACCCCAACGCGGCGGCGGCGGCAACGATCGCAACCGTCGTGACAACCGCAACGGTCCCGCTGCTGATGGTCCGGATTCCGACATCGTCGAGAAGCTGGTGCACATCAACCGCGTCGCCGCCACCGTCAAAGGCGGCCGTCGCTTCAGCTTCGCAGCCCTGATGGTCGTCGGCGACGGCAAGGGTCGCGTCGGCTTCGGTCACGGCAAGGCGCGCGAAGTGCCGGAAGCCATCCGCAAGGCGACCGAAGAAGCCAAGAAGACGATGATCCGCGTTCCGCTGCGCGAGAACCGCACTCTGCACCACGACGGCAACGGCCGTTGGGGCGCTGGCAAGATCATGATGCGCGCCGCCCCTCCCGGGACCGGCGTCATCGCGGGCGGTCCGATGCGCGCTGTGCTCGAAACCCTCGGCGTCCAGGACGTCGTGGGCAAGTCGACCGGTTCGTCGAACCCCTACAACATGATCCGCGCGACGTTCGAAGCGCTGAAGGTCCAGTCCTCGCCCCGTCAAGTCGCGTCCAAGCGCGGCAAGAAGGTCGCGGATCTGATGGGCCGCCGCAACGACGGCGCCTCGGCGCCCGAAGCCGTGGAGTCCTAAGTCATGGCTGAGAAGAAAACCGTCACCGTCAAGCAGACCGGCTCGCCGATCCGCCGCAAGAACGACCAGCGCGCCACCCTGGTGGGCCTGGGTCTGAACCGCCTGGGTCGTGAATCCACGCTGGAAGACACGCCTTCGGTTCGCGGGATGATCGCCAAGGTCGCCCACTTGACCGCGATCGTCGAGAAGTAAGCCGTTTCGCCCTCTCCCGAACCCGGGGGAGGGCGTTTCTGCACTTGCGAATACCCAGAGGGTCGCCTATCAGCGGCCCTTCATTTTTTCCAAGCCGAGTCCGGACGATGTCCGGGCGCTAGCACCCGAAAGGATCAGGCACATGAAACTGAACGAAATCCGCGACAACGAAGGCGCCCACAAGAAGCGCATGCGCGTCGGCCGTGGCCCCGGTTCGGGCAAGGGCAAGACCGCTGGCCGTGGCGTCAAGGGTCAGAAGTCGCGTTCGGGCGTCGCCATCGGCGGCTTCGAAGGCGGCCAAATGCCGCTGTACATGCGTATGCCGAAGCGCGGCTTCAACAACGCCAATGCTCTGAAGCTGGCTGAAGTGAACCTGTGGCGCCTGCAAGACGCCGTCGACGCCGGCAAGCTGGACGCCAAGTCCGAACTGAAGGGCGACGCCCTGGTCGCCGCCGGCGTGATCCGTCGCGTCAAGGACGGCGTGCGTCTGCTGGGCACCGGCGAGCTGAAGCAAGCGCTGAACCTAGTCGTCTGGTCGGCCACCGCCGGCGCCAAGAAGGCCATCGAGGCCGCTGGCGGCTCGGTCGTCGAGCAACGCATCGAAGCCGAAGCCAAGGCCGCCGCGCGCGTCGAGAAGCGCAACGCCGCCAAGGGCAAGGCTCCGGCTCCCAAGGCGCCGCGCGGCGACGAGAACAAGATCTCGGCCCGCACCAAGCGCACCGCCGCCAAAGCTTAAGTCACGCGTCGTCGCGGCGATTAGGTCGTGACCTGATTACATCTGCGACGACGAAAGAACGGAAGCGGCCCTCGCATGAGGGCCGCTTTCCGCCTATCTGACGACTCAATCAGTCGTGGGGACGCATAATGGCTTCGGCCGCAGAACAACTCGCCGCCAATATGAATATGGGCTCGTTCGCGAAAGCGACCGAACTGCATAAACGCCTGCTGTTCACGCTGGGCGCGCTTCTGGTCTATCGCATCGGCACCTATGTGCCGATCCCGGGCATCAACTCGCAGGCCTTCTTGCAGTTCTTCCAGAACCCGGACGGTCAGCGCGGCATCCTGGACATGTTCAACATGTTCTCGGGCGGCGCGGTCGAGCGTATGGCCATCTTCGCCCTGAACGTGATGCCCTACATCTCGGCCTCGATCATCGTGCAGCTGATGGGCACAGTGTATCCGCCCTGGGAGAAGCTGAAGAAGGAAGGCGGCGAAAGCGGCCGCAAGCAGCTGAACCAGTACACCCGTTATCTGACGGTGTTCCTGGCGCTGGCCCAGTCCTTCGGCATCGCGGCGGGCCTGAACAGCACGGCCGGCCTGGTCGACAACCCCGGCATCTTCTTCATCATCTCGACGGTCGTGACCCTGACCGGCGGCACCATGTTCCTGATGTGGCTGGGTGAGCAGGTGACGGCGCGCGGCGTCGGCAACGGCATCTCGCTGATCATCTTCGCCGGGATCGTGGCCGTTCTGCCGTCGACCATCGCCCGGCTGCTGGGCCTGGCCCAACAAGGTCAGATGTCGGCCTTCGCCCTGCTGTTCATCGCCATCCTGGCTGTGGCCACCGTGGTCTTCATCGTCTTCATGGAGCGCGCCCAGCGCCGTCTTCTGATCCAGTATCCGAAGCGCCAGGAAGGCAATCGCATGGCCGGCGGCGAACGTTCGTTCCTGCCGCTGAAGGTCAACACCGCCGGCGTGATCCCACCGATCTTCGCCTCATCGCTGCTGATGCTGCCGACGACGGTTGCGACCATGACGGCTAACGCCGACCTGCCCAGCTGGATGAGCTGGCTGCCGCTGGTGACGGCGCAGCTGACGCACGGCCAGCCGCTGTTTATGGCGCTGTATGCCGCCCTGATCGTCTTCTTCTGCTTCTTCTACACCTCGATCACCTTCAATCCCGAGGACACGGCCGAGAACCTGCGCAAATACGGCGGCTTCCTGCCGGGCATCCGTCCGGGCAAACGCACGGCGGAATATCTGGACTATGTCCTGACCCGCCTGACCGTGATCGGCGCCGCCTACATCACCGCAGTCTGCCTGCTGCCGGAGTTCATCGTCAGCCAGTTCGGCAACAGCCTGTACTTTGGCGGAACGTCTATCTTGATCGTCGTCTCGGTCACCATGGACACTGTGGCCCAGATTCAGTCCCAACTGCTGGCGCATCAGTACGAAGGCCTGATCAAGAAGGCCAAGCTGCGTGGTCGTGGCGGTCGCGGCGCTCCCACGCCCGTTCGCCGCTAAGTCTTAGGTTGTCAGACGCCCAGGGGAGGGCTGAAGCATGAACTTGATCCTGTTCGGACCGCCGGCGGCGGGCAAGGGCACCCAGGCCAAGCGGCTGGTGGAAGAGAAGGGCATGGTCCAGCTCTCCACCGGCGACATGTTGCGCGCGGCCATCGCCTCGGGCTCGGAGCTGGGGCTCAAGGTCAAGGATGTGCTGGCGCGCGGCGATCTGGTCACGGACGAGATCGTCATCGCCCTGATCGAGGATCGCCTGCCGGAGGCCGAGGCCGCCGGCGGCGCCATCTTTGACGGCTTCCCTCGCACCGTGGCCCAGGCTGAGGCGCTGGACGAGATGCTGGCCAAGCGCGGTGTTCAGATCGACGCCGTCGTGCGCCTGAAGGTTGACGACGCCGCCCTGACCGAACGGATCGCCAAGCGCTTCGCCGAACAGGGCCGGCCGGACGACAATCCGGAATCGTTCAAGGTCCGGCTCGAGGCCTACAACCGCAACACTGCGCCTCTGCTTCCCTACTATGAAGCCCAGGGCAAGCTGACCGAAGCCGACGGCATGGGCTCGATTGAGTCCGTCGCCAAGGCGATCGACGAGGCCCTGGCCTGATTTGCGTTTTCGGGCGTTGATCGCCTGATGACCGAGTTGGACGATCCCAAACCCGAAAAGACCCGCCTGCGTCGCTGGCGCATGGCGGGCATATTCGTCGGCGTCGCCGTCGCGGAAATCGGCTTGTTCCTGTGGCTGGGACAGGTGAGGGGGGCGGCGCCGACGCCCGTGGTCGAGCCGCAGCCGTTCGAGGTCGTGCTCTACGATCCGCCGCCGCCGATTTCCAACGAACCCCCGGCGCCCGAGACCGGCGGCGGCGCCCCCGCTGCGCCATCCGTCATTCACACGCCGCCGCCTCCGCCCAAGGAACGCCCCCGCGAAGTTCCCGCCCCGCCTGTCAAGGCGCCGGAGCCTGCGCCCGTCGTCGGGATCGCACCGTCGCCGTCGCCGCAACCCGGCTTCGGCCAGGGCGGGCAGGGGACAGGCAGCGGATCCGGCGTCGGCTCTGGATCCGGCCCCGGCAGCGGCTCGACCGGACCGCGTCTGGTCACAGGCCCCACCATCGGCCAGATTCGCGCCAACCACCCGCCGGGCGCCCGAAGCCGGTATGGCCGGGTCGAACTGTCCTGCGTCATTCGCCTGGACAGCCGGCTGGACGGTTGCCGCGTCGTTCAAGAGACGCCCCCCGGCCTGGGCTTCGGCGCGGCCGGCCTGCAAGTGTCGGGCTATTTCCGCTTTCAGCCCCCTACCGAAGACGGTCGCCCCGTCGAGGGCCAGCGGGTCACCGTCGGCGTCGATTTCGGCCGCCCACCACGCTGAAGCGGCTCCGCGCGGGAGCGGATGTTGACGCCCGGTGAATCATCTGTATAAGGGCGCCTTCCCGCGAAGGGCGCCACGCTCCTGGTTTGTTAACCGGAGCGTTTGTTGCGTCTGACTAACGCGTATCTGGAGAATTTCGTGGCCCGTATTGCTGGCGTCAACATCCCGACCAACAAGCGCGTAGAGATCGCGCTTCAGTATATCCATGGCATCGGCCCCGCCGCCGCCAAGGACATCACCGAGAAGGTGGGCATCGAGCCCGCTCGCCGGGTGAACCAGTTGACGGACGCCGAAGTCCTGTCGATCCGTGAAACGATCGACAAGGATCACACCGTCGAGGGCGACCTGCGCCGCGAGACGTCGATGAACATCAAGCGTCTGATGGATCTGGCCTGCTATCGCGGCCTGCGTCACCGTAAGGGGCTGCCGGTCCGCGGCCAGCGCACCCACACGAACGCCCGCACCCGCAAGGGTCCCGCCAAGCCGATCGCCGGCAAGAAGAAGTAAGACAGACACATGGCCAAGGAACCGGGTCGCGTAAAGAAGCGCGAGCGCAAGAACATCACCTCGGGCGTCGCCCACGTGAATGCTTCGTTCAACAACACCATGATCACGATCACCGATGCCCAGGGCAACGCGATCTCATGGTCTTCGGCGGGTCACATGGGCTTCAAGGGTTCGCGTAAATCGACCCCTTACGCCGCTCAGATGGCTGCGGAAGACGCAGGCAAGAAGGCCCAGGAACACGGCGTGAAGACGCTGGAAGTGAACGTTTCGGGTCCGGGCTCCGGCCGTGAATCGGCCCTGCGCGCGCTGCAGTCGGTCGGTCTGACGATCACGACGATCCGCGACGTCACGCCGATGCCGCACAATGGTTGCCGTCCGCCCAAGCGTCGTCGCGTCTAAGCGATAGCGTTCTAAGGCACCCCCAATCTCCGTCCGCTCCATCATGGCCTCGTCGACAAGGCCGGAGCAGGCGAAACCCGTTCGAGGGACAAAATGATCGAAAGAAACTGGCAAGAGCTGATCCGTCCCGAGAAGCCGCAGATCGAGATCGGTTCCGACGCCCAGCGCAAGGCGCGCCTGGTGGCCGAACCCCTCGAGCGTGGCTTCGGCGTGACGCTCGGCAACGCGCTCCGTCGCGTTCTGCTGTCCTCGCTGCAAGGCGCAGCCGTCACGGCCATCCAGATCGACGGCGTCGTTCATGAATTCTCGTCGCTGGAAGGCGTGCGCGAAGACGTGGTCGACATCGTCCTGAACATCAAGCAACTGGCGCTGCGTATGCATGCCGAAGGCCCCAAGCGCATGACCCTGCGCGCCACGGGCCCCGGTCCGGTGACGGCCGGCCAGATCGACGTGCCGGCGGACATCGAGGTTCTGAACTCCGACCACGTCATCTGCACGCTGGACGACGGTGCATCGGTGCGCATGGAACTGACCGTCCAGAACGGCAAGGGCTATGTCGCCGCCGAGTTGAACCGTCCGGAAGATGCGCCGATCGGCCTGATCGCCGTCGACGCCCTGTATTCGCCGGTCAAGAAGGTGGCTTACCGCGTCGAGCCGACCCGTCAGGGTCAGTCGCTGGACTACGACAAGCTGCTGCTGGAAGTCGAAACCAACGGTGCGGTCACGCCGGTTGACGCCGTGGCCTACGCCGCGCGCATCCTGCAGGATCAGCTCCAGATCTTCATCACCTTCGAAGAGCCCAAGAAGGCTGTCGAGCAGTCGGACGGCAAGCCGGACCTGCCCTTCAACCCGGCGCTGCTGAAGAAGGTGGACGAGCTGGAACTGTCGGTTCGTTCGGCCAACTGCTTGAAGAATGACAACATCGTCTACATCGGCGACCTGATCCAGAAGACCGAGGGCGAAATGCTTCGCACCCCGAACTTCGGCCGCAAGTCGTTGAACGAGATCAAGGAAGTTCTCACGACGATGGGCCTCAGCCTCGGCATGGACGTGCCGAACTGGCCGCCCGAAAACATCGAAGATCTGGCCAAGAAGTTCGACGACCAGATCTAAGTTCAACCCTCCGCCCGTCTCCTTCGGGAGAATGTCGGGGCGGTTAGAAGATTACGGTTCCAGGTCCGCTTGAGGATACCGGTTCCGGAGTAGGAGAGACCCAGATGCGCCACGGCGCCGCCCATCGTAAACTCGGTCGCACGAGCAGCCACCGCACCGCCATGTTCGCCAACATGGCCGCCTCGCTGATCAAGCACGAGCAGATCACCACGACCCTGCCCAAGGCGAAGGAACTGCGTCCCTTCGTCGAGAAGCTGGTCACCCTCGCCAAGAAGGGCGACCTGCACGCGCGTCGTCAGGCCATCAGCCAGGTTCGCGACGTGCCGCAAGTCGGCAAGTTGTTCGAGACGCTTGGCCCGCGCTACAGCGAGCGTAACGGCGGCTATATCCGCATCATGAAGGCCGGCTTCCGCCACGGCGACAACGCCCCGATGGCCGTCATCGAGTTCGTCGACCGCGACGTCGAAGCCAAGGGCAAGGACTCCGGTCCGGTTCTGGCCTTCGAAGGCAACGACGAAGACTAAGATTTGGTCGTTTGACCAAACGCCGGAAGGGCGGTCGGAGCGATCCGACCGCCCTTTTGCTTTGCGTGGAAACTGGACATGAGGGGTGAATGACCGTCGCCATCGTCGATTTCCGTCCCGATCACGCCTCCGCCTGGGCGCAATTGAACACCGCCTGGCTAGTCGAGGGCGAGTTCGCCATCGAGGCCAAGGATCGGCTGGCGATCGACGATCCGCAGGGCGTATTCCTAGACAAGGGCGGGCGCGTCTTCATCGTGGAGAGGGATGGGGAGGCCGTGGGCTGTTGCGCCATGGTCCCGTCCGACGACGCGGTGGAGGTCTGCAAGATGACCGTCACGCCTGCTGCGCGCGGCCTGGGGCTGGCGCGACGCCTGCTCGAGGCCTGCGAAGCGGCGGCGCGGGAAATGGGCACCGCCCGGCTCTATCTCGAAACCAATAGCGCCCTCAAGCCCGCGATCGCTCTGTATGAAAGCGCCGGCTTCCTGCATCTGCCGCCACGGCCCACGCCCTATGCGCGCGCGGACGTCTTCATGGAGAAACGCCTTTAGCCGTCCCAGAGCGCGGCGATCGCCATGCTCCATATGAGGAGAATGCACAGGCCGTAGGCGATCTGATCCTGAAGCGAGCGGCGGGGTGGTTTGGGCGGTGGGTTCGGAAGCGGCATCGTCAAGCTTGAAGCCGATAGGCGACGACGGCGAAATCGATTAAGCGGGTGACGGTCTGTGAGGAGAGGTCACATGTCAGGTCGCGCGCCGCCGCCGCTGAATGCGCTGCGAACCTTCGAGGTGTTCGCGCGGCACGGCAGCATGACCCGTGCAGCGACCGAATTGTGTGTCACCCACGGCGCGGTGAGCCGTCAGATCGCGGCCCTGCAGGCCTCACTGGGCGTGGCTCTGGTGACCGGGCCACGCCACGCGCTGACGCTGACCGAGACTGGCGCAAAGCTGGCCGAGGGCCTGACGCCAGCGTTTAGTGCGATCAAGGATGCGGTAGAGGCCGCGCGGCAGGGCGTGGCGCGGGAGATCGAGATTTCCTGTCTGGGCACCTTCGCCTTGAAATGGCTGATCCCGCGCTTGCCGTCCTTTCTGGAGGTGCATCCTGACGTGCGCGTTAGGGTTTCGGAATCCTATGCGCCTGTCGATTATCGGCGCGACCGCTTCGACGGCGCCATCCGCATCGTGGAGCCTGACCAGGTCCATGTGCGAACCGAAGCGACGCCCTTCTTGGCTCAACATCAGGGACCGGTCGGATCGCCATCCATGGTGGCTCAGCTGCCAACGATAGAAGCCTTAGCCAGCGCGCCGCGGCTGCATTCGGCGACCTTTCGGCGGGCGTGGTCGGTCTGGGCTGAACTGGCCGGCGTGACCCTGCCGCCTGCGACGATGGAGCGAGAATTCGCGCACAATCATTCGCTGGTGGAGGCGGCGATCGCTGGATTGGGCGTGGGGATTGCGCCCTGGGCCTTCGTGGCGCCAGACGTGATGGCCGGTCGGTTGGCCGCGCCGTTCGGCTTTGTCGAGCGGCCGTCCCGGTTCGTCTTTCTGCGGCCGGAAGGCCGCAAGGATGCGGCGGTGGACGCCTTCCGCGACTGGCTAGTTGCGGAAGGCGCGCGCAGTCCTTCGCCGCCTATTCCTTGGACAAATCCTGGCGGTTGAACCAGACGATGGAGGCGGCGAAGGGGACGCCAATCCAGAGGGCCAGGCTGAGAACGCCCTTGAGTCCGGCATGGTCTGGCAGTTGCGCCGCCGATGCGCCGCTCTCGATGGCGGCCTTCAGCAGGTCGGTGGCCATGCCGGGCGACAGCAGGGGCAGAAGCCAGCCGTCCGGCCTCACGCCCATCGGCAGCAGCAGTTGCGGCAGGAAGAACTGGGCCACGCCGATCACCAGCGGTGCGAACAGGGCCGCAAGCAATGAGCGGGTCACCACGGCGGCCAGAAGGCCGAGCATGGTGAACTGCAGGATGCGCGCCCAGGAGGTCAGGGTCAGCAGGCCGAAGTCCGTCGCGGCTGCGCCGGTCATCGAGAAGGTGAGGGGGCGGCCGAACACCGCCGCCTGGATCACACTGGCGATCACGTCGGAGATCAGGGCGGCAATGGTCGCCAGCACGATCACCAGACCCACCACCGCGACCTTGCCGGTCAGCAGGTTCGGCCGGGTGTTGCGCGCGCTGATCAGCCGCCAGGTTTCCCAGCGATAGTCGCCGGCGTAGATGGTCGCCGCACCGATCAGGACGAACATCAGGATCGCGGGATTGGCGAAGTCGCCCGCGCTCTTGACCAGGGCCATTCCCAGATCGAGCGGGCCGCCCTTCATCATGTCCGGCGGCAGCTTGCCCGCCAGCTTGGCCTCATTGGCCTTGGCTACGACGAAGCCCAGGGTGGCGAGGATTACGCCCATGATCGGGATGAACAGCACGCTCCAGAACAGGGCGGTGCGGTTCTTGGACAGGCGGTAGGTTTCGGAACGGATCGCGTCAGCCAGCACGGTTTTGCTCCTGCACGCCGGTCCAGCCGGTTTCGCTCATGAAGACGTCTTCCAGGTCCGCGCCGATCCAGCGGGCTTCTTCGATATCGATTCCGCCCTCGACCAGAGCCTTGATGGCGGCGGCGGCTTCGCTACGCGGCACGGCGGCCACAAGTGCATCGCCCTCCAGCGTCGCGCGCTCGCCCAGCACGGACATGGCCTTCGCCAACGGCGTAACCGACAGGCGCAGACGCTCGCCCGAGGCGGTCAGGTCGGAGACGCGGCCCTCGGTGATCACCTTGCCCTTGTTGAAGATGGCGACGCGGTCGCAGACGCGCTGGACCTCCTGCAGCTGGTGGCTGGCCAGGATGACGGTGACGCCGTCATGGTCGGCCAGGCTGCGGATCAGGGCGCGCATCTCCTGGATGCCGGGCGGATCCATGCCGCTTGTCGGTTCATCCAGAATGACCAGATCCGGCTTGGTCATCAGGGCGGCGGCGACGCCCAGGCGTTGCAGCATACCGACCGAAAAGCCCTTCACGCGCCGATTGGCGGCCTCGGTCAGTCCGACGCGTTGCAGCCAGTCAGCGATCTCGGCCGAGGACACGCCGCCATGGGCGCGGGCCAGCCATTCCAGCACCTGGCGGGCGGTCATGAACGGCGGAAAGCGCGGCGTCTCGATCATCGAGCCCATGCGCCGCATCGAGGCCGGATCGCCGATCCGACCGCCCATCACCGTGGCCACGCCCTCGGTCGGACGAATCAGACCCAACAGGGTGCGAAACAGCGTCGATTTGCCCGCACCATTGGGACCCAGAATGCCGTAGACCCCGCCGCGCGGGATCGACAAGGTCAGGCCGTCCAAGGCCTTTACCGTCCCGTAGGTCTTGGTCAGGCCGCGAATGTCGATGACGGTTTCCATACGCCAAGCTTGGCGAGTGAACGCCGGTCGCACAAGCCGTCGCGTGGCTGTCGTCCATTAAGTTTAGGCAATGGTTCAGTGTCGCCTTGGAGTAAGTTCATGTCTCGTTTCGTCGCCGCCAGCCTGGCCGTGGCCGCCGCCTTCGCCGTCGCGTCCTGCGCCGGGGCCCCGCAGTCCGCCCTTACATCTCCGATTGTCGAGCAGGCCGCGCAGACGACCCGTCCCGATCTGGTCATCCTGGTGTCGATCGACGGCTTCTCGCCGGACTATCTGGGCAAGGGGCAGACGCCGGTGCTGGATGGACTGGTCGCCGGCGGCGCGTTCGGGTCGATGCGGCCGTCGTTCCCCAGCATGACCTTCCCCAACCACTATACGCTGGTGACGGGACTGCACCCGGACCATCACGGGGTGGTCGGCAACCGGTTCACCGACGCGCAATTGGGCGCCTTCACCATGGCCAGCAAGGAAAGCGGCTTCTGGGATCAGGGCGAGCCTATCTGGGTCACGGCCGAAAAGGCCGGCGTGCGCACCGGCACCATGTTCTGGCCGGGATCGGAGGTCGAAATCCACGGCGTAAGGCCCAGCCAGTGGGCGCCGTTCGACCAGGGAATGCCGGGCGATGCGCGCGTGGATCGTCTGCTGTCGTGGCTGGACCTGCCGTTGGATCAGCGACCGAAGCTGGAGACGCTCTATTTCGACATCGTCGACACCGCCGGTCATCGCAACGGCCCCGATTCAGCCGAGACGCGCGCCGCCGCCGCATCGGTGGACGCCTCGATGGCACGGTTGATCGAGGGGCTGAAGGCGAGGGGGCTTTATGATCGCACGATGCTGGTCGTGGTGTCGGATCACGGCATGGCCGCGACCTCGCCGGATCGGGTCGTGTGGATCGACGACATCATCGATCCGGCTGCGCTGAAGATCGGCTATGGCGGAGCGGTCCTGACCGCCGATCCGGCGCCGGGCCGCGAGGCCGAGGTGCAGCAGAAGCTGGTCGGACGCCATCCGCATATGGAATGCTGGAACAAGGCCGATGTGCCGGCGCGGCTGGTCTATGGATCCAACCCACGCGTGGCGCAGATCGTCTGTCTGGTCGAGACTGGCTGGTTGACGGCGACGCGGGATCGGCCCGTGACACGGGTGGGCGGCGCCCACGGTTATGACAATCAGGCGCCGGAGATGGCGGCGATCTTCATCGCCCACGGGCCGGGTGTGGTCGCCGGGCGTCGGCTGACCGATCTGGACAGCGTCGATGTGCAGCCCTTCCTGGCGCGAATGCTCGGGATCGCGACGCCGGCCGGCGACGGGCGGGCGCAAGACACCTTGCCCGTCACCATGCCCTGATGGGGTGATTGGCGAGCCGACGATTTGAGCGCACACTGGTCGCCAGAGGAAGAGGGGCGAAGATGCGCAAGAGTCTGTGGGTCGCGACGGTTTCGGTCGCCTGTCTGATTGCGCCCGTGGCGGTCGCCGACGCCACGGCGACGGCGGCGACCCTGGCCCTGATCACCAATCCGCAGGTCTGCGGCCGGGTCGGCGCCGTCGGCGATGTCCAGCCGACACGCGACATGGTCATGGCCCCGGGCTTCGGCGACGAGGGCTTCGCGGTTGATACGCAGAACCCCGAGGCCCAGGCCTGGTTCGACCATGGCGTGCGGCTGCGCTGGGCGTTCGAGCATTCGGAATCGGTGCGGGCGTTCAGGAAGGCGAGGCAGTTGGACCCGTCGTGCGGCATGTGCGCCTGGGGCGAGGCTTGGGCGATCGGGCCGAACCTGAATGGCGGCGGCGGCGATCCCGAATCGATCGCCACAGGCCTGCGCGTCGCCCGTGACGCGCGGCGTCTGGCCCGAGACGCTACGCCGATGCAGCGCCAGATGATCGACGCCCTGATCCAGCGCTATTCCGGCAAGGAGAAGACCCGCGCCCTGCGTTACGCCCGCGCCATGGACCGGATCGCAAAGCGTCATGCCGACGACGTATCGGTCGCCTCGATCACCGCCGACGCCTGGATGCTCCAGCCCGAGGGCGAATGGTGGGACAAGGACGGCAAGGCGACCGATCCGGCCGTCACCCGCGCCATGGCGATCCTGGAGCACGCCCTGACGGTCAAGGCGAACGATCCGGGCGCCATTCACCTGTACATCCACCTGACCGAATGGTCGGACGATCCGCACAGGGCGCTGGCCTATGGCGAGCGGCTGGCCCTGCTGGCGCCGGGGGCCAGCCATCTGGTGCATATGCCGTCGCACACCTTCTATCGGGTCGGGCGCTACAAGGACGCGATGATGTCCAACGTCAACGCCGTGGCGCTGGACAAGAGCTACGACCAACTGGTCGGCCCGCCCGGGGGGATACGCGGCATGCGGCTGCATGCCCACAACATCCATTTCGGCATGGGCGGCGCCCTGATGGCGGGCGGAGCCGAGCGGGGGCTGGAGCTGGCCGACTGGTATATGGCGACCTATCCGCAGCTGGCGGGACCGCCCGAGGCGGGCGAGGACGGCTATATCGTCTATCGTCAGGTGATGGCGGCGGACGCCTATGCGCTTTACGGCCGGTTCGGATCGGACGCCCAGGTCGCGGCGCTGGCCGAGCCGGACGTGGGCCGTCCGCTGATGCGGGTAGGCTGGCGCTATGCGCGGGGTGAGGCGGCGGCGCGGCGCGGCGATGCGGCGGCGGTTCGGATCGAGGCCCAAGCCATCGCCGCCCTGCTGGCGGACAAGGCGTTCAAGGGCCCGATGGCGGATCGTCAGACCGGTTTCGCCGAACTGTTCCAGAAGGTGCTGAAAGGCCGCGCGGCCATGATCGATCAGGACTATCCCGCCGCCATCGCCGCCTATGGGCGGGCGGCGGCGATCCAGGCCATGGCGCCCGAGGGCGGCGATCCGCCGATGATCTGGTACCCGACGCGCCGAAGCCTGGCCGCCGCCATGCTGGCGTCCGGCGATGCGGCCGGGGCCAAGGCCAAGATCGGCGAGCTGCTGAAGGATTGGCCGAACGACCCGTACAGCTACTACGTCCTCTACCGCGCCGAACAGGCGCTGGGCGACGAGACCGCGGCCAATGACGCCCTGCGCCACGCCGGCGTCGAATGGATCGGCGGACAGATGAGTTTGGCCGAGGCATAGCGCCTCGGCCGCAGATTGATCAGCGCTTCGCTGCTTCGATCAGTTTGCCGATCTCGGCCGGGTCGATGCCGGGGCTGGCCTTGCCGTTGACGAAGAAGGTCGGCGTGCCGCGCAGACGCAGGGCGGCGGCGGTGGTGTGGATGTCGGCGATGTGGCGGGTGGTGTCAGGCGCGGCGATCGCGGCCTTGGCGCGGGCCATGTCCACGCCATGCGCGGCCAGGATGGCGTCGATCGCTTCGATCGACAGCGCCCGCTCGGTCATCAGGGCGTCATAGACCTCCAGATACTTGCCCTGCTGGTGCGCGGCCAGGGCGGCGCGGGCGGCGTATTGCGAGGTGATGTCGTCGCCGCGGTCCAGGATGGGCCAGTCCTTGAAGACGAAGCGGACTTCCGGATGGGCGGCCATCAGGGCGCGATAGTCGTGGGCCACGGCCTTGCAGCCGGGGCAGCGGAAGTCAAAGAATTCGATCACCGTGACCTTGGCGTTCGCCGGACCGAAGGCCGGATCGCGGGCGTCGGGCGCCAGGAGGCCGGCGTTGGCGGCGGCGGCCTGGTTCGTCTCTTCGACGGCGGCCTCGGCGTCCTTGGTCTGGAGCGCCATCTGCGCCTCCTGCAAGACCTCAGGATGCTCCAGCAGATAGGCGCGGACGTTCGATCCGCCGGTCAGATAGGGCGCCGCCGAAAAGCCCAGCGCGATGACCGACAGGCCCAGGGCCAGATAGCCGGCGCGGCCGCCGCTGAGCCATCCTGGCTTGGCGGTCTTGGGTTCGGGCGCAGGCGTGGGGGCGTCGTCGGTCATTCAGGCTCGCAGTCGGCGGTAAGGGTCAGTTGAGGGTGGCGGGCCGGCGCGCGGCGTCGCGGCGGTCCAGGTCGTTGAGATCGTCGGGCGTGGCGCCCGAGGCCAGGACGATATCGACGGCGCGGCGCCATTCTATCGAACCGGGATCCAGCATGGAGCGGGCGCGCAGGGCGAATTGGGTGGCCTGTTTCTCGTCTCCGCCGGCGAAATAGTATTCGGCCGAGGCCAGGCGCGCTTCGCCCTCCTTGCCCTGAGAGGCGTAGGCCTGGGCCAACAGTCGCCAAGCCATGGTGTTGTCCTTCTCGGCGACGACGGCGTGTTTCAGCTGGTCGATGGCCTCGTCCAGATTGGCCTTGTCGTTGGTCTCGATCAGGGCGTGGGCCAGGTTGACGCGTAGCAGGGGGGCGTCGGGCTTCAGGCGGACCGCCTCGCGGTGGGCGGCGACGGCCTCGGCCGGGCGACCTTCCTCGAACAGGATCTGGCCCTTCAGTTCCTGGAAATAGGGGTTGTTCACGTCGCCGGCGATCAGCGCGTCCACCGCCGTCAGCGCCTTGTCCGTCTGGCCGTCGCGATACCAGGCGATGGCCCGCGCATAGCGGCCGGGCAGGGAGGTGTCGGTCGATGGATAGTCGCGCAGGGTGGCGTTCGGCGCATCCATGAAGGCGTGGATCTTGGCCAGGATCAGCGCGTGCTGCGCCATACGTTCGGGACTGTCGCGATGGTCGTAGTGCGGCTGTTCCTGCACATAGCGACGCAGGCTCTCGATGCGGTTCGACGACAGGGGGTGGCTGCGGAAATAGGGATAGCGGCGGGCGTCGGAGAAGACCTCCTGCGAGCGGAAGTTCTCGAAGAAGGACACCAGTCCGGCGCCGGATTCACCGGCCGCCTCCAGCGCCCGCGCGCCCGAGATGTCGGCCTCGCCTTCCTGGCTCTGCATGTAATGCAGCGCGCCAAGAGCGCCGAAATACTGGCTGGAGCCGAGCAGGGCCACGCCTGCGTCCGGCGCGCCGGCGGCGATCGCCAGGGCGCCGAGCGCCATGGTCATGAACATCGGCTGTTTGCCGGCGTTCTCGGCCCCGTCTCGCAGGGTGTGGCGGTTTTTGATGTGGCCCGCCTCGTGCGCCATCACCCCCAGCAGTTCGCCGGGCGTCTTGGTGCGCAGGATCAGGCCGGTGTTGACGCCCATGATCCGCCCGCGTGTCGCAAAGGCGTTCAGGTCGTTGTCGTTGACCAGCAGGACTTCGATGTCGTTCGGGTTCAGCCCCATGGCCACGAAGACCGGGTCGGCCCATTCGCGCACGATGCCCTCGACCTCGGTGTCGCGGATCAGGCTTTGCGCGGAGGCCTGGCCGGCGACGGAAACAGCCATCAAGGCCGTCGCCGCCGCCGCCAGGACGCGGGATGCAGATCGAGGAAGCCATCTCATGGCTCTACTCCAACAACGACCGGCCCCCGCCTGTATCCAGACAGTCTAATCGTGACCGATCAGCGGCGCCACCACCCGCGCTTGGGCTTTTCGGGCGGTGCGACGATCTGGTTCGGGTCTTCGGCGATGATGGCCTGAACGTCGATCTCCGGCGTGGGGGCGACGAAGGGCTCGGCCAGGACGGCCTCGGTCACTGGAACCGCCGTCGGCGCGGCGACCGGGGCGACCTCGGCCGGTTCGGCGGCCAGCGCCTCATGCGGGGTCACGTCCAGCTCCACCGGCGCGCCTTGGACCGTGGCCTCGTTCGGCTCGATGGCGGTGTCGGGATGCGGTTCGGTCGCGATCTCGACGTTGGCGCTGGCCGACTTGCGGCGCACGCGGCGACGCTGAGGCTCGGGCGCGATGGCCGGGGCAGACGTTTCGACGGCCTCGGTCGGCTCGACCATGACGGCCATCGGGGTCTCGGGCGAGCCGTCGGGCGGCATGCCTTCGTTAGTGGCGCGGTTTTCGACCTTGATCTCGTGGCTGACGGGACCGTCGCCACGACCGCGACCGCGACGGCGACGACGGCGCGAACGGCCGCCTTCGTCGCCGGAGCCTTCGCCAGCCCCGTTATTGGCGACGACATCCAGGCCTTCGATCTCGGACTGAGCGACAGCGGGACGTTCAGCCCGCTCCGGGCGCTCGCCGCGTTCCGGACGACCTTCCGAACGGCCGGGGTTCAGCGGGTCGAACCAGACATAGGGGTCGTCCAGCGACGGCGTGCGGCCGCGGACCCAGGTGTAGACGTCGCGCTCGCCATCCTCGCGGACGCGGCGACCGCCACGGCGGCCACGGCGACGGCGGCGGCCGTTTTCGTCTTCCTCATCGTCCGAGGCGTCGTCGGCGCTGACCGTATCGACGGCCTCGACGTCGGAGGTTTCCTCGTCGCGACGACCGCCGCGACGGCGACGGTTGCGCCCACGACCGCGATCGCGACCGCCTTCATGACGTTCCGAACGTTCGCGCGGTTCGTCGTCGTCGCTGTCTTCGCGGTCCAGGGATTCGACGGTGTCGTCATCGTCGTCGGCGATGATCTCCTCGTCGTCCTCCTCATCCTCGTCTTCGTACAGCGAGGCGTCGAAGTCGTCGTCGAGATTGGGCATCTCGATCTCGGGCGCGACGAAGTCCTCATTGGTCTCGGTGCGCTCGATATTGTGTTCGCCCTGACCCAGGCTGTCGTCGATCTGGACGATGACGTTCAGGCCGCGACGTTCAAGCAGCGACTGCAGATAGGCGCGCTTGTGGTTCAGGATGTACAGGCCGACGGCGGTGCAGACCTTCAGCACCACGACGCCCGCGCCGTTCTTGCCGGCCTCGATGTCGACCGCGCGCAGGGTCATCAGGGCGGCGGATTCGGCCGAGCGGATGCGGCCCGTGCCCTGGCAGTGCGGGCAGGCTTCGGTCGCACCCTCGATCACGCCCAGGCGGCGACGCTGCCGGCTGATTTCCATCAGGCCGAAGGGCGAGATGCGGCCCATCTGGATGCGGGCGCGGTCGGAGGACAGGGCCTCCTTCAGCACGCGCTCGACGGCGCGGTTGTTCTTGCCCTCATCCATGTCGATGAAGTCGATGACGACCAGGCCGGCGAGGTCGCGCAGGCGCAGTTGGCGGGCGGCTTCCTCGGCCGCTTCCATATTGGTCTTGAACGCCGTCTGTTCGACGTTGCGTTCCTTGGTGGCGCGGCCCGAGTTGACGTCAATGGCCACCAGGGCCTCGGTCTGGTTGATCACCAGATAGCCGCCGGACTTCAGCGGCACGACCGGCTGATGGATCTGCGTCAGCAGTTCCTCGATGCCGTTGGCCGCGAACAGGGGCCGCGAGCCGCGATACAGGTGAACCTTCTTGGCCTGCGCCGGCATCAGCACGCGCATGAAGTCGCGCGCTTCCTTGAAGCCCTCGACGCCCTCGACCTGGATGCCGTCGAAATCCTTGTCGAACATGTCGCGCACGGCGCGGCGGACCAGGTTCTCTTCCTCGTAGATCACCGAGGGGGCGTGAGAGGCGAGGGTGGTCTCGCGGATCGTTTCCCACAGGCGCAGCAGATATTGATAGTCGCGCTTGATCTCGGCCTTGGTGCGCTTGGCGCCCGCCGTGCGGATGATCAGGCCCATGCCCTTGGGCACTTCCAGGGCCGAGACGGCGCTCTTCAGGCGACGACGGTCAGAGGTGTTCGTGATCTTGCGCGAAATGCCGCCGCCCTTGCCGGTGTTGGGCATCAGCACGCAGTAGCGGCCGGCCAGCGACAGCCAGGTGGTCAGGGCTGCGCCCTTGGCGCCGCGCTCGTCCTTGACGACCTGGACCAGCAGGATCTGGCGGCGCTTGATGACGTCCTGAATCTTGTAGCGACGCATAAGGCGGCGCTTCAGCCGCTCTTCGTCGGCCAGCGCCGATTCGGGATCGATGTCGTCGCCGGTCGATTCGCGGTCGAGATCGTCCTCGTCCTCATCATCGTGCGCCTCGGCCATGATGGCTTCGCGGTCGGCGACGGGGATCTGGTAGTAGTCGGGGTGGATTTCGTTGAAGGCGAGGAAGCCGTGGCGATTGCCGCCGTATTCAATGAAGGCGGCCTGCAGGCTGGGCTCTACGCGGGTGACCTTGGCGAGGTAGATGTTGCCGCGAAGCTGGCGCTTCGCACGGGATTCGAAATCGAATTCCTCAATCTTGCGCCCGTCCACGATGGCGACCCGGGTCTCCTCGGGATGCGCCGCATCGATCAGCATTGTCTTTGACATGGAAAGTCTCTCTCTGGCGCGCGCAGGCCGACCGTCCCGGATCTCCGGACAGGGTCATGGCGGCTCGCCGAATGAAGGTGAGGGCCGGCGCGCGCGACATCCCCTCGCCGAGAACGGCGAAGAAGGCTTGATCAAGCCGTTGGGGAACGCAGGCGGAAAGGCCCATTAAGTCGTCGGTCCTGAACCGGGCGCGCCAATCCCTTGGGAAGGCCGCGTCCCTGGTCCGCTCTTCGAACCATCGGCCAGGCCGGGGCGGTTCTAGGATTGGTGAAAGTCAACGCCGCGAGGAGGGCGCGCCAAGATTCGCAGAGGCGAAATCGGCGCGATCGGTTCGCGAGCGGTCACAGCATAGTCATGCAACGGGAGAATTAAAAGGCGCTCGCCTTAACCCCCTGAATACGAGCCTCTGTCATGATGGGGTTCAAGTAGGCTTAAACCGGGTTCGCCGACGCAGATGAGCGGTCGCGTTTTGACAGGTCTGATGCGCTGGGGCGCGAAGGAGTGGGCGATGACCGCCCTGGCCTTCGTGGTCATCTGCATGGGCGGTCTGTCCGCAACGCGCGGTTTCGCCTGGGGCGCGCAGGGCGATGTGTTGGCGGTGCGCTTCGGCGCCGATGGCGATCGGACACGCGTCGTCATCGATCTGGACAAGACGGCGCAAGGACGCGTCATCGACGCGGGCGGCGAAGGCCGGGTGGTGCTGGCCCTCAGCGGTGTTGCGCCAGGGCGTGGTCTAAACGGTGGCGGTTCGGGCCTAGTGCGCTCTTATGAAGTTACGTCGTCCGGCGGTTCCTCGCGAGTTCAGCTAGAACTGGCGCGCGGCAGCGAGATCGAACGGCGCTTCCTGCTGCCGCCCGGCGACGGGGTCAGCCATTATCGTTATGTCGTGGACCTGAAGGCGACGGGAGCCGCCGCGCGCGCCTCGACCACGCCGGCGCCGCGCGCCAGCGCGCCGCCGCGCCGCGCTGAACGCCCCCTGATTGTCATCGACGCCGGCCATGGCGGCAATGATCCGGGCGCCAGCGGCGCAAGCGCCCAGGAAAAGCAGGTTACGTTGGCCGCCGCCCTGGCTTTGAAGGCCGAGCTTGAGAAGAACGGCCGCTATCGCGTGCGCCTGACGCGGACCGACGACCGCTATGTCGACCTTTATCGCCGTGTCTCCATCGCGCGTCAGGCCGACGCCGATCTGTTCATTTCCTTGCATGCCGACGCCGGCGCCGATCCGGCGCTGCGCGGGGCCAGCGTCTATACCTTGTCGGAGCAGGGCGCCGGCCGCGCCGTGCGCGAGTTCACACGCGGCGACAACTGGCATCGCGAGCTGCATCTGCCGGGCCGTGATCCGTCGGTGGATCGCATCCTGCTCGACATGACCCAGCGCGCGACCCAGAACCGCTCGGCCCAGTTCGCGCGCGTCTTGCTGACCCATCTGGAGGGCTCGGACCATCCTCTCTTGCGCCGCAGCCATCGCGATGCGGGTCTGGCTGTCCTCCTGGCGCCCGACGTGCCGGCCGTGCTGCTGGAAATGGGCTTCATCACCAATCCCGAGGACGAGCGGCTTTTGACCGACGAGCGCGCGCGCCGTCGCCTGATGAAGTCGGTGGCGGACGGGATCGATCGCTATTTCCGCGAGCCGTCGAGCCCGATGATGGCTGCCGCGAACAGCCAGGCGGCCGGTCAGCCCTGATCCGGCGCAACCAAGCCGGCTGTCGCCGGTTTCCCGACCATGAAAAAAGCGATTGTCACGGGCGGATCAGGCCTGATCGGAACGGGCGTCTGTAGGGCCTTGCTGGCCAACGGATGGGAAGTCGCCTCCTTCGACCTGAAGCCGGGAGAGGGCGAAGCGCGTCACATCGACTGCGATTTGGGTGATGAGGACTCGGTCAATCAGGCGTTCGAGACGTTGGGCTGGTCGTCGCTGGACCTGCTGGTCAACAACGGCGGCATCGCCGATCCGGTGAACGGCCCGCTGGCTGAGCTGTCGCTGGCGGACTGGCGCAACACCATCGACAGCCATCTGACCGGCGCTTTTCTGATGAGCCGCGGGGCCATTCCGCTGCTGAACGAGGGCGGCGCCATCGTGAACATGATCTCGACGCGCGCCTTCATGTCCGAGCCGCACACCGAGGCCTATGCGGCGTCCAAGGGCGCGCTGTTCGCCCTGACCCACGCCCTGGCGATCAGCGAAGGGCCTCGGATTCGCGTGAACGCCATTGCGCCCGGCTGGATTTCGGATGGCGAGGATCTGCGTTCTGTCGACCACGAACAGCACCCGGTCGGCCGCGTCGGCCGCGCCGAGGATATCGCCGGTGCTGTGCTCTATCTCGCCGAAGCGAGTTTCGTGACGGGCCAGGTGCTGACCGTGGACGGCGGCATGACACGCAACATGATCTACGCCGACTAGGCCGTCAGGCCAGACCGGCCTTTTTCAGCGTCTTCCACGCCTTGATCACGCGTTGCAGCTTGGCCTCGGCGCTGCGGTCGCCGCTGTTGGTGTCGGGGTGAAACCGCTTCAGCAGCTCGTGATACTGAGCCTTGATCTTCGCCTTGTCGGCGCCCGGATCCAGATCGAGGTCGGCCAAGGCGGCGCGTTCCAGCTTGCCGATGCGGCGGTCCTCGGTCGCGGACTGCGGCGCCTGATCGCCCTTGCGACCGAAAAGGCCGAAGCTGTCGCGCCATGAGCCGGCGCCAGTGGTGTTCGAGGTGCCCATCTTGGCGGCGAAGGCGGCGGCCTCGCGTGTGAACTTGCCGGCCTGCATCTCCCAGGTCGGGCGCCCGCCGGTCATGGCCTCGTTTTCCTGGGCGGCGCGGATCTGGCCTTCGCTCATGCCGGCGTAGAAGTTCCAGCCCTTGTTGTACTCGCCGGCGTGCGGCTGGCAGAACTCGTAGAAGTCGTTCAGCCGTTCGCGCGACTTGGGCGCCTTGGCCGCAGCAGCCCGGCGACAGTCGGGCCACTGGCAAGGCTTTTCGCCCGGCTTCAGGTGAAGCACGTCGGCTTTCGCCGCCTCTTCCTCTGGCTTGGGCGGCTTCACCCGAATGTCGGTGAAGCGCGGCTTATATTGAAAGGAGGCGGACATCAGCCGAAGTGTAAGCGCGATTGGGACAGCATCAAGGAATCGATCATGTCTGAAGGCCCGGTGGCGACGATTATTCGTGCAAAACTGACGGCAGGGCTGTCGCCCTTGCGCCTGGAGGTCGAAGACGACAGCTGGCGCCACGCCGGACATCATCATGAAGGCGGAATGGACGCCAAGCCTGGCGGAGAAAGCCACTTCAATCTGGTGATCGTGTCCGCTGCTTTCCAGGGGCAATCGCGGCTGGCGCGACAGCGCGCGGTCAACGCCCTGCTGAAGGACGAGATGGCCGGACCGGTCCACGCTCTTTCGATCAAGGCGCTGACCCCGGAGGAGGCGAGTTGAGCGAGAGAACTGCGTTCACATCGTCTTAGAACCTTCGTCTTAGCGTCATTCGACCAAACAGAACGTGGGGATCTGGGCTTATGGTGGAATCCGATGGCGTCGCGAGGGCGCTCGAAGGCGATCAACGCGCCGGCGACGCAGCCCAGGCCCTGACGGCCATTCTGCAGACCCAGTATCTTCGCTACATGATCATCACGTCCTGGGCCGTGGGACTGCTGGGCACGGTGGGCCTATGGCCGGCGCTCCTTTGGTTCGGCGGCACCCTGGCGGCTGGGTCGCTGCGGGGACTGGTCGAACATCGTCTGAGCCATCGCGTCGGCACCAACTGGGGCGTGATCTTTCCGATCGTGGCTACGGTGACGACCGGCGCCTGGGCCATTGCGCCTCTGATGGCGTGGTTCTCGCCCGCCGAATTCGGACGGCCCCTGGCGATCGCCCTGCTAATTTCCGGCTATGTGCTGGTCTTCGCTCAGCTTCGCAGCTCGCCGCGTCAGGCCCTGATCATCTCCTCGCCCTATGGCGCAGCCGCCACCATCATTCTGTTCAGTCTGTGGGGCACAACCGAGTTTTGGTCGATGCTGGCGGTCCTGCCGTTCACAGCAGCGGGTCTGTTCGTGCTGGTGACCATGACCCTGCTGCGCGAAGACCGCATCCGGGCCTTCCAGTCGCACCAGGCGCATCTGATCGAGGAGCTGGAAGCGGCCCGCGACAAGGCCAACGCCGCCAATGACGCCAAGTCGAACTTCCTGGGCGTGATCTCGCACGAACTGCGCACTCCCATGAACGGCGTGCTGGGCGCGGCCCAACTGCTCAGCGCGACACGACTGGAGACGACGCAGCGCGAATATCTGTCGATCATCCGCAACTCCGGCGACAATCTGTTGTCGCTGCTGAACGACATCCTCGACATGACCAAGATCGAGGCCGGCAAGATGAACTTCGAGGTCGTCGATGTCGCCGTCGACGGTCTGAACAAGCGCATCACCGGCCCCTTCGAGGCCCAGGCCGAAGCCAAGGGCTTGACGTTCGTCACGACCGTGGAAGGCGACATCCCGACGGTGGTGCGCGGCGATCCGCTGCGCGTCTGCCAGGTGGTGCAGAACCTGTTGTCCAATGCGGTCAAGTTCACCGAAGCCGGCGAGATCCACTATCTCGTGCGCGGACACCGCGTGTCGGATCAGCGCGTGCGGTTTGAATTCGTGGTCCAGGACAGCGGCGCAGGGATTGCGGCGGCCGATCTGGAGCGGCTGTTCATGCCCTTCACCCAGGTCGACACCTCGTCGACGCGGCGCTTTGGCGGGACGGGTCTGGGCCTGACCATTGCGCGACGCATGGCCAACATCATGGGCGGCGACATCACCGTGACGTCCAAGCTCGCCGAGGGCTCGTGCTTCACCTTGGAAATCGAGGCCGAGGTCGTGGAATGGGCCAAGCCCGTCGCGGCGGCCGAGGTTCATGCCGAGATCGAGGGCGGCGAATCGCTGCGCGTCCTGGTGGTCGAGGATCACCCGGTGAACCGCATGATCCTGGAGGCCTGGATGAGCTCGGCCAGCCACGTCACTTCGACGGCCGAGAACGGCCAGGTCGCGGTCGATATCGCCAAGGACCAGCCGTTCGACCTGATCATCATGGATGTGAACATGCCGGTGATGGACGGACTGACCGCGACACGCATGATCCGCGAAGGCGGCCAGAACGCCGGCACCCCCATTGTGGTCCTGTCCGCCTCGGCGCGTCATGAGGATCATGAGGCCGGGCTTCAGGCCGGCGCCGACGCCTATTTGAACAAGCCGATCGATTTCGGCGCCCTGGCCGCCCTGATGGGTCGCGTCAGCGGCGGTCGCGACGCGGTCGCGCAGATGGCGCTTCCGTCGTCAGAGGCCTCCGTCGCCGCCTGATTGCGGCGATCCTGTGTTCCCGACATGAACCTCGGCCGATGACGCCGGTTCAGGTGCGCCTCAGTCGCCGTGCTCCATAACTGCATCCAAGCCGATGGTCTTCGGCGCAGATGGAGACACGATCATGAAAAAGATCCTGACCACCGCAATCGCTTCGGTCATGGCCGCCGGCGCGCTGGGCGCTGCTGGCGCAGCGTCGGCCCAGCCCATGCCGCCCCACGGTCTGCATGGTCCTGCCGCACGCCACGGTCCGGGTCCTGACCACTACGATCGTCGGGACTATCGCCAGGATCGCCGCGACTACCGCCGCGAGCTTCGTGAGGATCGTCGCGACTATCGCGAGCAGCGACGCGCCTATGAGCGCTGGCAGCGTGCGGAACGTCGTTACAACGCCCCGCGCTATGTCCCGCCGCGCGGCTATGCGGTTCGGACCTGGAGCTATGGTCAGCGGATGCCGTCCTACTACCGGACCAACGCCTATGTGGTGAACGACTACAACCGCTATGGTCTGCGTGCGCCGCCCCGTGGCTACCAATACGTCCGCAGCGGTAATGACGTGGTGCTCGCCGCCGTCGCGGGCGGCCTGATCACCGCCGTGATCGCCGGACTGTTCAACTGATCTGCTGAGGATGTGAGATGCGCTCCGGAGGGAAACCTCCGGGGCGTTTTTCGTTCTGAAGAGGACGGCGACGCTTCCGGCGCCCAAGATGGATGACGATGCGCGCCTTCGCCGAGCTACTGGACCGCCTGTCCCTGACGGCTTCGCGCAATGCGAAGCTGGTGCTGGTGCGCGACTATCTGAGAGCGACGCCCGATCCGGACCGGGGATGGGCGCTGGCGGCCCTGACCGGGGACCTGACGTTCGACGCGGCCAAGCCGGCCATGATCCGAAAGGCGGTCGAGGGGCGGGTCGACAGCGTGCTGTTCGGCTGGTCCTACGACTATGTGGGGGATCTGGCGGAGACGGTGGCCCTGATCTGGCCCGTGACCCCGGACCATCGGCCAAACCGCGAGCCCGAATTGGCCGAGGTCGTCGAGGCGCTGAGGACCGCGACGCGGACGGAGGTGCGCGGTCTTCTGGAAGGCTGGCTCGATGCGCTGGAGCCGAAAGGGCGCTGGGCGCTGCTGAAGCTGATGACCGGGGCCTTGCGCGTGGGGCTGTCGGCGCGGCTGGCCAAGACGGCGGCGGCCATGATGCGCCCGGACGCGGTGATGGCGCCGCCTTCGCCGGAGGGCGACGAGGCGCAGATGACGCTGGAGGCGTTGGACGCCTCGGCCATCGAGGAGGTCTGGCACGCGGTCGAGCCGCCCTACGCAGACCTGTTCGCCTGGCTGGAGGGCAGGGCGGAGCGGCCCAGCCCGGCCGCGCCCGGCCGGTTCCGGCCCGTCATGCTGGCGGTCGCCATCGATGAAGCGGTCGATCTGCCCAAATTGTCGCCGGTTGACTATGCGGCCGAATGGAAGTGGGACGGCATTCGGGTTCAGGCGGTGCTGGAGGGCGAGGTCCGCAAGCTCTATTCGCGCACCGGCGACGAGATTTCGGCCGCCTTTCCCGACGTGATGGAGGCACTGGCGTTCGAAGGCGCGATCGATGGCGAGCTGATCGTCTGGCGCGACGGGGCGGTCGCGCCGTTCGGGGACCTTCAGCAGCGGCTGAATCGCAAGTCGGTGGACGCCAAGGCGATGCAGGCCTTTCCGGCTGCGGTCGTCGCCTATGACCTGCTGGCCCAGGACGGCGAGGATCTGCGCAGCCTGCCGCTGCGCGAGCGTCGGGCGCGCCTGGAGGCCCTGGTCAATGGTCATACCGGCGAGCGACTGCATCTGTCGCCAGTGGTCGATTATGCCGATTGGGATCAGTTGGCGCGGTTGCGAGCCGATCCGCCGGTTGGGGCGGCGGCCGAGGGGCTGATGCTGAAACGCTGGGACAGCCCCTATCTGGCGGGGCGACCCAAGGGACCGTGGTTCAAGTGGAAGCGCGACCCGCACGTCATCGACGCCGTCCTGATGTACGCCCAGCGCGGGCACGGCAAGCGCTCCAGCTTCTATTCCGACTACACCTTCGGCGTCTGGACGCCGGAAGGCGCGCTGACGCCGGTGGGCAAGGCCTATTTCGGCTTCACCGACGAGGAGTTGAAACAGCTCGACAAGTTCGTGCGCGATCACACCATCGACCGGTTCGGGCCGGTGCGGTCGGTGCGGGCCGAGCGGGACTTCGGCCTGGTGCTGGAGATCGCCTTCGAGGGACTGAATCGCTCGACCCGGCACAAGTCGGGCGTGGCCATGCGCTTCCCGCGCGTCAGCCGCATTCGCTGGGACAAGCCGGCGCGAGAGGCCAACACCATCGACGACGTAATGGACCTGCTGGACGCGATCGAAAGCGGCGGCGGGCGGATCGCAAAGGCCTGAAATCGGGCTTTCGGGGGTTCCAATCGTCGCGTCAGGCGTTAGACCCGACCTCATGTCTCTGCCTATTTCCAACGAAGTCGCCGACGCGGTGGCCGCGGGCCGTAAGGCCGTTTCGATCGATGCCGCCGTGATCGCCAAGCTGACCGACATGGCAGGTGATTTCGCGATCAACCTGACGATCGCCATCCTGATCTTCGTCCTCACCGTCTTTGCGGCGAAATGGGCGGCGCGCGGGGCGCGCAATACGCTGTCGAGGGTCAAGGGATTCCGCCACGATCCGACGGTCCTGAGCTTCGCGGTCCAGGTCGTGCGGGTGGTGGTCTTCATCATCGGCATGATCGCCGTGCTCCAGCGCCTGGGCGTTCAGACGACCTCGATCATCGCCGTGCTGGGCGCGGCGTCCTTGGCAGTAGGTCTGGCGTTGCAGGGCACGTTGTCGAACGTGGCGTCGGGAATCATGCTGCTGGTGCTGCGGCCCTACCGCGTCGGCGACGTCGTCGATGTCGGTGGGATGAGCGGCACGGTGCAGCGACTGGACCTGTTCACGACCCAACTTTCCAACGCCAATAACCACAAGATCGTCATTCCGAACTCCAAGGTCCTGAGCGACCCGCTGACCAATCTGACCGGCCAGCAGACGCGCCGGATCGAGATCAACTTCACGGTCGGCTACGGCGACGATCTGAACCAGGCGCGTTGCGTGCTGGCGGATATGGCCGCCGCACACGACAAGGTGCTGCACGATCCCCATCCCTGGACCGGCGTGACGGGCCTACTGGACAGCTCGGTGCAGGTGACTCTGCACGCCTGGGTCAAGGTCGGCGACTGGTGGCAGACCCAGGCCGATCTGATGCAGGGCGGCAAGGAGGCGCTGGACGCCGCCGGGATCGAGATTCCGTTCCCGCATCAGGTCGCCGTGCCCTATGGCGATGAGGATGTGGTCCCGGTCGTGCGCGTCCGCACGGTCGATGACGATACTGCCGATTTAAAGGCGACGAACCGTTGATGCGTTACGATTTCGGCTCCGACAACACCGCCGGCATGGCGCTGAGCGCCATCGAAGGCCTAGTGCGCGCCAACAAGGGGTTCGCCCGCGCCTATGGCGCAGACGAGGTCACCGCCCGCGCCGCCGACCAGATTCGCCAGCGTCTGGATGCGGACGCCGAGGTGCGTTTTGTATTCAGTGGGACGGCGGCCAACGCCATCGCCCTGTCGATGCTGGCCCAACCCTATGAGGCGGTGCTGGCGCACCATGCGGCGCACATCTGCACCGACGAGACGGGGGCGCCGGGCTTCTTCGGTCACGGCGTCGGCCTGATCGGGCTGCCGGGATTCTCGGGCAAGATCGATCCATTGGCCCTGCAGGCGCAACTGGGCGAACCCGAAGTCGGGCATCGTCAGCCGCCCGCCGCCCTGTCGCTGACCCAGGCCACGGAATATGGCTCGGTTTATACTGAGGAAGAACTGCGCCACCTGATCGAACCGGCCAAGGCGCTCGGCTATGGCGTTCACATGGACGGAGCGCGCCTGACCAATGCGGTCGCCGCCGGTTTCGATTTGAAGGACATTCCGCGCCTGGGCGTGGACGTGCTGGTGTTCGGCGGGGCCAAGGCTGGCGCCAACTGCGCCGAGGCGATCGTGCTGTTCGACAAGAACCTGGCGCGGCGACTGGACAATCGGCTCAAGCAGGCGGGCCAGACGTCATCCAAGACCCGGCTGCTGTCGGGTCCGATGCTGGGCTTGCTGGAAAGCGGCGATTGGGAATCGGGCGGCGCCCACGCCAATCTCATGGCGCAGCGCCTGGCGGCGGGAATTGCGGGCCGGTCGCCCTTCGTCCTGGCCCATCCGGTGGAGGCGAACGCCGTCTTCGTGCGGATGCCGCCAGAGGCGCATGCCCGCCTGAACGAAATGGGCTGGGCCTGCTACGCCTTCGATGACGGCTCGGTGCGCTTCGTCTGTTCGTGGGCGACGCAGGAAGCGGCTGTGGACGAGTTGATCGAGGCGGTCGCCGGTCTGGGCTGAGCGACTAATCCCCGTTCGCGCGCCAGCGTGGCCTTTCCCCGGTCGCATTGGCTTTCCATATGCGGATCATGGCGATACGAGGCGAACGCTCCGGCGGCAGGCGTGACCCGATGGTCAAGGCGCAGCAAGCGGGGAGCCCACAGGACAAGACGGACGGACCCCCGACGCTGACGGCGTTGGCGGACCTTGCGCGGCTGGTGGCCCGATCGGGCGCGCCGCACCTGAAACTGCGGCTGATCTCGGCCATCCTTCTGACGCTGGCGGGCAAGGGGCTGGGCGTCATGGCGCCGCTGGTGCTGGGCGCGGCGGTCAACCGTCTGGCGGCGGGGCAGGGTGCGGCGACCGCCGTCGGCCTGGGCTTTGCGGCCTTCGCCATCGGCTGGACCGTCGTGCGGTTCCTTTCGGCGGCCTCGCCCCTGATCTCCGACGTGGTGTTCGCGCCGGTGCGCGCCGCCGCCCAGCGCGCGACGGCGGCCGAGGCGTTCGCTCATGCGCTGAGCCTGTCGCTGGACTTCCACCAGACCAAACGCTCGGGCGCCCTGTCGCGGACCATGGACCGGGGATCGCGCGCGGTCGACTTTCTGCTGCGCATCCTGGCCTTCAATCTGGTTCCGACCGGGGTGGAGCTGGTGCTGGCGGCCGGGGTGCTGGGCGCCAAATACGACTGGCGCTTCGCCGCCGTCGCGGTGCTCGTGGTCGTCATCTACACCGCCGCCACCTTCGCCATGTCCAACTGGCGGCTGGAGCATCGCCGGATCATGAATGCGGCCGATTCCGAGGCCGCTGGCGTCTCGGTTGACGCCCTGCTGAACTATGAGACGGTCAAGTCGTTCGGCGCCGAGACGCGCGCGGCTCAGACCTATGACCGGGCGCTGGGCGACTATGCCGAGGCGTCGCTGAAGGCCAACAGTTCGCTGAACATGCTGAACGGGATGCAGGCCCTGGTGATGAACCTGGGGCTGGGCGTCATGGCGGTGATGGCCGGGTTCGAGGCGGCGGCCGGGCGGATGGGACCGGGCGACGTGACGGCGGCGGTGCTGATCATGATCTCGCTGTATGCGCCGCTGAACATCCTAGGCTTCGCCTATCGGGAAATCCGTCAGTCCTTCATCGACATGGAGGAGATGCTGAAGGTGACGCGACAGACGCCGCAGGTCGCCGATGCGCCGAACGCCGTCGCCCTGCCGCGGCCGGTCGATGCGCGCGGCGCGTCGGTCGCGTTCGAGGCCGTCGGCTTCCGCCACGACGCGCGGGCCAATGGGCTGGAGGAAGTCAGCTTCTACGCTGCGCCTGGCACCACGACGGCGCTGGTCGGGCCCTCGGGCGCGGGCAAGTCCACCATTGTCAAACTGGCGCTGCGTCTGCTCGATCCGCAGGAAGGGCGCGTGCTGATCGACGGCCATGACGCGCGTGAGGTGACCCAGGCCTCGCTGCGATCAGCGGTGGCGCTGGTGCCTCAGGATGTGGCGCTGTTCAACGACACCCTGGCCGCCAACATCGCCTTCGCCCGGCCCGAGGCGGATGAGGCGCAGGTGTGGGCGGCTGCGGAGGCGGCGGAACTGGCCGACTTCATTTGCGGCTTGCCGGACGGGATGCAGACCAAGGTCGGCGAACGGGGTCTGAAGCTGTCGGGCGGCGAACGCCAGCGGGTGGGCATCGCCCGAGCCCTGTTGGCCGACCCGTGCATCCTGATCCTGGACGAGGCCACCAGCGCCCTGGACAGCCGGACCGAGGCGGCGATCCAGAAGACCCTGCGCAAGGCCAGGAACGGCCGCACGACCCTGGTTGTCGCACACCGGCTGTCGACCGTGGCGGACGCGGACCAGATTCTGGTGCTGAAGGCCGGGCGGATCGTCGAACGCGGCGGGCACCACGAACTGGTGGCTCGACAAGGCGGGGAATATGCGGCGCTGTGGCGCAAACAGACGCGCGGCGGCAAGACGCCTCAGATGGCTGACTGATCGGCGGCCGGCAGCTTCTTTCGTAGAACCTCATGCAGGTTCGTCAGGATGGCGGTCCTCGCGGCCTGCTCTTGCGGCGGCAGCGCCAGCAACAGCTTCATCGCCTGGGCATGGACCGTGGCGATGCGCCAGTCGAAACCGCCCTGACGCGGCGCGGCGTCCAGCAGGTCGCATAGGCCCTTGGCCGCCGTGCACAGGTCGTCCATCTCGAACGGGCTGGCCGCATCGATGATCTGGCTTGAGGCGGAATAGGCCAGATCCAGCCGCATGGGCTCGATCAGGTTCGGATCGGGCTTGGCCAGCAGGGCCGCGATATTGTCGCCGATGATGGCGCGGGCCTGATCCTGAAGTCCGTCCAGATTGGCGCGGGCCTGGGCCAGGGCGACCCCGACGCTGACACCGCCGGGGCGATCCAGCATCTCTGCCAGGCGAGACTTGCGCTGAGTGTGGGTGATGACGGTCATAGGGCCAGACTCTCCATCCCCTTCGCCTTGCGAATCATGTCGGCGCGGCGTTCCACGCCTTCATAGCCGGTGTGTCGGAACCGGCGATCCGGGCCCAGATAGTCGCCGACCTCCAGGAAGGGCCGGCTGTCGCGCGCCACCCACAGGATGCGCTCCAGCAGAAGCGCCGGGCTGAAGGGCTTGGTGACGACGAAGTTGGCGCCGCAGTCCCGCGCCTCGGCGACGCGCCCGCGACGAATGTGGCTGGCGGTCATGATGACGGGGGTGAAGGCGTTGGGATTGGGGCCGGAGCGGCGCAGCCAGCGCACCAGTTCGAACCCGTCGATGTCGGGCATGTCGGTGTCGACGACCAGCAGATCGACGGGTTTGTCGGTCAGCAGCTTCTTGGCTTCCATGCCCGTGCCGCACGCATAGGTCGGGCGGATGCCGAAACCGGTCAGGGCGTTGGACGTCAGGGTCAGCGAAAACGGCGAATCGTCGACGATCATCGTGATCGCGCCGGCCAGGTTGAAGACGGCGCTTTCACGCAGGGACTCGCCGCCGCTCATGGCGCAAAGGCCCCAGTCTGTCGCGCCGCTGAACTCATGGCCGGTCGCAAACCCCGATGCCCCTGAACGAAGCGCCGAGCTTGGCAGACGAGGGTGGATGCTGCGTTAACGCTGGTCGGCTAAAGCGGCCAGGCGTCAGAGGGCGCCGATGGCGTAAAAGCGATCCGCGCGGCGCTTCTTGATCTGCTGGGGCGTCAGGCCGTCGAAGCCCTTCAGCTCTTCGGCCAGCACGTCGCCTACATTGGCCATGGCCGCGTCGCGATCGGTATGGGCGCCGCCGACAGGCTCTTCGATCAGGCGATCAACGATCTTCAGCTGCATCAGGTCCGGGCCGGTGATCTTCATCGCCATGGCCGCATCCTTGGCCCGCGCGCCGTCGCGCCACAGGATGCCGGCGGCGCCCTCGGGCGAGATGACCGAATAGATCGAGTGTTCCAGCATCAGCACGCGGCTGGCCGCCGCGATGGCGATGGCGCCGCCCGAGCCGCCTTCGCCAGTGATGGTGGCGATGGAGGGCACGCGCAGGGTCAGGCAACGCTCGGTCGAGCGGGCGATGGCCTCGGCCTGGCCGCGCTCCTCGGCGCCCAGGCCCGGATAGGCGCCGGCGGTGTCGATGAAGCTGAGGACCGGCAGGCCGAACTGTTCGGCCATGTCCATCAGGCGCACCGCCTTGCGATAGCCCTCGGGCCGGGCCATGCCGAAGTTGTGGGTGATGCGGGTCGCGGTGTCGTGGCCCTTTTCGTGGCCCATGATGACGACGGGTCGGCCGCGGAACCGGGCCAGACCGCCCAGGATGGCTTGGTCGTCGCCGAACTGACGGTCGCCGTGCATTTCGTTCCAGTCGGTGAACAGGCTCTGGACGTAATCGATGAAGTGCGGGCGCTGCGGATGGCGCGCGACCTGGGTCTTCATCCAGGGGTCGAGGCCGGCGTAAGTCTTCTTGCGCAGCTGCTCGGCCTTTTTGCGCAGGCCCTCGATCTCATGGTCGATGTCGCCCGAGGTGTCGGCCAGCAGCGACAGCTCGTCGATCTTGGCTTCCAGATCGGCGATCGGCTTTTCGAAGTCGAGATAGTGCGTGGCCATCAAGGCGTCCGGGAACTGCAAACGGGCAAAGCGCCCTTGGGGAAGGCGCGCGAACCTAGAGAGGTCAACGCCGCCGGGCAAGCGGGGGTTCAGAACGCTTTGGGCAAACCGGCCTGTTTGAGGACGGTGTTGGCGGTGTGGCGGCTCTTCGAGCGCGGCACGATGACGGCGTGCGGCTGGTTCGGGTGTCGCCATTTTTCGTGACTGCCCTTGGCGTTGACGACACGACGCCAGCCGGCGGCGGAGAGGAGGGCGGTCAGTTCGGGGTAGAAGTCCTTGGGCATTTTGTGTCTGCGACCTCAGTGGCTAGGTCTTATCAGACCACCATTTGGCCTACAGCGCGGGGCGGTTCGAATAGCCAAGTATCTATGCCGCGATGACGTCAAACCCGCCCACTGCTTCAAAGCGAACGGGAACTTCGCCGTGGATTCCGAGATTTTCCGCCAGAAGCTCAGGCGCGAAATGGCGCGCGAGGTTCTCGAACTCTCCGAGCGTCGCCGTTTCCAGCACCAACCCAACAATGTTCGACTCGCTGCACCAGACCCCTGCCTCGGGATCCCAGATCGCCTTGACGTAGAACTCTTCAGCCATGGCCGGAATATGCGCTGTCAGTCGTCGCGCGCCAAGGGGTGGTTTTGTTGGACGACCTGGGCCAGGCGATCGGTGGCGACGTGGGTGTAGATCTGGGTCGTGGCGATATCGACGTGGCCTAGCAGGGTCTGGACGACGCGCAGGTCGGCGCCGCCTTCCAGCAGATGGGTGGCGAAGGCGTGGCGCAGGACGTGGGGGCTGACGCGGGCCGTGTCGATGCCGGCCGTGATCGCGGCCTCGTCCAGCAGTTGGGCGAAACGGCGCGGGGTCAGGTGGCCGGTGCGGCCGGAAGAGGGGAACAGCCAGGGACTTTCGAGCGCCTCAGGCTTTCGCCCATCTTTGCCCTTGAGCTTCGCGTCGCGCGCGACGAGCCATGCCTTGATCGCTTCGCGGGCGGCGGCGTTGAGGGGCGCGAGCCGTTCCTTGCCGCCCTTGCCGCGCACGATCAGATAGGCGGGGTCGCGCCGAACGGCCTCGACTTTGAGCCCCAACAGTTCGGACACCCGCAGGCCGGAGGCGTAGGCCATCTCGACCAGAGCGACCAGGCGCAGGCCCGCCGCCGCGTCGCGTGCGGTCGAGGCGGCCAGCAGGGCGTCGATCTCGGCGCGGCTCAACACCTTGGGCAGGGACCGGCCCTGTTTGGGGGCGTCGAGGCGGCGCGAAGGGTCGCCGGTGCGCCACCCCTCGGCCAGGGCGAAGCGGTAGAACTGGCGCGTGGACGAGCGGCGACGGGCTGCGGTGGCCGCCGACAGGCCGCGCCGCGACAGGTCCGCGAACCAGGCCTCGACCGCTTCGGCGTCGGCCTTCATCAATCCGCCGGCGTCCGACAACGCCATCTCCGCGTCCGCCAGATCGCGGCCATAGGCGGACAGCGTATGGGGCGAGGCGTCGCGTTCGACCGCCATCATCTCCAGAAAGGCCTCGATCTGGGGCGTCATGCGGCGATCCGCAGCCTGAACGACTGGCGCAAGGTCAGGCTTGGTGTAGAGGTTTTCTGGATCATGCCTGCCCGCGCCGCCGCCTTCGCCTTCCTCTCGACCGACCGTTCCGCCGGAGCCGCCGGATGAGGCGGCGCGCGAATCCGGGTCCGACCCGCACCATAGCCCTGGTCGGCCTGATGGGGGTGGGCAAATCGTCGGTCGGGCGTCGGCTGGCCAATCGGCTGCGGCTGCCGTTTGCGGATGGGGATGTGGAGATCGAATCGGCGGCCGGGATGACGGTGTCCGAAATCTTCGCCGCCCTGGGCGAGGCCGAGTTCCGCGCGGGCGAGGCGCGGGTGATCCGCCGCCTGTTGGAGGGCCCGCCCATCGTGCTGGCGACCGGCGGCGGGGCGATGATGAACCCGGAGACGCGGGCGCTGTTGAAGGCCAAGGCCGACACCGTCTGGCTGAGGGCCGATCTGGCGGTCATCGCGGAGCGGGTGGCGCGGCGCGACACGCGGCCCCTGCTGCGCGGCAAGGATCCGCTGGAGGTGCTGACCGGCCTGGCCGAAGCCCGCTATCCCATTTACGGCGAAGCCGATGTGACTGTGGACGTCGGGCAGGGCTCGCACGGCCAGGCCGTGGACGCCATTCACAAGAATCTGCGCCGACACTGGCGCCAGAGACGACGCACGGAGACCCCGCAATGACGATCATTCCGGTCAGCGGCGGGGCCTTTGCAGCCTATGACGTCGTGGTGGGACGCGGGTTGCTGGCGCAGGCCGGCGCACACATCGCGCCGCTGGCCAAGGGGCGGACGGTCATCGTCACTGACGAGACGGTTGCGGGCATCCACGCCCAGGCCCTGACCGCGTCGCTGACGGCGGCGGGCGTGACCAGCGAGATCGTGGCGGTGCCGGCAGGCGAGGGCTCCAAGTCCTTCGCCGAGCTGGAGCGCGTGCTGGACCGGCTGCTGGAGATCGGGCTGGACCGCAAGGATGTGGTGATCGCCTTGGGCGGCGGGGTCGTCGGCGATCTGGCCGGCCTGGCGGCGGCCCTGTTCATGCGCGGCATCGATTTCGTGCAGATTCCGACGACTTTGCTGGCCCAGGTCGACTCGTCCGTCGGCGGCAAGACGGCCATCGACACGCCGCGCGGAAAGAACTTGGTCGGCGCCTTTCATCAGCCGCGTCTGGTGCTGGCGGATATCGACGTGCTGGCCACGCTGCCGGAACGCCAGGTAAGGTCCGGCTGGGCCGAGGTGCTGAAGCACGGGCTGATCTGCGACGCGGCCTTCATCGACTGGCTGGCAGGCGAGGGGGCTGCGGGCGCCAGGGGCGATCCGGCGGCGCTGGAACGGGCGGTGATCCGCTCGGTGGAGATCAAGAGCGCGGTGGTCGGCGAGGACGAGAAGGAGGCGGGGCGACGCGCCCTGCTGAACCTGGGTCACACCTTCGGCCATGCGATCGAGACCGAGGTCGGCTTCGACGAAGGCGCGCTGGCGCACGGCGAGGCGGTGGCGCTCGGCTGCTGCATGGCCTTCCGCTATTCGGCGGGTGAGGACCTGTGTTCGGCGGACGACGTGGCGCGGGTCGAGACGGTGGTCGCGGCGGCTAGACTGCCGACGCGGCTGGATCAGGCGGGATCATTTGCAGCCGATCGTCTGCTGGCCTTGATGGCGGGAGACAAGAAGGCCGAGGGCGGGGCGCTGACCCTGATCCTGGCGCGCGGCATCGGCCAGGCCTTCGTCGCCAAGGGCGTGGATGCGGCCAAGGTGCGGGCCTTCCTGATCGAGGAAGGCGCGACCGCGTGATGCGAATCGGCATGGGGCCGCTGGAGGATCGGTTCGTGCGGCTGGAGCCGTTCGAGGACGGGTTGAAAGCCGAGGTCCGCGCGGCTCTGGATTGCGATCCCGACGCCTGGGAGATCATGGTGGCGCCCGCCTATGGCGATCATTTCGAGGCGTGGTGGAAGGCTGCGCTGGCGGCGATGCAGGCGCAGACGCGGATCGCCTATGCGGTGCGGCGGCCCTCGGACGGGGCGGTGGTCGGGACGACGAGCCTGTATGAGATCAACCCCGCCTATCGCCGCTGCGAGATCGGCTCGACCTTCTATCGGCCCGAGGCCCGGGGCGGGGCGATCAACCCGGCCTGCAAACGGCTGTTGATGGGGCATGCCTTCGACGCGGGCGCGGTGCGGGTCGAGATCATCACTGACGCCGTCAACGCCCAGAGCCAGGCCGCGATCCTGAAGCTGGGCGCCAAGGCCGAGGGCGTGCTGAGGAAGCACAAAATCAACCTGGACCGGCCGGGCGCGCGACACCGCCATGTTCGCCGTCATTGACGACGACTGGCCCGAGGTGCGCCGGGCGCTGGACCGACGGTTAGGGGCCTTGGCTTAGTCGACCGCGCGGCATTCCGTCGGCTGGCGACCTTCGACGGACCAGGTGGCGAGGACGCCCTTGCCGCGCAGTTCGACGTTGGAGGCGCGGTACCAGATGCCGTCGGCGGCGCGTTCCTGATACAGGTCGATGGCCTCACCGGACGAATTGCGGATTGTGGCCATCTGGCGCGGGTTGTCGAAATCGACCGACAGGCGCTCGCCGTTGTCGCACAGATAGACGGTGTGGACGACGCGGTTCAGGGTGCGGTCTTGGATTTCGGCGCCGGTGCGCTGGCGGGCGGTCTGGGCCTGGATGGCGCGTTCCTTGACCTCGTCGCCGGTGCGCGGAGCCTTGTCGGGATCGGCGCCGCAGGCGGTGAGGAGGGCCAAGGCGGCTAGGCCGCTGAACACGATCGACTGCGGCAGATCCGGCTTGAACAAGGTCTTTTCCCTCCACGGCCCCGCCCAACGGCGCAGCTTTTCGCGGCGTTCTAACGTGCGCCGCCTGTCGCCGTTCCCCGTCTTTGACGGAAGAAGGATTTGAGCAGCGACGACGCCTCGTCCGCCAGAAGGCCTGAGTCCGTAGTCGGGCGCCAGTGGCAGGTGGGTTGTTCGAACAGACGCGGGCCGTGGATGACGGCGCCGCCCTTGGGATCGTCGGCGGCCCAGACCACGCGGCCGATGCGGGCGTGGCTGATGGCCCCGGCGCACATGGCGCAGGGCTCCAGCGTCACATAGAGGGTCAGGCCGGTCAGGCGATAGTTGTCCAGCGCCGTCGCCGCGCGCCGCATGGCGACGATCTCGGCATGGGCGGTGGGGTCGTGGGCCGCAATCGGACCATTGGCGCCGGTCGAAATTACCTCACCTGAAGCAGGATCGACAAGAATTGCGCCTACGGGCACCTCTCCTGCGTCCGCCGCCGCTTGCGCTTGGTCCAGCGCCATGCGCATGAACCGCTCATCATGGTCCGCCATACAGACGACAACGACAAGAAGCCCCGCGCCCGTCAAGACGAACGGTCGCCCCGGCTCTTTAAATCCTCCGGTCCCCGCAAGAGCGGCGACGGGACGAGATCATTCGGCGACAAGCCGCGCGGCCCTCGCGAAGACGGCGCCAAGCGGTTCGGCGACAAGGCCGACCGCCCCCGCAGCGACAAGCCCCGCAGCGACCGGCCCCGCACCGACAAGCCGCGCAGCGAAGGGGGCGGCAAGGACGGCAAGTCCAAGACGACGGACACGCCTCTGCGCGCCGAGCGAATCGCCAAGACCATGGCCCGCGCCGGCATCGCCTCGCGCCGCGAGGTCGAACGGCTGATCGGTCTGGGCAAGGTGGCGGTCAACGGCCGCATCCTGGACACGCCCGCGACCCTGGTGACGCGCGACGACGTGATCACCGTGGACGGCAAGCCGATCGGTTCGACCCAGGCGACGCGCGTCTGGCGCTATCACAAGCCGGCGGGCCTTTTGACCAGCCACAGCGATCCGACGGGACGACCGACGGTGTTCGACGCCCTGCCGGCCGGTCTGCCGCGCGTGATTTCGGTCGGACGGCTCGACCTGGCGACCGAAGGCCTGCTTCTGCTGACCAACGATGGCGAGCTGAGCCGGGCGCTGGAGCTGCCATCGACCTCGCTTGTGCGTCAGTACCGGGCGCGGGCGCGGGGCAAGATCACCCAGGAGCAGTTGGACGCGCTGAAGGACGGCGTGGTCGTGGACGGCGTCTCTTATGGTCCCATCGAGGCCAAGCTGGACAAGGCCAAGGAGTCCAAGTCCGAGGACGGCAAGGCGCCGGCGAACCTGTGGATCTCGGTGTCGATCACCGAGGGCAAGAACCGCGAAGTCAGGAAGGTGCTGGAGTCTGTCGGCCTGACGGTCAATCGGCTGATCCGCCTGGCCTACGGCCCGTTCCGCCTGGACGTGCTGCCGGTCGGGTCGGTGGAAGAGGTCGGGCCGCGCGTGATCCGCGAGCTGCTGGCCGACTACATCCGGCCCGAGAACCTGCCGACCGGCAATACGGTCGAAACGCCCGCGCCCATCCCCGGCCGTCGGGTCTCGACGCCCATCGTCAAGGGCCGGTCGGGTTCGGCCATGTCGGACCCGTCGCGCAAGCCCAGCCGCGTCCGCGCCGCCGAGACGGCCCAGGCCGATGCGGTGGAACGCCGCGAGCGTCCGCCCAAGAAGGAAGGCTGGGCCAAGGCCGCGCCTAGGTTCGAGCATTCCAAGAGCTTCAAGCCGCGCGAACGCACCGCGCCCGCCGGCGACCGCCCGGCGCGTGAGGATGGCGACCGGCCCAAGCGCGCCTTCAAGCCGCGCGACGACCAGTTCATCGACGACCGGCGCGGCAAGCCCGGCGCCAAGCCGGCGGGACGCGCCGGTTCCGGCCCCCGCGCAGGCGGTCCCGGCGGAAAGCCGACCGGCGGCCGCGACTTCAAGCCTCGCACGGGCGGCGGCGGCAAGCCGGCCGGTCCGTCTGGAACGAGCGGACGCGGGCCAGGCGGCAAGCCGCGCACGCCCCGCTGAGGATCGCCGCCGGGGACTGAGCAATGACGATCTCGACAGGGCGCTGCCTGTGCGGCGCCGTCACCTTCACCGCGACGCCGAACGGCGGGATGCACGCCTGCCACTGCTCGACCTGTCGGCGGCAGTCGGGCGGCATCCTGTTCAGCGTCGATTGCGGCGACAGCGTGGAGGTCACGGGCGAGGTGGCGACCTATGTGTCGTCCGAATGGGCGACGCGGCAGTTCTGTCCCGCCTGCGGGACGGGCCTGTTCTGGCGATCCAACGACGGGGCGATCACCATGGTTTCGGCCCAGGCGTTCGACGATCCGTCGGTCTTCGCCCTTGAGGACGAGTTCTGCATCGAGAGCAAGCCGGCGACCTATGCGCTGGCGGGCGAACGGCCGCGCCTGACGACGGATGAGTTGTGGGCGCAGTTCGCGCCGCCGCAGGATTGACGACAAGGGTTGCGACAGGGGGAATGGCGATGACGACGACAGCGGACCTGAGCCCGGCGAAGGGCGATCACAGCCTGGAACGGCTGCTGCTGTTTTCGGACGGGGTGTTCGCCATCGCCATCACCCTGCTGGCCATCGAACTGCATGTGCCAGAAGGCTGGAACGGACAGTGGGCCAGCCTGTGGGCCGAGCGGTGGCCGATGTTCACCGCCTTTGCGCTGAGCTTCGCCATCATCGGCGTCTTCTGGAACACGCACCGGCGAGTGTTCGCCCGCATGGTTGGTTTCAGCAACGGGGTCATGATCTTCAACATGCTGGCCTTGGCCGGGGTGGTGCTGATGCCGTTCGCCACGACCCTGCTCTACGAACAGCCGCGCGACGGCGAGGGAGCCTGGATCTATCTGAGCCTGGTGGCGCTGGTCGGCGTGATGCACGCCGGCGCCTATGGCTGGGCCGCCTTCGTGACCGACGCGATCCGGCCGCGACCGCATTGGGCGGTGCGCGCCACGGTGATCGTGACCCATGCCCTGATGCCGGGACTGGCCTGCGCGCTGAGCTTCTTCCTGATGGCGCGGGGCGTCGGGCTGCTGGCGGCCGCGACGGCGCTGGCGTTGGGGCTGCTGATCGCCGGCCGGGTCTGGGTCGGTCGGTGCTTTGGCGGAGCCGCCTGATGCGGATCGTCGCCGGAAGCCTGAAGGGCCGGGCCATCGTCGCGCCGGAGGGGCACGGCACGCGCCCGACCTCGGACCGCGCGCGCCAGGCTGTGTTCAACGTGCTGGAACACGCTGCCTGGGGCGAGAGCCTGCAAGGCTTGCGGGTCATCGACCTGTACGCCGGCTCGGGCGCCCTGGGGTTCGAGGCAATCAGCCGGGGGGCGGGCTTCTGCCTGTTCGTCGAGACGGACGACGGGGCGCGGGGCGCGATCCGCGAGAACGCCGACGCCTATGGGCTGATGGGACGCACGCGGGTGCATCGCAGGAGCGCGACGGACCTGGGCGTGCGGCCCGGTCCGATCGCCGAGGCGTTCGACCTGGCGTTTCTGGACCCGCCCTACGGCAAGGGACTGGGGGAGCAGACGCTGGCGCGGCTGATCGAGGGAAACTGGCTCAAGCCCGGCGCCCTGGTGGTGTTCGAGCGCGGGTCGGACGAGCCGCAGATCGACACCCCTGGCTATCAGCGTCTGGACGCGCGCGACTATGGCGCAGCCAGAGTGCTGTTCCTGAAGGTTTCGCCGACATCAGAGTGAGGCGAAGCTGCCCGTCTCCCAACGGGAGAGGGGAGGGTTACAGTTTGGCGACCAGGCCGCGTGCGGCCGCCGTCACCTCGGCCCAGGTGATCTCGAACCCGTCGTCGTCGCCGAAATAGGGGTCGGCGACGGCCTGACCCTCGCGGCCGGGGACGTGGTCGAGCAGCAGGCTGAGCTCGGCGGTCGCATCGTCGGGCCGCAGACGGCGCAGGTTTTTCAGGTTCTCGTGGTCCAGGGCGATCACATGGGTGAAGCGGCGAAAGTCCGCCTGCGTCACCTGCCGCGCCTTCAACCCCGAAATCTCGACCCCATGCCGCCGCGCCGTCGCCTGCGCCCTCGGGTCCGGCGGCTCGCCCGCATGCCAGTCCCCGGTCCCGGCGGAATCGACGATCAGGTCGAGCCGGAGCCGCTCCGCCTCGGCGCGCAGAGCGGCCTCGGCGAGGGGCGAGCGACAGATGTTGCCGAGGCAGACGAAGAGGATGGAGGGCATGGGGTAATCTGAAGGTCCACTAAGTCGTTAGGGCATTGCAATCCAAAATTTGCATTTGCACACTTCAAGGATGTCCGATTCTAACTCCTTGCCGATCAATCCTTATGCTGAAATCTGGGCAGGCGATCTGTTTTCTCGCCAGAAGGATGCGACCATGCTGGCTGCTTACATCGAGAGCATTGCTGGTCGTCCCAACCTTCGCGAAGATCACAAAGGCTTCACAATCTCCGTTGATGCAGAATATGGAACAGGGAAATCATACTTCCTAAAACGTCTTTCGCGGCATCTCAGCGTGAAGCATCCGGTGGCATTTGTGGATGCTTGGGCTGACGATTTAGCTGATGATCCACTGACCGCTATTGCTGCCACGCTTTCAAAGGCATTAGGCCCGCTGACCGCCAAAGACCAAATGGTTGCGAACTCTATGGAGATCGTTACCGGAAAAGTTGGAACGATTGCGAAAATAGTCGGTAAAGGAATTGTAAAAAAAGCTGTAGCGCTCGCACTTACAGAATCTGTGTCTAACGAATTATTTGACGTTGTAAGTCCTGACGACGCGGAAAAATTTGAAGATACGCTGAAAGATGCGGGTAACATCATCGGTGACGGTTTAGTCGATGGTATTACGCAGAAGTCATCGACTAAATTGATGACTGAAAAAATTGCAAATTTTAAGGCAGGTCAAGGCGCTGTAGTCGAACTTAAGATAAGTTTAGAAGATCTTGTAAGATCAATAGACAAAACAAATTTGACCGCTCCAATAGTTGTTATAATTGATGAGTTAGATCGGTGCCGCCCGCCTTACGCCATAAAACTTCTTGAAGAGCTGAAGCATCTTTTCGATGTTTCTGGTATAGTCTTTGTTCTGGGGTTGAATTCCAGCCAACTCTCCAAAGCTATAAAGGCTGCGTATGGACCTGAATTTGACGGAGTGTCATATCTTCGTCGATTTATTGATCGTCAGTATACATTGGGAATGCCTGACCTTAAGCCGCTTGTGGCCCATGTTACACGCGAACTTTCATTAGACTCTTCTAGGCTTGAATGCTTGCAAACTAAAGAGCGCGGCAAGGTCGAAAGGCATGACGATCCTTCGCGGATGATTGCCCGGTACATGGAAATGTATGGCGTCAATGCCAGTTCAACATTCTCTGTCGGAGATATACTTCAGACTTGCCTTGCTGTGACTGCGCCCAATGAACTGTTTATGCCGGTTCTAATGCCGCACGTGATTGCAAAATCGCTCCACTTAAACCCCAGGCAACTGACAGTAGGTCCTGTTCCAAATTGGAATTATATTCTTTATTCTGAAGATTATGACAATAAATATGACGAAATGAGTCCAGAATCTTATTTCACTCAGGCAACAAAAATAGTCGGATCAAGTCAAAATGAAATGATGCATCTCATTAATAGTGGGAACCGAGTGGCCAGATCGTTGAGCAATTACATTTTCAATAAAAGCGCTCACGATTTATCTCATCCTGCAAATTATGCCAACCTCATGGAAGCGGTAGCCCGCTTCTCTTAACCAAATTCGCTTCACCGCCGCCCGAACAGCTTCTCCAGATCGTGCAGCTTCAGCTCCACATAGGTCGGACGGCCGTGGTTGCATTGGCCGGAGTGGGGGGTGGCTTCCATTTGGCGCAGCAGGGCGTTCATCTCCGGCGCCGAGAGGACGCGGCCTGAGCGGACGCTGCCGTGGCAGGCCATGGTGCCGCAGATGGCGGCGAGGCGTTCCTTGAGCGACAGGGCCTGGCCGTGTTCGGACAGATCGTCGGCGATGTCGCGGATCAGGCCCTGAACGTCCGTGTCGCCCAGCATGGCCGGGGTCTCGCGCACCAGGACGGCGCCGGCGCCGAAGGCCTCGACGATGAGGCCCATCTCGGCCAGTTCCTCGGCCCGCCCCGCGACGCGCTCGGCCTCGGCGGGGTCCAGATCGACCACCTCGGGCGTCAGCAAGGCCTGACGGGTCACGGCCCCCTCGGCCATCTGGGCCTTCATCCGCTCATAGACCAGCCGTTCATGCGCCGCATGCTGATCGACGATGACCAGGCCATCGCGGGTCTGGGCGACGATATAGTTGGCGTGGAGCTGACCCCGCGCGGCGCCCAGGGGGTAGTCGAGGGGGTCGTGCGGCTGAGTGGCGAGTGGCGAGTGGTGAGTGGCGAGGTCGCTGTCTTGGGCGGGTTGCGACGGCCATGAGGGGCCGTCCCATGACGGTTCGACGCGGGCGCTGCGTTCGTTGAGGCCGGGCAGGATCTGGGCGGCGGCGGCGGGCTGGGACCAGCCGGTCCAGCCGCTGAAGCCTTGCGCCGACGGGGCGCCGGGGCTGTAGGCGGGGCCGGATGCGACGCCGGTGTGGGGCTGGAAGCCGGACAGGGCGTCGGCGGCGACGGTCGTGCTGGCGCGGTGGCCGGCGGCGTGGAGCGCGTGCCGCAGGGCGCCGACGATCAGCCCGCGCACCAGCGCCGGATCGCGGAACCGGACCTCGGCCTTGGCCGGGTGGACGTTGACGTCGACATAGAGTGGGTCGATGTCGAGGAAGAGGACGGCGGCCGGATGCCGGTCGCGCGCCAGGAAGTCGGCGTAGGCGCCGCGCAGGGCCCCTTGCAGCAGCCGGTCCTTCACCGGGCGGCCGTTGACGAACAGATACTGATGCGCCGCATTGCCGCGCGAATAGGTGGGCAGGCCGGCGTATCCCGACAGGCGCACGCCGTCGCGCTCCTGATCGATCAACAGGGCGTTGGCCTCGAAGTCGCGGCCCAGCAGGGCGGACAGCCGCTTTAGACGGCCTTCGTCGCCCGGATGTTCGGCGGGCAGGCGCAGGGTGACCTTGCCGTCCAGCGACAGGGTGAAGGCGACGGCCTCGTGCGCCATGGCCTGGCGCTTGATCTCTTCGGAGATGGCCATGGCCTCGGACCGCTCGGACTTCATGAACTTGAGCCGGGCGGGGGTGGCGTAGAAGAGGTCGCGCACCTCGACCCGCGCGCCGTGCGGGCCGGGGAAGGGGGCGGGGGCCAAGGGCCGGGTCTCGCCGCCCTCGACCGTGATGGCCCAGGCGTCGGTCGCGTCACGCGAGCGGGTGGTGATCGACAGGCGGGCGACCGAGCCGATGGAGGGAAGAGCCTCGCCCCGGAAGCCCAGGGTGTGGATGCGCAGCAGGTCCACGTCGCCGGCGTCGTCAGGCTCAAGCTTGGATGTGGCGTGGCGTTCGATGGCCAGCGGCAGTTCCGCCCTGGGAATGCCCTTTCCGTCGTCGGCGATCAGGATGCGCGACAGGCCGCCGCCGTCGGCCTGGATCTCGATATTGCGGCCGCCGGCGTCCAGGGCGTTCTCCACCAGTTCCTTGATGGCGCTGGCCGGCCGCTCGACCACCTCGCCGGCGGCGATGCGGTTGACGGTTTCGGGGGAAAGGCGGCGGATGGGCATGAGCAGGCGAAGATAGGGCGCGGGGGGGATTCGCGCCATGAGGCTTCGTCTCCTCCCTACGCCACGGGGAGGAGACGTTGAACGTCAGTCTTCGGTCTTGGACTTGGCGGCCTTCTTCGCCGGAGCCTTCTTGGCGGCCGGTTTCTTGGCGGCGGCCTTTTTCGGGGCGGCGGCCTTCTTGGCGGGCGCTTTCTTCTTGGGCGCGGCGCCGGCCTTGGCGGCGAGAAGCGGCAGGGCGTCTTCCAGGGTCAGGTCTTCGGGCGCCGTGCCCTTCGGCAGGGTGGCGTTGATCTTGCCGGACTTGACGTAGGGCCCAAAGCGACCGGCCATAACGTGGATCGGCTCGCCCGTTTCCGGGTGGGCCCCCAGGTCCTTGAGCGGGGCCGTGGCGGCGCCACGACCGGGACGACCGGCGCGCTTCTCGGCCAGCAGGGCCACGGCGCGGTTCAGGCCGACCTCGAACACCTCGTCGATGTCCGAGACATTGGCGTAGGTGCCGGCGTGCAGGACGAAGGGTCCGTAACGACCCAGGCCCGCCGTGATCATCTTGCCGTCCTCGGGGTGGACCCCGACCTCGCGCGGCAGGGCCAGCAGGCGCAGCGCCTGGTCCAGCGTCAGGGAGGCCGGTGACCAGCCCTTGGGCAGGGACGAGCGTTTGGGCTTGTCGCCCTCGGGCGGCGTGATTTCGACGTAGGGGCCAAAACGGCCGATCTTCAGCTGGACCGGCTGGCCCGTTTCCGGATCGACGCCCAGTTCGCGGTCGCCGCTCTCGGCCGAGCCGTCCTCAGCCGACGGGCTGGCGACGGGGCGGGTGTATTTGCACTCGGGATAGCGGTCGCAGCCGATGAAGGCGCCGAAACGGCTGGTCTTCAGGCTGAGCTGGCCCTGGTGGCACAGGGGGCACTCGCGCGGATCGGTCCCATCCCCCTTGTCCGGGAAGATGTGGGCGCCGAGGCTTTCGTTAAGGGCGTCCAGGATCGCCGTGGTGCGCAGCTCGCCGGCGGCTTGCGTCGCGGCGTGGAAGTCCTGCCAGAAGTTACGCAGCAGCACCTTCCAGTCCAGCTGGCCGGCCGAGACCTCATCGAGCTGGGTCTCCAGCGCGGCGGTGAAGTCGTACTCGACCCACTTCCTGAAGAACTGCTCCAGGAAGGCCGTGACCAGCCGTCCCTTATCCTCGGGATAGAAGCGGTTCTTGTCGACGCGGACGTATTCGCGGTCGCGCAGGGTCGACAGGGTCGAGGCGTAGGTCGAGGGGCGGCCGATGCCCAGCTCTTCCAGCTTCTTGACCAGGGTGGCTTCCGAATAGCGCGGAGGCGGTTCGGTGAAATGCTGATCGGTGCGGATGGCGTCGACCTTGGCCTTGGCGCCTTCCTTGAGGGCGGGAAGGCGGCTGGTGTCGTCGCTCTCGTCGTCTTCGGCGCCCTTCTGCTTTTCGTCGCGGCCTTCCTCATAGACGGCGAGGAAGCCGTCGAAGGTGACGACCTGGCCGGTGGCGCGCAGACCCGTCTGGCCGTCGGCGGTCTCAATGTCGACGGTGGTGCGGTCCATCCGGGCCGCCTCCATCTGCGAGGCGACCATCCGCTTCCAGATCAGTTCATACAGGCGCTGAAGATCGGATTCGAGGCGCAGACTATCGGGATGGCGGGCGATGTTGGTCGGCCGGATGGCTTCGTGCGCTTCCTGAGCATTCTTGGCCTTGGTCTTGTAATAGCGCGCTTCTTGCGGGACGAAGGCCGGGCCGAACGCCTGGCTGATGACCTCGCGCGCCTGGGCGATGCCCTCGGGCGTGGTCTGGACACCGTCGGTCCGCATATAGGTGATCAGGCCGCCGGTCTCGTCGACTCCCTCATACAATTTCTGCGCCGCCTGCATGGTGCGTTGGGCCGAGAAGCCGAGCTTGCGCGCCGCCTCCTGTTGCAGGGTCGAGGTGGTGAAGGGCGGGGCCGGATTGCGGCGGACGGGCTTCTTCTCGACCGCATTGATGGTGAAGTCGCCGGCGGCGATGGCCGCGCGGGCGGCGGAAGCCGTGGCCTCGTCCTTGATGTCCAGACGCTGGATGCGCTTGCCGGCGTGCTTGACCAGGCGCGCGGTAAAGGGCGGGCTGTCGGCGTTCAGGTCGGCCTCGATGGACCAGTATTCCTGAGCCTTGAACTTCTCGATCTCCATCTCGCGATCGACGACGATGCGCAGCGCCACGGATTGGACCCGGCCGGCCGAACGCGCGCCCGGCAGCTTGCGCCACAGGACCGGCGAGAGGGTGAAGCCAACGAGGTAGTCCAGCGCGCGGCGGGCCAGATAGGCCTCGACCAGCTCCATGTCGATCTGACGCGGATTGGCCATGGCCTCGAGCACGGCGGACTTGGTGATGGCGTTGAAGGTGACGCGTTCGACGTGGGTGTCCTTCAGCGCCTTCTTCTTGTTCAGCACTTCCAGCACGTGCCAGCTGATGGCTTCCCCTTCGCGGTCGGGGTCGGTCGCCAGGATGACGCGGTCGGCGCGCTTGGCGGCCTCGGCGATTTCGGACAGGCGTTTGGCGCCCTTGGCGTCGGCCTCCCAATGCATGGAGAAGTCGTCGTCGGGCAGGACCGAGCCATCCTTGGACGGCAGATCGCGGACGTGGCCGTACGAGGCCAGGACCTCATAGTCCGAGCCCAGATACTTATTGATGGTCTTGGCCTTTGCGGGGCTCTCGACGATGACGAGGTTCATAACGGTCCGGTCTCGGGAAGGGGCGCGAACGTGGTTGGAGCGGAGCCGTGAGTCAATCGCACCTGTCGTCTTACACCCTAGGGTAGTTGTGTTTTAGTGTGGCCCGGTTAGATTGTGGTCCTGGCAACGGAGACGATCATGGCGACGGCGCAACCTCAATCGGCCTGCGAAACGGATCGCCAGGCGCATATCGAAGCGGCGGCCTTTCCGACGCGGGAATATATCGGCGCCATGGCGCTGGAAATGGCGCGGCTGGCGCGAGACGAGGGCGACGTGCGCCTGGCCGGCTTGCTGGAACAGGCGGCGAGCGTTGCAGGACATCCGCCAGCCTAGAGCGAAGCCAAGCCGCCGGGCAGGAGGTCGGCGCGGCCGGTCAGGCTAAGCTCCAGCAGAGCGGCGGCTACCTGGGACACCGGGGCATTCAGGGCGCGGGCGATCTCGTCGCGCGGCGTCGGGGTCGGCGACAGCAGTGCGGCCACGCGGTCGAGGAAGGCGTCGTCGATATCGCCGTCGAATCGCATCGGATCGGCAGGCGGCTCGCGCAGGGTTCGCAGGGTGTTGAAGGCGCGGTCAATATCCTCGATCCCCTCGCACAGGATGGCTCCCTGACGCAGCAGTTCGTTCGGCCCGCGCGCGCGGGGATCCAGAGGCGATCCGGGTACGGCGAACACATCGCGGCCCTGTTCGGCGGCGAGACGGGCGGTGATCAGGGAACCGGACCGGACCTCGGCCTCCACCACCACGACGCCGCGCGACAGGCCCGAGATGATGCGGTTGCGGCGTGGGAAGTCGCGCGCCTGGGCGCGAGCGCCGACCGGGCTTTCGGACACGACGCAGCCTTGTTCGGTCAGGCGGGCGTAGAGGTCGGCGTGTTCTGACGGATAGATGTCGTTCACTCCACCGCCCAGGACCGCGACAGTCCCGGTCGCCAGGGCGCCTTCGTGGGCGGCGGCGTCGATACCGCGCGCCATGCCCGAGACGACGACATGACCGGCCTGACCGAGTTGCTGCGCCAAACCGCGTGCGATCCGCTGACCGCCCGCCGAGGCGATGCGGGCGCCGACGACGGCGACCGAGGGCTGGTTCAGCAGATCGACGCGGCCGCGCGTCCACAGGATCGGCGGCGGCGGATCGAGCGCGGCCAGCATCTCGGGATAGTCGGGATCGCCCAGCACCAGCAGGCGGGCGCCGATGGCCTCGCCGGCGGCGATCTCGCGTTCGACCGTCTCTACGGGGGGCGGAACGGAGGCGGAGCCGGATTTGCGCACCAGATCGGGCAGGGCGTCCAGCGCACTGAGGGCCGAGCCGTAGCGGCCGATCAGTTGAGCGAAGGCGACGGGGCCGATGCGGTCGGTGCGGGCGAGCCGCAGCCGGGCGAAGCGTTCGGCCGGGTCCAGGCTCACGCCTTCTTGGCCCCGATGCGCGGTTCCTCGCCCTTCAGCAGCCGGGCGATGTTCTGGTGATGTCGAACCCAGATCAGAACGGCGGCGAAGACGGTCAGGGCGAGGATGGGAAGGCTGACCGGCAGGCCGACGACGGCGAGCGGCAGAAGCGCCAGCAGAGGCGCGGTCGCTGATGAGATGAGCGCCGCCAGCGACGAATAGCGGAACAGGAAGGCGCAGAGCAGCCAGACCGCGCCCGCCATCAGGCCCAGCGGCCAGGCGGCGGCCAGCAGCAGGCCGTAGAAGGTGGCGACGCCCTTGCCGCCCTTGAAGCCCAGCCAGACGGGAAACAGGTGGCCCAGGAAGGCCGCGCCGCCGGCGATGGCGCCGGCCAGTTCGCTGCTGAACAGATGACGGGCGATCAGCAGGGCGACCGCGCCCTTGCCGGCGTCCAGCAGCAGGGTGGCCAGGGCCAAATCCTTGCGGCCGGTGCGCAGGACGTTTGTCGCGCCGATATTGCCCGAGCCGATGTTGCGCACGTCGCCGGCGCCGGCTGCACGCGTGATCACCACGCCGAACGGAATCGAGCCGAGCAGATAGCCGCCCAGCGCCACCAGCGCCAAGGTCCCGAGAGCCGGGGCCACTAGATCCTGCACGTTGATTCGCTCCCCGCGTGTCGTTGCGGCAAAATGCGTCGCGGGGCGGCCGGGAGCAAGGGCGATCCGACCTCTTGACCCGATGATCGGCGCAGCGTTTGGTCCGCGCGTCTTTCCGGAGCCGATCCATGACCCGTATTTCCGCCGCCGCTGCGACCCTGCTGCTGCTTTCGACGACAGGTTGCGTGGGTGCGCCGCCGATGGCGCCTGCGCCGTCATCGGGGCCGGCGATGGCGTCCTATTTCGACTGCGTGCGGGACGGCGGCGTGGCGATCTCGGCGCACCGGGCGGTTTCAGCGCTGGACCAGCCCGAGAATTCCATCGCCGCCATCGAGGCGACAGGCCGAGCGATCCCCAATGCGATCCTGGAACTGGACGCCGTCCTGACCAAGGACCGGCAATTGGTTCTGATGCACGACGACACCATGGACCGGACGACCACGGGGCGCGGGCGGGTCGCGGACCTGACGCTGGCCCAGGTGAAACAGGCGCGGCTGAAGGCGTCGGACGGCGCCCTGACGCGCGCCGCGCCGCCGACGCTGGGCGAGGCGCTGGACGCCGCCGGACGCGTGGGGGCCATCGCCAGCATCGACCTGAAGCCCGCCGACGGCGAGACCACCGTCGATCTGGCGCGGGCGGTGATCGATCAGGTGCGACGGTCACGGGCCGGAAACCGGGTGATCCTGATCACCTATAATGACGCCGATGCGCGGGCGGTGGCGGCCATGGCGCCGGAGATGATGATCTCAGCCGGGCTAAGCGGTGTGGAGGATCTGAGCGGGCTGAACCCGGCGCAGATCCTGGCCTGGACCGGCACGCGCGAGGAGCGTCCTGCGCTTTGGCGCGCCCTGCGCGAGGCCGGCGTCGAGGTTCAGTTCGGCACACTGGGCGCCGAGGGCGTGCGCCGTGACGACCGCTACGCCGCCGACGGGGACGTATCGGAATACCGCGATCTGGTGCGCCAGGGCGTCACCGTGATCGCCACCGATACGCCGCTGGCCGTCAAATCGGTGCTGGGCGCCGAGGTGGCCAAGGCCGCGACGTGCGCGCGGCCGCGCTGATCTGTGCCTTAGAAGACCTTGCGACCGCCCACCCAGGTTCCGATCAGCTTGCCCTGAAGCCGGCGGCCGTCGAAGGGTGAGTTCTTGGATTTGGAGTGAAGGGCGTCGGCGTCGATGATGACGGGGGCCCCGGCGTCGAACAGGATGACGTCGGCCGGCGCGCCCTCGGCCAGGACGCCCGCGTCGAGGCCGAGCAGGGCGGCGGGGCCTTGGGTCAAGGGACGCAGGACGTCGAGCAGGTCCAGACCGTCTTCGTGATGCAGGGTCAGGGCGGCGGGCAGCAGGGTCTCCAAGCCGATGGCGCCGGGCGCGGCCTCGGCGAAGGGCCGGCGCTTGTCCTCGGCTGGGGCGGGGGCGTGTGCGGAGGTGATGACGTCGATCAGGCCTTCGCGCACGGCTTCGATCAGGGCCTGGCGGTCGGCCTCCGAGCGCAGCGGCGGGTCCAGCAGGTAGAAGGTGCGGTAATCGCCGATGTCCACCTCGTTGAAGCACAGGTGGTTGATCGAGACGCTGACGGCGACCTCCAGCCCCTTGGCGCGGGCGCGGGCCAGGGTGTCCAAGGCGCCCTCGGTCGAAATCTGATCCACCAGGAACCGCGCGCCGGTCTGTTCGACCAGGGCCAGGTCGCGCTCCAGCCCGATCCGCTCGGCGATGGCGGGGCTGCCGGACAGGCCCAGGCGCGTGGCCAGTTCGCCGGAGGCGGCGACCGCGCCTTCCGTCAGCCAGGGGTCGGCCGGGCGGCACGCGATCAGGGCGTTGAAGGCGGCGGCGTAGCTCATCACCCGTTGCAGGGTCCGGCTGTTGACGATGACCTTGTCGCCGTCGGTGAAATAAAGGGCGCCGGCCTCGTCCATCAGGCCGATCTCGGCCATGCGCTGGCCGTCCAGAGCCTTGGTCGCGGCGCCGGCGGCGCGGACGTTGACGAGGTTCAGGGCCGCGCCGCGCCGCTGGATGAAGTCGATCATGGCCGGGTCGTCGACGGCGGGATCGGTGTCGGGTTGGACCACGATGGTGGTCACGCCCCCAGCGGCGGCGGCCAGGCTGGCGGACTTCAGCGTCTCCTTGGGCTCGGCGCCGGGTTCGCCGGTCTTGACACGAATGTCGATCAGGCCGGGCGCGAGGCACAGCCCGTCGGCGTCGATGATCTGATCCGCCGCCAGGTCCGGCGTCGGGCCGTGGATCACGCGGCTGATGCGACCGTCTTGGATCAGCAGGCCGCCGGGGCCGTCGTAGTCCGTACCGGGGTCAAGCAGACGGGCGTTGATGATGGCGATGGTGGTCATCGAGCGTCTCCCCAACGGGCGGAGAGGGAGGCCAACACGGCCATACGGGCGGCGACGCCCATCTCGACCTGATCCTGGATCAGCGAGACGTCCAGGTCGTCGGCCACGTCGGAATCGATCTCGACGCCGCGGTTCATGGGCCCAGGATGCATGACCCGGGCGCCGGGATTGGCCCAGGCCAGCTTCTCGCGATCCAGGCCCCAGAAGCGGAAATATTCGCGCGTCGAGGGGACCAGGGCGCCGGCCATCCGCTCCAGCTGAAGCCGCAGCATCATGACCACGTCGCAGCCTTTCAGGCCCTCGCGCATGTCATGGAAGACCTCACAGCCCCAGCGGTCGGCGTCGCCGGGCACAAGGGTTGGCGGTCCGATCAGGCGGACGCGCGCCCCCATCATCTGCAACAGGGCGACGTTGGAGCGCGCCACGCGGCTGTGAGTGATGTCGCCACAGATGGCGACGGTCAGGCTGGTCACATCGCCGAATGCGCGGCGCATGGACAGCAAATCCAGCAAGGCCTGGGTCGGGTGTTCGTGGCGGCCGTCCCCGGCGTTGACGACGGCGCAGCCGACCTTCTGGCTCAGCAGTTCGGCCGCGCCCGAGGCCGAGTGGCGGATCACCAGGATGTCGGGCTTCATGGCGTTAAGGGTGACCGCCGTGTCGATCAGGGTCTCGCCCTTCTTCACCGAGGAGGCGGCGACCGGCATGGTGACGACGTCGGCGCCCAGCCGCTTGGCGGCGATCTCGAAAGAGGAGGAGGTTCGGGTCGAGTTCTCGAAGAACAGGTTCACGACCGTGCGCCCGTGCAGCAGGTCCAGGGCCTTGGACGACTGACGATTGAAATCGACGAAGGCGTCGCCCAGGTCCAGCAACTGCGGCGTCACATACGGATCGAGGTCCGATGCGGCCAGGAAGTGCGGTTTGGGGAACGGAACCAGCCGGTCGCGGATGGTCTGATCGGTGACTTGAGCGGGCTGGGTCATCGAGACGCGGCTATAGGCGTGACTCGCCCTGAACGCCAGTCAGGTGAAGTGGAACAGGGCCAGCAGGATAGGGATGACCACGGCGCTGCCCACGGTGGTCAGGGCGATGACGCCGGCGATCAGGGGCGCGTCGCCGCCCATTTGACGCGCCAAGATGTAGGAGGCGGCCGAGCCGGGCGCGGCGCCGCAGATCAAGGCGATGCCCTGCGCCAGGCTGTCGCCGCCCAGGGCCCAGGCGATGAACCACATAAGCGGCGGCATGACGCCCAGCTTGACCAGGCTGACAGCGGCGATGGTGGTGCGGCGGCGTTTGACCTCGGCGAAGGACAGACCCGCCCCGGCGACGATCAGGCCCAAGGGCAGGGCGGCGGCGCCCAGCAGGTCCATCGCATCCGACAGGCCAGGGATCAGCGGCACGCGCAACAGGTTAAGCGCCAGGCCGAGTAGGCAGGCCAGCAGGATCGGATTGGCCAGCATCGACTTGATCAGGCCGACGACCGACGGCTCGCGCCGCAGCGAACCCCATTTCGCCAGCACGGCGACGCAGGCGATGTTGGTGACGGGAATGATGAAGGCGATGGCGACCGCGGCCAGCGCCGTGCCTTCCGAACCATAGACCGACTGGATCACCGGCACGAAGACGAAGCTGTTCCAACGGATCACGCCCTGAAAGACGCTGGTGTAAGCCGGGCCGTCCAGGGTAATCAGGGGCTTGGACGCCAGGGTCGCGGCCGCCACGATCAGGGTCGCGCCCACCGCCGCAGCACCCGCCACGGTCGCGCCGCCGCCGGCGAGGTCGGCGTGCCAGATCGCGGGGATCAGGAAGCTGGGATAGAAGATATTGATCGACAGCTTCTCGATCGGCCGCCAGGCCTCGTCAGGCAGGAAGCCGGACTTTCGCAAGCCGTAGCCCAGGGCGATCATCAGAAAGACCGGCAGGACGCCGGCGATCAGGGCCGTCAAACCCAGGTCGCCTGATCCCGAACCCGGTCCAGCGCCCCTTGCAAAATCCAGGCGGCGGCGGTGCGGTCCACGACCTGGGCGCGGCGTTTGCGGTTCAGGTCCAGATCCTCAATCAGGAAGCGCTCGACGGCGCTGGTGGACAGCCGCTCGTCCCAGAAGGCGATGTTGACGGGCCGCAGCCGCTGCAGATTGCGGGCGAAGGCGCGGCACGACTGGGCGCGCGGGCCTTCAGTGCCGTCCATATTGGCGGGCAGGCCGATGACCAGGGCCGAAACCTTGCGATGCGCCATCAGCTTGAACAGGTGTTCGGCTTCCTGCGTGAACTTGGACTTGCGGATCAGCTCCAGCGGCGAGGCGATCAGCCGCGTGGAATCTGACACGGCGACGCCGATGGTCTTCTCACCCAGATCCAACCCCATCCACGGCGTGTCGGGCGGGCAAGCGGCGGGCAGATCGAGGAGGTCGAGGACGGGCACGGCCTGCGGTTAGGACTGGCGCGGGCCGAAGTCAAAGGCGATGGTGACGACGATCGACAGGAAGGACGATGACATGCGCACGGCGACAGCGGCGATGACGGCTTTTGGGCTTGTGCTGAGTGGGTGCGGACAGTCCGATGCGCCGGAGAAGAGCCAGACCGCGCAGGATACTCAGACCGCGGCAGCCGCGCCGACGCCGAGCGCGATCACGCGTGCGGCCACGCCACCGATCACCAAGTCGGTGGGGCCTGCCGAACGGCGCGCGGCTGCTGCACGCGAAGAGATCGGCACGGCGGCCGACGTGTCGCAGTTGCAGGCCCTGCCGGACCAGAACGCCAAGGTCTTCAGTCTGTCGGGAGGCGACCCGGCGGTGAATGGTCTGGTGACCTATTTCGCCCTGTTCGGCGGCCCGGCCGAGGGCTGGCGCGCCTATCCTTTGGGCGACTACGCCGAATGGAAGGTCGTCGAGGCGAGGGCTGGGCGCGTGGTCCTGGCGGTGCGTCAGGATACGGCGGGGGCGAACGGCGACATCCTGAAGGTGGAGCGCACGGTGCAGATCGACTTCCCCTCAAGCGGCGAGACGCCGCCGGACGCGGTGTCCGTCAGCACGTCGCAGTGAGATCAAGCCTGACGAGGGGCGGCTGATCCTTGTGAATCCCAGTGCGGGCGGCTAATCCGACCGCTTCGTTTTCATTTTGTGTGTTGGAGGGCCGCATGGCCATCGACGCTGCGACGGTGCGCAAGGTTGCGCATCTCGCCCGCATCAAGACCCCCGAGGACCGACTGGAGCCGCTGGCGAAGGAGCTGAACGGCATCCTGGCCTGGATCGAGCAGTTGGATCAGGTGGATGTCGAAGGCGTGGAGCCGATGACCTCGAACGTCGCCCAGCCGCTGCGCCTGCGCGACGACGTCGTCACCGACGGCGCCAAGGTCGATGCGGTGCTGTCGAATGCGCCCAAGTCGGCGGACGGCTTCTTCGTCGTGCCCAAGGTGGTCGAATAGTCATGAGCGACCTGACCAAACTGACCCTGAAGGGCGCCGTCGATGGGCTGAAGGCCAAGGACTTCACCTCGGCCGAAATCACCCAAGCCTTCCTGACCAATATCGAAGCCGCGAACCCCACGCTGAACGCCTATGTCGAGGTGACGGCGGACAAGGCCATGGACATGGCCCGCGCGTCCGACGCCCGCATCGCCTCCGGCCAGGGCGGGGCGCTGGAAGGCGCGCCGCTGGGGATCAAGGACCTGTTCTGCACCGAGGGCGTGCAGACCACGGCCGGGTCCAACATGCTGCGCGGCTTCGTGCCGCCCTATGAATCGACCGTGACCGCCAATCTCTGGCGCGATGGGGCGGTCATGCTGGGCAAGCTGAACATGGACGAGTTCGCCATGGGCTCGTCCAACGAGACCTCGGCCTTTGGCCCGGTGAAGAACCCGTGGAAGTCGACCGGCTCCAACGCAGATCTGACGCCGGGCGGATCGTCAGGCGGTTCCGCCTCGGCCGTGGCGGCCGACCTGTGCCTGGCCGCCACCGCATCGGACACCGGCGGTTCGATCCGCCAGCCCGCCGCCTTCACCGGCACGGTCGGGATCAAGCCCACCTATGGCCGCGCCAGCCGCTTCGGCATGGTGGCCTTTGCCTCGTCGCTGGACCAGGCCGGGCCGATCACCAAGACGGTCGAGGACGCGGCCCTGCTGCTGCAATCCATGTGCTCGTTCGACGCCAAGGATTCGACCAGTCTGGACATCGCCACGCCCGACTGGACCCAGTCGGTCGGCAAGTCGGTCAAGGGTCTGCGCATCGGCGTGCCGCGCGAATATGTCGTGGACGGAATGCCGGCCGAGATCCAGGCCCTGTGGGATCAAGGCGTGGCCTGGCTGAAGGACGCCGGCTGTGAGATCGTCGAGATCAGCCTGCCGCACACCAAATACGCCCTGCCGACCTACTATATCGTGGCGCCTGCCGAGGCCTCGTCGAACCTGGCTCGCTACGACGGGATGCGGTTCGGGCATCGGGCGGAGGACTTCAAGTCGCTGGACGACCTGTACGCGACCTCGCGCGCCGAGGGCTTCGGAAAGGAAGTCCAGCGTCGCCTGACCATCGGCGCCTATGTGCTGTCGGCCGGCTTCTACGACGCCTACTACGTCAAGGCGCTGAAGGTGCGTCGCCGCATCGCCGAGGACTTCGACAACGTCTGGGGCCAGGTGGACGCCATCCTGACGCCGTCGACGCCGTCGGCTGCGTTCGCGCTGGGCGACAAGCAGATCGACCCGCTGACCATGTATCTGAACGACGTCTTCACGGTGACGACCAACCTGGCCGGCCTACCGGGCATTTCGGTGCCGGCGGGCGTGGACGCCGGCGGTCTGCCGCTGGGTCTGCAGGTCATCGGCAAGGCGCTGGACGAGGCGACGGTCTTCCAGGTCGGCGCCGCGCTGGAACGGGCGGCGGGCTTCACGGCCAAGCCGGGCAAGTGGTGGTGAGGTGACGGACGACCATCCGAGGTTTCCTGAAACCCCGAGCCTTCATTCTACTTTGGGTTTCTGGTCACAGTTGACGAGAACAAGTCGACAGCGGGTGAAGCTGAAAGCGACGTACAAACCGGAAGAAAAATCTTACGATACGCTCGATGCCTATCTGTTCTTTTTCCTGTGTTTTTTCTCGCTAAGAGACTGGCTGGAAGCATACACGCCAGAAGCATTTGCCCTCTGGAAGGCGCGTTTTGAAGGGACATTAGAATGACGCATCTGTCGAGATGTCGCCAATAGTTTTAAACACTTGAAGCTGACGCAATCGTCCCTTGATGCTCCGCTAAAACTCATCAGAGAGTTCCATGCGGACGACGCCCATCGCGTGTCGATAATCGCCGAAGGCAGAATCATTCCGCTGTCCGAAATCGCGAATAAGCTGTGGAGCGAGTGTTGCAACTTTGTTCGAGAGGCAGAACCTCTTCTTCCGCCGCGCGGGCGCGGCGTCTCAGATGAACTTTCCGGCTGATGGAGCTTAAGTATTACAATGACCGACACCACGAACGCGTCCGCCAAAACCATCAAAGGCCGCACCGGCGATTGGGAAATCGTCATGGGCCTGGAAATCCACGCCCAGGTGGCGTCGAAGGCCAAGCTGTTTTCGGGCGCGGCCGTCGGCTTCGGCGCGGGACCGAACGAGCAGGTGTCGCTGGTCGATGCGGGCTTTCCCGGCATGCTGCCGACGCTGAACAAACACTGCGTCGAACAGGCGGTGAAGACGGGTCTGGGCCTGCGCGCGCAGATCAACCGCCGCAGCCAGTTCGACCGCAAGAACTACTTCTATCCCGACCTGCCGACCGGCTATCAGATCAGCCAGCTCTATTATCCCATCGTGGGGGAAGGCGTGGTCGAGGTGGAGGCCGAGGACGGCAGCTTCTTCAACGTCGGCATCGAGCGGCTGCACCTGGAGCAGGATGCGGGCAAGCTGATCCACGACCTGTCGCCGACCGAAAGCTACGTCGACCTGAACCGAGCCGGCACGGCGCTGATGGAGATCGTCTCGCGTCCCGACCTGCGCACGCCGGACGAGGCGGTGGCCTATGTGAAGAAGATCCGGACCATCCTGATCTATCTGGGCACCTGCGACGGCGACATGGAGAAGGGCAATCTGCGGGCCGATGTGAACGTGTCGGTTTGCCGGGCCGGAAACTACGACAAGTTCAAAGAGACGGGCGACTTCAGCTATCTGGGGACGCGCTGCGAGATCAAGAACGTCAACAGCTTCCGCTTCATTTCTCAGGCGATCCAGTATGAGGCGCGCCGCCAGATCGAAATTCTGGAGGACGGCGGTTCGATCACCCAGGAGACGCGCCTGTACGACCCGACAGCCGGCGAGACGCGCTCGATGCGGTCCAAGGAGGAGGCGCAGGACTATCGCTACTTCCCCGATCCCGACCTGCTGCCGCTGGACCTGGAAGAGGCCTGGATCGCCGAGATCAAGGCGTCACTGCCCGAGCTGCCGGACGACAAGCGCAAGCGTCTGATGGCCGACTATGGCCTGTCGCAATACGACGCCATCGTGCTGATCTCGGAACAGGCGAAGGCCGACTACTTCGAAGCCGCAGCCAAGGGTCGGGACGCCAAACTGGTCTCCAACTGGGTCACCAACGAGGTTTCGGCGCGCCTGGCGGCCGAGGGCAAGGACTTCAGCGAGAATACGCTGCCGGCAGCGCACGTCGCGCAGCTGGTGGAGTTGATCGAGACGAATGTCATTTCGTCCAAGATCGCCAAAGAGGTTTTCGATCACGTCTGGAACGGCGAAGGCTCGCCAGCCGAGGTGGTCGAGAAGCACGGCCTGAAACAGGTCACGGACACCGGCGCCATCGAAAAGGCCGTGGACGAAATCATCGCCGCGAACCCGGACAAGGCGGCGGCCGTGGCTGAAAAGCCCCAGGCCATCGGCTGGTTCGTGGGTCAGGTCATGAAGGCCACGGGCGGCAAGGCCAATCCGGCGGCGGTCAACGACATCCTGAAGGCCAAGCTGGGCCTGTAAGGCGAGGCGTCGGACGAAAAGCAAAGGCCCTGCGGATCGCTCCGCAGGGCCTTTTCAATTCTGTGTTTAGGCTGACGGCGCCGGCGGTGCAGGGGGAGCCGGAGGCGCAGGCGGGACGGGGGCGTCCGGGTCGGTCGGCGCTGGCGGAGCGGGCGGGGCAGGCGGCGGGGGCGGCGCAGACTCATCGACAGGAGGCGGCGCCGGGGGCGCAGGCACGGCGGGATCGACCGGCGGCGGGGCCGGGTGGTGCGGAGTCTGATGATCGACAGGCGGGGGCGGCGGAGGCGGCGCGCTGGGCGCTTGCTGGGCGGTTGCGGCGCCGGCCAGCAGCATTGAGGCGGCCAAGGCGGTCAGTGCGATCTTCATCGGGACATGTCCTTCGGTTGAAACGCCATCCGGAAACACTTCCGGACGTCATCGTGAATGGCGACGAAGACCAGCGTCGGAGCGCATCGCGGCCGATTTTCGTCCGGCGGGTCTCAAGTCGTTTCAAGCGCTGATTGCTGAAGCTGATCTCGGCTAAGCGGCGTTTGTGGCGCAGCTGAGGGCTTCGAATACCTGGCGATCGAGTGATGCCTGAAAAGATGTCGCATCAGGCCAAGGTCGCGCGAGGGTCACGGTTCGTAGTCCTTCAGCGAAGCGGAGTAATAAAAAAGCCCGACGGCGCGGGACCGTCGGGCGAAAGTTCAAAAACGTCAGGCCGCTACCAGCGCCAGGCGTCACGAATGACGTCGATAATATAGCCGTCGTATTCGTCGATCAGGTACAGGGTGTTGTCGACGGAAACCCAGCGCGTGCCCTCGGGCGGATAGCCCAGGCCGTAGGTGCGCCAGTCGTTCAACTGATAGCGCCAGAAGGCATCCGGCAGATACTGGCCGACCGACCACGACCGACCCCAGTAGGAGCGCGGCACGCTGTAGTAGCCCCAGCCCGGCGCGAAGTAGAAGCCGACGCGCACGCCGTTGTAACCCCTGAAGCGCCGATCATTGCGCCACCAGTCCGAGCGGTGGTTGCGATAGAAATCCCGCCGCCATTGATCGCCGTTGAAGCGCTGGCGGAACTCGCGGTGCTGACGGTCGCGGTCACGACCGTTGTTCCAGCCCGAGCCCGGACGGTTGGGACGGTTCCAGCCGTTTCCGGGACGGTCGGGGCGTTGACCGCCAGCATTTGGGCGGTCGGGCCGATCGGGTCGGTTCCAGCCGCCTTCGGGGCGGTCGGGACGCTGGCCGCCAGTGTTCGGACGATCAGGTCGGTTCCAGCCGCCTTCGGGCCGGTCGGGACGCTGGCCGCCGGTGTTCGGACGATCGGGCCGGTTCCAACCGCCTTCGGGGCGGTCGGGACGCTGGCCGCCTGTGTTCGGACCATCGGGCCGGTTCCAGCCGCCTTCGGGACGATCCGGACGCTGGCTGCCGGTGTTCGGGCGATCAGGGCGGTTCCAGCCGCCTTCCGGTCGGTCGGGACGCTGGCCGGCCGTGTTGGGGCGGTCAGGCCGAGACCATCCGCCTTCGGGACGATCCGGACGTTGGCCGCCAGCATTGGGACGTTCGCCACCCGACGGGCGCTCGGGACGAGGCGTATCGTTTGCGGGGCGGCTGGGACGTTCGGGGCGAGGTTCGCGCGGTCCGTCTTCACGACCCATCTGCGGGCGCTCGGGCCGGTTCATGCCGCGCGCGCGCCCTTCGCGCTGCGGCCGTTCCTGCTGAGCCTGGTCCTGTTCCTGGGCGAGGGCTTGCATCGGGACCGCAAGCGGGCCGGCGACGGCGGCGATGGCGGTGAAAGCCATCAGGAGGCGTTTCATGGTCTTTGGTTCCTGCACGCCGGGTCTCCGGCGGCTTGAGGCGATCATCGATCCGTGGCGATGAACCCAGGCTGAACACTGTTCGCAATCAAGGGGCTGTCGGAAAAAGCAGAACCCCGCAGGCAAGACCTGCGGGGTTCGATCGTCCGGTTATGACGGGGCTTAATAGACGCCCGAGAGGACGCTGGCGATCAGACCGCTGGCCACAGCGATCAACAGGATGTCGTTGCCGGCGTGGACGTAACGATAGCCGCGCGGGGCTTCGCGAAGGCCGTAAACATAGGGGTCACGGACGTAGTAGCTGCGATACTGCGCCGGCAGATAGCCGCCGGTGCGCCAGCGATAGCCGTTGTAGCGCGGCTCGACCCGGTAGTAGCCGTAGCTGGGCGCATACCAGTAGCCCGAGCGCGGACCGTTGTAGCCACGGAAGTCCGAGCGGCCGCGCCACCAGTTGCTGTTGTTGCGGTCCCAGCGGTCGTTGCGCCAATCGCGACGGTCGTCCCGGCGTTCCGCCCAGTAATCGCGGCGGTCGTCGCGGCGGTCACGACGATAGTCCTGGCGGCTGTCATAGCGACCGTCGCGCCAATCGCGGCGATCTTCACGGCGTTCCTGGCGGAAGTCGCGTCGGTCGTCACGGCGATCCTGACGATACTCGCGGCGGTCGCGGTCCTGGGCCTGGGCGAGCATCGGCACGGCCGTGGTCGACAGGGCGAGGGCGACGACGGCGGCCTTGGTGAGGCGGTTCATCTTCGTGCTCCATTCTGGGCCGCCGACGGATGTGCCGACCCGACCCGTTAATGATGAGCAAGGTCGGATTTCGCGCCTGAATGCCCGCTGAACGATCGCGTCAGGTTTGCGGAGCGCTCGCGGGCGCGTCGGCGAGGCGTGAACAAGAGATTTATCAGAGATTTCCGAGGTCTGAATCCCGTTGGAAGTATTCATTATTGCTTTACTGAAAAGTCCGGGCAGCCCCTTTCGCCGTTAACTTTAACTTCAAACCACCGGTATTTGATGGCGTCTCAGAGGCGGGTCCAGAATGGGGCCCGATCAGGAGATACGGTGATGAACGCGCAAGAAATGGCGCACGACCTGCAGGCCAGCGACGACGGTTTGCCGCTGCCGACCCCGGACATGTCCGGCGACGACCTGTTCAAACTGGGCATGATGTATTCGGCCGGATCGGGCGGTTGCCCGATGGACCGGGTGTCGGCCCACATGATCTTCAACCTGGCGGCCATGAAGGGTTCAATCGAGGCGCGCGTCTATCGCCGCGAGATGAGCCTGGAGATGGAACGCGAGGAGATCGCCGAGGCCCAGAAGGCCGCGCGGCGCTACATTGATCAGGGCGTCGTTCAGCTGGTCGCCTAAACGACCATCTAGAACTGGGCGTAGCCGTTGCCGTTCGATCCGTTGATCGAATAGCTGAAGCCGATGGGCAGGGCGGCGCGCACCTGGGTGAAGAAGGCCGCCAGTTCGCCCAGCGTCGAACGCGGCACGAAGACGATGTCGCCACGCCGCAAGGGCACGACCTCGCCGCGACGCGGACGCAAGTCCACCACACGCATCATGCGTGATCCGCCGGGACCGCGACGGATCAGGGCCACGCTGTCCTGACGCGACGTCGCGGCGAAACCACCGGCTTGGATTACCGCCTGATAGGCGTCCAGATCGCCGATCATTTCGAAGACGCCCGGGTTGCGCACCTCGCCGTCGACCCAAACGCGGATCGGGCCGGCCTGACGTAGGGCGACCTCGACAACAGGGCGCACCAGCTGGGCCGCATAGGCCGCAGAGACGACCTGCTGAAGCTGGGGCAGGGTGCGATCCGCCGCCATGACCGATCCGATCAGGGGCAGGGCGATACGGCCGTCGGGACCGACCTTGAGCGTGCGCGTCAGCTCCGAGGCGGTCGGCGTCGCCACCTCGATCTCGTCGCCGGGATACAGCAGATATTCCGGCTCCTGGTCCGTCCAGGGGGCGAAGGGCAGGCCGGTGAGCTCGTCGTAGGGCGACCGGTCGGCGCGCCGGGGATCGGGAACGCCGCTGGCGCCGCCGCAGGCCGCCAGCGAGGCGGCGATGGAGGCTGAACCGAGGGTCAGCAGAAACAGGCGGCGATCGGTCAGCATGGGAATCGGTCGGCCTCGACGAGGGATATCAGGCAACGTCGCCGGTTATGGGTAATCATCGGTTAACGCCGGTGGGCGAAGGGTGAGGACTACACGCCTTTCAAGGGATACGGCCCGCCCGATGCGCTCCACCGCACACGTCACCACAAGGCCGCGCTACGGCGTTCTGGACGTGATCGGCCTGTTGTTCCGCGAACTGCTGCTGATGATCGTCGTCTTCTTGGTGATTCTCGGGCTGGGGTTCGCCGCCGCCATGACGCTGAAGAAGAGCTACACCGCCACCGGCTCGGTCTTCGCAGGCGTGGGTCAGGAATACGTCTATCAGCCGCGCGTCGGCACGGCCGAGCGGGGGCAGGCGCCGCAGGGTGACGAGGTCGCCAACTCCGAAGCCGCCATCCTGGGCTCCAGCGCGGTGCGCCAGAAGGTGGTCGAGGCCCTGGGCCCCGCCGCCATCCTGGGCGAGCCGCCCAAGGGCAGTCCGCAGGCCGCGCGTTCCGCCGCGCTGAAGGCCGTCGGCGGCGGCTTGGGCGTCGCCACGGCGCCGGGCAGCGCGGTCATCCACCTGACCTACAAGGCCGACGATCCCGAACGGGCGGCTCGGGTCCTGAACACAATCATCGAGCAATATCTGATCTATCGCCGCGAAGTCTTCCAGGACAAGACGCCGGCCATCGCCAGCCAGCGTATCGCCTTCGAGGATGAACTCGGCAATGCCGACCGGGCCTATGAGGCCTTCCTGGCGTCGAACGACATCGGCGACTTTACGGCGGCCAAGGCGACGCTGGCGGCGACCTATCAGACGGTCTTCACCGATCGGATGTCGACGCAAAGCCAGCTGAACCAGACCGCCCAGCGCCTGAACACCCTGGTGGCGCAGCAGGCGGGAACACCGGCTGAGGTGGCGTTGCAGCAGGATCTGAACATCTCGGCCCAGGACCAGGTGCTGCAACTACGCACCGAGCGCGAGCAGCTGTTGTCGCGCTATCAGCCCGACGCCCAGCCGGTGAAGGACATCGAGGCGCGGATCAATCAGCTGCAAGCCTATGTCGCGACCGGCACGGCCGTCGGGGCGAAGGAGGTCCGCACCGGGCCGAACCCTGTCTGGACCGAGCTGGAAACCACGCGGATCAACACCCGGGCTGAGCGCGACTCGCTGGCGGCGCGTCTAGCGGTCCTGGATCGGCAACTGGCCGACATCCGTTCGCGGCAGGCGCGGTTGACCGCGCTGGAATCCGAGAACACGACCCTGGCCGGCAATCGCGAGGTGCTGAGCGCCTCCATCCGAGAGTTCCAGCAGCGCGAGACCCAGAGCCGCGCCGACAACGCCCTGGTCGCCGCCGGCGCCGACAACGTCACCGTCATCGAACGCGCCCAGCCGCCGGCGACGGGCAAGAGCCTGAAAATCCCACTGCTGGCGGCGGTCTTTCTGTTCGCGGGTTTCACCGCCCTGTGCGTCGGGTTGTTGCGCGTGTTCACGCGTCGCGGCTTCACGACCCCGGCCTCGGTCAGCCGCACGCTGGATATGCCGGTCCTGGCCGTCGCGCCGGCCAAGGCGGCCTAGCGAAACTCGTGCTAGGCTGAGGGCTTAGGGAGCGCCTTGGCGATTCGATGGTCGACCTGACTTCAGAAATGGCGGGCCTTTGGGCGGCGCTGGGACCGGCGCCGGCGCACCGCGCGCGCGTGATCCAGTTCGCCTCCGCTGCGACCGGCGAGGGCGTCTCGACCGTGGCGCGCGAGTTCGCCCGTCTGGCGGCGGTGCGGGCGCGCAAGCCCGTCTGGCTGATCGATGGCGATCTGGCGCAACAGGGACAGTTGGAGGCGGTGTCGGCTGAGCCGGATCGTTTCGGTCAGGTCGGCAAGGCCGCGCAAGGCTCGCCCGACGGATCAAGCTTCTACGCCGTGACGCCGCGCGTGACCGGGCGCGACGGCAAGCCTGTGCCGGATTCGCGGCTGTTGACCGCGCGTTCCTGTCTGGGCGGCCGCCTGTGGGTGACGCATTTCCACATGGAAGCGCTGCGGTCCGGGCACCGGGTCGAGGCGGTCGGAGAGCCCCGCTACTGGGAGGCGCTGCGGCCCCACGCCGACACCATCGTCATCGACGCGCCCGCCGCCGACCGCAACGACATGGCGATCATCCTGGCGCCCTTCGTGGACATGACGGTCTTGGTGATCGCGGCCGAAAGCACGGCCGCCCATGCCCCGGTCATCCTGCGCGACGAGATCGAGGCGGTGGGCGGCAAGATCGCCGGCGTGGTCATGAATCGCTCGACCTACAAGGAGCCGGGGTTCCTGCGGCGACTGATGGGCTAACGACGATCCGCTTACTATCTCGCCGCCGCGTGAGAATGACGCTATCGGCGACGTTGGGTCGGAGCGCCCTGTTTTCGATGGAGATCGGCGTTGTCTGACGGCTCAATCATAAATCGCATCGTCATCGTCGGGGGCGGCACGGCGGGGTGGATGGCGGCGGCGGCGCTGGCGCATGCGCTCGAGGGCGCCGGCAAGACCGTGGCGCTAATCGAGTCCGAGGCGATCGGCATCATCGGCGTCGGCGAGGCGACGATCCCGGAGATCCTGAAGTTCAACGCGCGCCTGGGGATCGACGAGGCGGACTTCCTGCGCGAGACGAAGGCCACCTTCAAGCTGGGGATCGAGTTCGACGGCTGGCGACGCGAGGGCGAGCGCTATTTCCATCCCTTCGGCGCCTTTGGGCTGGATATGGAAGGCATCGCCTTTCATCATTTCTGGTTGAAAGCCTGCGCCGAAGGCGGGTCGGAGCCGCTGGAAACCTACTCCATGGCTTGGCAGGCCGCGCGCCGTGGCCGTTTCGTGCACCCGCAGGGTGGGCCGCAGTCGCCGTTGTCCAGCCTGGGCTACGCCTATCATTTCGATGCGGCGCTCTATGCGGGCTTCCTGCGCCGCTTTGCGGAGGGCCTGGGGGTCGTCAGGCGCGAAGGGCGGGTGGTCGAGGTCCAGCAAGCGGCGGATGGCGACATCACGGGCGTAAGGCTTAACGACGGGCGGGTCGTCGAAGGCGACTTCTTCATCGATTGCACCGGCTTCGTCGGCCTTCTGATCGAGCAGGCGTTGAAGTCAGGCTACGAGGACTGGAGCAACTGGCTTCCATGTGACAGCGCTGTCGCCGTCCCGTGCGTGCGGGAGGAGGCGTTGTCCCCTTACACGCGATCGACGGCGCGCGAAGCCGGATGGCAGTGGCGCATCCCGCTGCAACACCGGGTGGGCAACGGCTACGTCTATTCCTCGGCGCACATCTCACATCAGGAGGCCGAGGACGCGTTGATGTCGCGGTTGGAGGGCACGGCTCTGGCCGAGCCGCGTCGCCTGCGGTTCGCCACGGGCAGGCGCAAGGACTGCTGGAAGCGCAACTGCGTGGCGGTCGGACTGTCGAGCGGATTCCTCGAGCCGCTTGAATCGACCAGCATTCACCTGATCCAGAGCGCCATCACCAAGCTGATCACCCTGTTTCCGTCGCACAAGAACAGCGAGGGCCTTCGCCGTGAGTTCAATGCGCTAATGGAGGAGGAATTCTTCACGGTCCGCGACTTCCTGATACTACATTACAAGGTCAATCAGCGAGCTGGACCGTTCTGGAGCCAGGTGCGCGACATGCCGATCCCGGACCGGCTGGCGGCCAAGATCGCCCTGTTCGAGGAGACGGGTCGGATCGTCAGGCGTGACCATGACATCTTTTCCGAATCGAGCTGGCTGGCGGTCGCGGTGGGGCAGGGACTGACGCCGCACGGGCGTCACCCGATTTCCGATGTCATCAATCATGACGCCAATCTGGGCCGGCTGTCGGCGATCCGTGACAGCATCTGGCGCACGGCCGACGCCCTGCCGACGCACGAAGGCATCCTGACGACGACGATGAATCGTAAGGCGTTTTGAGGCCGAGCCTGCCGTCTGCAAGCCGTGTCAGCAGACTGGCGTCCGTCGCAATGGTGCGCGCGCACCGCTTCTGAACCCGCCGATAGAAACGCGGCAAGTTTGGCGAGAGGCGTTGACATCGCTGTCAATAGGTAGTCCAACACGCTCGCGGACGGTCGATCAAGGCTGCCGAAACGATTGCGACGGGCTGAACCGTCCTCGGGGGGATCAGAAGTGAAGTCAGAGATGTTCCAAGCCGGCTATGCGCCCGCCGCTCGCGGGCTGCGCCGTTCCGTGTCCGCCCTGGCGTTGACGGTCGCCGTAGTCGGCGCAACCGCCGCCCACGCCCAATCGACGCCGGCGCCCCAGACCACGACCCCCGCCACGGACGATGCGGCGCAGGTCGACGACGTCGTCGTCACCGGCATCCGCGCGCGGATCGCATCCTCGCAGGCGATCAAGCGCGACTCCGACACCTTCGTCGATGCCGTGACCGCCGACGACATCGGCGCCCTGCCGGACAAGTCGGTCAACGAGGTGCTGCAGCGCATCCCCGGCGTGAATATCAACCGCTTCCAGGGGCCGACCGACCCCGACCACTTCTCGGTCGAAGGTTCCAACGTCATCATTCGCGGCCTGTCCTACGTCCGCTCGGAGTTCAACGGCCGCGACGCCTTCAGCGTGAACACGGGTCGCGCCCTGGGCTTCAACGACGTGTCGCCGGAACTGCTGTCGAGCGTGCAGGTGTTCAAGAATGCGACGGCCGACAGGATCGAAGGCGGCATCGCCGGGGTCGTCGATCTGCGCACCCGCAAGGCGTTCGACAGCCGCAAGTTCGTCTTCGGCGCGACGGTCGAAGGCTCTTATGGCGACCTGCGCGAAAAGGCCGGGCTAGGCTATTCGGCCTTGGTCAGCAACGTCTGGGACACCCAGCACGGTTCGTTCGGCGCCCTGCTGAGCTATGGCGAATCCGACCTCTATTCCGAAGCCTACGGCTCTCACCTGACCGACTTCGTTTATCGTCCCGACCTGTCGAACGGCGAGGACCGCCGCTATGTCCCGCGCGGCGGCGCCGTGCGGACCCAGCAGTTCGACCGCTCGCGCTCGACCCTGGACGGTTCGCTGCAATGGGAATCGAACGACGGCCGCGCCAAACTGACTGGCGAGTACATCCGGGCGGATTCGCGTTCCGGCTGGACCGAGCGTGTGATCGAGGTTGACCTGGGCAGCGGCGGCGATCCGACCCCCACCGCCGGCAATCCCTTCACCTATGGCTCCGACGGCGTCTTCACCAGCGGGCTTCTGGTCAACAACGCCCCGAACCTGCAAGTCGCGCCCAAGCGCGAGCGCGATCTCCAGACCCTGACGGAAGACTTCTCGCTGGCGGCGGAGTTCCACCCCACCGACCGTTTGTCGATCTGGCTGGACGCCCAGTACAGCAAGGCCTCGGCCGACGACGTGGACATGAGCATCTACGGCGCGATCACGCCGGTCTACACCCTGATCGGAGAAGGCCGTCACGGCGTGCCGGACATTCAGTTCGTCGACGCCTCGGGCCAGCCCTCGGCCCTGACCAACGATCCGGCCAACTTCTACTACCGCGCCGCCATGGATCACGTCGAACAATCCGAGGGCGACCAGAAGGCGTTCAAGGCCGACCTGAAATACGACTTCGACAACTCCTTCCTGCGCGCTATCCGCATGGGGGCCCGCTATTCGGATCGCGAGCAGACGCGCCGCTACAGCGCCTATAACTGGGGTGCGATTTCGGAAAGCTGGGCCGGCGGCGTTTCGCCCTTCCAGACCACCGGACCGCTGGCGGTCGCTCAATACGACTTCCCCAACTTCCAGCGCGGGCACAACCCGACGCCGATGAACAGCTATTATCCGACCGTCGGTCTGGCCTCGGCTTATCGCGATGGAACGTTGCAGGCGGCTTTGGCGGGCGTTCGCAGCCCGGGCGCCACGTGGAAGCCGTTGGATCAACGTGACGGTGTGGTTTCCGGTACGCCATTCTTGCCAGGCGAGACGAACATTTCGTCGGAACAGACGACATCCGCCTATGTTCGGTTCGACTTCGGTCGCGACGACATCTTTGGCGCAGACACGGCGCTTTCGGGTAATATCGGCCTCCGCTACGCCAAGACGGATTTCCAGACGCAGGGCTTCATTACGACCCCGAAATTGGGCGAGCAGTTCGGTGACGCCGACAGGAATGACCCGAGATTCCCAGGTCAGGGTATTCCTGTCACTCAAGCCAATGCAGCCGCCATTGCGCGTTATCGCTGCGGGCTGATTCAGCCTGGCCAGTCCGGGCCGGGCTATTGCCTGCTCTCCGACGCCCGGTTGAACGACCTGATCGCCTTCAGCGACGGTAGCACCCAGCCTGTGGAGCGGACCAACAGCTATGACGACTGGTTGCCCAGCCTGAACGTCAACCTGAAGTACAAGGAATGGGTCTTCCGCGGCGCCGTTTCGCGGGCCATGACCCGTCCAGACTTCGGCGTGACCGCCTTCTCGGCGGGCCTGTTCTACACCGACATGAATCAAATCCGGGCGAACGGCGGGGACGTCAATACGGCGCCCCTGCTCACCACCAACGGCGGGGGTTCGTTGCTCACGGGTGTTCGCGCTTGGAACTATGACCTCGGCGTGGAGTGGTATTTCAAGCCGGGCAGCTCGCTGACCTTCAACGCCTTCTACAAGGATCTGACGGACATCCTGGCTAGCGGCTCGTTCGTGCAGCCGTTCAGCAACGCGCAGGGCGTCTCGACGGACGTTCTGGTCAACCAGCAGGTCAATATCGGTTCCGGCTGGATCAAGGGCTTCGAGGTTGGCTATCAGCAGACCTACAGCTTCCTGCCGGGTCTGCTAAGCGGCTTGGGGATCGAGGCGAACTACACCTTCGTCGAGCCTTCGACCTTCCCCAACGCGGTGTCCGAGCCTCGCTATGCCGGGCTGGAGCTGCCGCTGCAGCAGCTGTCGGAGCACACCTACAACTTCTCGGTCTTCTACGAGCGGGATCGTCTGTCGGCGCGTCTGGCCTACAACTGGCGAAACGGCTTCCTGCTGACGCCGCGCGACGACGTGAACCCGTATTCGCCGATCTTCAACGACTCGACGGGTCAGCTTGATGGTTCGATCTTCTACACCCTGAGCGACAACTGGAAGATCGGTCTGTATGGCGCCAACCTGCTGGACGAGGTCACCGTCACGCAGCAACAGACGTCCTACAACCTGAACGGCGCGAACCAGGCGGGCCCGCTTGCTCCGCGCTCCTACTTCCGCAGCGACCGTCGCGTGACGCTGAGCCTGCGCTACACCTTCTGAGTCTTCTTCTCTGAGCGAAGACTTGGGGCGTCGATCATTTATCGACGCCCCTTTTTTTCGTTCTGGATCAGCCGCCTTCGCGCAGCCGTTCGATGAACTGAGAATGGGCGGGCAGAGCGGCCAAGGTCTGGTCAAAAGCCATGACCATTCGCCCCAACGAAGCCGTTGCGCCCTTGATGTCCAGACGGTCGGCCTGGATGTCATAACGGCGCGGCATCAGGCCAAGGCCGGCCATCAGCAGGGTCGAGTGCTGCGCGTCATAGGGATCGCCGTCCAGGCCGACGCCGGCGTTGCGAGACGTAAACTGAGCGATGCGACGCGCCAGGTCGTCGCCAGCCGGGGCCAGTCGATGGCCTTGCGAGCCGCACAGAAGGATCAGATGAAGTCGGTCCGCGCGGTGCGTGATGTCGCGAACCACCGCCTCATTATAGGCCTCGGCGCAGGCTGAAATCTGCTCGGACGCGCCCGGCAGCGATGCCACCAGTTGTGTCAGCTGTCGCTCCAGCGCGGCGCTATCCAGGCCCAAGGCGTCGCCAAAGCGCGCCGCCGCCGGACCAAGAGCAAGACGACGGCCGCTCCAGGGATGCGTATCCAGGCCGGGTGCGAGGGCGACGTCCAATAGGGCGGCGACGTCAATGTCGCCCAGCCAAGCCGCCAGCGCCGCCTTCGCAAGGTCAGCGGTCGTGCGAACTGCGGCATAGGCCAGGCTGGCGAAGCCGCCACTGGGCAGGGGGCTACGGCTCGCGAGCCCTTCTTCCAGGTTGGCCATATCCAGACGCGGCGCGTGATCGCCACCCGCGTAGCGCACGGTCAGACAGCGGTCGTAGCCCAGGCGCGCGCTCCAGTCGCCGTTGCCGTCAAACGCTTCGGGCGCTCGCGTGTCCAAGGTCATGAAGGGCGCGATCTCGCGGGCGTCGTTCACACCTTCTCGCACGCCGGCGCGCAGGGCGGTGTCCCGCAGTCGCGCCGTCAGAACGCGCGCGTCCAGCATCAGTCTGGGACGAAGAAGTGAGCGCGGCGACCGCCGATCCGGGCTGGGATGGGCGTAACGACCGGCCGCCATCACACGCGCCTGAAACTGCAGCGGCGCCAGAAGCGCGGCGTAGTCGGGCGCGTCGGGAGATTGACGGGCGGCGCGCAGCACGACGTCCGCCAACGCGACCCCATCGATCCCAGGCAGGGGCTCCTGCTCGACGACGGCGATGTCTCGCCCGTCGCGCCAGTTTCGCAGCAGCGAGCCGAGGAAGAAGCCGCCGTTGCCCTGAGCCAACAGGTCGGCGCCGTCCGACAACTGGACGAGCACGCCGTCCGGATCAGCGATCACGACCTCGGGCTCTTCACCAAGCGCGGGAGGAGCGGCGGCTTCGATCAGGACCGAATGACCAGATGGCAGGTGGCGGGCTAGCAGCGCAGCCGCCGCCCACGCCGCCAAGCCGCCACCCTGAATGACCCATATCTTTTCGGTCACGGTCATTGAAGGCCACCTGCGCGCTGGGCCGCTTGGCGGATGAAGGTCATGTGATCGGGCGTCCGATCGACGGTCGATCGGACGGCGTCACGCAGGGCTGCCAGCTTGTCGGACAGGACGTGCGGCTCCAGCCGGTCGACGCGCGGATCCCAGCCGTTCGGAACGATGTTCTGCCCCACCAGTACGGCGAGCCAGCTGGGCGGCAGGAAGACGCCGATGTCGTAGTCGGGCAGCAGGCCGCGCGACTTAAAGGCCTCGACCTTCGCCGACAGACTGTCCGGCCAGGCCATGTTTCGCATCTCGCGCCAGAACGGCTCGTCACGCTGGTTGGCGACATAGTGCAGGACGAGGAAGTCACGAATCCGATCGAACTCTAGCGCCATGATCCGATTGTATTCCTCGGCGTCCGCCGCCATCCCGACCCTGTCGGGAAACAGATCCAGCAAGGTCGTGATCCCCAACTGGATCAGGTAGATGCTGGTGGACTCCAGCGGCTCAAGGAAGCCGCCGGACAGACCGATCGCGACGACGTTTCGGCTCCACAGTTTGTGCCGACGCCCCGTCTTGAAACTCAACCGACGCGGCTCGGCCAGCGCTGGACCTTCCAGATTGGACATCAGGATTGTCACGGCGTCCTCATCCGAAATATGGGCCGATGAGAAGACGTGGCCGTTCCCAGTGCGGTGTTGCAGCGGAATGCGCCATTGCCAGCCTGCCGCACGGGCCGTCGCGCGGGTATAGGGGCCGACCGGCGCCGTCGTCTGGCACGGCACGGCGAAGGCGCTGTCGCAGGGCAGCCAATGGCTCCAGTCCTCGAACGTCGTCTCCAGCGCCTGATTGATCAGCCGTCCGCGAAAGCCCGAGCAATCGACGAACAGATCGCCCGAGATGCGGCGCCCGTCCGACAGGACGATGGCATCGACATCGCCCGTCGCGCCATTCAGGACATGATCGACAACTTTCCCTTCGGTGCGGACCACGCCGCGTCCGCACGACACCTGGCGCAGGAAAGCGGCGTAGAGACTCGCGTCGAACTGAAAGGCGTAGCTGAAGGTGGACAGCATCGAGCCGGGATCTGAAACCGGCCGCTGGAAGCGGTTCGCCTCGGCCGCCCTGACCGGATAACTGTAATCGCTGATGTCGGCTGCGTCGCCCATGGCGCGGCGTGCGGCCCAAACATGGTGGAAATCGATTCCCTCGATAGGTTCGCCATAGGCGCCGAAGGGATGGATATAGCTGTCGCCGGGTCGCCCCCAGTCCACGAACTGGATGCCCAGTTTGAACGTCGCCTGGGTCTGGTCGATCAACGTCTGTTCATCGATACCCATGGCCGTGTTGAAGGCGCGGATGTGGGGCAGGGTAGCCTCGCCCACGCCGACGATGCCGATCTCGTCGGACTCGACCAGTTCGATCGAGACGGCGCTGCCCGCCAGACGATGAGACAGGGCGGCGGCCGTCATCCAGCCGGCCGTCCCGCCGCCCAGTATGACGATTTTTCGGATTGGACCGGCATCGTTTTGGGTCATCATGTCGACTGTCTAGCAGACCATTTTTCGGCATGACAGCGATGGACAAGCCTGACCATAAGCTGTGTCAGCATCGCCTTTTCGAACGGGGATGTTAGAAGCGATCTGAGCGACGTTCAGGGGGGGCGGATTTTGGCGACGGTGACGATCTATGACGTGGCCGCGAAGGCGGGTGTGTCCATCAAGTCCGTGTCGCGCGTGCTCAACAACGAGCCGAACGTCAGCCCCACGCTGCGAACCAAGGTGGAGGAGGCGGCTGCGTCTCTGGGGTATCGACGCAGCCTGTCGGCGCGCAGTCTGGCGGGGGCGTCGTCGTCCCTGATCGCGGTCCTGGTTGACGCGGATCTGACCATCGAACACTGGAAGAGCGGGCGCGGAAGCGACTATCTGGGGCGTCTGGAGTTCGGCGCCCTGATGGAGGCGCGCCAGGTCGACTATCATCTGATGATCGAGCTGGTGGACCATAACTCGCCTGATCTCGAACGCGATCTGATGGCGCTGTTGAACTCCATCCGGCCCGAGGGCGTCATTCTGACCCCGCCGAACTCGGACAATACGGTGGTGATGGATGCCCTCGACGCGGCCGGTACGCCCTATGCCCGCATCGGACCGGAAGCGGCGTTTGATCGGGGCTTCTGCATCGAGATGGACGAACGGCGCGCCGCATTGGAGATGACACGTCATCTTATCGACCTCGGGCACACGCGGATCGCCTTCGTCACCGGGCCTGTCGCCTATGGCGCCAGCCGGCGCCGTCTGGCCGGTTACAGGGACGCCATGGCCGAGGCTGGCCTGGATGTGGCGCCGGCTTGGGTGGTGGAGGGCGACTTCACCTTCAACTCCGGGGCGCTGGCGATGGAGAAACTGCACGAGACCTCGCCCGACATCACTGCGATCTTCGCCAGTAACGACGATACGGCCCTTGGCGTCCTGCAATGTGCGGCGAGGCTGGGGCTGTCGGTGCCCGGCGACCTGTCGGTGGCCGGTTTCGACGATTCGCCCGGCGCGGGTTTCAGCACGCCGGATTTAAGCACCATCCGTCAGCCGGTAGCGGAGATGGCTGCCGCCGCCGCGCAACGCCTCATTCCGCCTCTTCGTCGTCTCTTGGACGGCGACGCCGCCGTGCGTGTCATCGTTCCGCATGATCTGATCGCGCGCCAGTCCACGGCTCGCATCAAGCATTGAAAGGCAAGCTCAGGCAGCTGTTGACAGCGCTGTCAGACGTTTGGCACAGTGGGTTTCGTCCGGGGCTGTTTCGGACATCCATATCGGCCTGAAGGCGCGTCTCCGGGGTTGGCTTGGGCGGCGTGGCGGCCGCAACGATCAGGTCTCCCTCCATGCGCATGGCCGCCACCGCCCTGGTGATCACCCTCATGTCGAGCGCCTGCGCCATCGACCCCGGCATGGCTCGGGCCGTTCCCGTTCAGGCCGTGACGCCCCAGGCCTCAATCGTAACCGACGCGGCCCGCGCCCATCCAGCGCTTTGGCCCCATGCGGCCTCACCGGCGGCGATGACCGATGCGGCGACGGAAGCCTTCGTCACCGACCTGATGAGCCGGATGACGCTGGAGGAGAAGGTCGGCCAGACGATCCAGGCCGACATCGGCTCGATCAAGCCTGACGACCTGCTGACGTATCCGCTGGGCTCGATCCTGGCGGGCGGCAACTCGTCGCCCGGCGGCGACGAGCGCGCGTCGGCACAGAAATGGGTCGAACTGGCCCGGGCCTTCCGCGCGGCGGCGGCCCAGCGTCCGGGCGCCAGGATCCCGCTGATTTACGGCATCGACGCCGTGCACGGTCACAACAACATCGTCGGCGCCACCATCTTTCCGCACAACATCGGCCTGGGCGCCGCTCGAGATCCCGATCTGATCCGCCGCATCGGCGAAGCGACGGCGCTGGAAGTCGCTGTGACCGGCGCCGACTGGACCTTTGGCCCGACCCTGGCCGTACCGCAGGACGACCGTTGGGGCCGGACGTATGAAGGCTATGCCGAGAACCCGGAAGTGGCGCAGAGCTACGCCGGCCCGATGACCCTTGGCCTTCAGGGGACGCTGTCGGCCGACCATCCGCTGGCGGCCGGCCACATCGCCGGCTCGGCCAAACACTTCCTGGCCGACGGCGGCACCACCGGCGGCAAAGACCAGGGTGACTTCGCCGGGTCCGAACAGGAGTTGATCCGCACCCATCTGTCCGGCTATCCCCAGGCCATCGACGCCGGCGTGCTGTCGATCATGGCCAGCTTCTCCAGCTGGAACGGCGTCAAACACTCGGGCAACGAGACCATTCTGACCGACGTGCTGCGCGGCCCGCTGGGCTTCGACGGCTTCGTGGTGTCGGATTGGAACGCCCATGGCCAACTGCCGGGCTGTTCGAACGAAAGCTGCGCCCTGGCCTTCAACGCCGGCATCGACATGTTCATGGCGCCGGACAGCTGGAAGCCGCTCTTCGCCTCGACCCTGGCCCAGGTGAAGTCGGGTGAAATCCCGATGGCGCGCCTGGACGAGGCGGTGCGCCGCATCTTGCGCGTCAAGGTCAAGACCGGCCTGTTCAACGACAGCCGACCGGTCGAAGGGCATCTGAACGAGCTGGGTTCGCCCGCCCACCGCGCCCTCGCGCGCGAGGCGGTGCGCAAGTCGCTGGTGCTGCTGAAGAATGAGGGCTCGGTCCTGCCGATCCGCTCGGGCGCGCGGGTGCTGGTCGCCGGTCACGCTGACGACATCGGCCAGGCCTCGGGCGGCTGGACCCTGACATGGCAGGGCACGGGCAACTCGAACGCCGACTTCCCCAACGGCCAGTCGATCTGGGGCGGCATCAAGGAGGCGGTCGCCGCCGGCGGCGGCCAAGCGACGCTCAGCGCCGACGGGGCCTTCACCCAGAAGCCCGACGTGGCCATCGTCGTCTTCGGCGAAACCCCGTACGCCGAGTTCCAGGGCGATGTGGACACGCTGGACTTCCTGCCGACCGGCCCGCTGGAGACGCTGAAGCGTCTGAAGGCGGCGGGCATTCCGACGGTGTCAGTCTTCCTGTCCGGCCGTCCGATGTGGACCAATCCCGAGATCAACCAATCCGACGCCTTCGTCGCCGCCTGGCTGCCGGGTACGGAAGGCGGCGGGATCGCCGATGTGCTGATCGGCGATGCGGCGGGCAAGCCGCGCAACGACTTCACAGGAACCCTGTCCTTCAGCTGGCCCAAGACCGCCAAGGGCGAACCCCTGAACGTCGGCCAGCCCGGCTATTACCCGCAGTTCGCCTATGGCTACGGCCTGACCTATGCGCGCAACGCCCGCGTCGGCCTGCTGTCGGAAGACAGCGGCGTCGCCAACGCGGGCGGCAGCCTGGATCGCTATTTCGTCGACGGTCGCTTCGTCGCCCCGTGGTCGCTGATGCTGCGCGATGCGGGAGGAGACTTCCGCATCGGCGCTGAAAAGAGCGGCGCCAGCCCGCGCGGCGGCGTGTCGGCACGCGCCACCGACGGCGCAGGCCAGGAGTCGGCGCGCGCCCTGACCTTCTCGCAGGGCGGCGGCCAAGCGATGATCGTGGCGCAGCCGGTGGATCTGACGCGCCAGTCGAACGGCGAGATGGCCATCGCCTTCCGCTACCGCGTGGACGCCCGTGCCGAGCGGCCCGTCTTCCTGACCCTGGGCGCCGGTTCGGTCGACATCTCCGGCCTGATCGGCGCAGCCCCCGTCGGCGAATGGCGCACGTTGAAGGTGCGCCTGTCGTGCCTGCGTGACCGTGGCGCCGACATCGCCGCCGTCGACCAACCCTGGGGCCTGCGCACCAACGCCGACTTCGCGGTCACGGTCGAGGATATCCGCCTGGCGTCGAACGAGGGCGACGCCGTCTGTCCGACGCAGTAGGCTGGCGCTCGCCAAGGGGGAACCGGCCGCATGACCAATGCTGAACTGAGCGTGGCCTTCTTCCTGCAGATGGCGACCATCATCGCCGCCTGCCGCCTCGTGGGTTGGCTGGCCAAACGCTACCTCGGCCAACCGCAGGTGGTGGGCGAGATGATCGCCGGAGTGGTCCTCGGGCCATCGCTGTTTGGCCTGTTGGCGCCCGATCTTCAGGCGGCCCTGTTCCCCAAGGAGTCGCGGTCGATCCTGTTCGTCGGCGCCCAGTTGGGCGTTGGCCTCTACATGTTCCTGGTCGGGCTTGGCTTCCGTCGCGACCACTTCAGGGCCAATGCGAAGAGCGCCGCCGCCGTGTCGCTGGCCGGCATGGCCGCGCCCTTCCTGGTCGCCGCCGCCATTGCGCCCTGGCTGGTCGCTGAGGGTTTGTTCGGGCAGGGCATCCAGACCTGGCAGGCCATGCTGTTCATGGGCGCGGCCATCTCGATCACGGCCTTTCCCATGCTGGCGCGCATCATCCATGAGCGGGGGCTCAGCGGCACGCGGCTGGGTTCGCTGTCCCTGGCGGCGGGCGCCATCGACGACGCCGGCGCCTGGTGCGTCTTGGCCATCGTTTTGGCCAGCTTCGGCGCCGGGCCGATGGTGGCGGTGACGGCCATCGCGGGGGGCGGCGCCTTCGCCCTGTTCATGCTGACGCTGGGGCCGAAGCTGCTGGCGCCGCTGGGCCGAATCGTCGAGCGGGAGGGGCGGCTAAGCCCGACCGTGCTGGGCATCGTGCTGATCCTGTTCATGCTCAGCGCCTGGGCCATGGACGCAGTCGGCATCCATGCTGTCTTCGGCGGGTTCATCCTGGGCGTCGCCATGCCGCGCGGTCTCTTGAGCGACGAGGTCAAGCGTCAGCTGGAGCCGTTTGCCGTGCTGGTGCTGCTGCCGATGTTCTTCACCTTCTCGGGGCTGAACACCCAGCTGACCATGGTCAACAGCCTGGGGCTGCTGGCCGTCACCGTCGTCATCCTGCTGGGCTCCATCCTGGCCAAGGGCGGGGCCTGCTGGGCGGCCGCGCGCCTGACGGGTCAGGACAACGCCACGGCCATGGGCATCGGCGCTCTGATGAACGCGCGCGGTCTGATGGAGCTGATCATCATCAACATCGGCCTGCAAAAAGGCGTCATCGGCCCGGCCCTGTTCTCCATCCTGGTGCTGATGGCCATCATCACCACCCTGATGGCCTCACCCCTGTTCGAGTGGCTTTACGGCCGGAAAGCGAGGGCGCGGGGCGAGCTGGGGCAGGTCAACGAGGCCGATCACGATCTGGCCCAGGCGTCCATTTTGGCGCCCAAGGCCTGAAGACCGAACGCCCGCCACGGAATCGGGCCGGGCGGCTCGGCGCCTCGATCTAGGCCATCGATCCCGTCAGTGATCGTCGATGAAGGCGGCGACCCAGACCAGGGGCGCGTTCCAGTTGATGGCCACTTCGTTCAGGGCATAGGCGTTGATGTCGTCGGCCCAGCATGTCTGGGCCGCGCACTTGCCGACCAGGGTCTTGGCCACGTCGTCGATCATGGCCTGATTGTTCGGCCCGCCCGACAGGGCGCCCGCCGGGGGCAGAGGATAGGCCGGGTCGGCCTGATGCGCCCAAAAGCGATGGTGCGGGTTCTGGACCGGACGATCACCGTAGCCGGTCACATAGGACCGATCCATGGGATTGCGGCCCAGAACATAATCTAGGGACCAGATCACCGCGTTGCGGAAGTTCCAGTCGCCAGTGTAGTCGAAGGCGGAACCTAGGATCACCGCCCGGCTCATCAAGGCGCCGTTCGAACCCCATTCGTATTTCTCGCCCGCGACCGGCAGGCCGTAGCCCTGACCATAGCCGGCATCGACGTATGCGCGGGCGGCCGCCACGATATTGGCGCGCACGGTGACCAGATCCTCTGGCGGCAGAACGTCCGGCACAGTCGCCAGCGTCAGCGATCCCAGCGACGCCGTCCAGGAAAAGCCCGGATCGCCAGTCGCGCTTTTGCCCGACAGCGGTCCGCCCAGATAGTAGGGCGAGGTCTTCAGCGCGGTCAGATAGGCCGGATTGCGCGTGGTGGCCAAAAGCTCGGCCGTGGCCCAATAGAATTCGTCCGAGAAGTCGTTGTCGCCATAGGCGCCGCCGCCGGCGAAATTCTCTCCGGCCCGAACGTCGCGATTGCGCAGCGCCGCGCGGAAAGCGCGCTGCGACGCCGTCAGACACTGGCGCGCGAACGCCGGGTCGATGTCACGCCAGATCCGCGCGCATTGGGCGCCGACCGCGGCGAGATTGAGCGTCGCGGCTGTGCTGGGCGGATAGAGAAGGCGCGGCTGGGGATCGTCCGCCGGGGCCATCGGCAGGCCCGTCCACTGCGCATCATGCACCTTGTGATGGACCATGCCGCCGGCGTCGATCTCGGTCAGGGTTAGCGGCTGACCCGGCGCCTGGGCGCCGACCGGGACCTTCAGCTTCACGCCGTCGGCAATCTGCATCTTCAGCAGGAACTCGATCTCGTAACGCGCCTCGTCCAGCAGATCGTTGACGCCGTTTCCGGCCTCGGGAATGTCGACCTTGCCGTCCGCGAAGGCGCTTGCGCGGGGGCCGCTCTTGGTCATGGCGCGTTCATAGGCGTTCAACAACATCCAGATCGAGATGCCGCCGTTCACGACATATTTTCCGTGGTCGCCGGCGTCATACCAGCCGCCAGTGACGTCTAGCGTATAGTCGCATCCGGGCCAGACCACGCCGGCCGTATCCGCGCCCGAGAAACAGGCCGCGACCTCGTGCGCGTGCCCGGCCGCGCGCGCCAGATCCGGCCGCGCGACATGATCCGCGAGGATCGGCACGCCCGCCCGGTTCTGATAAAAATAGGCCAGGGCGTCGTACTTCAGCCGGGCGTGAGGATGCTGTTGGATCGAGAAGGGGCGGCTTTCGTGCGATCCCACGATCAGGCGGTAGCCTTCGCCGTCGGTCTGCAACGACTGAAAGTCGACCGTGTGGACGCTCTGCCCAGAGGCGGCGTCCTGGCCGAAGACTTTTGACGCGCCTTGGGCGACGACGGCGCCGGAGAGATCGACGATCCGCCAGGGCAGGGGCCGCGCAGCGTGATCTTCAACCGTCGCCGTCTTTGGGCCTTGAGTCTCGAACCCGACCTGGCTCATGCGGACCGCAACGGCCGCAGGCTCCGCGTGGGCGGCGCCGAATGCGGCTGTTAGGGCCAAGACTGCTACGGTCGTCACCAATCTCTTGTTCACCCTAACCTCCCTCACGGCTTCGTTGGTTCTTAGACGGCGCAGTTTGCGAAGACGTGCGCTTCGCTCTAGAACAGAAGTATCTGACAGCGTTGTCAAGAAAGGCTTTGGACGCCTTCGTCTATCCCTACCCAGGCCGAAGGATTGCGCTGGAACGCACTTCGGTGGTCGTGTCATAGAGGCGTAGGTCGTTCGATGGAGGAGGGCGAAGTTTCAAGTTTTTCCCATCCCCGCCGTACACGACTGATCGTTGCAGCGTACTTGGTGCTGTTTCTGGCCGCCTTCATTGGCTTGGCGCCCCTTTTCCAGATCATCGCCCCGCTTCATGCGGCTGGGCTGGATACGGATTCCAAAACGGAAATCCTGAGCCGTGCGATGTTCTGGGGCGCCATTACGGCTGCTGGCGCCAACGTCGTCATGGGGACCATCAGCGATCGAACCACATCACGGTTCGGGCGTCGAAGGCCTTGGATTGCGTTGGGCGCGCTCCTAACGGTTCTGAGCTATGTGGGGATATGGCGGTCGTCGACGCCGGCTGAGTTCGTCTGGGCCTTGATCGGCTTTCAGCTGGCTTTCAACGTTCTGGTGGCGCCGCTTTCAGCGGTGTTCGCAGATCGCGTGCCGATCGCCTTGAGAAGCACCGTTTCTGCGATGCTGGGACTGTCTTATCCGCTCGCCGTGGCGCTGGGGTCCAGCCTGATGGCGCTCGGTCCTCAATATGAGCCCGGACGATTAGCGCTCCTTGCCGGCATTCTTCTTGCCGCAGCCCTTATCTTCTTGATCGTTTACGACGAGCCGCGCTCCTTTGAGCGATCAGAGACGGCGCCGTCTTCTGTTCCCAGCGGGATAGGCGCGTTCCTCGCGCCATTCAGATCACGAAACTTCGTCGTGGTCTGGACCGGCCGCCTTTTCATCGCAACAGGTTATGCCCTGGTCAGCATGTATCTGCTGTACTTCCTCACGGATGCGGTCGGATGGCCCGGCCGCTCTCCCGAAAGAGCGCATGCCTTTTTGACGGGGATCGCATTTGTGGGCGTCATGGTCGTCGCCGGGGCCGTTGCCCTGTTCGGGCGGCGCATGATTTGGCGACAGCCCCTCGCGCTGACGGGAGCGCTGTTGCTTTGTGCAGCGACCTCCATTTTGGCGATCGCACCATCCTGGACAACGGCGGTGTTCGCCCTCGCGGTCTATGGCTTGGGCCAGGGCGCCTATGGGGCCGTGGAGATGGGGTTGATGGCGGATGCTCTACCCACCCAGCACAATCGCGGGAGAGACATGGGCTTGAACAATCTGGCTGTCGCCTTGCCTCAGGCGATGGCACCGGTCGCCGCTTTCATTCTCCAGCGTTCGGGCGCCGATGTGCGAGGCCTCTATGTCGCAGCGGCGGCGTGTTTTGCGGTTTCCTTTGTTGTGATGAGCCTATTTCGAACAGGTCGAGCGTCGCAGAGCACAAACTAGCGCTTTGACATCTATTTCAAGGCCGATCTGTCGCGCGGCCTTTTCAAGATGAAGTCAGACGTCCGACCGCGACAGCATCGCCGCACCGTAGAGTTTCGGCTCGAACCCCTTGGTCCAGAAGAGCTTGCCGAGACCGCGTGCGCAGCGGTCGTAGACGTTTGCGCGGTCAGGACGCCGCAGGATCGCACAAAGGACGGACGCGGCGCCCCAGACGCCGGTCTGGGCCACACCGACCAGCATCCATTTGATGACGCCGGGCCAGTCGCGGCGGTCCGCGGCCATCTGGGTCGGGCTCTGGCCATAGGCGAAGGCGCGGGTCAGGGCGTATTTCAGGGTGGCGCGGTGGGGCGGAGCGAACTCGTCCGCCCAGGCTTCGGCGGCCCAGCCGAACCGGCCGCCGCGCGCCGACAGGGCGGTGAACAGCCGGTCGTCCTCGCCGCCGGTTTCGTTCATGGCGACATCGAAGGGGGCGTCGCCGGGCAGGGCGGTTGCGCGCACCATCAAACTGTTGCCGCAGCCGTGGATGTCGTCGGTCAGGCCGGTCTCGCGTGGGCCGTCGCGGCCGAAGAACCGCTCCAGATAGGCGGTGGTCCAACCGGTGTTAGCCGGCACCCGCCCGCGAATGGGGCCGAAGACCACATCGGCGCCGGTCTGCGTTTGGGCGCTCAGCAGGGCGGCGAGCCAGCCGGGAGAAGCGGCTTCGTCGTCGTCCAGAAAGGCGATCAGGGGCGCGTCGGTGGCGGACAGGCCGATGTTGCGCGCCGTCGCCACGCCGGGGGTGGGGGCGTGGGCATAGGTCAGGGGCACGGGCGCCTCGGCGCGCAGCCGCGCGATCAGGGCGGCGGCGGAGCCTTGCGGGTCGTTGTCGGCGACGACGATGGCGGCGACGCGATGCAGCGATCCGGTCTGGGCGAAGACGGAGCGCATAGCTCGCTCCAGACTGTCTGGGCGGCGCAGGGTCGGGATGATGACGGCGACGTCGCGCATGGTCAGACGGCGTCCGCATAGACGGCGGCGCGGTAGAGCCTGAGCGCGAAGGCGCGGGCCTTGACCGGCAGGGCCGTCGTCAAGGCGGCCTGTTTCATCAGGCGACGCGCCAGAGGCAGGGCGGGCAGGCGTTTCAGGGCGCGCGCGGCCTTGTAGCTGGGATAGGTCTGGACGATGGCGGGGTGCAGGGCGACGACGCGGGCGAAGTTGTCGGCGCCCTGATCGAACTTGCGCACCAGATCCTCGACCGTGTCCAGGCCCATATGGGTGGCGGGATTGTCGATATGGACGACGGGAAAGCGGCGCGAGACACGCATGGCCCACTCCACGTCCTCCCAGCCCCAGCCACTGAAACCGGGATCGAAGGATTCGGCGGCGAACACGTCGCGGCGCACCAAGAGGTTGGAGGTGTAGACGTATTTTTCGGGCGTCAGGGCGCGCTGGGACGCGGGCAGGCATTCCGAGGCGCCCGACAGGGCGCGGTGGACGGTGAACCGCGCGTTGGTCGGGGCCTGATCCAGCGAGAAGCCGCCGAAGGCGACGGCAGGCGCGTCCTCAGTCGTTAGCCGCAGCCAGTTTTGCAGGAAGACGGGCGTATCAGGCCGCATGTCGCTGTCGAGGAACAGATAGGCCTCGCCCCGAGCGGCGGTGGTCAGGCGGTTGCGGCCCCTGGCGCGGCCCTCGTTGGCCGCCAGGGTGATCAGGCGGACGGGCAGATGCAGGGCGTCGATGGTCGCCTGAAGCCGGGTCGTCAGATCAGCGTCGGCGGTGCCATCGTCCAGCAGGATCAGCTCGACCGCGCCGGACAGGGCGGCGGCCTCGCTGTCCAGTTGACGCAGCAGTTCTTGCGGATCGTCGCGCAGGAAGGGGATCAAGACCGAGATCGTTGGCGTCTCCCGAGACCAGGCGACGCTATCGTGGATATGGGCGCTCATGCCGTCACGCTCCCGCGCGCGCGGATCTGGCGCAGCAGCACGTCACGCACCCCGACGGCGTTCAGCGTCAGGGCGACGACCGCATAGACGAGACCACCCACACCGGCATTCAGCATCAGCTCCAAAAAACCGCCCAGCGGCGGCAGTAACCAGACGACCCCGGCCATGGCGGCGGAGGCGATCCCGCAACGGATCAGCGCCTCCCACGGCATCGGCAGGGCGATGGCGCGGCGGCTCAGCAGGATGCAGGCGATCAGGCCGATGGCGAAGCTGGCGGCGGTCGAGACGGCCGCGCCCGTCACACCCATGCGGGGGATCAGCACCAGGTTCAGGGCGACGTTGCAAAGGGCCGGAATCGCCATCGTCACCAGCAGCAGGCCGGTCTTCTTTCCGAGCGTGAAGCCGAAGCCGAAGTAATAGGCGATCATCCCAGACAGGAAGGACGAGGCGGCGATCCACGGCGTCACCAGCGCAGCGGCGGCGCGCAGATCCTGGCCGATCATCAGCTCCGCCAGCGGTCGCGCGACCAGCGACAGGCCCACGGCGGCGGGCAGGCCGATCAGGATCAGGGTCGAACCCTGCTCGATGGCCGTCTGACGCAGCGCCTCGCGCCCGCCGCGCTCCAGCGCCATCACCATGGCCGGCGCCCCGGCCGCGCCCAGCCAGATGAAGATGACGTCCAGCGTCCGGTTCGCCAGGCTGTAGCTGGCGTGATAGGCGCCGACCGCCGCCGCATCCATGAAGGCCGCCAGCAGAAACCGATCCGTCGACGCCAGCACCAGCGCCAAGGTCAGCGAGGCCGCGATGGGATAGCCGTAGAGGGCATAGGCCTTCAGCCGCGTGCGATCCACCGCGCCGCCGCTGGTCTGACGCAACTCGCCCGGCAGGATGAAGGGCAGGGCGAACAGGGGGGCGATGGCCAGGCCCAGCAGGGGGGAGGCCGCGCCGGCGCCGGCCAAGGCGAACCCGGCGCCGACCAGAAAGCCGAGGATGGCGACGCCGATGTCCACGGCGGCGGATTTCGATACCTCGCCCGCCGCCCGATACCGCTCCTGCGCCAGCTTCGCGAGGTTGCGCACGGGCGCGCCGGCCAGGCCGAAGGCGACGGCTATTTTGAACGCGGGCGTCAGCGGCGCCAGCCACACGATCAGGGCTGCGATCGGGGTGAACACGGCGATGATGGTGAAGGACGTGCGGTACAGACTGGCGAAATGGGTCGCCATTCCCTCAGGCGTGCGCTCGGCCGCCCAGAAGCGCGCCATCGACGCTTCCAGCCAGGTGAAGGTCACAGTGTGGGCCAGGGTCGTCACCGAAAACGCCAGGGCGTAATGGCCGAAGTCGTCGGTGCTGAGAAGGCGCGTGAAGACGAAGATGGTCAGGAAACCGACCAAGCCCTGGACGATCTGGGCCGGCAGATAGCCCCAGACGCCGCGCCAGAACATGCGCTTCTCGCTCAACGCACGGCCGCCCGGTCGCCCAGTAGGACGGGGATGGTGACGGCGATGACCCACAGGTCCAGCCAGAAGGACTGGCGCTCGATATATTCGATGTCCAGCTGGACGCGTTCGCGCACCTGGGCCTCGGTATCGACCGGTCCGCGCGAGCCCTTGATGGCGGCCCAGCCGGTCATGCCGGGCTTGATGCGGTGGCGATGGGCGTATTCGGCGACCAGCAGGGCGGATTCGGTCTCGCCGGTCTTCATTCCGATGGCGTGGGGGCGGGGGCCGACGAGGGACATCTCGCCGGACAGGACGTTGAAGATCTGCGGCAGTTCATCCAGGCTGGTGGCGCGGATAAAGCGGCCGACACGGGTCACGCGGTCGTCGTCGGCGCAGACTTGGCGGCTTGCGGTCGCATCGGCGGCGGCGTGGCGCATGGAGCGGAACTTCCACACGACAATGGTCTCGTGATTGAAGCCATGACGGCGCTGGCGGAAGAAGACGGGGCCGGGACTATCCAGCCGCACGGCCAGAGCCACCAGGGCCATGATGGGCGCAGCGACGACCAGGGCTGCGGCGCCAATCACCAGGTCCTGCATCCGCTTGTTGAAGGCGCGGCGGTCCGGGTTGGCAGGACCATCCAGAGGCGCGAGCGGCGCATTGGCCAGCCTGTTCAGCAGTCCATCGCGACCCAGTTCTGAATCAACCAGGACCGTCAGCGGATTGGGCAGGGCGTTCAAGGTCTGCGTCAGGTCGCGCACGCGCTGGCCGGCCTCGGGATCTATAGCCAGCACTATCCGGTCGACATAGGGCGTCAGCCGGTGGGTCAACAGAGCCTTGGCAGTCCCCAGCACCGGCACGCCGGCCAAGCTGTCCGGCGATCTGGCCAAGCGGTCGTCGAACACGCCCAGCACATTCATGTCGCGCCGCTCCAGCGCCTGTTCGATCAGACGTCGCGCGTTTCGGGTCGCGCCGACGATGACGATGTTCGGCGAGAGCACGCCCAGTCGACGCCACCGCGCAATGACGACCAGCCACAGGCCGTGCAACAGCGCCAAGGCGGCCGTCGTCGTCAGCGCCCAGGGCGCGATGACGTCCAGCGCCGGCCGGTCCATCAGCCAACCCAGCACCAACGCGACTCCTGCCGAGACGACGCCCACGCCTACCACGCCTGCCATGTGCAGAGGCCAGGGCGTGTCGCGCCCGAATCGATAAAGCTGAAGCGCGCGCATCAGCACGAGCACCAAAACGGCGCCGACGACCACGGGCGCGGCGTCGCCGACCGTGATCGAGGCCAAGCCCGTCGGCTGGATCGCCAGGACCGCGCCGAACGCCAGGCCGCAAACCATCAGCACGTCGATCAGCCGGAAATAGTGCGCAGACAACCGCACGGACGATCGCTCGCGCGCATTCAGCCAGATCTCCGGGCGGAACGGCCCGCGCGACGGCCGGCTCTTCAGCGGCGTGTCGGCGGCGAGACTGGCGGGACGGTCGAGCAACAGGCGATCCAGCAGCTATCCGGGGGGGCGAATGATGGCCGCGATACTGCCGCTTCGGCCTCTATGTCGCGTTAACGTGGACGCTTTCTCTCGAACCGGATTGCGCGACGCATCAGCCTCCGCTATCGACGCCCTCACAGGAGACGTGGCCGAGTGGCTGAAGGCAACGGTTTGCTAAATCGTCGTACCCCGTAAGGGGTACCGAGGGTTCGAATCCCTCCGTCTCCGCCATTCCTCTCAGAATTTTGGCTGATCAGCAGCCGCGACGGGTCGGCGGGGCAGAGGCTTCGTGCATCATGTCGCCGTTGAAAACGACCACCGGGGACGCCTAGCTGAACAAACTCCACCAGGGCTTCCAGGGGGTCAGATGGTGTTCGTGGTGGCGGCCGAAGTGGAAGCAGGTGAGCAACGACAGGACCGGGCCGAAGGGGCTGGTGCGGGCGTTGTGGTGGTCGGGGAAAGCGTCGTCGGTATGCCTGTGAGGCAGCCAGGTTCCGAATGTGAAAAGCTGTAGCGCCGATAGCAGGGCGGGCGCGGCCCAAAAGGCCAGAAGATTGGGCACGCGGGCGCCGAGGATCAGCACCGCAACGGCCACGAGCACCGTCAGAACGGCCAGTTCTCGCCAGCCGAAATAGGTGCGGAAAAAGCCGTAGAACCAGGGCAGGAAAGCGCGCGGGGCGTCGGCGTGAAAGTCGGGATCGTCCGCCGTACCAGGCGCAGCGTGATGGGCGTGGTGTGCGATCTTCAAAGGCGCGAACCGAAATCCGGCGTAGAGGGCCAGCGCCAGGCTGCCGATCGCCGTGTTCAGCCGTGGGCGTCCCGGGGCCAGCGAGCCGTGCATGGCGTCGTGGGCGACGATGAACAGGCCGACGGATAGCCAGGTCTGGACGGCGACGATCAGCGGAACGGTCAGGATGCTCCAGATCGTCCAGCGATGAAAATAGACGCCGTAGATGTGCAGGGTCAGCCAGACCGCGGCGATCAGGCCAGCCAGCGTCAGGCCGATCAGGGCCTGGTTCGGGACGACCCGTGACATTGGCGTGACGGCGAACATGGCGCGACACTTAGCGCATCGCGGCCCCGTAAGCATCCTGTTCGCTTGCCGCATGCGTCGTCGCGTGCCACCTGTCTGGAATGCAGGTCGACGCCTCTGAAACTTCCGCGCCGGACCTTGTGATGGTCGGCGGCGGCCTGGCCAATGGCCTGCTGGCGCTGCGGCTGTCGCAGCTGCGGCCCGATCTGGACGTGCGGATCGTCGAGGCGGCGCAGACCCTGGGCGGGGTCCACACCTGGTCTTTCTTCGACAGCGACCTGACGCAGGCGCAGCGCGACTGGATCGCGCCCTTGGTCGTGCATCGCTGGCCGGGATACAGCGTCCGTTTTCCCCAGTTCAAGCGCGCGCTGTCGACGCCCTATTGCAGCGTCACGGCCGAACGGTTCGCGGCGGTGGTCGAGGCGGCCTTGCCCGGAAAGGTCATGCTGGGCGCGCCGGTCGCCTCGGTGTCGCCGACCGAAGCGGTGCTGGCCGATGGACGGCGTCTGAGCGCCAAGGCGGTGATCGATGGGCGCGGGCCGACCGCGACGCCGGATCTGGCGCTGGGTTTCCAGAAATTCGTCGGGCTGGAGGTTCGGCTTGCAGCGCCGCACGGCCTGACAACACCCATCGTCATGGACGCCTGCGTCGATCAGGCCGGGGGCTACCGGTTTCTTTACACCCTGCCGTTCGATGATCGCACGCTGCTGATCGAGGATACGCGCTACACCGACGGCGATGCGCTGGATCGCGCGGCGTTCCGGCAGGGCGTGCTGGATTACGCCCGCGCGCAGGGCTGGGAGATCGAGACGATCTTCCGCGAAGAGGACGGCGTCCTGCCCGTGGCGCTTGATGGGGACATCGGCGCGCATTTGTCGCGAATGGGGCCGACAGCGCTCAGCGGTCTGCGCGCCGGGCTGTTTCACCCGACCACCGGCTATTCGCTGCCTGACGCGGTGCGCCTGGCCGACCGGTTGGTGCGGGATTTCGAGCCGGCGACCGTCGCCGAAGACATCCGCCGCCATGCGCATGACGTATGGGCCGGACGAGGCTTTTATCGGTTGCTGAACCGGATGCTATTCCGTGCGGCGCGGCCCGATGAGCGATACAAGGTGCTGGAGCGGTTCTATCGTCTACCCCAGCCTTTGGTCGAACGCTTCTACGCTGCGGGACCCACACTCGCCGACAAGGCGCGGATCCTGAGCGGAAAACCCCCGGTGCCGATCGGCGCCGCACTGACCTGTCTGGTCGAAAGAGGACGTGCGTGATGCGGGCTGCTGTAATCGGATCGGGCTTCGGGGGCTTGTCGCTGGCCATACGGCTGCAGTCGGCGGGCATTCAGACCACGGTGTTCGAGGCCCGCGATCTGGAGGGCGGCCGGGCCTATGTGTTCAAGGACAAGGGCTATACCTTCGACGCCGGTCCCACTGTCATCACCGACCCGTCGGCGCTGGAGGAACTGTTCGAGGCCAGTGGGCGCAAGCTGTCGGACTATGTCGAACTGTTGCCGGTCGCGCCCTTCTATCGGCTGTGCTGGGAAGACGGCGACGTCTTCGACTACGTCAACGATCAGGACGAGCTGGACCGCCAGATCGTGGCGCGCAATCCGGCCGACAAGGAAGGCTATCGCAGGTTCCTGGCCTATTCGCAGGACCTGCTGAAGGAAGGCTATCTGAAGCTGGGGGCCGTGCCGTTCCTGGACTTCGCCAGCATGGTCAAGGCGGCGCCGGAGCTGATGCGGCTTCAGGCCTGGCGGTCGGTCTATGACAAGGTCGCCAGCTATATTCAGGACGAGCACCTGCGCCAGGCGTTCAGCTTTCACTCCCTGCTGGTCGGCGGCAATCCGTTCGCGACCTCGTCGATTTATGCGCTGATCCATGCGCTGGAGCGGCGCTGGGGCGTGTGGTTCCCGCGCGGTGGCACTGGCGCCCTGATCCAGGCCATGGTGCGTCTGCTCAAGGATCTGGGCGGGGAAGTTCGGCTGAACAGCCCGGCCGAGCGCATCACCATGGCGAACGGTCGTGCGACCGGCGTGGTGGTGAACGGCGAGACGTTGGCCTTCGACATGGTCGCCTCCAACGCCGACGTGGTTCACACCTATCAGCGCCTGTTGGGTCAGGAGCCGCGCGGTCAAAAGGAGGGCGCCAAGCTGGCGTCGCGGCGTCACTCCATGTCGCTGTTCGTCATCTATTTCGGCCTGAAACGCGTCCACCCGGAGGTGCGCCACCACACGGTGCTGTTCGGGCCGCGCTATCGCGAGCTGATCGCCGAAATCTTCAAGGGGCCGGACCTGCCCGATGACTTCTCGCTGTATCTGCACGCGCCGACGCGGACCGATCCATCACTGGCGCCGGAAGGCTGCGACGCCTTCTATGTGCTGGCGCCCGTGCCGCATCTGGCCTCGGCCGACATCGACTGGGAGGTCGAGGGGCCGCGCTATCGCGACCGGATCCTGGCCTATCTGGAAGAACGCTACATCCCCGGTTTGACGGCGGACCTGGATACCTGCCGCATCTTCACGCCGGTCGATTTCCGCGACCAGCTGAACGCGCACCAGGGTTCGGCCTTCTCGCTGGAGCCCATCCTGACCCAGAGCGCCTGGTTCCGGGTGCATAACCGCGACGACCAGATCCCCAACCTCTATTTCGTGGGCGCCGGCACCCATCCCGGCGCGGGCGTGCCAGGCGTAGTCGGATCGGCCAAGGCCACCGCCGCCCTGATGATCGAGGACGCGAGGCAGCCGGCATGACTGACGCCGTCCTGGATCACAGCCGCCAGTCGATGGAGCAGGGGTCCAAGAGCTTCGCCGCCGCTGCGCGCCTTTTTCCGGCGGCGATCCGGGATGACGCCTGGATGTTGTATTCCTGGTGCCGGCACTGCGACGACGAGATCGACGGACAGGTGTTGGGCCACGGCGCGGTTGGTATCGATCCGGTGCTGGCCGGCGAGAAACTAGACGAACTGCGTTTGCGCACCGCCGCCGCCCTGGCCGGTGAGCCGCAGACGGACCCGGTCTTCACCGCCTTCCAACGCGTGGCCATGCGTCATGGCATTCCGGCTGACGAAGCGATGGACCTGTTGCAGGGGTTCGAGATGGACGTGGTCGGCCGGCGTTACGATACGTTGGAGGACACGCTGGACTATGCCTATCACGTCGCCGGCGTCGTCGGGGTGATGATGGCGCGGATCATGGGGGTGGACGATGCGCCGACCTTGCGACGCGCTCAAGATTTGGGGCTCGCGTTCCAGCTGACGAACATCGCTCGCGACGTGGTCGAGGATGCTAAGGGTGGACGGGTCTATCTGCCCGGTGCCTGGCTGGACGAGGCGGGCGTGCCGCGCGATCAGGTCGATCAGCCCCAGCACCGCGCCGCCGTGGCGCGCACGGCCCAGCGCCTGGTCGCGGCGGCCGAACCCTTCTACGCCTCGGCCCGGTGGGGTTTGCGCGATCTGAACCCGCGCTCGGCCTGGGCCATCGCTACGGCGCGCGGCGTCTATCGTTCGATCGGCCGCCATGTGTCGCGCGCCGGCGTGAGCGCCTGGGACGGACGGACGTCGGTCGACAAGGCGGGCAAGCTGATGCTGTTGGGGCGGGGTGGTCTGATCGCCCTGTGGTGCAAGACGCTGGACGCTTGGCGCGAGCCGCCGCCGCGCCCGGCGCTGTGGACCCACGTCTGACGATCAGCGAGCCGCGCGCCGCCTCTCCAACATCAGGGCGACCACGAGACCCCCTGCGCCAAGACCGGCCATGACCGCCCAGGCTGCGATGACGGTCGAGGTGAACTCGCCGCGCCAGATCACGGCCTGATAGGCCTCGATGGCCCAGGCGTGGGGCGTAATCCAGCCGAGATCGCGGAAGGCCTCGGGCATCAAAAAGCGCGGCGCCATCGATCCCCCCAGAGCGGCCAGAAGCAGGACGACGAAGGTCGTCAACGGCTGGGCCTGTTCGCGCGATCGACACGCTGCTGTCAGAGCCAGGGCCAGACCGGCGGCGCAGGAGCCGACCGCAAAGGCGGTGACCGCCGTCGCCGCCATCTGCCAGGGGGCCAGGTCAGGCAACTTGACCCAGGCGGCGACGAAGACAGCCGCCGACTGCATCAGGCCCACAGCAGTCAGCCAGACGGCCCGCCCGCCAAGGATGGGCGCAAGGCCGCCGCGCGCCAGGGCCAGGCGTGACTGAAGACCGGATCGCCGCTCGTCAAGCCCGCCCATGGCCCCGTGCATGGCGGCGAAGAAGACGAACATGACGCTGACCGCGCCCGCATAATAGGTCGCCTGCACATCACCCTGGGGACCGATCTGCAGGGTTTGAACGCGCGGTGCGGGTCGTGCGCCCTGACCCGACAGCGCGGCGGCCATCGGCTCCAGCCGCGCCTGAAGCGCCGACGCCGCCACATCCCTGCCGGCGGCGGAAAAGATCACCAGCTTCGGCGGTCCCTGCGTCGAGGGACGGATCAGTATGCCCGCGTCAGCGCGACCGTCGATGACGGCGCGGTCGAAGGCCTCGCGATCGTCGACGACACGAAGACGATCGCCTATGTCCTTCGACACCGCCTCGCGGATCGCTGCCGTCGCGGGCGTGCGCGACGCGTCGTGCAGCACGACGGTGGTGTCGATGTCGCCGCGCGCGCCCGCGCCGAAGATCGCTGCGAACAGCAGATAGACCAGGGGTGGCAACAGTAGGGTCAGGATCACGCCGGCGCGGTCGCGCCAAAACCCTCTCGCCCAGGCGCCCGCCACCGCCATCATGACGGCGTCTGCGACAGCTGTGCGACCAGATCGTCCAGGCCGGGGCGGCGCACGGCGACCTCGCCATCCTCGCCATCGACGACGGCGGCCAGCATCTGGGCGATGGCCAGCGCGTCATCGCAAAGCCGCCGCCACTCCAGCCCGTCCTCGGACGCGGTCAGCCCCGCCTGGGCGAACCATTGGGCGGCGGGATCCGACGCGGGTCGGGTCAGGCGAATGCTGAGCAGCCGGGCTGAGCCGAACGCGCGATGAAGCAGGGCGTTCGGGGCGCCTTCCGCCAGAAGTCGCCCTTGGGCCAGGACACCGATCCGGTCGGCCGTATCGGCGACGAAGATGGCGTCATGGCTGATCAGCAGACAGCCGGCGCCCGCCTTTGCGGTTTCGCTCAGGGCGACGGACAGGACGCTTCGGGTCGCCGCATCCACCCCTTCCGTCGGTTCGTCGGCGATCAGCAGGCGCGGTTGTCCGACCAGGGCGGCGCTGAGGTTGGCGCGCCGCTTCCAGCCGCCGGACAGGGTGCGCACCGGCTGGTCCGCGCGCGGGCCGCAGCCGGTCAGGTCGAGCGCGCGGTTCACGGCGGCGCCGCGATCTCGCTTGGGCACGCCGCATAGCCGCGCCGTCACATCGACGTTCTCGCGCGGCGACAGGGCCGGGAATAGGGCGCTGTCCTGCGGCGCAAACCCGATGCGGCCGCGTGGTCCGCCGCCTTCGCCCAGGACGACACGCCCGCGCTGCGCGGGCAGCAGACCCGAGGCGACACGCGCCACCGTGGACTTGCCCGCGCCGTTCGCCCCGAGCAGGGCATAGACCTCGCCCACAGCGATGCTCAGGCTGAAGTCACGCAGCACGGGTCGGCCGTCGTAGCCCGCATTGATCCCGCTCAGCGACAAGGCCGGCGTGACCTCAGACCCCAAGTTCGGCCTGCTGGAATAGGTCCAGAACGTAGAGGGCCAGGGGGCTGTCATGGCCAACCGCCTCGACCGCCTTGGCCAAGGATTGCCGCACCGCCGCGCGAGTCCGGCATTCGCCCCACAGATCGACGAAGGTGGTGGTGTCGTCGTCCTGACCCACGTCCTTGCCGACCGCATCGACGGTCGAACAGACATCCAGCAGATCGTCGCAGAGCTGGAAGGCGAAGCCGATCGCCTCGCCGAAAATCGACAGCCGCGCCAGATCCTGCGCATCGCCGCCGCCGAGCAGACCGCCGCCGCGCACGGTGGCCACGAACAGGGCGCCGGTTTTCAGATCGTTGATCTGGCGCAAGGCGGTTTCGTCGCGATCCCTCGCGTCGTCGCGCAGGTCGCGCATCTGACCCTCGGACAAACCGTCGAATCCGATCGCCTGCGTCAAAAGGTCCAGGGCGGCCAGACGCGTTTCAGCCGGCGCCGGGGTCCGCAGCACCAAACGCGTCGCATGGTTCAACAGGGCCACGGCCGCCAGAACCGCCGTATCCTCGCCGTGGCGACGGTGCAGGGTCGGCTGGCCCCGACGCAACGAGGCGTCGTCCATGCACGGCAGATCGTCCAGAACCAGCGACGCGGCATGAACCATCTCCAGCGCGCAGGCATAGTCCAGGGCGTCTTCCGGATCTCCGCCGACATGCGCCGCCGCCAGCATGGCCAGCACCGGCCGGACCCGCTTTCCCTGTCCCAGCAAGGCCTCGCGGGCCGCTGTGGACAGCAGGCCGCCATGCGCGGGCGCGACCTCGGCCAGGTGCGCCTGAACCTGCAGACGCAGATCGTCGGGGTCGCACGATGCGTCCGCCAGGGGCGGTTGGCGCCGGATGCCGACGATCGCCATACAGATCTCCCATACTCGCCGGCGTCGCGTTGCGACCACGCGCCGAACCTTTATGATGCCATACGGCATCACGACCGCGTCGGATGCAACCCGCCAGGAGCCGTTTGCGATGTCCACCGACGCCGATGCCTTGATCCGGCGCAAGGACGAACACATCGACCACGTGCGGGCCGGGCGAGGCCTCAGCCAGACGACATCGGGTCTCGACGCCGTCCGTTTCGTTCACGACGCCCTGCCGGATATCGATCACGGTGCGATCGATCTGGCGACGCGCTTTCTGGGGCGACCGATCGCCTTGCCGTTCCTGATCAGTTCGATGACCGGCGGGCCGTCGCGGGCCGAGGCGATCAATGCGCGGCTGGCGGAGGCCGCCCAGGCTCTAGGCGTCGTTCTGGCGGTCGGCTCGCAGCGTGTGGCGCTGGAGACGGACGGCGGTTTGGGTCTAGGACTGGATCTGCGACGCCGGGCTCCGGATGCGATGATCCTGGCCAATCTGGGCGCCGTGCAGTTCGCGTTGGGCTATGGTGTGGACGAGGCGCGGCGGGCCATGGAGATGATCGGCGCCGACGCCCTGATCCTGCATCTGAACCCTTTGCAGGAAGGCGTTCAGCCCGAGGGCGATCGCGACTGGCGTGGCGTGGCGCGAGGCATCGAACGGGTCGCGGAGGCTTTCCCGGGCCGTCTGATCGTCAAGGAGACCGGCGCCGGCCTGTCGGGCGCGGTGGCGCGCCGTCTGGCGGACATGGGCGTCGTCGCGCTGGACGTGGCCGGGGCGGGGGGCACCAACTGGGGCCTGATCGAAGGCGCGCGAGCCACGGGCGGTCGGGCGGAAGCGCTGGCCGCGCCCTTCGCCGGCTGGGGCGTACCGACGGCGCGCAGCCTGCTAGATTGCGCCCAGGCCGCGCCGGAACTGGATCTGATCGGGTCGGGCGGCATCCGCGACGGGCTGGATGCGGCGCGCGCGATCCGGCTGGGCGCCTGTCTGGTCGGCCAGGCGGCCGGGGTGCTGGAGGCGGCGCTGACTTCGACCGAGGCGGTGGTCGATCATCTGGATCTGATGGCGGCTCAGCTGAGACTGGCCTGTTTCTGCACCGGGTCGTCGGACCTCGCCGCCCTGGCTCAGGCGCCGTTGCTGGAAGCGCCGCGCTTCTGAGACAGTTCGGCCTTCAGCGCGCGCGCCGACCGCACCCACAGGAAGCCGAACGACACGCAGCCCTCACGCGTCCGCACCGCGTGATGCAGCCGGTGGGCCTGAATGCGCCGCGTCCAGAACCCTGAGCGGCCAGCGATTCCCGTCGGGAACCGGCGATGCACCAGCCCGTCGTGGAAGAAGAAATAGACCAGTCCATAGGCCGTGACGCCCAGGCCGATCGGCAGCGCCCAAGGCCACAGATGCAGGCCCAAGGCGACGAGGATGATGGCCGGGGCGGCGAACACCACGGCGAACAGGTCGTTCTTTTCCAGCACGTCGTCGTGCGGCTCATGGTGGCTACGGTGCCAGGTCCACAGCAGGCCGTGCATGACATAGCGATGCATCGCCCAGGCGAAGACCTCCATCCCCAGGAAGGTGGCGAAGAACAGCAGGATCATCGTCGGCCAAGACATGACCCCATCATAGGCGCTTTACGGACCGCGCGTCACGACTTGACCCGGCGCGACGTTTCGCCGTCTGTGCGCCCATGTTGAAGGACCTGTTCGTCACCACCCTCGCGCTCAGCCTGATCATCGGCGTGCGCTATCTGCTGGTCGGCGTCGTGACCCATGGCTTGCTGTGGGGCGGAGCGGGACGGGGGCGTCAGCTGAACCACAGGCCGCCGGCGGCGAAACGCATCCGCGCCGAAGTCGTAGCGTCCCTGATCGCCTGCCCGATCTACGGCTTGCCGGCCGCATTCGTCATCGAACTCTGGAAGCGCGGCGGGACGGCGATCTACAATGACATCCATGCCTGGCCGCTGTGGTGGCTGCCCGTCAGCTTTATCGTCTACATGCTGGCCCACGACGCCTTCTACTATTGGGTCCACCGCGGGCTGCACCACCCGCGCATCTTCCCCTGGGCCCACGCCGAACATCATCGGTCGCGCGATCCCAGCGCCTTCGCCTCCTTCGCCTTCGATCCGGCCGAAGCGATCGCCACAGCCTGGTTCCTGCCGGCCCTGACCCTCTTCATCCCCATTCATTGGGGCGTAGCGCTGGCGCTGCTGACTCTGATGACCGCCACGGCCGTGCTGAATCATGCGGGTCGGGAGGTCTGGCCCGCGTCCTGGCTGAAACGCGCCCCCCTGCGCTGGATGATCACCGCCACCCACCACGACGCGCACCACAAACGCTTCAACGGCAACTACGGCCTGTATTTCCAGATGTGGGACCGATGGGCAGGCAGCGAGATTTCTTCCGCTCGAAGGAAGAGAGGCTGAGACGCCACCGCTTTGAACCAGGATTGTCGGGCGTTCTCAGCGGAAGTCAGCGGGCTTTAGGCCATGCCGCTGCAGTTTGTCGTACAGCGTCTTTCTCGGAACCTGCATTTCGGCGAGCACTGCCGATATGTACCCACGATGGGACTGTAGCGCGTCGCGCAGCAGTTCGGCTTCGAATCTGTTGACGCGGTCGGGAAGGCTCAAGCCTTCATCGGGCGGGCGGATCGTGTCGTCGAGCGACAAGGCGACCCGTTCGGCGAAATGCGCCAGTTCGCGGATATTGCCGGGCCAGTCGGCCTCGACCAACAGGCGTCTTACGCTGTCGCTTATAGAGGGGGTGTCGACGCCGTGGCGGTCCGCAGCGCGACGCAGGAAGTGGGCGAACAGCAGGGGAATGTCTTCTCGCCGTTCGCGCAGAGGCGGTACGCGGAGCCGCACGACGTTCAGACGGTAATAGAGGTCTTCGCGAAAGGCGCCGGCTCGAGCGGCCTCGCCCAAATCGATCTTTGACGACGCCATGACACGCAAATCCAAGGCGCGGGGCTCGTTGGCTCCGATGGGATGGACCTCGCGTTCCTCTAGGACACGCAGAATCTTGACCTGAACGGCCAGAGGCATGCTCTCGACCTCGTCCAGAAACAATGAGCCGTTGTGCGCTCGTTCGACGTGCCCGACTCGGCGGCGCAAGGCTCCGGCGAAGGCGCCGAGTTCATGGCCAAACAGTTCGCTCTCGATCAGCCCGTCGGGCAGCGCGCCACAGTTGACGGCGACGAAAGGCGCCAATCGTCGCCGGCCGCCGTTGTGCAGGGCGCGCGCAACGGCCTCCTTTCCTGTCCCGGTTTCGCCTTCGATCAGCACGTCCATCCGGGCGTCGGCGATCTGAGTGATGGTGGCGCGGAGCGCGGTGATGGCGCGAGATGATCCCGCCAGGGGAAGTTCCTGTCCGCTGTCCGAGGCCATAGCCAGCAAGCGACGGTTTTCCAGCACCAGGCCGCGTTTTTCCAGCGCGCGGTTCAAGCTGTCTTGAAGGCGCTCAAACGGAAAGGGCTTGGCGACAAAGTCGTAGGCGCCGTCCTTCATCGCTGCGACGGCGTCGGCGATATCGCCATGGCCAGTGATCATGATGATCGGCAGGGCCGCGTCCAATGCCTGCAGGCGGCTGAGCAACTGGCGGCCATCAAGGCCGGGCATCCGCAGGTCGGTGATCACAACGCCCGGGAAATCGGCGTCGATCGCTCTCAATGCAGGTTCGGCCCCCGGAAAAGGGCGGACGTCGTAACCTTCCAAGGTCAGGCGCTCGACCAAGGCATGGCGGAAATCGGCGTCGTCCTCGATCAGGGCGACGGCAGTGGGGCGGGCAAACTCCATCATGCGATCCTCAACGTGGCGACAAAGGTCGCTCCGACGTCCTCGTCGACCAAGTCGAGCTCGCCGCCGAAACCGGCGATCAGATCTCGACAGATGACCAAACCCAAGCCGAGGCCATTTGCGCGTGTGGTGACAAAGGGCGTGAACAGTTGGGCGCGCACAGCGGGCGTGACGCCGGGACCATTGTCGGAAACGCTCAATCGAACACGGTCCTTATCGCGCGAGACTTTCAGCGTTAGTCGCGGCCGATCGCAGCCTTCCAGCGCTTCTGAGGCGTTCTTGACCAGATTGACGATCACCTGTTCCAGGCGAAAACGATCGGCGCGCACTTTCACGTTGGTGTCGCCCTCACGGATCAGCTCGACGCCGCCCTCGTCCAATCGGCCGCGCGTCAGCAGCAGGGCGCCGTGGATCGCGTCCTCCAGACGGACGATGCCGATTTTGGGATCTGACTTTCTGGAAAAGACCCTCAGGCCTTCGGTGATGGCGCCGATGCGCTGTGTCAGGTCGCTGATCCGCGCCAACGCGCCACGCGCCTTGGCGGGGTCGTCGCGGTCAAGCAGAACGCCGGCAGTCTCTGCCTGTGTCTGGATAGCGGCGACGGGTTGATTGATCTCGTGCGCCACGCTGGCGACGATCTGCCCCAGGGCGGCGAGTTTGCTGGCCTGAACCAATTCGTCCCGTAACAATTCTCGGGCGGTTTCTGCGCGGCGGCGTTCTTGAATCTGACGACTCAAAGCGGCGTTTGCATCTCGAAGTTCGCGAGTGCGCTCGTCGATGCGCCGTTCAAGGTCCAAACGTGCAGCTTCTTCCGCGCGCGCCCTCGCCAGGGCCTGCTGACGTCGGCGAAGCAGAAACGCGATCACCCCGCCCAAAACGACGAGAATGAGCGCAGCAAGCGTGCGGGCGGTCGTCACGGCTCCGTCGATCGCACCGCGCACCGGCGACAGCAAATGCAGGGTCCAGTTCGGCGTCGCGGTCGAGACCGCCGCATGCATCCAGGTCTGGTCTGTGCCATCGACAGTCATGCGCAACAATCGCGGGCGGTCGCCCGGAGGCGTGACGAAGGGAAGGGGATGCAGGGCCTCAGGTTCAAGCGTCTGGTCCGTCAACGTCAGCCGTCGACGGCCTTCGTCCAACGGTCTTATCGTGCGAAAGCGCCAGGTCGAATTGCTGGTGACCAGGACCACGCCGCCTGGGTCGACGACAAAAGCCGATTCGCCAGACGCCCGCCATTCGGCCTCCAATGCAGTGAACTCGACCTTCACGACCACCACGCCGAGCGCTCGACCATCCGGCTGATCGATGCGGCGCGCCAGATAGAGGCCAGGGCGCCGCGAAACCGTTCCTAGGGCGAAGAACTCGGCCTGTCCGTTCTCCATGGCGTTGATGAAGTAGGGCCTGAATCCATAGTCGGTGCCGACGAAACTGGTGGGCAGACGCCAGTTGCTGGCGGCGCGCGTGATGCCGTCGCTTCCAATGACGTAGATGGCTGCTGCGCGTGTCTGGCGAGCCAGCTCCTCCAGCCTACGATTGACGACGGCGCTGTTGGGCTGAGGACGGTCTGAAAGCAGGGTTGCTATGTCTGGGTCGCCCACAAGGGCCGCCGGCAACGAGCGATGTTTCTCGAGCTCGCTGCGCAACACCGCGGCATGAAGCGCCGCGGACGCCTCGGCCTGTCGCGCCAGTTCTTGCGTCATATCTCTTCGGGCGGTTTCGCCTACCCCGAAAGAAACGATCGCGACAATAAGCGCCCAGCCCGCGATCAGGGCAGGCCAAAGCCGCCCCGAGCGTTTGAAGAAGCCGGCAGCAAGGGAGAACGTCGCCATTCGGCTATTGTGCGGATTATCGCACTATCCGGCTACAGTTTTGAGTGGAGAACCGCACAAACGGGGTCGCCGGCTGACGTTGGTACATAAGAATAGAACGGAAACTCAATAGGATGAGCTGAATTGGAGGCGCGATTTTTTTTAACGGCGATTGGGCGGATGGTTGTCGAAGGGACTGCGACGAAGATCGCACCCGTCGAGGAAACCGCGAGATTCAGGTCTCGCTCATCAGGAGCCTATCGTGATCCAGATATCGTCAGAGGCCGCGCCGGTGGTCCGCAAGCCCTTCTACCGGCATCTCTATTTCCAGGTTCTGTTGGCGATCCTCGCCGGCGGCCTGATCGGGCATTTCTGGCCGACGTTCGGCGAGAGCCTGAAGCCGCTGGGCGACGCCTTCATCAAACTGGTGAAGATGATCATCGCGCCGGTGATCTTCCTGACTATCGTCACGGGCATCGCAGGGATGCGCGACATCGGCCGGGTCGGCCGCGTCGCCGCTAAGGCCTTCGCCTACTTCCTGACCTTTTCGACCCTGGCCCTGATCATCGGCATGATCGTGGCCAATCTGGTCCAACCGGGCCACGGCCTGAACATCGACCCCGCAAGCCTGGATGCGAGCGCAGTCACCAAATATTCCGACCAGGCGCATGAGACGACCATCGTCGGCTTTCTGACTGGCATAATCCCCGACACCTTCGTCAGCGCCTTCTCCGAGGGCAATATCCTGCAGGTGCTGTTCGTCTCGGTCCTGTTCGGGCTTGCGCTGGCCATGGTCGGCGACGTGGGCAAGCCGGTGCTGAGCTTCTTGGAGTCGATTAGCGTCGCCTTCTTCAAGCTAGTCGCCATTCTGATGAAGGCCGCGCCTATCGGCGCCTTCGGCGCCTTCGCCTTCACAATCGGCAAATACGGCATCGGTTCGATCGCCAATCTGGCCGCCCTGGTCGCCACCTTCTATGTGACCGCCGCCATCTTCGTGGTCGGGGTTCTGGGCCTGGTCGGCTGGGCCAACGGCTTCAACATTCTGAAGCTGATCCGCTATCTGAAGGAAGAACTGTTGCTGGTGCTGGGCACCTCGTCGTCCGAAGCCGCCCTGCCAAGCCTGCTGCAGAAGATGGAGCGCGCCGGCGCCGCGAAATCCGTGGTCGGTCTGGTCGTGCCTACCGGCTATTCGTTCAATCTGGACGGCACCAATATCTATATGACGATGGCCGCCCTGTTCATCGCCCAGGCGCTGAACATCGACCTGAGCCTGCAGGATCAGATCGTGCTTCTGCTGGTCGCCATGCTTAGCTCAAAAGGCGCGGCGGGCATCACCGGCGCCGGCTTCATCACTCTGGCTGCCACCCTGTCTGTGGTCCCGGCCGTGCCGGTCGCGGGCATGGCGCTGATCCTCGGCATCGACCGCTTCATGAGCGAGTGCCGCGCCCTGACAAACTTCATCGGCAATGCGGTCGCCACCATTGTCGTGGCCCGTTGGGAAGGCGAATTGGACCGCGATGCGCTGAAGGCCGCGCTGAACGGCGAGCCTCGCCCGCTGGCGGCGCTGCCCGACCCGGCGGCCGGTCCCGGCGATAAGGCCGTTCTGGCCGCCGACTGATCGTGTCTGGAAGAGCAGGGGGTTCGAATGCCGCCTGTCTTTCCTTCAGCCAATGAAGCCTCGTTAGGCTCATCCGGAAATCGCGCATTTCAGGTGCATCAAATGACCCTTCTCCGTTCGCTCGCAGCGGGTGTCGGCTTGGCCGCGCTCGCCTCCTCAGCCTTCGCCCAGTCGGCTCCTTCCACCGAAGAAGTGGCGACCTTGCGCGCCCAGGTTCAGGCCCTTTCGGCCCGTCTCGAGCAGCTTGAGGCCCAGTCTCGGGCATCGGCTGCCGCGCTTGTGGCTCCCGTCGTCGCAGGAACACCCTCCAGCGTCGCGGCGCCGATGCCGGTCCAGACCGCGGCTGCAACCACGCCCGCCCCAGCCGCGCCCGCCGCGGTCGATTGGGCCACAGGCCTGCCCGAGATGCGCAGCCCCGACGGCGGCTTCACCTTCAAGCCTCGCATCCGCGTCACGGCCGACCTGTCCACCACCTTCGGTTCGGACGACGACAGCCGCAACTTGACCACCACGGAACTGCGCGGGCTACGGCTCGGCGCCCAAGGCAAGACGCCTGGCGGCTTCAGCTACTGGATCGAAGGCGATATCGCCGACAATGCGGTCAGCGTCGCCAATGCCTTCATCGCCTATAGCCGCAAGCTGGGTGGTCGCGATCTGGAGATCTCCGCCGGTCAGCGCCTGAACGATCGCGGCGTCGAGGGCGGCACGGCGGAGGACCAGACGCCCTTCCTGGAGCGCAGTTTGATGGCCAGCACTGTCGGCCCCGAGCGCGGCGCCTACGGGGTGGGGGTCACTTCGAAACTGGTCGGCAACGTCTGGCACGGCTCTCTGTCCGTCACCGGGGACGCAATCAGCAGCGGCACGACCAATGACTCGGTTACTGTCATGGCCCGCACCCACTGGTCGCCGTTCAAGACGGAGGCCGGCCATCTGCATCTGGGCGGCTGGGGTTTTGTCGAAGACCTGACGCCCAACGCCGTCGTCGCATCGCGCAGCCTGGTGGTCTCGTCGCGCGGCAACGACAATCTGCGGCTTTTGGCCGGCGCCTATGCTGATCCCAAGGGCAGCAAGGGCCTGGGCCTGGAACTGGGCGGAGTCCAAGGCTCAGGATGGCTGATGGTCGAGGGCGGCCGACGCGTGCTGGAGACGGCGGCGCGAAACTATGACCAGGACGCATACAGCGTCTCGGCGGGGCTCTTCCTGACGGGTGAAAAGCCTCCGCTCTCGACCAAAACCGGCACATGGGGGCGTCCCAAGGTGCTGAACCCGCTCGGCGCCGACGGCTACGGCGCTGTGGAGATCGTCGGTCGTTACGACACCGCCGACTACAGCGACAACCCGACTGGAGGCGAGGGCGAAACCTGGCTGTTGGGTATCAACTGGTATCCGACCAACAACACCCGCGTCTCAACCCACTGGAGCGCCTGGTCGATCAACAACCGAAGTGGAGCCATCCTCGGCGGCGACAGCGGCGACACCGTGACCCTGCGCGTTCAAACCGCCTTCTAGAACGAAACGAACTTCCGCGGTGGTCGCATAAGCGGCCTTCTCGCCGCCGTAACGACAAACGGCCCGCAGGAGACTGCGGGCCGTATTCTTATTGTGCCTGTTGATCCTGGATCAGGCCGTCTTGGCGCGATCCTTGTCGGAGGAGCTGCGGGCCAATTCGCGGTTCAGCCATAGGGCCACGAGGGTGCAGATGGCGCCCGACAGCAGATAGGCGCCGGCGGCGATCAGGCCGAACTGGCTGGAGATCCACAGGGCCGCGAGGGGCGCAAAGCCCGCGCCGAACAGCCAGGCCAGGTCCGAAGTCAGGGCCGACGAGGTATAGCGGTTGGTCAGGCTGAAGCTGGAGGCCACCGGGCCCGAGGCCTGGCCAAACGACAGACCCAGCAGGATGAAGCCGGAGATCATGAAGGTCAGCTCGCCGACCGGGCCGCCGTTCAGCAGTTGCGGCGCAAAGCCGGAGAAGGCGGCGATGCCGGCGGCGGTAATCGCCAGCAAGGTGCGGCGGCCGTAGCGGTCGGCCAGAATGCCCGAGGCCAGGATGGCCAGCAGACCGAAGACCGCGCCCACCATCTCGATCAGCAGGAAGCGCACCGGCGTTTCCTTGGTGAACAGGAACACCCAAGACAGCGGGAAGACGGTGACCATGTGGAACATGGCGAAGCTGGCCAGCGGGGCGAAGGCGCCGATGGCGATCTTGGGGCCTTCGTCGCGCAGGGCCTGGCTGATCGGCGTGGGTTGCAGTTCGCGCGTTTCGAATAGCTTCTGGAAGGCTGGCGTCACCACGATGCGCAGGCGCGCGAACAGGGCCACGACGTTGATGGCGAAGGCGACGAAGAACGGATAGCGCCAGCCCCAATCCAGGAAGTCAGGGGCCGAGAGCGTGTTCAGGAAGAAGGCGAACAGGGCCGAGGCCACCAGCAGGCCGATGGGCGCGCCGAGTTGCGGGATCATGGCGTACCAGCCGCGCTTCTTCTCGGGCGCGTTCAGCGCGAGCAGCGAGGCCAGACCGTCCCAGGTGCCGCCCAGCGCGACGCCCTGGCCGATACGGGTCAGGGCCAGCAGCACCGGCGCCCACATGCCAATGCTCTCATATCCCGGGATGAAGGCCACCGACACGGTCGAGGTCCCCAGCAGCAGCAGGGCGGTCGTCAGCTTGGCGCCGCGCCCGAACTTGCGGTCGATGGCGATGAACAGGACGGTCCCCAGCGGCCGAGCCAGGAAAGCCAGGGCGAAGACAGCGAATGAGAGCAGGGTGCCGCCCACCGCGCCCGCATAGGGGAAGATCAACTGCGGGAAAACGACCACCGAAGCGATGGCGTAAACAAAGAAGTCGAAAAACTCGGAAGTTCGGCCGATAATGACGCCGATGGCGATCTCGCCGGCGTCAACCTTGCCATGGCCCGTGTGAAGGGCGGCGGCGTCGCGTTCCAGCGACTCTGACGAAGGGGTCGTCGAGGCGGACATGGGCTTGGTCGCTCCGTGTGAGACTGAATTATCGGCCGTACGGCAGGTCGCCGCATTATGACCGGGCGCCCTTTGCGATGAAAGCGGCCTCGTGAGGATAGGACATATTGCCCAATGTCGTTCCTGATTGAAGCTGAGTATCCCGCCGCCTACGAACGCCAACCGTCGCGGCGCCTCCCCTTCGCCCGACGCTTTTCGATTGGATCCGCCTTGCGCCGTCTGCGCCTTCTTTTGCTCGCGCCCATCGTGGCCCTGCTGTCGGCCTGCAACCTGGTCGTCCTCAACCCTGCCGGCGACGTCGCGTCCCAGCAGGGCGATCTGCTGATGATCTCGACCCTGCTGATGCTGATCATCATCGTGCCGGTGATGGGTCTGATCGTCTTCTTCGCCTGGAAGTATCGGGCGTCGAACAAGGAGGCCGAGGCTGACTACCGTCCCGACTGGGATCACTCCACGTCGCTCGAGCTGGTCATCTGGGCCGCGCCGCTGATGATCATCATCTGCCTGGGCGCCCTGACCTGGGCCGGCACGCACCTGCTGGACCCCTATCGTCCGATCGACCGGATCAAGCCGGGCCAAGCCGTCGAGGAAAGCGTCGAGCCGTTGCAGGTCAATGTCGTCGCGCTCGACTGGAAGTGGATGTTCATCTACCCGCAGTACGGCGTCGCCACCGTCAATGAACTGGCCGCGCCGGTTGACCGTCCGATCCGTTTCCACATCACCTCGTCCTCGGTGATGAACAGCTTCTACATTCCCGCCCTGGCCGGTCAGATCTACGCCATGCCGGGCATGGAGACGAAGCTTCACGCCGTCATCAACCGTCCGGGCGAATACGAAGGCTTCTCGGCCAACTATTCCGGCGACGGCTTCTCGCACATGCGCTTCGCCTTCCACGGCCTGGATCAGTCCGGGTTCGACCAATGGATCGCCGGCGTGCGCCAGGGCGGCCAGACGCTGGACCGCGATCGCTATCTGGAGCTGGAAAAGCCCAGCGAGAAGGTGCCGGTCATGCGCTTCGGCGCCGTGGACGGCGCGCTGTGGGACGCGATCCTCAACATGTGCGTCGAGCCGGGCAAGATGTGTATGGGCGAGATGATGGCCATCGACAAACAGGGCGGCCTGTCCATGGCGTCGGTGCGCAACACCATGCCGCTGGTCTATGACAAATACGCCGGTCGCGGAAAATCGCCCGCCTATTTTGGCTCCAACGACAGCTACGTCATGACGATCTGCACCCCGCTGCAGGCCGAAGCGGCGGCCGCCGACCGCATGCGCCGCGCCGAACTGGATACGGTCGCCGGACCGACCAGCCTGGAGCGCCTGACCGGGCAGGGGTTGTCGCCCGGTCAGACACCGATGGCCTCGCTGACGACGCTGGCCCGCAATCCCTTCGCCACGGGGCCGGTTCCGACCGACGTCCGTTCCGCCCCCAACGCCTGAGCGAACACAGTCGATGAACGCTGATCAACTCATTCCGCTAATCTTCGGGCGCCTCACGCTTGAGGCTCTGCCGTTGCACGAGCCGATCCTGGTCGTGACAATGTCGGTCGTGCTGCTGGGCGGTCTCGCCCTGTTCGGCGCCCTGACCTATTTCAAGCTGTGGGGCTATCTCTGGAAGGAATGGTTCACCACGGTGGACCACAAGAAGATCGGGATCATGTACATGATCCTGGGTCTGATCATGTTCGTGCGCGGCTTCGCCGACGCCATCATGATGCGCCTGCAACAGGCGATGGCCTTCGGCGGGTCCGAAGGTTATCTGAACGCGCACCACTATGATCAGATATTCACCGCCCACGGCGTGATCATGATCTTCTTCGTGGCCATGCCGCTGGTGACGGGCATCATGAACTATGTCGTGCCGCTGCAGATCGGCGCGCGCGACGTGTCCTTCCCCTTCCTGAACAACTTCAGCTTCTGGATGACCACGGCCGGCGCCATCATCGTCATGGCCTCGCTGTTCGTGGGCGAGTTCGCGCGCACCGGCTGGCTGGCCTATCCGCCGCTGTCGGGCATCGGTTACAGTCCCGGCGTCGGCGTCGACTATTACATATGGGCGTTGCAGATCGCGGGGGTCGGGACCACGCTGTCCGGCATCAACCTGATCGCGACGATCGTGAAGATGCGCGCGCCCGGCATGGGTATGATGAAGATGCCGGTCTTCACCTGGACCTCGCTGTGCACCAACGTGCTGATCGTGGCGTCCTTCCCGGTCCTGACCGCCGTCCTGGCCCTGCTGACGCTGGACCGTTACGTCGGCACCAACTTCTTCACGAACGACTTCGGCGGCAACCCGATGATGTACGTGAACCTGATCTGGATCTGGGGTCACCCCGAGGTCTACATCCTGATCCTGCCGCTGTTCGGCGTCTTCTCGGAGATCGCCTCGACCTTCTCGGGCAAGAAGCTGTTCGGCTATACCTCCATGGTCTACGCCACCGTCGTCATCACGATCCTGTCCTACCTGGTCTGGCTGCACCACTTCTTCACCATGGGCTCGGGCGCCTCGGTGAACAGCTTCTTCGGCATCACGACGATGATCATCTCGATCCCGACGGGCGCGAAGATCTTCAACTGGCTGTTCACGATGTACCGTGGGCGCATCCGGTTCGAACTGCCGATGATGTGGCTGGTCGCCTTCATGCTGACCTTCGTGATCGGCGGGATGACAGGCGTGCTGCTGGCGGTGCCGCCGGCCGACTTCGTGCTGCACAACTCGCTGTTCCTGGTCGCCCACTTCCACAACGTCATCATCGGCGGCGTGCTGTTCGGCCTGTTCGCGGCCATCAACTTCTGGTGGCCCAAAGCCTTCGGCTTTAAGCTGGACAAGACGTGGGGCCTGATCAGCTTCTGGTGCTGGGTGCCCGGCTTCTGGCTGGCCTTCCTGCCGCTGTATGTCCTGGGCCTGATGGGCGTGACGCGCCGGATGCGGGTGTTCGACGATCCGTCGCTGCAGATATGGTTCGTGATCGCCGCCATCGGCGCGGGCGTCATCGCCGTGGGCATCGCCGCCATGTTCATCCAGTTCGCCGTGTCGATCATCAACCGCGACAAGCTGCGCGACACGACGGGCGACCCGTGGGGCGGCCGCACGCTGGAGTGGGCGACTTCGTCGCCGCCGCCAGCCTACAATTTCGCCGCCACGCCCTACGTCCATGACGCCGACGCCTGGTGGGACATGAAGAAGCAGGGCTATCAGCGTCCGCTGAGCGGCTACAAGGCGATCCACATGCCCTCGAACACGGGGGCGGGGATCATCATCTCGGGCCTGTGCCTGGTGATGGGTCTGGCCTTGATCTGGTACATCTGGTGGCTGGCCGCCATCAGCTTCATCGGGGTGCTGGCCGTCTCGATCGGCCATACCTTCAACTACAAGCGCGACTATTACATCCCCGAGGATGAGGTCCGCGCGACAGAAGAGGCGCGCACCCGCGCCCTGGCCGGAACGGAGGCCTGATCATGAGCGCGACTGCGACCGAGATCGACCGGACCGTCTTCCACCTGGAAGAGGAGCCGCACCACGAGGAAGGCTCCAGCACCATGCTGGGCTTCTGGCTCTATCTGATGAGCGACTGCCTCATCTTTGCGATGCTGTTCGCCGTGTTCGGCGTGCTGGGCGGCAACTACGCCGCCGGGCCGGGGCCCAAGGAGCTGTTCGACCTGGAGCTGGTGGCGATCAACACCGCCATGCTGCTGTTCTCGTCGATCACCTATGGCTTCGCCATGCTGGCGATGGATCGGAACAACCAGCGTCAGACGCTGGTCTGGCTGGCGATCACCGGCCTGTTCGGCCTGGCGTTCCTGGGGATCGAACTCTACGAGTTCGCGCACCTGATCCATGAGGGCGCGACTCCGCAACGCAGCGCCTTCCTGTCGGCCTTCTTCACCCTGGTGGGCACCCACGGCCTGCACGTCACCTTCGGCATCATCTGGCTGGTGACGCTGATGGTTCAGGTCAGCATGAAGGGCCTGATCCCCGCCAACAAACGCCGCCTGATGTGCCTGTCGATGTTCTGGCACTTCCTTGACGTCATCTGGATCGGCGTTTTCACCTTCGTCTATCTGCTGGGCATGCTGCGATGAGCGCCGACATGAACGACCATTCGCCGGAGTCTCACGAGACCGACCGCCTGGGCCACGAGGGGCACAATCACGGCTCCTTCAAGAGCTACATGATCGGCTTCGTGCTGTCAGTGATCCTGACGGCCATCCCGTTCGCCCTGGTCATGACCGGCGTCCTGCCGACCCAGGCGACGGCCCTGATCGTCATGGGCTTCGCCGTGGTGCAGATCGTGGTCCACATGATCTACTTCCTGCACATGAACTCCAAGTCCGAGGGCGGCTGGATCATGCTGGCGCTGATCTTCACCATCATCGTGGTTGTCATCGCCCTGTCGGGTTCGCTGTGGGTCATGTACCACTTGAACACCAACATGATGCCCATGACGCACGACATGGCGCAGATGGGCGGCTGAGGTCGAGATCACGGATCCATCCTCAGTCCCGGCCGGCGGCAAGGCCAGACGTTCGCGATCCGTCCGCATGGCGGTCGTGGTCGTGGGCGTGGCGTTGTTTGTCGGCTTTCTGGCGCTGGGCGGGTGGCAGGTTCAGCGCCTGGCCTGGAAGACTAATCTGATCGCCCAGGTGGATGCGCGCGTTCACGCGGCCGCCGTCCCAGCGCCTCGCCCGACCCAATGGGCCGGCGTGACGCGCGACAAGGATCAGTACCGCCGCGTCACGGTTCACGGTCGACTCCTGCATGACAAGGAAACCCTGGTTCAGGCGGTGACCGACGCCGGCGGTGGCTTCTGGGTCATGACGCCCCTGGTTGACGACCGGGGCTTCACCGTCCTGATCAATCGGGGCTTCGTGCCGGCAGGCCGACGGGATCCGGCCGTGCGCGCCGATGGTCAGGTCGACGGGCCGCAGAGTGTGACGGGACTGCTCCGGATCACCGAGCCGAAGGGCGGCTTCCTGCGCGCCAATGATCCCGTCGGTGATCGCTGGCGCTCTCGTGACGTCGCGGCGATCGCTGCGCGGCGCGGCCTGTCGACCGTCGCGCCCTATTTCATTGATGCGGACGCCAGTCCGAACCCAGGCGGATGGCCGCGCGGAGGGCTGACGGTGATCCGGTTCGCCAACAGCCATCTCGTCTATGCCTTGACCTGGTTCGGCATGGCGCTGCTGACCCTGGTCGGTCTGTGGCTGTTCCTGCGCGACGGCAGGGGCAACAGGTCGTGACGACGACAACTTTACAAAGGCTACTGGGCCTGGGGCTCAGAGGTGGTGTCGCGACCCACGGCGGGGCCAACCGCCGCAACATGCTGCTGCTGATCCAGTTGCGCTGGCTGGCGGTCGCCGGGCAGGTGGCGACGATCCTGCTGGTCCAGTACGTGATGCGGATCCCGCTGCCGGTGCTGTGGTTGCTGGCGGCGCCGGCGGGTTTGGTGCTGGTCAATCTGGTCAGCGCGCCGTTGACCGTTCGCACGCAGGAGGTCGAGGACCAGGCGCTGATGATCGCCCTTCTGGCGGATGTGGCGGCCCTGACCTGGCTGCTTTTCCTGACCGGGGGCGCGGCCAATCCGTTCGTGGCGCTGTATCTGCTGCAAGTCGTTCTTGGGGCCGTGCTGCTGGCGCCGGTCTATGCCTGGGCGCTGATCGCCATCACCAGCCTGTGTTTCGCCGGGCTGGGCCTGCATTCCCGCCCGCTGAACCTGCCGCCGGCGCGCGAGGATTCGCTGCTCAGCCTCTATCTTCAGGGCAGTTTGATCTGTTTCGTGCTGATGGCCGTGCTGCTGGTGCTGTTCGTCACCCGGATCAGCCAGAACCTGCGCGAGCGCGACGCCTCTATGGCCGCCCTGCGACAACAGACGGCAGAGCATGATCATATCGTCCGCATGGGCCTGCTGGCGTCGGGCGCAGCGCATGAGCTGGGAACACCGTTGGCTTCGCTGTCGGTGATCCTCAGCGACTGGAAGCGGATGCCGGCCCTGACCCAGGACGCCGACCTGGCCCAGGACATGACGGTGATGCGGGCCGAGGTCGAACGCTGCAAGGCCATCGTCACCGGCATTCTGATGTCGGCCGGCGAGGCGAGGGGACAGGCGCCTGAGCGCACCACCTTGCGCGCCTTCGTCGCCGATGTGGTGGCCAGCTGGAGCGGCGACGGTGTGGCGGTGCAGATCCGCGACGAGCTGGCCCAGAACCCATCAATCATCGCCGACCCGGCCCTGCGTCAGGTGCTGGGCGTGCTGTTCGACAATGCGGTCGAGGCCGGAGCGAGCCGCATCACCGTGACCACGACACGCACGGACGAGGATTTCGGCATCGCGGTCCGCGACGACGGACCGGGCTTCCCGCCGGCGATCCTTCAGGCTTGGGGCAAGCCTTACAACTCGACCAAGCCCAGGCCCGGCGCCGGTCTTGGCCTCTTTCTGCTCATGAATGTGATCCGGTCGCTGGGCGGACGGGTAGAAGCCTCCAATCCCCCGGCGGGCGGCGCAGAAGTGCGTCTGACCCTACCGCTTTCGGCGTTGGCTCCGACGGACGAGATCGCGCATGACCGATGACGCCAGATTGCTGCTGATCGTCGAGGACGACGAGTCGTTTTCGACCACCCTGCGACGCTCGTTCGAACGGCGTGGCTATACGGTCGTCAGCGCCGCCAGTCCCGACCAGATGACCGAGGTTCTGAAGACGCATCGCCCCGGCTATGCGGTCGTCGATTTGAAGCTGGGTGGCCATTCCGGCCTGACCTGCGTCGAGGCTCTTCACGCCTTCGACCCCGAGATGAACATCGTCGTCCTGACCGGCTTCGCCAGCATCGCTACGGCGGTCGAGGCGATCAAGCTGGGCGCCCGGCACTATTTGGCCAAGCCCGCCAGCACCGATGACATCGAAACCGCGTTCGGCCGGGCGGACGGCGACGCCGAGACGCCGCTGGGCACGCGCCCCACTTCGATCAAGACGTTGGAGTGGGAGCGGATCCACGAGACGCTGGTGGAGACCGACTTCAACATCTCAGAGGCGGCGCGCCGGCTGGGCATGCACCGCCGCACCCTGGCGCGAAAGCTGGAAAAGCGCCGCGTCACCTAGTCCAGTTCGGCCGCGATCCGGTCGGCCAGCGCTTGCAACGTCGCCGTATCCGCCATCGGCGCATGGCCGTGACCCTTCATCTCGCGATCGGCCCAGCGCGGCACGATGTGGAAATGCAGATGGAAGACCGTCTGTCCGCCCGCCTCGCCGTTGAACTGCAGGATCGACAGGCCTTCAGGCTTCAGCGCTTTCTCGACCGCCTTGGCCGTGCGTTGCAGGGCGGCGGTCACGCGGGCCAGCAGTTCGGGCGCGATCTCCAGCAGATTACGCGCCTGGGACTGTTTGGCGATGATCAGGATGTGGCCTTCCGATTGGGGAAACACGTCCATGAAGGCCAGGACGTGGTCGTCCTCCCACACCTTCACCGACGGAATGTCGCCGCGCAGGATCTTGGCGAAGATGTTGTTGGTGTCATAGGCGCCGTGCAGGCTCATGGGCGGTCTCCGTGCGGTTCGGACCTTCGATAGCAGCGCCGTCTGCTAAGGGGGAGCCTTCGTCCACCTCGTGCATTATGGTCACGCTTGAACGTAACGAGGGCCGTCATGATCCGTTTCATCATCCAAGCGCTGGTCACCATGGCGGGCCTTTGGCTGTCCGCCCAGATCGTGCCGGGCGTCGATTTCACCAGCACCGGATCGCTGATCGCGGCCGCTATCATTCTGGGCCTGGTCAACGCCTTTGTGCGGCCGATCCTGGTCGTGCTGACCTTCCCGATTACCGTCGTGACCCTTGGACTGTTCCTGCTGGTCGTGAACGCCGCAATGATCGGGCTGACCTCCATCTTGCTGGACGGCTTCCGCGTCGACGGCCTGTGGGCCGGCATCGGTGCGGCCATCGTGACCGGCGTCGTCAGCTGGATCGCCGGCGCCTTCATCGGCGGCGGTGAAGAGGCGCGGGGCTGATAGACGAAGCTTGTTGGGCTGCCAAAGCCTAGGTCGTGGGCGCCCTGTAGGACGCCGCCGTCTCGATGATGAGGACCAAGCTGAGCATGTCCTTTGCGATCAGCCGAAGGCCACTGTGACCATTGCAGCATGGGGGCGGTATCGGGGTTCCGATCGCAGTCACCGTCCAACCCGCACGAGTGAACGCCGCAGTCGACTGGATGACGATGCGAGGCGGTCGCGACAAGGTACAGGTTAAGGGCGCGATTGGCTCGCCGTCGACTGAAGGCGGGGCAAGGCCTTCTGGCCAAGGCCCGACCTGATCATATTGACGAATGCCCGGAAGCATTGGCCCCATTTGAAGCTTCAGGGCTTGCGGCAGAGACTGGCAATATTGATCCGTCAGGGGCGGGCCGCTTGCTCTTGAGAATCTCAGATAGGCGACGGGCTTCCCAGCTTCCTCATATTCGCAATAAGCCCCCTCCGCTGTGGCGTCGCCCGGTGCGCCAAGACGAGATGCTGATAGGGTCGCATCGGGTATGCGCGACGGACAAAAGAAGCCGGAAGTTGCATGCCGAAGGCCGCCGTCTTCGACCACGAAGGCGTCGGACACCGTGTTGTCCACGGTGGCCTGTGCCGATATCGCGCTGAGTATCAGGGCGGACAGCAACGCTGCAGACATTTATCCCACCTTCACTCGCGTCGCCGCTTCCGGCAGGTCCTCGCCGAAGGCGCGCTGGTAGAACTCGGCGATGGTCGGGCGTTCCAGTTCGTCGCACTTGTTCAGGAAGGTCAGGCGGAAGCTGAGGCCCAGGTCGTCGTTGAAGATCTGGGCGTTCTGGGCCCAGGTGATGACGGTGCGGGGCGACATGACGGTCGAGATGTCGCCATTCATGAAGGCGTTGCGGGTCATGTCGGCGACGCGGACCATGGCGGCGATGCGGCGGCGGCCCTCGGCGTCCTTCCACTCGGGCACCTTGGCGGCGACGATCTCGGCCTCCACGTCGTGATCGAGATAGTTCAGCGTGGTGACGATGTTCCAGCGGTCCAGCTGGGCCTGATTGATCTGTTGCGCGCCGTGATACAGGCCCGTGGTGTCGCCCAGGCCGATGGTGTTGGTCGTGGCGAACAGGCGGAAATAGCGGTTCGGGCGGATGACGCGGTTCTGGTCCAGCAAGGTCAGGCGACCCTGGGCCTCGAGCACGCGCTGGATCACGAACATCACGTCGGGCCGGCCGGCGTCGTATTCGTCGAACACCAGGGCGATGGGGCGTTGCAGCGACCAGGGGAGGATGCCCTCGCGGAACTCGGTGATCTGCTTGCCGTCCTTCAGGACGATGGCGTCCTTGCCGATCAGGTCGATCCGGCTAACGTGGCTGTCCAGGTTCACACGCACCAGGGGCCAGTTCAGGCGGGCGGCGACCTGTTCGATATGGGTCGACTTGCCGGTGCCGTGATAGCCCTGGACCATGACGCGACGGTCGAAGGCGAAGCCGGCGCAGATGGCGATCGTCGTCTGGGGATCGAAGCGATAGGCCTCGTCGATCTCGGGCACATGGCTGTCGCGCTCGTCGAAGGCGGGCACGGTCATGTCGCTGTCCACGCCGAAGGCTTCGCGCAGGGTCACGCGGCGATGCGGTTCGAGCGTCAGCAGGGGATCGGGGGAGGCGTCGAGCGGGGAGGTCATGGACCTCATCTAGAGGCGCCGCGCGCGCGGCTCAACACGCGCGCGGCCCTTGGCGTCGGTTATTTCGCGCTCAGGCGAACATCGACGTTGTTGCGGGTGGCGTTGGAGTAGGGGCAGACCTGGTGCGCCTTCTCGATCAGGTCGTCGATGACGGCCTGCTCTAGGCCGTGGTCGGTCACGGTCAGGTCGACATCCAGGTTGAAGCCATCGCCCTTGGTGTTCTTGCCGAAGCCGACGCCGGCGGTGACCTTGGTGTCGGGGCTGACGGGCGTGCCGGCCTTGCCGCTGACCAGACGCAGGGCGCCGAGGTAGCAGGCGGCGTATCCGGTCGCGAAGAGCTGCTCCGGGTTGGTGCCGTCGCCGCCCTTGCCGCCCATCTCGGTCGGCGTCGACAGTTTGACGTCGATCTTACCGTCATCGGTGGCGGATCGACCGTCCTCACGGCCTCCGCCCGATGCCGTCGATTGGGCGCGATACAGAACTTCCATGGCAGGCTCCTTGGGTTGGGATGCTTGAGATGGGAGCTTAACGGCGGACGGGAAGGGGGCGTTGCATCGCGGCTAGAGCCTGATCCGCTTGAGTTGAAGCGCTTCGCGCTTCGACGTAGCGGTGAATCAGGCTCCAGGTTCAAGCGAGACCTTGATTCACGGCTTCAACGGAATCGCGGAGCGATTCCTCCCCAGCCGATCAAGGTCTAGCCATCGGCGGGCGACGCGGGCTAAAGCACCTGCTGGGGCGCGTCGTCGGAGTACGCAGTGAACATTGCCGAACGCTGGTTCGTGTGGGCGGGCATGGTTCTGCTGGGCGGCATCGCCCTGGCGGGGTTGGTCGTCGCCGTCTATGCCGCGTGGCTGTTCCACGACCTGCCTGATGCGTCGGAGCTGGCGGACTATCGCCCGCCGACCGCGACGCGCGTCTATGCCGGCGACGGCACCCTGATCGGCGAGTTTTCGGATGAGCGCCGGATTTATGTCTCCTACGACCAGATTCCCCAGCCGGTGATCCACGCCTTCCTGGCGGCCGAAGATCGCAACTTCTTCCAGCATGGCGGCATCGACGTGGGCGGCATCGGCCGCGCGTCGCTGAAGAACGTCTTCAATCTGGCGTCGGGACGCCGGCTGGAAGGCGGCTCGACCATCACCCAGCAGGTGGCCAAGAACGTCCTGCTGACCAACGAATCCAGCCTGAACCGCAAGCTGAAGGAAGCCATCCTGGCCAATCGCCTGGAGGCGACCCTGTCCAAGGAACAGATCCTCGAGCTGTATCTGAACGAAATCTTCCTGGGCTATCGCTCGTTCGGCATCGCGTCGGCGGCCTACAACTATTTCGGCAAGTCGCTGGCGCAGCTGTCGCCCGACGAAGCCGCCTTCCTGGCGTCCCTGCCCAAGGGGCCGAACAACTATCACCCCAAGCGTCGCCCCGGGGCGGCCAAGGGCCGTCGTGACTGGGTGCTGGGCGAGATGGAGCAGAGCGGCTGGCTGACGCCTGAGCAGTTGGTCGAGGCGCGCGCCAAGCCTCTAGTCACGCGCGATGCGCCGCAACGGTCGGATTACAAGGACGCCGACTTCTTCGTCGAGGAGGCGCGCCGCCAGGCCGCAGCCAATCCCCAGTTCGGCGAGCAGCTGCGCGCCGGCGGCTTCTATATGCGCACGACCCTGGACCCGACGCTGCAGACGGCGGCGCGCCGGGCTCTGATGCAGGGGCTTGAGAACTACGACCGTCGTCACGGCTGGCGCGGCGGGTGGGGCACGACCGACTTCGCCGACGGCTGGCAGGCGGTCGCGCTGAAGGAACAGGCGCCGCCCGAGCGCCGCAGCTGGCAGGCCGCCGCCATCGAAAGCGTCAGCGGCAACACGGTCCGCATCCGCACCGCCCGTGACGACAAGTCCGGCACGCTGCTGGCGTCGGACGCGGCCTGGGCCAACGCCAATCGTCAGCTGAAACGCGGCGAACTGATCTTCGTGGAGCCGCAGGGCGGCCAGTTCGCCCTGAAGCAGGTGCCGCGCGTCAACGGGGCGCTGGTCGCCATCGAGCCGCAGTCCGGCCGCGTGCTGGCGATGGTCGGCGGCTATTCCTACGCGCTGTCCAGCTTTAACCGGGCGACTCAGGCGCGCCGCCAACCGGGTTCCGCCTTCAAACCCTTCGTCTATGCGACGGCGCTGGAGGGCGACTTCACCCCCGCCTCGATCGTGCTGGATGCACCGATCAGCTTCGCCGGCGGTCCCAACGGCACGCGCTGGACGCCCGAGAACTATAGCCGCCAATACTATGGACCTCAGACGCTGCGGCGCGGGCTGGAACTGTCGCGCAACGTGATGACGGTGCGGTTGGCCCAGTCGGTCGGGATGAAGAAGATCGTCGATCAGTCGGCCAAGATGGGTCTGCCGGGCATGACGCCGAACCTGTCGGTGTCGCTGGGCGCCGGTGAGGTCACGCCGCTTGAGATCACGGCCGCCTATTCCGCCTTCGCCAACGGCGGGCGGCGGGTGACGCCCTATCTGATCGACTATGTGCAGGACCGCGACGGCGAGACCATCTTCCGCGCCGACAACCGCAGCTGCCGCGAATGTGGACGGGGCTTCTCCGGCCAGGAGTCGCCGCGCCTGCAGCAGCGCGGAACCCAGGTCATCGACCCGATCACCGCCTATCAGATGAGCTCCATGCTGGAAGGCGTGGTTCAGCGCGGCACGGCCGCCAGCGCGCGCGGCCTGGGTCCGTGGGTCGCGGGCAAGACCGGCACGACCAACGAATATCGCTCGGCCTGGTTCGTGGGCTTCACCACCGACATCGTGGTCGGCGTCTTCATCGGCTTTGATGACAACCGCTCTCTGGGATCCGGAGAAGCCGGCGCCTCGGCCGCCGTGCCGGTCTTCACGGAGTTCATGCAGACGGCGTTGAAGGAAAGGCCGGCTCGCCCGTTCGTGCGGCCCAAGAACGCCATCTTCCGGACCGTCAACGGCATCGAGGAGGCCTTCCGCCCCGGCACCGAACGCCAGGCCCCGCCGCCGCGCCCGACCGGCCCGGCCCAGCCCGTCGGACCGCAGAACTACTATGAGGTGATCCGCCGCGAGCAGGAGGCCGCCAGCGGCGCGCCCGCCTCGTCGCCCGCGCCCACCGCGCCGCCGCCGCCCAAGAAGGCGCCGGCCGAGGACTTGAGCGGATTGTACTGAAGCTCTAGGTAGGGCTTTCGAACGGCGCGTCCTCGTGGCGCGCCGTTTTCCATTAATCCTGCCCTGTCGCGCGGCTGCGGGTCGCGCTGCTTAAGGGCGTTGTGTCGCGGAGATTGCGATGAGACCGGATGTCGAGGCCATGAAGGCCGACATCGAGCAGAGCGTCGCTCTGCTCAGGAGGCGTCTTTGACTGGGATGTCGCTCTAAGAAAGCTCGATGAGCTGAACGCGCGGGTCGAGGATCCGACACTGTGGGACAAGCCTGACGAGGCCCAGGCCGTCAGCCGCGAACGCTCGCAGCTGGAAGGCAAGATCAACACCGTCAAGGCGATGGAGCAGGACCTCGAAGACGGGGTGATGCTGGCCGAGATGGCGGACGAGGAAGGCGACGAGGGCGCGCTGGAAGACGCTCGCGCGTCGCTGCGCGGCATCAAGGAACGCGCCGCCCGCGCCGAGCTGGAAGCCCTGCTGTCCGGCGAGGCCGACGGCAACGACGCCTATCTGGAAGTGAACTCCGGCGCCGGCGGCACCGAATCGAACGACTGGGCCGGCATGCTGCTGCGCATGTACTCCCGCTGGGCCAAGGCGCACGGCTATGAGGTCACGATCGAGGCGCACGAAGAGGGCGAGCAGGCGGGGGTCAAATCGGCCACCATCCTGATTGAAGGCCCCAACGCCTATGGCTGGCTGAAGTCGGAGTCGGGCGTGCACCGCCTGGTCCGCATCAGCCCCTATGACGCGGCGGCCAAGCGCCACACCAGCTTCGCCTCCATCGGGGTGTCGCCGGTCGTGGACGACGCGATCGAGATCGACATCAACCCCTCGGACGTGCGCACCGACACCTATCGCGCCTCGGGCGCCGGCGGTCAGCACATCAACAAGACCGACTCGGCCGTGCGCCTGACGCACACCCCGACCAACACCGTCGTGGCCTGCCAGGCCGGCCGGTCGCAGCACCAGAACCGCGAAATGGCGTGGAAGATGCTGCGCGCGCGCCTGTACGAGTTGGAACTGCAGAAGCGTGAGGCGGCGGCTCAGGCGCTGGCCGACGCCAAGACCGACATCGGGTGGGGCCACCAGATCCGCTCCTATGTCCTGCAGCCCTATCAGATGGTGAAGGACCTGCGGACCGAAGTTGAGACCTCGGACACCCAAGGCGTGCTGGACGGCGACCTGGACGCCTTCATGGGCGCGGCCCTGGCCCAGCGGGTCGGCGAGACCCGCGGATCGAGCGTGGACTGACGGAAAAGGGCGGCTCCAACGAGCCGCCCTTTTTGTTTTGGGCTTCCGGCTTTGCGGCCGTTCGCATTCGACGCGGTCAGGCGGCGGTCTTGTCAGCCTTGTCGGCCTTCGGCGCGGGGGCTTCCAGCATGGCGGCGCCGGGGGTGTCGCGCTTGGCCTGGTTGCAGCGGCCCTGGAACCAGGCGCCCTGGTCGATGGCGAGCTGTTCCTGGGTGATGTCGCCCTCGACACGGGCAGTGGCGTGAAGCTTGACCTGCTTCGCAACGATGGCGCCCGAGACGCGGCCGCGCACGTCAAGGACGTCGGCATGGACCGTGCCCTCGACCGAGCCGCCTTCGCCGATCACGACGCGCGAGACGCGGACGTCGCCCTTCAAAGAACCGTCGACCTGGAGCTCGCCGGCGCCGGAGATGTTGCCTTCGTATTTCACGCCGGCCGACAGGGTCGACAGATTGCTGGACCGGGCCGCCGGACGGGCCGGTTCGGGCGCGCGCGGCGCAGGCGTCGTCGCGGGCAGCGACGGCGTGCTCGCAGCCGTCGGCGTAGGCGTGGTCGGTTCGGGCGCCGGGGGGATGCCCAGGCCGTTCGATCCGCTGTCGTAGGATTTGCTCTTGGTGAACATGGTGCGCTCCGCATCTGCCAGCCAAGGCCGGCCAAGCCCCTATTAGCCCCGACGCCCACTAGGCCGTGGAGGAGGGGCCAAGGTCAAGCATCGCTTCCGAACGGCGCTCGCTGATCACAGGCCCTGGCAGCCTCCAGCACGGCGGCGGCGTGGTCGGCGACCTTCACATTGCGCCAGGCCTTGGCGACGCGGCCCTCGGCGTCGATCAGAAAGGTGGCCCGCTCGATGCCCATATATTCGCGGCCATAGAGCTTCTTCTGCACCCAGACGCCCCAAGCCTCGCAGGCGGCGCCGTCCTCGTCGGAGGCGAGGGTGACGGCAAGATCGTATTTGGCCTTGAACCTGTCGTGCTTCTTCACCGTGTCCTTGGACACGCCGATAACCGGAACGCCCAGCGCGGCGAATTCAGAGGCCCGGGCGGTGAAGTCCTGGGCCTCACGCGTGCAGCCAGTCGTGTCGTCCTTGGGGTAGAAATAGACGACGGCAGGCTTGCCGTTGAGGGCGGCGAGGGTGACGCGGCCGCCGCCGTCCGTGGGCAGGTCGAGAGCGGGGGCGGGCTGGCCTTCGGCGGCGGACATCAGACGGGCCTCACCAGAACGATCTTTTTCTTGCCGGCCGCCAGTTTGATGACGCCGTCCTTGAGGTCGGCCTCGGTCAGCAGTTGGGCGCCGTCGGACACCGCGGCGTCGTTCAGACGCAGGCCGCCGCCCTGGGCCAGGCGACGGGCCTCACCGTTGGACGCCGTCAGGCCGGCCTTTGTCACGACGGCGGCGATCATGGCGCCGTAGACCTCTGCCAACGGCAGTTCGACGGTCGGCAGGTCGGCGGACAGCTGGCCTTTTTCGAAGTTGCTTTCGGCGGCGGCGCGCGCCTTTGCGGCCTCGTCCGCGCCATGCAGGAGTGTGGTTGCGGCGTCGGCGAGGGCCTTCTTGGCGTCATTGATGGCCGCGCCTTCCAGCGCTTCGTATTCTGCGATCTGTTCCAGGCTCAGGTCCGTGAACAGGCGCATGAAGCGGCCGACGTCGGCGTCCTCGGCGTTACGCCAGAACTGCCAGTAGTCGTAGGGGCTGAGTTGTTCGGCGTTCAGCCAGATGGCGCCCTGAGCGGTCTTGCCCATCTTGCCGCCGGATGCCGTGGTCAGCAGCGGCGTGGTCAGGCCGAAGGCGGCCTTCTGATCCACGCGGCGCACCAGATCCACGCCCGAAGTGATGTTGCCCCACTGATCCGAGCCGCCCATTTGCAGGGTGACCTTGTGGCTGCGGTTTAGCTCCAGAAAGTCCACCGACTGCATCAGCATGTAGTTGAACTCAAGGAAGGTCATGGGCTGCTCACGCTCCAGCCGCAGCTTGACCGAGTCGAAGGCCAGCATCCGGTTGACGGTGAAGTGGGTCCCGAAGTCGCGCAGAAACTGGATGTAGCCGTAGCCGGACAGCCAGTCGTCATTGTTGACCATGACCGCATCGGTCGGGCCGTCGCCGAACGTCAGGAACTTGGCGAAGACCGTCGTGATGGTATCGATGTTCGACTGGATCGTCTCTTCGGTCAGTTGCGGACGCGACGTATCCTTGCCGGTGGGGTCGCCGACCTTGGTCGTGCCGCCGCCCATCAAGACGATGGGCTTGCCGCCCGCCTGCTGAAGCCGGCGCAACATCATGATCTGGATCAGGCTGCCGACGTGCAGTGACGGCGCAGTGGCGTCGAAGCCGATATAGCCCGGCACCACGCCCGCAGCGGCCGCCTCATCCAATTCGACGGGGTGGGTGATCTGATGGATGTAGCCGCGCGCCTGAAGCGTGCGCAGGAAGTCGGATTTGAAGGCGTGTTCGGTCATGGTGAGGCTGGGTTAGCAGGGATGACGAGGGTCGTCTTCCCCTAGTCGAGGCGGCGTCGGCTGTTCAGACGATGCGGATGAAAAACACCGTCTAAAGTGTCTAATTCGTCTAATCTCGGTCGGCGCGAAATTGCACTGCACCGCGAAAACGCGTGCAAAATGCAAGATGGTGGAGTTCAGGCGGAGCGGCTTTGGGCATGGCGCGCCCATTGTACAACCGTTTTGCAGAGTGACAGGGTGAGCGCTGCTGCTTCATCTCAACACGTTGTTTTGTTGGGATATATCTGGCGGAAATACTATGGTTAGCGTGACTTTCGAGCGTGGCCGCTACTTCAATCCGTCCTGCGCCAACGTGTAGGCGACCACGGCGTTGGCGTGGCCGTGGCCCATGCCGTGCGCATCCTTGAGAATGGCGACCAACTCCATATGCCGGGCGGGATAGCCGTCGCGCACTATCTGCTGCCAATGGGAAATAGGATGGCCGTAGGTCTTCTCGATTGAGGGGAAGTATGACGCCGGACCCCTCACGGGATTGTCGGTCATGAGGTTCTCCCTTTTTCCGAACCGATACTATCGCAACGCGCGGTGAGCGTCACGGCGATGTATGAGCGTTGACCGTGCGCGTTGCTTCGATACGAAGGCCCTATGCGTCTGCCCCTGATCCCGCACCCGACATCCAGCCCTGCGGGACTGACTCTGGAGGTCGAGGCGCAGCGAGCCGGGCGGGTGCTGAGCCTGGAGTATGTGCTAGCCGGACCGGTGGAGGGGGTGTGGCGGCCGGAGGCGGCGGCGCGGGTGCGGACGGATGGGCTGTGGCAGGCGACCTGTTTCGAGGCCTTCGTGCGGACGGCGGGCGGCTATGTCGAATACAATCTGTCGCCGTCGGGGGCGTGGGCGGCCTATCGATTCGACGGCTATCGCGAGGGGATGCGGGAGCTGGAGATGCCCGCGCCCTTCATCGTGACGCGGTCGGCGCCCGGACAATCCGTGCTGACGGCGGACGTGACCTTGCCGGAGGATGCGGCCGGGGCGGCGGGTTTGGCGGCGGTGATCCGGGGCGTGGACGGGGCGATCGGCTATTGGGCGCTGGCGCATCCTTCGGATAAGCCGGACTTTCATCATCCCGACTCGTTCGCGCTGGACCTGACATGAACTTCGGCCTCGACCGCCTTTTGTCCGACGACACCCTGAGGGCGCAGCTGATGGGACGGCGCGTGGCCTTGCTGGCGCATCCGGCGTCGGTGACGAAGGATTTGACCCACGCGGTGGACGCGCTGGCCGCCTGTCCCGAGATCAGTCTGACCGCCGCCTTTGGCCCGCAGCACGGGATGAAGGGCGATCTGCAGGACAATATGATGGAGAGCCAGGATTATCGCGATCCGGTGCACGGCTTTCCCGTCTTCAGCCTTTACGGCGAGGTGCGGCGCCCGCGCGACGAATGGATGGCCGAGTTCGACGTGCTTCTGGTCGATCTGCAGGACCTGGGCTGCCGCATCTATACCTATGTGACGACGCTTCTGTACGTGCTGGAGGCGGCGGCGAAACACGGCAAGTCGGTCTGGGTGCTGGATCGGCCCAATCCGGCGGGACGGCCGGTGGAGGGGATGACGCTGAAGCCCGGCTGGGAAAGCTTCGTCGGGGCCGGGCCGATGCCGATGCGCCACGGCATGACGATGGGCGAACTGGGCCTGTGGTTCATCGACCAGTTCAAGCTGGATGTGGATTATCGGGTGGTGGAGATGCAGGGCTGGGCGCCCGAGGCGGGGCCGGGCTTCGGCTGGCCGCTGCTGGACCGGTCGTGGGTCAATCCCAGCCCGAATGCGCCGAACCTGTCGATGGCGCGCGCCTATGCGGGCACGGTGATGCTGGAAGGCGCGACCTTGTCGGAAGGGCGGGGGACGACACGGCCGCTGGAGCTGTTCGGGGCGCCGGACATCGATGCGCGGGCGGTGATCGCGGAAATGCACGCCTTGGCGCCGGAATGGCTGGGCGGTTGTGTCTTGCGCGACATGTGGTTCGAGCCGACCTTCCATAAGCACGTCGGAAAGCTGTGCAGCGGGGTGCAGATCCACGTCGATCACCCTGGCTACGACCATGCGGCCTTCAAGCCGTGGCGGGTTCAAGCCCTGGGCTTCAAGGCGATCCGTCGGCTGTATCCCAACTACGATCTGTGGCGGGATTTTCCGTATGAATATGCGTTCGGGAAACTGCCCATCGACGTGATCAACGGCGGGCCGGGCCTGCGGGAATGGGTGGACGACGCGGGGGCTGAGGCGGCTGACCTTGAAGCCGCCGTTGGGCCTGACGAACGGGCCTGGGCGCAAGAAAGAAAACGCTTCCTGCTGTACTGATTTCCAGGGTCATCCGGTTCGATCGACTGCCGTCAAGGTGCGTTCGATGATGTCGAAGCCGACAATGCCTTTCTCATTTCGTACGAACTGGATCTGAACTACCGGATCGTTGGCGAAGTCAAAGAGGTCGCCATCATGTGGCGTCAGGAGGCGGGGCGCTCTGCCATCGCGCTGATAGATCAGGCGCTCCCCTTCTACGCGTATCTCGATTCCATCGTACCGTCCGGCGTAGTTCGATAGGGGCGACGCGGCGCGTCTGTCGGGCGTCGTAGCCCAGCTTCGCTTCCCGACCGGGTCCATCACGATCGTCATTTGGCGCAGAAGGTGGAGGCCCACATTCACCCTCTGACCGTAGAATTGTAGTTCAGGATCCGTGATGACGAGTGGGCCGACACGAATAGCGCCCTTCATACGAGCCCCATAGATGGGTTGAGTGCCGCCGACCGAAGTGGCCGCGCCAATCACGGTCGGCGCTTTCTCAAGCGGAAGCGACGCCGCCATGGCGAGCGGCAGCGTCAAGCTGCCTGTGTGCCCCGTGTCCATAAGACCCAGGACGCTAAAACCAGGTCCCTCGACCGTAATGCCCGGCCGCTCGTCCGGGAGGTAGGGGTAGGATGCGCCGGTTGGCAGGGTGAAGCGAGATTTGTCACGAACCCGAAGTCGATCATGCGACAACTCAAGACATACAAGCCTGTCGCCAAAAATGTAGGGACCGACAATTCCAGCTTCGTTGGGCGAAGGATGCGAATAGACGGCGAAATCCTGATCGCCGACGGCGATGCCTCCCAAATTGACGTCCGGCAATGTCGTCAAGAATCGATCTTCAAGAGGTTTGCCAGTGGCGCCGTCGATGGTGATTGCATCTCCGGTCTTTTGTAAATTAAGGGCTGTCACATAGGGAGTATCGATCGCCGATCCACTCGTTCCTGTATCGAAGATCATGGGCGCGGCGATCCCGTTTGCGATCCGCGCTATGATCAATAATCGGTCAAGCGAAACGAATAGTGACGCCATTTCGCTACGCGGGCGTACGTTTTGGACATCTAATGCGAGGGCGGCCTTCGGATGGGCCGCCACAAGCGAAAGGGCGGCAGGCGTGAGCAGAACGGAGCGGCGCGTTAACATGAGGTCTTGTCCAAGCTTCAATAGTGCTAATCGTACCGTTGGAGGCGAGGGTCGCAAGTGAAATTGTCGTCAGAACCGCTCACGGAACTGGAAGGCGCGTTGATGGTGGAGATTCACCATCGTGGGATGACGACCGCTTTCAAAGTGCGGCGGGCGTTCCAGTTATCGATGTCTTCGGAATGGAGCGGCAGCGCCGGCGCCGTGAGTCCGGCTATACGTCGCCTAGAGGCTGCCGGGCTGCTCAAGATGGGCGAACCTGAAGGTGCAAGGCGGGCGCGTCAGCTGTCACTCACGCCGTTGGGTGAAGCAAAGCTGAAAGCCTGGAGTCTGGATGCGGAAAAGGCGAGCAACATCGGTCTGGACCCATTCCGAATTCGGGCTGGCCTATGGGCTATGTTGCCTGAAGTTGAGCGTAGCGCGCTATTTGAAGCACTTAGGAGGACGACGGAGGCGCAACTGGCTTCGTTGCCAGCCTATGGTCGTGATAGAGATGAAACGGAGCGTGTGGCGATTGGCATCGTCCACGAAACCTTGAAAGTGCGTCTGGCATGGCTGGACGGGTTCGAAAGCGACCGCAAGGCCTGAGATTTGGCAGCGCTTCGGCTTCCGCGCGCTTGCTTCGCCAGAAGTGTTTTCAGTTCGTCGCGGATGACGATGCATTTCTGGCTACGCAATGTCGTGAACACATGACGTAAGGTCTCAGAGATTGTATAAGGAAAATTTATCACGTATCCGCAAATAAGTGATTGGGCTTATTTGGTGCAGTGCGGTAGGGAGAGCGCCTCCCAACCACCTTGCATTGGATTTTGCGCATGGCCCTCATCAACACGACCATCAAACCCTTTACGGCCGAAGCCTATAAGGGCGGCAAGTTCCTGACGGTCACGGACGCCGACGTCGCGGGCAAGTGGGCGATCTTCTTCTTCTATCCGGCCGACTTTACCTTCGTGTGCCCGACCGAACTGGAAGACTTGGCCGACCACTACGCCGAGTTCCAGAAGCTGGGCGTCGAGATCTATTCGGTGTCGACCGACACCCACTTCTCGCACAAGGCCTGGCACGACTCGTCGCCGGCGATCGGCAAGATCGAATACACGATGCTGGGCGATCCGTCGGGCCTGGTGACCAACAACTTCGACGCCATGCGTCCCGGCGTGGGCCTGGCCGACCGCGCGACCTTCCTGGTCGATCCGGACGGCGTGATCCAGTTCACCGAGACGACCTCGGAAGGCATCGGCCGCAACGCCGCTGAACTGCTGCGCAAGGTCAAGGCCGCCCAGTATGTGCGCTCGCACCCGGGTGAAGTCTGCCCGGCCAAGTGGGAAGAAGGCGAAGCCACCCTGGCCCCGTCGCTCGACCTCGTCGGCAAGATCTAAGACTGACTACGCCTATCGGGTCCGGCCTTCGGGTCGGACCCACCCGACCGCCTCCCAAATGCGGGACGCGGACCTTATCGCGCAGGCCTCGCCGGGATCGGCTCGAAGGCGGCGCGTTACCCTGAAATTCGAGGAGCATCCGATGCTAGACGCCAATCTGAAATCCCAGCTCGAAGCCTACCTCAAGAACATCGTCCATCCCGTCGAACTGGTCGCCTCGCTGGGCGCAGGGCCGAAATCGATCGAGCTGAAGACCCTGCTGGAGGAGATCGTCTCGGTCTCGCACGGCAAGGTCGAGATGGGCCGCGACTATGACGACGAGCGTCAGCCCAGCTTCCTGATCCGGCGCAAGGGCACGGACATCGGGGTGCGGTTCGCGGGCATTCCGCTGGGCCACGAGTTCACCTCGCTGGTGCTGGCCCTGCTGCACGTCGGCGGCCATCCCTCCAAGGCGGCGCAGGAGGTGATCCAGCAGGTCAGGGACCTGGACGGCGACTATGTGTTCGAGACCTATTTCTCGCTGTCTTGCCAGAACTGCCCGGACGTGGTGCAGGCGCTGAACCTGATGAGCGTGATCAATCCGCGCATCAAACACGTCGCCATCGAGGGCGGCCTGTTCAAGGACGAGGTCGAGGAACGCAAGATCATGGCCGTGCCGACGGTCTTCCTGAACGGCGAGCTGTTCGGTCAGGGCCGGATGGAGCTGGAGCAGATCGTCGCCAAGCTGGATTCCGGCGCCGAAGCCCGCGCGGCCGAGCGTCTGAAGTCCAAGGATCCGTTCGAGGTTCTGGTGGTCGGCGGCGGTCCAGCCGGGGCGGCGGCCGCCATCTATACGGCGCGCAAGGGCATTCGCACGGGCGTCGTCGCCGAACGCTTCGGCGGACAGGTGCTGGACACGATGGCGATCGAGAACTTCGTCTCGGTCCCCTATACCGAGGGGCCAAAGCTGGCGGCCCATCTGGAGCAACACGTCCGCGAGTATGAAGTGGACCTGATGAACCTGCAGAAGGCGGCCAAGCTGGTCCCGGCCAAGGTTGCGGGCGGCCTGCATGAGGTGGTGCTGGAGAACGGCGCATCGCTGAAATCGCGCACCGTGATCCTGTCGACCGGCGCGCGCTGGCGCCAGATGAACGTGCCGGGCGAGGAGCAGTACAAGAACAAGGGCGTGGCCTATTGCCCGCACTGCGACGGGCCGCTGTTCAAGGGCAAGCGGGTGGCGGTGATCGGCGGCGGCAACTCCGGCGTCGAGGCGGCGATCGACCTGGCGGGCATCGTGGCCCATGTGACCCTGATCGAATACGACAGCGAACTGCGGGCCGATGCGGTGCTGCAGCGCAAGCTGGCGACCCTGCCGAACGTGCGGATCGTGACCTCGGCCCTGACGACCCAGGTGCAGGGCGACGGCGAGAAGGTGACGGGCCTGTCCTACAAGGACCGCAACTCCGACGCCCATCACGACGTCGATCTGGAAGGCATCTTCGTGCAGATCGGTCTGGTCCCGAACACCGAATGGCTGCACGGCGCGGTGGGCCTGACCCCGCGCGGCGAGATCGAGGTGGATCACCGCGGCGAGACCTCGCAGCCAGGCATCTTTGCGGCGGGCGACGCGACGACCGTGCCCTACAAGCAGATCGTCATCGCCATGGGCGAAGGGTCCAAGGCAGGTCTGTCGGCCTTCGACTACATGATCCGCACCGAGCCGGCGAAAGAAGCGGTGGTCGAACCGGCGTGATCGCTTAACGGTGAGGGCAACCGGGCCAGCAGCAGGGGCGGCGTTTGCCGTCGCTTAAGCTCGCCCGGCCCCAATCCAGTCGTTTGCGCCGGGTTTCCGACTTCTTGGCGGACTCGATCCAGCAGATCCATTCGTTGCGGGCCAGGGGTGTGATGTCGCGCCAGGTCGCCAAGGCTTCAGGCGCGGCGACCAGCGATGCGCGCAGGTCGTGCGGCAAGTCGTGAACCACGCCGCCGGGGATGTCGGTCGCATCGGCCATGCCCATTTGTCGCAGCGACACGTCTGATCCGCAACGGCGATCTAGAACCGTCGTGCAAGACCGACGCCGAACTCCACATCCGGACTGTCGTCGTTCAGGCCGAAGTTGAGGCCGAAATCCACCTGGGCGTCGGGCAGGGACGGGGCGACCAGACGGCGGTCAGGTCGAAGGTCGAGGGCGTGGTCGGGGCGACGGGATCATCGTCGCGGCTGATCCAGACCTCGGCGCCCAGGTCCCATTGGCCAAAACCGCGTCCGACGCCGGCGACCATCGTATAGGCGCCATGGCGGCCGTCGCCGTCCGCATCCGAGACCCAGTCGATCTCGGGCGACAGGCTCAGGCTCCAGTCGTCGTTCAGCGGGATGGAGACCGGCAGGATGACGCCGCCCTCGACACCGTCGGCGCGAATGCCACGCGCACCCGTGGGCGCGGTGATGAAGCCGGAAATCGCGACGGACAGGCCCGAGCCATCCGGGTTTTTCAGAGAATGGCGCAGGCCGAGACTGAGATCGCCGACGCCTTCGTTCACATCACGATCGCCGGTCGCGCGGTCGAGAATGCGTTCGTGGTTCCAGGTCGTCAGGCCGAGTTGAAGCTCAGTCAGGCCGGTCAGGCCATAGCGCACGAACAGGTCACCGGCGTCCCAGGTGTCAGTCCGTGTCGTACCGTCCGTTTGGCGCGCGCCGTCGAACAGGCCGAGTTCGACCTGCCAGCGGCCCTTGTCGAGGATGCAGGTCGGAGTGCCCTTGCCGGGGCGATCGGCGCAGAAATCGCGCTCTGGTGCGGGAGTCGACTGAGCCGCAACGGCCGTGGGCAAGGCCAGAGAGGCGATCAAGGCGATCAGAAGGGGCGGACGCATGGCGGATCTCGCAGCGATGTTTCGCCCGATCATGCCGCCCGCGCCTTAATCAGCCGTGACGCCAAGCTGAATATCAGGCCGGCTTTTCTTCCAGACGCTTGTCCAAATAGGCGCCGACGCGGGTTTCGACCGCGCTCATGTGGTCCTGCCAGAAGTGGCTGGCGCCCTCTTCCAGTTCGTAGTCGATGATGATGCCCTTTTGGGTGCGCAGCTTGTTGACCACGCGTTCGACCTCGACCGGCGGGACGATGGTGTCGGCCGTGCCGTGCAGGAACAGGCCGGACGCCGGGCAGGGCGCCAGGAAGCTGAAGTCATACATGTTCGACGGCGGCGAGACCGAGATGAAGCCGTCCGTCTCGGGGCGACGCATCAGAAGCTGCATGCCGATGTAGGCGCCGAACTGATAGCCGGCGACCCAGGTCTGGCTGGCGCCGGGATTGTTGGCCTGGAGCCAGTCGAGGGCGGTGGCGGCGTCGGCCAGCTCGCCGATGCCCGAATCGAACTCGCCCTGCGACTTGCCGACGCCGCGCGAGTTGTAGCGCAGGGTCGCAAAGCCACGCTGCTGGAACAGCTGGTGCAGGGTGACCGCGACCGGGTTGTTCATATGTCCGCCCGCCTTCGGGTGCGGATGCAGGATCAGCGCGATCGGGGCGTTCGGGCGCTTGCCCGGGGAATAGCGGCCTTCGATGCGACCGGAGGCGCCGGGCAGGATGACTTCAGGCATAGGGGCTCTGGAATCCGTTCAACTGTCATTTCGCGAGTGCGTAATACTTGACCGCGGAGGTGGGACTTTCTAAGTCCCTCCGCAAGCGCGCCGCCTTTGCGAAGGCGCGGGTTCTAGCACAGGAGCCCCGAAAAGCGCGCAATTTTTGAAGGTGCGAAATGCGTCTATCGACCAAGGGACGATACGCCGTGATGGCGATGGCCGATCTGGCGAAGAATGGACGCGGCGAGAGCGGTGAAATCCGGGCGGTTTCGCTGGCCGAGATCGCCGCGCGCCAGGAGATTTCGCTGAGCTATCTGGAGCAACTGTTCGCCCGTCTGAGGAAGAGCGAACTGGTCAAGAGCGTGCGCGGACCGGGCGGCGGATACCGTCTGGCCAAGGCGGCGCATGAGACGGTGGTCGCCGAGATCGTGCTGGCGGTGGATGAACCGATCCGGGCGACGCGGTGCGTGGCGCATGGCTCGCCCAAGGGCTGCATGCTGGCCGGCGAACGCTGCATCACCCACAATCTCTGGGAAGACCTGGGCGACGAAATCCATCGCTATCTGGCGGGCGTGTCGCTGGAGGATGTGGTGATGAACCGCACGGGCCAGCGTCGTCGCAATGTCGAGGCCTCGGCCGTGGGGGTCGCGGCATGAGCGGCGTCTATCTGGACTATAACGCCTCGGGCCTGGTGCGACCGGAGGTGCTGGAGATCGTGGCCAGGGCCCTGGCCGACAACGGCAATCCGTCGGCGGTCCATGCGGCCGGCCGGCGGGCGCGGGCGCGGGTCGAGACCGCGCGGGCGCAGGTCGCGGACCTGGTCGGGGCCGATCCGACGGCGGTGGTGTTCAACTCGGGCGGCACCGAAGCCAATGCCCAGGGCATCGCCAGCGCCCTTGCCGCCGGATGCGAGCGGCTGATCGTTTCAGCGACGGAACATCCGTGCGTGGCCGAGACGGCGGCGAATGCGGGGGCGCCGGTCGAGGTGCTGACGGTCGATGCGAACGGCGTGGTCGATCTGGACTGGCTGGCGCAGGCGTTGAGCCGTCCGGGCCGGGCCGTGGTCGCCATCCATCATGCGAACAACGAAAGCGGCGTCATTCAGCCGATCGCCGAGGCGGCGGCTCTGGTGCGGGCGGCGGGCGGCTGGCTGCATGTCGACGCCATCCAGTCGGCGGGCAAGATCGCGGTCGATATGCGCGCGCTGGACGCGGACACTTTGACTCTGTCGGCGCACAAGCTGGGCGGGGCGCAGGGCGTGGGCGCCCTGATCTTCAAGGCAGGCCTGTCGGGCGTGCGCATCCTGCACGGCGCGGGGCAGGAGCGGGGCCTGCGCGCCGGGACCGAGAACGTGCCGGGCATCGCCGGGTTCGGCGTCGCAGCGGATTGCGCCGCGCGGGATCTGGAGACGATGGCCTCGCACGTCGCCTGGCGCGATGCGGCCGAGGCGAAGGTCAAGGCCGCAGGCGCGACCATCATCGGCGGCGGCGTGGCGCGGCTGCCCAACACCCTGTTCATGGCCGTCGAGGGCTGGGACAGTCCGCAGCAGCTGATCACCCTGGACCTGACGGGCGTCATGGTGTCGGCCGGCTCGGCCTGCTCGTCGGGCAAGGTCAAGCCATCCAAGGCCATCAGCGCCATGGGGCTGAACAGCCTGGCGACCGGGGGCGTTCGCGTGTCCGGCGGCTGGGGCACGGTCGAGAGCGACTGGGCGCGGTTCGCCGACGCCTGGGTTGCCGCCTTCAACAAGCACAAGACGCGCGCCGCCGAGCGCGTGAGAGAGGTCGCCTGATGGCCGCCGTCAAGGAAACCATCGACGCCGTCGCCGCGCTGGAGAAGTACGAGCACGGCTTCACATCCGACATCGAGACGGAATATGCGCCCAAGGGTCTGAGCGCCGAGATCGTGCGCTTCATTTCCGAAAAGAAGGGCGAGCCGGAATGGATGCTGGAATGGCGTCTGGCCGCCTATGAGCGCTGGCTGGCGATGGAGGAGCCGACCTGGGCGGCGGTCCGTTACGAGCCCGTCGATTATCAGGACCTGTTCTACTATGCGGCGCCCAAGGCGAAGGAGGGGCCCAAGTCGCTGGACGAGGTCGACCCCGAAATCCTGGAAATCTACAAGAAGCTGGGCATCCCGCTGAAGGAGCAGGAGGTGCTGGCCGGGGTGCAGGGCGCGCCCAAGGTCGCCGTGGACGCCGTGTTCGACAGCGTGTCGGTGGTCACGACCTTCAAGGAAGAACTGGCCAAGGTGGGCGTGATTTTCATGCCGATTTCCGAGGCCTTGCGCGAATATCCTGATCTGGTGCGGCAATATCTGGGGTCGGTGGTTCCGGTCTCGGACAACTATTTCGCAGCGCTGAACAGCGCGGTCTTTTCGGACGGGTCATTTGTCTACATCCCGCCGGGCGTCAAATGCCCGATGGAGCTGTCGACCTATTTCCGCATCAACGCCAGCCAGACCGGCCAGTTCGAGCGGACCCTGATCATCGCCGACAAGGGGGCTTACGTTTCCTACCTCGAGGGCTGCACCGCGCCGATGCGCGACGAGAACCAGCTGCACGCGGCCGTGGTCGAGATCGTTGCGCTGGACGACGCCGAGGTGAAATATTCAACGGTCCAGAACTGGTATCCGGGCGATGCCGAGGGCAAGGGCGGCATCTACAACTTCGTGACCAAGCGCGCCGACTGCCGGGGCGATCGGTCCAAGGTGTCGTGGACGCAGGTCGAGACCGGCTCGGCTGTGACCTGGAAATATCCGTCCTGCATCCTGAAGGGCGAGGAATCGTCCGGCGAGTTCTATTCCATCGCCATCACCAACGGGCATCAGCAGGCCGACACCGGCACCAAGATGATCCACCTGGGCAAGAATTCGAAATCTCGGATCATCGCCAAGGCGGTGTCGGCGGGTCGGTCGGATTCGACCTATCGCGGTCTGGTCTCGGTGCATCCGAAGGCGACAGGGGTGCGCAACTTCACCCAGTGCGACAGCCTGCTGATCGGCAAGGACTGCGGCTCGCACACCATTCCCTATATCGAGGCGCGCAACGGCTCGGCCCAGCTGGAGCATGAGGCGACGACGACGCGCCTGTCGGACGACCAGCTATTCTACGCCCAGCAGCGCGGGCTGTCGCAGGAGGAGGCCGTGGCCCTGCTGGTCAACGGCTTCGTCCGCGACGTGATGCAGAAACTGCCGATGGAGTTCGCCGTCGAGGCGCAGAAGCTGGTGGCGATCAGCCTTGAAGGCTCGGTTGGATAATCAAGAAGAAACAATGCTTAATATCAACAACCTCCACGTCTCTGTCGGCGAAAAGCCGATCCTGAAGGGCCTGACGCTCAACGTTCCAGCGGGCGAGGTGCACGCCATCATGGGGCCGAACGGCGCGGGCAAGTCGACGCTGGGTTACGCCCTGTCGGGACGGCCGGGCTATGAGGCGACGGAAGGGTCTGTCGAATGGGCGGGCGAGGACCTGCTGGCGCTGGATCCGGCCGAACGGGCGGCCAAGGGGGTGTTTCTGTCGTTCCAGTATCCGATCGAGATCCCCGGCGTGCCGGCCCTGACCTTCGTGCGGACGGCGCTGAATGCGCAGAAGCGTGCGCGGGGCGAGGAGGAGGTGGCGGCGCCGGCCTTTCTGAAGCTGGTCCGTGAAGCGTCCAAGGCGCTGAAGATGGACTTCGACATGCTGAAGCGGCCGCTGAATGTCGGCTTCTCCGGTGGCGAGAAGAAACGGATGGAGATCCTGCAGATGGCCCTGCTGGAGCCGTCGCTGCTGATCCTGGACGAGACGGATTCGGGTTTGGACATCGACGCCCTGCGCATCGTGTCGGAGGGCGTGAACGCGCTGCGTTCGCCCGACCGCGCCATGTTGGTCATCACCCACTATCAGCGCCTGCTCGACTACATCAAACCGGACCGGGTGCATGTGCTGGCCGGCGGTCGGATCGTGGCCTCGGGCGGGCCGGAGCTGGCTCTGGAACTGGAGGCGGAAGGGTACGACAAGTATCTGCCGCCAGTTCTGCAGGGGGCCGCATGAGCGCGGCCTTCGCCATCGACCTGACCGACGCCGACACCTATCCGTCGCGACGCACGGAGGCGTGGAAATACAGCGACCTGAAGCGGTATCTTCGCGCCGCGCCGCAGCCGTCGGGTACGGCCGAGGTCGGGCCGCCGGGACCCTTTTATGATCTGGGCGGTGAGGCGATCGTCTTCGCGAACGGGCGCGCCGTGGGCGTGACCGACTTCATCGCCTCGGGCGAGCGGACGCTGCGGCTGCGCTATGTGTCGGACGCCGTCGGCACGGGCCACACGGCCAGCGCGCGGGTGTCGGCGCGCGCCGGCGCCAAGCTGCTGCTGCTGGAAACGCACGAGGGCGCGGGCTCGGCCTACGTCGCGCACAATACGCTGGAACTGGACGTGGCGGCCGGGGCCGAGGTGACGCGCGTCGTCCTGGTCGAGGAGCCGGAAGACGCCATTTCCATCGCCGAGGCCCATGTGAAGGTCGAGGCGGGCGGCATCTATCGCCAGACCATCGTCACGACCGGCGCCAAGCTGCAGCGGATCGAGACGCGCATCACTCACTATGCCCAGGGCGCGCAGGTTCAGGCCGACGGTCTGTATCTGCTGAACGGATCGCGTCATGCAGACCTAACCAGCGTGGTGCGTCATGTGGAACACGACGGCGCGACCTCGCAACTGATCAAGGGCGTGGCCCGCGATACGGCGCGCGGCGTTTTCCAGGGCAAGATCGTGGTCGAGCGCGGCGCCGACGGCACCGATGCGCGGATGGGCCACCACGCCCTGATCGCCTCCGAGCGGGCCGAGATCGACGCCAAGCCGGAACTGATCATCTATGCCGACGACGTGCAGTGCGCGCACGGCAATACGGTGGGGACGCTGGACGAGAGCGCCCTGTTCTACATGCAGCAGCGCGGCATCCCGGCCGAGGAGGCCCGCGCCCTGCTGACCCAGGCCTTCCTGATCGAGGTCATCGACCGGATCCAGCACGAGGGCGCGAGAGAGGTGGCGCGGGAATGGCTGACGGCGCGGTTGTGAACACCTTCGATCCCTACGCCGTGCGGGCGCAGTTCCCGATCCTGTCGCGACAGGTGAACGGCAAGCCTCTGGTCTATCTGGACAATGCGGCCTCGGCCCAGAAGCCGCGCGCGGTGATCGACGCCCTGGTGGAGACGATGGAGGGCGGCTACGCCAACGTCCACCGGGGCCTGCACACCCTGTCGAACGAGGCGACCGAGGCCTTCGAAAAGGCGCGCGAGATCGTCGCCCGCTTCCTGAACGCCGAGAGCGCCGAACAGGTGGTCTGGACCAAGGGCGGGACCGAGGCGATCAATCTGGTGGCCAACGGGCTGGGCCTGTCGATCCAGCCGGGCGACGAGATCATCGTCTCGGAGATGGAGCATCACTCCAACATCGTGCCCTGGCATCTGCTGCGGGAACGCCGCGGGGCGGTGATCAAGTGGATTCCGGTCAAGGACGACGGGTCGCTGGACATGGCGGCCTATTCCGACCTGCTGGGGCCCAGGACGCGGATGGTCGCGGTCACCCACATGTCCAACGTGCTGGGGACCATCAATCCGGTCGCCGAGATCAGCCGCCTGGCCCATGCGGCCGGGGCTCAGGTGCTGATCGACGGCTGCCAGGGGGCGGTCCATGCGACGCCGGACGTGCAGGCCATCGGCTGCGACTTCTACGTTCTGACCGGGCACAAGCTTTTCGCGCCCACCGGCATCGGCGCCCTGTACGGCAAGGCCGAGGCGCTGGAGGCGCTGCCGCCCTATCAGGGCGGGGGCGAGATGATCGAGACGGTCGAGCAGGACCGCGTGACCTATGCCCGGCCGCCTCACCGGTTCGAGGCGGGGACGCCCCCGATCCTGGAGGCCATCGGCCTGGGCGCGGCCTTGGAATGGCTGGGGCAATACGACCGGGCGGCCGTGCAGGCGCATGAGCATGCCCTTTATCAGCACGCTGTTGACCGACTTCAGGGACAGACCTGGCTGCGGATTCTGGGCGAGGCCGAAGGCAAGGGCGCGATCCTGACCTTTGCCGTCGAGGGCGCGCATGCCCATGACGTCGCCCAGATCATGGACCGCTACGGAGTCGCGGTGCGCGCGGGTCTGCACTGCGCCGAGCCGCTGGCGAAAAGAATGGGGGTGACGTCGAGCACCCGCGCCTCCTTCGCCCTATATAATACCGTGGAGGATGCCGACGCCTTCGTGGATGCGCTGATCAAGGCGCGGAACTTCTTCGTGTAAGCTGATGACAGATCAACCGATTCAAGACAGCGACGCCTTCAAGGACGCCTGGGACGAACCCCAAAAGAGCGCCCTGTCGCAGGCCGAGCTGGACACCCTGACCGATCAGCTGATCGAGGCGCTGAAGTCGGTCTATGACCCGGAAATCCCGGTCGACATCTATGAGCTAGGCCTGATCTACCGCGTGGACGTCAACGATGACCGCGATGTGGTGGTGGACATGACGCTGACGGCGCCGGGCTGTCCGGTCGCCGGCGAAATGCCGGGCTGGGTCGAGACGGCGGTGGAGAAGGTCGAGGGCGTGCGCAGCGCCAAGGCCAATCTGGTTTTCGATCCGCCGTGGGACGCCTCCAAGATGAGCGACGAGGCCAAGCTGGCCCTGAATATGTTCTGATGGGCATGTTCTGATGAGCGAGCTTCAAGCCACATCCCGTCCACGTCGCCCGCGCCCCAAGGCCGTCACCCTGACGGATGCGGCCGCCGAGCGGGTGCGTGAGATCCTGGACAATGCCGAGAACGATCACATCGGCCTGCGCATCGGCGTCAAGAATGGCGGTTGCGCGGGGCAGGAATACACCTTCGCCTATGCCGACGAGATCGGGCCGATGGACGAGGTGGTCGAGGACAAGGGCGTCACCATCCTGATCGAGCCCCGGGCCGTGCTGTTCCTGATCGGCACCGAGATCGACTATGAGACGACGCGTCTGGCGTCCAAGTTCGTGTTCAACAATCCGAACCAGACCGACGCCTGCGGCTGCGGCGAGAGCGTGACCATCGTGCCGGTCGCCGCCGACTGAGATGGCCCGGGTCTGATGGCCTACGACCCCGACTTCGGCGAATGGGTGCGCGAGCATTTCCACGCGCGCGGCCGCCTGGAGATCAAGCGCATGTTCGGCGGGGCAGGGATCTATGCCTCCGGCGTCATGTTCGCCCTGCTGGACGACGGCGTGGTCTGGCTGAAGGGCGACGAGGCGCTGGGCGAGGCCTTCGTCGATGCCGGTTCGCGTCAGTTCACCTATCCGACCAAGGACGGCCGCACGATAAGCATGGGCTACTGGACCCTGCCCGAAGCGGCTCTGGACGATCCCGACGAGGCTGTCGCCTGGGCGCGGCGGTCGCTGGATGTGGCGGTCAAGGAGGCGTCGGGAAAGAAGCGTTAGGCCGTATCGGGTCGAACCATCCGAACCGAGTGCCCTGGATGCGCCTCGGCCTCCGCTCTGGCGCATCGGACGGCGCTTTTGGCGTCGGTGAAGACGCCTTCGAACAGGCCGTCGCTTGAGGTGATGCGCCAGCGATCGCCGACGGGCTGGATCGTCAGGGTTTCGACGGCGGGTGGTGAGGCAAGGGGCGTTATCATTGTGTGAGGCGATGTTGGTCGCGGTTCAGGCGGTCGGCCTCGGCCTGAAGTCGGGCGGCGAGGCGTTCGGCCGAGATGCGATCAGGCAGGGGGCGGGTGCAGGCGTTGTTGACCGCCACGGCCCAACCGCTGGCGCGAGGCACGACCCGATAGCGTCGGGGAGGGGCGGCGCGCGTCACGCCGCCCTCGATGTGGCCCTGCATCATCGCGCGCGGCCCTTGCGGATCGGGGCGCCGAACAGGGCGCCGATGAAGGTCATCGCCATCTGAAGGGTTGTCGGCGCTGGGGCTGGACGTTTCAGTGTCTCGGCCAACAGGTGCGAACGGCTCATGGTCATCTCCTTGGATCCGCAGAAGACGCCCGATCCCCGTAAAGCGGCCATGTCGAAAGCGTCGCCGGGCGTAATGCGGACCTAAAGCGGCGCGATCGGCGGCCTTACCGCCACACAGATGTGGGCCGTTCCGCGGTCACGCTTGAACCGCGGGTCTTTCAAACCACATACTCATCCGAACGCCGTCGGAATCGACGGGCCGTCATGCGCCGGTCGGGCCTCTTGCCCGGCGGACCTTGGCGGCGGGCCGGAGATGATCAATGGCCCAGGAGTACGCATCATGACTGAACCAAAAATCCTGCCCGTCCTGCCGCTGAGAGACATCGTCGTCTTCCCGCACATGGTCGTGCCGCTCTTCGTCGGACGCGAGAAGTCGGTGAAGGCGCTGGACGAGATCATGAAGGGCGAAAAGCAGATCCTGCTGGCGACTCAGAAGAACAGCGTCGACGACGATCCGTCGCCGGACGCCATCTATCCCATCGGCGTGCTGGCCTCGGTGCTGCAGCTTCTGAAACTGCCCGACGGCACGGTGAAGGTGCTGGTCGAGGGCAAGGGCCGCGCGCGCCTGACCCGCTTCACCGACCGTGAGGAGTATTTCGAGGCTGAGGCCGTCGAGATCGAAGACGAAGCCGGCGACGCCTCGCAGGCCGAGGCCATGCTGCGCGCCGTGGTCGAACAGTTCGAAAACTATGTGAAGCTGAACAAGAAGGTTCCGCCCGAGGCCCTCAGCTCCATCCCCCAGATCACCGACGCCTCCAAGCTGGCCGACTCGGTCGCGGCCCATCTGTCGGTCAAGATCGCCGACAAGCAGGGTCTGCTGGAAAGCTTCGACGTGCCCAAGCGGCTAGAGAAGGTCTATGGGCTGATGGAGGGCGAGATCTCGGTCCTTCAGGTCGAGAAGAAGATCCGCTCGCGCGTGAAGCGCCAGATGGAAAAGACCCAGCGCGAATATTATCTGAACGAGCAGATGAAGGCGATCCAGCGCGAGCTGGGCGAGACCGATGACGCGCGCGACGAGATCATGGATCTGGAGAAGCGCATCCGTAAGACGCGCCTGTCCAAGGAGGCGCGCACCAAGGCCGAGGCCGAGGTCAAGAAACTGCGGAATATGTCGCCGATGTCGGCGGAATCGACGGTCGTGCGCAACTATCTCGACTGGCTGCTGTCCGTGCCGTGGGGCAAGGCCAAGCAGAAGCCGATCGACTTGGCCAAGGCCGAGGACATCCTGGAAGAGGATCACTTCGGCTTGGAAAAGGTCAAGGAACGGATCATCGAGTATCTGGCGGTCCAGGCCCGCACCGGCAGCCTGAAAGGGCCGATCCTGTGCCTGGTCGGCCCTCCCGGTGTCGGCAAGACCTCGCTGGCCAAGTCCATCGCCAAGGCGACAGGGCGTGAATACGTCCGCATGTCGCTGGGCGGCGTGCGCGACGAGAGCGAGATCCGAGGTCACCGGCGGACCTATATCGGCTCAATGCCTGGCAAGATCATCCAGTCGATGAAGAAGGCCAAGACCACCAACGCCTTCGTCCTGCTGGACGAGATCGACAAGCTGGGATCTGACTGGCGCGGCGATCCGTCGTCGGCCCTGCTGGAGGTGTTGGACCCGGCCCAGAACTCGACCTTCGGCGACCACTATTTGGAAGTGGACTACGACCTGTCCCAGGTGATGTTCGTGACGACCGCGAACAGCCTGAACATGCCGCAGCCGCTGATGGACCGGATGGAGATCATTCGGGTGTCGGGCTACACTGAGGATGAGAAGGTCGAGATCGCCAAGCGCCACGTCCTGCCCAAGCAGTTGGCGGACCACGGTCTGAAGGACGGCGAGCTGATCGTGCCGGAAGACACGATCCGCGAGCTGATCCGCTATTACACTCGCGAGGCCGGGGTCCGTTCGCTGGAACGCGCTCTGGGCGGTCTGGCCCGCAAGGCCGTGCGCGAGATGGCCAAGACGGGCGCCAAGTCGATCACGGTCGATGAGGCCAAGCTGGCCGACTATGCGGGCGTGAAGAAGTTCCGCTACGGCGAGACGGACGAGGAGGATCAGGTCGGCATCGTTACGGGTCTGGCCTGGACTGAGTTCGGCGGCGACATTCTGACCATCGAGGCGATCAAGATGCCGGGCCGCGGGCGCATGACCGTGACCGGCAATCTGAAGGACGTGATGAAGGAGTCGATCTCGGCTGCGGCGTCCTACGTTCGCTCGCGGGCCCTGGCCTTCGGCGTCAAGCCGCCGGTGTTCGAGAAGACCGACATCCACGTCCACGTGCCGGACGGCGCTACGCCCAAGGACGGCCCGTCCGCCGGCGTGGCCATGACCGTGGCGATGGTTTCGGTTCTGACCGGCATCCCGATCCGTAAGGATATCGCCATGACCGGCGAGATCACTTTGCGCGGCCGGGTCACCGCCATCGGCGGTCTGAAGGAGAAGCTGCTTGCGGCTCTGCGCTCCGGCGTCAAGACGGTGCTGATCCCGCAGGAGAACGAGAAGGATCTCGCTGACGTGCCGGACAATGTGAAGTCGGCGCTGGAGATCGTGCCGATCTCCACGGCGGACGAGGCGCTGAAGTGGGCGCTTGTCGGCACCCTGACGCCGGTGGAGTGGGACGAGGCGGCCGAACCCCTGCCGGCCCCGGTCGCGGCTCCGGAAGGGCCGGCGGCGGCGGTCAGCCACTAACGCCGAGTTGAACAGCGAACGCCGCCGGTGACCCCACCGGCGGCGTTTTCGTTTTTGACGCAACCGCCGATCTGTCCTTTAGTGATTCGTTCTGGAGGGGGACGGATGACCAAGGCGGAATTGATCGGCCGGATGGCCAGCGCGGCGAACATCAGCCGCGACCAGGCCAAGACGGCGTTGGAGGCTTTTACCGACGGCGTGACCGAGTCGCTGACGCGGGGTGCGGACGTGAAGCTGATCGGCTTCGGCAGTTTTGTCGCCGTGGACCGCAAGGCGGGCGTCGCGCGCAATCCGCAGACCGGCGCGGCGGTCGCACGCCCGGCCTCGCGCACCGCGCGCTTTCGCCCAGGCGAAGGTTTGAAAAGCGCCTTGAACGGTTGAGGCGCGACGGGCATAAGCCCGTCTCTGCCCTTTGGGGGCGGCTAGCTCAGCTGGTCAGAGCATCTCGTTTACACCGAGAGGGTCGGCGGTTCGAACCCGTCGCCGCCTACCAAAAAGGCCGCCGGATCGCTCCGGCGGCCTTTCGTTTGTTTGGATCGGGCTGCGATCAGAAGCGGAAGCTGGCCCGCAGCAGCAGCGAGTAGCGGACGTAGTCTTCCAGCAGCTCGGCGTCGCCGGTCAGCGACAGCATGCCCAATTCGTTGCCGAAGTTCAGGCGGAAGCCCAGGATCGGCCCGCCGCCTTCGATGGCGTCCGGCGACAGGATGAAGTCTGGGCCGCCGCTGGCGAAGCGGGCGATGGTTTCGCCGGCGTCCACCGAGATGTTCTGACGATAGCCGACGCGCAGTTCCGGACGGATCCAGCCGTTGCGGCCAAAGCCATAGCCGACGTTCATCGCCGCCACCGCCGAGAAGATGTGGCTGTCGCGCGAATTGATGTCGAGATCGAAGCCGTCGCCGCCGCCCTTCTCGCTGCGCGAGCCCTCCGACAGGCTGAAATACTCGCCATAGATTTCGGGGCGGATGTTCAGGCGGCCGAAGTTACGCTCGTAGGAGGCGCCGCCGGCGACCGCCGCCGTCCAGCCGTGCCAGTCGGACTTGTTGTTCAGATAGACGCCCGTGGCGACCAGCGAGCGATCGGCGCTGAAGGAGGCATAGCCGCCGGCCGCACGGGCCCAGGTCGTCCAGTACTGGCCCTGAGCGCGCCAGTAGAGGCCCAGCTCCAGCAGGTTGGCCGACAGGACCTCTTCGGCCTCGGCCTCGGGGTCCTTGATGTCGGACGAGGTAAACGCGGCCGAGATGCCGACGGCGCCCAGGCTGGTGCCCTTTTCGACGCCGCCGGCGACGCCGAAGCCTTCGGACCGGAAGCCGTAGGAGTCGGTCTTGTCCTTGTCGGCGTAGAAGTTGATCTCCTGGACCCAGGCGCTGGTTTCACCTGGCGCAGCGGCAGCGTTTCGTCCGGTCAGCGCGCGGGTGACCGCGTCCACGCCGGCCGAAAGCGACATCAGCGGCCCGCCGGAGTGGTCGGGCAGCATTTGCTCGTAGGCGTCGATGAAGCCGTCGCGCGACGTTTGCGACAGGAACAGGTTGCGCAGCGCCTCATTCGATCCCAGCGCGCCATAGACGGCGTCGTAGGCGGACGCCTCGACCGGGATCAGCCCGGCCTCGGAAGCGGTGCGGCGACGGGCGTCGACATAGACGGTGTTGCCGGCGACGCCGCCTTCGACGACGTAGAGATAGGGCGAGTTGTCGGATAGCAGGGTCTGGTTGATCTGACCGGCGCTCAACGTGCCGGCGGTGATGACGTTGAACCGCTCAGGTCCGTCGATCAGCGAAGCGAAGCGTACGCCCAAGGTCGAGCCTGTCGCCAGGGTCGCATTGCCGCTGACGTTGAAGCCGCCGGCACGGTCGTTGGCCGGATCGAGATTGACCAGGAGCGTCCCTTCCGAGCCGATGTTGAGGCTCGAAATCGCCGTCGCACCGGTTTGGGTCGCATTCAGGGTGCCTTTCGACACGTTGATATCAAGCAGACCGTCGTCGTTCTTGATTGCGCCGGAAACGACGGCGCCACCGCTGATGCTCAGTCGGTCCGCACCTGAGCCAAAATCGATATCACCGGACACAACACCGTTTTCGATGTTGAACGTGTCGGCACCTGAGCCAAACTTGATCGCGCCCACGATGGCAGGTTCGTTGCTGTCCGGCACACCGTCCTTGTCAGTGTCGGTCGCCGTGCTGCCAGCTGGCGCCAGAACGCCGTACTGACGCAGAGTGGCGCCGGTTGTATTCGCGGACAGGTCAATCGCGATTGCTGTTCCGTCAACTGCAGTCGTGTCGTTGCTATTCGGGACAAATGAGCCAACGATCGAGCCCGCATTGCTCAACTGGGTCAGCGAACCGGACTGATCCCGGATAGCTACCGCCGAGCCATGGTTTCCGGTGTAAGAGGCGACGATGTTGCCCGTGTTCGTTAGAGACCCAACGTTCGCACCGGCCCCAATGAGAATACCAGTCGAGACTTCCGCGCCCTTGCCGGAGGAAATCGCTTGGATGTTGCTGGCGTTACTGATCATCGGCGTGGTGACGCCGGAGCCGACCCAGAGGCTCGTGGCGTTGGCGTCCACCGCAGTGGAAGTAATCCCGCCTTCGTTGCGAACGCCGCCAACTATACTGACTGCTTGGCCGCCGGTTACTCCCAGCTGAACCGCACGCGCTTCCACGCCGGAATATAGACCCGACCCTGTGATTGTGCCGCGGTTAATCAATCCATAGGCCACGTCGCCGGTCCCAACCGCGCCTAACGTGACGGAGTTGGAGGTGGAACCAATCAACAGTGCAGGCGCGCCGCCCAGCGATGTGATGGAGGCCGTCGTCTGGCTGGCGTCGGGAATGCCGTTGCCGTCGCGATCGGTGTCGTCGCGGTTCTTGACGCCGTCGCCATCATCGTCCTCGTCGCCGTTTTTGACGCCGTCCTTGTCGTCGTCGCCCTCGATGCCGGCCTCGGAATAAGCAAGGGCCTTATCAAATAAGACCCCGCCAGCGACGTTGGCACCAACGCGTACGGCGGGGCCGCCCTGCAGCAGATCGTCCGCGTCGAGTTCGTCGAGGAACAGCGTTGCGGCATTGTCGAACGTGCCGGTTGTCGGACGTGCGGGCGGAGGCGTGGTGTATCGATAACCTGTCGCCACGACCGTAGAGTGAATCTTAAGCGCACCGCCGACATCGCCTTCGATCGACACGCCCGTTGCATTGGCTCCCAGCGCCGAGATGGAGCCGGCAAGATCGACATTGCCGGAAATCGGTCCCGTTGTGCGGATGGCGGCGCTGTCGTTACCGGTCACACGGACCGTTCCCAGGCTCTGAAGCTTGCCGTTCAGGGCGGATTCGACGGACAGGCCGTAGGAGTTGTTGCCCTCGACCGCGATCGCGCCGGTACCCTCGACCAGGATGTTGCCGGTGAAGGGCGATGCGCCGGTGACCCGCACGCCGTAGCGGCCGGTTCCGGTGGCGAACGGACCGTCCAGGTCGCCGTCGCCGTCGGTGTCCTTGATGTCCGCAGCTTCCAGCGTGTCGTTGACGGTGATGGAGCCGCCGACGATCACCGAGCCGTTGTTGCCGCCGTTGACCAGAAGACCCGTCGAGCCGTCGGCCGACTTGTCCATCGTGATGGAGCCGCCGCTGTCCAGATCGACCGTGTTGTTGCTGTTGAGCGTGACCGCCGCGCCCGAGGCGACGGCGACGCTGCCGCCGCTGGCGATGCGGATGTTGTCGGCGGCCGTGCCTGTCGCATTGGACGTCTGGATGGGCGTGGTCCGGGCGTTCGAGATGACGATCTCGGCCTGGGATCCGGTGGCGACCATCAAGGGGGCGATCGCCACGGCGGTCGCGAGCAAAATACGCATTCGGTAGAAACCCCTGGTGGTCACGCGTCACGTTACGGGAGACCCCTTAGCAGGGTCCGCGCCAGCGTTCCAAGTTTATCGAATTTGAGGCGAATGCAAGGCCGTGGTGGTCCTTAGGCGATCCTGCAAGGCGACCCGCGTTCGCTCGTCGATGCCTCATAGGCCGAATGCGGAGGAAATCGCGACGGCGCGCACTTGAGCTTTGCCGCGCCCGGGTTTACGGGCGTCGAACGGTCCAAAGGCCGCGTCCCGTGGACGCATCCATCGAACCCCTCCGGCGTTCGACAGCCCAGACCAGGCGAGAACACTCCATGAGCATGACAGACCTCGACGTCCAGGAAAGCGAGCTCCGGCTGATTCCGGGGTTGGACGTGGAAGTCGCCGATACGCTGCGGGCCCTGAAGGCGGCGGCGATGGACGAGCGGCCCCGGCTGGTGGACACCACAATGCTCTATGCGCCGCGCTCAGGCGGGGTGAAGCGCTATATCCTGTCCAAGAAAGCGTGGATCGAGGCCAATCGGCCGGGGGTCAGTCACTCGCTGATCGTGCCCGGCGCGCGTCACAAGGCGAGGGCCGACGGCATCGTGCAACTGCGGGCGACCAAGCTGCCGTTCGGCGACGGCTATCGTTGGCCCAGCTCGGTGAAGCGCTGGAGCGCCTGGGTGGCGGCGATGAAGCCGTCGATCATCGAGGCCGGCGACCCTTACACGCCGGGGCAGGGGGCTTTGGAGGCCGGCCAGCGGGTCGGATGCCCGGTCGTCGGCTTCTGCCACTCTGATCCGGCCGGGCTGGCGGCGTTGCATTTCGGCGAATGGGCCAAGAAGCCGGTGGAGAAGCGCTGGGCGAAGCTGTTTTCACAGTTTGATCGGGTCGTGTCGCCCAGCCGCTTTATCGCACGGCGCCTGGAAGAGGCCGGTGTGAACAACATCGTCATTCGACCTCTGGGCGTGGAGATCGACACCTTCCGGCCGGAACGTCGTGATCGGCAGTGGCTGCTGAAACAGCTGGGTCTGGGCGATGACGCGCGGCTGCTGTGCTTCGCCGGTCGTCCGGCCAAGGAAAAGAACGTCGATGTGCTGATCGAGGCGGTCCAGAAGCTGGGGGCGCCCTATCATCTGGTTCTTGTAGGCGCAGGCGCGGGGATGCCTGAAGAGGATCGCGTCATCTCCATGCCCTATGAAAGCGATCCCAAGGCAGTCGCAAAGATCATCGCCAGCTGCGACGCCTTCGTTCACGCCAATGATAAAGAGCCGTTCGGGCTGATCGTGCTGGAGGCCATGGCCTGCGGCCGGCCCGTCGTCGGGGTCAACGCGGGCGGGGTAGCCGAAACCGTCGACGAAAGCGTGGGGCAACTGGCCGCCAGCGCGGACGCCGACGATTACGCCCAGGCGGTCGAGGCCCTGTTCACGCGCGACATCGAAGCGATCGGTCGGGCGGCGCGCGAGAAGGCGGTCAGCCAGTTCGCCTGGAACCGCGTCTTCGAAGACCTCTGCGTGGTCTATGGCGAGCTGACGGGTGAAGCGGCGTTCGTGAACCCGGATATTGCATTGCCGCTGCACTGAGCGGCCAGGGTCCCGACGCGTTCGAATGGCGCGTTTCCGAAAACGGGAGCGCGCCACTTCTTTTATCGATGTCTTGAAAAGAAGTGGCGCGAGTGACGGGGCTCGAACCCGCGACCTCCGGCGTGACAGGCCGGCACTCTAACCAACTGAGCTACACCCGCGTATCAGGTCGAAACTTTTGAGCTGTTTCGAAAGCTTTTTGGGAAGGCGGTGTGCGCCACTCTTCTATTTCTAGAAAGAGTGGCGCGAGTGACGGGGCTCGAACCCGCGACCTCCGGCGTGACAGGCCGGCACTCTAACCAACTG
>NZ_BCWM01000008.1 GCF_001592205.1 Brevundimonas vesicularis NBRC 12165 | reverse complement strand
ACTTTCCTTTCCGAGCTCGTGGAAGGCCAGCCGCGCGTCATTAGGTTGCGAGGCAGTCACGGCAAGATGCACCTTGTCTTTGAGGAGCATGGAATAGAGCGCCTCGCGCCCGCCGATATGAAGGCGCAGGTCAAGCCCCATTTCCAGTAGCGGTGCCAGCCGCGGGGTGATCATCTCGCCCAGCAAGTCGGAAGGTGCGGCGATGTGGACCGTGCCCGAAACCCGCGACGATCGTGCCCGCGCCGTTGCCAATGCCGATTCCGCAGTATCGAGGCTGTTGCCGATAGACGCCGCAAGGTCGTCGGCAATCGCTGTCGGCCGAACGCCTCGAGAATGGCGGTCAAACAACGGGTGGCTCAGTTGCGCTTCCAGCGAGGCGATGTGCTGCGACGCAGCCGGTTGGGTGATGCCGATCGCTCGGGCAGCCTCGCTCAAAGACCGGCGGCGATACACTTCGACGAAGGTGCGCAACTGCAAGAGTGACATATCGGATCCATAAACTGATTTATGGACGATCGCCATTCCTCTTGGATTTCACGATGCCTCCGGATGGGTATCGTCCTTTCGAAAGAGAGAAACGAATGCACAACCGCCGCCAAATGCTGGGAAGTCTCAGCAGTATCATGATGACCGGAGCTCTGGCTCCGGCCGCATTCGCCCGCACTCGCAAACTTCAAGGAAAAGGAAATCTACATATGACCCGCGTGCTCATGGTGACCACGTCCGCTGACCGCATGATCCCTGGCACCGAACCGACGGGTGTCTGGCTGGAAGAGCTGACCACCCCATATTACGCTTTCCGCGACGCCGGCGCCGAAGTGACACTGGCCTCGATCAAAGGCGGCGCCATCCCGATCGACCAGCGTAGCGTGAATGCCGACGGTGAAAACGACGCTTCGGTCGAACGCTATCTGAAGGACGAGACGTTGAAGGCCGACGTTGCCGGCACACCGGTTTTCACTAGCATTGATCCCGCCGGCTACGACGCGCTGTTCCTTCCGGGCGGGCATGGAACCATGTTCGACTATCCCGGCAGCAACGAACTGGCGCGGCTGGTCGAGCGGTTCGATCGCGAGGGCAAGGTCGTTGCCGCCGTCTGCCATGGGCCGGCCGGCCTCGTGTCAGCGAAGAAGGCCGATGGGTCTCCCTTCGTCGCCGGTCGCCGCGTCGCGGGCTTCACGGACAGCGAGGAGCGTGCGGTCGGGCTGGATAAGGCGGTGCCGTTCCTTCTGGAAAGCCGCCTCCGGGAGCTGGGCGGGAAGCATGAAGGCGGTCCCGACTTCGCACCCTTTGCGCTTCGCGACGGCAATCTCGTGACGGGCCAGAACCCCGCCAGTGCGACCAGAACCGCCGCGCTGGTGATGGAAGCCCTCCAGCAGAAAGCCGCCTGAGCCATGCATTACCTCCACACTATGGTTCGTGTCGCCGATCCCGACGAGACAATTCGCTTCTTCAACCTGCTGGGTCTCAAGGAGACCCGGCGGATGGAGAATGAGGCAGGTCGCTTCACCCTCATCTTCCTCGCTGCTGACGAGGACTTTCGCGGCGAGGGCGAGCGCGCCGCCGCGGAGGTCGAGCTGACCTACAATTGGCCGCACGAAGACGGCAGTCCAGGCGAGACCTATTCGGGCGGCCGCAACTTCGGTCATCTCGCCTACCGCGTCGACGACATCTACGAGACCTGTGCACGATTGCAGGCTGGCGGCGTGACCATCAACCGCCCGCCGCGCGACGGGTATATGGCCTTCGTCCGCTCGCCCGACGGCATCTCTATCGAACTGCTCCAGAAAGGTGATCGAAAGGCCCCGGCCGAGCCGTGGGCGTCGATGCCAAACACGGGCGAATGGTGATGGCTCGGCTTTTCGAACCTTAACTGGCGCTGGCACGCCGCAGCTGCGCGTTGCGCATCGGTCAACGCACCGCCGAAATATCTCCGATCCGAACCGTCTGAAGCCGGGTTCATCTTGAAGGAAATGAAGCCATGAAACGCTCGCTCAAACTATTCCTCGCCACGACTGCGGTGCTGTCGCTCGCAGCCTGCGCGACCACGCGTGAGGCCGCGTCTGCCCCTCAAATCGAACAGGTCGCCACCTTCGACGGCGCGATGCCGACCGGCGTGACCGTCGCCCCCAACGGGCGCATCTTCGTCAACTTCCCGCAGTGGGGTGACAACGCGCCGTTTACAGTTGCCGAACTAGTCGATGGCAGGGCGGTGCCTTATCCCGACGCAGCGACCAACCAACCCGATCCGGCCGATCCGGCGGGTCATTTCATCTCGGTGCAGAGCGTAGTGGCCGATGGCGCCAATCGCCTCTGGGTCCTCGACACGGCGGCGCCCAGTTTCTCGCAGCCACAAGCCGGCGGTGCAAAGCTGGTCGCGATCGACCTTGCGACCAACCGAGTGGTCAAGACCATCGTCCTGCCACCCAGCGTCGTACTGCCCGCGACCTACCTCAACGACGTCCGCTTCGATCTGCGCCAAGGGGCTGAGGGCGTCGCCTACATCACCGACAGCAGCAATGCGGGCGTCGGCGGCATCATTGTCGTCGATATCGCCAGCGGGCGCGCAATCCGCCGCCTGTCAGGCCATGCGACCACAAACCCGGAACCCGGCTTCACCCCGACCGTCGACGGCGCGGTGCTGATGAACCGCCCAGCAAATGGACCCGCAACGCCGGTCGCGATTGCCAGCGACGCCATTGCGCTCAGCGCCGATGGCAGCCTGCTGTACTACGGGCCGCTGTCGGGCCGGATGCTGCACGCCGTGCCTACGGCCATGCTGCGGGATCCTGCGGTCTCCGAGGAGGAACTGGGCCGCGCCGTTCAAAGCATGGGACGCAAAGGGGCCTCGGACGGGATTGCCGAAGACGACAAGGGCCGCGTGTTCGCCGGGGACTATGAGAACAACGCAATCCGCGTGCTCGAGCAAGGCCGTTGGACGACGCTCGTCAGCGACCCGCGCATTAGCTGGCCGGACACGTTGTCGATCGGCACAGACGGCTACCTCTATTTCACGGCTAACCAGCTCCACCGTCAGCCCGGCTTCCATGGCGGGCAGGACCTGCGCCGCAAACCCTACGAGCTTCTGCGCATCAAGGTGGGCGGCGGTCCGTTACTTCTGCACCCAAATTGATGGAAGCGGCCGGGCCGGCTCTACAGCGCGCCCGCCCGGCAAATTTACAGGCTCTCGCGATGGTAGTTCCGATTCTTTTTGACCCGACGGTCGAGCGCTATCTGCCGTTAATTGCTGAAGCCTTTGGTCCTGACTTCATCGCGTACAAAAACCACATCTACCGCGTGTTGAGCTACGCATCGCACTTCCTCGGCGACAATCCGGGGGGACGCGAACACATCGCTTTCGCGCTTGTCTTCCATGACGTGGGCATGTGGACCGACCATGAACTGGCCTATCTGGAGCCGTCGGAAGCAGCGGCTGAGCGCATGAGAGCCCGACACGCTGCGCATCTCGATCCATTGCTGGTCGCCAACATCATCCATTGGCATCACAAACTGATGCCATTCGCGGGACCCGACGCCGAGATTGTAAACGCTGTGCGCCAAGCGGACTGGATCGACGCCAGCATGGGCGTCGTTCGGCATGGTGTCTCACGACGGGAGGTCGCAGAAATAGAAGCAGCGATCCCGGTGTTGGGATTTCCGACGATGCTAATGCGCCTAGCCAAAGATCTTCGTCATGGGAACCGGCTGGCGGGTCTTTGGCGCGTGCTCTCTCGCGTCTACAAGCTCTGACTTATTAGGTTGCTAGCCGCAGGAAGCGATAATCCGAAGCGGACCAGCTGATGCTTCGTAAAAGACTTAGATCAGACGTTACCTGCATGGCCGCAGGCGGGTTGTCGCCGGGGCCTCAGGCACCTGCCGCTAAGTCATCGGCCTCCGGTCGGAGACCAGACCGGTGAGGCCTACGGTCACTTCGATAATTGGGTTCTCTTCCTGACCCATGACATGCCACGGGAGATGAGCCCATATCCCCTGTTTGCCGAAGAGCAGCCATTCACAACTGCCGTTTGGAGTCACGCGTGGACACTCCGCTGCTCACTTGAGAGATGTATATAACCGCTGAGCCACTCTTAAGTGGTTTTGAGCCACTTTTAAGTGGTCCCGACACAGAGTGGTAGGCCCGGAGGGACTCGAACCCCCAACCAGACCGTTATGAGCGGTCGGCTCTAACCATTGAGCTACAGGCCCCCAAGGCGCGCCTCGGCGGTAGGGGTTCCGCCTAGCAGGCGCGGGCGCGGCTTGCCAAGCGGGGGCGGGCAAGAAGGCGATCTTTCGGCGATTTCACGAAGATGAACGGAAACTGCCACGGCGCACGGGCGTTGGTTCAGGCGAGAACGGCCAAGGTCGTTGCAACGGATCGGCGAACGCGCCTGTCCCGGATCGCTTACGGAGAAGACTGCATGACCCGCACCCTGGCCGCCGCCCCCCTGAAGACCGTTTCGCTGAAGACCGTCGCTTTCGGCGGCGCCGTCGCCGCCGCCGCCTTCCTGGCCGCCGCCACGCCGCGCGCCATGGCTCAGACCGCCGAACCCATGGGAGCCATGCACATGATGCAGCCCGCGCCGTCGCTGAACCTGTCGGCCTATGGCGAGGTCAAGGCCGCGCCGGACATGGCCACCATCACCTTCGGCGTCCAGACCGAGGCCGTCACGGCTCAGCAAGCCATGCGCGACAACGCTGCGCAGATGACGCGCGTCGTCGCCGCCCTGCGCCGCGCGGGCATCGCCGAACGCGACATCCAGACCTCGGGTCTGAACCTGTCGGCGCAATATGACTACGTCCAGAACGAGCCGCCCAAGCTGCGCGGCTATCAGGCGGTCAACCGCGTGACGGTGGTCATCAACGACCTGAGCAAGGTCGGCACGACGGCCGACGCCGTGGTCGCCGCCGGCGTCAACCAGATCGACGGCATCAGCTTCGGCCTGAAGGATCCGACCGCCGCCGAAAACCAGGCGCGCCAGCTGGCCGTACGCAACCTGCAGGCCAAGGCCCAGCTGTACGCCCAATCGCTGAACGTCCAGCTGTCGGGCATCCGCAACCTAACCGAGGGCGGCGGCTATGCGCCCCAGCCGCCGATGCCGATGTTCGCCGCCCGCGCCGTGTCGATGGATCGGGCCGAAAGCACCCCGGTTTCCGCCGGCGAACTGACGGTGCGGATCGACATCACGGGCGTCTACGACATCGCCCGCTGATCGCATCAATCGGATGAAGAAAAGGCCCGCCGTCGCCGGCGGGCCTTTTTGCATTTTGAGAAGCGACGCGCCTCAGCTGGCGGTCTTGATCACGTTGGCGTCGTCCAGCAGGACCACGTTCGGGTTCCACTGGCGGGCTTCTTCCTGCGGCAGCTGGCCGTAGGTGACCACGATCACCTTGTCGTTCTTCTGGACCAGGCGAGCGGCGGCGCCGTTGACGCCGATGACCTTGGAGCCGCGCGGCGCCTCGATCGCATAGGTGGTGAAGCGCGCGCCGTTGGTGATGTTCAGCACATCGACCTGCTCGTGCGGATAGATGCCGGCGGCGTCCAGCAGGTCCATGTCGATGGCGATCGATCCCTCGTAATCGAGATCGGCCTGGGTCACCGTGGCGCGGTGCAGCTTGGACTTCATCAGGGTGACCAGCATCGTGCGGTCTCCAGCAAGAAAAACGCGGGGCGCAGGCCCTCGCTCACAGGCGGCTCATATAGGGATTTCCGGGCCTCGCATCAATCCGCACGCTGCGTCGCAGCAATCGGGTGCGGCTGCGAATGCCAGGTCAACCGACGGATTGCACGCGCGTCATTTGACGACGGCCCGCGTCCCCCTATGCTGGCGACGCCATTTCCGGCCTGCGAGCGCGCGTTTTCCCTCCGATGAAGCAATTCTTCCTGACGGTCCTTGGTGTCTTCACCGGGCTGATCCTGTTCGTCGTCGTCATTCCCGTGGTGCTGCTGACGGTCGCCGTCGCCTCGTCGTCCAAGCCGACGACGCCGGCGACCACCGTGCTGGAGCTGGACCTGCGCGGCGGCGTCAGCGACCAACCGTCGTCCAATCCGTTCGCGGCCTTCGGCAGTTCGGGCCTGGCCCTGACGGACGTGGTCGATGGCCTGCATCAGGCTCAGAGCGACAGCAGCGTCAAGGCTCTGCTGATCCGCCTGCCGGAAAGCGGCATGACGCCCGCCACCGCCGACGAACTGCGCCAGGCCATCCATCGTTTCCGCAACGCAGGCAAGCCTGTCCTCGCCCACAGCCAGGGCTTCGCCCCATCGGGCGCCGTGATGTCCACCTATATGGTCGGGGCCTCGGCGTCGGAGCTGTGGATGCAGAACACCGCCGGCTTCCAGGCCACGGGCTTCTCGGCCGACAGCCTGTTCCTGGGCCGCGCCTTCCAGAAATACGGCGTCAAGCCCGAGTTCGAACAGCGCTACGAGTACAAGAACGCCGTCAATGAATACACCCAGAGCGACTACACCGGCCCGCACCGCGAGGCGATGACGGCCTGGATGACGTCGATCTACGAAACCGCCCTGGCCAATGCGGCCAAGGATCGCAAGACGACGGCCCCGGCGCTGAAGACGGTGATCGAGGCCGGCCCCTATTCGGCCGAGCAGGCGCTCAGCAACCGGCTGATCGACAAGGTGGGCCAGGTCGAAGTGGCCGAGATCGCCATCAAGACCCGCGCCGGCAAGGGCGCCGAGATCGTCGAGTTCGGCAAATACGCCAGCCAGAAGGGCGAACGCACGGGTTCGGGCAAGAACGCCATCGCCATCGTCGGCGGGGAGGGGGCCATCGTCACCGGGCGCGGCGGCGGCGCCAGCTTCGGCGGCGGCTCGTCCATCCATTCCGACGACACGGCCGAGGCCATCTACGACGCGATCGAGGACAAGAGCGTCAAGGCGATCGTCTTCCGCGTCTCATCGCCGGGCGGTTCGCCTGAAGCGTCCGAGCAGATCCTGGCCGCCGTGCGCGCGGCGCGGGCGGCGGGCAAGCCGGTGGTGGTGTCCATGGGCGCCTATGCGGCCTCGGGCGGTTACTGGATCAGTTCCGAGGCCGACTGGATCGTGGCCCAGCCGACGACCCTGACCGGCTCGATCGGCGTGTTCGGCGGCAAGTTCGTCTTGGCCGATGCGCTGGGCCGGTTCGGCGTCGACATGCGTGAGCTGACGGTGGGCGGGGAATACGCCGACGCCTTCTCGCCGACGCAGGCGTTCACGCCCCAGCAGCGCGCGGCCTTCGCCGGTTCGATGGACCGGATCTACGACGACTTCATCACCCGTGTGGCGACGGGCCGCAAACTGTCGCCGGACCGGGTGCGCGAAATCGCCAAGGGCCGCGTCTGGACCGGCGCTCAGGCCCTGCCGCTGGGTCTCGTCGACCAGCTGGGCGGCATGACCGAGGCGGTGAACAAAGCCCGCCAACTGGCCAAGATCCCCGACAACGAGCCTGTCCGCTTCAAGCATTTCCCCAAGCAGCAGTCGCCGTTCGAGGCCCTGTCGGAAATGTTCGGCGTCCAGACCGAGGCCGCCAAGGCCCTGGTCATGCTCGGCGGCGTCATGGCCGATCCCCAGGCCCAGGCCGTGATGCGCCGGATCGACAGCGACCGGATGCGCAGCCAGGGCGCGGTGGTTCTGGCCGATCAGCCGATCTTTTGACGGGCGCGGCGCACGCGACCGTGCGTCGCGGTCCATTGACCGCAGGCCCCGATGGACCGACATTGCGTGTCAGGCGTTCCCCGGATCGCCTGAAAGGATGATCCATGTTCCAGCCTGAACGTCTCGCCGCCATCGGCCATGCCGCCCGCCGCCGTCCCAACGGCCTGGTGGCGTCCGTCATGTGGGTTGCCGGCATGATCGCCGCCGTCTGCGCCATGGCGGTCGGCGCCGTCCTCGCCGTTTTCACCGCTGCGGCCGTGGCGGTGATCGCGCTGTTCGCCGGCGTTCTGGTCTTTCTGGTCGGTCTGGTCATGCGCACCCGCCGCAATATCGCGCCGCGTCGCCGCAACAGCGATCCCGACCTGATCGAGGCCCACAAGGTGGACGGCGCCTGGGTCGCCTATGGCTGGGAGCGCAACGGCCGCTGAGCCGAACCCGCCCATGACGTCCTACATCGACGCGCCTTCGCCCAACTTCGACGCGCGCCGTGCGCCGCCGGACATGCTGGTGCTGCACTACACCGGCATGCAGACCGGCGAGGCCGCTCTGGCCCGCCTGCGCGACCCCGAGGCCAAGGTTTCGGCCCACTATCTGGTCGAGGAAGACGGCCGCGTCTTTCAGCTGGTGCCCGAGGAGCGCCGCGCTTGGCACGCCGGCCGCGGCGTCTGGCAGGGCGAGGACGACTGCAACGCCGCCTCCATCGGGATCGAGATCGTCAATCCCGGCCATGAGTTCGGCTACCGCGCCTTCCCCGAAGCGCAGATCGCTGCCGTCATCGCCCTGATCTCCGACATTCGCAGCCGCTGGACCATCGCCGACAACCGCATCATCGCCCATTCCGACCTGGCGCCGGATCGCAAGGAAGACCCGGGCGAGCTCTTCCCCTGGAAAAGCCTGGCCGAGGCCGGGCACGGCCTGTGGTTCGAACCGGCGGCCGAACGGGTGCAGGCCTTGGGCGGCCTGTTGCAGAAGGGCGATCAGGGCATCGGCCCGATGGTGCTCAGCGCCGGCCTGCATCGGCTGGGCTACGGCCTGAAAGCCGGCGGCGACTACGACGCCGCCGTGGAAACCGCCGTGCGCGCCTTCCAGCGTCATTGGCGCCCGGCCCGCGTCGACGGCGTCGCCGACGGCGAAACCCGCGCCCGTCTGGTCGGCCTGCTCCAGCTGGCCAGCGCCGAGAGTGTCACGGGCGTATTGAATTGACGTTCGCGCCGCTAGCGCGCATCTAGCGCGCGCCAGACGGCTGGGCGGTCGCGGCGGACTTCGCGTCTGTCGAGGAAAGTCCGGGCTCCACGGTGAAAAGGCGGCGGATAACTTCCGCCCGGGGTGACCCGAGGGATAGCGCCACAGAAAGCAAACCTCCGACCTTGCGAGGCCGGTAAGGGTGAAAGGGTGGGGTAAGAGCCCACCGCGGACCTGGCAACAGGGACGGCATGGCAAGCCCCGCCTGGAGCAAGACCAAATAGGGACATCGCGCGGGCTCGCTCGCGGGGCTCACCGCCTCAGATGTCCGGGTAGGTCGCGAGAACCGATCAGCAATGGTCGGTCCAGAGGAATGATCGTCGCCGATCCGGGCCTCGGCTTCGGAGCGGAACAAAACCCGGCTTACAGGCCGTCTGGCATTTTTCTTGGCCTACCGCGCTTTGCACTGCTTGAGGCCGGCTTTTTTCTTCGGGCCTATCGGCCTTCGGCCTACTTGAGGCCCGTAGGCTTGGGCGTTGACCGCCTCGCTAAGCGCGTCGCCGAATCCGAGTTGGGATTATCCCCGCATTTCAGCGTTCTGGCGGCGGTCCCGCGCTTTCGCGGGCGTTAACCTATTGTCTGGCAATGGAAGGTTAGAACGCCTCACAGCCTGTGAATACTTTGTTTGTTCCGTGTATGTTCCATCCGTTCGAGCGTGCTTAAGTCGTCACACGTCAAAACATGGTTAAATCTTGGCCTTGATCCCATTGAGGCCCATTTCATCCCATGCTATCCCAACTTCATGATTTGGGGCTGAGAGGCGGGCGCGGCGGGCGTTCGTCAGGGCATCTAGGGACGGGCCGAAGGGCTCGATTGGACAGGGCGTGTTTCTCTCGACCTATGAGAAGCAGCTGGACGGCAAGCGCCGTCTCCTCATCCCCAACGATTTCCGCACGACCGAAAACGGCGCCGCCGGCGGCGTCTTCATCTTTCCTTCGATCGAGGCCGACTGCCTGGAAGCGGGCGGCGACCGCCTGTTCGCCGTCTATGCCCAAATGATCGAAGCCCTGCCTTTCGGCTCCGAGGAGCGTTCGGCGCTGGAGTGGCAGGTGATGGGCGAGCAGGTGCGCCTGGCCTACGATTCCGGCGGTCGGATCACCTTGCCTGAGGCGCTGTGCGCCGAGGCGGGTCTGGGCGACACCGTCGTCATCGTCGGCCTGAACGACCGTTTTCAGATCTGGTCGCGCGAGAAATGGGCGGCCCGCCGCGCCGAACAGCGCGCCCTGGCCAAGGCCGGCATGGCCCAGATCGGCGCCCTGAAGCTGGCGGCCCAGATGAAGCTGGCGGGAGGCGGATCGTGACCGACGTTCTCCCCAACGCTCCCCACGCCCCCGTCCTGCTGGCCGAGGTGATTGAGGCCTTGGCGCCCGCGCCCGGCGATGTCGTGATCGACGCCACCTTCGGCGCCGGCGGCTATACCCGCGCCATCCTGAAAACGGGCGCCCAGGTCGTCGCCCTGGATCGCGACCCGACGGTTCAGCCGCACGCCGACGCCGTCGCCAGCGACTTCCCCGGCCAGTTCCAGCTGATCCGCACACCCTTCTCAGGTCTGGCCGAAGCCTTTGCCGACAGCGGCATGGCGAAGCTGGACGGCGCCGTCTTCGACATCGGCGTCTCGTCGATGCAGCTGGATCAGGCCGAGCGCGGCTTCTCCTTCATGCGCGACGGTCCGCTGGACATGCGCATGTCCGATGAGGGCGCGACCGCCGCCGATATCGTCAACACCTGGGACCACGGTCCCCTGGCCCACATCTTCAAACTGTATGGCGAAGAGCGCCAGTCGGGCCGCGTCGCCACCGCCATCCTGCGTCGCCGCGTCGAACAGTCGTTCACCCGCACCCTGGATCTGGCCGAGGTGGTCGAAAAGGCTCTGGGCGGCCGTCGCGGCGCGCCCATCCATCCGGCGACGCGGGTGTTCCAAGCCCTGCGCATCGCAGTCAACGACGAACTGGGCGAGCTGGAGCGCGGTCTGGAAGCGGCTGAGGCGACCCTGGCGCCCGGTGGACGCCTCGCCGTCGTCACCTTCCATTCGCTGGAGGACCGCATCGTCAAGGCTTTCCTGACCGAGCGCACGGGCAACAGCCCCGCCGGTTCGCGTCATGCGCCGATGGCCGTCGATCCGCGCAAGCCCAGCTTCACGCTTCAGTTCAAGGGCGCGCGCGAGGCGGGCGACGAAGAGCGTTCCACCAACCCGCGCGCCCGCTCGGCCAAGCTGCGCGCGGCCGTGCGCACCGACGCCCCGGCCTGGGGTCGGATCGACGGGAGAGCGGCGACATGACCACGGCGCCCTTCTTCACCTATTCCCGCACCGCCCTTCAGCGCCTGTTCGACTGGAAGGTGCGCGGCGTGCGCTGGGTCGAGATCATCGGCGTGGCCTTGGTCGCGATCATGATCGTGTCGGTCTATGCCGCCAAGGCCGCCGCAGCGCGTGAGAGCAGCCGCATCGCCCAAATCGAACAGGACATCCGCGAGAACGGACAGCGCGTCCGCCTGCTGCGCGCCGAGGTCGCCCGCCTGGAGCAGCCCGCCCGTCTGGAAAGCCTGTCGCGCCAGATCGGCATGGCCCCCGTCGCGGTCGCCCGTCAGGCCAAGGAAGGTCAGCTGACCGCCCTGAAACCCGTCCCCGCTCAATCCGCCGCATCTGCTCCCGCAGCCGCGCCGGCGCCCGCCGCCGTCGCCGATGACGCGCTCGTTCCCACGCCCTCGCCGGAGCCGGCGCAATGAGCGTTCAGGATCATCGCTATCATCGCCCCGCGCCGGGCGCCGATTTCCAGGAACGACTGCAAGGCCGTCTGTCGCCCTTCTGGCGCTGGCTGACGGAACTGGTCTGGCGGCTGGAGCACGGCTTCGAGCGCGCCCGCGCCGACGCCCGTCCGGAAGAGGACACGCGCGTCCGCATCTTCCTGATCCTGATCGTCTTTTCCTGCGTCTTCGGCGGCCTGGCCATCGGCGCGTCGTACAAGGCCCTGTTCGCCCCGGCCAACGGCCTGGGACGCGGCGTCAATCCGAACGCCCTGGTGCGCGGCGACCTGACGGACCGCAATGGCGAGCTGCTGGCCACCAACATCGTCCACTACGGCCTCTACATCGACCCGGCCGAGATCTGGGATCGCGACCTGGCCTATCGCCAGATCCGCCGCGCCCTGCCGCGCATCTCGGCCGAGCGACTGAAGAAGGTGCTGGGCGGCGACCGTCGCCTGATCGCCCTGACCGGCCTGACGCCTCAGGAAAAGGCCGCCGTGCACGACCTGGCGCTGGGCGGCGTCACCTTCGAGCCCGAGGATCGTCGCGCCTATCCGCTCGGGACCTCGGCCGTCCATCTGATCGGCGACGCCGACACGGGCGGGCAGGGCGTCTCGGGCGCCGAACTGGCCTTCAACGACGAGATCCGCGCGGCGGGTCAGCGCGGCGAGGCCTTCCCCCTGTCCATCGACCTGCGCGTGCAGGGCGTGCTGGAAAACGAACTCGCCGCCGCCGCGATCAAGAACCAGGCCAAGGGCGCCGTCGGCATCGTCACCGACGTCCAGACCGGCGAGGTGCTGGGCATGGCGTCCTGGCCGACCTTCAACTCGGCCGATCGCGGCGCGGCGCCGGACGGCGCGACGCTGAACCGCGCCGTCTCGGGCCACTACGAGATGGGCTCGGTGTTCAAGACCTTCACCGTCGCCGCCGGCCTCGACACCGGCCGGGCCGACATGAACACCCTGTTCGACGCCTCCCAGGCCTTCCAGATCGGCGATCGCAAGATCAAGGACTTCCACGCCCAGAACCGGGTGATGACGCTGGAAGAGGTCTATCTGCACTCCTCCAACATCGGCACGTCGCAACTGGCGGTGCAGATGGGCCCCAACACCATGCGCGACTATTTCCGCCGCCTGGGCCTGCTGGACGCCGCAAAGATTGAGCTGAAGGAATCGGCCAAGCCCGTCGTGCCGCGTCGCTGGGACAACTCGACCCTGGCGTCGCTGTCCTTCGGCTACGGCATCATGATCACCCCGGCCCAGATGGTTCAGGCCATGGGCGCCCTGACCAATGGCGGTCGGATGATCCCGCTGTCGCTGCGCAAGGGCGGCGCCCGCAACGTCCAGCCGCAACAGGTCGTCACCGAAGAGACCTCGCGCGCCATTCTCGACCTGCTGCGTCGCAACGTCGTCAAGGGTTCGGGCGGTTTCGCCGACGCGCCGGGCCTGCGGGTCGGCGGCAAGACGGGCTCGGCCAACAAACTGGTCGGCGGTCGCTACGACCCCAGCCACGCCTTGGGCTCCTTCGCGGCGGTCTTCCCCGTCGATGGCCCGCTGAACGGCAAGCGCTACGCCATCCTGATCGTGATGGACGAGCCGGGGACCTATCCCAAGACCGGCGCCTATGTCGCCGCGCCCGCCGTGCACAATATCGCCGACCGCATCGCCGGCTTCCTGGGCGTCGAACGCCGCGACGACCGCTGGCGCACGGCCTCGGGCGAGAAGATCCCGCAGTATCAGGACGTAGCGGGGGACGGGCTTTGAGCGCGCTTCATCTGTCCGACCTGCTGCGCCGCGACGTGTCCTCGGACCCGGTCATCACCGGCGTCACCGCCGACAGCCGCAAGGTTTCGCCCGGCGCCCTGTTCGTCGCCCTGCCGGGCACGGCCGCCGACGGCCGCGCCTTCATCCCGCAAGCTCTGGCGCAAGGCGCGGCTGCGGTTCTGGCCCCGACCGACACGCCGGATGGCGCGGCGCCCGTTCTGGTCACCTCGGGCGACGTGCGCCGGGCCTACGCCATCGCCGCGCGCGGCTTCTACGGCGCCCAGCCCAAGACCTGCGTCGCCGTCACCGGCACCAACGGCAAGACGTCGGTCGCCACCTTCTGCCGCCAGATCTGGGCCGGCGTCGGCCATAAGTCCGCAAGCATGGGCACGCTGGGCGTCATCGGCCAGAAGGGCGTCAAGACCTACGCCCTGACCGGCCCCGGCCTGACCAGCCCCGACGCCGCCGAGGCCGCGCGCCTGATGGCCGAACTGGCCGCCAAGGACGTGACCCACGTCGCGCTGGAGGCCTCGTCTCACGGCATCGATCAGCGCCGCCTGGACGGTGTCGCCTTGAAGGCCGCCGCCTTCACCAACCTGACCCAGGACCATCTCGACTATCACGGCACCATGGCGGACTACCGTTCCGCCAAGATGCGCCTGTTCGAGACCCTGCTGCCGCGCGGCCGCACCGCCGTGCTGAATGCCGATTCCGACGCCTATTCGGTCTTCGCCTCGGCCTCGATCATGGCGGGCCTGGGCGTCATGGGCGTGGGCGAGCGCGGTCGCGACCTGACCCTGATCGGCCGTCGCGCGACGCCGGAGGGCCAGCGTCTGACCATCGACGTGCGCGGCGACATTCGCGAAATCCTGCTGCCCCTGGCCGGCGCGTTTCAGGCGTCCAACGCCTTGGTGGCGGCCGGTCTGTGCATCGCCGCCGGCGATCCTGCCGACGCCGTCATCGGCGCGCTGGAAGGCCTGACCGGGGCGCAAGGCCGCCTGCAACGCATCGACGGCGGCCAAGAAGGCCGGGGCGAGGTCTATGTCGACTACGCCCACACCCCCGACGGGCTCGAGACGGTGCTGAACGCGCTGCGTCCCCACGCGACGGGCCGCCTGATCGTCGTCTTCGGCGCCGGCGGCGATCGCGATCGTGGCAAGCGTCCCCTGATGGGCGAGATCGCCGGGCGTCTGGCCGACATCGCTATCGTCACCGACGACAACCCGCGATCCGAAGACGCCGCCGCCATCCGCGCCCAGGTCCGCTCCGGCTGCCCGGACGGGATCGAGATCGGCGACCGCCGCGCCGCCATCGAGGCCGCCGTCGAAATGATGCGTGACGGGGATGTGGTGGTCATCGCCGGAAAAGGGCATGAACAGGGTCAGATCGTCGCGGGCGTGACCCACCCCTTCGACGACGCCACTGTCGCGTCCGAGGCCCTGTCTCTCTATGCCTGAAAACTCCGCCCGCCCGCTCTGGTCGGCCGCCGAAGTCGCCGCCGCCACGGGCGGCGTGCTGCACGGCGACGACCGCCCGATTACGGGCCTGACCTACAACAGCCGCGAGATCGTCCCCGGCGATCTGTTTCTGGCGCTGAAGGGCGAACGCGACGGGCATCAGTTCGCCAGCGGCGCCTTCGCATCGGGCGCTGCGGCCGCCCTGGTCGAAAACGAGGTCGACGGCGGCCCGTGCGTCGTCGTGCCCGACACCTTGCGCGGCCTCGAAGCCCTGGGCGTCGCCGCTCGCGAGCGCGCGCCCCATGTAAGGCGCGCAGCCGTCACCGGCAGCGTCGGCAAGACCAGCGTCACCCAGGCGATCAAGGCGGGCCTCGACCTCGCCGGTCCCGCTCACGGGTCGATCAAGAGCTACAACAACCACATCGGCGTGCCCCTGACCCTGGCCCGGATGCCGGTCGAAACCCGGCGCGCCGTGTTCGAGATCGGCATGAATGCGCCGGGCGAGATCGCGCCGCTGTCGCGCTTCGTCGCCCCCCACGCCGCCTGCGTCACCACGGTCGGTCCGGTCCATATCGAGGCCTTCGCAGACGGCGAGGCCGGGGTCGCGCGTGAAAAGGCGACCATCTTCCAGGGTCTGGTCCCGGGCGGTGCGGCGGTGGCGAACGGCGACGTCGCCTTCTCGGCTATCCTGTGCGATGCGGCCAAGGCGGTCGGCGCGCGTTTGCTGACGTTCGGATCCGACGCCGGCCATGACGCTCGCCTGCTGGACTTCCGGCCGGACGCCGAGGGCGCGGCAGTCGCGGCCGAACTGTTCGGGCGACGCATCGACTATCGCCTGGCCCAGTCCGGCGCCCATTGGGGCCTGAACAGCCTGTGCGTCCTGTTGATGCTCGACGCCCTGGACGTGTCGCTGGAAACGGGTCTTGAAGCCCTGGCGGGGTTCCAACCTCTGGCCGGACGCGGCCAGACCCGCACGGTCACGACGCCGGACGGCGCCTTCACCCTGATTGACGAGAGCTACAACGCCAATCCCCTGTCCATGGCCGCCGGGTTCAAGACCCTGGGCGCGCGCTCGACCTCGGGCCGCCGCGTGGTGGTGCTGACCGACATGCTGGAGCTGGGCGAACAGAGCCGCGACCTGCATGAAGGCCTCGCCGGCCCCATCGACGCCGCCAGCCTCGACCTGGTCCACGCCGCCGGGCCCGAGATGCGCTGGCTTTACGACGCGCTTCCGGTCTCGCGACGCGGCGTCTGGCGCGCGACGGCGGCGGAACTGGCGGCCGAGGCGGGCCTGCTGGTCGCGCCCGGCGACATCGTCATGGTCAAGGGCTCGAACGGCTCCAAGGCCTCGCTGGTGGCCCAAGCCTTGGCGAACCTCAGTCGCGCCGAAGGCGTCCCCTCAAGCAGTGACGCCCCGCGGGCGTCGCGGTAGGGAAGAAACATGTTCTATCTGCTCTATCTCTACTACGCCGACGTGGCGCACCAGTATCCCCTGCTGAACCTGGTGCAGTACCAGACGGTGCGCGTGGCCCTCGCCATGGCCACCGCCATGATCGTCGCCGTCGCCATGGGCAGCCGCTTCATCAACTGGATCCGCGCCAAACAGGGGCGGGGCCAGCCGATCCGCGACGACGGCCCGGTGTCCCACCTGTCCAAGGTCGGCACCCCGACGATGGGCGGTCTGATGATCCTGGCCGGCATCGGCGTGGCGGTGCTGCTCTGGGGCGACCTGACCAACCCCTACATCTGGATCGTCAGCTTCGTGACGGCGGCCTTCGGCGTGCTGGGCTTCATCGACGACTACGCCAAGGTGACCAAACAGACCTCGGCCGGCCTGACCTCGAAACAGAAGCTCCTGGCCCAGACCGTCGTCGCCGTCGTCGCCGGCGTCCTGACCGTGCTGTGGATGACCGTCTCGCCGACCTCGCCGGGGCTTGAGACGTCGATCGCCTTCCCCTTCTTCAAGGCCGTGCTGCTGAATATCGGCTGGTTTTATGTGGCGTTCGCGGCCTTCACCATCGTCGGCTTCTCCAATGCGGTGAACCTGACGGACGGTCTGGACGGTCTGGCGACCGTGCCGGTGATGATGGCGGCGGGCGCGTTCGGCGTGATCAGCTACCTCGCCGGCAACTTCGTCTTCGCCCAGTATCTGCAGGTCCACCACGTGCCTGGCGCGGGCGAACTGGCCATCTTCTGCGCGGCCATGATCGGCGGCGGCGCGGGCTTTCTCTGGTACAACGCCCCGCCGGCCAAGATCTTCATGGGCGACACGGGTTCGCTGGCTCTGGGCGGCGCGCTGGGCGCCATCGCCGTCACCACCAAGCACGAACTGGTTCTGGGCATCGTCGGCGGCCTGTTCGTCATGGAGGCCGCCTCGGTCATGATCCAGGTCGGCTATTACAAGCTGACGAAGAAGCGCATCTTCCTGATGGCGCCGGTCCACCACCATTTCGAGAAGATGGGCTGGCCGGAATCCACGGTCGTCATCCGCTTCTGGATCATCGCCGGCGCCTTGGCCCTGCTGGGCCTGTCGACGCTGAAGCTGCGCTGATCCGATGATCCCCGTTCCCGGCTTTGAAGGCAGGCGGGTCGCGGTCTTCGGCCTGGGACGGTCGGGGATTACGGCCGCGCGCGCCCTTCAGGCCGGGGGCGCGATCCCGATCCTGTGGGACGACGGCGAGGCCGGCCGCGCGCAGGCGAAAGGCGAGGGCTTCACGGTCGAGGACCTGGCGGCCGCCGACTGGTCCGACTTCGCCGCCATTGTCCTGTCGCCCGGCGCGCCCCTGACCCATCCCAGGCCGCACTGGACCGTGGACCTGGCCCGCGCGGCCGGCGTGCCCGTCCTCGGCGACATCGAACTGTTCGCCCGCGCCCTGGCCGACCGGCCGAAGGATCAGCGGCCGCGCGTCGTCGCCATCACCGGCACGAACGGCAAGTCCACCACCACCGCCCTGATCGGCTGGGTGCTGAAGTCGGCGGGCCTGACGGTCCACGTCGGCGGCAATATCGGCGTCGGCGTCCTGGCGCTGCCCGAACCGACGCCCGACGCCGTTTATGTGATCGAGGTCTCCAGCTATCAGCTGGACCTGACCACCACTTTCGCCCCCGATGTCGCCATCCTGACCAACATCAGCCCCGACCACCTGGACCGCCACGGCGGCATGGACGGCTATGTCGCGGCCAAGGCGCGCATCTTCGCCAATCAGGGACCGGATGGTGTGGCCCTGGTGGGCGTGGACGATACCTGGGGGCAGCAGATTGCGCGTGACCTGTCAGATCGCGCCACCGTCATCTCGACCCACCCCTCACAGAGAGCAGAAGGCTATGTCGCGCAGTCGGGCGCTGTTCTGAAGGATAGCGAACTGGTCGCCGATCTCACCGCCGCGCGCTCGCTTCCCGGCCGCCACAACGCCCAGAACGCCGCCTTCGCCTATGCGACCGCGCGCGCCCTTGGTCTCGATCACGACGCCGCCGTCGCCGGCCTGCTGTCCTTCCCCGGCCTGGCCCACCGGATGGAGGCGGTCGGCCGCCTCGGCTCCGTGCGCTTCATCAACGATTCCAAGGCCACCAACGCCGACGCCGCGCGTCAGGCCCTGGCCTCCTATCCGTCCGTCTTGTGGATCGCCGGCGGCGTGCCCAAGGCCGGCGGAATCGCGGACCTGGCCGACCTCTTCCCCCGCATCGCCAAGGCCTATCTGATCGGCGACGCGGCCCCGGCCTTCGCCGCCACACTGGCCGACACGCCCCACGTCATCGCCCGCACCCTCGACGCCGCCGTGGCCGCCGCCGCCGCCGATGCGGCCTCTGCCGGCGGCGAGCAGATCGTCCTCCTGTCCCCCGCCTGCGCCAGCTTCGATCAGTTCAAGGACTTCGAGGCGCGCGGCGAGGCCTTCCGCGCCGCCGTCCTGGCCCTCGGCGCCGTCCCGGAAACCGCGTCATGAGCGCTCCCTACACCCCCGCCTTTTCCCGCAACGACCAAAGCCATGTGGCACAGTGGTTCTGGACCGTGGATCGCGGCCTGTTGGGTGCGGCCCTCGCCCTGATGGCCCTGGGCGTCGCGCTCAGCTTCGCCTCCAGTCCCGCCGCCATCCTGGCCGATGAATCGATCACCGACCCCTTCCACTATTCCTGGCGGATGATGGTCTTTTCGGGCGTGGGGCTCAGCATCATGCTGACGACCTCGCTGATGTCGCCGCGCGGCGTGCGACGCATCGCGGTCCTGGCCCTGTTCGGCGCCATCGTCGTGATGATGGCCTTGCCGTTCATCGGCGATACGGTGAAAGGGGCCGCCCGCTGGGTGAACTTCGGCCCCTTCAGCCTGCAACCGTCCGAGTTCGCCAAGCCCGGCCTGATTGTCTTCGCCGCCTGGATGTTCGCCGAGGCGCAAAAGGGCCAAGGGGTGCCCGGCGTCACCATCGCATTCGGCTTCTACGCCCTGACCGTCTCCCTGCTGCTGATCCAGCCCGACATCGGCCAGACGCTTCTGATCACCACCACCTTCATGGCCGTCTTCTTCATGGCGGGCGTGCCGTTCAAATGGATGGCGGTTCTGGCCAGCCTGGGCATGGCGGGGCTGGTGTCGCTGTATTTCGTCTTCGGCCACATGCGTGACCGCCTCAGCCGCTTCTTCTCGCCCGAAACCACCGACACCCACCAGATCGACAGCGCCTCCGAGGCCATCCGCGCCGGCGGCCTGCTGGGCCGGGGCATCGGCGAGGGCGTAATGAAGCGCCGCGTGCCCGACCTGCACACCGACTTCATCTATTCCGTCGGCGCCGAGGAGTTCGGCCTGATCCTCAGCCTGATCATGATCAGCCTCTACGCCTTCATCGTCATCCGGGGCATGCGCCGGGCCATGAAGCTGACCGACCCGTTCGAGCAGACGGCGGCGGCGGGTCTGTTCATGCTGATCGGGCTTCAGGCCTGCATCAACGTCGCGGTGAACCTGAACCTGATCCCGACCAAGGGCATGACCCTGCCCTTCATCAGCTATGGCGGCTCCTCCATGCTGGCCATGGGCCTGACCATGGGCTTTGCCCTAGCCCTGACGCGGCGCAGACCCGGCGCCTACGAACCCGGCGCCAGCCTGACCATGGGCCGGCGGTTGCTGTAGTTCTCTTTCGTCGTCCCGCGATCTCGCTACGCCAGTCGCAGGAGGACGAAAGAGCGGTTAGCCAGCCTTCTTTGACGAAAACATGCGGACGATTTCCGTCGCTTACCGCTCGCGATCGACCGTCTCCTGCCCACGCTGCAAAATCGTGCGATCCTGTCGCCGCCCCATTCCTCGCCGCACTGTTCATCGCCGACATTAGACAGATTAGACGAATTAGACGGTGTTTTTGCCTGCCCACCGTCTGAACTTCAGACTATTCAGACCCTCTTTTTCGGAGCCTCGCCCATGACCAAGCTCTGCGTCGTCGCCGCCGGCGGCACCGGCGGCCATATGTTCCCGGCCGAGGCGCTGGCGCGCGAGATGGCGGCGCGCGGCTGGCGCGTGGTCCTGGCGACCGATCACCGGGGCGAACAATACGCTCACGCCTTTCCCGCCGAGGAACGGCTGGCGCTGGACGCCGCCACCGGCTCCGGCCCGCTGGGCCTGATCAAGGCGGGCGTCGCCATCTTCAAGGGCGTGGTCCAGGCGCGAACGGCCTTCGACCGGCTGGGCGCGGACGTCGTCGTCGGCTTCGGCGGCTATCCGTCCGCCCCGGCCCTGGTCGCCGCCGTCACGTCCCAGCGACCGACGGTGATCCATGAACAGAACGCGGTCCTGGGCCGCACCAACCGCATCCTGGCCCCCTATGTCGGTCAGGTCGCTTCATCCTTCCCGACGCTCGAACGCGCGCCGGCCAAGGTCCAGGGCCGCTCGCACGTCGTCGGCTCGCCGGTGCGGGCTGAGATCCGCGCCCTGTTTGACCGCCCCTATGCCGCTCCCGCCGCCGACGGCCCGATCCAAGTGCTGGTGACCGGCGGCAGCCAGGGCGCCCGCATCCTGTCCGAGACCACGCCCCGCGCGCTGGCCGCCCTGCCTGAAGCCCTGCGTCGCCGCCTGAAGGTGCAGCAGCAGTCACGCCCCGAGACGCTGGAGGCCGCGCGCCAGATCTATCTGGAGGCCGGGATTGAGGCCGAGGTCGCCCCCTTCTTCCGCGACATGGCTGACCGGCTGTCCAAGGCGCATCTGGTCGTCGGCCGCTCCGGCGCCTCGACCTGCGCCGAACTGGCGGTCGCGGCCCTGCCGTCCGTCCTGATCCCGCTAAAGATCGCCACCGACGACCACCAGCGCCTGAACGCCAAGGCCCTGACCGATGCGGGCGCGGCCGAGGTCATTCTGGAAGGCGACCTGACCGTCGATCGCCTGGCTTCGACCCTGACCGGCGTCCTGTCCGATCCGGCGCGCCTGTCGGCCATGTCCGCCGCCGCCCGCAGCGTCGCCATCCCCGACGCCGCCCAACGCCTGGCCGACCTCGTCGAGGCGATGGCGGGGCGTGCATGATGTCTCCTCCCCACGTGTGGGGAGGGGGACCGCGTAGCGGTGGAGGGGCTCTTCACGCCGAAAGAACCCCTCCGTCACGGCGCAAAGGGCGCGCCGCGCCACCTCCCCACCGCTTCGCGACAGGGAGGAGACATCAACCCTCTCGGGCCTGACGCGTTAGGAAGCTCATGCCTCCGGAAATCATCGCCGTCACCCGCCAGATCCGCGCCCTGTGGCACCGGTTCGACTGGCTGCCCGAATGGGCGGTCATCGGCCTGGTCCTGCTGGTCTTCGTCGGCGGCGGTTGGCTGACGCACAAGATCGTCTTCGCCATCCTGCGTCGCATGGTTCGGAACAAGGATCTCTTCTGGCGCGGCGTGGTCGAACGCGCCCGGGTCAAGCTGCGCGTCCTGATCATCATCATCGGCATCGGCATCGGCGTGACCGTCTCGCCGATGGATCCCGGCCCGTCCGAGGATATCCGCAGCGCCCTGCTGTTCCTGTTCATCCTGACCCTCGGCTGGATGGCGTCGGGCGTGCTCGACATGTGGTCGGTCATGCACCTCAAGCGGTACAATATCGCCGTCGAGGACAATCTGCTGGCCAGGAAGCACTTGACCCAGACCCGCATCCTGCAGCGGGTGGCCAAGGTCGTGCTGTTCATCGTCACCGTGGGCCTTGCTCTGATGACCATCGCCGGCTTCCGTCAGTGGGGCGTCAGCCTGCTGGCCTCGGCCGGCGTCGTCGGCATCATCGCCGGTCTGGCGCTTCAGCCGATCCTGACGAACATGGTCGCCGGCATCCAGATCGCCCTGACCCAGCCCATCCGTCTGGACGACGCCGTCATCGTCGAGAACGAGTGGGGCAATGTCGAGGAGATCACCTCGACCTATGTGGTGGTCAAGCTGTGGGACTGGCGCCGGATGGTGCTGCCCCTGTCCTACTTCATCACCAAGCCCTTCCAGAACTGGACGCGCGAGAACGCCCGTCTGATAGGCGTCGCTTTCTTCTACGTGGACTACGAAGCGCCCATCGACCGACTGCGCACCGCCTTTGAGGGCATCGTCAAGGCGTCCAAACACTGGGACGGCGACGTGCAGGTGATGCAGGTCACCGACATCACCGAACGCGTGCTTCAGGTGCGCTGCCTGGCCAGCGCTCGCTCGGCCCCGGTCGCCTTCGACCTGCGCTGCGAGATCCGCGAGAAGCTGATGGCCTTCATGCGCGACGAATGCCGCGAGGCCCTGCCGCGCGACCGCATCGAATGGCCGCAAGGCGAACCCTCTAGTCTCCCTCCCCGCCTCGGGGAGGGTGGCCGCGAAGCGGTCGGGTGGGGGCGGCCGCCATCAGTTCGCGAAGAATGAAATCCATGACATCCGGGAGTCGATCCCGAACATCGGAGGCCGCTATGCGCAGTGTCTTTACGCCGTGATGAGCCAATGCGGCGTCACGGCGGGCGTCCCAGTCGCCACGCCCTCGTGCGAACCGCCATCGACCTCCACCGCCAAACCGCGTCGGAGACAAATGAAGTCGACATAATAGCCGAGGAGAGGATGCTGGCGTCAGAAATGAAAACCTTGTTATCGAAGGTCGCGCAGAGCCAACCAAAGCCTCGCCTCCGGCGGGCTCATGGCTTTTCGCATCGCTCGGGCTTTTGCGATCTTCGCCATTCTGGGCCGCCCCCACCCGGTCTCGCTGCGCTCAACCACCCTCCCCTGAAGGGGAGGGAGATGGCAAGAGGCTTAGTCCGCCAGCGCCCTTTGTCCCTGGCTGATGGCCTGCTCAAGCGTCAGCGCTTGGGCCGGCCGTTCGGCTCCGCAGGCGATGGCCAGCAGCTCGGCTGCATCCCCGCCCGGCGCGGCGTCATAGGCGGGGGCGGCGTCGGGCGTCGCCGGCCCTTCCGTCCCGTCCGCCTTCAAAGAGGAGAAGTCCAACCGATCCGCCGTCCTCGCGCGACAGTCGAACGCCCACCGCGACCAGCCCCCGACATAGGTCACGTCTCCGACCTTGAACCCGGCCTCGGTCACCTGCAGTTCCCGCATCCGCGCCACGTCGCCCTCGCGTTCGATCGAGGCCGCGTCGGCATAGATGGCGAACCGTCCCACGCCGGTCGGGACCAACTGCGGATCGGCGAGCGCGAGCAGCAGGGCGATCATGCGACAAGGGTCTCCGCCTGTTTCAGGTCCACGCTGACCAGCTGGCTCATGCCGCGTTCGGGCATGGTGACGCCGTACAGCCGGTCCATCCGGCTCATGGTCACGGGGTTGTGGGTGATGACGATGAAGCGGGTGTCGGTGCGGCTGCGCATCTCGTGCAGCATCCGGCAGAAGCGGTCCACGTTGGCATCGTCCAGCGGCGCGTCCACCTCGTCCAGCACGCAGACCGGCGCGGGGTTGGCCAGAAAGACGGCGAAGATCAAGGCCGCCGCCGTCAGCGCCTGCTCGCCCCCGCTCATCAGGCTCATGACCGACAACCGCTTGCCGGGCGGGCAGGCGTAGATCTCCAGCCCCGCCTCCAGCGGGTCGTCGCTCTCGACCAGTTTCAGCTCGGCTTGGCCCCCGCCGAACAGGGCTTCGAACAGGGTCTTGAAGTTGACGTTGATCACGTCGAACGCCGCCACCAGCCGCTCACGGCCCTCGGCGTTCAGCTCGTCGATGCCGTCGCGCAGCTTGGCGATCGCCTGCGTCAGGTCGATGCGCTCCGACTTCATGCTGTTCAGCCGCTCGCCGTATTCGACCGCCTCGTCCTCGGCGCGCAGGTTGACGGCGCCCAGAGCTTCGCGTTCGCGCTCCAGCCCATAGAGCAGGCTCTCGGCCCCGGCGGCGTCGGGCGGGCGGGCGATGGCGTCGTCGGTCAGCTTCTGACCCAGCTCCTGCGGCGACATCTGCGCCGTCTCGCGCAGGGTGGTCTCGGCCTCGGCCAGCTTCTCGGCGGCGGCCTCGGCGCGGGCGGACAGGCCGGCGCGGGCCTCGCGGGCCTGCGACGCGGCGGTTTCGGCGGCGCGCGACGCGCGGTCGGCCTCGGTCGCCTCAGTCTCGGCGACGGCCATGGCGTCCGACGCCGCCTGCTTCCTCTGCTCGGCGGCGACCAGCGTGTCCAGCAGCTTGCCGCGCTGCTCGGCGAAGCCCTGGGGCGCGACCTCGGCCTGCTTCAGCAGGGCGGCGGTCCGGTCGGCGTCCTTGGCCAAGGCGGAGACGCGGCCGGCGCTGTCCTTGGATCGCGTGACCCAGCCTTCACGCGCGCGGGTCAGGCTGCCCAGCCGCTGCTCGCGGCCCTGACGATCGCGGGCTTCGGCGTCGCGGTCCGACCGGGCGGTCTGGGCCGCAGTGCGGGCGGCGTCGGCCGTGGCGCGGGCGGCGGTCAGTTCGTCGCGCAGGTCGGCGATCGTCTCGGACGGGGCGTCAGGGGTCTGGGCGGCTTCCAGGGCCGCTTGCGCCTCGGCTGCGTCGGCCGCCAACCGGGTCACGGTGTCGTCCAACGCCTGGGCGCGCGCCTCGCGGCGGGCCTGCTCGCGGGCCAGGGTCTCGACGCGGTCGCGGGCGGCGGTCACGGCCTTTTCGGCGGCGAAGGGCTTCAGGCGTGCGGCCTTGACCGTCTCTTCGGCGGCGCGAAAGGCTTCCGTCGCCGATTTCTGAGCCGCCTGCGCCTGATCCAGCGCTGGTCTGCCCTTGTCGATCTCGGCCTCCAGCTCGGCCAGGCGCGTGCGCTGAGCCAGGCGCACGGCGGCCGGGCGCGGCGCCTCGGCGCGGCTGACGAACCCGTCCCAGCGATAAAGGTCGCCCTCGACCGTCACCAGGCGCGCGCCGGGCGGCAGAAGCCCCGCCAGCCGGGCCGCCTCGGCCTTCGGCGCCACACCGCAAAAAGCGAGCCGCGCGGTCAGCTGTGCCGGCGCCTGAACATGATCCGAAAGCGGCGTGATACCGGCGGGCCAGGACGGGGAGGGCGCATCCGCTCCGCCCCAATAGGCGGCGGCTTTGGCGTCCAGCGCCGCGTCCAGATCGTCGCCTAGGGCGGCGGCGAGGGCGGCCTCGTAGCCCTTGTCGGCGCGGACCTTGTCCAAGGCGGGGGGATGGTCGCGCTTGCCGGTGACCAGCAGCTGGGCCAGGCCGCGCGCCTCGGTCTGAAGTCGGCCCAGCCGGTCCTCTGCGGCGCGCGCGGCGGTGCGGGCCTCCTGTTCGGCGCGGGCCAGGTCGCCGCGTGTGGCCTCAGCCGCCTCGACGGCGTCGCGCGCCGCGGCGAGGTCGGCCTGCGCCGTTTCCAGCGCCTGGCGGGCGGTTTCCAGCTCGGGCGTTTCCAGCGGCCCCAGAGCCTCGCGTTCGCGTCGGGCCTGATCGTGCTGGGCGGTGACGCGGGCCAGTCGGGCCTCGGCGTCGCGCTTGCGGGCCGTCTCGGCGTTGGCGCGGGCCTCGACGGCGGCCAGCATCCCCGCCAGCCGTTCGACCTGGCCGTCGGCGGCCTTGCGGGCCTCCTCGGCGGCGATCAGAGCCTTATCCAGTTCGGGGCCGCGTTCGGGGGCGGCGGCGATCTCGGCCTTCAGCCGGGACAGTTCGTTGTCGAGCCGGTCCAGTTCGCGCTGGGCGTCGGCCGCCATGCCGTCTTCGCGCGCGGCGTCGGCGGCGATGCGGGCGGCCTCGCCCTTTAGGCGATCCACTTCCGCGCGGGCCGCCTGTTCAGCCATGTCCAGCCGATCGCGCTCCAGGCTGGCGCGGTGCAGAAGGGCGGAGGCGACGGCGTCCTCCTCCCGCGCGGGCTTCAGGGCTTCCTGGGCGGACAGGGCGGCCGTCTGGGCGGCGGCGGCGGCGGTCGTTGTTTCGGCGACGGCGGCGTCGGCCGCGCGCAGTTCGGCGGCGGCGGCCTCTGCGGCTAGACGCGCGTCGTTCCAGCTCACATAGAGCAGGGCGGCCTGAAGGGCGCGGATCTCCGCTGAGATCTTCTTGTATTTCTCGGCTTGGCGGGCTTCGCGCTTCAGCCGGTTCAGCGCCGTCTCAAGCTCACGGCCGATGTCGTCCAGCCGGTCCAGATTGGTCTCGGCGGCCTTGAGGCGCAGCTCGGCCTCGTGCCGACGGGTGTGCAGACCGGCGACGCCGCCCGCCTCTTCCAGGATGCGGCGGCGGTTCTGCGGCTTGGCGGCGATCAGTTCCGAGATTTGGCCCTGACGCACCAGAGCGGGCGAGTTGGCGCCGGTCGAGGCGTCGGCGAACAGCAGCTGGACGTCGCGGGCGCGCACCTCCTTGCCGTTGATGCGGTAGGTCGAACCCTGGCCCCGGTCGATGCGGCGCGACACCTCCAGCACGGGGCTGTCGGTAAAGGGCTGGGGCGCGCGGCGAGCCGCGTTGTCGATAGTCAGGCTGACTTCGGCGTGGCTGCGCGGAGGACGGCCAGCGGCACCGGCGAAGATGACGTCGTCCATGCCCTGACCGCGCATGGCCTTGGCCGAGTTGGCGCCCATGACCCAACGCAGGCTTTCAAGGACGTTGGATTTGCCGCAGCCGTTCGGGCCGACGACGCCGGTCAGGCCGGATTCGATATGCACCTCCGCCGGATCGACGAACGACTTGAAGCCGACGAGCCGGAGGCGCTGGAACTGCATCGTCCCGACGGACTACCGAAGCAGCGGATCGATGGCGGCCGACAGAGCCTCCAGCGAATGATCCATCACCATCGTCCCGTTGACGAAGAAGGTGGGCGTGCCGGTGACGCCGGCGGCGCGCGCACCCTCGATCTGGGCGTCGAGGGCCGTACGGATGGTCGGGCCGTTCAGGCACGCCTCGATCTGCTCGCGGGTCTTGCCGCTGGCGGCGATGCCGGCCGCGAACCAGGGCTGGGCGCCCGTGGTCTGCAGGTTGGCCTGATCGCGCATGAAGACGGCCGCCACGTCGAAATAGCGTCCGGGCGCGGCGCACAGGGCGACCGCAGCCGCGGCGGCGGCGACATTGGCGGGCGCGGTCGGCAGGTTGCGGTGAACCAGCCGGACCTTGCCGGTGTCGATGTATTTGGCCTTGAAGGCCGGCAGCACGGTGTTGTGGAAGTCCGCACAGTGCGAGCAGGTGAAGGACGCGTATTCAATCACCGTGACCGGCGCATTCGCCCGACCCAGGATATGATCTTGGGCCGTGACGGGCGGGGGCGCATCGGCGGCGAGCGCCGGCGTCGCCAAACCGCCGGTCAGGGCGGCGAAGGCGAAACCGGCGGCGATGAAGGCGCGTCGCATCATCTGATTTGACCTCGGTTACTTGGCCAGGGCCGCGTCGATGGCGGTGGACAGGTCGGCTAGGCTGGCGCCTTCGCCGCCGGGCGAGATGACCTGGGTTTCGTTGACGTAGAAGGCCGGGGTGCCGGTCACGCCCTGGGCGCGGGCGGCCTGAACCCGCTTCTCCATGGCGGCGACGGCGTCCTTGTCGGTGACGCAGTCGTTGAACTGCTGCTCGGACAGGCCGGCGGCCTGGGCGGTGCGCAGCAGCCAGTCGCGCGGCGAGGACGTCAGCATCTCCTGCTGCGTCGCCATCAGCTGGTGAACCACGTCGAAATACTTGTCCGGGCCGGCGCAGCGCGCGACCAGGAAGCCGGCGGTGGCGGCGTCGACCGGCGGGGTCGGCAGTTCGCGGAAGACGTAGCGGACCTTGTTGGTGTCGACGTATTTGGCCTTGAACGCCGGCCAGGTGTTCTTCTGCCACAGGGCGCAGTGGGGGCAGGTGACCGAGGCGTATTCGACCACGGTCACCTTGGCACCTTCGGGCGCGCCCAGACCCATGTCGCCCTCGGCCGCACCCTTGGCGCCGCCGCCGCAGGCCGCCAAAGCCATGGTCGCCAGTGCGGCGCCGGTGATGGCCGCACGACGGCTCATGCGGGCGAAGCGGGATTCAGTGTCGGCCATGAAGGTTCCTCGGATCGGATCGTTGGCGATGATCACGCGATTCCCCAGGAATGGCGCAACCCTGAACTAGTCTGGAACAGGTGCGGCAAAGTTTTGTCAACAGCGCCTCATCCGCGCGCCCAGGCCCGATCGATCGCCGGTGCGGGGATGAAACTTTGCGGCCTGTCCTGGCGGGGCGGCGGATCGCTTATGCCCTGCTGAATGAAGCGCATCGCCGACAGCAGGCCGGAACGCGAGAAAGGCTTGGGGATCACGCCGTGTGCGCCCAAAAAGTCCTCGGGGATCATCTTGGGGTTGGCTGTCAGGAACACCACGGCGGTGGACGGCCAGCGATCCTTGATCAGGCGACACACGTCCAGGCCGCTGGAGTTATCCGCCAGCTGGATATCGACGAAGGCGATGTCGGGCGGCGCGTCGAGCGACAGCGACTCGACCTCGCTGAGAGACATGGCTTCTCCGACCAACCGGTGGCCTTCGTCCTCAAGCATCGCCTCGAGGTCCATCACAAGCAGGGCCTCGTCCTCGACGACCAGGATGTCGAAGTGAGGCCCGGCGCCGCGCACCTAGCCGCTCACGGGGAAGTCGACGACCGCGCGCGTTCCGGGGTCGGCTGGCAGCCACAGGGTCTTGCCGCCGATCTGCTTTGAAAGACGACCGATCAAAGTCTTGCCCAATCCCTGATGCGCAGCGCCGGGAATGCCGGGGCCGTCGTCCTGAACAACGACCTGGCCGCCTTGTTCCGTTCTTTTGGCCGAGACGATCAATCGGCCGCCGCGATCCTCGGGGAATCCGTGCTTGATCGCATTGGTCAGCAGTTCGTTGATGATCAGCCCGATCGACGAGGCATGGGTCGAGGGAATGAACATGGGCTCCACATCGACAGACACCTCGATATCGGTGCGTCCCGTCGAGCCAATCACATCGGCGACCAGGGTGTTGGTAAAGGCGCCGACGTCGAACTGGGTGACGTCTTCGGACTGATAGAGTTTGCGGTGAACGGTCGCCAAGGCGTCCACCCGCTCCAGCATGGAGTCCAGTGTGGCGGTCAGGGCCGGATCGGACAGCGAGCGCGATTGTAGCCGCAGCAGCGAGCCGATCATGGTCAGGTTGTTCTTGACCCTGTGATCGACCTCGTGAAGCAGCAGGGTCTTGGCGGCGAGCGCCTCTTGCAGATCGGCGGTGCGGGCGGCGACTTCGCGTTCGACCAGAGCCTTTTGCTTTTCGACGTAGACCTGAGCCTCAATCCGCTCGGTCACATTCAGCTGCGAGGCGAAGAAATACTCGATCTCCCCCTGGGCGTTGCGCACCGGGCTGATGAACAGGGCGTTCCAGAAGGTGCTGCCGTCCTTGCGATAGTTCAGCAGATCAATGTGGATGTCGGCGCCGGCCTCAAGAGCTTCGCGGATCTTGGCGACGGCGGCCTTGTCGGACTTCGGCCCCTGAAGGAACCGACAGTTCTGGCCGATGATCTCGTCGCGCTCATAGCCGGTCAGATCCTGGAAGGCCTTGTTGGCGAAGACGATCGGATTATCGTCGCGACGCGGGTCGGTGATGACCATCGGCATGCGCGTGCCGCGTATGGCGGCGGCGAACGGATCTCCACGCCCGATTTCGTGTTCGACGACATCGGTAAGTCGCCAGTCGTCTTGCTGCTTCATCGGGACTCGGAATACAGGCGCGCGACCGGAAGCGCCGTGCGGATATTTGTCGCTTTACAACCTCTTCCTACAGCACCGGGGGGCGACTGCCAACCAAGGCGCGGCGCTCAGTCGGACTTGATGTCGGAGCGCGACAGGGCGATGCGGCCCAGCCGGGCCAGGGCGGCGCGGAGATCGTCGGGGGCTGAAGCGATCGATGCGGCCAGATCGGCCTCGGCCTGGGCGGGCAGGGGCGGCGGCTTGGCGCTGCGTTTGGGACGGGCGGCGGCCTCCTTCAAAGGGGCGACCGGACCCTGGGCGATGCGCAACCGATCCACCGTCCCGGCGCCCAGGAACAGGTTGACGCGGGCCAGGATGTCCTCGGACTGGTGCTGGATCAGCAGGGCGGCGGCGCCGGCGACGCGCAACTCCAACACGCCGGGCTGACCGCCCTTACCCTTGGTCAGTTTCTGAGGACGGGTCACGCGCGCCAGGCGATCGCCGACGATCTCGCGCCAGCGGGGCTCCAGCGCGCCTGCGCCGCGTCCGAACTGCTCGTCCAGCTTCTTGATCAGGGGCGTCAGCGCCTTGCCTGCGCGCGGCGCCGGTCGGGGGACCGGACGGGTGCGGCGGCGAGACAGGATCTCGCGGACCTCGGCGTCTGTGGGCAGCGTGCGGCGCATGGGTCTATATAGCCCGACCGATGCCTGACGTCTCTCCCGACATAGACCTGATCCGCTCCCAGCTGGTGGCCTGGTACGACGCCCATGCGCGCAGCCTGCCGTGGCGCGCCGCCTTCGGCGCGGCGCGGACCGAGCCATACCGCGTCTGGTTGTCGGAGGTCATGCTGCAGCAGACGACCGTGCCGCATGCGACGCCGTATTTCCACGCCTTCACCACGCGATGGCCGACGGTCTCGGACTTGGCGGCGGCCGAGGATGCGGAGGTGATGGGGGCCTGGGCCGGGCTGGGCTACTATGCGCGTGCGCGCAATCTGCTGGCCTGTGCGCGGGCGGTGGCGGGCGAGCATGGCGGGGTGTTTCCGGACACCGAGGCGGCGCTGCTCACCCTGCCGGGCGTGGGCGCCTATACGGCGGCGGCCGTCGCCTCCATCGCCTTCGACCGGGCGGCTAATGTCGTGGACGGCAATGTCGAGCGGGTCATGGCGCGTCTGTTCGCGGTCGAAACGCCGGTCCCCGCCGCCCGGCCCGAGCTGAGGCGGCTGGCGGGCCTGTTCGTCACGGACGAGCGGCCGGGCGATTGGGCGCAGGCGCTGATGGATCTTGGCGCGACGGTTTGCCGGCCCAAGTCACCGTCGTGCGGGACCTGTCCGGTAGCCAGCGAATGCCTGGGTCTGGCCACGGGCGACCCGGCCCGGTTTCCGATGAAGACGAAGAAGGCGGACCGGCCGCATCGGCGGGGCGCGGCCTATGTGCTGATCGATGATCAGGGGCGGATCGCAGTCGAGACGCGGCCTGAGAAGGGGCTGCTGGGCGGAATGCTGGGCCTGCCGACCAGCGACTGGACGACAGGCGAGCCTGTTGCCGCAGCGCCGGTCGAGGCCGACTGGCGCGACGCGGGGGCTGTGGAGCACGTCTTCACCCACTTCAGCCTGACGCTGGCGGTGATGACCGCGCGTGTTGATGCGGACGGCCCCTATCGCTGGATGCCGATCGAGGCGGCGCGGGCCGCTCTGCCGACAGTCTTCGCCAAGGCGCTGGATAGGGCGAGCGCGCCCGATCTGTTCGGCTGACCCTTATCGCAATGTGCGGATCGAGACCTTGCCCCGCTTGTGATGCGGGATGACCACCGCGCGACCGTCGGCGTGCTGGATATTCAGATCGACAACGGCGCCGCCGACTTCCAGGCCGGTGATCTTCAGACGATCCAGACCGGCGGGCAGGACCGGATCGGCCAGATCGACCGTCTCGGTCCAGGCGTCGATCGACAGGCCCAGGGTCGCCTGAAGCATTAGGAAGACCGAGCCCGCCGCCCAGGCCTGAGGCAGACAGGCGACCGGATAGGCGATCGGCGGCTCGCCCGGCTCACGCGGGAAGCCGCAGAACAGTTCGGGCAGCCGCAGGTGGAAGTGGGCGGCCGCAGCGTAGATCTCGGCCAGTATTTCCGCGACCGCATCGCGCTCGCCGTAAGCCGCCATGCCGGCGGCGGCCATGGCGGTGTCGTGCGGCCAGACCGAGCCGTTGTGATAGCTCATCGGATTGAAGCGGGCCTGTCCAACCTCCAGCGTGCGGATGCCCCAGCCGGTGCGGAACTCGGCGGTCAGCAGGCGTTTGGTGACACGCCGCGCGCGCTCCAGCGACGGCAAGCCGGTGAACAGCAGGTGCCCGGCGTTGGAGGCGATGGCGCGACATTGCTGGCCGTCGCCGTCGAGGGCCACTGCGTAGAAGCCCTCGTCCTCCATCCAGAACTTTTCCTCGACCAGCGAGCGGACCTGTTCGGCGCGCATCCGCCATTCGGTCGTGCGGTCGTCGTGCAGGCGCTCGCCCAGATCGCCCAGCGCCTTCCAGGCGGCGAAGGCGTAGCCCTGAACCTCCAGAAGCGCGATCGGACCCTTGGGGAAGCGACCGTCGGCGTGGAAGATGGAGTCCTCGGAGTCCTTCCAGCCCTGGTTGGACAGGCCGGTGTCGGCTCCGCGCTGGTAGTCGATCAGACCGTCATTGTTGCTGTCGCCATAGTCGCGCATCCAGTCGGCGGCCGCGATCAGATTGGGCCAGAGCGTGCGGATCAGATCCAGATCGCCGGTGCGGTTCGCGTAGGCGCCGGCTAGGGCCACGAACAGGCAGGTGGTGTCGACCCCGCCATAGTAGAGACCGAACGGCACCTCATGCAGGGCGCTCATCTCGCCGCCGCGGGTTTCGTGCATGATCTTGCCGGGCTGGCTGTCCCGATAGAGCGAGGTCTCAGTCGCCTGGCGCGAGGCCAGATAGGTCAGCACGCCCTTGGCCAGCGACGGATCCAGCCAAAGCATTTGCCAAGCCGAAATGATGCCGTCGCGGCCAAACGGCGTCGAGAACCACGGCGTGCCCGCATAGGGATAGGGGCCGGTCGGCAGGTCGGTCGTCAACAGCGCCATGTCGGCGCGCGACTGGTCCAGCCAGTCGTTGAAGCGCGGGCTGCGCGGGCCGCGCACCGAGGCGCCGCGCCGGCGTTTGGCGCGCATGGCCAGGCGGGCCTGGATGGCGTTCTGGCGCCAGCGATCGGCGTCCGGCGTCTCGCAGGCGTCCACGCCGCATTCGATGAACAGGTCCAGCGAGCGGCCCTTGGGCAGGCTGAACATGAACTCGGCGCGTTGATGCGTCAGGCGCGCGGGCGGTTCGGAGAAGGCGATGCAGCTGGATCGATCCACGTCGTCCAGGCCGGTGTAGCGGAAGGTGACGCGACGGCCGTCTGTGGTCGGCGTGTGGATGGTTCCGCGCTTGGCTCGCGGCGTGCCGCGCACCTGGAAGATATCGAAAAAGTCCGCGCCGAAGTCGAAGGCCAGCGGCAGCAGGATGTCCTCCACCCCATGATTGACCATGCGGATACGCTCGAACATCCGCCGGTTCCACAGGAAGCGCCGGCGCTCGATATGCAGGACGCCGGCCGGCGCCGACCGGCCGCCCATCGGGGGCAGGGGACGATTGGTGGTGTGGCAGGAGAAGAAGACGTTGTCTTGGCTGACACCGGACGACAGACGCGACGGCTTCAGCAGGCCGACGGTCATGGCCCAGCGCGACAGGACGCGGGTGTCGCCCGCGAACAGGCCGTCGGCGCCGCCCTTCATGTCGCCCCACCCGTCGGCGACCAGGAAGGTGTCGCCTTCCTTCAGCGCCATCAGCTGTTCGAGACCCGTGGCCTCGACCGATTCACCGGCGGTCAGTTGAGTGGAATAGGCGTCGTCCATGCGGTCTCTTCCCCGTCGTTGTGAGGCCTCGGCCGAACGTGTCGCACCCGAATGCGGCGCTCAGGGGCCGCTTGCAGACTTTAATGGGCAAGTCGCCGACGGGTTCAGGCGAACCTGTGCTTTTTCGCATGCCGGCGGCGACTGCCGTTACTTCACTAGCCGCACGACCCCGATTGACCGTGCGATTTCGCGGAAGGCGGCTTCCAAGGCGGCGCTGTCCTCAGCCAGGAAGGCGTGGTCGGAGTCCGTGGCGCAGGTTCGCAAGAGGTTGCGCCCGTTCGTCGTCGGGACGTTGAGGCCCACAGTGAACACTTCGATCTTGTTTGATTTGGCGTAGGTGCAGATCGCATCCAGATCTCCATCTGTCGCCGCCAGTTCGTTAGGCTTGACTGTGGCCACGTGCGCGCCGTCCGAGGACCTATATCGCATCGTGTTCACTCCGTCGGTCATCAACACCAAGATCTTGCGCGGCGTGCGGTTCGCGGGGTCGTAAGCGCCCCCTTCCTGGAACGGCGCAGTGGGCGACAGCAGATTGATGCCCCAGATCAGGCCGGATGGGATGTGGGTTTCAGGCTTGTAGCCGCCGACGTTGATGACCAGGTTCTTGATCGCATTCAGGACGCTGGACTTGCTCTTGGACAGGGGGCTGACCGCGTTCAGGCAGCTTTGGCCCGTCGTCAGGAAGCCCTTGTAGGGCGTCGCCGGCGACAAATCATTCAGCCGGGTCGTGCCGACATTGCGCGAATAGACGCAGCCGAACCATTTGTAGGTCATGTCGCAGCGATAGGGTGTGACCGGGACCGTCTTGACCACCTGATCCTTGTAGCAGGTGCCGGTCTCGCTGACGCCGTCGCGCACGGTGGTGCAGGGGTAGGGCGTGCCGCCGCTGTAGGTCGTCTTGGTCGTGCAGGTTCGCTCCTGCACATAGTCGTCGGGGACGGAAATCCAGGAAGCCTTGCGATTGGCCACGCCGACGTTGACGTAGTCCGCATAGGGCACGACACCGATCGAGACCTCGTCGCTTTCGGTCGCCATCAGCTCATTGACCAGCAGACTGGCCGAGCTCTTTAGCGCATCAATCCGCTTGATCGAGCGGCTGTCCTTTTCGCTCATCGACCAGGTGTTATCGAGCACCAGAACGGTTTCGATCCGCTGGGCGACGCCGCGCGTGGCTTCCGATACGGCGTTGAGATCAAACTGCTTTATTCCCGCCAAGCCGGCGAAGATGGGTTTCACGCCGCCGGAGAAGCTGACCCTGACGATCTTGTCGTTGACGTATGTGGTTTCACTCTTCCAGCCGGGGATGACCTGGTTGGTCTTCATATTGGCCTGAAGGTAGGGCGAAGCGGCCTCTTCAAGTTCCTTCTGGGTCTTTCCGCGAGAGGCGGCCGCGCCGAGCGCGGCGGCGTCGAGCGCCTCTTGGACCTGATTTCGCGCGGAGACGTAGCGATTGATGTCGATGGCCAGACCGACCATCAAAACCAGCGCCATCGCAGATAGGGCGAAGAAGGTGGCGATATTGCCCGATACGTCGCGGCGGAGCTTCTCCAAAAGCCGCCCTGTCACTGTCGATTTCATGTCGAGCGCCCCGATTATGAGCCCCGCTTAGCCGACAAGGATAATTTTAAAGTGAACAGCTTCGCCGTTAGGCGCCGCAGATCGCCCAGGCGTTAGGCGATCGCAGCGAAGCTTCGGTCTTCCACCAACGGGCGCAGGGGCGTGACGACGTCATCCAAGGCAGCCTCCGCAAACGGACGGCGCGCCAGCAGGTCGCCGTAAACGTCCAGATACCGGCGCGCCATGGCCGTGGCGGAAAACCGCAGATCGAAGCGCGCGCGGATGGCCTCCCGATCCAGCAGATGCGCGCGTCCGGCGGCGGCGATGGCCTGTTCCATCGTGTCGACCAAGAAGCCCGTGGCGCCGTCTTCGATCACCTCTGGCGTCGAGCCGCAGCGGAAGGCGATCACCGGCGTGCCGCAGGCCATGGCCTCGATCATCACCAGACCGAACGGCTCCGGCCAGTCGATGGGAAAGAGCAGGGCTTCGGCGCCGCCGAGGAAGGCGGACTTCTGATGGTCGCCGATCTCGCCGATGAACTCGATCAGCGGATTGCCCTCAACCAATGGGCGGATCGCTTCTTCCCAATAGCGTTTGTCGGCGGCGTCCACCTTGGCGGCCATCTTCAGACGCTTGCCCAGTTTGGTGGCGATCTCGATGGCGCGGTCGGGGCGTTTCTCGGGCGAGATGCGACCCAGGAAGGCTAGATAGCCCTCGGACTTCGGGGAGAAGATGTACTGTTCGCCCGGCATGCCGTGATGGACGGTGGCTTTCCAGTTGGCGAAATGCAGCGGCTTACGCTGATCGTCGGAGATGGAGACCAGCCCGAACTCGCTCCAACGCGCATAGACGCCGGGCAGGTCCTTCATATCCAGACGGCCGTGCAGGGTCGTCAGGGTCTTGTCCGCATATTTCTGGAACAGCGGGAAGTGGACCATGTCGGTGTGGAAGTGGATGACGTCGAACTCGTCGGCGCGGTCCAACACTTCGCCCAACATCGACAGGTGGGCGGCGAGATCGGATTTCAACGGCGCCGGATCCAGACGGATCGCCTGATCGCGCACGGGCACAAGACGCGCCTTGGTCTGGGCGTCGGCGCTGGCGAACAGCGTCACGTCGTGGCCCAGCTCGACCAAGGCGTCGGTCAGATGCGCGACCACACGTTCCGTACCGCCGTACAGCTTGGGAGGCACAGCCTCGTACAACGGGGTGATCTGCGCGATTTTCATGGTGATGTGCTCCGACACCGCATCCTGGCGGGCCGTTGACATCAATGTTCTCGCAACTGCGAAGTTCCGTCACAGCTGATGAATTTTCACATAGGTTTCGCGGGGTTACAGCGACGCTAACCCATACTGAGTGTGCGAAATCGTACGTATTAGCGACGGATTGCCGGCTAAGTGATTGATGTGGCTTACGCGACGCGCGGTCGCAGCGGCTTACATCGCGGCGCGAACTTCGGAGCGGAGGGCGTCGATGGATTTCAGCCCCTGGTCGGTCTTGAAGCGCCAGTAGGTCCAGCCGTTGCAGGCCGGTGCGTTTTCCAGCAGCGCGCCCAGCTTGTGGATCGAGCCGCTGAGCGAACCGTGAACCAGCGAACCGTCCGCGCGAACCCGCGCCTCGCGCTCGCCCTTGGGGCAGTACAGGCGGTCGCCGGGTTGCAGCAGGCCGGCCTCGACCAGGGCGCCGAACGGCACCTTCGGCTCGGCACGCTTGGAGCCTGTGACCATCAGGTCTTCGGGGCGGGCAGGGATGACTGAGGCGATGCGGGTTTCGGCGACCTCGGCATAGGTCTCGTCACGCTCGATGCCGATGTAATGGCGGCCGAGGCGCTTGGCGGCGGCGCCGGTGGTGCCGGTGCCGAAGAAGGGATCCAGGATCACGTCGCCGGGGCGCGTCGCCGACAGCAGGACACGGTGCAACAGGGCTTCGGGCTTCTGAGTCGGATGGGCCTTCTTGCCGTCGGCGTCCTTGATCCGCTCCTCGCCCGTGCACAGGGCGAAGGTCCAGTCGGAGCGCATCTGGGTGTCTTCGTTGAAGGCCTTCAGCGCATCGTAGTTGAAGGTGTAGCGCTTCTGATCCCGCGACTTGGCGGCCCAGATCAGGGTCTCATGGGCGTTGGTGAACCGGGTGCCCTTGAAGTTCGGCATCGGGTTGGACTTGCGCCAGATGATGTCGTTCAGCACCCAGAAGCCCAAGTCCTGGATCGCCGATCCCAAGCGGAAAACGTTGTGGTAGCTGCCGATCACCCAGATCGAGCCCTCGGGCTTCAGGACGCGGCGGCATTCCGCCAGCCAGGCGCGAGTGAAGGCGTCGTATTCGGCGAAGCTGGCGAACTTGTCCCAGTCGTCATCGACCGCATCGACCTTGGAATTGTCGGGACGCAGCAGGTCGCCGCCCAGCTGCAGATTATACGGCGGATCGGCGAAGACCATGTCCACCGAGGCGTCGGGCAGGCTCTTCAGCACCTCGATGCAGTCGCCACGATAAATGACGTCCTTGGCGAGGACAGGGGTCTTCAGATCGGACATGGAAACGCGGCCCCGCAACAGTGAGACCGCTATGGTGAATCCTTGTGGTTAAGGTCGAGTAACCGGCGCGAAGCGTTCACGCCGGTTACCCCTCACCTTACGCCAGCATGCGCACCTTGGGCTCGCGGTCCCACTGCCGGGTGAGGGCGGGGGCGAGGAAGCCTGTGGCGTCCTTGGACAGATCGATCACGCCTGCATCCGGCTCGACGCCCGCCTTGTCCAACAGGGGCTGGGCCTCAGCGGTGTGGCCGATGGCCTTGAGGTGGCCGAAGGCGTCCTTGGTGAAATCGATTGCGGCGCCTTCTTTCAGCATCTGGGCACACCCGTCCTCGGACAGAACGATCGCCACGGCGTCGAACAGGACCGACGGGCTGCCGGCCAGCTGACCGTCGGCCGCCAGCGTCTTGCCGTCCTTCAGCTTGGCGCCGCCGATCTTGGGCGCGACGATGAAGACAGAGCCGCCGTCGCCTTCGACCGTCGCACGAACGGCGTCGACGACCGCGCCGTCCGAACCGTCGGCGACCAGGATGGCGACCTTTCGGCCCTTAAGAGTATCGGGATATTTGCCGACGATGCGCAAGGCGGGCGAGGCGTCCAGATCGATGGGCGCCACACCGGGGTCCGACGCCTTGGGCAGGGGCAGGTTCAGGCCGTCTGCGACCCGCTGGGCCAGGGTCTCATCGACGTTCTGCAGATTGGCCAGAACGCGCTCGCGAACGTGGGCGAGCGACACCTTTGACAGTTCGAACACGATGGCGCTGGCCAAATGGGCCTGTTCGATCTCGGTCTGGGAGCGGAAGAACAGCCGTGCCTGGCTGTAGTGATCGGCGAAGCTTTCAGCGCGCAGCCGGACCTTTTCGCCCTCGACCGGGATGGGCGCGGTGCTGAAGCCGCCCTTGGGATCTTCACGCGGGCCGCCGTCCTCGCCCGCCTCGGCCAGGCTGTTGGGCTCATAGTTGGCGCGGCCCTTGGGCACGGCCATCTGCATATGACCGTCGCGCTGGAAGTTCTGGAAGGGGCAGCCCTTGGCCTGGTTGATCGGGATCTGGTGGAAGTTGACCGTGCCCAGGCGCGAGAGTTGGGTGTCCTGATAGGAGAACAGCCGGCCCTGCAGCAGCGGGTCTTCCGAAAATTCGATGCCAGGCACGATGTTGGTCGGCAGGAAAGCGACCTGTTCGGTCTCGGCGAAGAAGTTGTCCGGGTTGCGGTCCAGCACCATTCGGCCGATCACGCGGATCGGATAATCTTCTTCCGGCACCAGCTTGGTGGCGTCCAGAATGTCGAAGGGTAGGGCGTCGGCCTGTTCCTGGGTGAACAGTTGCACGCCGAACTCCCATTCGGGGAAGTCGCCCTGATCGATGGCCTCATACAGGTCGCGACGGTGATAGTCGGGGTCGGCGCCGGCGATCTTGACCGCCTCGTCCCAGCAGGTCGATTGCGTCCCCAGCTTGGGCCGCCAGTGAAACTTGACCAGAGTCGCCTCGCCTTCGGCGTTGATTAGCCGGAAGGTGTTGACGCCGAAACCTTCCATCATGCGCAGGCTGCGCGGGATGCCGCGGTCGGACATGGCCCACATGACCATGTGCATGCTCTCGGGCATCAGGCCGATGAAGTCCCAGAAGGTATCGTGAGCGCTGGCCGCCTGGGGATAGCCCTTGTCGGCCTCCATCTTCACCGAATGGATCAGGTCGGGGAACTTGATCGCGTCCTGGATGAAGAAGACGGGGATGTTGTTGCCAACCAGATCCCAGTTGCCTTCGGTCGTATAGAATTTGACCGCAAAGCCGCGCACATCGCGCGGCGTATCGACCGAGCCCGCGCCGCCGGCGACGGTCGAGAAGCGGGTGAACAGCTCGGTCTTCTTGCCCACCTCGGTCAGGATCTTGGCCGTGGTGAACTCCGACAAACTGTCGGTCAGTTCAAAGAAGCCGTGGGCGGCCGAGCCGCGGGCATGGACGATCCGCTCAGGGATACGCTCGTGGTCGAAATGCTGAATCTTCTCGCGAAGGATGAAGTCTTCCAGCAGGGTCGAGCCGCGCGGGCCGGCCTTGAGCGAGTTCTGATTGTCGCTGATCGGCGTCCCGTGATTTGTGGTCAGGCGGGTCTCAGGCGTCGAGGCGGTCTGGTGCACCTCGCCGGCGTTGCCGATTGTCGGCGCGCCGGCCGGCTTTGCGTTCTTGGCCATCTTGGGAGTCCTTTGGAGCAGCGGCGCAAGCGGGAGCCGCGCGCGTTCCCGAAGACAACTCGGTGGAGGCGCAATAGTTCTGTGCGAGTTCGCGCACAGCCGCGCCCGATCGTCCTTAGAAAAGTTCGCTCCGTATGCGGCGCGCCCTTCGCAGGAGGCGAGGCGGCGTTTATGAGGCGAAAATGATCGCACGCCTACGCCCCGTCCCGTTCGACCTCGGTCCCGTTCATTTCGTCGGCATCGGCGGCATCGGCATGAGCGGCATCGCCGAGATCATGCTGAAGATCGGCTATTCGGTGCAGGGCTCTGACGCCAAGGCGAGCGCCAATACCGAACGGCTGGAACAGCTCGGCGCCAAGATCTTCATCGGCCACGACGCCGCCCATGTGGGCGAGGGCGTTTCAGCGGTGGTCTATTCGACGGCGGTCAAGGCCGACAATCCCGAGATGAAGGCGGCCCGCGAGCGCCGCATCCCGCTGGTGCGCCGGGCCGAGATGCTGGCCGAGCTGATGCGGCTGCAGTTCTCGATCGCGGTTGGCGGCACGCACGGCAAGACGACGACGACCTCTATGGTGGCGGCCCTGCTGGATGCGGCGGGCCTGGATCCCACAGTGGTCAACGGCGGCATCATCAACGCCTATGGCACCAATGCCAAGGTCGGCGACGGCGACTGGATCGTGGTGGAGGCGGACGAGTCGGACGGCAGCTTCCTGCGCCTGAAATCGACGGTCGCCATCGTCACCAACATCGACCCCGAACATTTGGACCACTACGGCGACTTCGACGGGGTGCGGAAGGCGTTCGTGGATTTCGTCGAGAACATACCCTTCTATGGGTTCGCCGCTGTCTGCCTAGACCATCCGGAGGTTCAAAAGCTGGTCGCGGCCATCGATAACCGGCGGCTTGTGACCTACGGCGTCAATCCGCAGGCGATGGTGCGGGCCGACAATGTCGAGATGGGGCCGGACGGCTGTCGCTTCGACGTGGTCATCCAGAATGGCGAAACCCATGTGATCTCCGGCGTCCATCTGCCGATGGCCGGCTGGCATAATGTGTCGAACGCCCTGGCCGCGATCGCCGTGGCGCGCGAACTGGATGTGTCGGACGACGCGATCCGCACCGGCTTGGCCGGCTTCGGCGGGGTCAAGCGCCGCTTCACCACGACGGGCGTCGTGGGCGGCGTCCGAATCGTCGACGACTATGGCCACCACCCGGTCGAGATCGCCGCCGTGCTGAAGGCCGCCCGTCAGGTGACGGACGGACGGGTTATCGCCGTGGTTCAGCCGCACCGCTACACGCGTCTGCGCGATCTGATGGACGAGTTCTCGACCTGCTTCTCGGACGCCGACAGCGTGATCGTCGCCGACGTCTATCCGGCCGGCGAACAACCGATCGAAGGTGTGGACAAGCACGCCCTGGCCGACGGAGTGCGCCGCTACGGCCACCGTCACGTCCAGGCCTTGGAGAACGCCGCTGTGCTGCCTCGCCTGATCAAGGATGAGGCCAAGTCCGGCGACGTCGTCGTGCTGCTGGGCGCCGGCGACATCACCAGCTGGGCCTATGGCCTGCCGGCGCAGTTGGAGACCCTGGCGTGATCGCTCTGCTCGAAGTGCGCGGCAAGCTGCTGCGGAACGAGCCGCTGGCGCCCTATACCTGGTTCCGGGTAGGCGGCGCGGCCGAGGCCCTGTTCATTCCAGCGGACGCCGCGGATCTGGCGGATTTCCTGAAGGCGTTGGACCCGGCCGTGCCGGTGACGGTTCTAGGCGTCGGATCGAACGTCATCGTCCGTGACGGCGGGGTCGAGGGCGTGGTGATCCGCTTGGCGGGCCGCCCGTGGGCGCAGATCACGACGGACGGCGACACGGTCACGGCCGGCGCGGGCGCGCTGGACTCGATGGTCGCCAAGGCCAGCGCCAAGGCGGGGATTGCCGGGCTGGAATTCTACGCCGGCATTCCGGGAACGATCGGCGGCGCCCTGACCATGAACGCCGGCTGCTACGGCTCCGAGACCAAGGACGTTTTGGTTTCGGCCTGGGGCCTGACGCGGGCGGGCGAGCGGGTCGATTACGATCTGGCCGACTTCGGCTACACCTATCGCCATTCCCGGGCGCCGGCCGACATCGTCTGGATCGAGGCGACCTATCGCGGCGCGGCTGACGAACCCGAGGCGGTAGCGGCCCGGATCTCCGAGATCACCAGCCGTCGCGAGACCACCCAGCCGATCCGCGAGAAGACGGGCGGCTCGACGTTCAAGAACCCCGAGGGCCATTCGTCGTGGAAGCTGGTGGATGAGGCCGGATGGCGCGGCAAGCTGCACACCGAGACGGGCGGTGGGGCCAAGTTCAGCGAACTGCACTCCAACTTCATTATCAATCCCGGCGAGGCGACAGCCGCCGACATCGAAGGCCTGGGCGAGGCGGTTCGCGCCGATGTGTTGGCCAAGACCGGCGTTCAGCTGGAGTGGGAAATCAAGCGGATCGGCCGAGCGGGATAAAAAATCCCGCGCAAAAATAGCCGGCGGACGTGAATGGTTGACGGCCTGTTAAACATGTAGGCCCCAATCCAAGGCGTCATGGCCCGCGATTTCAAAGATCTTCATGTCGCCGTCCTACTGGGCGGCCTTTCCGCAGAGCGGGAGGTGTCCCTCTCGTCGGGCGAGCAGTGCGCGCAGGCGCTTGAGCGGCAGGGCGTGCGCGTCAGTCGTGTGGACGCCGGGCGCGACCTGGCCAATGTGCTTTCGGGTCTGATCAAGCCCGATGTGGTGTTGAACTGTCTGCACGGCGCTTGGGGCGAAGACGGCTGTGTTCAGGGCGTGCTGGAGACCCTGCGGATTCCCTACACCCATTCCGGCGTGCTGGCCTCTGCCCTGGCGATGGACAAGGACAAGTCCAAGGCCGTGCTGCGGGCGGCCGGCATTAAGGTGCCGGGCGGTGGTCTCTACGATCGTCACGAAGTCGCCAGCCGCCACGTCATCGACCCGCCCTATGTGGTTAAGCCGAATGCCGAGGGCTCGTCGGTCGGCGTCTTCCTGGTGCGCGAAGGCGCCAACCGTCCGGTTTCCGAAGTGGGGGAGCCGGGCTGGGCTTACGGCGAGCAGGTCGTCGTCGAGCCCTATATCGCCGGCAAGGAGCTGTGCGTCACCGTGCTGGGCGAACCGGCCGGACCGCGCGCCCTGACGGTCACCGACATCACCCCGACCAAGGGCTTCTATGACTATGAGGCCAAGTATGCGCCGGGCGGATCGGTGCACGTCCTGCCGGCCGTCCTGCCGCCGCATGTGTTCGAACAGGCGCTGCGTCAGGCGGAGGCGGCGCATGTCGCCATGGGCTGCCGCGGCGTGTCGCGATCCGACTTCCGTTATGATGATGTTAAGGACGATCTGGTCCTGTTGGAGGTCAATACCCAGCCCGGCATGACCCCGACTTCGCTCGCGCCCGAGCAGGCCGCCCATACCGGGATGAGCTATGACGATCTGGTTCGGTGGATGGTGGAGGACGCCTCATGCCCGCGGTAGTTCGCGGCGGTCGGCGACAGGGTTCTAATCAGGCTCCACAGCGCGGTTCGGCTTCCAAAGGCGGGGGACGGTCGCGCAGCGGGGCCCAGAACGCGTCCGCCGTTCCCGGCAAGATGGCCGCCATCGGCCGTGTCGATATTTCGCCACGCACCGCCGTGATCGCCCTGGGCGCCGGCGCGCTGCTGCTGGTCGGGGTTCTGGCCACGGGCGCCCGCGCCGAGCGGATCGGCGCCTCGGTTTCGCATGGCCTGGATAATGTGACGGCCGGCATGGGCCTGACGCTCAAGCGGGTGCACATCACCGGCGCCTCGCCCGAGGCCGAGCCGGCGATCCAGCGCGCGCTCGGCCTGTATTCTGGTCAGCCGATCACCAGCCTGGATCTGGACGCCATTCGCACGCGAGTTCAGGGCGTGGGTTGGGTCAAGGAAGCGCGCGTGGTGCGCCTGTTGCCCGACACTCTGATCATCGAGGTCAAGGAACACGACCGCCTGGCCGTCTGGCAGGAGGCCGGTCAGATCAAGGTCATCGACAACCGGGGCCAAGTCATCGACGGCGCGGACGCGCGTCGCTATCCGACCTTGCCGCTCGTCGTGGGCAAGGGCGCCGATGTGGCGGCGGGCGAAATCCTGCCACTGCTGGCCCAACGCCCGCGACTGATGGGGATGGTGGACGCCCTGGTGCGCGTGGACGAGCGCCGCTGGGACCTGCGTCTGAAGGACGGCAGCCTGATCCAACTGCCTGCCACCGAACAGGAGGCGGCTTTGATCCGCCTCGATGCGCTGGACCAGCGCGAACGCCTGCTCGACCTGGGCTTCGCCCGCGTCGATCTCAGAACCCCCGACGAGGTCGCCGTGCGACCCGCCGGCGACGCCTAAGGACCATAGAGACATGACCAAGCAACGCGGCGCGGCGAATGATCACGGTCGGGGCATTGATCCTCGCGCCGGTCGTGCGCCCGTGGTCGCTGCGCTGGACATCGGCCAGTCCAAGGTCTCGTGCTTCATCATGAAGCCGGACGGCGTGCGTCACGCAGACCGCACCATCCGCGTCGCGGGCGCCAGCCACGTCCAGTCCAAGGGCGTGAGGGGCGGGGCGATCATCAACATGGATGAGGCCGCCCAGGCCATCGGTCACGCCGTCGAACGCGCCGAGCGCGCCGCCCAGAGCCCGGTTTCCGGCGTCGTCGTCACCACGGCTATCGGCCAAATGGCCAGCCACCGGGTGCAGGCCCGCGTCTCGCTTGGCGCCAATCCGGTCGGCGACGCCGATCTGGCGCGCGCCATCGGCATGGCTCTGGCCCAGATCCGCCTGCCCAACCGTCGCCCGATCCACGTCCTGCCCATCGCCTGGTCGGTCGACGGCGCGCGGGGCGTGCATGATCCGCGTTCGATGCGGGGCGGTTCTCTGGGGCTTGATCTGTTGGTCGTCTCGATGGCCGAGAACGTCTTTACGACCCTCAGCCACTGCCTGGAGCTGGCTCACCTCGACCTGCAAGGCGTCGCCGCCGCACCCGTCGTCTCGTCCCTGGCCGCGCTGGAAGAGGACGAGATGGACCTGGGCGCCGTCTGCATCGACATGGGCGGCGGCTCGACTAGCGCCGCCGTCTGGGGCGGCCGCTCCCTGCTGCATATCGAAAGTCTGAACGTCGGCGGCGACCACGTCACCTCGGACATCGCGCGCGGCCTGTCGACGTCCAAGGCCGGCGCCGAACGGCTCAAGACCCTTCACGGCTCGGCCATGGCCAGCGCCAACGAAGACCGCGAAATGCTGGAGGCCCCGCCGCGCGGCGAGGACGCCTCGGCGGGACCCGTCATCGTCCCGCGCGCCATGCTGAAGACCGTCATCGCCCCCCGCGTCGAGGAAACCCTCGAACTGCTCCGTGATCGGCTGAAAAATGCCGGCGTCGGCCTGGAGCCCGGCGCGGGCCTCGTTCTGACAGGCGGGGCCAGCCAGCTTAACGGCGTGCGTGAGCTGGCGGTACGCGTCTTCGACCGTCCCGTCCGCCTCGGAAAACCCCAACGGGCGCCACATTTGGCCGACGCCGCCTCCGGCCCCGCCTTCTGCGCCACCGCGGGCGTCCTTCTCCGCGCCGCCTACGGCCCGCGCGAGGCGGTGTCGGCCAGGAAGCTGATGGCGCGCCAGATCACCGCTGCGGATGCGCCGCGAATCCACCGTGGAAACGTGGTGGGACGTGTGGCTGGCTGGCTCAGAGATAATCTCTGACACGAGCACTTGGCGCTTGGCGCTCCTCGTGAGGGCGCCGATAATCTTTTGAGGCGTCACGGCAAACACCGGCTGCGTGTACGCTGTACACGCAATCCGATTGCATTTTTCCGAAATCAAACTGTTGCTCGACTGTAACAGTCCCGACGCGTGGTGGCCGGATTTCGGTCACAAAGCTTGCCGTTCCGTTGGAATGCATTAGACGAGACGCTCAAGCGCGCATCCGGGATTGGGGTGTGGATTGCTGTTGTTCGCTACATTCCATTGGGGCCACAAAATGCATTTGAAACGACAATATCTTTTTGGGACGACGATTCTTGCCGGCGTTCTGGCCGTCGCTGCGCCTTCGTTCGCGCAATCGACCTCCGGCAGCCAAGACGCAACCGAAGTCGGCGAAATCGTCGTCACCGGTTCGCGCATCGTCCGCCCGAACCAAGACGCGCCTACCCAGGTGCAGGTCGTGTCGTCCGAGGCCATCGAAAACACGGGTGAAGTGAACCTGGGCGAAATCCTCCGCACCTTGCCCGCCGCAGGCGTTTCCTCGCTGACGCCCACCAATTCCAACTTCTTCACGCAAGGCAACGGCGTTGCGACGGTCAACCTTCGCAACCTCGGCGAAGACCGCACCCTCGTTCTGGTGAACGGCCGTCGCTTCGTTGCCGGTCTGCCGGGCACGCAAGTTGTCGACTTCAACAGCCTGCCGACCGAGTTCATCGACCGCGTTGACGTCGTCACCGGCGGTGCCTCCTCGATCTATGGTTCTGACGCCTTGGCCGGCGTGGTGAACATCATCACGGACAAGGATTACGAAGGGTTCCAACTCTTCGGTCAGTACGGCATCACCGATCGTGGCGATCGCGAGAACTACAAGGTTGGCACCAAGTTTGGTTCGAACTTCGCCGATGATCGCGGCAATTTCGTCGGCACCCTGTCCTATCAGGAAAACAAGGCCGTCTACGCCCGTGATCGCGCCGACCGTGGCATGGATCGTGACGGCCTAGGTGGTCTGAACTTCGCGGACGGCACCTTCGGCGAAACGCGCTACTTCTTTGGTTCGAGCTTCATTCCGCGTGGCGTGGCGATTGTCCCCGGCATCGGCCTGAACAACTCGAACCGCGTCTATGAGCCGACGACTGGCGCTCAACGCCCGTATGCTGCTGCCACCGACGGCTTTAACCGTCAGGGCTCCCGTCAGCTGTACGTGCCGAATACGGCGCTGCAGTTCTCCGGCCAGGCGCTGTATGACTTCAACGACAACAATCGCTTCTTCTTCGAAGGGTCGTACTACCGCGGCCAAACCAAGAGCGACATCGAGCCGAGCCCCGTTTCAGGCGCAGACATCTTCCGCGACGCGCAAGACGTTGGTTTGAACCCGCAGTGCTCGGCCACCGGCTGCCTTTATGGTATTCCCCTGGTCAGCGCGATCGTTCCCGAGTCCATCCGTCAAGCGGTTCGTGATCGCACTCCCGGTCTGACCGACGCTCAGCGCGTCGTTGGCTTCCAACGCCGCATGACCGAGTTCGGCAACCGTCAGAACGAAGCGACCCGCGACCTGTTCCGCGTCGTTGCTGGCCTGGAGGGCGAGCTTCCGGGTTCGATGAACCTCAAGTATGAAATCAGCGGTAACTGGGGCCGCAGCTCGGAGCAGCAGCTCACGAACGGCGGTATTCTCAAGGATCGCCTGATCAATACGCTCGACGTGGTCGACACGGGCGGCGGCGTGCTGGCTTGCCGCAATATCGCAGAGCGTGCTCGTGGCTGTACGCCGTTCCGTATCTTCGAGGAAGGTGGCGCGTCGCAGGGCGTGGTCAACTACATCAAGGTTCAGAACTCGTTCGACTCCTTCGTCGATCAGAAGGTTCTGAACGGCTTCCTGAGCGGCGATCTCTTCGAACTGCCGGCTGGTCCCATCCAGTTCGTCGTGGGTTCGGAATACCGTCGTGAAGAGTCGCGCAACACACCTGACTCCACGCTTCAGCAAGGCTTGGCCAGCGGCAACATCGCCCCTGAAACCAAGGGTGATTTCAAGGTCATCGAAGGCTTCGCCGAACTGCGCGTGCCGCTGCTTCGCGACATGCCGTTCGCGCATCAACTCGACCTGAACCTGTCGGGCCGCCTCTCGGATTATTCGACCGTCGGCAACACCGAAGCCTGGGCTGCGTCGCTGGAGTATATGCCAACGGACTGGATTAAGTTCCGCTCGCAGTATTCGGTCGCTGTGCGTGCCCCGAACATCAGCGAGTTGTTCTCGGGCCGGTCGCAGACCTTCCCGACCAACCTTGATCCCTGCCGCGGTTTGACGACCTCGGGTGGCCAAGCTGCGTTTACGAACACGCGTGTGGACATCGCCAACCCGTCGAACGTCGCCGCCAGTGGTGTCAATGCATCGACGATCGGAAGCGATCAGGCCCGGGCCTGCTTGGCGGATCCTACCCTGGCGGCGCGTGTCGCCCGTGACGGCGTGTTCGCTCAAACCCAAGCCGAGGCACAAGGCACGGGCGGCTTCAACAGCGGCAACCCGAACCTGAGCCAAGAAAAGAGCACCAGCATCACCGGCGGTGTTCTGTTCAATGCGGATTGGTATGACTGGCTGTCGCCCTTCTCGCTGTCGGTCGATTACTTCAACATCGAAATCGACGACATCATCGCCAACTTGGCGCGCGGCACCAGCTTGAACGAATGCTATGTCAACAGCGGCGGCGTCTACAACGCGTCCAGCCCGTTCTGTCAGTCCGTCATTCGTTACGCATCTGGTACGGCGCAGGTCGGCGCAATGCGTGAACTGAACTCCCAAACGCAGAACCTGGGAACGTTCAAGACCAGCGGTATCGACGTTCAGGCCAGCTACACGTTTGACTTCGACAACTTCCCCGTCACCCGCAACTTCGGTGGCAACTGGGGTACGCTTGTCGCCAGCCTGACTTATCAGCACCTCGACGAGTACAAGACTTCGCCGTTGCCGGGTGCGGAGCTGGTTGAGTCGGCAGGCACCACGGGCCTGTCGAAGAACAAGGCTCAACTGGATCTGCTGTACCGTCGCAATGCTCTGACGGTGTCGTGGCAAACCCAGTTCGTCGGCGAAAGCTGCTACTTCGACCTCGACGACTGCGCCGACAACGATGTCAGCGGCTACATCGGCCTGAAGACCTTCTCGGATCTGCAGGTTCGCTACGCCGTCACGCCGAAGGCCACGGTCTTCGCCGGCGTCGACAACATCTTCGATGAGTATGTCTATATTGGCCAAGGCTATGGCCAACCGACCGGCTGGACGACCGAACCGGCTGTCTATGATGGCCTGGGACGTCGCTTCGTGATGGGCGCGCGCGTCAGCTTCTAAGCTGTCGTAGGTTCTTGAAGTGGGCGGAAGACGGAAACGTCTTCCGCCCATTTTCAATTGCGACCATCAGCCGAACGACTTCACGATTTTCGACAAATCAGCGGCAACGCTTCCGGTTTGGGGTGTTCTTCGGTCCGACTCACATTATCGCCGTAACCTTCTCTTAACCTTCATGGGCGCAATCCTTAACGCGCTCATAACCAAAGCGATTCGGCGGGGCGGTCGGTTGGTTTGAAGGGGCGGGTCAGCAGGTCGGAAACAGAAAATGTCGCTCTCATTGGTCAAGCCGCAACACACTGAACTGAAGCCCCGCATCGTCGTGTTCGGCGTCGGCGGCGCTGGCGGCAACGCCGTGAACAATATGATCGACGCCGGCCTTGAAGGGGTCGAGTTCGTCGTGGCCAACACCGACGCGCAGCACCTCAGCTTCGCCAAGACCGATCGCCGTATCCAACTGGGCGAGACCATCACCCAAGGCCTGGGCGCCGGCGCCCACCCCGAAGTCGGCATGAACGCCGCGGAGGAGTCCGCTGACGAGATCCATCAGCACCTGGAAGGTGCGCACATGGTCTTCATCACCTGCGGCATGGGCGGCGGCACCGGCACCGGCGCGGCCCCTGTCATCGCCAAATGCGCGCGTGATCGCGGCATCCTGACCGTCGGCGTCGTGACCAAGCCCTTCACCTTTGAAGGGCGTCACCGCATGCGTCTGGCCGACGCGGGCGTCGCCGAGCTGCAACGCTATGTCGACACCCTGATCGTCATCCCGAACCAGAACCTGTTCCGCGTCGCCAATGAGCGCACGACCTTCGCCGACGCCTTCGGCATGGCCGATCAGGTCCTGCACTCGGGCGTACGCTCGATCACCGACCTGATGATCCTGCCGGGCCTGATCAACCTGGACTTCGCTGACGTGCGCGCCGTCATGTCCGAGATGGGCAAGGCGATGATGGGCACGGGCGAGGCTACCGGCGACGACCGCGCGCTGCTGGCGGCCCAGAACGCCATCGCCAACCCGCTGCTGGACGAGACCAGCCTGAAGGGCGCCAAGGCCGTGCTGGTGAACATCACCGGCGGTCTGGACATGACGCTGCTGGAAGTCGACGAGGCCGCCAACGCCATCAGCGCGGAAGTGGACGGCGACGCCAACATCATCTTCGGCGCCGCTTTCGACCCTGCCCTGGATGGCAAGATCCGCGTCTCGGTCGTCGCGACCGGCATGGACGAGGGCGAAGTGCGTCGCATCGAACCCATCGCCCCGCCGGCCGTCAGCGCGCCGCTGGCCGGTCATGACGCGCGCCGCTCGGCTGGCGGTCTGTATGGCACGCAAGCCTCGCGCGCCCCGGAACCGACCCGCGACACCTATCGCGAGCCCGTTCGCGCAGAAGCCCCGCGCGCGCCTGAGCCCCGCATCGAGGCGGCGCCGGTTGTGCCGACCTTTCAGACCCCTGCCGCTCGCGAACCGGAACCGCGCCCCGAGCCGGTGATCCGCGTCGCCGAGCCGCAGCCGCGCGCTCTGGACCCCATCGTTGATCCTTGGGTCGAGGAATATGAAACCCGCGCGCCGGCCCCGCGCGTCGCGCCGCAAGGCGATCTCTATGAGCGCTCCGCGCCTGCGGCCCAGCAGCCCCAAGCCGACGATGGTTACGACGACCGTGACCACCGCCGCAGCGGCTGGAGCCTGTTTGGTCGCGGCAAGCGCACCCAGCCTCAGCAAGATATGTCCTATGCGCCGCAATCGTCGCATCAGGCGCGCTCTTCGGCTCAACCGGTCCAACACCCAGAACCGGAGGCGGGACAGGCCGATGACGACCTGGAAATCCCATCCTTTCTCCGCCGTCTGGCCAACTAAACGTCCCAAATGACGACCAAACGCCCCGGAGTCCGCCTCCGGGGCGTTTCTCGTTCTCGGATGTGTCTCAGACCGAAACAATCCGAAACCGGACTTTGATTTCGCGCTTGCGGCATGACCGCTAGATGAAACCCAGGGCGCAATCCGCACGGCGTGCGGCGCGCAAAGGAAAGAGCGAGTTCAGGTTTGTCGGTCAGAAGCGACCATCACGAACGCACCATCGTCGCCCCGGCCATCATCGCTGGGGTCGGGGTGCACACCGGCCGCCGGGTGCGGCTGGCGGTTCGGCCTGCGCCATCGGGCACGGGCATCGTCTTCGTGCGCACCGACATCACCGACGGCGACAACCGCATTCCGGTGTCGGGCGAGGCCGTCGTTGACGCCCGCCTGAACACCATGATCGAGAATGGCGCGGGCGTTCGCCTGTCGACGATCGAGCATTTGATGGCCGCTTTCGCCGCACTGGGCGTGTCGAACGCCGTGGTCGAGGTCGACGGACCGGAGCTGCCGATCCTGGACGGTTCGGCGCTGGAGTTTGTGAAGCTGCTGGATCGGGCCGGTTTCCGACCGCAGCCGACGCCGCAGCGCTATATCGAGATCCTGGAAACGGTCCATGTCGTCGAGGGCGACAAGCATGCGGCCCTGATGCCGTGCGACCGCTACGAGATGCGGTTCGAGATCGACTTCCCCTCGGCAGTGATCGGCAATCAAGTGATCGACTTCGTCGTGGACGAACCGACCTTCCGCAAGGAGATCATGGCCTGCCGCACCTTCGGTTTCGCCCATGAGGTCGAGGCGTTGCGCAAGGCGGGTCTGGCGCGGGGCGGCTCGCTGGAGAACGCCGTGGTCATCGACGGCGACGAGATTTTGAATCCCGGCGGCCTGCGCATGGAACGCGAGTTCGTCCGTCACAAGGCGCTGGACGCCATCGGCGACCTGTATGTCCTCGGCGCGCCGCTGCTGGGTCGCTACGAAGGCTACAAGGCCGGTCACGCCCTGAATAACAAGCTGGTCCGCGCCCTGCTCGCCGCCCCGCACGCCTGGCGTGAAGTGACCCGTGTGCCGGAGCTGGCGCGCGCGGGTTAAGCCCCGATCACCGCAATCAATCGACCGAAGTCCGGCTCGCCGTGCTGGAAGGCGCGACGGTTCGAATAGAACCGCTCTGCGTCCGCGCAGGTGTCGTGCCCGGTCCAGACGGCCTGGCCGACCCCCGCCTGCTGCAGCCGCCAAAGGACAAAGCCGGGCAGGTCGAACTGGCGTTTGTCAGCGGTCTCTCCGGGGTGGAAGAAGCGGTCGCTGCCAGGATCGTGGTGGGTGAAGCGATCTTCGAAATCGACGCCGACCTCATAGCTGGCGGGCGCGATGCAGGGGCCGACGGCGGCGACCACCCGCCGAGGCTCGGCGCCCAGGGCCTGCATGGCGGAAACGGCGGAGTGGATGACGCCGCCCAGCGCGCCTTTCCAGCCGGCGTGGACGGCGGCGACGATGCGCGTCTCGGGATCGGCCATCAGGATCGGCGCGCAGTCGGCGGTCAGGACCGAACACAGCAGACCGGGCTCGGCCGAGACGACGGCGTCGCCCTCTGGCCGGTCGCCATGCCAGGGACCTTCCGCCACACGCGCCACGGCGGAATGGATTTGATAGCAGCCATTCAGATGGTCCGGGTCGGCGTTGAAATGGCCCGCGACACGCCGGCGGTTTTCGGCGACGGCGGCTGGGTCGTCCTTGGAGCCGACGCCGGCGTTCAACCCTTCATAGAGGCCGGTCGAGACGCCGCCCGCACGGGTGAAGAAGCCGTGGGCGATGCCGGCGGCGGTCAAAAGCGGGTGGGTGATGGGGGCCAGATCGCTCATGCCCCCACCTATATCAGGCGTCCCAGCCGGGGACGACCAGGGATCGGGGGGCGAAGATGGCGGCGGCCTTGAACAGGGTTCCCATCTGGTCGTCGCCGGTCAGCCGATCCAGCTGGCGCGCAATGACGCCGGAGGCGGCGGGCCGGCCGGCTTTCAGCGCCTCGGCGCGCGCCTCGATGCCCAGCCGGCGTAGGAACTCGCCTTGGGGCAGGCTGCCGGTGACGTCGGCGCCGGTTCGCACCGCGGCTTCCAGCACCAGGGGGAAGTCGGCCCATTGGGTCAGGTCGGCTTCGCCTGGCGTTGCGAGGGGATCGACCTTCTGGTGACGACGCAAGGCCTGGAGCGTGTCGCCGGCTTCGGGGCGGGCGCGGCCATAGTCGATCAGCAGAGCGGCGCCCGAGGCGGCCTTCATCAACAGGCCGAGGTCGCGGCCGAAGACCGCCTGCTGATCCGAAATTTCCAGAATGCCGCCTGGCGCGATCTCGAAGTCCGGCTTCTGAAAACCGCCGGAAATGGCGGTCAGGCCAAACATCAGGTCGCCTTCGTCTGTGACGCCAATGCGGCGCTCGGCCCAGCCGCCGTCGGTGCGGACGAACTGGCGGGCGGGCATGCAGTCCAACACTTCGTTGGCAATCAAGATGACAGGGGCGTCGGTCTCGATCGCCGTCAGGCTGCGGACCCAGCGCGGCGACAGGTCGGCGTCGGCCAGGGCCCTGGCCTGGAGGTCGCGCAAGGGGGCGCTGGGTTCGATCAGGATCAGATCGCAGGCTTCGAGAAAGCCCGGGACCAGGCGGGCAGCGCGCAAGGCGTCGCTCATCAATGTGCCGTCGCCAGGGCCGACCTCGACCAGGCGGAACCGCTCGGGCGCGCCCAGCCGGTTCCAGGTTTCGACCGCCCACAGTCCGATCAGTTCGCCGAACATCTGGCTGACCAGAGGGGCGGTGATGAAGTCGCCACGCGCGCCCAAGTCCGGACGCGATGCATAGTAGCCGCCCTTGGGATCGTGCAGGCAGCGGGTCACGTAGTCGGCGACCGTCATCGGACCCGTCAGGGCGATCTCGCGCGCCAGACGGGCTTTGAGGGTTTCGGCCTCGCTCATGCGTCGGCGGCAGCCGGCGGACGCTTCCACGCGCGCCAGATCAGCCAGGCGCCGACCAGGATCATCGGGATCGACAGCATCATTCCCATGGTCAGGCCGAACGGGAAATCTGGCATGCCGATATCCGGCTCGCGCACATTCTCCAGCGCCGCACGGCAGACGCCATAGCCGACCAGGAACAGGCCCGTGATATAGCCGGGCTTCTTCAGCAGGCCGAACTTCCAGATCGCCATCGAAAGGACGGAGAAGAGGATGATCCCCTCAAGACCCGCCTCATAGAGCTGGCTGGGGTGGCGGGGCGCATCGCCCGCGGGGCAGAAGCCGTACATCTGTTCGATGCGGGCGTTGCAGAAGCGCACGGCCCAGGGGACGGTCGTCTCGCGGCCCCACAGCTCGCCGTTGATGAAGTTGGCCAGGCGACCGAACATCAGGCCGATCGGCACGACGGGCGCGACCAGATCGCCGAGGCGCAGCATGTCGATCTTCTGCGACCGGGCATAGAGGACGATGGCCAGGCAGACGCCCAGGAAGCCGCCGTGGAAGCTCATGCCGCCGGTCCACAGCTGGAACAGTTCAAACCGTTCGCCGAGCGTCTGGCCGGTGAACAGCTGGCCGTACATGGCCGGCTTGTAGAAGAGGGCGTAGCCGAGGCGGCCGCCCAGGATGATGCCCAGCACGATCCACAGCACCAGGTCGTCCAGTTGCGTCGTGGTGACGGGCGGCTTGCCGGGCGCCCACAGCCGCTGGGTCTTGGCCAGACGGGCGGCGTACCACCAGCCCAGCACGATGCCGGCGACATAGGCCAGGGCGTACCAGCGGATCGGAAGCGGTCCGAGGTGGATCAGGACCGGATCGAATTCGGGAAAGGGCAATGGGCGTTCCTGTGCGGGACTGTCTTTGACAGCGGTTTAGCAAGCGTCGCCGCCGTCGTCGCCTGTGAAGACGCATCACGACGCCTTGATGGCGCCCGCGAAGCAGCAGAAAGAAAGGTTTCGTTCACCATAGTCGGTGAACCTTCGTTAACGACGTTGAGGTCGGAGCCGCCATGCAGACCCGCAATCCCATTCTGGACGAGTTCGCCAAGCTGACGACCGGCGCCATGGGCCTGGCGCAGGCCGCAGGCGAAGAGGCCAAGACCGCCTGGCGCGCCCAGGCCGACCGGATCGCCGCTGAAATGGACCTGGTCCGTCGCGACGAGTTTGATGTTCTGAAGGACGAGATCGCGGCTCTGCGGGCTGAGATCGCAGAGCTGAAGGCCGCCCAAAAGCCGGCTGAAAAGCCCGTGAAAGGAACGTCCACAGATGGAACTCAACCCGGGGACGCAGCCGGTTGAGCCGAATCTGCGAACAGGCTTACCGTTCTGTTAACGCCCGCGATTCTCGCGGACGCAGCGTGAAAGACACTTGATGGACATCGCCCGGCCCGAGGAAGTGGACGTGCCCTTCGACCCGCTTGAGGTCGTCGAGCATGTGCTCACGGCCGAGAATCTTCCGTTCGACCGCACCGACGACGGCGACCTCGCCTTTGCTCTGGCCGGCGATTGGAAGGACTATGAGCTATGGTTCGCCTGGCGCCCCGAGGGCGACTGTCTTCAGCTGTGCTGCGCGCTGGATCTGAAGGTGGCCAAGAGCCGCAAGACGGCGGCCTATGAACTGGTCGGTCTGATCAACCAGCGCACCTGGATGGGCCATTTCGAAGTCTGGGCCGAGGACGGGGAGATCGTCTTCCGTCATTCGCTGGCCTTGCCGATGGGCGAGCGCCCGACCCTGGCTCAGGCTGCGTCGATGATCGACGCGGCCATCGAGGCTTCGGATCGCTACTACCCCGCCTTCGACTTCATGGTGCGCGGGAACAAGAAGCCCCAGGAGGCGATCGACGCCTGCCTGTTCGAGACCGTCGGCACCGCCTGATGCCAAGCGCGGCATCTGTGCCGGGTCCCGTTGTTCTGGTCGGCTGCGGCCGGCTGGGCTCGGCCATCCTGGAAGGCTGGCTGCTGACCGAGACGGTGGCGGCATCCGACCTGGTCATTCTCAGCCCGTCAGAAAAGCCAGCGGCCGAGATGGCGCGGGCCAAGGGCGCGCGGGTCAATCCGCCGCTGGAGGTCCTGACCGAGGCGGCGGTAATCGTTCTGGCGGTCAAACCGGCCATGTGGCGCGAGGTCATGGCTCCGCTGGCGCCGTTCCTGAACGACCGGGCCGTCATCCTGTCGGTCATGGCGGGCGTGACGGCGCCGACTTTGGCCGAAGGCCTGGGAGGCTGGCCCATCGTGCGGGTGATGCCGACGACCGGTGTGTCGCGCGGGCGCGGCGTGGCCTCGGTCTGGTCGGCGGATACGCGCGCCGAGGGCATCGGGCGGGCATTGTTCGAGCCGATGGCCGAGACGGTCGTGCTGGCCGACGAGGCGCTGATGGATGCGGCGACAGCGGTGGCCGGCTCGGGCGCAGCCTATTTCTACGCCTTCACCGAAGCGCTGGCGCGGGCCGGGGAGGCGGCGGGTCTGGATGCGGCGACGGCCGATGTGCTGGCGCGCGCGACCCTGAGGTCCGCAGCCGACTCCATGGGTGACGACGGGCTGGAGGCCCTGATCGGCCGCATCGCCTCGCCTGGCGGCTCGACCCGCGCCGGGCTTGACGCCATGGCGAGGGACGGCCGCCTCACGGCGATGCTGGACGACACGGTCGCGGCGGCGGTCAGACGCAACCGCGAGATGGGCTAGAAGCGTCCGCGCTCAATCTGATCGCCGAAGCGCTCGAACGCGCGGTCAGCGTCGCGCCAGACGCTGTAGCCCCAGACGTCGTTGATGCTGGGCGTGAAATAGGAATAGTCCACGGGCCGCGTCACCCCGTCCGCCATCACGATCTCACCCTTGATGGCCGCGCCGCCGATCGACACGCTGCGGATCGGGTCGAGGCCGGGCGTCTGACGGACCTGTTCGAACGTCGGCCGGTTGGGCCTCAGGTCGACCAGGACCAGATTGGCGGTCGCGCCTGGATAACGCTGGGCCAAGGCCTTGCCGACCTCGGCCTGAAGGCCGGCGATCTGTTCGTTGACCTCGCGGTCGCCGAGCTTTTCGACCTCGCGCTGAAGCTGCGGCCCGACCGTGACGTTCACCGTCGGCGCTTGAGCCTGAGCCATGGCGGCGATGGCGAGTGTCGCGGCCAGAGGTGCAAAGAAGGCGAGTTTACGCATCGAAATCATCTCCAAGCCCTGTCGCCCTCAAGATGACCCTTGCAGCGCCGTTCCGCCAGACCCTGCCGACGAAAGCTTTCATGCCTTAAGCGGACTCGGCAACGGTGACCGCGCCGGGGATGCGGATCGTCGCTTTCAACCCGCCCAGTTCGCTGCGATCCAGGGTGACGTCGCCGCCGTGGCCGCGCGCCACATCGCGCGCGATGGCCAGGCCCAAACCGACGCCCTTGCGGTTCTGGTTGCGGGACTCGTCCAGGCGCGAGAAGGGTCGGAAGGCCTCGTCATACATGGCTTCGGGAATGCCGGGCCCGTCGTCCTCGACGATAATCTCCAGCCCGCCCGACGCCAGGGCGCGGCCCGACAGCCGCACGTGCTCGCCGTGAGAGGCGGCGTTGCCGGCCAGGTTCACCAGGGCGCGCTTGAAGGCGAGGGGGCGAACCGAGGCGGTCAGGCCCTCTGCGACCACCACCTCGACCTCGGCGCCGGCGCGTTTCGCATCCTCTCCGGCCGCCTTCAGCAGGTCGGAAATCGACACCGGCTTGGGCGGCTCTCCAGCTTCGCCACGGGCGAAGTCGAGGTATTCGTCGATCATATGCTCCATCTCGTCCAGGTCGCCGCGCATGGCGGACTGGCGCTTGAAGGGTGGAGCCAGAGCCAGTTCGAGACGCAGACGGGTCAGGGGCGTGCGCAGGTCGTGGCTGACCGAGGCGAGCAGGGCGGTGCGCTGATCGATGTGGCGTTGAATCCGGTCGCGCATGGCCATGAAGGCGACGGCGGCGGCGCGGACCTCGCGTGCGCCGTGCGGCTTGAACCGAGGCACGGTCTCGCCGCGTCCGAAGGCCTCGGCGGCGTCGGCCAGACGCTCGATGGCGCGGACCTGATTACGGATGAACAGGATGGCGACCCCCATCAGCAGGACGGTCGCCACCGCCAGCCACAGGACGAAGATATGGGCCTGGGTCGCCACCGCGCGCTCGCGCGGGGCGATGATGCGCAGCACCCCTTGCGGCTCCTGCACCTGAATGTCGACGTAGGCGGGATAGCGGGTGGTGTCGAACCAGTAGGGGCGGTCCAGACGCGCATCCAAGGCCTTGTCCAGCACACGGTCCACCACGCCGATGGCGCCGCGGCGTTCTTCCGTCGGAAGGGTGCGCCCATCCTGAAGCACGATGGACAGGGACATGGATCGCTCGGCGCGATTGGCCAGCTTGTCCAGGTTGGCCGGGCTGGGGTCGTCCTCATAGCTCTCGACGGCCCAAGCGATGTCGCCCGCCAGGCCTTCGGACAGGCGCGCGGTCACCGTCTGCCAGTGGGCGTCGAAGAACACCCAGGTCACCGCCATTTGCATGACCAGCACCGGCAGGACGATGATCAGCAGCGACCGGCCCCATAGCGAGGTCGGCAGGCGCCGCTTCAGAAAGCGCGGCCACAGATAGGCGGGCAGAAGCCGCATCGGCTCAGTCGGGAGCCAGCATATAGCCGACGCCGCGCACCGTCTGGAGATAGCGCGGGTTCTTGGGATCGACCTCCAGCTTGCGGCGCAGGCGCGTCACCTGGACGTCCACGGCGCGGCCGGTGATGTCGGCGGTGTCCGGCGACAGGCTCATCCGCTCGACCGGCGCATGGGCGTGAAGCGCCAGGGTCTTGAGCAACTGGGCCTCGGCTTCGGTCAGGCGCTGGGGCGCGCCGTCACGGCTCAGCTCCAGCCGTTCCATGTCGAAGACGGCGGTGCCCAGCTTGATCTCCTTGGGACCGATGGGCTTGCCGCCGGTGCGACGCAGGATGGCGTCGATGCGGAGCACCAGTTCGCGCGGTTCGAAGGGCTTGGACATGTAGTCGTCGGCGCCGCGCGACAGGCCCTCGATCCGGTCCTCGGGATCGCCGCGCGCGGTCAGCAGCAGGACCGGCGTCTTGGACAATTCGGCCTTGTTGCGGACCCAGCTGGTCAGGTCCAGGCCGCTTTCGCCCGGCATCATGACGTCCAGCACGACCAGGTCGAACTCGATCAGCTCCATCATCCGCTTGGCGGCGGCCGCGTGCGCGGCGCCGGTCACGCGATAGCCTTCGCGCGCCAGGAATTCCTTCAGCAGTTCGCGGATACGATCGTCGTCGTCGACAATCAGCAAATGGCGGCCGACGCCGGGGCCGGCGATGGGGCCTGAGCGGCCATGCGAACGCGATTCCGTCATGCTCATGCGACGTTTCCCCCGCTTGCGGCGTTGACCTGAGCGATTCGTGCGGCTCTAAGACCGTCAGTTTCGCGGGAGACGTATTTCAATGGCCTTCGTTCCTTTCGACGATCGTGACGGCTTCATCTGGGTGAATGGCGATTTCGTCCCGTGGAGGGAAGCGAAAACGCACGTTCTGACCCATGCCCTTCACTACGGCTCGTCGGTCTTTGAGGGTGAGCGTATGTACGGCGGCGAAATCTTCAAGCTGACGCAACATTCCGAGCGCCTGAAGCGGTCCGCCAACCTGCTCGATTTCGAGATACCCTACAGCGTCGCTGAAATCGACGCCTTCTGTAAGGAAACCTGCGCCAAGAACGGTCTGACGGACTGCTATGTGCGTCCCGTCGCCTACCTCGGCCCGGAACAGACCAGCGTTTCGGCCTTGAACAACAAGGTGCACTTGGCCATCGCCGTGTGGGACTGGCCCAGCTATTTCGACCCCGAGGTCAAGGCCCGCGGCCTGCGTCTGGAATGGTCCAAGTGGCGTCGCCCCGATCCGGCGACGGCCCCGACGACGGCCAAGGCGGCGGGTCTGTACATGATCTGCACCATGTCCAAGAACGCCGCCGAGCGTCGCGGTTTTGCCGACGCCCTGATGCTGGACTGGCGCGGCTATGTCGCCGAGGCGACCGGCGCCAACGTCTTCTTCGTCAAGGACGGCGTTATCCACACCCCGAACGTCGAGCACATTCTGGACGGCATCACCCGCCAGACCGTGATCGAGATCGCCCGCGAAAAGGGCATTGAGGTCGTGGTGCGTGAGATCAAGCCGGATGAGCTTTCGGACTTCACCGAATGCTTCCTGACCGGCACGGCCGTCGAGGTGACCCCGGTCGCCGAGGTGGGTGAATATCGATTCACTCCCGGCGCGCTGTCGCTGGATCTGATGGATCACTACGGCAAGCTGGTGCGCGGCCAACTGTAAGCCGAGGCGCGACGACAGGATGAGGGCGGTCCCTTAAGGGGCCGCCCTTTTTCGTTTCGCTTGCCAGCCGCGTCACTTTGTCCTTGAAGCGAATACAGACCGGCAGGCGCGCCGAGTGCGGGGATCGTTTTTCATGTTCAGCCTCCTGAACCTCCAGAGCCTTCTGGGTCTGGTCGTCATCGTCGCGGTTTGCTGGGCGATCTCGGAAAACCGCAAGGCCTTCCCCTGGCGGCTGACGATCGGCGCGATCCTGGTGCAGGCGGGGCTGGTGCTCGCCCTGTTCGCCATTCCGGGTTCGCAGGCGGTGCTGGCGGCGGTGACGGGCGCAGTGGACGGTCTGGCGGTCGCCACGACCGAGGGGACCAAGTTCGTCTTCGGCTATCTGGCCGGCGGGGACCAGCCCTATACGGTCTCGAACCAGGGCGCGCTTTTCACCTTCGCCTTCCAGGTTCTGCCGCTGATCCTGGTGATTTCCGCCCTGTCGGCCCTGCTTTGGCATTGGAAGATCCTGAAGTGGATCACGCTGGGCTTCGGCTTCCTGTTCCAGAAGACGATGGGTCTGGGCGGCGCCTCGGCCCTGGCGGTCGCGGCCAACATCTTCCTGGGCATGATCGAGAGCCCGATCGTGATCCGCGCCTATCTGGACAAGCTGACGCGGTCCGAGATCTTCCTGATGATGGTGGTGGGCCTGGCGACGGTCGCCGGTTCGACCATGGTGGCATATGCGACGATCCTGTCGCCGGTGCTGCCCAATGCGGCAGGCCACGTGCTGGTGGCCTCGATCGTTTCGGCGCCGGCCGGCGTGCTGCTGGCGCGGATCATCATCCCCGAGAAAGAAGGGATGGGCGGCGCCGTCGCCGACTATGACTCGGCCCTGAAATACGACAGCGCTATCGACGCCATCGTCAAAGGGACGTCCGACGGCCTGATGGTCGTGCTGAATATCTCGGCCGTGCTGATCGTGTTCGTGGCCTTGGTCGCCCTGGTCAACGTCATGCTGGGCGGGTTCGTCGTGTTCGATGCGCCCCTGACCGTTGAGCGGATGCTGGGATGGATCTTCGCGCCGGTCGCCTGGTTGATCGGGGTGGAGTGGAAGGACGCCGACGTCGCCGGCTGGCTGCTGGGCGTCAAACTGACCCTGACCGAGTTCGTCGCCTTCATCGACCTGGGCAAGGTGCCGGCCGCCGAGATGACCGAGCGCACGCGGATGCTGATGACCTACGCCCTGTGCGGCTTCGCCAACATCGGCTCGGTCGGCATCACCGTCACCGGCCTGTCGGTCCTGATGCCAGAACGCCGCGAGGAGGTGCTGGGCATGGTCTGGAAGGGCCTCTTCGCCGGCTTCCTGGCCACCTTGATGACCGCGGCCATCGTCGGCGCGATGCCGGCGGCGGTGTTCGGGCTCTAAGGCGGGCCTAGATCCGATGCGCGCGCTTGCCCCGCTGGACCGTGGACTGGCGCTGCTGCTGGCGGGTCTTGCGGGCTATGTGGACAGTCTGGGCTTCCTGCAGCTTGGCGGCGTCTTCGTGTCGTTCATGAGCGGCAACTCCACGCGGCTGGCCGCCAACCTGGCTTCTGGACACTGGCTGGCCGTTGGGCATCTGGCCGCCATTCTCGCGGTCTTCGTGCTTGGGTCGTTCCTCGGGGCGCTGATCGCCGGGGGTGAGGGCGCGCGGTCACGCAGCCGCGTTTTATTGTTCGAAGGACTGTTGCTGGCCTGCGCGGCCTTGGCCGCGGCGTTCGGTCTGACGCCGCTGGCCATCCTGCTGATGGTCGCGGCAATGGGGGCGGAGAACTCGGTCTTCCTGCGAAATGGAGAGGTCGGCGTCAGCTTGACCTATATGACCGGCACTCTGGTCAAGCTCGGGCAAGCCTTGGCCGCCGCTGCGACCGGGCGCGACCGTACCGCCTATCGTCCCTATCTCGCCCTGTGGGCCGGATTGACGGTAGGGGCGGTCCTAGGCGCTCTGACCTATCAATGGCTGGGGTTGGCGGCGTTATGGCCGGCTGCGGGACTGGCCGTGACGCTCTCGGTGATCGCGCGCTTCAGCCGCGCGGCGTGAACTTGCGGATGACGCCGGAGAAGGTCATCAGCAGGCGCTCGCCGGTATTGATCTGACCTCGCACGAAGATCAGGCTCTTGCCGGCCTTGGTGACCTGGCCGGTGGCTTCGATCAGTTCGCCGACATATCCGCCGTCGATGAAGGTGGAGTCCAGCTGGACCGTGACGCCCGAGGCGCCTTCCATCTCCTGATAAGCGATCTGGAACATGGCGATGTCGGCGAAGGTCATCAGGCAACCGCCGTGCATCCGGCCGCCGGCGTTCATGTGCTTCTGCTCGGCGCGGAAGGCGCAGCGCATGTGGCCGTCCGGGTCGGGCTTGCCGTAAAAGGGGCCGACGACAGTGTCGAAGGTGTCGTGCAGATCATAGGTCTGCCAGCCGGCGAACTCGCCCTCGGTGATGGTGATTTTCTTGGGCATGCAGACTCGGCCTTACTTATGGGCGTGCGTTGCAGCATATAGGCGCAATGAGCGACCCGATCGAAACCGCAATCCTGAACAAAATCGCCGCGCTTGAGCCCGGCAAGAGCATTGAGCCGGCGGAAGTGGCCAAAGAGCTACAGCCCGAGCAGTGGCAGCGCATGCTGCCCAAGGTCCGCGCGACCGCTTTGGGCCTGATGCGCCAAGGCAAGCTGACCATCACCAAGAAGGGCAAGGCGGTCGATCCGGATAATTTCCGCGGCGTCACGCGCCTGCGCCAGGCGACCGAGGAAGAAACGGCCCTGGCGCTGAGCCGCCGTCCGCCGGTCGTCGAGGGCGATGACGACTGATCTCCAGGATATCCTGAACGACATCCGCGCCTGCCGCGCCTGCGCGGGCGTCCTGCCGCACACGCCGCGCCCGGTGGTGCGGGTCTTTCCCGAAACGCGGCTGCTGATCTGCGGCCAGGCGCCGGGACGACGCGTCCACGAGAGCGGCCTGCCGTTCACGGATCCCTCGGGCGATCGTCTTCGTGATTGGATGGGCGTGGACTATGAGACCTTCTACGCCGACCCGCGCATCGGGGTGGCGGCCCAGGCCTTTTGCTATCCGGGCACCGCGCCGAAAGGCGGCGACTATCCGCCGCCGACACGCTGTGCGGAACTGTGGCGACCGCAGTTGCTGGACGCCCTGCCGCAGATGGAGCTGACCCTGCTGGTCGGCGGCTATGCCCAGGCATGGGCGCTAGGCGATAAGGCCAAGCGGACCATGACCGAAACGGTTCGAGCGTGGCGGGAGTATGCGCCGGATCTGCTGGTGCTGCCGCATCCGTCTTGGCGCAATACGGCCTGGCTGAAGAAGAATCCGTGGTTTGAGGCGGAGGTGCTTCCCCATCTGCGGGAACGCGTTCGGCGCATTCTGACTTCAGCAAATCCGGCGGCCGTTCGCTCCAGCGAGAAGGACTTGCCGGTGGTATCGTGAGCGCTGCTTGGGACACATGGCCTTGATCGCCTCCAGACTTATGCCGCTGGCCGCCGCGCTCGTTCTGTCGGCCTGCGCCGCACCTCATATCCAGCCGCCTTTGAAGCCGCCGCCGGGCTTTGTCGGCGCCCATGTCGAGGATCGCGCCCTAGTCATGTCGGACGGGGCGCGCCTGCCGTATCTGCACTGGGGGCCAAAGGATGGGGCGCCTTGGGCGGTGATCGTGGCCCTGCACGGCATGAACGATCACGACGCCAGCTTCCGTCTGGCCGGCCCCTGGTGGGCCGAGCAGGGGATCGAGACCTGGTCCTACGATCAGCGCGGCTTCGGCGGGGCGCCGGGGCGGGGCGAATGGGCCGGGCAGCAGCGGATGACCGATGATCTGCGCGAGATCACCGCGATGGCGCGGGCCCGCTATCCCAATGCCGTCATCGCTGTGGTGGGCGAGAGCATGGGCGGGTCGGTGACGGCGGCGGCCTTCGGCTCCGACAATCCGCCGGATGCGGACCGGATCGTGCTGCTGGCGCCCGGCGTATGGGGCTGGTCGACGCAAGGACCGTTGAACAGCACGGCGCTGAACATCGCAGCTCGAGCGCTGGGCGACGTGGCGCTGGAGCCGCCGGAGTTCATCACGCGCGACATCCACGCCTCTTCGAATACGTTGGAGCTGATCCGCAACGGGCGCGATCCGATGAGCATCCTCGCGACCCGGTTCGACACCGTCTATGGGCTGGTCGATCTGATGGAGGCCTCGTCGCGCAGCCTGGGCCGCATTCGGGGCGACGCCATCCTGATGTACGGCGCCCACGACGAGGTGGTGAAGAAGGGACCGATGAAGGCAGCTCTGGAGCGGGCCGAGCGGGAGGGCGGGACGCTGCGGACCGCATGGTATCCGAACGGCTGGCATCTGCTGAACCGCGATCTGGACGCCGAGATCGTATATCGCGACGTCGCCTCGTGGTTGAGAGATCCGAAAGCCCCCTTGCCGTCGGGTGCGCCGGCGGTTTTGCCGCAGCTTCAGGCGGACGGGGCTCGCCCTTAAGCGGGTCTTAACGCGACGTTTACCATCCAGGCGGCATTTTCTGCCTAGCGGGGCGTTCGTGTCTCCCGCGAGTAGGGGGCGGGGACGCGTGGGCGGCTTCACAGCGGCGTTGCAGAAGTTCGGGATCGGCCGTCTGGCTGCGGTCCTCGGCGTCGCCGCAGGCGTGGCCGCCGTGCTGGTCGCCATCATGCTGCGCATGGGCCAAGCGCCCGACGCGCTCCTCTATTCCAACTTGGATCTGCGCGAGGCCAGCGAGATCAGCGCCGCCCTGGATCAGGCCGGCATCAAATATTCCTCCAAGGGCGACGGCTCGACCATCATGGTCAACCGCGACGAGGTCGGCACGGCGCGGATGCTGGTCGCGGGCAAGGGTTTGGTTACATCCGGATCGGTCGGTTACGAGCTGTTCGACAGCCAGTCGGTGCTAGGCCAGACCGAGTTCCAGCAGCAGTTGAACGAACAGCGCGCCCTGCAGGGCGAACTGTCGCGCACCATAATGTCCATGCGCGGCATCACAGCCGCCCGCGTCCACATCACCATGCCGCGACGCGAGATGTTCACCTCGGCCGCCGGCGAACCGACCGCCGCCGTTCTGGTGGGCCTGGGCGGGCGTGACCTGACCAGCGACCAAGTGCGGGCGATCCGCAACCTGGTGGCCTCATCCGTGCCGAACCTGAAGCCCGACCGCGTCACCGTGGCGGACCAGACGAACCGCACCCTGGCGGCCGGCAGCGACGACGGAACCTTCACCTCCGCGTCCGCCGCCGAGGCCAAGGGCAATACCGAGAGCCAGCTTCAAGCGCGCATCAAGGACATCGTCGAAGGCGTCGTCGGCGCCGGCGCCGCCCGTGTTCAGGTCACGGCCGACATCGACCAAAGTCGCGCTACGACGCAGGAAGAGAAGTTCGACCCCGATGGTCAGGTCGTCCGATCGACCACGACCAACGGCTCGCAATCCGCAGACAACAGCGCCCAGCCCGACGGCGGCGTGACCGCGACGAACAATATCCCCGGCGGGGCTGCGCCCGGCGCGACGCCGGCCGGTTCGACCAACTCGGAAAACGCCGAGACGACCAACTACGAAATCTCCAAGACCACCACGACCACGACCAAGGAGCCGGGCGAGGTCAAGAAGCTGGCCGTCGCCGTCGCGGTCGACGGCAAGTGGACGCCGGCCAAGGACGGCAAGGGCGAGCCGACCTATGCGCCGCGCACGGCCGAGGAGATCGCCCAGATCAAGTCGCTGGTCGCGGCCGCCGCCGGCATCGACGAGACGCGCGGCGATAAGATCGAGGTCATCAACGTCCGCTTCAACCACGACACCGGCATCGAGGGCGGTCTGGACGGCAAGTCGTCGCTGCTGGACTTCTCCAAGAACGACATCATGCGTTTCGTCGAGCTGGGCATTCTGACGGTCGTCGCCCTGCTGCTGATCTTCTTCGTGCTGCGTCCTCTGCTGAAGACGGCAGCGGGCGGCGGGGCCAATCTGCCGGCGCTGGCGGGCGTCAACGGCGTGCCGGTCACGACCGTGGCGACCACGGTGATCGGCCCGGACGGCCAGCCTCAGCTGGTTCAGCTGCCGGCGCCCAGCGAGATGGAACAGAAGATCGACATCGCCCGCATCGAGGGTCAGGTGAAGGCGTCGTCGGTCAAGAAGGTCGCCGACTTCGTTCAGTCGCATCCCGATGACGCGGCCGGCATCCTGCGGACCTGGGTGGCCGAAGGCTGATGGCGAAGCTGGTCAACAAGAAAGCCTCGATCGACGATCCCAACAAGCTGTCGGGACCGGAGAAGGCCGCCGTCATCCTGCTGGCGCTGGGCGAGGAGCATACCGCCCTGTGGGAGCGGCTGGACGACGACGAGGTCAAGGAAATCTCCCAGGCCATGGCGACGCTCGGCAACGTCAGCGCCGAGGCCGTCGAGGCCCTGATGATCGAGTTCGTGTCGGGCCTGTCGGGCTCCGGCTCGGTCATGGGCAGCTATGAACAGACGCAGAAGCTGCTGGCCGCCTTCCTGCCCAAGGAGCGCGTCGACGGCCTGATGGAGGAAATCCGGGGTCCGGCTGGGCGCACCATGTGGGACAAGTTGGGCAATGTGAACGAGGCCGTCCTCGCCAACTATCTGAAGAACGAATATCCCCAGACCGTCGCCGTCATCCTGTCCAAGGTCCGTTCGGACCACGCCGCCCGTGTCCTGACCAGCCTGCCCGAAGACTTCGCTCTGGAATGCGTGCAGCGGATGCTGCGCATGGAGCCTGTGCAGCGCGAGATCCTGGACAAGATCGAGGCGACGCTGCGCACCGAGTTCATGTCGAACCTGGCAAGGACCTCCAAGCGCGACAGCCACGAAATGATGGCCGACATCTTCAACAGCTTCGATCGCCAGACCGAGGCCCGCTTCATCGGCGCACTGGAAGAGCGCAATCGTGAATCGGCCGAACGCATCCGCGCCCTGATGTTCGTCTTCGAAGATCTGTCCAAGCTGGATCCGGGCGGGGTGCAGACCTTGCTGCGCGCCGTGGACAAGGATTCGCTGGGTCTTGCGATGAAGGGCGCGTCGGAAGGGCTGCGCGAGATGTTCTTCTCCAACATGTCCGAACGCGCGTCCAAGATCATGCGCGAAGACATGGAGTCGATGGGTCCGGTGCGTCTGAAGGACGTGGACGCCGCCCAGATGGCCATGGTCCAGGTCGCCAAGGATCTGGCCGCCAAGGGCGAGATCATGCTGGCGGGGCAGGGTTCGGACGACGAGTTGATCTACTGACATGACCCAGTCCCCCGAAATCCGGCGCCTGTTCGCCTTCGACACCGAGTTCGATGCCGACGGCTCGGTGGTTCGCGAGAGCGCGTGGACACCGGCCAAACGCTCGTATTTGCCGGCCGAGGTCGAGGCCTTGGTGGCGCAAGGGCGGCTTGAGGCCCGGGAGCAGGCCTTGGGCGAGGTGGAGAACATCCGCGCCATGGCTCTCAGCAGCCTCGCTCAGTTGGTTGCGTCGGCCATGCCGACGCTCAAGGCCGTGGCTCAAGCGCATCGCGAACAATCGGCCGACCTGGCTCTGGCCGCCGCTCGCGCCATTGGCGGGGCTGCGATGGAGCGTTTCCCCCAGGCGCCGCTGAAGGCCGCGCTTGAGATGCTGGCTCAGGAAATCGACGCCTCGCCCCGTCTGGTCGTTCGGACCTCGGGGCTGGATGAAGACGTGCGATCGATGATCGAGCGCGCTTGTGCGGATAGCGGCTTCACCGGTGTTGTGGCGTTCCGTGACGAGCCGGGCATGGCCTTGGCCGCGTTCCAGCTTGAATGGGCGGACGGGCGAGCCGACCACGATCCTCAAGGCTCGGCTGATCGCGTTGCGGAGGCCCTGATGGCCGCCCTCGCCGCCGAAGCCGGACACGCCGAAACCCTTCCCGTCGACAGGAGCATGCTCTGATGGCATCCGACGACCTAGCGCTGGAGGAGTTCTCCGGCAATTCGGGCCTCCCGCCCCTCGATGACGCCGGCGAAAAGAGCGCCGCCGATCTGGCCACCGTGTTCGAGGTGCCGGTCAACATTTCCGCTGTGCTGGGCAAGTCGCACATGTCGGTGGCCCAACTGCTGAAGCTGAACAAGGGTTCGGTGCTGGAGCTGGACCGTAAGGTCGGCGAGGCGATCGACATCTTCGTCAACAATCGGCTGATCGCACGCGGCGAAGTCGTCGTGGTCGAGGACCGGCTAGGCGTGACCATGACGGAAATCATCAAGGCCGAGGATTCGGGCGCCTGATTGGCGACCGGCTTTAAAGATTAGAGGAGAAGAACGATGCGTCTTCTGGTGGTAGGCAGACTGAGCGGCCAGCTCGCTTCGGCGGTGAAGATGGCCATGGCGCACGGCGCCAAGGTCAATCACGTCGAGCGCGCCGACCAGGCGACCGAACAACTGCGCCGGGGGCAGGGCGCGGACCTGCTGATGGTCGACTATCAGCTGGACATCGCCGCCCTGATCGCCGCCAACGAGGCCGAGCGGATCACCATTCCGGTCGTGGCCTTCGGCGTCGACGCCGATGCGCGAGAGGCGGCCGCAGCCATCAAGGCCGGCGCCAAGGAATTCATTCCGCTGCCGCCCGACGCCGAACTGATCGCTGCCGTCCTGTCGGCCGTGGCCGACGACGAAAAGCCGATGATCTCGGCCGACCCGTCGATGAAGGCGGTGCTGCAACTGGCCGACCAGGTCGCGCGCTCGGAAGCCTCGATCCTGATCACCGGCGAAAGCGGCGTCGGCAAGGAGGTGATGGCGCGCTATCTGCACGAGCATTCGCGCCGGTCCGAGCGCCCGTTCATCAGCGTCAACTGCGCCGCCATTCCCGACAATCTGCTGGAGTCCGAACTGTTCGGCCACGAGAAGGGCGCCTTCACCGGCGCGGTCGCGCGCCGCATCGGCAAGTTCGAAGAGGCCGACGGCGGCACGCTTCTGCTGGACGAAATCTCCGAGATGGACGCCCGGCTCCAGGCCAAGCTGCTGCGCGCCATCCAGGAGCGCGTCATCGACCGCGTGGGCGGCTCCAAGCCGGTTTCGGTCAACATCCGCATCATCGCCACCTCGAACCGCGATCTGGCCAAGGCCGTGGCGGAAGCCACCTTCCGTGAGGACCTGCTGTATCGCCTGAACGTGGTGAACCTGCGCCTGCCGTCCTTGCGCGAGCGGCCCGGCGACATCGTGGTTCTGGCCGACCATTTCATCAAGAAATACGCCGCCGCCAACGGCGTGCCGGTGCGTCCGATCTCGGCCGCCGCGCGTCAGGCCATTTCGGCCCATCGCTGGCCAGGCAACGTCCGCGAGCTGGAAAACGCCATGCACCGCGCGGTGCTGCTGGCGACCGGCCCTGAGATCGACGTCGACGCCATCCGCCTGCCGGACGGTCAGCCGCTGGGCGGCATGGGCGCGGGCATGATGGCGGGACAGGCCTATGCGGCGCCGCAAGCCGGGGTGGCCGCCCGCGCCGCCCAGGCAGCCGACGCCGTGACCCGCAGCTTCGTGGGCCAGACCGTGGCGGCGATGGAAAAGACGCTGATCCTGGACACCCTGACCCACTGCCTGGGCAATCGCACCCATGCGGCCAACATCCTGGGCATCTCGATCCGCACTCTGCGCAACAAGTTGAACGAATACGCCGATGAGGGCACGGCCATTCCGGCGCCGATGAGCGGCGTCTCCGCCTCGGGCTACGCGGCCTGAACCCATGCGCGCACCCGTGCAGCGCCGATGCGTCCTGACGGGGCTGGCCGCCTTGAGCGCGGTCGGCTGTTCGCCGCGCGCGGAATCACACCCTGTCGCGCCCGCCCGTCTGTCAGACGAGGCTATTGACCTGGCCGACCTGGAAGCGCGCAATGGCGGCCGTCTCGGCTTCGTCGCTCAGGACGCGGCGACGGGCCGTAAGCTGGTTTGGCGCGGCGACGAACGCTTCGTCTATTGCTCGACCTTCAAGATGTATCTGGCCGCCGCGAGCTTGTTGCGGGTGCAGGCCGGGCAGGAGCGACTGGATCGCCGCATCCCCATCACGGCGGCGGACATGATCAACCACGCTCCGGTGACCGAGCCCGCCGTTGGCGCCAGCCTGACGGTCGAGCAGTTGATGAAGGGCGCGGTGGAGGTCAGCGACAACCCCGCCGCCAATCTGCTGCTGAAGGCCATGGGCGGCCCGTCGGCGATGCAGACCTTCTATCGCGGCATCGGCGACGGCAGCACCCGCTCGGACCGTTTCGAACCCGAGATGAATCGTCTGGACGGCGATAAGGATACGATCCTTCCCAACCAGTCGGTCGCCAATCTCAACCGTCTTTTCCTCGATCCGGCCTCGCCTCTGACGGCGGCGTCGCGCGCCCTGTTGCTGCAGTGGATGACCGATACGCCCACGGGTCAGAATCGTCTTAGGGCTGGGACGCCAGCGGATTGGCGGGTGGCGCACAAGACGGGGACGGGGGGCTATGGGCCGACCAATGACATCGGCCTGCTGTATCCGCCGAACGGCCAACCTGTGATCGTCGCCGCCTATTACCACGCCACCCGGGCGACATCGGACGACGCCAATGCGGTCGTGATCGCCGAGGCGACGCGTCGCGCGCTGAAGGCGTTGGGCCGTGACTGATACGCCGGTGATGATGAAGGACGGCATGGCGCGCCCGACGGGTCGCGACGTCCTGGGCTGGGTCAACCGCGGCGAAGTGCTGATGGCGGTCGGCGTGATCGGCGTGATCATGCTGCTGATCCTGCCGGTGCCCAAGTTCCTGCTGGATCTGCTGCTGGCCTTCTCGCTGGTGTCCAGCGTGCTGATCCTGATGACCGCTGTGATGATGAAACGGCCGCTGGATTTCGCCATCTTCCCGACCGTGTTGCTGGTCTCGACCCTGTTCCGGCTGGGCCTGAACCTGGCCTCCACGCGTCTGATCCTGACCCACGGCCAGGAAGGCCACGATGCGGCGGGTCAAGTCATCAACGCCTTCGGTCAGCTGATGATGGGCGGCAACTTCATCATCGGGGTGATCATCTTTGCGATCATTCTGGTGGTGAACTTCGTCGTCATCACCAAGGGCTCGACCCGGATCGCGGAAGTGTCCGCCCGCTTCACCCTGGACTCCATGCCGGGCAAGCAGATGGCCATCGACGCCGATCTGTCGTCGGGCCTGATCACCGAGGACCAGGCCAAGCTGCGCCGCAAGGAGCTGGAGCAGGAATCAACCTTCTTCGGCGCCATGGACGGCGCCTCCAAGTTCGTGCGCGGCGACGCCGTCGCGGGTCTGATCATCACCTTCATCAACGCCATCGGCGGCATACTGATCGGCACGCTGCAACACGGCATGCCCGCGATGGAGGCCGCCAACACCTATGTCCAGCTGACCATCGGCGATGGTCTGGTGACGCAGGTGCCGGCCATCATCATCTCGATCGCCGCCGGCTTCCTGGTGTCCAAGGCGGGCGTCGAAGGCACGGCGGACAAGGCCATGGTCACCCAGCTGGCGACCAATCCGGTATCGCTGGGCGTGGTGTCGGGCGCCGCCGGTCTGATCGGTCTGATCCCGGGTATGCCGCTGATCCCGTTCGCGGCCCTGGCCATCGGCTCGGGCTTCATGGCCTGGCGGCTGGGCCGCAATCGCTTGAAGCCTCAGCCAACAGAGGCGGAGATCGCGGCGGCGGCAGCGGCCGCAAAGCCCAAGGAGGACGTCGAAGAGCCCATCGCCAATGTGCTCACCATCGACGAGGTGAAGATCGAACTGGGCTATTCGCTTCTCAGCCTGATCAACGACCTTGAAGGGCGGCGCCTGACCGATCAGATTCGCGCTCTGCGGCGGTCGCTGGCCCAGGAATACGGTTTCGTCATTCCCCAGGTGCGCATCCTCGACAACATGCGCCTGCCGACCCAGGGTTACGCCATCCGCATCAAGGAGATGGAGACGGGCGCGGGCGAAGTGCGGCTGGGCCACCTGATGGCGATGGATCCGGCGGGGAGCCAGGTCGAGCTTCCGGGCGAGCATATGCGCGAACCGGCCTTCGGCCTGCCGGCGACCTGGATCGAGGAAGGTCTGCGCGAGGAGGCGACGTTCCGGGGCTATACGCTGGTCGATCCGTCGACGGTCCTGACGACCCATCTGACCGAGATCCTGAAAGACAATATGGCCGATCTGCTGTCCTACGCGGAGGTGCAGAAGCTGCTGAAGGAACTGGGCGCCGAAGAAAAGAAGCTGGTCGAAGAACTGGTGCCCAGCGTGGTCACCGTCACGACGCTGCAGCGGGTGTTGCAATCGCTTCTGCGTGAGAAGGTGTCGATTCGCGACCTGCCGGCCATTCTGGAAGGCCTTGCCGAGGCTGCGCCGCACAGTTCCAGCGTCACCACCCTGGTCGAACACGTTCGTGCGCGCCTGGGCCGCCAACTGTGCTGGCAGAACAAGGACGGCGAGGGTGCCTTGCCCATCGTCACCCTGTCGCCGGAATGGGAAAACGCCTTCGCCGAAAGCCTGATCGGCAATGGCGAGGACAAGCAGCTGGCGATGGCGCCGTCGCGCCTTCAGGACTTCATCCGCGCCGTTCGCGACACCTTCGAGCGGATCGCCATGACGGGCGAAAATCCGGTGCTGCTGACCGGGCCGATGACGCGGCCCTATGTGCGCTCGATCATCGAACGCTTCCGCGGCCAGACCGTCGTGATGAGCCAGAACGAGATCCACCCCAAGGCCCGGTTGCGGACCCTCGGCCAGGTCTGATCCCGCCGACTTGGCAGTTTGACGTTTGACGCGGCGACGCACCCCGCTAAAGCTCCGCCGTCATGAGTCCGAACCCCCGATCCCAATGGTCGCGCCTGCGCGACTTCATGCGTACGCCGTCGTTGGCCCGGTCGATCTCGGCCATGCTGATCCTGGCGTTCGGATTGCTGATCGTGGTCAATGCGACGACCTTCGTGATGATCCAGCGCACCGTCGCGTTGAACAAGACCATCGAGCATGCTCAGCAGATGCGGCGCGCCGCACGCACGGTTCTCATTGCGAGCCTGAACGCTGAAACGTCGCAACGCGGTTTTCTGCTGACGGGGCGAAGCGATTTTCTACAGCCCTATCGTGACTCCAGGGCCGACATGGAGCCCGCTCTGGCGTTTCTGGATGAGGGCGCAGCCCTCGATCCGACGCTGAAAGACACCGTCGAACCCATTCACCGTCTGGGTGACAGGAAATGGGACGAGATGGAGCGCACCGTCGCCTTGGCGCGGCAGGGTCGGATCGGGCAGTCGATCCAGGCCGTGCGGTCTGGCGAAGGCAAACAGTATATGGACGAACTCCGAGCCGCCATCGAGAGGTTCGACAAGCTGAAGTCCGACAGGATCGACAGTCGACGTCGGGCCTCGGAGCGTTTTGGCTTCCTGACCGTCACGATGAACGCCATCGCGGGGCTTCTGGTTCTCGTTCTGGCTCTGCTCTCGGCCTGGCTGGTGCGGCGTTACGTGGCCGAGATCCAGTCCGCCCGCGCGACCCTGGACGCCGCCAACGCCAGCCTGGAAGACAAGGTCCGCGAGCGCACCGGCGACCTGATGCGCGCGAACGAGGAAATCCAACGCTTCGCCTATATCGTCAGCCACGACCTGCGCGCGCCGCTGGTCAACGTGATGGGCTACACCTCCGAACTGGAGCAGGCGGGCAAGATCGTCGACAAGGCGATCTACGAAGCGGAAAAGACGCGCGTGGTCGATCCCGAGATCGTCACAGCCGTCCGCGAGGAAATGCCTGAGGCGATCGGCTTCATCCGCGCCTCGACCGAGAAGATGGACCGGCTGATCAACGCCATCCTGAAGCTGTCGCGCGAAGGTCGCCGCAACCTGCTTCCAGAACCGCTGGACATGACGACGATGGCTCAGAACATCGCCAACAGCGTCCATCACCAGACCGAAGCCTCGGGCGCCCGCATCGATGTGCAGTCGCTGCCCGAAATCGAAAGCGACCGTATTTCGATGGAGCAGATCGTCGGCAACCTGATCGACAACGCCGTCAAATATCTGGATCACGACCGGCCAGGCGAAATTGTCGTGTCGGGCGAAGACGTGCCGGGCGGCTGGGTCGTCTACCGGGTCGCCGACAACGGCCGGGGCATCGCCCCGCGTGACCATGAGCGGATCTTCGAGCTGTTCCGCCGCTCGGGAAAACAGGACCGTTCCGGCGAAGGTCTGGGGCTGGCGTTCGTTAGAAACAGCGTGCGCCGCCTGGGCGGGACCATCGACGTCGAGTCCGAACTGGGCAAAGGCTCGACTTTCCTGCTGAAATTCCCCAAACGACTGATCCTGTCTGAACCCGGAGGCGCGCTGTGACGCAACCCGTCAAAATCATCATGGTCGAAGACGACCACGGCCACGCCAAGCTGATCGAAAAGAACATCCGCCGGGCCAACATCAACAACGAGATCAAGCATTTCGATGAGGGCGGTGCGGCGCTCGACTATCTGTTCAGCGACGAAATCCTCGCCAATGGCCCGCTCCTGATCCTGCTCGACCTCAACCTGCCCGATATGTCGGGTACGGACATTCTGGAAAAGGTGAAGGCCAACGACCGTCTGAAGCGGGCTCCGGTCGTGGTGCTGACGACCACGGACGACAAGGTCGAAATCCAGCGTTGCTACGACCTGGGCTGCAACGTCTACATCACCAAGCCGGTGGATTATGAATCCTTCGCCGGCGCCATCCGTCAGTTGGGTCTGTTCCTGTCGGTGATCCAGGCGCCGGAGATCTGACGATCGACGCGTCCCAGCCCATCCGCCTGCTCTACATCGACGATGATCGGGGTCTGTCCCGACTGGTCGAGAAGGAACTGGGGCGTCACGGCTACGCCGTCACCTGCGCGCCCGACGGCGATGCGGGGCTGGATCTGTTGCAGCAGGACGAGTTCGACGTCTGCGCGCTGGACCATTATATGCCGACGCGAGACGGGCTGGACGTCCTGCCGGACATTCTGGCCCTGACGGCGCCGCCCCCCGTCGTCTATGTGACGGGTGCGCAGGATGGGCGGATCGCCGTCGCCGCCCTTCGAGCGGGCGCGGCGGACTACGTGATCAAGGACGTCTCGGAGGATTTCACCTCCCTGTTGCGCTCGGCGCTCGAGGACGCCCTGTCGCGCCGTCGGCTGGAGCGCGAGAACGAACTGGCGCAGGAAGAAATCCGCCGAGCGCGCGATCGGGCCGAGGCGATGCTGCGTGAGGTGAACCACCGCGTCGGCAACTCGCTGCAGCTGGTGTCCAGCTTCATGTCGTTGCAGATGCGCCACGTCACCGATCAGGGCGCCAAGGACGCGCTGCGCGAATCGCAGGCGCGCATCGAGGCCGTCGCCCATGTTCACCGCCGCCTCTACACGTCCGGCGACATGAGCCACGTGGCGATGGACGAATATCTGGTCGGGCTGATGGACGAACTGTCCAAGTCCATCGGGCCAGACGAAGGATCGCCCAAACTGACGTTGGACGCCGAACCCCTGTCGGTCACGACCGATCAGGCCGTCTCCATCGGCGTCATCGTCACCGAACTGGTCACCAACGCGGTCAAATACGCCTATGCGCCGGGACAGGGCGGCGAGATTCGCATCCATCTGCGCCGCGAGACGGACCATCGCGTGATGCTGACGGTCGAGGACGATGGTCCCGGCATGGGCGATGGAACGCCAAAGGGCACGGGTCTGGGCGGCAAGATCATTTCCGCCATGGCGTCTGGCCTGCGGTCGGCGGTCGAGTTCGACGGCGCCCACAAGGGTGTGCGCGCTAGGTTGTCGTTCGACCTCTAGGGTCGGTTTTCATCATGCTGCAGTTCGGCGTTCGCAAACCCGCTTCGGATTATCGTCACCGCGCCACCGCGTTCGGCATCGTCGAGCGCGACGGCCTGATCGCCTGTGTGCGCGTCGAACGCGAGGCCGGCCCCTATTTCGATCTTCCCGGCGGCGGCTTGGATCTGGAAGAGACCGAGGTTCAGGCGCTGATCCGCGAATTCGTCGAGGAAACCGGCTTGACGGTCGCGCCGCTGAACCGCATCGCCGAGGCCAGCCAGTACTTCGTGCGTTCGACGCGCGAGCCGGTGAACAATGTCGGCGGCTTCTGGACGGCGACTGTGGCGGCCGAAAATCCCGATGCAAAATGTGAGGACGATCACACGCTGGTGTGGCTGGATCCGACCTTCGCCATCTCGCGCTTGCGTCACGATTCTCACGCCTGGGCTGTCGCCGTCTGGCTACGTCGTCCAAGCTAAGCCTTACGGAACAGGCCATTAGCGAAGTCGTTTATTTTTCGAACCGCAACGTTACGTCGCGGCGATGAAAATTAGGAGATTTCCATGGCTGACCATGACCGTATCGAAGGCGCCGCCAAGAACATCGGTGGCAAGATTAAAGAAGGCGTCGGCAAGGTGACCGGCGACACCAAGATGCAGGCCGAAGGCAAGGCCGATCAGGTCGAAGGCAAGGTCCAGAATACTGTCGGCGGCGTCAAGGACAGCCTGCGCGACAAGGCCTAAGCTTCCCTAGAATGCGCGAAGATGCGAAGCGCCGTCCGCGAAAGCGGGCGGCGCTTTTCTTTTCGATCAATCCTTGTCGCCCCACAGGGTCAGCGACAGCCCCTTCTTGTCGGCTCCATCGACCGGGCGGCACTCAGAGCTGAACCCGCCCTCGACCGGACGCGGACGACAATCCATTTCTCGCAGGCTCGAGGGCGCGGCCGCCGTGCGAGACTGCGGGCCGCACTGGACCGCATAGTCCGAGCCTGCGGCGCTGGCCCGGATCATCTGGCAGTCGCCGGCCATTCCGCTGGGACGCAGGGCCTCAGGCAGGTTTGACCCCATGGCGATGCCCAGTTGTTCGCGCACCTCGGTCTGACACTCGGCCATGGACTTCTGGCCTCGCACCAGCGGGCTGCACCGTGCGCGCTCGAAGCCAAAGGGATCGGCCAGGCCCCAGGCAGGCACATTGTGCTCGATCGGCGGCGCCGGCGTTTCATCGACCGCCTCCGGCGCGGGCGCATCCCACACGACCGTCGGCGCAGCTTGTTGGAGGATCAGCAAGGCGAAGGCGGCGGCGATCATGGTCGGACCCTTCGTGAAGTTGCAGGCGGTCGCCCGAACATCTCCCCTACCTTGTCAGGGCGCGCATCGCCTTGTCGAGGCCTTCGAGCGTCAGGGGGAACATCCGCTGCTCCATGACCTCGCGCAACAGGCCGACGGAGGCAGTGTAATCCCAGTACCGCTCCTGAACGGGATTGAGCCAGACCGACTTCTCCCACTGCTGGCGCGCCCGCTTCATCCATACGGCGCCGGCCTCCTCGTTCCAGTGCTCGACGGAGCCGCCAGGCATGGTGATCTCATAGGGGCTCATCGTCGCATCGCCGACGAAGATGGCGCGCCAGTCGCCGGGGTATTTGTGAAGCAGATCCCACGTCGGGATACGCTCCGTGTGGCGGCGGCGATTGTCCTTCCAGACGCCTTCGTAGAGGCAGTTGTGGAAGTAGAAGAACTCCAGGTTCTTGAACTCGGTCTTGGCCGCCGAGAACAGCTCCTCAACCAGCTTGATGTGACCGTCCATCGACCCGCCGATGTCGAGGAACAGCAGCACCTTGATCGTATTGCGCCGCTCGGGCCGCATCTGGATGTCCAGCCAGCCCTGACGCGCCGTGCCGTCGATGGTGCCGTCGATATCCAGTTCGTCGGGCGCCCCCTGTCGGACGAAACGGCGCAGACGACGTAGCGCCACCTTGATATTGCGGGTGCCCAGTTCAACCGTGTCGTCCAGGTTCTTGAACTCGCGTTTTTCCCAGACCTTGACCGCCCGGCCATGCTTGCCCGGACCGCCGATGCGAACGCCTTCGGGGTTATAGCCGCCGTGTCCGAAGGGGCTGGTCCCGCCCGTGCCGATCCATTTCGAGCCGCCCGAGTGTCGCTCCTTCTGCTCTTCCAGACGCTTCTTCAGCGTCTCCATCAGCTTGTCGAACCCACCCAGCGCCTCGATCTGGGCCTTTTCCTCGTCGGTCAGATATTTTTCGTTCAGCAGCCGCAGCCAGTCCTCGGGAATGTCGGTGGTCAGGTCTTCGCCCGTTCCGACGGACTCGACGCCCTTGAACACCGTTCCAAACACCTGATCGAACCGGTCATAGTGTTTCTCGTCCTTGATCAGCACCGCGCGCGACAGGTGATAAAAAGCCTCGACCTCGCGTCCGGCCACGTCGCGATCCATGGCCTCCATCAGATGGAGCCATTCCTTCATCGACACCGGAACCTTGGCGTCGCGCAGCGCGGTAAAGAAGGGCAGGAGCATAAGAGGGGTGTGAACCGGGATCAGCCGCGCCGCAAGATGAACTCGCGGTCGCGCCAGGCGCCGACGGGATAGTCATATTCTCCGGCTTTTTCGAAGCCGTAGGCGGCGTAGAGGCGCTGGGCCTTGTCGTTGCCGCTCCAGACACCGATCCACAGCGGCCCGTCCGTGTGGGTTTGCATCCAGTCCATAGACAGCTTCAGCAGTTTGGTTCCCAGCCCCAGACCTTGCGCCGCCTTGGACACGTAGAGCCGGCGCAGTTCCATGTGCGACGGTCTGGCCTCGGGGTGGGGCAGGCCATTGGGACCCGCATTGGCGAAGGCCAGCAACTCGCCGTCGCGGTCCGCCACCCACCAGGCGCAGTCGGGCTCCGCCAACTTCTTTAGCGTCGGTTCCAGATCGAAACTGGCGTCCAGAAACGCGTTCAGGTCCGCCTCGGGATAGGGGATGCCGAACCCCTCGACGAAGGTGTCGATAAAGGTCTGACGGCCCAGGGCGCCCAAGGCGGCGGCGTCTTCGGGGCGGGCAGGGCGGATCACGATCTCGGTCATGATCCGCCAATAGCTTCAGAAACCGTCTAGCGCGACCTTGCCGATGGTTGATCCGCTTTCGAGTTGTCTGTGCCCCTTAAGCAGATTCTCCACCGACAGCCGGCCCAGGTTCTCGGTCAGGGTGGTGCGCAAGGCGCCAGAATCAACCAGGCGAGAGACCTCCGATAGGAGTTGGTGCTGCGCGATCATGTCCGGCGTCTGTTCGAGGGAGCGGGTGAACATGAATTCCCAGACAAATCCTGCCGACTTTTGTTTCAAGAGCTCGATCGGCAGCCCCTTGAAGTCGTCGATGCAGCCAATCACGCCTTGCACGCCGACCGCGCGTGCAAGAGCTTCGAAATGCGCCTGCGTGTGGGTCAGGGATGCAATATATTTGGGCGCGCGTTCGCCAGCTGCAGTTAGAGCCTCGTCTAGCGGGCCGGAGTGATCGACCACCGCGTGCGCGCCCAGGTCGAGACACCATTGGCGGGTGTCAGGACGCGAGGCCGTGGCGACAACACGCAAACTTGTGACGGCGCGGGCGATCTGGATCAGGGCCGAGCCGACGCCGCCCGCCCCGCCGACGATCAGCAAGGTCTCGTCTTCATCCTTGCCGGCCTTCAGGCGGTCAAACAGCAATTCCCAAGCCGTAATCACCGTCAGCGGGAGGGCCGCCGCTTCTGCAAACGTCAAGGACTTGGGCTTCGGGCCGACGATCCGCTCGTCGACAGCTTGGCGCTCTGCGTTGGACCCCGGCCGATCGATCTGGCCGGCGTAGAATACTTCGTCTCCAACCTTGAACAGGCTGACTTCATCGCCGGTGTCGATCACCACCCCTGACGCGTCATAGCCGAGAATGCTTGGCTGACCGTCTTCTGGCGTCCGGCTGGAGCGGACCTTCGTGTCCACCGGATTGAGACTGACCGCCTTTACTTCAACCAGCAGGTCGCGGGGGCGCAGGTCCGGTTCGGGCGTGTCGAAGAGCGTGAGCGCGGCAGGGTCTGTCGCGGGGCGGGGGCCGGTCGTGCCAATAGCCTTCATGACGATCTCCTCAAGCTTGCTTCGTCGCCCTGCAAATCGGTTTGCGATAGGCTGGCCGCAAGGCGCATCTGAGAAATGACGACTTTGCCATGACCCACCTTCCGATCTTCACCCATCCGTCCATGCTGTCCCACGCGCCGGGCGCGGGCCATCCCGAAAGCCCCGAGCGGTTGAGGGCGGTGCTGGATGCTCTGGACGACGCAGGCCTGGTCCGCGACCGGCGCGTCGCGACCCAGGCCGAGGTTGTGGATCTCGAGCGGGTGCATCCGGCCGCCTATGTCGCACGCCTTCTGGACGCCTCGCCGGTCGCTGGCATGGTCCAGCTCGATGCCGACACCGTCCTGTCGCCCGGCAGCGTACCGGCCGCGCGTCTGGCGGCGGGGGCGGCGATCGATGCGGTGCGAGCCGTAGCGCGGGGCGAGATGGATCGCGCCTTCGCCGCCGTGCGCCCGCCGGGTCACCATGCCGAGCCGGATCGGGCCATGGGCTTCTGCCTGTTCTCCTCCGTCGCCGTTGCGGCGCGTGCGGCTCAGGCCGGAGGGATGGCGCGGGTGGCGGTGGTCGATTTCGATGTTCACCACGGCAATGGCACCCAGGCGGCGTTCGAAGACGACGACAGCCTGTTCCTGGCCTCCATCCACCAGATGCCGCTCTATCCCGGCACGGGCGCGGCGTCCGAGATGGGCGTCGGCAATATCGTCAACGCCCCGGTCGCGCCCCATGCGGCGCGCGAGAACTGGCGTGCGACCTTCGCTGGCGGATTGATGCCGGCGCTGGAATCGTTCCGGCCGGACCTGATCCTGATCTCGGCCGGTTTCGACGCTCACCGGCGCGATCCGCTGGCGCATCAGTCGCTGGAGGCCGAAGATTTCGCCTGGGCGACGCGCGCGATTCTGGAGGTCGCGCGTCGGACCTGTTCGGGCAAGGTTGTGTCGGCGCTTGAGGGCGGTTACGACCTTGAAGGACTAGGCCGCTCTGCGGTCGCCCACGTCGCTGCGCTCGGGGAGGACTGAGGACGCTTAACGCCTTGAAACCAAAGGCCCGTCCGTTTGTCATGTCAGCCCCCGCCCTGTCCCTCGATTCGACCGAACCGTCCGTGTCCCCGCCAGATGCGGCGCCGTCCGTCGGCGCGCTTGTCGCTGTCCGTCCCGGCGCCATCATCCTGACGCGTCATGGCGAGCCGGCGTTGTCGCGCAAATGCCTGATCTCTGCGCGCCAGTACGGCGACTGGTGGGCGAAGTATGAGATCGGCGGCCTGCTGGCCGGTCAGACGCCGCCGCCCGAACTGGTTGCGGCGGCCCAAGGGGCTGGGGCCATCTACGCCTCGACCCGTCAGCGCGCCCAGGAAACCGCCGCTGCGGTCGTCGCCGGGCGCGAGGTCACAGCCGACGTCATGTTCATCGAGGCGCCCCTGCCGCCGCCTCCGATTCCGGAATGGATCAAGCTGTCGCCCAAATGGTGGGGCGTGGTGTCGCGCTTCTGGTGGCACGCCTTCGATCATCACGGCGGCCAGGAAACCCGTGCCCAAGCCGAGGCGCGCGCCGATCAGGCGGCGCAAAAGCTGATTGCGCGCGCCGAAAGCGGGCAGGACGTGCTGGTCTTCGCCCATGGCTATTTCAACCACATGGTCGGCCGCGCGCTGAAGGCCGACGGCTGGAAACTGGTCCAGAACCAGGGTTTCAAATACTGGTCGCAGCGTCGTTACGAGAAGCGATAGCCGCTTCTGACGTTGATGCGCCCCGCGCGCGCCTCTAGGGTCCGCGCCATGACCGACACCGCCGCCGCCATCCCCGCCGATCTCAGCTTCGAAGATGCCCTGAAGCGCCTGGAGACCATCGTCTCTCGCCTGGAATCCGGTCAGGCGCCGCTGGAGGAATCGATCGCCCTCTATGAAGAGGGCGCCAAGCTGAAGGCCCACTGCGAGGCGCGGCTGAAGGCGGCTCAATTGCGGGTGGAAAAGATCGTGGTCGGCCCCGACGGCCAGGCTAAGGGCATCGAGGCGGCGTCATTCGAATGATCCCAGTGTCGTCTTCGAGCCTGGTCTGGAGCCGGTTCTCGTGAACCGCGTCATCGCCGCGAACTCGCCGGAACAGGCGGTGATCGATCGCGTGGCTGAGGTCGCCGATCTGGTCACGGTCGCGCTGGATGAACTGCTGCCGCGCGCCGAGGGGCCGGAATCTCGTCTGACCGAGGCGATGCGCTATGCGGCGCTGGGTCCTGGCAAGCGCTTGCGGCCGTTCTTCGCATTGGAGGCCGCACGCCTGTTCGACATCGATGAGCGGTCGGTCCTCCGCGCCGCCTGCGCGCTGGAATGCGTGCACGCCTACAGCCTGGTTCACGACGACCTGCCGTGCATGGACGACGACGACGTGCGCCGCGGCCGGCCGACCGTTCACCGGGCCTATGACGAGGCGACGGCGGTGCTAGCCGGTGATGCGCTGCAGACGGCCGCCTTCGACATCATCTTGCACGAAGACACCCACGAAGATGCGGCCGTGCGCTGCGAACTGGCGGCGCGGCTGTCGCTGGCGTCGGGCGCGCGGGGTATGGCGGGTGGTCAGATGATCGATCTGCTGGGCGTGCGCGACGACCTGGGCGGCGTAGCGCGAATGCAGCGGCTGAAGACCGGCGCCCTGTTCGCCTACGCCTTCGAAATCCCGCTGATCATCGCCGACGCCTCGGCCCAGCATCGCCATGCTCTGATCAACTTCGCCCACGATGTCGGCCTGGCCTATCAGATCGTCGACGACCTGCTGGACGCCGAAGGCTCGGCCGAGGAAATGGGCAAGGCGGCCGGAGGCAAGGATGCCGCCCTGGGCAAGACCAACTTCGTCACCCTGCTTGGTCTGGAGGCGGCGCGGCAAAGGGTCGCGCATCTCGCAAACCAGGCCCGGTCGCATTTGGAGCCGTTCGGCGAGGAGGCCGAAATCCTCAGGGCCAGCGTGGACTTTGTGCTAAAGCGCCGGTCCTGATACGAAACGTTGAAACGACCTGCGGGTTGATCGACCAGACTTTCCAAGGTTTTACGGCTGATGCCCGACACCCCGCTACTCGACACCGTCAAGACGCCCGCCGACACGCGGGACTTCGATATCGCCCAGTTGAAACAACTGGCGCAGGAGGTGCGGGCAGAAACGATCGACGCCGTGTCCGTCACCGGCGGCCATCTGGGTGCGGGTCTGGGCGTGGTCGAGCTGACCACGGCGCTGCACCATGTGTTCGAGACGCCGAAGGACATCCTGATCTGGGACGTCGGGCATCAGTGCTATCCGCACAAGATCCTGACCGGGCGGCGCGACCGCATCCGCACCCTGCGACAGGGCGGCGGTCTGTCGGGCTTCACGAAGCGCAGCGAGAGCGAATACGATCCGTTCGGCGCCGCCCACGCCTCGACCTCGATCAGCGCCGCCCTGGGCTTCGCCGCCGCGCGCGACCAGAAGGGCGAGAAGAACCGCGTGGTGGCCGTCATCGGCGATGGCTCTATGTCGGCCGGCATGGCCTATGAGGCGATGAACAACGCCGCCGAGGCCACCAGCGGCCAGTTGATGGTCATCCTGAACGACAACGACATGTCGATCGCGCCGCCGGTTGGCGGGATGAGCGCCTATCTGGCCGGCCTGGTGTCGGGCGGCGCCTATCAGAACGTCCGCCGCCTGGGCAAGACGGTGGCCCAGCACCTGCCGCGCCCCTTCCGCAAGGCGGCCAAGAAGGCCGAGGAATACGCCCGCGGCATGGTCACCGGCGGCACCTTCTTCGAGGAGTTGGGCTTCTACTACGTCGGCCCCATCGACGGCCACGACATGGACAATCTGGTCCCGATCCTGAAGAAGGCGGCCGCCATCGAGGACCGTCCGGTGCTGGTCCACGTCGTGACGCAGAAGGGCAAGGGCTACGCCCCCGCCGAAAGCAGCGCCGACAAACTGCATGCGGTCGTCAAGTTCGACGTGGTCTCGGGCAAGCAGGCCAAGGCCATCTCCAACGCGCCCAGCTATACCAAGGTGTTCGGAACCGAGCTTATCAAACACGCCAAGGTCGATCCGTCGATCGTGGCGATCACGGCGGCCATGCCGTCCGGCACGGGTCTGGACCTGTTCGGCCAGGCCTTCCCTGAGCGGACGTATGACGTCGGCATCGCCGAACAGCACGCGGTGACCTTCGCGGCCGGTTTGGCGGCGGACGGCATGAAGCCGGTCTGCGCGATCTATTCGACCTTCCTTCAGCGCGGTTACGACCAGGTGGTCCACGACGTGGCGATCCAGTCGCTGCCGGTGCGTTTCGCCATGGATCGGGCGGGCCTGGTTGGGTCGGACGGCGCTACGCACGCCGGATCCTTCGACATCGGCTTCATGGGCGCGCTGCCTGGCATGGTGCTGATGGCGGCGGCGGATGAGGCCGAACTGGCGGCGATAATTTCGACCTCGCTGGCCATCGACGACCGGCCCAGCGCCTTCCGCTATCCGCGCGGCGACGGCGTGGGCGTGGAGATCCCGGAACTCGCTGCGCCGCTTGAGATCGGCAAGGGCCGGATCGTGCGAGAGGGGACTTCGGTCGCCATCCTCAGCCTGGGCACCCGTCTGCAGGAATCGCTGAAGGCGGCGGACATGCTGGCGGCCAAGGGCGTGTCGGCCACCGTCGCCGACGCCCGCTTCGCCAAGCCGCTGGACGCCGATCTGATCCTGCGTCTGGCGCGCGAGCACGAGGCCCTGATCACGGTCGAAGAAGGCGCCATGGGCGGCTTCGGCGCCTTCGTGCTGCAACTGCTGGCCGAAAAGGGCGCGCTGGATGGTGGACTCAAGATCCGCACCCTGAACCTGCCCGACATCTTCCAGGACCAGGATGCGCCGATGGCCATGTACGCCCAGGCCGGCCTGAACGCCGAACACATCACAGCCGCTGCGCTTCAGGCCCTGGGCGTGTCGGCCAGTCAGGCCGCCAGAGCGTAGATCAGGCGCGGTCGCGAATCCGCATCGCCCCGCGTTCGCCGGTCTCCACCTCGAACCGGCCGGTGGCGCGGATCAGGTCCGACAGCTTGGCGTAGCCATAGGTGCGCTGGTCGAAGTCGGGATGGGCGTTGCGCAGCCGATTGCCGATACCGCCCACCGCGACCCATCCGTCGCCGTCCTCGTCCATGTCGGCGATGATGGCTGCGATCAGGCGCGCGGCCTCGGACGGCTTGCGCTTGGTCGCCGGCGCTTCGGCGACGGGCGACTTGGCGCCGGCGTCGACCGGAACCGGCGCAATCAGGTTCTCTGTATAGATGAAACGGGTGCAGGCCTGACGGAAGCTTTCGGGCGTCTTCTGCTCGCCGAAACCATAGACATCGACGCCTTCTTCGCGGATGCGAGCCGCCAGTCGGGTGAAGTCGGCGTCCGACGACACCAGGCAGAAACCGTCGAATCGCCCTGAATGCAGCAGGTCCATCGCATCGATCACCAAGGCGATGTCGCCCGAGTTCTTGCCCTTGGTGTTGGCGAAATTCTGCTGGGGCTGGATGGCGAAACGGGCCAGGACCCGCGTCCAGCCGGCGATCTGCGGGCTGGCGAAGTCGCCGTAGATCCGTCGTGCCGAGGCCTCGCCCAAGGTGGCGATTTCGCTGAACAGCGCCTCTGCGATGCGGGCGGAAGCATTCTCCGCATCGATCAGGACCGCGAGGCGAGGGGCCTTGTCGTCAGCCATGGCGGATGTCCCTTTTCTGCGCCGCCAGTCTGCGGTGCAATGAACCCTACAACTGACCCATCGTATTGTCGTGATCCACGGCCTGTTTCTTCAGCCAGCCGACGAAGGCGGTGGCGCTGGGCGACGGAGGCCGGTCGCGGGGCTGCACGACATAGTAGGCGAAGCCGACCGCCTCGGACCCGTCAGGGAAGGGCGCGACCAGACGGCCGGACGCCAAGTCGGCTTGAGCCAGGGTCCGTTTAGCCAGAGCCACGCCGCGCCCCGATATGGCGGCCTCGATCAGCAGGCCCGACTGATTGAACCGTGAGCCTCGACGCGGGTCGGGGTGACGGATACCCCGCGCCTTGAGCCACATCGCCCAATCCGGTCGGCTGGGGTCGCCATCATTGGACATGTCATGCAGCAGAGTATGTCCGATCAGGTCGGCCGGTTTGCGGATTGGTTTTTCGCCATCCATCAGCGATGGGGCGCAGACAGGCAGAACCGTCTCGGTCATCAGCCGATCGACCGTCAGGCCGGGATAGTCGCCGGGACCGTAGCGCACCGCCAGATCGACCTTGCCCTCGCTCAGGTCCGCCGGCTCCATGTCTGCCGAGATCCACAGTTCGATCTCGGGATGGGCGGTATGGAAGTCGTCCATGCGCGGCATCAGCCATTTGGAGGCGAAGCCGGGCGCCACGCTGATCGACACCTGTTTCCTGCGCGGCGGTTCGCGCAGCAGGGCCGAGGCGTCCATCAGCCGCTCGAACCCCTCGCGCAGCAGCGGCACGGACGAGCGGCCCAGGTCGGTCAGTTGCAGGCCCCGCGCCTCGCGCACGAACAGCGGCCCGCCGACGATGTCTTCCAGCAGACGGATTTGCTGGCTGACCGCGCCGGGCGTGACCGACAGCTCGTCGGCGGCGCGCGAGAAGTTCAGATGCCGCGCGGCGGCCTCAAAGGCGCGCAAGGCGTTGAGCGGGAGCAGGGGACGGGCCATCGCGGATAGAAATCCTATCAGCGAGACAAAGGCAATCTGGTTTGCGGCTCTGGACGGGGAAGACGAAGGTTCGCGCCCTGCCGTCGTCCCTGTTTCCTCTCCCGACGGCCCAGAAAGCAAGACGATGCGTGTATTTCTCGCCTCCATTCCGCTGGAGGCCGCAAAGATCGTGATCATCGGCGGCGGCGAGCCGGCGTTGGCCAAGCTGCGACTGTTCCTGAACACGCCCGCCGAGGTGATGTGGTTCGCGCCCGACGGCGCGCCGCCCAAGATCGAGACGCCATTGACGGCGCCGGAGCCGGTGCTGCGTGCGCCAGATGCTGACGAACTGGCCGGCGCACGGCTGGTGTTTATGGCGCTGGACGATGCGGACGAGCTGACGCGGCTGGGCCATCTCGCACGGGCGGCAGGGGCCCAGGTCAATGTTGTTGATAAGCCCCATCTGAGCGATTTCCAGACCCCGGCCCTGATCGACCGCGACGAGGTGGTGATCGGCGTGGCGACCGGCGGATCGGCGCCCATTCTGGCGCGGGATATCCGCACGGCCATCGAGGGCGTGCTGCCCGCCGGACTGGCGAATGTGGCGCGGCTGGCGCGCGAGTTGCGCGATACGGTCAAGGCCAGTGTGCCGGACTTCATGGCGCGCCGTCGCTTCTGGGAGAAGGCCTTCCGGGGTCCGGCCGTGACGCTGGCGGCGGAAGGTCGGACGGCCGAGGCGCGGCGCGAGATGCTGCGCCTGCTGAACGTCGCCGCGCCGGAGACGGGCGTGGTCCATATCGTCGGCGCAGGGCCGGGCGACCCGGAACTGCTGACCCTGAAGGCGCTGCGGGTGTTGCAGGACGCCGACGTCATCATCCACGACCGTCTTGTGCCCGAGGCGGTGCTGGAACGGGCGCGGCGCGACGCCAAGCGGCTGTATGTGGGCAAGGCGCGCGGCGAGCATTCGGTGCCGCAGGATCAGATCGAGGCCCTGATGATCGAGGAGGCCCGCGCCGGTCATCGGGTCGTGCGACTGAAGGGCGGCGATCCCTTCGTCTTCGGTCGCGGCGGCGAGGAGCTGGAGGCCATGCGGGCGGCCGGCGTGCTGGTCTTCGTGGTGCCCGGTGTGACGGCGGCCCTGGCCTGCGCGGCCTCGGCGGGCATCCCCCTGACCCACCGCGACCACGCCCAGGCCGTCACCTTCGTGACCGCCCAGGCCAAGTCGGGCGGCGTCGAGGCCGACTGGACGCGGCTGGCCGGAACGAACCACACCTTGGCCATCTATATGGGCACGGACCGAGCCGAGGAGACGGCTGCGCGCCTGATTGCGGCGGGTCGCTCGCCCTCGACGCCCGTCGCCATTGTCGAGAACGGCAGCCGCCCGGACGAGCGGGTTCTGACCGGGCGTCTGGACGGGCTGGGCGCCCTGGTGCGCGGCGCCGACCTGACCGGCCCGGCCCTGTTGTTCGTCGGCGAGACGGCGGCCTTCTCGGCGTCGGTCGAGACGCGGACGGAGGTCGCGGCGTGAAGATCGTGACCGCAAACCGCCTGTCGGACGGTCGCGTCATCTATGCAGGCGTCGGCAACAAGCCGGTCGAGCACATCGACCAGGCTTCGGTGCTGGACGAGACAGCGGCCGAGGTCGTGCTGGCTGATGTCGCCGGGCGGCCGGACGTCTTCGTGAATCCCTATCTGTTCGACGTTCAGGACCGCACGCCGTCAGGCCGTGACCGACTTAAGGAGCGCATCCGCTCGGCCGGGCCGACCGTCGGTCACAGCGTCGTCGGAGGCGTGGGCTGATGTATCGCTATGACGAGTTCGACCACGCCTTGGTGCGTGAACGGGTTGAGGAATTCTCAGACCAGGTGGCGCGGCGCGCATCCGGCGCCTTGACCGAAGACGAGTTCAAGCCGCTGCGGCTGATGAACGGCGTCTATCTGCAACTGCACGCCTATATGCTGCGCGTCGCCATTCCCTATGGGGTGATGAGCAGTCGTCAGATGCGCCGGCTGGGCCATATCGCGCGGACCTACGACAAGGGCTACGGTCACTTCACCACCCGCTGCAACATCCAGTACAACTGGCCGGCCCTGACCGATCTGCCGGCGATCCTCAGCGACTTGGCCGAGGTCGAGATGCACGCCATCCAGACCAGCGGCAACTGCATCCGCAACACCACGACAGACGTCTTCGCCGGCGCCGCCGACGACGAGATCGAGGATCCGCGCCCCTGGTGCGAGATCATCCGCCAGTGGTCGACCATCCACCCGGAGTTCAGCTTCCTGCCGCGCAAGTTCAAGATCGCGGTGATCGGGGCCGAGAAGGATCGGGCGGCGATCCGCACCCACGATGTCGGCCTTCAGATCGTCAAGGGCGAGGATGGCGGAACCGCCTTCCGCGTCTTCGTCGGCGGCGGGCAGGGACGTCTGCCGCATATCGGCCAGGAGATCGCCCCGGCCGTGCCTGCGGCGGACCTTCTGGCCTATCTGACCGCCATCCTGCGGGCCTGGAACCTTCTGGGTCGGCGCGACAACATCCACAAGGCGCGGATCAAGATCCTGGTCGCCTCGCTGGGCATCGAGGCCTTCCGCGTGGAGGTGGACAGGCACTATGCCACCCTGCGTCGCGAGGATTTGCAGATCCCGCAGGACGAGGCCGCGCGCATCCAGGCCTATTTCGCCTCGCCGTTGTTCGAGGCCCAGCCCAAGACCAGCGCCCCATTCGACCGCGCCCTGCTGGCCGATCCCGACTTCGCCCGGTTCGCCCGCAACAACGTCCGCCGTCATCGTCAGTCTGGCTACGCCTCAATGGTGGTGTCGCTGAAGCCCGTTGGCGGCGTGCCGGGCGACATCACGGCGGACCAGATGGACGCGGTGGCGGATTTGGCCCAGCGCTATTCGTTCGACGAACTGCGCGCCGCCTATGAGCAGAACTTGGTTCTGCCGCATGTGAAGCTGGATGATGTGCCGACGGTCTGGCGGGCGTTGCGGGACGCGGGGCTGGCGACAGCCAACGCCGATCTGGCGACGGACGTCATCGCCTGCCCGGGCCTGGACTATTGCAGCCTGGCCAACGCCCGCTCGATCCCGGTGGCGCAGGCTCTGTCCAAGCGTTTGGCGGACATGGACTATCAGGAGACGCTGGGGCCGGTCCGCATCAACATGAGCGGCTGCATCAATGCCTGCGGCCACCACCACGTTGGCCACATCGGCGTGCTGGGCGTCGATCGCAAGGGCGAGGAATACTACCAGATCACCGTCGGCGGTTCGCCCGACGAGCAGGCGGCTCTGGGCGACATCGTCGGCAAGAGCCTGCCTGCCGACGAGGTCGCGCCTGCCATCCAGCGGACTCTGGACCGCTATCTGCAAATCCGCACGGACGGCGAGCGGTTCATCGACACGGTGCGCCGTGTCGGACCCGATCCCTTCCGCGACGCCATCTATGAGACGCTCGATGCAACGGCTTGAGGGCATACAGAACGGGTTGCGCCTGTCGGTGACGACCCCGCTGGAGGCTGTCGAGGCGGCCGCCGCAAGCGAAGACACGCTGGTGTTGGAGTTCGACGCCTTTCGCGACGGGCGCGGCTTCTCGCTGGCGGCGGTGCTGCGAGAGCGCGGTTACAGAGGGCGTCTGATCGCCGCGGGTAAGGTGCTGCCGGATCAGGCGCGACACCTGCGGCGTTCGGGCTTCTATGCGGTGGAACTGGCCGAGGGTGCGGATCCGGCCGCCTGGGAGCGGATGGACCGAGCGTTCAGCGGCGCCTACCAGCCCGCCGTCGATCCCACACCGACGATCTGGCAGCGGCGGCGTGCGGCGTCCAACGACCGCGATCTGGACGCCCTGGCGGATCGGCTGAACCGTGAGACGGCGGGCAGGGACGCGTCCGAAATCCTGAAGGCGGCGTTAAATCCGGCGCTGGGCCTGCGGGTCGGCGCCATCTCGTCCTTCGGCGCCGAGTCCGCCGCCCTGCTGGACATCATCGCTGGCGAGGACAAGACAGTGCCGGTGGTGTTTCTGGAGACAGGCCAGCATTTCCTTCAGACGCTGTCCTATCGCACGCAACTGACCAAGGCGCTGGGGTTGACCGACGTGCGGTTGGTGACGCCGGATGCGGGCGAGAAGGCGACGCTGGATGCGCGCGCCGACCTTTGGAAGACCGACGCCGACGCCTGCTGCGACCTGAGGAAGGTGCGGCCGCTGGCGCGGGCGACGGCGGGCTTCAATGCGCTCATCACCGGACGGAAACGCTACCAGGCCGCGACGCGCGCGAAGCTGAAGCCGTTCGAGGTGTTGGACGGGGTGCTGCGGATCAATCCCCTAGCGAACTGGGACGCCGACGACGTGGAGGCCTGGCTGGATGCGCGCGACCTGCCGCGTCATCCGCTGGTTGAACAGGGCTATGCCTCCATCGGCTGCTGGCCCTGCACGCGTGCGGTCCAGGAGGGCGAAGACGCGCGCGCCGGACGTTGGTCGGGCATGGACAAGGTCGAGTGCGGCATCCACTTAGGGCAACGCCAGGCCGCCGCCTGATCCGCCCTTCGCCTGAAAGCCTCACCGTGCCCGCTACGTCATCCGTCATCGACCTGATCGGCAATACGCCGCTGGTGCGCCTGAACCGCCTGTCCGACGCGACGGGCTGCGAAATCCTGGGCAAGGCCGAGTTTCTGAACCCCGGCGGTTCGATCAAGGATCGCGCGGCCCTGTCGATCGTGCAGGGCGCGCGGGCGTCGGGCGCGCTGAAACCCGGCGGAACGATCGTTGAGGGCACGGCCGGCAACACCGGCATCGGCCTGGCCCTGGTCGGCGCCGCCTTGGGGCATCCGGTCGTCATCGTCATTCCGCGCACGCAGTCCGAAGAGAAGAAGTCCGCCATCCGTTCGCTGGGCGCCCGCCTGGTCGAGGTGGACGCCGCGCCCTTCTCCAGCCCGAACCACTTCGTCCACTATTCCGGGCGTCTGGCCGCCGAGTTGAACGACAGCGAAGAGGCCGGGGCCATCTGGGCCAATCAGTTCGACAACACCGCCAACCGCGAGGCCCACTACAACACGACCGGCCCCGAAATCTGGACGCAGACAAACGGTCAGGTCGACGCCTTCGTCTCGGCCGTCGGCTCGGGCGGGACTATCGCCGGCGTCGGCGCCTATCTGCGCGAGCAGAAGCCGGATGTGAGCATCGCCCTGGCCGATCCAGCGGGCGCGGCCATGTTCAACTGGTTCACCAAGGGCGAGATGACGGGCGAGGGATCGTCGATCACCGAGGGGATCGGCGTGGCCCGCATCACCGGCAATCTGGAAGGCTTCAGACCCGACTACGCCTATCGGATCGAGGACGCGGAGTTTCTGCCGATCCTGTTCGACCTCGTGAAGCACGAAGGCCTGTCGCTGGGCGGATCGGCGGGGGTGAACATCGCCGGCGCGGTGCGGCTGGCGCGCGAGTTTGGGCCAGGCAAGACCATCGTGACCTGCCTGTGCGATCCCGGCTCGCGCTATGCGTCCAAGCTGTTCAACCCGGAATTCCTGCGGTCAAAGGGTTTGCCGGAGCCGGACTGGGCGTAAGCCCATCGTCTCCTCCCCACTTGTGGGGAGGGGGACCGCAAAGCGGTGGAGGGGCTCTTGAAGTCCCACAAGCGGCCTGTGATGCGGCTAAGAACCCCTCCGTCTCTCCGCTTCGCTCCGAGCCACCTCCCCACGAAGCGGGGAGGAGACGACGCTTCTGCTACTTCGCCTTCTGCTCCGCGATCCAGGCGTCCATCCGCTGGTCCAGCAGCGCCAGCGGCAGCGGGCCCTCGACCAGCAGGGCGTCGTGGAAGGTGCGAATGTTGAACTTGGGCCCCAACTCCCGCTCGGCCCGCGCCCGGATCTCGCGCAGGCGGATTTCGCCGATCTTGTAGGCCGTGGCCTGACCGGGCCAGCCGATGTAGCGTTGAAGTTCGGTCTCGATATTGTGCGGCGCGAGCGCCGAGTTGTCGCGGAAACAGGCGCGGGCCTGTTCCTCGGTCCAGCCCATCCAGTGCAGGCCGGTGTCCGCGACCAGTCGGCAGGCGCGCCACATCTCATAGGACAGGCGGCCGAACCGTTCGTAAGGCGTGCGGTAGAAGCCCATCTCCTCGCCCAGATATTCGGCATACAGGCCCCAGCCCTCGGTATAGGCGCTGACGTTGGCCTGGCGGCGGAAATAGGGTTGGCCAGGCGCCTCCTGCTGCAAGGCGATCTGGAGGTGGTGGCCTGGCACGGCCTCATGCAGGGTCAGGGCGGGCAACTCGTACAGCGGACGCTGATCCAGCTTGGACGTGTTGACGATGTAATGGGCGGCGACGCCGTTCTGCATCGACCCGCCGTTGTAGCGGCCGGTGGTGTAGTTTTCCTCGATCTGCGGCGGCGCGGGCTGCACGTCGTAGGTCAGGCGGGGCAGGGTGGCGAACAGGGGCGGCAGGCCGCCATCCGCACGCTTCGCCATCTCCGACGCCTGCTGCAACAGGGCCTCGCGGCTGGTTGCATAGAACTGAGGATCGGTGCGCAGGAAGTTCAGGAAGCCGGCGAAGTCGCCGGTCCAGCCCGACGCCGTCATTTCCAAATCCATACGGGCGCGGATGCGCGCGACCTCGTCCAGACCGATCTGGTGGATCTGGTCGGGCGTCAGGTCAGTCGTGGTGTGGCCGCGCACCAGATAGGCGTAGAGTTCCTTGCCGCCGGGCCGATTGCCGATGCCCGGCTGGACCGGCGCCTTGGGCAGGTAGTCGCTTTCGAGGAAGGCCAGCCAAGCCCGTCGCGCCGGAAGGATCGTTTCAGAAACCGCCGCCGTCGCCTCTGCAGTCAGGCGATCCTTATCCGCTTGAGACACTGTCGAGGGCAGGGTCGACAGGGGCTTCAGCAGCGGCTCGGCGTCCGGCTTGATCGCCACATCGTTTCGCGCCAGCGTCAGGGCGCTTTCTGTCACCGATCGGGCCTGGACCAAGCCGGTGTCCAGGCCGCGCCGGGCGTTGGCGGTCGTCTGGGCGTAGATTTGGCCGAAGCCCCGGATACGCTTGATATAGGCCTCGGCCTCCGCGACGGAGTTCAGGCGCGTGCTGCCGCCGACGTAGAGCGCCCAGGTTCCCGGGCCGCCTTCGGAGTCGAACGCCAGGCGGCTGGTGTCGTAATCCAGCCCTTCCAGGCTGCGGTTGAGCGTATAGAGCAGGAAGGCGTGGTTGATGCCGCCGGCGTGGGAAAGACTTGCCGGGTCGATGGCTGTCAGCCGCCGCACGAACCCTTCCAGCGGCGCGCGCTGGGCCAGTTCAAACTCACGCGACAGGTCAGGCACGCGGCCCATCGCCTCCACATCGCCCTCGCCGCCTGCCGAGATCGGATCGACCGACCTCAGATAGGTCTCGTAGTCGGCGATGACGGCGTTCAGCGCGGCGTCTGCCGGGGCGGTTGCCACGGCGGCAGGCAACGTCTGCGCGACAACCGCGATCGGCGAACCAGCCGCAAGAATGGCTGCGATAGCCAGATAAGAAATCTTCATGACGCCCCTCCTGTCAGGAGGGGCACGCAAGCCGAGCAGAGCCGATGCGTCAACCGCAGACGGTGAAGAACCGCTCGATTTGCACCTTTGCGGCGGGATGGGCGGCGTAGACGTGACGTTCGTCGTCAGCCCAGGCGGCGATCCAGCCCAGACGTCGGAAGCGCTGGAAGACCGGATCCTTGGTCTTGGCCTGCGCCGTCAGCAGTTCGCCGTCATGCACGACGGCTGGCTCGGATGCGGCGCGATAGCGCTCGGTGTCGCCGCCGGATTCCAGATAGATTTCGCGGCCCGGCTTGTCGCTGGAGGCCGTCAGTTCCAGCGCGCTCGATCCGGCCTGACAGGCCAGCTTCAGCTTGACCTCGTCGGTGTTGGCGACGCCGTAGGCCAGCATGGCCTCCTGCCCATCGGTGTTCAGGAACCAGTCGTGACCGGGCATGGGCGCGGGGGCCGATGCGGTCGCTGCCGAGCCGGCTGCGGGCATCGGGGCCTGGGTCGCGCAAGCGGCGAGCGCCGACACGGCGATCAAGGCTGATATCAATGGAAGACGCATGCGTGAGTCCCTCAGCCGGCGCAGCGATCGGCGAAGCGACGCAGCTTGGCCATGTGCGGACGTTCGACGGTGATCGTGCTGGCGTCGTCGCCGACGGCGATCGTCATCCGGCCGTTCGATACAAAGGCGGAGAAGGCGGGGTGTTCGACGGGGATCGCCGTCTCCAGCTTGCCGCCACGCCCGAGGCGCGCCTCGCTGGTCGCCGTCGCCCCGCCTGAGGTGATGCGCGCAAAGCCGGCGGACGCATCCTCGCCATAGACCGCGACCGAAACGGCGCCCGAACCCGGCAGGCATTGCAGCGTCGCGCGCAGGCTGGCCGTGTCGGGGATGTCGTTGGCCAGCACCATCGGTCCCTCGCCCTCGTACAGGCTCCAGGTCCAGCCTGCGGCGGGCGCAGTCTGTATCGCGGCCGCCATCAGGGCGGAGAGAATCAGCATCATGTGTCAGCCCCCGCCGACGACGCGCAGCGCCGCGTCGCCTTCAATGTCGTCAGACGCGGCTATGACCGCAAGATCAGACGACCGCATTCACTTTGAACGCGGTTATGCGTCTGCAGTTCAACCCGCAGGCCAGCTCGCGTCAGAACGGGCTGAAGCGTTCCGCCAGCGCCTGACCCACGGGCGGGGCCTGGACACGGCTAACGTCGCCACGACCGCCGTAGGAGATGCGCGCCTCGGCGATCTGGGTGTGGTTGATGGCGTTGGCCGATGAGATGTCCTCGGGGCGGACGATGCCGGCGACGGTCAGTTCGCGGACCTCGCGGTTGGTGCGCACTTCCTGCCGACCCTGGATCACCAGATTGCCGTTGGCCAGGACGTCGGTGACGACGGCGGCGATGGTCAGCGACACCTTCTCGGCGCGGGTGACCGAACCGTTGCCCGACGACTTCAGATCGCCTTCCATGCCAACCATCTTCGACGGATCGAAGCCGCCGGGGAAGGCGCGGCCCAGGCTGCTTTCCAAGCCGAACAGATTGCTGACGCCGGCATTGATCTCGTTGGAGCGCGAGCGCTGGGTCGAGTTCTGGGTCTGGGCGCGGTCGTCGATGTCGATCTTGACGGTTAGGATGTCGCCAATATGGCGCGCGCGCTGGTCGCCGAAGAAGGTGCGGGCGCCCGTGCGCCACAGGCTGTTGGCGCTGGCGGGCGTGGTCTCGCGCGCGGGCAGATAGGCCTGCTGCGCCGGGATCAGGGCGGCCGGATAGCCGATGGGAGCCAGTTCCGGACCGCGCACCGTTTCGGCGACGGTCGAGCAGGCAGCGAGCGGGGCGAGGGCGGCGAGGATCAGGACGGCTTTACGCATGACTTGGATTCCCTAGCGGGCGGCGAACTGTTGGGGATTGGCGCGGGCCATGTCGGCGCCGGGGCCGGCGATGGCCTGGCCGGGACCGGAGGCGACCGCGTCGATGACGCGGTTGGAGGTGGTGTTCATGATGGCCACTGGTTCGCCCAGACCGGCGCTGCGCATGGCCTTACCCATAACGGCCAGGTTCACGCCGCCGACCTGATAGGTGACGCGCACCATATCGTTGCGGGCGATGACCTGCGGCGCGGCGCCGGGACGATAGGCGGCGCGGGCGATAGGTTGGGCAGCCTGGACGGCGTCCGTCGGCGCGGCCTCGGCCACGGTCTGAACGGGTCCGGCCGAACGGCGCACGGCGACGCGGCGCAGGCCGTTGGGATTGCTCCAGTCAAGGCCCGCCTGACGCGCCTGGGCCTGAAGCTGACCGGCGTCCAGCACGACAGAAGGACCGACGCGTTCGGCGACGGCGACATTGGCTGCGGCGCCCGCGCCCTCGAAGATGTCGCCCAGGGTGACGCGACCGTCGTCGTCCACGGGGTTGGCGCGCAGCACGACCGGGTTGGCGAGGGCGGCGCCGGCGAAGGCGCTGACGGCGGCGGCGAGCAGCAGGGAACGGATCATGGTCACGGCCCTAGCCCTTAACTTGCGAGGCGACGGACAGCATCTGGTCGGCGGTGCTGATGACCTTGGAGTTCATCTCATAGGCCCGCTGCGCCACGATCAGGGCGCTGATCTCAGCGACCGCGTCGACGTTCGACGCCTCGGTGTACGACTGCATGATCTGGCCGTAGCCCGCGTCGCCGGGCGTCCCGACGATCGCCGGCCCGGATGCGGCGGTTTCCAGCAACAGGTTGTCGCCGATGGCTTCCAGTCCGGCTTCATTGAAGAAGCTGGCCAGTTCGATCTGCCCGACCGTGGTCGGGGCGGGCTGTCCGGCCTGGGTCACCTGAACCAGACCGGTCTTGGAGATCGATACCTTGGTCGCGTCCTGCGGGATGGTGATCGCCGGCTCCAGCAAATAGCCGTCGTCGGTCACCATCTGGCCTTCTGGATTGACCTGTAGATTGCCGGCGCGGGTGTAGGCCTTTTCGCCAGAAGGCAGGCTGATCTGGAAATAGCCCTTGCCGTCGATAGCCATGTCGTACGGGTTGCCGGTCGCCTGGGGCGTGCCCTGTTCGGTGATCCGATAGACGGCCCCGGCCTTGACGCCTGCGCCGATCTGGATGCCGGTCGGAACGACGGTGCCTGAGGCCGAGGACTGGGCCCCCATGCGTTCGACGTTCTGATAGAGCAGGTCTTGGAACTCGGCGCGCTGCTTCTTGAAGCCCACCGTGTTCATGTTGGCGATGTTGTTGGAGATAACCTCCACGTTCAACTGCTGGGCGGCCATGCCCGAGGCTGCGGTTCTCAGAGCGCGCATGTTCCGGCTCTCCTTTAAGCGGCCTTGCCGAGGCGCTCGACGGCGCGACGGCTCAGGTCTGTGGTGTTTTCGATCAGCTTGGAAATGCTCTCGTAGGCGCGGCTGATCTCGACGAGATTGGTGATTTCGATCAACGGATTGACGTTGGAGGACTCCAGCGAGCCTTGATGAACCTGGGCGTCTGCGGCCTCGATCGGCTGGGCGTTGGACTTATTGCGGTAGAGGCTGTCGCCCCCCTTTTCGAGCACGCCCAGCGTATCGAAACGCACGACCGACAGCCGGCCAGTGACCTGTCCGTTCTGGGTGATGGTGCCGTCGGCGCCGACGCTGGGCGCGCCAAGCGCGGGGTCCAGCACGATCTCCGCGCCGCCGCCAAGGACGGCCTGACCCTGTTTGGTGGTCAAACGGCCTTCCGGATCCAGGGTGAAGGCGCCGTCGCGGGTGTAGGCCTCGCCGTTGGCGCCATCACGCACGGTGAAGAAGGCGCCCTCGCCGGAAATGGCGAAGTCCAGCGAGCGGCCCGTCTGCTGCATCGAACCCTGGCCGAAGTCGCGACCGACGCCATTGTCCAGCACGAAGCTGGCCGACGGGCGGATCGAGTCGTTGCGCGCCCGCTGCCCGATCTCGGTGCCCAGCATCAGTTGCTCGACCTTGAAGCCGGTGGTGTTGGCGTTGGCGACGTTGTTGGCCACGATGTCCAGTTCGCGACGCAGCGTCATCTGGCGTGACAGTCCGATATAGGCGGCGTTTTCCACGAGAGGCGTGCTCCTTCGCCTCAGCCTCTCGCAACGGCCGTGCCAACAGGGTTAATTCAGGCGCGATGCGGGTTTGAGCGGGATCGGGCCGCTTCCAACCCGGCAAATCCTGCCCATTGTAAACGTCGCGTTAACCAAACCGGACGATCCTCGCCATGAGAGAGTCTCCGGGGCGCGCGCATGTTCAAGTTCGGCAAGAAGAAGGGTGCGCCTGCGGCCGACGCCGACGCCAACCTGCCGGCAGTGACCGAAGGCGAGGCCGCCGACGGTGACGCAGCCGCGCCCAAGAAAAAGAAAATCCCGTTGCTGTTCATCATCGCGCCGGTCGCCTTGCTGGTGCTGGGCGGCGGGGGAGCGGCGGCCTTCTTCATGCTGAAGCCCAAGCCCGCCGAAGCGCACGGCGCCGAGGCTGAAGCCGGCCACGGAGAAGAGAAGGCCGACAAGAAGGCCGAGGGCAAGGAAGAGAAGAAGGAAGGCGGCGGTCACGGCGGAGGCGGCAAGGAAGGCGAGGCCGATTCTGCGCTGGGCGTCATCGCCGAGGGGCCGGATGGTGTCACCTTCTACACCCTGCCCGACATGGTGATGAACATCCAGTCGCCCGACGGCCGTCCGACCTTCCTGAAGCTGAAGCTGACGCTGGAGATGCAGGACGCCGAGGTGGCGACCCACCTGCAGGAAGAGATGCCGCGTCTGCAGGACATGTTCACCGGCTTCGTGCGCGAACTGCGCCCCGAGGACCTCAGCGGCTCGGCCGGCACCTATCAGCTGCGCGCCGAGATACTGCGCCGCGTCAATCTGATCGCCGCGCCGGGCAAGGTCGATGCCGTGCTGATCGAAGAAATGCTGGTGCAATAGGCATGACGGACGCGGCGCAACTCGATCCGTTCGGCGGTCTGGGCGATCCCGGCGACGCCCTGTCCGAACGCGTCCTGAACCAGGATGAGATCGACAGCCTGCTGGGCTTCGACCTGGGCGACGACGACGGTTCAGAACGCTCGGGCATCCGGGCCATCATCAACTCCGCGCTCGTCAGCTACGAGCGTCTGCCGATGCTGGAGATCGTGTTCGACCGCCTGGTGCGGTTGATGACGACCAGCCTTCGCAACTTCACCTCCGACAACGTCGAAGTCAGCCTGGACAATATTTCGTCGATCCGCTTCGGCGACTATCTGAACTCGATCCCGCTGCCGGCCATCCTGGCGGTGTTTCGCGCCGAGGAGCTGGACAACTACGGCCTGCTGACGGTCGATTCCAACCTGATCTATTCGATCGTCGACGTGCTTCTGGGCGGTCGTCGCGGCACGGCGGCGCTGCGCATAGAAGGTCGGCCCTACACGACCATCGAGCGGGTGCTGGTGCAGCGGATGGTCGAGGTCGTGCTGAACGACGCTCGCCAGGCGTTCGAGCCGCTGACCCCGGTCCACTTCAACCTGGACCGGCTGGAGACCAACCCGCGCTTCGCCGCCATCGCGCGTCCCGCCAACGCCGCCATCCTGATCAAGCTGCGGATCGACATGGAGGATCGCGGCGGCCGTATCGAGCTGCTGCTGCCCTATGCGACGCTGGAGCCGATCCGCAAGATGCTGCTGCAGCAGTTCATGGGCGAGAAGTTCGGCCGCGACAACATCTGGGAAGGCCACTTGGCCACCGAGATCTGGACGACCGAAACCGAAGTCCGCGCGGTCCTGGACGAACAGCAGATGCCTCTGTCCAGCGTGCTGAACCTCAAGGTCGGCGACACGATGATGCTGAACGCCACGCCGGATTCCGAGGTCTCGATCCGCGCCGGCTCCATTCCGCTGACCACCGGCCGCATGGGGCGCAAGGGCCAGCACATCGCCATACGCGTCGAAGGGCCGGTCAATCCGGAAGTCGCCGCCCGCCTGGGAGTGAACGTCTGATGGCCGGGATGATCATGGACGGCGTGCTGATGGTGCTGCTGATCGCGGCGGTCGGTTACGGCATCAAGCTGGAACGCAAGCTGGCTGCCCTGCGCGCCGGCCAGCTGGCCTTCGCCCAGGCCGTCACCGAACTGAACGCCGCCGCCGGCCGCGCCGAAAACGCCCTGGCCACCCTTCGGGCCTCGGGCCAGGAAACGGATCTGCTTCACGACCGGATTATCAAGGCGCGTGAGGTCAAGGCGCAGCTGGAGACCCTGATCGCCCGCGCGCCGGCCATGGCGCCGGCGCGTATTGTTGAGGACGAACCCGTCCGTCGCGCGGCCCCGGCCGCCCTGGCTCCAGCGCCGGCCGCGACCGAAGACGAGGAGCGGGCCGATCGCATGGCGGCCCTTGCTCAACGCATCCAGGGACTGGCCAGTCCCTCTTCGAACCGTCGTAATGAAGCGGCTGCGCCCGCCGGGCGCGACAATGTCGCCGCGATCGTTCAGGCCCTGACTGCCGGACGCTCCGCTAACCATTCCGCCAAACAAAGCCTCAACGCCGCGCGTCGTAATCTCGACGACGACCTGTTCGCCGCCTGAGTTCGGAACCCCATTTCATGGCCCGCCTTCCCCGCATCCTGCCCCTGATCGCCATCGCCATCGGCGGGGTCGTCGCCGTGCGCGCCGTCGGCGTCGCGCCTGGCCTGTTCGACGGGGCCAAGGCCTGGGCCGAGGAGGCGGTTCCATCTGCGGCCGGCGCGCCGCCCAAGCCGGTTCTGCCCGGCACCTGTTCCGCCTTGTCTCCCGAACAGCTGGCCCAGCAGGCCGGGATTTCGCCGGCCGAGCTGAAGATCATCCAGTCGCTGTCGCAGCGCCGCGCGGCGCTGGATGCGCGTGACCAGGACTTCGCCACTACTCTGCCGCTGATGGTCGCCGCCGAGCAGAAGCTGGACGCCAAGGTCAAGGCGTTGGAAGCCTTGAAGGCCGAGATGAAGCAGATGCTCGGCCAAGTCGATGAGCGCGAGAAGGCCGAGATCGATCGTCTGGTTCAGGTCTATTCCGCCATGCGTCCCAAGGAGGCCGCCCCGGTCATGGCCGCATTGGAGGACCGGGTGCGCCTGCCGGTCGCCGCCGCCATGCGTCCGCGTACCCTGGCCGCCATCATGGCCCAGATGAGCGCGCCGCAAGCCAAGGAGCTGACCGAAAAGCTCGCCGCCCGCTTCCAGGCCCAGCAGATGGCCGCCCGCGCCGCCGCCGCCGAGGCCGCACCGCCTCCGGCCGCTACGCCTGCCGCTGCTGCGCCAGCCGCGACGACCCCGCCAGCGACGCCGACGGCTCAGCCTGCGGCCGCCCCAACGACCCGTCCGACGCCGCGCCCGGCCGCCAACCGTCCCGCTGCGCGACCCGCGGCCCGTCCGGCCGCGACCCCGGCGCGTCGTCCTGCCGCCACGCCTGCGGCCGCTCCCGCTGCGACCGGCCCGCAGGCCTATCAGCCGTCAGCCGCCCCCAACGCCCAGCCCCGGCAAACTGTGCAGTAAACTTAAGTGTAATCTCGACGCTGACGTTTCGTCTCGACAGCGCGCACTGTTCGACCAATGATCTTCGAACGCTCCGTCAGAGAGCGATGACATCGAGGATCCGCGCCATGATCGGCGAACTGCTTTACGTGGCGCACCGCATGCGCAGGGCCATCATACTCGCCGTTCCGGCGGTCGGAACCGTGATGATGGCCGCCGTCGCCCAGCACTATCACCTGCTGCCCTAAAGGTCTTCGAGCCCGGTTTGGCCCGGTTTCGGATTGGCAGGGCGCGCCAGCGCGTCTATCACCACGCCTTTCCCGAGATCTGAACCCGACCAACGCCATGTCCGACACGCCCCCCGATCGCCTTTCGGTCGACCCGTCCAGCCCGCATCACGACGCCGAGGTTCTGCAACGTGGCGTCGGCATTCGCTTCAAGGGCGAAGAGAAGACCAATGTCGAGGAATATTGCGTGTCCGAAGGCTGGGTGCGTCTGGCGCTCGGCAACCGCGTGGATCGCAAGGGCAAGGCCCTGACCGTGAAACTGCAGGGTCCGGTCGAACCCTATTTCCAGAACGGCTGAACCTACCTAGGGTCCGGCTCTCATCTGAGTCCGGAGCCTGCTTATGTCCATCCGTCTGCTGACCGCCAGCGCCGTCGCCCTGGGTCTTGTCGCGTTTACACCCGCGGCCCATGCTCAGGATGCGGCGACGGTGCAGCAGGCGATCGTGGTGCGCGACGCCGCGATGCGCTCGAACATCGCCATGGACTATGTCACCCAACTGACGACGCGGTTCGGCGCGCGCCCGGCGGGTTCGCGCTCCGAGCAGCAGGCCGCCGCCTGGGCCGCTGACTATCTGCGCGCCAACGGCTTCCAGAACGTCCGCGTCGAAGAGTTCCCGCTGGTCGGCTGGGAGCGGGGCGAAAGCTCGGCCGCCATCGTCGGTGACAACGCCCAGGCCCTGGTCGCTGCGGCTCTGGGCCACTCTCCGGCCACACCACGCAACGGCGTCGAGGCGGAGGTCGTGCGCTTCTCCACGTTTGAAGACCTGCAGGCCGCGCCCGAGGCCGCCGTCCGCGGCAAGATCGTCTATGTCGATCTGGGCCAGATGCACCCGATGCAGGACGGCTCGGGCTATGGTCCCCAGACCCGCGTGCGCGGCGCCGGCCCCGGCGTGGCGGCGGCCAAGGGCGCGGCGGCCTTCGTCATGCGCTCGGTCGGCTCTGACGAGGACCGGATGCCCCACACCGGCACCACCCGCTATGTCGACGGAAAGCCGACCATTCCCGCCTTCGCCCTGGCCGCGCCCGACGCCGATCAGGTCAGCCGCCTGGTCGCCCTGGGCCAGCCGGTGCGGATGCGCCTGACCTCGACCGCCCGCACCTATCGCACAACCAGCCAGAACGTGATCGGCGATCTGCCGGGCGCTACGCGCCCCGACGAGATCATCGTCCTGGGCTCCCACATGGACAGCTGGGACCTGGGCACCGGCGCCATCGACGACGGGGCAGGGGGCGCCATCACCATCGCGGCCGCCAAGGCCATCGCCGACAGCGGCCGTCGTCCGGCCCGCACCCTGCGCGTGATCTTCTACGGTTCGGAAGAAGTGGCCCAGCCGACCGCCCAGACCGGCAACGGCGGCGGCGTCTACGCGCGCGGCCAGGGCGTGGCGCTGGACAAGCACATCATCGCCGGCGAGAGCGATTTCGGCGCCGACCGCGTTTACGCCCTGCGCCTGCCCGCCGGCGCGCAAGGCTCAGACTTCCAGAAGGCCGCGACCCGCGTCCTCTATCCGATCGGCGTCCTAGCCTCCGATCGCGTCGAGACCGAAGGCGGCGTTGATGTCGGACCGATGGGCCCGCTGGGCGTGCCCTTCTTCGGCCTGGCCCAGGACGGAACTCGCTATTTCGACCTGCACCACACCGCCAACGACACGCTGGACAAGATCGACCCGGCGCAGCTGAACCAGAACGTCGCCGCCTGGGCGGGCCTGCTCTGGCTGATCGCCGATTCCGACGTGGACTTCCGGGCGATGAAGCCCGCGACCACGCCGGCGACCCCGACACGCTGACGACTTGGAGACCCGGCCCGGTTCCGTCTATAGGAGCCAAACCGGGCCAGACCGGGCTGCGGGCGTGGCGAAACTGGTAGACGCAGCAGACTTAAAATCTGCCGGACGAAAGTCCTTGCCGGTTCAAGCCCGGCCGCCCGCACCATTTCAAGTCGATCACGAACTGGATCAGAACAGACTGATCGGAAAGCCGATCAACCCTGATGACTGCAGGTGCTCGATGCCCTCCATGACGGGGATGGCGGCGAGGAAGACCAGGCCGTCGCGCAGGGTGCGGACGAAGAAGGCGGGACGGATGGTCAGTTCCTCGGCGTCGCGCCAGCGGGCGGGATTGGGCAGGAAGCGCGGCGTGCGGGCGCAGTAGGCGGCGTAGGGCGCGCCGAAATGTTCGGCCAGCCAGGCCTCTTCGCGACCGACCGTGCGCAGGAAGACCAGGAAGGTCGCCACGGCGAAGATCGCGCCGATCGTCACGCTGCCGGTCTGGGCGCCGACGCCGAAGGCGCCGATGAAGCTGAAGAGATAGAGCGGGTTGCGCGTGATGGAATAGGGGCCGCGGTCGACGATCTCGGCCTTCTTGCGTCCGCCGATATAGAGCGAGCACCAGGCGCGGCCGACGATGGCGACGATGATGGCAGCCAGGCCCAGGGTCTCGACGCCCTCATGCCATTCGCCGTTGAAAGCGGCGACCGAGCGGACGCTGGCGGTCAGGGCGATGAGGGCGAGCAGAGCAAGGCCGGCGAACCATTTGCGACGGCGTTGAACGACGTCGAGCGACAGGGCGGGGGAAACAGGGCTCATGATGGATCTGTTCAGTGATGCTGCTGGGCGCGGACGAGCAGGGCGCGGGCCTCGGCCTTGCGACCGCGGTCGGCGACGGCGCGACCGGGACGGACGGGGGCGTCGATAGCCTTTTGCAGATAGCGGGCGGCGCCGTTCCAGTCGTGTTCACGCACCAGCAGATCGCCCATGAAGAAGTTGGCGTCGACGTCGTTGGGCGCCATGGCCAGACCGCGCTGGAGGTAGTCGCGGGCGCGCTGGCGGTTGCCGAAACCGATCGGGGCGCCCGGCACCTGGGCGTAGAGCGAACCGAGGCTGACATAGACCGAGCCGTTCAGCGCGCGCGGGTTGATCCGCTCGGCCTGTTCCAGTTCGGAGCGCGCCTCACGCACGAGGCCCAGGGCGCCGATACCGCCCTTCAATCCCGCTTCCGAAGCGGTGATGATGGCGTCCCAGACCAGAGGTTCAGCGCGGTTGGGGCATTGGGCCACGACGGCGTCGGCCTGGGTGTTCAGCCTAGCCATTTCCGCCATTCGAACGCCTTGCGGAACTTCGAAGTTCACATGGTCCCACGACTGCTGGAGACCGCGCGCGCGGTCGTCGCAGGCGTCGGCATGGGCGACGGAGGCGACCGTCAGGGGGGCGGCCATCAGGGCCAGGGCGAACAAGGCGGTCTTCATGGCGTGTCTCTCCTTTTGTTTTGTGGTTCAGCCGGCGAACAGGGCGCGGGCCTTCAGGTCGTTGGACTTCAGGGCCCCGTCGATCAGGCCGGGCGCCAGGGCGTTGAGGCGGACGAACAGGCTTTCGGGGAAGCCAAGATAGACGTCGCGGCGATCTGAGCGGATGGCGGCGACGATGCGGTCGGCGATCGGGTCCGGATCGTCGATGGCCATGCCGGTGAGGCGCGCATATTCGTCGACCTTGGCGGAGTTGAACGGCGTGGCCACCGCGCGGGGCGCGACATAGGTTACGCCGACGCCTGTGCCGGCCAGTTCGCGGCGCAGCGATTGGCTGAGCGCTCGCATCCCGGCCTTGGCGCTGGAATAGCTGGCGAAGTGGGCGAAGTTGATCGAGCCGAAAATGGAGCCGACGTTGGCGATCTGGCCGTGTTTGCGCGCCTTCATGCCGGGCAGGGCGGCTTGGGCCAGACGCGCCGGCGCGACCAGATTGACCATATAGGTCGCCAGCAGATGCTCGGGCGTCTGCTGTTCCAGCGGGCCGAAATGCTGGATTCCGGCGATATTGATCAGAATGTCCCAGGCGCGGCCGCCGGCCTGTTCGGCGACCCGGTCGAGGCCCTGCGGGCTCGATAGATCGCCCACCAAGGTGTGATGGCCCGCCACCGGCGCGCGAGCGACGATCGTAACCCGACCGCCCTCGCGCTCGATCCGCTCGACCACGCGACGCCCCAAGGCGCCGGAGCCGCCGGTGACCAGGATGTTGCGATCCTCAAACTGCATCGACCGTCTCCCGCGCTGCGATGTGGGGGATGGAGGCGAAGACCCCGCCGAACAGGCCGAACATCACCTTGGCCATGTGGACGATGGCGGCGCGGTCGTCGGCGTTCGACACTCCGTCCAGCAGTTGCTTGAGGAACAGGATGTGGTCCTGATCCAGAGCCCCATGAGAGATCAGATAGGTGAAGGCGGCGGGCGGCAGGCCGAGGCTGTGCTGCACGGCCTCCGCCCCGACGCTGGCCAGCTGGATGCTGGTGCCCTCCAGCACATAGACCATGCCGAAGAAGGCCATCGGATTGATGCGCTGTATGGTGTCATAGGCGTAGGCCACCATCAGTTCGGTCGCGACGTTCGGGCCGTCATGCACGGTCTGATCGGGGTCGCCGCCGGCGGCGCGGATGTCATTCAGTATCCACTGCTCGTGGCCGGTTTCCTCGGCGATATAGTCGTCGAGCGCGGCCTTGAAGACGGCGTGGTCATCGCTCAGCCGCGCCCGGGCGGCCTGCATCAGCGGCACGGTGTGGCGGACGTGGTGATAGGCCTGGGCCAGATAGGCGACGTAGGTGTCGCGACTGATGCGGCCGGCCAGACCGTCCCTGATCTGGGGGATGGCGGCGAAGGCGGCCCGCTCGGTTGCGGTCGCGGCGACCAGGGTTTCAAAAAACGACATGCGAACTCTCAGGCGGCTTGCGAGGGGGAGGGGGCGTAGGTGCGCAGCAGGGTCTCGCGACGCGGACGACCGTTGGCGGTGACCTGACCGGCGGCGGGATCGAAGGGCGGCACCAGACGCCAGTCGCCGATGCGGGCGTAGTCGGGCAGGCGGGCGTTGGCGCGTGCGACGGCGGCCTCGATCTGGGCCGGGTCGGCGTTGGGCGTCGCCACGATCAGGGCCGACAACGACGCCTGCGCCTCGCCCATTACCATGGCCTGAAGGATCTGCGGCTCGGCCAGAAGCTCGCTTTCGACCCATTCAGGCGCGACGTTGCGGCCGAAGGCGGTGATCAGGGTGTTGGCCTTGCGACCTTCGATGCTGAGCCGTCCGTCGGCGTCGAAGCGGCCGATGTCGCCTGTGTGCAGACGCTCCGGCGCGGGCGCCTGGCCGACATAGCCGAGGAAGGGATGGGGCGAGACCAGGATTTCGCCGTCGTCGGCCAGATGGACATCAAGGTGAGGCAGGGGCCGGCCGACCGTGCCGGGGCGGGCGTCGTCCGGGCTGTTGAGCGCCACGACCGAGGCGCATTCGCTGAGGCCATAGCCCTCGACCACGGGCAGGCCGGCGTTGGCGGCGGCCTCCAGCAGGGCCGGGGACACCCGGGCGCCGCCGACCGCGATCATCTCCAGCCGATGATCCAGCCGCATCGCGCCTTGGGCGGCGATCAGGCCGCGCAGCAGTTCGGGAACCAGGATCAGGGTCGTGGCGCCGGTCTGGACAACAGTGGTCAGAAGGCGCGCAAAGTCGGGGCGGAAGGCCTCGCCCATCCCCGCCTCGGCCAGGCTGGCGGCGTGATAGCGGCCGCCGGCCAGAAGCGTCGCATAGAGGCCGGCGACATTCTCCAGCAGCACCGCCAGCGGCAGCACCGGCAGATGCAGCCCGGCGCGATCGCGGCCCAGGACCTGAACCAGAGAGGCGGCGACCGCCTCCATCTGATCCTGCGACAAACAGACGCCTTTGGGCGCGCCGGTCGAGCCGGAGGTGTAGGTGATCTTGGCCGTGCCGGGATGCAGATCGCGCACCGGCAGCCCTGTCGGCGTCAACCGGATCGGCGAGCCGCCCGCCGTCAATTCGCCCGGAGCGCCCGGCGTGATCAGCAGCCCCGCGCCGGCGTCGGCCAGGGCGTGATCGCGTTGAGCGGCCGTGAAGAAGGGCGGGATCGGCACGCTCGGCCGCTGGGCGAGGATCAACGCCAGATCGACGACGACCCAGGCCGGCCCGTTGTCGAGCAGGACCCCGACCGGAGACCGGTCGTCGGCCAAGGCGGCCGCGAGCTGACCGACCTGCGCCAGGAGTTCGGCCGCCGTCAGCGAACCTTCGGCCCACTGGATCATCACATCATCGGGCGTGGCGCGGGCGCGACGCGACAGGGCGTCCAGAACGGCGCTCATGAGCGATCCTCGTAGTGCAGGCGGGTGCGGACGGCCCGTCCGACCGGCGCCGTTTCGGAGAAGTGATCCAGCGGCGCGGTCGCTGCGTCGATCGAGCCGGCCAGCACCACCGGATCGGTCTGATAATAGGCGCCCCAGCTGCCGCCGCCGTCGTCGAGGCGGCGCGGATCGGCGCGCGCAAGTTGAAGCGCGCCCAGACCGGCCTTGTGGAAGATGCGGCGCAGTTCGTCGGTCGCGGTGGCGACGGCGAACCTCAGACCTTCGGACTGCAGATGATGGGCCATGGCGGCGAACAGGAAGACGGTCGCGCCCTGTCCACTGGAGGCCAGGCTGCCGATCTCGACCACCTGCGTGCGGTCGATGACGGCGCCGATGGCCTGGCTCAGCACGGTCTCGACGGAGCCGTCCAGATACTGCTCGAGATACAGAGGCGCCTCGGCGGCGTGCCGGAAGCCGACGGCGGCGTAGATGACGCCCGCCTCGTCCTGAACGCTCATCAGGGTCGGGAAATGGGCCTGGATCTGGCCGCCATAGGCGTCGGCATAGGCCGCCTCGATGAACTGCTCCACGCGGCGACGTTCGCCTCGGCAGGGGTCGTCGAACCGAACGATGCGCGACGACAGCGTGCGGCGCGCGCGCGGCCGAACCGGATCGGCGTCTTCGGGCAGGCGGAGTGGAAACATGCGGGCCTCGGGCCAGGGGACTTCGGGCCAGAGACGACGCGGTGCGGCGACCCCCACAAAAAAATCTTTCGCCGTCGCAATCGCGGTTGCCGCAGAGGGCGCAGCAACCCACGATGGGCTGGTGAACGCCTCTTCCGGTCCCCCTCAGCACGACCCAAGCCGACCGGCGCGGCAAGCCCTGGAGGACGCGTGGCTGGACAGCCGCCCGGCCCTGGTGCGCTTTCTGACGGCGCGCACGGGATCGTCGGCTGCGGCCGAAGATCTGGCGCAGGATGTCTGGGTGCGGCTGCAATCCATGACCGAGGAGGCCGCCGCCGAGGTCCGCCACCCGCAGGCCTTCCTCTATCGCATCGCCGCCAATCTGGCCCTGGATGCGTCCAAGGCGCAGCGTCGTGCCGGCGCGCGCGATCTGGAATGGCGGCGCGCTTCCGCTATCGATGACGCGGCCGAAGCTCAGGATGCGCCGTCGGCCGAGGACGCCGTGTGGGCCCGCTTGAAGCTGGAAAAGGTGGTCGCCGCGATTGATCGGATGCCGCCCAAGGCCGCAGAGGCCTTCCGTCTGCACAAGATGGCCGGGCTCAGCCAGGCCGAGGTCGCCGAGCGGATGGGCGTCTCGCGCAGCGCGGTCGAGAAATACGTTTCCGCCTCGCTGAAGGCACTGCTGCTGCGGGTCGGTTGGCCATGACGACCGGATTTCGCCATTTTTCATTGAGGATGCGGCGCGACCGCGTCGTCTCTCCCCCAAAGCCCGCTCGGGCCCGGACCGGATCATGACCCAGGACGACGTCATCAAGGACGAGGAGATCGCCGCCCAGGCCGCCGCCTGGGTCGTGCGTCTGCGCGCCGATGACGTGACGATCGCGGACATCGACGCGGCCACGGCCTGGCTCGATCAAGACCCGGCCCATCGGCGCGCCTTCGACGAGGCCGAGGGGCTGTGGGCGGCGTCGGGCCACCTGTCCGACGTTCAGCCGGCGCCGGTCATCGACCTGTCGATGCACCGCGAGCGGCGCAGGGACCTGGGGCGGCGGTGGATGGTGGCGGTCCCGGCGATGGCTGCGGCCCTCGCCGCGGCGATCTTCCTGGGTCCGATGCTGCAAACCGCCCCGACCGTGATCTACAGCACCGCACCCGGCGAAACGCGGACGGTGACGCTGGACGACGGATCGCGGCTTCAGATCAACGGCGGTTCGACCCTGGCGGTGAAGATGGAGCGGGGACGGCGTCTGGTGCACATGGATCAGGCCGAAGCGACCTTCGACGTGGCGCATGACGCCGGCCGACCCTTCCTAATCGATGTCGGCGAAAGCCAGGTGCGCGTGGTCGGCACGGCCTTCAACATCCGCAGATCCTCCGATGACACCCAGGTGGCGGTGCTGCGGGGCGTGGTCGAGGTTAGCGACCTGAACCAGCCCGCGCGCCGTGTGCGTCTGACGGTCGGTCAGTCGGTCCAGCGCGACGACGCCGACGACCGGATGACCGTGGCCCCCGTCGATGTCCGCACCGCCGCCGCCTGGACCCAGGGGCGACGGGCCTATGACGATCGACCGCTGCGAGAGATCGCCGCCGACCTCAGCCGCGCCTTCGCCACGCCGGTGACCGTGGCGCCGAACGCGGCGAACCTGCGCTTCTCCGGCACGCTGGTGCTTGATGACAAAGCGGCGGTGATCGGCCGGCTGGAACGGTTCCTGCCGATCAAGGCCACTCGCGGGCCGCAAGGGGTTCGTCTAGAACGGCGCTGAACCTGTTTCGGACGTCGCCTTTTGGTACGAGCCTTCCTCTGCGCCCTGGTCGTCGTTTGCGGTGTGACCACGCCGTCGATCAGCATGGCCCAAGGGCGTTCGTCGCTTCACGTGTCGGTTTCGCCTCAGCCGTTGCGGAGCGCCGTTCTCGATTTCGGTCTGCAGGCGGGCGTCAGCATCGACGCCGCCGGAACCGAGCGATGCGGCCCCACGCGCGGAGTGAGGGGGAGGCTTTCCGTCGATGCCGCCCTGTCGAGGCTGATGCTGGGCACACACTGTGTCGCGACCCGTGTCGGCGACGGCGCCTACAGGATCGTGCGGGTCGCCGCCTCGCCGCCTGTCGTCGCGCGAACGATCGTAGCGCCGCCCGCGCCCGTCACCCCGACGACCCTGGATGAAGTCGTGGTGACCGCGTCACGCACGGACAATCTGCTGCTGTCGCGCGCGCCCTATGGCCTGTCGTCGCTGGACGGGGTGACGCTGGAACGGGCCGGGGTCAGCGACCTAGACGGCGTCGCTGCCCGCGTCTCCGGCCTGACGGTCACAAACCTGGGGCCGGGGCGCGACAAGCTCTTCATTCGCGGCCTGGCGGACGGACCCGTTGCGGGACAGGCGCAAAGTCTGATCGGGCTCTATCTCGACGATGTGCGCCTGACTTACGACGCGCCCGATCCGGCGTTGCGTCTGGCCGACATCGAACGGGTCGAGGTTCTGCGCGGGCCGCAGGGGGCGCTCTACGGCGCCGGCTCGATGGGCGGCGTCGTTCAGATGGTCAGCCGCGCGCCGGACCTGACCGGCTTTTATGGTCGCGTGACGGCGGAGGGGGCGCTGACGGCCGGCGGCGCGCCGGGTGACGCCGTCGAGCTAATGATCAACGCCCCGATCCTTCGCGATCGCCTGGCGGTCCGGGTCGTCGGCTATGACGAGACGATCGGGGGCTACGTCGATGATGAGGCCCTCGGACTGAGCAATACCGGCGGCATGCATCGACAGGGGCTGAGGGCGGCGGCGCTGCTGCGTCTGACCCCCGGCTGGACCTTGAAGACGGGCTTCCTGGCCCAGACCATCGACGTCGACGACAGCCAGTACGCCAACCTGGGCGCCGACCAACCCTATGCGCGTCGTCGCAGCCTGATCGAGCCCAGCCGCAACGATTTCGACGGTGTCTGGGCCTCGGTGGACGGGGATTTGGGCTGGGCGAGACTGCGGGCCTCGTCCAGCGTTCAGTCGCACGGCCTCGATGCGCGATACGATGCGACGCCTGCGGCCGGACTGTTCGGGCTCACGGGAACAGCGGCGCTGGACCAGGCCGACGACCTGTCGGCTGCGGTGCATGAGGTGCGGTTGAACGGCGACTTCGGCGCGCGGCTGAAATGGAGCGCCGGGCTGTTCTTCTCGGAATACACCCACACCCGCACCGTCGCGATCTCGGACGGGCAGGGCGGGCCGGGGGTCTATCGACAGCACAGGCGCGACCATGTGGACGAGGCGGCTCTGTTCGGCGACGCCGCCTATGCGCTGAGCGACCGCCTGAAGATCACGGCCGGCGCGCGCCTGTTCCGCATCGGGGTCGAGCATCGCAGCGAAACCGACGGCGATCCGACGCAGGTGTCTGGAGACGACGCTCTGGTCGATATCACCCCACGTCTGGTGATCGAATACGATCGCGGCCCCTTCGTCTTCTACGCCCTGGCGACCGAGGGTTATCGCGGGCCGGGCTTCAACGCCGGCGCCGTGCCGGCTGGCGATCAGCAGCCCACGCGACGTGTGAAGCCGGACGAGATCGTCGCCGGCGAGGCGGGCGCGCGCTTCACCCTGTTCGAAGGGCGACTGCGGGGGCGAAGCGCGGTGTTCGTCGCCGATTGGCGCAACATCCAGTCGGACCGGTTCGACGCCCGGGGTCTGCCCTTCACCGCCAATCTGGGCGACGGGCGCAATCGCGGCATCGAGGGCGAGGTCGAATGGCGCGACGGCCCATGGACGCTGGATGCGCACGCCGTCGTCAATGATCCCGAGCTAACACGACCCGACCCCGGTTTCGCGCTGGGGACCGACACACGCCTGCCCGCGGTCGCCGATTTCAGCGTGCAGGGCGGCGTCGTGCATGAGGCGCATCTGGCGCATGCGACGGTGCGTTCCGAGCTTCGCCTGGGCTATGTCGGCCCGACCGATATCGCCCTGTCGCCGACCTCCACCGGCGCCTCGGCCGGCTATCTGACCAGTTCGCTGGGCGTCGGCGTGGAGATCGATCGCTGGGCGATCAGGGCGTCGGTGGACAATCTGTTCAATCGTAGCGACGACACCTTCACCTTCGGCAATCCCTTCTACGCCTCGGGCGACATCAGCACGCCGCAACGACCGCTCACCGCCCGCTTGGCCCTGACGGCGCGGTTCTGACCATTCGATTCAGGCGATCTGCCGGCCAGTGGCGATTGTGGTGAGCTTGCGATGGGCTTAGTCATGGCTGGATCATGGAGGCTGAATGCTTGAACTGCGCGCCCTGACCGCCGCCTGCGACAACAGACTGGAGAACTCCATCTGCGTGGGCTGCGGCGCGCGCGCCTTCAGCGTCTGCGCCAGCCTTCCCGGCGATGACCTCGTGCGGTTGGACGCCATCGCCGAGCGGATCGTTTTGGCGGCGGGCGACGTCATGGCGCGCGAAGATGAACCCGCCGCCAGCGTCTTCAACATCACCTCGGGCGCAGTCCGAGTCTACAAGCTTCTGCCCGATGGTCGCCGCCAGATCACCGGCTTCCTGTTCGCAGGCGATTTTGTCGGACTGACGGCGGGGGAAACCTACGCCTTCTCTGCGGAGGCGATCGAGGACACAACCGTGTGTCGGTTCCGCGCCTCTGAGTATCGCGCGTTGGCGCGAGAGCGGCCCAGTCTGGAAGCGGCCTTGCTGAGCCGGGCGATGCATGAGCTGACGGCGGCGCAGGATCAGATGCTGCTGCTTGGTCGCAAGACCGCGCGTGAACGCCTCGCCAGCTTTCTGGTGACGATGCTTTCGCGCGATCCCCTGCGGCCCTCCGGCGATAACGCTGTGCGACTGCCGATGACCCGATCCGAGATCGCGGACTATCTCGGACTGACGATCGAGACCGTCAGTCGCGAGCTGACCAAGTTGAAGACCAGCGGCGTCATCCATGCCGTCTCTCTGCACGACTTGCGGATCGAGCGCCCTGACCGCCTGAAAGACATGGCGAACGGCGCATCCTAGGCGGCCAAGTCATCCCGAGGGCAGGTCAGACGAAGATGTCCGTCGCTGTCCAACCCTTCGACCCGGATGGAGCGGTTGCAGAGCGCCATCGGCGACGCCCGGTGGCTGACCAAGATCAGGCCTTGCCCCCGCGCGGCCAGGCGGTTCTGAAGGCGGTCCAGGACCTGGGCCTCCGTCGCGGCGTCCAAGCCTTCCGTCGGTTCGTCCAGCACCAGCCAGGGCGCATCGCGCAGATAGGCGCGCGCCAGGCCAAGACGCCGTCGTTCTCCGCCGGATAGCCGCTCGCCGTTCGGTCCGACGGGGGTGTCCAGGCCCAGCGATTCGGCGCGAATTCGGTCGCCCAGCGCGGCGTCGTCCAGCGCCGCCCACAGGGCCGCATCGTCGGCAGGTCCTGCAATCAACAGGTTCTCGCGCACGGATCCGTTCAGCAGACGGACGTCCTGGGCCGCATAGGCGAACAGCTGGCGCCGATCCCCCGGCGCGATGACAACGGCGTCCAATCCACCGAGCCGCATCTCGCCGGTCTGGGGCGTTCGCAACCCGATCAGGCGTTCGATCAGCGTCGTCTTGCCAGCGCCGGAGGGACCGAAGATGCCGAGGCGGTAGGGCGGCGCCAGCTCGGCGCCAAGGTTTGCGAGACCGAGCACCGCACCGCTGAGCGGTCGACCGTGACGGGAGGACGCCGTGGGCATGGCGGCGTCGAGGCGAGACAGGGCCTGGGCGGCGGAGCCGTTCTGGTGCAGGGCGACGACCAGTCCTCCGGCGGATTCGACGCCCATGACCGCCGCGAGGGCTGCCAGCGCGATCAGAGGCAGATCGGCTGGGAATGCGGCGGGAATGACAACGCCGACCGCGAGGGCGCTGGCCGCCGCCTGCCACACGGCCGTCCAGCCGCCCGATCGGGTCAGGGCGATCTGCGCCGTGTCGTGATCGGCGGCGACCTGCGCGACCTGCGCGCACGCCCAGTCGTCAAGACCGTAGGCCTTCAACTCGGGCGCGGCGGCCTCCAGGGCGGCGAGGCGATGCTTCAGCGCGCCTGCGCCGGTCTGCACCGCTCGGCCGGCGGGATCGGCGAGGCGGCGGGCGATAAGGACGCCGCCCAGGACGGCTGCAATCATCACGACGAACAGGGCCGCGCCGGCCCAGGGGGAGGCGAGGCCGGCCAGCAGAACGGCGGAAACGGCGCCGGCGCCCAAGCTCCAGAGCGCCGAGCGCCGCACGAACAGGGTCTGAACCGCGTCCACGTCCTGAACCAGCCGGGCCGAGACCTCGCCGGACGACAGGTTCAGAGCGCGCTCGGCCGGGCCTGTGGCGATGGCGTCGAACAGTTGAGGGCGCAGGCGGGCGAGCGCCTTCAGGGCAGCCTCATGGCCCGCGACGCGCTCAACATAGCGCCCGCCGGTGCGGACGATGGCCAGCAGGCGGATGATGGCGCTGGGCATCATGTAGTTGAAGCTCTGGGCGGCCGCCGCGCCCGCCAGGCCCGCGAAGGCCGCGCCCGTGATGAACCAGCCCGACAGGCCCAACAAACAGACGGCCGCCACCGAGACGACAGCGCCGCCGGCCGCGGCGAGCCGAAGCCGGGCGCGCTGGGCCTGAATCTGCGCGGCGATCAGGCCGGCGATGCGCGATGGGACTCTCATAACGTCACCACGCGGTCGGCCAGGGCAGCGACGGCTGGGGAGTGGGTGGCGATCAGGGTGGTGCGGCCGCGCGCGGCCTGACGAATGACGTCGAGCATGGCGCGTTCCGAGGCCGGATCCAGATTCGCGGTCGGCTCGTCCAGCACGAGAAGCGGCGCCCGCTTCAGGATGGCGCGGGCCAGGCCCAGGCGACGGCGTTCGCCGCCCGACAGGCCGCCGCCGCGCTCGTCGATGGGGCGATCCAGATCGCCGGACAGGCCCGCCGTGCGCGCGGCCAGGGCGATGCGGCCGGGGCAGGCGGTGCGATCCGCCAGGGCGATGTTCTCGGCCAGGGTTCCAGGCGTCACGATCGGGTGCTGGCTGGCCCAGGCGACCCGTCCGGCGATGTCGCCGCACTGGCTGAGCCGCGCGCCGCCCACCTCGACCTCGCCGCGCGTCAAGGGTGCAAGGCCGAGCAGCAAATGCAGAAGACTGGACTTGCCCACGCCGCTGGCGCCCATCAGGGCCACGATCTGCCCCGGCGCGATGTCGAGGTCGAACCCGTCGATGACCGGCGCTGAGCCTTCATAAGCGATGGCGACATCGCGGAAATGGATGGCGGGCGCCAGGTCGCCGATAAGCGCGCGCTGGGCCGGGCGCGGGTGTGGCGTGATCAGGGATGGAGCCGCGGCCTCGGCGGCTTGGCGATCATGATAGGCGGCGGCAAGGCGGCGCAGCGGCGCATAAACTTCGGGCGCCAGGGCCAGCACGAAGAAAGCGCGCGACAGGTCCAGCGTCTCGGGAACGGGGAAGGGCAGCAGCCGCAACAGGTTGAAGCCGCAATAGACGGCGATCAGCGCGACCGACAAGGCCGAGAAGAACTCCAGCACGCCCGATGACAGGAAGGCGAAGCGCATGACGCGGGCGGTGCGGCGCTCCAGCTCGTCCGACGCCTGGGCGATCTGCACCGTCGTGCGGCCCACGGCGTCGAAGGCGAGAATGGCGGGCAGGGTGCGGATACGGTCGATGAACAGGCCAGACAGCCGCTCAAGCGCCTGAAACTGACGACGGCTTTCGCCCGCCGCAGCCGTGCCCGCCAGGGCCATGCCGACGATGAACGGGAACAGGGTGAACAACAGGATGCCCGCCGACACCGGGCTGGCGATCGCGGCGGCGGCGATGATCAGCAGCGGCGAAACGCCTGCGGCGAGGCGCAAGGGCGCAAACCGCGAATAGTAGCTGTCCAGCGCGCCGACCCCTTCGACCAAGGCCGTCATCTGCGCGTTGGATCGCCGTCCTCGCCCGAACAGGTCTGACAGCAGGCGGCCTCGGACGTCGGTCTTTACCGCCCGACCCATCTTCGCGCCGACGATCACGGCGGCCTGGCCGATCAGGCCGCGCGCGATCAGACTGAACACAGCCAGGGCCAGCCACGGCGCGGCGGCGGCCGGCGATACGGTCAGGCTGGAAATCGTCAAAGCCAGCCCCGTCGCGAAGCCGATCGCTGGCGCGACGTCCGCAAGGGTCAGCACGCCGGTCAGCAGGGTCAGCCGCCTCCACGGACGACTGATCTGCTTCAGCCAGGCGGCCGCAGAGACAGGGGCGATTGGCACGGCGCTCATCAGGCGACTCCAGCGCTCGGCGCAGGCCGCGCGCCACTGGGCGAAACGTCGTTGGACGAAATGTCCAAGGACCAAGCGTCCAATAGGGCTGGGCGTTCGCCGCCGCTTTGATCGAGATCAAGGCGGGCGTCCCGCGTACCGCCTACGGCCGACGAAACGTCGGTCCAGCAGACCGATTCCTCGGAGCAACGCCATGATCGACCTCGCGGTCGTCGACCTGTCCCGGCTGCAGTTTGCGCTGACGGCCCTTTACCACTTCCTGTTCGTGCCCCTGACGCTGGGGCTGTCGTTCATGCTGGTCATCATGGAGTCGATCTATGTGATGACCCGCCGGCCCATCTGGCGGACGATCACCCGGTTCTGGGGCGTCTGCTTCGGCATCAATTTCGTACTGGGCGTCGCGACCGGCATCACTATGGAGTTCCAGTTCGGCATGAACTGGAGCTATTACAGCCACTATGTCGGCGACATCTTCGGCGCGCCGCTGGCCATCGAAGGGCTGATGGCCTTCTTCCTGGAGGCGACCTTTGTCGGCCTGATGTTCTTCGGCTGGGACAAGCTGAAGCCGCACGCTCACCTGTTCGTCACCTTCATGGTCGCGCTGGGCACCAATCTGTCGGCCCTGTGGATCCTGATCGCCAACGGCTGGATGCAGAACCCGGTCGGCGCCGCCTTCAATCCCGACACGATGCGGATGGAGGTCACGGACTTCATGGCCGTGGCGTTCAACCCGGTAGCCCAGGCCAAGTTCGTCCACACCGTTTCGGCCGGCTATGTCTGCGCCTCGGTCTTCGTTCTGGGCGTCTCGGCCTTCTATCTGCTGCGTGGCAAGCACGTCGGCTTCGCCAAGCGGTCGATGACCGTGGCCTCGGCGTTCGGTCTGGCGGCGTCGCTGTCGGCCGTCGTGCTGGGCGACCAGTCCGGCTATAATCTGACCGATAACCAGAAGATGAAGCTCGCCGCTCTGGAGGCCATGTGGCACACCGAGCCTGCGCCCGCCGGTCTGACGCTGATCGGCGTTCCTTCGATGAAGGACCGCGAGACCCATTTCGGCGTTCACGTGCCGTGGATCATGGGGCTGATCGCGACCCGCACCATCGACAAGCCCGTCGAAGGCATCTTCGAACTGGTCGCCACGGCCGAGGATCGCATCGAATCCGGCGTCATCGCCTATGACGCGCTGGAGAAGGTCAAGGCTGACCCGGCCGATCCCGTCGCACGCGGCGTGTTCGAGACCCACCGCCGCGACCTGGGCTATGGCCTGCTGCTGAAGCGCCACGTCGCCGATCCCCGCCAGGCCACGCCGGCGCTGATCCAGCAGACCGCATGGGAGACGGTGCCGAACGTCCCGGCCCTGTTCTGGAGCTTCCGCATCATGGCGGGCATCGGGATGTTCATGATCGCCCTGTTCGGCACGGCCTTCGTGCTCTGCACCCTGCGCAAGCATCATACGAAGTGGTTCCTGCGGTTAGCCGTCCTGGCCATCCCGCTGCCGTGGATCGCCATCGAGTTCGGGTGGATCCTGGCCGAGTTCGGCCGCCAGCCGTGGGCCGTGGAGGGCGTGCTGCCCACCTTCCTGGGCGCCTCGTCCCTGACCGTGCCGCAGCTGTGGGCCACGATCGTCGGCTTCACCCTGCTGTATGGCGCGCTGGCGGTGGTCGAGGTGCGGCTGATGCTCTTCGCCATCAAGAAGGGGCCGTTCCACGAACAGGAGACGTTCGGCGAACCCAGCCCCGAAGCGCCGGCCGAGCGCGTTCCTGCGCCCGCCGTGGCCTGACCCAAGACCTTAGGACATCCGACAATGGATCTTCCCCTCGACTTCGCCACGCTTCGCCTGATCTGGTGGGGGCTGCTGGGCGTGCTTCTGATCGCCTTCGCCCTGACCGACGGCTTCGACCTGGGCGTCGGCGCCCTTCTGCCGTTCGTCGCCAAGACGGATGAGGAACGCCGCATGGTGATCAACACCGTCGGCGCCACCTGGGAAGGCAACCAGGTGTGGTTCATCCTGGGCGGAGGCGCCATCTTCGCCGCCTGGCCCTTCGTCTACGCCGTCAGCTTCTCGGGCTTCTACCTGGCCATGTTCCTGGTGCTGTCCGCGCTGATCCTGCGGCCGGTGTCGTTCAAATATCGCTCCAAGCGGGCGTCGCCCAAGTGGCGGTCGTTCTGGGACTGGTGCCTATTCATCGGCGGCTTCGTTCCGGCCCTGGTGTTCGGCGTCGCGGTGGGCAATGTCTTGCTGGGCGCGCCCTTCCATCTGGATGGCGACCTGCGGTCCTTCTACGACGGTACGCTATTCGGCCTGTTCACCCCCTTCAGCCTCATCGCCGGCCTGTTGTCGGTGGCCATGCTGGTGCTGCACGGAGCGGCCTGGCTGTCGGTCAAGGCCGAGGCCGGCCCGGTGATGGAGCGGGCGCGTCTGTTCGGCACGGTCGCCGCTGTTCTGGCCCTGATCCTGTTTGCGGTCGGCGGACTGTATGTCGCCTACGGCGGCCTGGGCTACCGGATCACCGGCGCGCTGGACGTCAACGGCTTCTCCAATCCGCTGCGCACGACGGTCCAGGCCGCGCCCGGCGCCTGGCTGGACAACTACGGCCGCTATCCGTGGATGCTGATCGCACCGGCCTTGGGCTTCCTGGGTGCGCTGGTCGGCCTGGTCGGGATGTGGCGGAGGTCCGCGCCGCTGGCTTTCGGCGGATCTTCCCTGTCCACCGTGGGCATCATCTCCACCGTCGGCCTTTCGATGTTCCCGTTCATCCTGCCCAGCTCGGTCAATCCGCAGTCCAGCCTGACGGTGTGGAACGCCTCATCCAGCCATCTGACCCTGTTCATCATGCTGATCTGCACGCTGATCTTCCTGCCCTTGGTGCTGCTCTACACCGCCTGGGTCTATCGCGTGCTGTGGGGCCGGACGTCGACCGCCGCCCTCAAGACCAATCCCGATCTGTACTGACCCTTAGGAGCGCAGAACCATGTGGTATTTTTCCTGGATCCTGGGGCTTGGCCTGGCCGTCGGGTTCGGCGTGCTGAACGGCCTGTGGCACGAGTTCCATCTGTTTGACGAAGGCGACGCCGGCCTGTCCACGCCCGACGCATCGAAAGAGGGCGATGTCCCTCTCTAGCTCCGCGCGCCTGTCCGTTCGCGACCTGATCGCGCGCTATGACGCCCATGCGCCGCGCTATACCTCCTATCCGACGGCGGCCCAGTTCACGCCCGCCGTCGGACCTGGCGAATGGGCCGACTGGCTGGGGCGCGTGTCCTCGGATCAGCCGGTCTCGCTGTATCTCCATCTGCCGTTCTGCAAGCGGCTGTGCTGGTACTGCGGCTGCAACACCCGGGCGGTGAACCGGCCCGGCGTCATCTCCAGCTATGTCGATCTGCTGCTGCGCGAGGCGGATTTGGTTCTGGCCCGGACCGGCCGGCCGGTCCGTGTCGGTTCGATCCATCTGGGCGGCGGCACCCCGAACATGCTGTCGCCGGACGATCTGGAGCGACTGTTCGCCGGCCTGTCCGCACGGTTCGACTTGGGCGACTGTTTCGAGGTCGCCGCCGAGTTGGATCCGGAAGTCCTGACGCAGGAATGGGTCGAGGCGGCGGGCCGCATCGGCCTGAGCCGCGCCAGTCTGGGGGTGCAGGACCTGTCGCCGAGTGTCCAGGCGGCGGTGAACCGGCCCGAACGTTTCGAGACCATCCGCTGGGCGGCCGAAGCCTTGCGTGGGCAGGGCGTGACCTCCCTCAACCTGGATCTGATGTACGGCCTGCCGCTTCAGGCCGTCGAGAACGTCATCACCACCCTGGGGCAGGTCACGACGCTGAAGCCCGAACGGATCGCCCTGTTCGGCTATGCCCATGTCCCGTGGATGAAGCCGCATCAGCGGCTGATCAACGACGCCGACCTGCCGGACGCCGAAGCGCGCTTCGCCCAGAGCCAGGCGGCGGCGCGCTATCTGGTCGGCAAGGGGTGGCAGGCGATCGGGCTGGATCATTTCGCCCTGCCGCACGACGGGTTGGCGGCGGCGGACCGGGCCGGACGGCTGCATCGCAACTTCCAGGGCTACACCACCGACGCCGCAGACGTGCTGATCGGTCTGGGCGCCTCGTCGATCAGTCGCACGCCCAGGGGCTATGTTCAGAACCACGCGCAGGAACTTGACTGGCGCCGCGCTGTCGAGGCCGGCGACCTGCCGGTCGCCCGAGGCGTCGCCCTGACCGAAGGCGACGCGTTCGTGAGCGAGATTATCGAGCGGCTGATGTGCGATTTCGTTGTTGATCTTGCGCCCATCGTCCGGCGTCGCGGTCGGGACCTGTCGGACGTCGCCGGCGCCTGGTCCCTGTTGGAGCGCTTCGTCGACGATGGTCTGGTGCGGATCGACGGGACGGTGGTGGCGGTGACCGACCTGGGCCGTCCGTTCGTCAGGGCGGTTTGCGCCGCCTTCGATCCCAATGCGGCGGCTCTTCAGCAAAGGCATGCGCGGGTGGTGTGAGTGGACAGATTGTCCACCCCCTGAACGATTTGCGCTGGATCAAGGCCGAGGCGTCCACCGGGGCGCACACCCCGCTCAGACGCCTGACGAAGGCCGCACGAGGCGGCCAGGGCGTCGGGGATCAGAAGATGAATACCAAGACCCTGCTGCTTGCCGCCGTCGCCTTCACCGCATGCGCCGCGCCAGCCCTCGCTCAGACATCCGTTGCCTGGGAGGCGCCGAAGAAGGGCGACTTCCTGGTGAGCGGGCGCGTCACCGACGTCTTCTCCCAGGCCGATGACGCCATCACCACAGCCGCGGGCGCCGACACCGGCCTGAAGGTGGATGTGGGCGACAGCGTCATGCCGACCCTGGGCTTCACCTACTTCCTGACCGATCACCTCGCGGTCGAGGCGATCCTGGGCACGACCCGGCACGAGATTCGCGCCCAAGGCGGTGCGACGGACGTGGCCGTGCATGAGACCTGGGTTCTGCCGCCGGTGGTCACGCTGCAGTATCGTCCGCTGAGCCAGGGGAGCTTCAGCCCCTATGTCGGCGCGGGCGTGAACTACATGCTGTTCTACAGCGGCAAGGACAAGAACGGCTTCACCGTCGATCTGGACGACGGTTTCGGCTACGCGCTTCAAGCGGGCGCGGACGTCGGCATTCAGGGGCCCTGGAGCCTGAACGTCGACGTAAAGAAGGTCTGGTTCGAGACGGACGCCAAGATCAACGACGGCGCCCTGAAGTCCAGCGTGAACCTCGATCCGTGGGTCGTGTCTCTGGGCGTCAGCCGCAAGTTCTGAGGCTGCGGGGGCTCTCGACGCGGCCCCTCTCGCGCTTCGCTGCAACCCGCTATGCTGCCGCGATGAGTCGGGCCGCGTCATGATCAAATATATCGGCTCCAAGCGCGCCTTGCTGGGGCATGTGACGGGTGCGGTGGCGGGGGTGCTGCCGCAGGGCGGGCGGGTGTGCGATCTGTTTTCGGGCACAGCGCGGGTCGGGCACGCCTTGAAGAAGCAGGGGTTTCAGGTGTGGTCGAACGACCTGAACGCCTATGCCCACGCCCTGGCGACGACCTATGTACAGGCGGATCGGGAGCGGTGGGTCGAGCGGGCCGAGGTCGTGCTGGCCGAGCTGCGGACGGTGAAGCCCGAGGCGGGCTGGTTCACCCAGGCCTTTTGTCAGGACGCGCGGTATTTCCACCCGGACAACGGTGCGCGGATCGACGCCATGCGCGACCGGATCGAGGCCATGGGACTGGAGCCGGAACTTAAGGCCATCGCCCTGGTCAGCCTGATGGAGGCGGCGGACCGCGTGGATTCCACCGCCGGGGTTCAGATGGCCTATATGAAGCAGTGGGCGCCGAGGGCGCTGAAGACGCTGGAGCTGCGCACGCCGGATCTGGTCCCGGCCGTGGACGGGCCGTGCCGCGCGACGCAGGGCGATGCGGTCGAGATCGCTGAACAGGTCGAGGCGGACCTGGTTTATCTGGATCCGCCCTACAACCAGCATTCCTATCTGGGGAATTACCACTGTTGGGAGAGCCTGGTGCTGTGGGACCAGCCAGAGACCTATGGGGTCGCCAACAAGCGGGTGGACGTGAGGACGCGCAAAAGCGCCTTCAACAGTCGGCCAGGCATCGGCCCGGCGCTGCGGACGGTGATCGAGCGGGTCAAGGCGCCGAACCTGATCGTCAGCTTCAACGACGAGGGGTATCTGAGCCGCGCCGACCTGGTCGAGATGCTGTCGGCGAGGGGCCATGTTCAGGTCCTGGAGGTGGCGCATCCGCGATACGTCGGCGCCCGGATCGGGATCCATAATCCCAAGGGCGAGAAGGTCGGGCAGGTCGGGCGGCTCAAGAATGTCGAGCACCTGTTCGTGGTCACTGAGCGGCCGGTGTCCCTGCCCGTGGCCGCATAGACACCAACGAAAACAACGGAGGGTAGGGCGGAACGCGAATCGCTGCGTGCCGTTGTGGGACTATGCAACCGCACCCGCACACCGCCCCCAAGACCGATCGCCCCGACGACTACCGCGTGCGGCCGGGGGCCGAGCCGCGCTCGTGGGCGCCGCGAACGGCGGATGCGACCTTCACCCACAACGCCGCACGCTACGCGCGGCCGGTCGAAGCTGCTCAACCCATCGAGCAGATCGATGTCGAGCCCGAGGTGGCGCCGCCGCCGCGCTGGATGATGGCGATCGCCGGGGCGGCTGTGGCGGCCCTGATGGGCGCGCTGCTGGGTGGCTTCCTGCATATCTGAGACGGCGTCAGGCCTCCTGCAACAGCGCCTTGATCGGGGACCAACTGCGCCGATGCGCGGGGCAGGGGCCCAGGGCTTTCAAGGCGTTCTGGTGGATCGGAGCGTTGTAGCCCTTATGACTGGCGAAGCCGTAGCCGGGATATTGGGCATCCAGATCGATCATCAACCGGTCTCGCGCGGTCTTGGCCAGGATCGAGGCCGCCGCGATGGATAGCGACAGTCCATCGCCCCCGACGACCGTCTGGATTTCGCAGGGAAGCTTGAAGCGATAGTTGCCGTCGACCAGGGCGGCGACCGGCTGGACCTGCAAGGCCTCGATGGCGCGGCACATGGCCAAGCCCGTGGCGTGCAGGATGTTGAGTTCCTCGATCTCTTCCACGGAGGAGAAGCCGACGCCCCAGGCGACGGCGCGGGCCTTGATCTCGGGCTCCAGGGCGGCGCGACGCTTTTCGGTCAGGGCCTTGGAATCGTCGATGCCGGGCGGGAGGTCGTCGGGGTTCAGGATCACGGCCGCCGCCGAAACCGGCCCGGCCCAGGGACCGCGCCCGGCCTCGTCCACGCCACAGACGTGACCGTTGACCCGCTGCATCAGCACCGTTTCCAGCACGAGGGTCGGGAAGGCTTTCGGATTCGCGGGGGCTTTAGCCATGGCCCGCCATCGCACGAACCTGGGCGTGACGGAAGCAGGTCGTCTGGTGATCGTTGACCATGCCGACGGCCTGCATGAAGGCATAGACGATGACCGGGCCGCAGAAGTTGAAGCCGCGCTTCTTCAGCGCCTTGGCCATGGCGACGGACTGTTCGGTCTGGGTCGGGGACTGGCGATAGTCGGCGTAGGGGGTCTGGATCGGCTCGCCGCCGACGAAGGACCAGAGCCAGGCGGAGAAGTCCTCGCCGTCATCGCGCATCTGGAGCCAGATCTGGGCGCCCCGGATGGCGGCGTTGATCTTGGCGCGCGAGCGGATGATGCGCGGATCGTTCAGCAGGCGCTGGATGTCTGCCTCGCCATAGCGGGCGACGATCTCGGGATCGAAACCGTCGAAGGCGTCGCGGATGCCCTCGCGTTTTCTGAGGATGGTGATCCAGGCGAGGCCGGCCTGAAAGCCGTCGAGCACCAATTTTTCCCACAGGGCGCGGGGATCACGCTCGGGCACGCCCCATTCGGTGTCGTGATAGGCGACATAGAGCGGGTCGGTCCCGCACCAGCCGCATCGGCCGCCGAGACCCTCTGGGGCGTGTGAGTCGGTCATGGCCTGAAGTTGCCAGTCTGTTCCGATCGATGGAAGGGCGTTCGGCGTCGGGGCGACGGAGGAAAAACACCGTCTAAAGTGTCTAATTCGTCTAATCTCGGAGGCTGGGCTCGATGTGATGCGGTCAGGTTTTGCGGCCTCCGGCTTAAAACCACGCATAGTAGGGGCGTCGGCGGCGGGGGCTGGTCGATTGACGCTGGTCGCAAACAAGTTGCGGAAATGCTGGTGGAAGTTTCAGGGCGATACGATGGATGGCGTCGCTCTTTCGTCATCCTCCGGCGAGCAGAGCGAGACCGGGGGACCCAGCGGCGCCGAAGGCGAAATCCATCCGCCGCTGGATGGTTGAACACAGAAGCCGCGACAGGTTCGCGCTCACGCACGCCGCTGGGTCCCCCGGTCTGCGCCGCAAGCGGCTTGCCGGAGGATGACGAAATTCAGAGGGCTTCAGTCCCGGACCAACCCGCCGTCCACGACCAGGTTCTGGCCGGTGACCGCGCGGCTCCAGGGGGAGGCGAAGAAGAGGACGGCGTCGGCGAACTCTTGCGGGGTCGTGACGCTGCGCAGCGGCGTCATGCCGGCGATCAGGTCGAAGACGGCCTCGGGCGTGGCGGCGCTGGCGTCGGTGGTGCGCAGGAGACCGCCCGAGACCATGTTGACGGTGATGCCGTCAGGGCCGAGGTCGCCGGCGGCGGTGCGGGTCAGGCTGAGCAGGGCGGCCTTGGCGGCGGTGTAGTCGTGGTAGGGCACGACCGGATTCTGGAACAGGTTGGTGCCGATGTTGACGATGCGGCCGAACCGGGCGGCCGCCATGCCGGGGGCGGTCGCCTGGATCAGGTTCAGGGCGCCGCGCACGACGGTCGAGAACTGGTGATCCATCTCGTCCCAGCCGATGGCGGTCATCTGAGAGCGGGCGTCGCCGTTGAAGCTGTAGTCCAGGGCGTTGTTGACGACAGTGGTGACGGGGGCGCCGAAACGGCCTTGCGCGGCCGCGACCATGGCGTCCACCGCGGCGCGGTCGGTCACGTCGGCCTGGAGGGCGAGGGCGCGCTCGCCGATCTCGGCGGCCAGGGCGTTCGCGGCCTCGCCGCTGTTCCTCCAATTGATGACGACGCGAGCGCCTTCATGGGCGAAGGCGCGGACGCAGGCGGCGCCGACGCCGCGCGCCCCGCCGGTGACGAGGACGATCTGATCGGCGATCTTCATGGGGGACTCACGCGTTGGAGGAGGGAAGGACGTCCTCGCCCATCCAGGCGGGTTTGCGCAAGCGCACCGGGCGGCCGTCCACGGTCAGGTCGCCGTCGAGGCGGTCGATGCGCAGCAGGGCCATGACCGAACCGTCCTGACCCGAGAGGACTTCGCCTGCGCGCAGTTCGCCCTTCAGCACCTCGGCGCCGAAGGCGGGGGGCGGGCCGTCGAAGTCCAACGGGAGCATCCGGTTTTTGATCGTGCCCCGGCGCTTCATCCGCGAGGTCGTCTCCTGGCCGACGAAACAGCCCTTCTGGAAGTCGATGCCGTTCAGCAGGTCGAAGTCGGCCTCGATCGGATAGGTCTTGTCCTGGGGCGCGTCGGCGGTCGGATCGGGCAGGCCGATCGACAGGCGGTAGGCGTCGTAGTCGGCCTCGGCGGCGTCAGCAGTCGCCTCGACATAGAGACGGCCGCCCATCAGGGGCGTGCGGGGGTCGGGGATGAAGCCGGCGGGGGCCTCGGGCCAGGCGGCGAAGACCGGGCGGTCGTCGGCGGCGACCTGAACCTTGGCGCGCAGCTTGTACATCGACAGGCGCTGGATCAGGGCGTCGCGACGCTCAGTCGCCACATCCAGCAGAACGCCGTCAGCCTGTCCCAGAAGGAACAGGTCGAACAGCAGACGGCCGGGCGGGGACAACAGGGCGCCGAACCGCAGTTCGCCTTCGGCCAGCGTCTCCACATCCTGGGTCAACAGATTGTGCAGAAAGGGTTTCGCATCCTCGCCCGTGACGGAGATCAGGGCGCGACTGTCGAGACGGGCTATTGGCATGGGGCGAAGATAGGGCGGGGGCGAACCGTTCAGAAGATGCCGCGCCGAATTTAGGCCGCCACCGCGTCACACCGCGAGCAGCTGTTTGATCAGCGCCTTTTCAAACCCCTTGGTCTCTGACCCCGGCAAGGCCTTGCCGATTTCGCCGCTTTCGAACAGGGCGAAGACCTTGGGGTGGACATAAGACGCGCGGCAGACGGTGGGGGTGTTGCCCAAGAGGCCGGCGACGGCCTTCACGCAGACGGTGATCTTTCGCTTGGCGTCGGTGGGCGAGGTCGGGGCCTCGGTGTCGCGCAGCGCCCGCGCCGCCGAGACGGTGCCGGCCCAGGTGCGGAAGTCCTTGGCCGAGAACTGCTCGCCCATCGCCTCGCGGATGTAGGCGTTCACGTCGTCGGAATCGACCGGGCACAGCGCGCCGTCGGCCGCGCGGTATTTGAAGAGTTGCTGGCCGGGCAGACCTTCCAGCTGCCGCACGACCTTGGCTAGGCGCCGGTCTTTGACGCTGACGCTGTGATCCTTGCCGCTCTTGCCGCGAAACTCAAACGTCAGGGCCGCGCCGTCGACATCAATGTGGCGCTTGTGCAGGGTCGTCAGGCCGTAGCTGCGGTTCTGTTTAGCGTAGATGGAGTTGCCGACCCGGATCAGGGTGATCTCCAGCAGGCGCACGGCGGTGGCCAGCACCTTGTCGCGACAGACGCCGCGAAGGGCCAGGTCATGTTCGACCTTTTCGCGCAGTTTCGGCAGGTTGCGCGAGAAGGCCGGCAGCTTGTCGAACTTGTTCTCGGAGCGGGCCGTGCTCCAGTCGTTGTGATAGCGGTATTGTTTGCGGCCCTTCACGTCCCGGCCGGTCGCCTGGATATGGCCGTTGGCCTTGGGACAGATCCAGACATCGGTCCAGGCGGGCGGAATGGCCAGCGCGCGGATGCGGGCCAGGGTCTTGGCGTCCGTGACGGTTTTGCCCTTGGCGTCGCGATAGGACCAGCCCTTGCCGGCGCGGCGGCGGGTCAGGCCCGCGAACTCGTCGCTGCAATAGCTGAGGCCTTGAGGGACTTCGGCGGCGATGTCGAAGGCGTGCGATCCGTCGGCCATCACCCGTTCGCCTTTTCGAGGCGATCATGCAGCCGTTTGATCCAGCGCTCGGCCGGGTCGCCGCCCCACAGCAGCCAGGCGATATAGCCGGCCGAAGGATCGGTACGGCTGCCCCAGCCCTTGCCGTCCTTGTCCACGGTGTGGCGGGCGAAGTAGCTGTAGATGTCCTTGATGTCCTTGTCCGAGACGGGCTTCTGATCCGCCAACTGGTGGGCGCGGCGTACGCCGACCTCGGTGCCGCCCCGGTCGTGCTTGTCGCGCAGGTCGAGACCCCGCTTCGCCTGGGTCGCGACGCCCTTGGGCGGCTTGCGTTGCGCGTCGGTGAGGGTGGTTTTGGCGGCCATCGCATCTTTCCGTACAAGGACTTAGGCCGAACGCCGTGTCTGGCGCGCGAGTTCCGCTTGACCGCGCGGGCCGGGCGCGGGACGAGGCGGCATGAACTATCGCCACAGCTTTCACGCCGGAAACTTCGCCGACCTGGTCAAGCACGCCCTGGTGCTTTGGCTGGTGAAGGCGTGGCAGGCGTCGGGGCCGCTGACGGTGTTTGACACCCATGCGGGGGCGGGGCTGTACGATCTGTCGGGCGACGGCGCGCGGTCCAGGGAGGCCGAGGCCGGCGTGGCGCGGCTGATGTCCGCGGAGGGGCGCACGCCGCTGATGGATGCGCTGGCGGGCGAGGTCGCGGCGCTGAATCCTGAGGGCGGGGCGCGGTTCTATCCGGGGTCGCCGTTGCTGATCGCGGACGCGCTGACGCCTGGCGGTCGGTATGTAGGGTTCGAGTTGAACCCGCCGGTTCGGGCCATGCTGGGCGAGGCGCTGACGGGGCGAGCGAACGCCGAGGCGCGCGAGGGCGACGGCTATGCGGCGGTGGCGGGGGAGGCGGCGAAGGTGCGCGGGCCGCTGGTGCTGATCGACCCGCCGTTCGAAAAGCCCGACGATTATATCCGCTCGGCCGAGACCGCGATTTCGGTGGTGAGGCGCGATCCGACGGCGACGGTGGCCATTTGGACGCCGCTGAAGGATCTGGAGACCTTCGACGGCTTCATTCGGCGGCTGCAAGGCAAGGCGGGGCCGACCCTGGTCGCCGAGGCGCGGCTGAGGCCGCTGACCAATCCGATGAAGATGAACGGCTGCGCCATGGTGGTGGTCAATCCGCCGGCGGGCGCGGAAGCGGCCGCGACCGAGATCTGCGGCTGGGTCGCGGGGGCGCTCGGCGAAGCGGGCGGACGGGCCGAGGTCTGGACCTTCTGACCGCAGTCACTAGGTTGATCGCATGACGCGCATCGCCATTCTGGAAACCGGACACCCGCCGGAGCATCTGAAGGACGATTTCGACGACTATCCCGCGCGGTTTCGGGCCCTGCTGGGCGAGGGTGTGCCGACCACGCGGTTTGACGTGCAGTCGGGGCATCTGCCCGAGGATCCTTCGGTCTTTCAGGGGGCCATCGTCACGGGGTCGGCGGCGGGGGTCTATGACGATCTGCCGTGGATTCCGCAGTTGATCGATTGGCTTAGGGCGGCGCGGGGGCGGACGCGGCTGGTCGGCATCTGTTTCGGGCATCAGGCGCTGGCCCATGCGTTCGGCGGCGTGGTGGAGAAATCGTCCAAGGGCTGGGGCGTGGGGCTGCACCGCTATGACGTGCGCGAGGATGCGCCGTGGATGCATCCACGGGCGCGGACGATCGCCATTCCCGTGTCGCACCAGGATCAGGTCGTCGCGGTTTCGGACGATGCGCGGGTGATCGCGTCCAGCGGCTTTACGCCCTACGCCGGCCTGGCCTGGGGCGACGATGCGATCTCGTTCCAGTGTCACCCGGAGTTTCAGCCGGACTATGCGGCGGCCCTGATCGAGGGACGGCGCGGGGCGCGCATCCCGCACGATGTGGCGGATCAGGCGATCGACAGTCTGAAGCGGCCCAACGACCGGGCCGTGCTGACCGCCTGGATCCGCGCCTTTCTGCTGCTGACCCCGCCGCCGGTCGAGGATTGCGGCAGCGGGATCTAGAGACCCAGTAGCCGGATCAGCGCCAGCGCCAGCACGACCAATGCGCCCAGCGATAGGATGACGGCGACAACGACGCGGCCTCCGGCGCGGGCGACGGCGCGGATGTCGGTCTGGAGACCCAGGGCGGCCATGGCGACGACGGTCAGCAGGCTGGAGGCGGCGGCCATGGGCGCCAGCGCGGCCTGCGGGATCAGGTCAAACGAGCGCAGGCCGATCATGACAAGGAAGCCGATGATGAACCAGGGCAGCAGGCGCGACAGGCCGGGCTTTGCGGCGCCGGGCGCGCGGTCGCGGAAGATCAGTGACAGGGCGAGGATGACAGGACCGAGCATCAGCACCCGCACCAGCTTGACCACCGTGCCGGTTTGAGTGGCGAGGGCGCCAAAGGGCGCGGCGGCGGCCAGAACCTGCGGCACCGCATAGACGGTCAGTCCGGCCAGGGCGCCGTATTGCACGCCGTTCAGATGGATCAGGCCCCCCAGCAGGGGCAGGGCCAGAACCACGATCACGCCGAGCACGGCGGTGAAGGCGATGGAGGCGGCGACTTCTTTTCCATCGGCGTCGATGACGGGGGCGACGGCGGCGATGGCGGAGTTGCCGCAGATGGCGTTGCCGCAGGCGACCAGCAGGGCCATGCGTGGGTTCAGGCCCAAGGCGCGACCGAGGCCGAAACCGACGACGATGGCGAGCGCGACCAGGGCGAAGATGCCCAGGACGAAGCCGACGCCCAGCGATGACAGGGTGGCGGCGCTGACCGAGGCGCCGAGCAGCACCACCGCGACCTCCAGCAAGGTCTTGGCCGAGAAGTCGATCCCGGCCTTGAACCGCGCATCGGGCGTCCAGGCAGTGCGCACGGCGGCGCCCAGCAGGATGGCCAGCACCAGCGGCTCCAGCCAGACATGGCCGATCACGTCGCGCTCGATGCTGGTCAGACCGATGGCTGCCAGAGTCACCAGCAGGCACAGCATGACGCCCGGCCGGATCGTGCGTCCGGACGCCGTCACCGACGCCAAAGTGGGTGTTTGGAAGGGGGCGGGCAGGGCGGCGGACTTCATCGTCAAGCGTGATGCGCCTGCCCTCGACGGCGGTCCAACGGATAGTTATGGTCGTTTCAATCCGATTTGGAGATCAATCGTGACCTTGGAACGCCTGCGTATCTTCGTCGCCGTCGCCGAGCGCGACCATGTGACGGCGGCGGCAAGGGCGCTGAACCTGACCCAGTCGGCCGTGTCGAACGCGTTGGCGGCGTTGGAAACCGAGCACGACGTGCGGCTGTTCGACCGGGTCGGGCGTGGCGTGGTGCTGAACGAGACTGGCCGCGCCTTCCTGCCCGAGGCCAAGGCGGTGCTGGCGCGGGCGGCGGCGGCCGAGGAGGCTCTGGCGGACATGAGCGCCCTGCGGCGCGGGCGTCTGGCGGTGTTCGCGAGCCAGACCATCGCCAGCTACTGGCTGCCGCGCCGATTGGTGCATTTCCACACGGCCTATCCCGGCGTCGAACTGGCCGTCGAGATCGGCAACACGCGCGAGGCGGCGCAGGCGGTGCTGAGCGGCGCTGCCGAGATCGGCCTGGTCGAGGGGGCCGTGGAGGAGCCGGCCCTGTCGCAGGTCCAGGTGGGGTCGGATCGGCTGGCCGTGCTGGTGACGCCGGACCATCCCTGGGCGACGCGACGTCGGCTGGAGGCGAAGGATCTGTCGGGCCAGCCCTGGGTGTTGCGCGAAGTAGGCTCTGGCACGCGATCGACGCTGGAGGCGGCGGTGCGGGACATGGGGGTCGATCCCGCGACCCTGTCGGTGTCGATGACCCTGCCGTCGAACGAGGCCGTGCTGGCGGCGGCCGAGGCGGGGGCGGGGGCCACGGCCCTGTCGGAAAGCGTGGCCTATGCGTCGGTGGCCGCCGGGCGGTTGGTGACGGCGCCCGTCACCCTGCCGGAGCGGCCGTTCCGCCTGTTACGACACCGCGAACGGTATCGCAGCCGGGCCGGCGACGTGTTTGTCGAGGCGATGGGCTAGGGCCACTTCACCACCGGCGGCATGGACGACAGGATCGAATCGACGTTCCCGCCGGTCTTCAGCCCGAACATGGTGCCGCGGTCGTAGAGCAGGTTGAACTCGACGTAGCGGCCCCGGCGGATCAGCTGTTCCTCGCGCTCCTCGACCGTCCAGGGCTCGGCCATGCGAGCGGCGACGATGCGGGGATAGACGTCCAGGAAGGCCAGGCCGATGTCGCGGGTGAAGGCGAAGTCTCGGTCATAGTCGCCGCTGTCGTGATGGTCGTAGAAGACGCCGCCGGTGCCGCGCGGCTCCTTGCGGTGGGGCAGATAGAAATACTCGTCGCACCAGGCCTTGTATTTGGCGTGCCAGGTCGGATCGTGGGCGTCGCAGGCGGTCTGCATGGCCGCGTGGAAGGCGACGGTGTCGGGGTGATCCTGACGACGATCCGCCATCAGCACGGGCGTCAGGTCGCCGCCGCCGCCGAACCAGCTCTTGGTCGTGGCGATGAAGCGGGTGTTCATATGAACGGCTGGAATGCGCGGGCTGACGGGGTGGCAGATCAGGCTGATCCCCGTCGCGAAGAAGCGCGGATCGACGTCGGCGCCAGGCACGGTCCTGGCGTAGTCGGGGGGAAAGGCGCCATGCACGGTAGAGACGTGGACGCCGACCTTTTCGAACAGGCGACCGTGCATCATGCCCATGACGCCGCCGCCGCCCTCGGGCCGCTCCCATGCGGTGCGGACGAAGCGACCGGGCTCGCCAGGGAACAGGTCGGCGGGGGCGGCATCCTCCAACGCCTCGAAGGCGGCATGGATGCGGTCGCGCAGATGTTCGAACCATGCGCGGGTCTCGACCTTCTTCAGGTCGAGCGGATCGGTGAAGACGGCGTCGCTCATGGCGCGCTTGAACCACGTCGCGGCGTCGGCGTCATCCGGACAGGTTGTCATAAGCAGAATCGCGGGCGCTAATGGCTGTCTGCCGTTTTCAGGAAGCCCGTCCATGATCCGCCGTCTCGTTTCCGTCGCCGTCGCCTCGCTCGCGCTGGGAGGGGCGGTTCAGGCCCAGGACGCCGATGAGGCGCGGGTGATGGAGATTCTGAAGACCACGCCGCTGATCGACGGGCACAACGACCTGCCGTGGGCGCTGCGACAGCAGTATGGGAACGACGTTTACGCCGTTGATCTGACGAAGAATCTGGCGGCGTCGACCAAACTGCATACCGATATCGCGCGCCTGCGGGCCGGGGGCGTCGGAGGGCAGTTCTGGTCCGTCTATGTGCCCGCCAGCCTGACGCCGCTTGAGGCGGTTGAGGAAACCTTCGAGCAGATCGATACGGCCAAACGCATCATCGCCGCCCACCCCGACACCTTCGGCCTAGCGACCACGGCGGACGAGGTGGATGCGGTGTTCAATTCGGGCCGGATCGCCAGCCTGATCGGGATGGAGGGCGGCTATTCGATCGACGATTCCCTGGCCCTGCTGCGCGAGTTCTACCGGGCCGGCGCGCGCTACATGACCCTGACCCACTCCAAGACCACGACCTGGGCCGACAGCGCGACGGACGCGCCGAAATGGGGCGGGCTCAACCCGTTCGGCGAAGCGGTGGTCAAGGAGATGAACCGGCTGGGCATGATGGTCGACCTCAGCCACGTCTCCGAGGAGACGATGCTGGACGCCATGCGCGTGTCCGATGCGCCGGTGATCTTCTCCCACTCGTCGGCGCGGGCGGTCACGGATCATCCGCGCAATGTGCCGGATCGAGTGCTGCGGATGATGCCGCAGGACGGCGGCATCGTGATGATCAACCTGGCCCCCGGCTTCGTGTCCGAGGCGGTGCGAACCTGGAACGGGGCCAAGGCGGGCGAGGAGGCGCGGCTGAAGACCCTGAACCCCGGCGATCCCGGCGCGGTGGAGGCCGGGCTGACGGCCTGGACCGCCGCCAATCCGACGCCTCAGGCGACCTTGGCCGACGTGGTGGCGCATATTCAGCACGTGCGCGAAGTCGCGGGCATCGATCATGTCGGCCTGGGCGCCGACTTCGACGGCATCGGCAGCTTGCCGGAAGGCATGGGCGGGGTGGACGCCTATCCGCGAATCCTGGCGGCCCTGATGGCGGCGGGCTGGACCGAGGCCGACATCCGCAAGATCGCCGGCGAGAACCTGCTGCGGGTCATGCGGTCGGTCGAGGCCGTGGCGGCGTTAAAGTCCGGCGAACGCCCGTCGATGGCGCGGCTGGAGCCCGCGTCGGCTCAGAACTGACCGACGGCGCCCGTCTGGCGCAGTCCTTCCCAAAGGGCGATTCCGGCGGTGACGGACAGGTTCAGCGAGCGGGCGTCGGGTCGCAGCGGTACGACGACACGCGCGTCGGCGGCGGCATGGACATAGTCGGGGGCGCCGGCGCTTTCCTTGCCGAACAGCAGGGTGTCGTCAGGCTGGAAGACGAAATCGGGCAGGGGCGTCGCGCCCTTGGTCGTAAGCAGCACCAGACGCCCGGCCGGACGATCCGCTTGGAAGGCCTCCCAGTCGGCGTGGCGGGTCATGTGGGACAGTGGGCCGTAGTCGAGGGCCGCGCGCTTCATGGCGCGGTCGTCTAAACGGAAGCCCGTCGGCTCGATCACATGCAGATCGACGCCGAAACAGGCCGACAATCGGATGCAGGCTCCGACGTTCTGAGGAATGTCCGGTTGAAAAAGGGCGAGACGCATTCTAAGGCCTGACATACGCGCGGCGAGGGGGTTTGTCGCGGTCTGTTTGCGAGCGTTTCGCAAGAAACGTCAGCAGCTTGCGTCCAATGCGGCGCAAGTCACGGGCCGTCGGGGATTCCCGGCGTCTTTTGTTGGTTCGTGCCGTGGCTGGGGACGCCCTTGGGGGTCTTCTGCGGCGTTCGAGAGGTGGAAACGTGGCCGAATCGGTCGTGCATACGGAAGACGGTCACAGCCCTGAGGGCGGTGATCCCAATCGTCGGGACTTTATCTACATCGCGGCGGGCGCCGCAGCGGTCGGCGCGGGCGCCATGATCGCCTGGCCGCTGATCAACCAGATGAACCCGGCGGCCGATACGCTGGCGCTGGCGTCAATCGAGTTCGACCTGACCAAGGTTCAGGAAGGCCAGCAGGTCGTCATCAAATGGCAGGGCAAGCCGGTGTTCGTGCGTTACCGCACCCCGGCCGAGCTGCAGAAGGTCATCGCGGACGATCACGCGCCCGACCTGAAGCAGCCCCAGACGGATGCCGAGCGCACCAAGCCGGGCCACGAGAAATATCTGGTCGTCATCGGTTCGTGCACGCACCTGGGTTGCGTGCCGACCTTCGGCGCGGGCGATTACGGCGGCTGGTTCTGCCCCTGCCACGGCTCGCACTACGACGCCTCCGGCCGCATTCGTAAGGGGCCGGCGCCCCTGAACCTAGTGGTGCCGGAATACGATTATCTGTCCGACACCCGCGTCAAGATCGGCTGAGGACCAAGGGGGAATCATGAGCGATCACGAGAGCACCTACGTCCCGAAGACGGGCGTCGAGAAGTGGCTGGACACCCGGCTACCGATCATCCGTTTCGGCGCGGACTACATGTCCCTGCCGACGCCGAGGAACCTGAACTACTGGTGGACCTTCGGCGGGATCCTGGCCCTGTGCCTGATGACGCAGATCGTCACCGGCATCGTCCTGGCCATGCACTATACGCCGAACGTCGACCTGGCCTTCGCCTCGGTCGAGCGCATCATGCGCGACGTGAACGGCGGTTGGCTGATCCGCTATGTCCACGCCAACGGCGCGTCGATGTTCTTCATCGCCGTCTATCTGCACATGCTGCGCGGCCTCTACTACGGCTCGTACAAGGCGCCGCGCGAGATGATCTGGATCATCGGCTGCGTGATCTTCTTCCTGATGATCGCCACCGCCTTCCTGGGTTACGTCCTGCCGTGGGGCCAGATGTCGTTCTGGGGCGCTGAGGTCATTACCAACCTGATCGGCGCCATCCCGGTGCTGGGCGAGCCGATCCTGATCTGGCTGCGCGGCGGCCCGGCGATCGACAATGCGACGCTGAACCGCTTCTTCTCGCTGCACTATCTGCTGCCGTTCGCCATCCTGGGCTGCGTCGTGCTGCACCTTTGGGCGCTGCACTCGGCCGGTCAGAACAACCCGGTCGGCATCCTGATCCCGAAGGATCGGGAGAAGAAGGACACGCTGCCCTTCCACCCGTATTTCACGGTCAAGGACGGCTTTGCGATCATCCTGTTCCTGATCCTGTTCGCCATTTTCGTCTTCTATCAGCCGAACGCGCTGGGCCACGCCGACAACTATATCCCGGCCAACCCGCTGCAGACGCCGGCGCACATCGTGCCCGAGTGGTACATGCTGCCCTTCTACGCGATCCTGCGCGCCATCCCGGACAAGTTCGGCGGCGTGGTGGCGATGTTCAGCGCCATCGGCGTGCTGTTCGTCCTGCCCTGGCTGGATACGTCCAAGGTGCGCTCGATGCGCTATCGCCCGACGATGCGGACCTTCTTCATCATCTTCCTGGTGGTGGGCGTGGGCCTGGGCTGGTGCGGTGGTCAGCTGCCTGACGCGCCGGTGATCGGGTCGTTCAAGACCTTCACCCTGATCGACGGCGACCTGAACTCCTACCTTTGGCTGACGCGGGTCTTCACCCTCTATTACTTCGTCTTCTTCCTGATCATCATGCCGTTGGTCGGGTTGAAGGAGCAGCCGCTGCCGATCCCGGCGACGATCTCCGAGCCGGTCCTGACCGGCGCCGGCGCCGTCGAGCACAAGGTCTGAAAATCATGACGATTGGAATGAAGACCGTGTCGTTCAAGACGATCATCATCTCGGCCGCGATTGCGCTGGGTCTGTTGAGCGCCGCCGCTCCCGCCATGGCGTCGGGCGCCGCCGCCCATCCGCGCTCGGGCGGGTTCAGCTTCGAGGGGCCGTTCGGCACCTATGACCAGGGCCAGCTGCAACGCGGCTATAAGGTCTATCACGAGGTCTGCGCCGCCTGTCACAGCATGAACCTGATGCACTATCGGAACCTGGGCGACCGTCATGGGCCGTTCTGGAATCCGAAGTATCCGAACCCGAACGACAACCCCGTTGTGAAGGCTCTGGCCAAGGAAAACCAGGTCGGCGACATCGACAGCGAGACCGGCGAGGCGATCCAGCGTGACGCCACGCCTGCCGACAAGTTCCGCGCCCCCTATCCGAACGCTACGGCGGCGGCGGCGGGCAACGGCGGCGCCGCGCCGCCCGACCTTTCGGTCATGGCCAAGGCCCGGCACGACGGCGCGAACTACATCTATTCGCTGCTGTCCGGCTACAAGGCCGCGCCGGCCGGTCTGCAGATCCGCGAGGGTCAGCACTACAACCCCTATATGGCCGGCGACCTGACGCCGTTCTGGACGGGCGACCACAAGCACGTTCCGCCCGGCGGCTTCATCGCCATGCCGCCGCCGCTTCAGAACGGTCAAGTGACCTATGACGACGGCTCGCCCCAGACGGTCGATCAATACGCCAAGGACGTCGCGGCCTTCATCGCCTGGACGTCCGAGCCGAAGATGGTCGAGCGCAAGCAGGCCGGTCTGGGCGTGATGATCTATCTGCTGCTGTTCGCCGGCATCACCTATGTCGCCTACCGCCGCATCTGGAAGGGCGTCGCCCACTAAGGGCATCGCTGCCGGATCGAAATCGTAAGCCCGCCAAGGTTCGCCTCGGCGGGCTTTTTCGTTTGCGACGAAAGGTCCGGGACGCAGCATCGACAGGGAGAAGTTCGCCCCCTAGGGTCGCGTATCGTTTTCGGCTGTGGGGCCTTCCGTTCATGCGTCTTGTCTCTTCTTTCGCCGCCGTTCTGTTGGCGAGCGCCGCCTTGTCCGCCTGCGCCACGGCGCCCAATCCCGCTGCGGTTCACACCGTCCCGACTTTCGATGCGGCGCGCATCTCGCAGGACATCAAGACGCTTTCGGACGACAGTTTCGAGGGCAGGGGCATCGCCACACCGGCTGAGGACAAGGTCATCCGCTATCTGAGCGAAGGCTACGCCGCCGCCGGGTTCGAGCCGGGCGGGCCGAACGGCCAGTGGACGCAGGACGTGATCCTGAACCGCTTCACCCAGTCCAATGTGCGGGCCTCGCTGAAGCTGGGCGACTGGACCCTGCCGATGACGCAAGGGCGCGAGGTCGCCATCTCGACCCGCCGCCCGGCCGAACACGTCAGCCTGAAGGACGCGCCGCTGGTCTTCGTCGGCTACGGCATCAATGCCCCCGAGCGGCAGTGGAACGACTTCAAGGGTCAGGACCTGCGCGGCAAGATCCTGGTCGTGCTGGTCAATGACGCCGACTTCGAGGAGCCAGCGCTGAACACCTTCGGCGGCAAGGCCATGACCTATTACGGCCGCTGGACCTACAAATACGAAGAGGCGGCCAAACAGGGCGCGGCGGGCGTGCTGATCGTTCACGAGACGGCGCCGGCGTCTTACGGCTGGCAGACGGTCGCCAACTCCTGGGGCGTGTCGCAGTTCGACATCCTGCGCCAAAATGCGGCGGCGGAGCGCGTGCCGATGGAGGGCTGGATCCAGCGTGACGTGGCGGTCGACCTGTTCCGTCGCGCGGGTCTGGATTTCGACGCGCTGAAGGTCCAGGCGCGCAGCCGTGACTTCCAGCCGGTCGCCTTGCCCGGCGCATCCTTCTCGACCGAGTTCGACGTTGCCACCAATCAGGTCACCAGCCACAATGTCATCGCCCGCCTGCCGGGCACAACTCATCCGGACGAGACGATCCTCTATACCGCCCACTGGGATCACATCGGCATGGGCGAGCCGGATGCGACCGGCGACCGCATCTTCAACGGGGCGGTGGACAATGCCTCGGGCACGGCGGGTCTGCTAGAGCTGGCGCGCATGTTCGGTCGCGCGCCGCGCACCGAGCGCTCGATCGTGATGATCAGCTTCACCGGCGAGGAAAGCGGCCTGCTGGGCTCGGAATACTATGCGGTGAACCCGGTCTATCCGCTGGCCAAGACGGTGGGCGGGTTCAACATGGACTCCATGAACGTCTATGGCCGCGTCACCGGTCTGGGCGTAACCGGATATGGCCAGTCGGACTTCGACGAGCGTCTGGCGGCGGCGATTCAGCCGCAAGGGCGGTCGCTGGTGCCGGACTACGAGAATGCGGCCGGCACCTATTATCGTTCGGACCACTTCCCGCTGGCCAAGCGCGGCGTGCCGATGGCCTACGCCGGCAGCCGGGGCGAATTCCGCGACGAACCGATCGCCGCGCGCGAGGCGGCGCGGTCGGAATACGGCGCCAAACGCTATCACCAGGCGGCGGATGAATGGTCGCCCGACTGGGACTACAGCGGCATGATTGAGGATCTGACGGTCTTCTACGATGTCGGTCGCGCCCTGGCGAACGGTCGCGACTGGCCGCAGTGGAAGTCGGGTTCGGAGTTCGCGCCGGTGCGCGCCACGACCGCGTCCGAACGCCGCTAGTCTTTTTACAAATCGAGATGGGGCGGAGAGGGATCTCCGCCCCTTTGCCATTCCGCCTGTCGAGTCAGTTCAATGATCCATCGCCGTTCACCCCTGATCGCCCTCGCGGCGCTCGCGCTCGCCGCCTGCGCGACGACGCCGGTGGCATCTCCGGCGCCCAAGCTGGACGCCTTCGCCGTCGCCTCGGCCGCGACGCCTCAGTTCAGCGCCCAGCGCCTGTCGGACCACATCAAATATCTGGCGTCGGACGAGTTGGAGGGGCGGTTTCCCGGCCTGATCGGCGAACGGCTGACCCTGGCCTATCTGCAGGCGCAGTATGAGGCGATGGGGCTGGAGCCGGGCGGGCGCGACGGATCGTGGCTGCAGCCCGTCGATCTGGTGCGCTTCACGCCGGAGCGGGCGCCGATGGCGGCCTGGACCGGGGCGGACGGCATGGCGCATCCACTGGTTTCGGGGACGGACATCACCCTGCGGGCCGGGTCGGCGGAACCTGTCGTGACGGCCGAGGCGCCGCTGGTCTTCGCCGGTTACGGCATTTCGGGGCCGACCTGGGACGATTATGGCAATGCGGACCTGACCGGCAAGGTCGTGGTCATTCTGCGCGGCCAGCCGACGGTGATGGGCGAGGATCCCAACTTCTACGGCTCGACCACGCACAAGACCCAGGAGGCGCTGAAGCGCGGAGCCGTGGGCGTCATCACGCTTCAGGACCAGGACAACCGCTGGCGCCGAGCCGTGGGCGGGGCGACCCGGCCGCAGATGACGGTCAAGGGCGCGCAGGACCCGCGGTTCAGCGGCTCCATAAACATGGCCACGGCGACGGCGATCGGCGGCGCGCCCCTGGAAGCCGCCGTAGAGCGGGCGAAGACGACCGCCTTGGGGGGCGTTCTGGATCTGGGCGCGCGTCTCAGCGTCGATATCGCCGAGACGACCGAAGTCATCCATTCCAACAACCTGCTGGCCAAGATTCCTGGCACCGAGCGGCCTGACGAATACGTCTTCTATTCCGCCCACTGGGATCACGTCGGGAAGGCCAGGACGCCGAACGCCGAGGGCGACGACATCTTCAACGGCGCCTGGGACAATGCGTCGGGGACGGCCGGTCTGATCGAGATGGCGCGGGCGTTCAAGGCTGGGCCGGCGCCGAAGCGCACCGTGGTCTTCCTGCACGTCACGGCCGAGGAGCAGGGGCTGCTGGGGTCGGAGGCCTATGCCGCCGATCCGGTCTATCCGCTGGCCAAGACGGCGGCGGACATCAACATCGACATGCTGCCTTTTACGCCCGCAACGCGTGACGTGGCGGTGTTCGGGGTCGGCAAGTCGGAGCTGGAGGATATCCTGGGCCGGTTCGCCGCCGTGCAGGGGCGGGTGGTGACGGGCGACGGCTATCCGGAGGAAGGCTTCTACTACCGCTCCGACCACTTCAACTTCGCGGCCGGCGGGGTGCCGGCCCTGATGCCGTGGACAGGCCGCGATTTCGTCGAGGGCGGGATCGAGGCGGGCAAGCCCTATTACGAGGGCGCGATGGCCAGATATTATCACAAGCTGACCGATGAATGGCGGGCCGACTATGACTTTACCGCCGCCTTGCAGAACCTGGACCTGCTGTATCGGCTGGGGCTGACGGTGGCCGACAGCGAGAGCTGGCCTGCGTGGAAGCCGACCGCCGAGTTCAACGCCATCCGCGACCGTACGGCGGACCAGAGGCGCTAGGCCTCAGGCCGCGCCGAACGGATAGGGGCTGACGGACTTGGACCAGTCATCGACCGCCAGCGGGCGGTCGATGGGGGCGGCGGCGCGTTCGGCGCACGGGTGGCGGTGGCACAGGCGGCAGGCCGGACCGATGGGCGTGACCTCGGGGTTCTGCAGGTCGATGCCGTGGGCGTAGGCCAGACGATGCGCATGACGCAGTTCGCAGCCCAGGCCGACGGCGAGGTCGTGGTGCTCGCCATAGCCGTCGTGGCCTTGCCGCTCGACCGTGCGTGCGAAGGTGAACCAGCGGCCGCCATCTGGAGTCTCGATGATCTGGGTGACGATGCGGCCGGGCGTGCGGAAGGCCGAATGCAGCCGCCAGCGCGGGCAGGCGCCGCCGAAACGCGAGAAGGGAAAGGCGCCCGCCGCATAGCGTTTAGAGATGTTCCCGGCCTGATCGACCCGCATCAGGAAGAAGGGCACGCCGCGCGCGGTGGGGCGTGACAGGGTGGTCAGGCGGTGCGCGGCCTGTTCGTAGCTGACGCCGAACCGGGCCTGCAGCCGGGTCAGGTCATAGCGGGTTCCTTCGGCCGCCCGCTGGAAGGCGGCGTAGGGCATCAGGGTCGCGGCGGCGAGGGTGTTGGTCAGGGCGACCTTCAGCAGGGAGCGAGTCGGTCCGTCCGGGGCGCCGGCGGTCTCCGCCAGCGCGTTGAGCGCCGGCCCTTGCTCGGCCAAGGCCAGTTGATAGGCGATGGCGAAGGCGCGCGAGGACGGCCCCAGGATTTCCGACAGCAACAGACGGCGACGATGCAGGTCGTAGCGGCGTGTCCATTCCACCATGACCTCGGCCGGCAGGGTGCGGACGCCCAGATCGTGTTTGGCCGCCAGCCGATGACGGGCGGCGGGTTCGAAGCCGTCGGCGTGGGCGGGCGCCTCGGCGGACAGGGCGTCGGACAGGGCCTCGCCCATCTGGTCCAGTTCGGGGAAATGGTTGCCGCGCGACTGGATATATTCGCGCACCCATTCGGCGGGACTGGTCTCGATCGGGCTTTCGCCCGTCTCGGCGGCGGCGCGGGCGCGCGTGCGGCCGTCGTCGAAAGCCTGATAGAGGCGCAGCAGGGCGTCGGCCACGCCGGGCGCCTCTTCCAACAGTTGCACCAGTTCGTGCCGGGGCGCGGACAGACCCTTGAATAGAGGATCGGTCAGGATCTCCGTGAGACGCGCCTCGTCCGCCGCGCCACCCTGGTTCAGGGCGCGCAGGTCGACGTCATAGGTATCAGCCAGACGCAGCAGGAGTTGGGCTGAAACCGGGCGCTGGTTGCGCTCTATGTGATTGAGATAGCTTGGAGAAACGTCCAGATCGGCGGCCATGGCGGTCTGGGTCAGCCCCAGATCGCGCCGCAGCCGCTTGAGCCGGGCGCCCAGAAACAGCTTGCGGTCAGCGGCGGTGTTCATCACCGCACGATGTCACAACGTGACCGAATAGGCAAAGTCATAGTGTGACAAGATGACTTTGTTGATGGGGTTCGATCTGTATCAGTTTTGACCGGCGCGTGTTCTTGTCTCCGAGACGGCGGCTGCGGCCGCGCCCTTCAGAGACCGAGTTCGACCATGACCACTTTCGCCGATTTGGTGCCTTCGCCCGCCGGCCGTTTCGACGGCATCGAGCGCCCCTACACTCCTGAAGACGTCCTGCGCCTACGCGGCTCGGTGCCGATCACCCATACGCTGGCCGAGCGCGGGGCCAACCGCCTGTGGCAGTTGCTGCACGACGAGCCCTTCATCAATGCGCTGGGCGCCGTCACCGGAAACCAGGCCATGCAGATGGTCCGCGCGGGTCTGAAGGCTATCTATCTGTCGGGCTGGCAGGTCGCGGCTGACGCCAACACGGCCGGCGCCATGTATCCCGACCAGTCGCTGTACCCGGCCAACGCCGCGCCGGAACTGTGCCGCCGCATCAACCGCACACTGCAGCGCGCCGATCAGATCGAGCATGCCGAGGGCGGCGCCAAGCGCGACTGGTTCGTTCCCATTGTCGCCGACGCGGAAGCCGGTTTCGGCGGGCCGCTGAACAGCTTCGAGATCATGAAGGCCTTCATCGAGGCGGGCGCGGCCGGCGTTCACTTCGAGGACCAGCTGGCGTCGGAAAAAAAGTGCGGCCACCTGGGCGGCAAGGTTCTGATCCCGACCCAGGCGCATGAGCGCAATCTGGTCGCCGCGCGTCTGGCCGCCGACGTCATGGGCACGCCGACCATCACGGTCGCACGCACGGACGCCGAAAGCGCGCAACTGATCACCTCGGACATCGACGAGCGGGACCAGCCCTTCATCGATCGCGACAACCGCACGCCTGAAGGCTTCTTCCGCCTGAAGGAGGGCACGGGTCTGGACCACTGCATCGCGCGCGGCCTGTCCTACGCCAATATCGCCGACCTGCTGTGGTGGGAGACGTCGCATCCGGATCTGGACGACGCCAAGAAGTTCGCGGAGGCCGTGCAGAAGAAGCATCCGGGCAAGCTGATGGCTTACAACTGCTCGCCGTCCTTCAACTGGAAGGCCAAGCTGGACGACGCCACCATCGCCAAGTTCCAGCGCGAGCTGGGGGCTATGGGCTACAAGTTCCAGTTCGTGACCCTGGCCGGCTTCCACAGCCTGAACAACTCGATGTTCGAGCTGGCGGACGGTTATCGCGATCGCGGCATGGCGGCCTATTCGGAGCTGCAACAGCGCGAGTTCGCCAACGAGGCCATCGGCTACACCGCCACGCGTCACCAACGCGAAGTCGGCACCGGCTATTTCGACCAGGTCGCTACGGTCATCTCCAACGGCACGTCCTCGACGACGGCGCTGAAGGACTCGACCGAGACCGCCCAGTTCACCCACGCGGCTTAACCCTGAAGGAACCCGCAAATGGAACCGCTGACCCGAACCGAAGCCATCATCGACTTCTGCCTGGCGCCCCTGGCGCTCGACTCCGGCACGGAGGCCGAACGTGAGGTGCGTCGTCGTCTGACGCACGTGCTGAGGACCTATCAATCCAAGACCGCGACGCCCGTCGCCGTGGACTTCTCGTCCATGCCGTCACAAGTCATCAACGAGGCGGCGCACGGTTACGAATAGGCCGGTCGCCAAGAAAAAGGCCCGCTCCGATCGCTCGGGGCGGGCCTTGCTCTGTTTGAAGCGTCGCTTAGCGTGACGGCGTCGTGTTCAGCGATTGGGTCGTCGCAACGGCCGGGGTCGGAACAGGCGTCGCTTGCGGGACGGTGACGGAGATAGGCGTGCGCGCAGGGGCGGCGCCGGTTTCCTGAGGGTCGCCGACGACGATGGTGGTGATCTGCGTCGCCTCGGTGGTGCAGGTCGCCAGGTCGCGGGTGATGTGACGGCCCAGGCAGAAGATGTCCTCGTAGCTGGGGCGCGAGGCGGCCAGGCACTGGAACAGCATCAGCTTGGACATATCCATGCAGAACTCGCTGTTCGGCTCGTGCGTCAGAGCCTCGGTGTTGACCCGGGCCTCGTCGCCGCCGGCGCTGAGCGCGCCAAGAGCCGCGATGGCCAGAGAGCGGACGACGGCGGGGGTGTAGGGCGGGCCCTTGCGTGAAGGCTCCAGTCCCAAGCCCGTACCGCTATTGGCGGCGGCGAACAGGCGGCTCGATTCCTCCGGCGACGGCAGCATCTTCACGGCCGACAGCGTCTTTGCGCTTTCCAGCCGGACTTCGCGGTTCGGAATCGGCGTGATGGCCCAGCGGCGGCGGGGATCGCTGCGGCCCTGGATGGTGTAGGCGTCCTGCTCGATCGCCTCGGCGATGGCGCGCATGGCGATGGCGTCCTTGCCGACGGTCGCCGAGATCAGGCCAGCGGCCGCATCGGCGCCGGGCAGGGTGGCGGCGTAGGCCGGATCGGCGACGATCTGGGCGACCATGCGCTGACGTTGCGCCGGATCGATCGCATACTGCTGTACGCCGGTGACGAACTCGGGCGACTGCAGGGCGATGATGGCGCCGTATGCGATCAGCCCGCGCGACAACTGGTCGGCGTCATAGGCCGAACCCTTGCGCAGGGCGGCCTGGATCGATTCCGCATCGGGGAAGCCGCCCGGCTGGATCGTCTGGGCTTCACGCAGGAAGGCGACGTAGATCGCGGCGGCGTCCGCCACGCCCTGATTCAGGGACACGGGGGGCGGCTTGCGGGCGGCCAGTTCGGCCGCCAGACGCTGGGCTTCCAGCTCGGCCTTCGAAGGTCCGCTCTCGCAACTGGCGAGCAGGACAGCGGCGGCGAGGGCGGCGGCCGACAGACCGCGGCTCAGTAGGGCCGTTTTCATGGAGACTTCCTCAGGCGAATACGCGCGCAAAAAGCGCCAATACTGTTGGCGCTTATAAGGCGGGCCTTATGGTTATCCGAAGGTTAATCGAACAGTTTCGATACCGATTCTTCGTTCGCGATCCGTCGGATAGCCTCTCCGACCAGCGGAGCCACGGAAACCGCTCGGATTTTCGGGCAGTTCAAAACTTCGTGGGGTTGCTCGATGGAGTTGGTGATCACCAGCTCCTTCAGCGGGCCGTCGGTGATGCGCTGGACGGCGGGGCCGGACAGGACGCCGTGGCTGATATAGGCCGAGACCTCGGTCGCGCCCTGGTCGATCAGGGCCTTGGCGGCGTTGACCAGGGTGCCGCCCGAATCGACGATGTCGTCGAACAGGATGCAGCGGCGGCCCTGAACGTCGCCGATGATGTTCATGACCTCGCTCTCGCCCGCCTTGGGCCGGCGCTTGTCGACGATGGCGAGATCGGCGTCCAGGCGGCTGGCCAGCGAACGCGCACGCACCACGCCGCCGACGTCGGGCGAGACGATCATCAGGTCGTCGCCACGGGCGTAGTTTTCCTTGATATCCTGGGCCAGCACGGGCGTCGCGACCAGATTGTCGGTCGGAATGTCGAAGAAACCCTGGATCTGACCGGCGTGCAGATCCATCGTCAGAACGCGGTCGGCGCCGGCGCGGGTGATCAGATTGGCCACCAGTTTGGCCGAGATCGGCGTGCGGCCGCCGGTCTTACGGTCCTGACGCGCATAGCCGAAATAGGGAATGACGGCCGTGATCCGTTTCGCCGAGGCCCGCACCAGGGCGTCGGTGATGATCAGCAGCTCCATCAGGTTGTCGTTGGCCGGATAAGAGGTCGACTGCAGGATGAAGACGTCCTCGCCGCGGACGTTCTCCTCGATGATGGCGAAGACCTCGTTGTCGGCGAACCGCTTGACCTGGGCCTTGGTCAGGGGCGCATCCAGGTGGTCGGCGATCGCCTGGGACAGTGCGCGGTTGGAGTTGCCTGAGAGCAGCTTCATCGGCCGGTCATCCTTTCGCCGTCATCCGCCCCCCATGAACGGCGGTCGGTTGGCGCGCTCTTTACCAGTGGAGCCGGGCAGGGCAAGTCGTATGCTGAGTTTTCCTCGGCATGGCGCGGCTCGGTTGCGGGTGCTAGAGGTCGCCGCGTTGGTTTCCGGGGAACGGCTTCAGGGCCGTCCTTCACACGTCATGGGGTCGTCCTTGTCCGCTTCTAAGTTCCGTTCCGGCATGGTGCTGATGGCCGCGGCGCTCGCCGCAGTGACGATTTCAGGCTGCGCGGGCAAGAACCGCCCCAAGCTGGCCTATGAGGAACGTCCGGTCGAGGCGCTCTACAACACCGGCTATGATCGGTTGCAGCAGCGCCGCTGGTCCGACGCCGTGGACTATTTCCAGGAAGTCGAACGCCAGCATCCCTATTCGGACTGGGCGCGTCGTTCGATCCTGATGCAGATCTACGCCTACTATCAGAACAACGCCTATGCCGACGCCATCGCGGCGGCCGACCGGTTCATCCAGCTGTTCCCCGGCAATCCGTCGGCGTCCTACGCCTTCTACATGAAGGCGGTCTGCAATTTCGAGCAGATCACCGACGTGGGGCGCGATCAGGGTTACGCCACCGCCGCCCTGGCCGGTCTGAAGGATGTCTCGCGCCGCTATCCGGGCACGCCCTATGCGTCGGACGCCGCCGTCAAGATCGACATGGTCAACGACCAACTGGCCGGCAAGGAAATGAATATCGGCCGCTACTATCAGCGCGCCAACCAGCCGCTGGCGGCCCTGAACCGCTACAAGGCCGTGATCGCCAACCCGGACTTCCAGCGCACCTCGCACACGCCCGAAGCCCTGTATCGCCTGGTCGAGGTCAACCTCCAGCTGGGTCTGAAGGAAGAGGCGACGCGCAACGGCGCCGTGCTGGGCTACAACTATCCGGGCAGCCCCTGGTACGCCGAGGCCTATGCGCTGCTGACCGAGAACGGTCAGACGCCGGACAAGGCGCCCGAGGGCAAGCGCGAAAGCTGGCTGCAGCGGATCATTCCGGGCTGATCACGCGACGGCTTGTGCAATCCGGCGGGGATCGGGATTCTGTCGGTCATGATTCGTTCCGCCGGCGCCTGACGCGATGCTGACCGCCCTTTCCATTCGTGACGTCGTCCTGGTGGACGTGCTCGACCTTGAGGTCGAAAACGGCTTGACCGTGCTGACCGGCGAAACCGGGGCCGGCAAGTCGATCATTCTGGACGCGCTCGGCTTGGCGCTCGGCGGGCGCGGCGACGCAGGCCTGGTGCGCAATGGCGCCAAACAGGCCGTGGCCACCGCCGTGTTTTCGGCTCCCGACGATCCCGATCTGCTGGCCCTGATCGCCGACAAGGGATTCGATGTGCAGCCGGGGGAGGATTTGATCCTTCGCCGCGTCTTGGGCGCCGACGGTCGCAGCCGGGCCTATGTCAACGATCAGCCGGCCGGTGTGACGGCCGTGCGAGAGATCGGGGCGGCCCTGGTCGAGGTGCACGGCCAGCATGAGACGGTGGGCCTGCTGGATTGGCGCACCCACCGCGCTTCGCTGGACGCCTATGGCGGGCTGCAGCCTCAGTTGTCGGCGGTCGCGGCGGCCTCCGCCAAGCTCAAGGCCGCCGAGGCCAAGCTGGCCGAGCTGAGGGCGCAGGCGGCGGACGCCGATGCGCGGCGTGAAGAGATCAGCCTGAACCTCTCCGAACTGGATGCGCTGGATCCTCGCGCCGACGAAGAGACGGAACTGGCAGGCGAACGCGCCCTGCTGGGCGCCGCCGAAAAGGCCATCGCGGATCTGGGCGACGCGCGCACCCAACTAGGCGGCGACAAGCTGAGCCAGAAGCTGGGCGCGGCGTTGAGGGCCGTCGAACATGCGCGCCAGAGGGCAGGGCAAGCGGGCGCCGAGGGCGATCATCCGGTCATCGTCAAACTGTCGGCCGCCGTGGAGGCGATCGACCGCACCATGGTCGAGGCGGCGGAAGCCCTCGCCGCCGTGGACGCCGCCGCCGACGCCTTCGACTATGAGCCCGGCCGTCTGGACAAGGCCGAGGAGCGTCTGTTCGCATTGCGCGCCGCCGCCCGCAAGCTGCACACCACGGTCGATGCCCTGCCGACCCTGCGCATTCGCCTGCGCGAGCAGCTTCGGCTGATCGAGGATGGCGAGGAGGCGCTGACCAATGCCGGGCGCGAGGCGGCCGAGGCGGCGGAAGCCTATGATCTGGCGGCCACCTTCCTGACCTCGGCGCGGGAAGCCGCCGCCGAGCGTCTGACCGCCGCCGTCATGGGAGAACTGGGTCCGCTGAAGCTGGAGCGCGCGCGGTTCCGCGTGGCTCTGGAGCCGATCGAGGGCCGACGCGGGCCGGACGGCGTCGAGACGGTGCGCTTCCAGATCGCCACCAACGCCGGAACCGACTTCGGCCCGCTGGACGCCATCGCCTCGGGCGGCGAACTGGCGCGTTTCGCCCTGGCGATGAAGGCCGCTCTTGCGAGCCGCGAGGACATGCGTCAGCCCGTGATGATCTTCGACGAGGTCGATCAGGGCGTCGGCGGCGCGGTGGCCGAGGCCGTCGGTTCGCGCCTGAAACGCCTGTCGAACGGCGCCCAGGTTTTGGTCGTGACCCACAGCCCCCAGGTCGCCGCGCGCGGCCATGCCCACTGGAAGGTGATGAAGGCCGACCGCGACGGCCTGACCACCACCACCGTCGTCGCCCTGGACGATCAGCGCCGTCAGGAAGAGATCGCGCGCATGTTGTCCGGGGCTGAGATCACCGACGAAGCCCGCGCGGCGGCGCGGGCTTTGATCGGATAAGACAAAACCCCCGGAGCGCATGCTCCGGGGGCCGCCAAAATCAACTCAGGATCAGTTGGGCTTGGCGCCGGCGTTGGCCGAGCCGTTTGCGCTGGCGCCGGCCGACAGCGCAACGCCGCCGCGTGAGGCGGAGGCCGAACCGTTGGCCGAGCCCGAGGTGGCCGCGTCGCCGCGCGAGGTCGAGGCGGAGCTGGATGCGTCGCCCGACGCCGAGCCGGAGACCGATGCGGAGTTCACGGTCGACACGGCGCCTTGAGCCAGACCGGACGCGCGATCCCGTGCCGCGCCAGCGGTGGTTTGCGCCGTGCCGACCGTCGTCCTTGCCGTCGAGGCGGCGGCGTCGCGGGTGCGGGCCGCCGTGGCCTCAGCGCGGGCGCGGGCCTGCTGAGCGCGGCGTTCGGCGCGGGTCAGGGTGGATGTCGCGCGGTCGGTGACCCGCGAGCTGTCCAACGAACCGCCCAGGTTTCCGGTCAGCGAGCCGGCGCCCGTCGCGCCGCCGGTCAGGCCGCCGACCTGGCCGCCCAGGCTGCCGCCGAGATTGCCGCCCAGACCGCCCGAGCCGCCCAGGATCTGAGCCTGCGAGGCGCCGGCCAGCATCAGGCCGAAGGCGACGGTCGCGGTCATCAGGGTCTTCTTCATCGTCGTATCTCCTGTTGTTCCGGGCTTTGATCGCCCTCACAGGGTCCAACGACGGCGTCGGTCGGTTTCATCCCGACAGACGAATCTTTTTTACGACGCCAGACGTCCGCGCGCGCCGACAGCGCCCGGCGGGGTGCGCAGGGAGAGGCCCACAACCCCTTGGCCATAGACGGCGTCGCGGCCGGATGCGCCGGCGTCGATCGCGTTCAAACCCCGGCGGCCGGACTTTCCGATCAGGCCGGCGACCAGCGGCGCGGCGAAGGAGGTGCCCCGCACCGAGACGAAACTGCCGGCGCGTCCGGCGGCGGCCATGTCGGCGCCCGGCGCGGCGTAATCGACCTGATCCCCGCGCCCCGCTTCGGCAAGGACGCGGCCCTGGGCGTTGACGGCGGTGACACCGATGACTTGCGGATAGGCGGCGGGGTAGAGGGGCGGGGCGGCGGGGCCGTCGTTTCCGACCGCAGCGACCAGGATGACACCGCGCCGCTGCGCGGCCGACACCGCGCGTTCGATCAGGGCGTTGCGCGGCCCGACCAGACTGATGTTCACGACGGCGACGTGACGTTCGACCATCCAGGCCAGGGCCGAGGCCAAGGCTGTCGCCGACCCGCCCGCCGCGCGACCGCCGTAGATGTCTGCCACCAAAAGCGCCGCGCCGGGATCGCCGCCCTTGAAGCCCCCCGCATCCCCGACCATCAGCGATGCGACCGCTGTGCCGTGCGCGCCCATTTGCGGCGGGCCAGAGAAGCCGCGTTGCTCGATGGCCGATCCGGCCAGGGCCGGGTGGGTCGCTTCGACGCCTGTGTCGATCAATCCAAGGCGGGCGCCCGGCGCGGCGCCGTTCGTCTGTGCAGAAGCGGGCGGCGCGAAAGGTGCGGCCGCCATTCCGGCAGGAGAGGCGACGTGGTTGTAGGTGATTTCAGCGCCGGGCGCCATTTCGCGAAGCCGTCGCACCGCGCGATCCAGCGTCAGGCGACGTGGCGGCGCCAGGACCACGATCGACAGGTCGAGCGCGTCAAGACGCTCTTCGCGCAGAACGATGAAGCCCGCAGCCAGAGCTTGGTCCCGCGCGTCCTGCGGCAGGTCAACCGCCACGAGCTCGCCCTTCACCACGGGCCAGCCGTCGGGATCCGTCTGCAGCGCGCCGCGCGAGCCTCGAACCAGATCGGTCAGGCGCCCAGGCGCCCTGAGCGCATCCTCGACGGTATCGCGCGCCAGACCTTCAAGCGTTCCCCTTTGCGGAATGCGATCGCTCAGGCCTGAAGGCAACGACGGAAGCGTTGACGGCAGGCCGATCTGCGCCACGGCCGGCGAGGCGACTGCGCAGGCCACTACCGTCGCCGCCATCCATCCGATCGTCAGCCGGTTCAAAATCACCCGATCCGCTCCTTGCGCCGTCTTGCATCGTCAGGCGATCCATTCGCCTATGCCCATTCGCTTGTGACAAGGGATGAAACGCGCCACGCCGCGCGTTTCATCCCTCATGGCAGAGGAACACGCGTGGACGAATTTCAGACGGAGTTGGTGGCGATGCTTCCGCGCCTTCGCCGGTTCGCGCGCGTTCTGCGGCCTCAGGACGCCGACGCTCAGGATTTGGTGCAACAAACGGTCGAGCGCGCCCTTGCCTCGCGAAAGGGGTTCAGGGCGGGTACGCGGTTGGACAGTTGGGCGTTCACGATCATGAGACGGATCGCCATAGACGACGGTCGAAAGGCCCAGCGGTGGTCCCGCGTCGTCTCGCCCGAGGACGACGCCACGCCGCAGGCGCCCGATCCGGCCCAGGCCGGCGAGGGGTTGCGCACCGACGCCCTGGCTGCGCGCGACGCGATCCACGCCCTGCCGGACGATCAGCGTCAGGCTGTGGCCCTGGTCCTGATCGAGGGCCTGTCCTACGCCGAGGCGGCGCAGGTTCTGGGCGTGCCCGCCGGCACATTGACCAGCCGACTGGTGCGGGGCCGCCAGACCCTGGTCGAAGTTCTCGCCGCTCAAGGAATCACCGGATGACCCGCTACGACGACGAAACCCTGATGCGGCGGATCGACGGCGAAATGCCGGTCGCCGAGCGCGAGCGGATCGATGCGGCGGCTGCAAGCGACGCCGATCTGGCGGCTCGGCTGGCGGCGCTGCGGACAACCAGCGCGGCTGCGCGCGCCGCCTTCCCGATCCAAAGCGATGCGCGCGATGCGGATCTGGCCCGGCTCATCATGGCGTCGGGCGCCGCGCCGACGAAAAGCGCAGGCTGGAAGCTCTGGCTCGGCCAAGCGTTTGCGCCCCGGTCGGCCGTCACCTGGGGCGGTCTGGCGACGGCGGCCTTCGTCGCCGGCCTGCTGATCGCGCCGTCGCTGAACGGGTCAACCGGGTTCGCCCTGACCAGCGACGGCGCCGTGGCGGACGCAGGGCTGGTGCGGGTGCTCAACACAGGCCTGGCGGCCGACGGCGCCGACGACCAAGGGCGGGCGGTCGGACTGACGTTCCGGAACGCCGAAGGACGCTGGTGTCGGACCTTCACCGCCACGCAGGACGGGGTCGCGGGTCTGGTCTGTCGCCAAGGCGAAGACTGGCGGCTTCAGGCGCTGGCGCCGGCGGGGTCTCCGGGCGGTGAAATCCGTACGGCCTCGAGCGACACGCCAGCCATCGTGCTTGCGGCTGTCGATACGACCATCGCCGGAGACGCTGTGGACACCGCCGCCGAACGCCGCGCGCGCGACGACGGTTGGCGTTAGGCGCCTAGAATCCAGCCTTCTTCCTGTTCGACCTGGGCGATCAGCTCGGGCGTGGCGTCCTTGGGCGGGGCGAACGCCTTGGCCAGGTCGCCGGCCTCGTCCATCCGGGCGAGGGCCTCGGCCGTGGAGCGGACCTGGGCCTGGTCCTTGAACTCGCCGGGTTGAGGCTTGGTCTCGTGCATGGACGGCCAGACCTCGACAACCAGGGCCGACAAGGGTTCCACGTCATCGGGGGTCAGCGCGCGCCAGCCGGTGCCGAAGGGCCAGACGGCGCCTGACGGGCCGAGGCTTTCCAGCAGCCTCCGCACAGCCGGGATGCCGACCAGGGTCTGGCCGCCGACGGCGCCGGCGCCGTGCATCTGCCACACGCTCTTGGGCTGAAGCCGGCCCTTGCGAGCCGCGTTTTCGGTGGCGCGGAACTCGGGGATGTCGGCGCCGGAGCCGGCGGGCGGTTTGGTCGTGGTCAACCAGCGCTGGGCCTGTTTGGCGGGCGCGCCCCACAGAGGCCAGGCCTCGTCGGTCATCAGCCGGTTCATCTTGGCCGCGACCTGATAGCGGTTGTTGGTGTTGTCGGCCTTGTCCACGATGTTAGAGGCGATAAACTTCCACATCAGCTGCCACGGGGCCTGCCCCGCCGTTCCCTCCAGCTTCAGGCGCGCAGCCGTGCCGGCGGGATAGCCGAAGTTGAAGTCCAGCCCGACCAGCACCCGGTCGCCGCGCTTTCTGTGGTCCGCCAGGATCGAGGCCAGCAGGGCTTCGCCCTCGGCCCGGGTCGCGACATTGTGCGTCTCGGTATAGAGGCGGAAACGCACGTCGCGCTTGGCCACTCCGATCCACAGCGAGGTGTCGCCGAGCTTCTTGGTTTCGGCGGCTGTCCAGTCGGCGACGATATAGGCGTCGAAAAGGCGGGCCAAGGCGGCCTCCCTGATAAAGGCGTGTCGGATAGGAGTGAGCCGGGCTTCTAACGCCGCATCGCGGCGACTGAAAGGCCCATGCGCCGTCTCAGCCCTTCAGCAGGGCCTCCAGATGCGACAGCCAGCGGCGGCCGAGACGAAGCGCCTCGCCGGGCGACCCCGTCTGAACGGGCAGGGCGGCGTCCCACAGGGCCAGCTCGAACTCCGGGTGGCGGGCGTCGGCGAACATCAGGCGCAGCACGACCTGTTCGGCGTCGGGGGCCAGCACGTCCAGCGACTTGCGCGCCTCGCCCCGGCGGATGCGGGCGACGACGTGGCCGTCCACGATGATCTCTCCCCCCTCGACCTCATCGAAGGCATAGACCAGGCCATGGGCGCCGTTGGCCCACAGCACGACGACCTGTTCGACGTCGAAATTCAGGGCGCAGGCGCGACCTTCGCCCGGCGACACGGCCTCGACCTCTGGCGCGGCGCCCAAGGTCTTGAGCATGGCGCGGTGCAGGCGGCGCGGCGGCTCCATCCACCACGACAACGCCAGAGCCAGGGTCGTTAGCAGGGCCGCCGCGAGGGCGATCAGCAACACCACCCGCAAGGCGTCGGCCATGGTCGTCAGGCCTCCAGATCGAGATCGACCACCACGGGGACGTGGTCACTGGGTTTTTCCATGTCGCGGGCGTCGCGGTGGGTCTCGATCCCCCGGAATCGGTCGGCGGTCTGGGGTGACAGAAGCGCGAAGTCGATGCGGATGCCATGGTCCCGCTGCCAGGCGCCGGCCTGATAGTCCCAGAAGGTATAGGTTCCCGCTGGTTCGCCGCCGATCTCGTGCGCGTCGGCCAGGCCCAGGTTCTTGAGCGCGCGGAATGCTTGGCGGCTCTGCGGTTGGAACAGGGCGTCGTCGGTCCAGGCGGTCGGATTCTTGGCGTCCTCGGCTTCGGGAATGACGTTGTAGTCGCCGCACAGGGCCAGCGGCTCCTCGAACGCCAGCAGATACTGGGCATGGCGGTTCAACCGGTCGAACCAGGCCAGCTTGTAATCGAACTTCTCGGTCCCGATCGGATTGCCGTTCGGCAGATAGATGGCGCCGACGCGAATGGGTCGGGGCGCCTCGACCAGCGCCTCGATGTAGCGCGCCTGTTCGTCGGTCTCGTCGCCGGGCAGGCCGCGTCGGATGTCGGACAGCGGATACTTCGACAGCAGGGCGACGCCGTTGTAGCTCTTCTGCCCGTGGGTCTCGACATTGTAGCCCAGGCTCTCGAAAGCCTCGCGCGGGAACTTCTCGTCCACGCATTTGATCTCCTGGAAACAGGCGACGTCGGGGGCGGCCTGCTCCAGCCACGCCAGCACGGTGGGCAGGCGGGCGTTGACGGAGTTCACGTTCCAGGTGGCGATGCGCATGACGGCGACGCTAGGCTGCGTCTCGGTTTTGGAAAAGAGGGCGCAAAAGAAAAGGGCCGCCGGATCGCTCCGACGGCCCTTGGATCAGTCCTTTGACTGGCTTAGAGGCGACCGCCGGCGGGCGCCGCGGCAGCGGCCGGAGCCGTCGTCAACTTGCAGCCGCCGCCGATCTGCTGGGCGGTGGCGCAAGGATAGATTTGCTGAACGACATTTTCCGCATTCAAGCGAGCGATGACGCCATCGGCGCCGTCGCACTTGGCCTCATAGAAGACGCCGTTGCCGTTCTGACCCATCAGGCGAGCTTCGGTGACGTTGCAGGACGCCGCTTCCGAACCGGCCAGCAGCGTCTTCACGAAGGCGGCGTTTTCCGTCGCGGTGGTGAAGTCGCAGACCCCACGTTCGGCGACGACCTGGATGCAGGGTGTTTTCGTCCAGGTCGCGGCCTGCTGCTTGATCCAGTAGCCAGGCCCGTCTGAGCAGCCCACCTCATAGACGACTGCGCCGTCGCTGGACTGTCCGCGCAGCTTCGCCTGATCAACGGTGCAAGCAACGCCCGCGTCCTTGGCGTATTGGCGAAGGAACTTCTGGACGTCGGTATTGGCCGCCAGCGTGCACTGAGCAGGAGATGCGGTCGGGTCGGCGGCGCGCGCCACCTCGGCGGAATGCGCCAAAATGATGCAGTTGCTCGCTTCGGGCGGGGTCTTGGTTTCGACGATGTAGCCCGGTGCGGTTCCGCAGGCGACTTCATAAACCGTCGTGTCGGCCGCAGTCTTGCCCAGCAGCTTGGCTTCGCTGACCTGACAGCCAGTCGTCGTCAAAGCCATCTGCGCCTGGGCGGCGGCCAGGATTTGCTCGGGCGTCGGCGGGGCAGGCGCGCGTTCGCGGCGTGGACGGGCAGAGGCTCGCGAGCCGCTGCTCTGCCTTACGGCAGACTCGTTGTCGGCGCTCTGCGGAATTTGCTGCTGCTGTTGCGGTTGCTGTCGCTCCTGATCCTGCGCCGTGGCGGGCGCGACGGCGAAGGCGCTGAACACAAGCGCCGCAAAGGCGGCGGCGAGGCGGGACTTCATGGAAACACCTTGGCTTTCTGAATGCATGGCCGCTTCGTGGCGGTGTATTTGGGCAGGGTCAAGGCGGGTGTGGACGGCGGGTCCGGGCGCGGGCTAAGTATCTGCGCGTTTCGATTGGAGACTGACTTGGCTGATGGAACGGCGCCGACGACGGCCGCGAAGGATGGGCGGGGGCTGACCTATCCGTTCGACGCCGTGCCCGGCGCGAGCGAGGCGATTGAGGTCGCGCGCGGCGTGCTGTGGCTGCGGTTCGCCCTGCCGTTTCAACTGGACCATGTGAATGTCTATGCGGTCCAGGACGGCGACGGCTGGGTCGTCGTCGATACGGGTTTGAAGACATCGGCGACCGTTGCTGCGTGGGAGACAGCGCTGGATGGCGCGCTGGGCGGCAGGCCCGTGACGCGATTGATCTGCACCCATATGCATCCCGACCATATCGGCTTGGCGGGCTGGCTATGTGAGCGGTCGGGCGCGCCGTTGCTGATGTCGCGACTTGAGTATGTGACCGCCAGGATGCTGATGGCCGAGGAGGCGGGTGATGCGCCTGCGGACGGCGACCGACACTACCGTGCGGCGGGGTGGAACGAGGAGCAGATCGCGCGCTGGCGGGCCGACTACGGCGGGTTCGGCAAGGGCGTGGCGACAATGCCGCGCAGCTATCTGCGATTGTCCGACGGCGACATTGTTCAGATCGGTGGAGACGATTGGAGCGTGGTCGTCGGGTCAGGCCACAGCCCGGAGCATGTCTGCCTGTGGCGGCGGTCGGACGACGTCTTCATAGCCGGGGATCAGATCCTGCCTCGCATTTCGTCTAATGTTTCGGTCTGGTCGACGGAGCCGGAAGCCGATCCGCTGGGCGACTGGATGGACTCGCTGGACAAGCTGAGGGCGCTGTTGCCGGAGGGCGCGTTCGTCCTGCCGGCGCATGGCGAACCCTTCTATGGCGTCCACGCGCGGCTCGATGCCCTGAAGCGAGGGCATGAGGTCGCGTTGAAACGGCTTGAGCGGACGTTGCGTCAACCGTCTAGGGTGATCGACGGCTTCTCCGCCGTCTTCGGTCGAGCGGTCGGGGACGGGGTGCTGGGCATGGCCACGGGCGAGGCCCAGGCGCACCTGAACTATCTGGAAAGGCGCGGCCGCGCGACGCGGACGCGGGACGAGAGCGGCGTCGATTGGTGGAGCGCCGTCGCACGGGACGAGGAAACGACGTGAGCGAACATATCCGCAGCGAACTCGCCGACGGCGTCCTGACCGTCACCCTGGACCGGGCCGACAAGAAGAACGCCATCACCCAGGCTATGTATTCGGCCCTGGCCGAGGCGACGGAGCGGGCGCGCACCGACGATGCGGTGCGGGTGCTGCTGCTGCGCGCCGAGGGCGACAGCTTCTCGGCCGGCAATGACATTCAGGACTTCATCGCCCTGGGCTCGCAAGGGGCGGGGCCGGGCGACATGCCTGTGTTTCGTTTCCTGAAGGCGCTGGCGGATCTGGACAAGCCGGCTGTGGCGGCCGTGAAGGGGCGGGCGGTCGGGATCGGCCTGACCATGCTGCTGCACTGCGATCTGGTGGTGGTGGCCGAGGATGCGCTGCTGTCCGTGCCCTTCGTCAATCTGGCGTTGGCGCCCGAGGCGGCGTCCAGCCTGTTGTTGCCGGCCGTGATCGGTCATCAGCGGGCCTTCGAACTGTTTGCGCTGGGCGAGCCGCTGGATGGCCGGACGGCCTTGTCCTGGGGCATCGCCAATCGCGCGGTCCCGGCCGATCAGGTCGAGGCGACGGCGGCGGAGCTGGCGGCCAAGGTGGCGGCCCGAGCGCCCAACTCGATCCGCAAGACCAAGCGGCTGATGCGTGACGCAGAAGGTCTGTGGGGACTGATGCAGCGCGAGGGCGAAGCCTTCGGCTCGCAGATGCGTAGTCCCGAGGCGATGGAGGCCTTCATGGCCTTTACGCAGAAGCGGGCGCCGGACTTTTCGAAGGCGGGTTGAGCGGTCGTCACAAGGCCTTGCCTTGATTTGGCGCAGCTTTGCTTCTAGGTGCGCGCGCCGATGTCGCACGCCCTTTCCATACCTCCGGCCGTAAGCCGTATCGAAGCCGAGACCCTGGCCGACGCCGAAGGCGTGGATGCACTGGTCATGGCCGCCTTCGGGCCGGGACGGTTCGCCAAGACGGCCGAGCGTCTGCGAGAAGGCTCGCAGCCAAGCGCGGGCTTTGTCGTGAAGCGCGATGGGGAAGTGGTGGGCTCGGTGCGACTGTGGCCTGTCGTGGTTGGAGACAGCCCGGCTCTGTTTTTGGGACCGATCGCGGTGGACGCCGGTCGCCGGAGCGACGGACTAGGCGCCGAACTGGTTCAGGCATGCGTGGATCAGGCACGGACGCTGGACGTCGGCGGTGTGCTGCTGGTTGGAGATGCGGCCTATTTCGAGCGGTTCGGATTCGCCCATGCGCCCGAGGCGATCCTGCCCGGACCCGTGGATCGTCGCCGCGTCCTGTGGCTGGCGACCGGGGTGAATCAGGTTTCGGGTTCGGTTCGCATCGGCTGACCCTTTCCCGCGCGGTTCGCGGGGCCTAAGTCAGGGGGATGGATAATCCCAAGTCAGGACTGAACGCCGTCGCCGAGGCGGCCAAACAGGCGCCCGGCAAGGGGCTGCCGCCGGTCCACCTCTGGCATCCCGAGCATTGCGGCGAAATCGATATCGTCATCCGGACGGACGGCGTCTGGATGCATGAAGGCTCGCCCATTGGCCGCAAGGAATTGGTGCGACTGTTCTCGACGGTGCTGAGGAAGGACCCGGACGGCTATCACCTGGTCACGCCGGTCGAAAAGCTGAAGATCACCGTCGAGGATTTGCCGTTCCGGGCTGTCGCGATGCGGCGGGAGGGCGACGTCCTGATTTTCATCACCGATGTCGGTGACGAGGTGAGGGCGAGCGAAGCCGATCCCATCGTCGTCGAAACCGATCCCACGACGGGCGAGCCGGCGCCGCGCATCCATGTGCGCCGCGGTCTGTGGGCGCGCATCGCGCGGTCGGTCTTCTATGAGATGGTCGAAATGGCCCAAGAGATCGACGGACGACTGGTCGTTCGGTCGGGCGGCCAGGTCTTCTCGCTGGGCGCGGTGACGTGAGCCTGGAGACCTTGAGGGCGCGGCTGGTCGATCGGCTGGCGCCGGTCGAGACGTGGCGGCCTGAACTGGTCGCGGCGCGGTCGGACTTTGACCTGAATCCGCAAGCGACACGGACGGCCAAGGAACTTCGGCCGGCGGCGGTGCTGATCCCCATCGTGGCGCGGCCCGAGGGCGCGACGGTGCTGCTGACGCGGCGTGCGGACACCCTGGCGCGGCATACGGGGCAGATCGCCTTTCCGGGCGGAAGGCTGGACCCCGGCGAGACCGCAGTTCAGGCGGCGCTGCGTGAAGCGGACGAGGAGGTGGCGCTGGACCCGTCGGCGGTCGAGGTGCTGGGCCTGTCGGACGCCTATGAGACGGGGACCGGATTTCTGGTCACGCCGGTGATCGGCTGGCTGCGCGAGGCGCCGGTAACCACGCCGTCGCCGGACGAGGTCGCCGAGGTGTTCGAAACGCCGTGGGACTTTCTGATGGACGCCGCCAACCATCGTCGCGACTTCTACGACATCGACGAGGGGCTGCGGCGCTGGTTCTGGGCCATGCCTTGGGGCGAGCGCTACATCTGGGGCGTGACGGCGGGGATTCTGAAGGCGTTGCACGTGCGGCTGTATGGCGACGAGGCTGCGCCAGAGGCGGCGGCTGATGAGGACGCGGCATGAGCGTCTCTGTGAAGGGACAGCCCTGGCTGGAAAGCCAGGCGACGCGCGCGGTGATGCGGGCGCTAGAAGCGGCGGGCGGTGCGGGCTGCGCGCGGTTCGTGGGCGGCTGCGTGAGGAACAGTCTGCTGGGGCAGCCCGTCGACGACATCGACATCGCCACGCGCTTGCGACCCGAACAGACCATGGCGGCGCTGAAGGCGGCCGGGTTGAAGGCCGTGCCGACGGGCGTCGAGCACGGCACGGTGACGGGCGTGTCGGAGCGGCGTCCCTACGAGATCACGACCCTGCGCCGCGACGTCGAGACGGATGGACGCCGCGCGGTGGTCGCCTTCACAGAGGACTGGGCAGAGGATGCGGCGCGGCGGGATTTTCGTCTGAACGCCCTTTACGCCGATGCGGCAGGGACAGTGTTCGATCCGACCGGCGGCGGGCTGGAGGATGCGGCGGCGGGACGCATCGTTTTCGTCGGCGAGGCGGAGACGCGCATCCGCGAGGACTACTTACGCATCCTGCGCTTCTTCCGATTCTACGCCTGGTACGGGCGGGGTGAGCCGGACGCGGTCGGACTGGCGGCGTGCGCGGCGCTGAAGGGCGGCATGGCGCAGCTGTCGGCCGAGCGGGTGTCCAAGGAGGTGTTGAAACTGCTGGCGGCGCCCGATCCGCGTGCGGCGGTGCGGGCGATGGCCGAGACCGGCGTGCTGGCTCAAGCGCTGCCGCAGGCGCAACCGCTAGCGCTGTTCGAGGCGATGTGTGACCTGACCGACGATCCTGTGATGCGGCTGTCGGCCTTGCTGCCCGCAGATGCGGGAGGTGTGGCGGAGATCGCGGGTGGTCTGAGATTGTCGAACGCGGGGCGAGATCGGTTGGCGGCGGCGGTCGCGGATGGACCTACCGTTTCGCCGACGATGAGCGACGCCGAGGCGCGAGCGGCGATCTATCGTTTGGGACCCAGGGCGTTCGAAGATCGGCTGATGCGCGCTGAGGCGGCCGGCAGGGGCGATGGCGCGCGGCTGCGGGCGCTGGCCGCCGATTGGACTCCGCCCAAGATGCCTGTGGGGGGGCGCGATCTGGCGCGTCTGGGCCTGACGCCAGGGCCGAAGACAGGACGGTTGCTGAAGGCGTTCGAGGACGGTTGGGTCGCTGACGACTTCCCTGCCGAGGGGCATGAGGCGCGGCTGAAGACCCTTATCGCGGCGGCTGAGCGCGGGTGAACTCGGTGATGACGGGGCGGTGGTCGGATCCCGTCGGCTCGCCCAGGCGGCGCGTGATCAGTTCCAGATCCGGCGAACGATAGACTTGGTCGATGGTAATGCCGGCGAAGGCGGGAATCTGGCTGGGCCAGGTGCCGGGCCAGCCGGGCGCGGGGATCAGGCCCAAGTCGGACTGAATCTGTTTGCCGATGCGGGCGCTGGAGACGCTGTTGAAATCTCCTGCGGCGATGACGGGATGGTCTGGCGCGGCCTTCATGCGCTCGGACAGGGCCATGACCTGGCTGATCTGACCCCACTGATATTGATAGGGCCAGGGTCGGGTCAGGTGGACCCCGAAGACGTTGATCGGGCCGACGGGCGTCTGAACCGTCGCGCCTACAGCGCTGAGGCCGTCGGGACGCTCGGGCAGGCCTTGCAGGATCGGATAGCGTGAGGCGATGATCGAGCGCGCGTGGTCGCCGGCGCGCGCCTGGCCGATCAGGACGCGGTGGGGATAGTCCGGCAGCAACTGGTCCAACCTCGACGCCGGCGCCTGCCCCAACTCGACCAGCACCAGGATGTCGGCGTCGGCGGCCGCGATGGAGCGGCGCATGGCTGCGACGTCGGTGTTGAACACATACAGATTGGCCGAATAGACCCGGACGATCGGCTGGTCAGGCACGGGCACGCCCTTCGTCGGCGTCCATTGCGGCCAGACCGACAGGGCCAGCACCACGCACATCAGCCCACCGACGATCGAGGCCGGCCATAGGCGAAAGAGCAGACACACTACGGTCACGCCGACGGCCGCCAGCAATACCGGCGATGTGAACTGCGCCAGGATATCCACCCAGCGATGGCCGATGCCGCTGAGCGCCGCTACGCCGAAAGCCGCCAAGCCCAGCAGCAGGGCGCTCGCCGTCACATTCGCCGCCAGCTTGATCAGGGTCATCGAAGACGTATCTCTCGGATTGAACAGGAAGCCTCGCCCAGCGTTAAGGCGACGCTTTGGAGGGCGACATGGCCAGACGGTCGATCCGGGATATCGAGAACATCTGGTCCAATGTCGAGGGCGTCAAGAAACTGTCGGACCGGGTCATCGGCATCGGCCCGTTCGGCATGGGGCTGGACGCCATGCTGACCTGGGTGCCGGTCGTCGGCACGGCATACACTGTCGGGACGGGCGGCTGGCTGATGCTTCAGGCCGTGCGGGCCAAGGCGACGCCGGCGACCCTGGCGCGCATGGGGGCCTATATGGCCATCGACACCGCCACTGGGACGGTGCCCATCGCGGGCGACATCGTCGACACCTTCTTTCCCGGACAGCTGATGGCGGCGCGGGCGCTGCAAAAACATATCGAAAGCACCCACTGGGTCGAGGACACCGAGGCCAATGCGCGCGCCACCGGCGACCACGAGATGCACGAGGCCCGCGTGCAGAACGACAAGACGCTGAAGCGGATCATCTATCTGCACGATTGAGATGCGCTGGCTGAGGCGGCCTAGCCATCGTTTTCTCCGCAACGAATCTGCCTGAAATCAAGGACCTGATCCAAATGACCGCCCGTCTTCCGGCCTGAGGAAGGGCTGCGCCCAGACTGATCTCCACGACAACGGAGAGAAGAATGAGCGACGATTTCAGCGCGCGTCTTAACCTGCCCTATCTGGCGGCGGGGCAGATGCAGAAGCATGTGACCCTGAATACGGCCCTGACCCGGCTGGACGCCCTGTTGCAGACGGCGGTGGTCAGTCGCACGACGGTCATCCAGCCGGCCGATGCGTCGGATGGCGATCTCTATATCCTGCCGCAAGAGGCCGAAGGCGTAGCCTGGGCCGGGCGTGCGGCCGGCGCCCTGATGCGGTTCGAGCGCGGCGGCTGGACCGTCGTGACGACGCCGGACGGCATGATCGCCGGCGTTCTGGATGAAGGCGTCGTGGTAGTGCGGGCCGATGAGGGCTGGATCACGCTGGGGCAGCGACTGGGCGAGGTGCAGGGCCTAACGCGGCTGGGTCTCGGGACGACCGCCGACGACGCCAATCCCCTGGCGGCCAGGATCAACGCCGCCCTGTTCACGGCGCGCGGCGAGGAGGAAGGCGGCGACGGCGATCTGCGCCTGACGCTGAATAAGGCGACGGCGGGCGATGTCCTGTCGTTGCTGTTTGAGAGCGGCTACGCCGCCCGCGCAGAGCTGGGGCTGATCGGCGACGACGACCTGAGCCTCAAGGCCTGCGACGACGCCGGGATATGGCGGTCGGTGTGGCGCGTGGATCGCGCGACGGGGCGTATCGGCTTCGATCAAGGCGCGATCCGGCGCGACACGACGCTGTTCACCAGCGATGACGACTATGTCCTGCCGGCCTGGGCGCGCTGGGTCGAGGCGACGTGCGTGGGCGGCGGAGGCGGCGGGGGCGCAGGGCTGGCGGGTGCGGCTGGTGCGTCGCGCCTCGGCGGCGGCGGAGGCGGCGCCGGCGGGCTGAGCCTAGGACGCTGGTCGGCCGACGATCTGGACGGCGCCCTGACGATCACGGTCGGCGCCGGCGGGATCGGCGGCGTTTCGGGCGGCGATAGTGAGGTCGCGACGGGTGACACGGTTCTGTTGCGCGCGACGGGAGGGACCGCAGGCGGCTCTGGCGTCGGTGGGGCAGGCGGTATCGGCCAGCGACCCGCCAATCCTGGCGGCAGCTCTTCGACAACCGCGACAGCGGCGACGGGCGCAGAAACCCTTTGCCCGGACGGGCCGGGCGGTGGCGGGGCAGGGGGCGGTCTGAGTGCAGCGGATGTCCCCCATGCCGGAGGCGCGGGCGGCGTCGGCGGCTGGTCGGGCCTTCGCGCGGCCGGCGGCGTCTCGGGCGCTGCGGGACAGGCCTCGCCCAAGCCGCTGTTGTCGATCGTCGGCGGCGGCGGCGGGGGTGGCGACGCATCAGCGAGCGGAGCGGGCGGCCCCGGCGGCTCAGGCGCGCTGTTCGGGGCCGGGGGCGGGGGAGGCGGCGCGGGCCTGACCTTCGGCGGCCAAGGCGGTTTGGGCGCTTCGGGCGCGGTTCTGATCACGGTCGTCGGATGACCCGGCGCGGACATCCGGCCGAGCCGGTCGAAGTGCTGGAGGCCGAGGCGTGGGAAGCGCCCGACTGCCTCAGCGACGGGGAATGGCGCGCCCAGTCCGGATGGGACGGCCGCTGCGCCGTCGAAACCTATGACGAGGAGGACGAACGATGACCCGACACAAACAGGGGGCGGTCCCGTTGGCGGAGGGGCGGTGGCTGTTTCGTCGCCTCTACGTCTTTGCTCTCAGCGCGGGGTTATGGGTAATGTTGATGCGCACGGTCGGGCGGATGCCGGCTGAGATGCTGCCCAGGATCACGGACGGGCTGATGGGCCTGCTGGCCTTGATCCTGGTGCTCTATCTGGTGGCGCCGACCGCTCAACAGTTGATCACCCTGATCGCCACAGCCCGGCTGCGGATCAGCGGAGGTCGACCATGAGCTTTCGTCTGTCCAGCCGGTCGCGGGCACGGCTCGTCGGCGTGCATCCGGCCCTGATTGCGGTGGTCGAGGCGGCCATCACCCGCACGCCCGTGGATTTCATGATCACCGAGGGGCTGCGCACGGCCGAACGTCAGGCCGCCCTGGTCAAGGCGGGCGCCAGCCGCACCGCGCGCTCGCGCCATCTGACGGGCCATGCCGTCGATGTCGCCGCCCTGGTCGAAGGGCAGGTGCGATGGGACTGGCCGCTGTATGGCCGGATCGCCGAGGCGTTCAAGGCGGCGGCGCGGGATCTGAAGACGCCGCTGATCTGGGGCGGCGACTGGAAGACGTTGCGGGACGGTCCGCATTTCGAGCTGGATCGCAAGGCCTTTCCATGAGCGCGGGATCGATACTGCGGGCGCTGACGCCGCTCGGCTGGCTGGTGGTGGGTGCGACAGCGTTGGCGCTGGGGTTCGTCCTGCTGGGCGGGCTCGGCTTCCGCTGGGACCCGCTGAACCTGCAGCACAAGCGTCTGGAGGCCGCGCGCAATCAGGCGCGGGATGCGACTGCCGTGGCGGCGGCGCAGGCTGACGCCCGACGCATCGAAACCGAAGGCGCTGCGGCTCAGGCCCAGCGCGTCGATCACTATCACCACATGACGGGGGCGGCGGACCGGGCGACCACGGCCGCCGTCGCCCAGAGCAGGAGCGCCGACGATGCCGACCATCCCTTGGAGACCCGCCGCGCTGATCGCCTTCGCGACCATGACCGCGAACTGTGCCGCGTCGCCCCCGATCTCGACGGTTGCGCCGGCGCGACTGGTCTTGCCGGAGGCGGCGACACGCCCGTGCGCGCTGGCGACCCTACCGGCTGAACCGACGGCCGGCGATCTGGACGCGGCCTATCTGCTGCGCGGCGCCCAGATCGTGACCTGCGACGGGGCGAGACGGCTGGCGGTCGAGACCCTGTTGGCCGAGCGCGCGATGCAGGACGCGCAGGTGCGACGCCGCGACTGACGCCCTGCAAAAACGACTCGGCAACTTCTGCCGCCTGGTGTGCAGGCTTGCCGGGTCGTTTCGCAAACCGCCGAGATAAGTTCAATGAAATCAGTGTCGGCGTCTGGCCGGCGTCGCATTTTGGACTGGCCCCGCCCTTGCTCTCCTGAAGACCGAGCAAAACGCTCCTGACGCTAAAATGGCGTCGGACATCACACGAAGTGAACAGGAAAGCCAAAATGGCTACGAGCATCAATACGAACTACGGCGCCGCTGTCGCCCTGCAAAACCTCAATGCGACCAACGCTATGTTGGAGCGCACGCAAAACCGTGTCTCGACGGGCCTGAAGGTGGGCTCGGCCAAGGACAACGGCGCGATCTACGCCATCGCGACGACCCAACGCGCCAACATGGGCGCCATGGATGCGGTTCGGAATTCACTTCAGCGCGGACAGTCGATCGTCGATGTGGCCCTGGCCGCCGGCGACACTATCACCGCCGCCCTGGAAGAGATGAAATCGCTGGCCGTCAGCATTCAATCGTCGGTCGCCGGCTCAGCTGCCGAAACCTCATATTTGGCCGATTTCAACGCCTTGGGCAAGGAAATCGATGCGGCGTTGAAGGGCGCAACCTTCGACGGCGTCAACCTGTGGAACACCACCACGGCCACCAATATCACCACCAACGTCAGCGGCGGAACCTATCAGATCGGTTTCGGAACGACCGATAAGGCAGCGGCCGCCCCGATCACGGCCGTTTCCGCCGGCACGGCCGCCCGCGCCGGCGCCACGACCGCCATCGTCGATGCGGCAATCACCGAGATCACCGCTGACCTGGCCACGATCGGCACGCAGTCCAAGTCGGTCGGGCGTCAACTGACCTTCGTCAACAAGCTGCAGGACTCGACCGAGGCCGGCATCGGCAACCTGGTGGACGCAGA
>NZ_BCWM01000007.1 GCF_001592205.1 Brevundimonas vesicularis NBRC 12165 | reverse complement strand
CTGGCCAAGGAAAGCGCCAAGCTGACCGCCCTGCAAACCAAGCAACAGCTGGGCGTGCAGGCGTTGTCGATCGCCAACCAGGGCAGCTCGATCCTGCTGGGCCTGTTCCGCTAAGACGCGCGGCCGGAGCGGTTTCGCGACCGCTCCGGCTGATCGTTTGTTTCTCTAGAGGGCGCAGGACGACCTGTGCGTGGAGCCATGACAGACAATGTCGCAAGATCAGTAAGCGTAGCTCAGATCCCTCCCGTTGGTCCCATCGCCGTTCAGCCTGCAACGCCCGCGCCGGCGGCCAGGAACGACAACCACGACGCCAGCCGCTTTCGACTGACCATCGAGGCCGTGGGTGACAACCGCTTCGTCTACAAGGTCCTGGACCGGGTGACGGGGGAGGTGATCCGCCAGTTGCCGCGCGAGGATGTCGAGAAGTTGAACAGCGACCCGACCTACCGCGGAGGCCGTCTGGTCGATACCGCCGTCTGACGACAGGCGAGGGCTCAAACTCTCTAACGCCGCCGGCTCGCCGGACGGCGCAATCATGGTTTCCGGCGCGTTAACCATGTGATTACGACTCATGGTTAATCCTGTAGCCCACAGAACGTCCGGGGGCTTGAAGCCATGACCACCAGCATCCACACCAACACCTCGGCGATGATCGCCCTGCAGAATCTGAACCGCACCAACGACCAGTTGGCGGCGACGCAGAGCCGGGTGAACACGGGGCTGAAGGTTCAGGGTGCGCGCGACAACGCCGCGGTCTGGGCGGTGGCGCAAGGTCAGCGCGCGGACCGGGGATCGCTCGAAGCCGTCACCACCAGCCTGAATCGCGCAACGTCCATCGCCGACGTGTCGCTGGCGGCCGGCGAGCAGATCTCGGACATCCTGCTCGAGTTGAAGCAGAAGGCGACCGCCGCCGCGGACCCGAGCGCCAGCACCGCCACACGCACGTCCTACAATGATGAGTTTCAGGCGCTGCTGAGCTCGATCGACTCGTTCGCGAACAACGCCATCTTCGACGGCGCCAATATTCTGGACGGTTCGGCGACGACGACGCTCAACTTCCTGGCCAGCGCCGACGGCGCCGAGACCATCGCGCTGGACCGCCAAAACCTGACCGTCGCGGGCCTGTCGCTGACCGGCACGACCCTGACCAGCCAGGCCAACGCCAATACGGCCCTGGCCGCCGTCAACGCCGCCATCACCACCAGCAGCGCGCGTCTGGCCGAACTGGGCGCCCAGTCCAAGCAGATCGAGCGCCACACCACCTATGTCGGCAAGCTGTCGGACGCGCTGGAAGCCGGCATTGGCAATCTGGTGGATGCGGACCTGGCCAAGGAAAGCGCCCGCCTTCAGGCTCTGCAGGTCCAGCAGCAACTCGGCGTTCAGGCCCTGTCGATCGCCAACCAGGCGCCGCAGGTCATCCTGTCGCTGTTCAAGGGCTGATCGGACAGCTTAACGGTTCCTTATCGACGCCCGCCGCACGATAGGGTCGGAGCCGTCTGAATGATCAACAACAGCTATCTGCTGGGTCTTTTCGGAACGACGACGGGGACGTCGTCGTCAGGCGCCACCACGACCGCCAGCCCGGCCGTCAAAACCAAGAAGACCCAACCGACGGCCCCCTGGTCGTCCACGGCGACACCGGCGAAGGCCAGCGACCTGGTCCGTGCGGCCCTGGGCGGCCGTCGCCTGATCGACGAAGGCAATGTCAGCCTGGATTTGGCTGGCGCCTCTACTGACTATCGCAAGATGTTCGCCCTGTATCAGGGCCTGAACACGCTGGGCGCCTTGGCCGACCGTGCTGGCGTGAAGGGGCTGAGCGCGTCGGAAGCCGCCTTGGTGTCCAAACGGTTCGGCGAGGGCCTGGCCGAACTGTCGACCTATCTGAGCACCGCCAGTTTCGAAGACATGCGGCTGGTGCAGGGCGTGGCCCAGACTTCCGTCAAGAGCACCTATGCGCTGGAACGGGCGCCGACCAGTTTCGTCACCGCCCCCATCCACGACGGCGATCCCACCGTCTCGGTCAAGGCGTTCGAGGGCGACGTGAAGTTCTCCGTGACCGTCAAGACGACGGCCAGGGAGCAGGCGATCGCCATGGACCTGTCCGAAATGGGCGCGGTCGATCGGTCGTTGGCCAATGTCACCGCTTATATGAACGGCAAGCTGGAGGACGCGGGTGTCGCGACGCGCATCAGCGCTCAGTTGATCCCCGCCGAGCCCAAGACGGTCAAGAGCGGGACCAAGACCATCACCCTGCCGGCCGGACCGGATCAGTGGGCGTTGAAGGTCAATGGCGGGACCGGCGAAGCCATCAGCTTCCAGGCCGTCGACACCTCCGACGCCGTCTATGTGACGCAAGGGGTCGGCAAGGCCGGCGCGGCCGGCCAACTGCTGAAGTTCCAGGCCGACGGCGGCGCGGCGCCGGCCGCCCAGCAGGGCGTCGACGATCCGTTCTGGGTCGAGGGCAGGGTGGGGCACGCCGATCTGCCCGACGGGGTCGCTGCGGTTAAGGCCAGCGCCGTGGCCCCGGATGGCTCCGTCTGGGTCGTCGCCGAACTGACGGCGGGCGACGCCAGCCAGCCGATCAAGGGTGCGCGCGATGTCGCCCTGATGAAATACGATTCCGCCGGCAATCTGATGCAGACCAAGCTGCTCGGCGCCGCCTCCAGCGCCAACGGCTTCTCCATCGCCATCGACGATGACGGCCGGGTCGCCCTGGCCGGATCGGTGACCGGGGCGCTGGAACCCGGCAAGAGCGGCGACAACGCGTCCGTGGCCGACAGTTTCGTTTCGGTCTTCGACAGTTCAGGCCAAGAACTGTGGACTCAGCGTCGTGGGGCCAAGGCGGCCGATGAGGCGACCGAGGTTCGCTTCGGCGCCGATGGCATGGTCTATGTCGCCGGTCGCTCGAAATCGGCCATGCCGGGCAATGCGGCCCTGGGCGGCTGGGATTCCTATCTTCAGGCCTTCCAGGAAAAGCCGATCAACATCAACGGCCCCGACGTGGGCGTGAACGTCGCGACCGTGCAGTTCGGCACCAGCGGGGACGATTCCGTTCAGGCCATGACGGTGTCAGGAAACGACCTCTACACGGCCGGTGTCGAGAACGGGAAGGCGGTCGTGCGCCGCTTCACCCTGGACGCCGACGGCGTGCCGAGCCTGGCTTCGACGCGTGACCTTGGCTACGCCAGCGGCACGATCGCCGGCATATCGGTCGAGAACGGCAGGGTGGTCGTGATCGGCCATACCGAAAATACCGCCCTCGATATCTCTACGGTGACCAACGCCCATGCCGGCGGCAGCGATGTCTTCATCGCCACCTTGTCGGCGGACCTTCAGGCCTCGGCGAGCGACCAACTGACCTATTTCGGCGGGGCGGGCGCGGACACCGCTGCCGACGTCGCCATCAAAGACGGCAAGGTCTGGATCACTGGCACGAACCGGGCGGAAGGCGCCGGCAAGGACGACCCCACGTCCGGCTATCTGGCCCAGATCGATCTCGCCACGGGCCAGGTCCAATCGAACCGAACCTGGCGTGCGGACGGCGATCAGGCCAAGCCGACCAGCCTGAGCATCGCAGCGGGCGGGGCCAGCGTGCTCGACCGCCTCGGCCTGCCTCAAGGCCAGATCATGCAGGCGGATTCCAAGCTGTTGACCGTCGCCACCTCGGCCCGCGTCGGCGATCAGTTTTCGATCAGCCCCGCAGCCGGCGGCCGCGCCGTTACCGTGACCATCGACGCCAAGGACACGCTGGAAAGCCTGGCCAAGAAGATCAACGCCGCCTCTGGCCGCCAGTTGGAAGCCAAGGTCATCACCGATCTGAAGGCCAAACCCATTGTCCAGCGCCTGGAAATCAAGACGGCGGCCAACAAGGACGGCGCCGTCATCTCCGCTGGGGCGATCGGCAAGGACGCCCTGGGCGCGCTGGGTCTGACGCCCGGCTTCGTCGGTCCGGTAAAGCCGGACAAGGACGCGATCAAGACCTATGGGCTGAACCTGTCGAACAAGCTGAACCTGAACGATCCCGCCTCGATCAAGGCGGCCATCGATTCGCTGGCCCAGGCGATGACGGCGGTCCGGTCCTCCTACCGCGCCCTGGCGCCATCGACCGGCGGCATAACCAACACCCAGACCGGCAACGGCTCCTCGACCGCCTACCAGCAGACGCAGCTGGCCAACTATCAGGCTGCGCTGAGCCGCCTGACGGCCTGATGGCGGTCGGGACCGGTCAAGGCGGTTGACGCCCGAGGCCGGGTCGGAGTTATTGACCTCCTCATCCGCGAAAGCCCGTTCATGGCCCTTCCGAAAGACAATCGCGTCATCCTGTTGGTCGGCGCCGGCGTGGCGATCGTCATCGCCGTCGTGCTCGCCCTGATCTTTACGGGCGGCGGCGACAAGACGACGGAAGCGCCGCCGGCGTCCAAGGGCGGTCTTGTGGTCAACCTGGCCGAGGCGCCCACGCTGGAACCGACGCGGGAACTGCGCTGCTTCGTCGATGGTCAGTTCGTCGGCATGGCGACCCTGGCGGTCTGCGCCCAGCGCAACGGTCTGGCGACGGACGCCCTGGACGTGGGTCTGGACGCGACCGGCGCCCTGGCCGCCGCGCCGACCGCGGCCTTCGCGCCGCCGCCCGAACTGCCTGCGGTCGAAATGGCCGAGACCCCGCCGCCAGCGGTTTTGGAACCGAAACCCACACCTCGTCCGACACCCGTGGTCAGCGGCAGCCCCTGCCTGCGGCACACCGGCTCCGACTGGCGCACCCTGTCGCCGAACATGAGCCTGAACGCCTGCGTCCAGGCGCTCTACGCCGGAACCTGCGTGGGTCCGGGCGACGCCCAATACGGCCGCTGGGGGGACATGACCCTGCGCCTGGTGCCGAGGCGGGTGGAACAGTCGGGCGATAACGCCCGTTTCAGAACCTTGGCCGAGCAGGATCGCAACTGCCAGTTTCCCGGGATGAATTGATGCGCCTTGTCGTTCTCGCCGCCGCCGTCGCTGGAACCGCCCTGCTGAGCGGCTGCTCCAATGAACCCAAATATGAGTTCGCTCAGGGCGCCTGCTACTTCGTGGCGACGCCGGACAATGCGCCGCCTCGTTTGCAGAAAATCGCCGACGACCAGCCGCAACTTGAACAATGCGCTGCGCGGCTGGAGGAGATGCGTCTTCGCTTCCTGCGCATGGGCGGTTCGAACCAGGAAATCGCCGGCGCTTATCAGGGCCGCTTCATTTTCGTCGACCGCGAAGGGGTCAAGATCGGCAAGAGCCTGACCGGCAGCCGCTTCTTCGCCATGGCCCGCACAGGCGACGGTCGTCTGGCCATCCCCGGCGCCATCCAGCGAGACGAGACGGGCCGTCCGATCGCCATCGCCGAGGACCCTGCCGCCAAGTAGAGCTTGCGCGGTCAGAACGAAAGTGGAACATTCGGTTAATGCTTATCCACTGATTTAGCGGGTTGGCTGTCGAAAGGGCTGGCGATGATCCGTCGCCCCGGTCAGACATCGGACTGAATTGACGGGGCGGGCGAAGTCGTCGCTGCCTCACACGAGAAGGAAGTTTCCATGGCGGGCAGCGTCAACAAGGTCATTCTGGTCGGCAATCTGGGTCGCGACCCAGAGATCCGCTCCATGCCCAACGGCGACCGCATCGCCAACCTGTCCATCGCCACCTCGGAAACCTGGCGCGACAAGTCCTCGGGCGAGCGCAAGGAAAAGACCGAGTGGCACCGGGTCGTCATCTTCAACGACAACATCGTCAAAGTGGTCGAAAACTATGTGAAGAAGGGCTCGACCGTCTACATCGAGGGCGCGCTCCAGACCCGCAAATGGACCGACCAGCAGGGCGTCGAAAAGTACTCGACCGAGATCGTCGTCAGCCGCTTCAAGGGTGAGCTGACCATGCTGGGCGGCCGTTCGGAAGGCGGCTCGTCGGGCGGTGGTTACGGCAGCGGCGGTGGTCGCGGCGATGACGACTATTCCTCGGGCTTCTCCACCGGCGGCGCCAACAAGCCGAGCGGCCCCAAGGAAAGCTACGACCTGAACGACGACATTCCGTTCTGAGGTCAGACCGTTGGGGCGGGGGCCTTACAGCTATCGTCAGGATCCCGCCGTTCCGGCCTTTCGGGACGACCGGCCCCTGGTTCTGTTCGATGGCGACTGCGCGCTGTGCTCCGGTTCGGCGCGCAAGATCCTGAAGCATGACAGGGCAGGGAGTATCAGGCTCGCGCCGACGCAGTCGCCTCTGGGTCGGGCGCTTCTCGTCCACTACGGCGTCGATCCCGACGATCCCTATACGATGCTGCTGATCCAGGACGGCGTCGCGCGCGAGCGGTCCGACGGCGTTCTTGGCATCGCCGCCCTGCTGCCGCCGCCCTATCGACTGGCCGTCGTCGGGCGGATCGTACCGCGGATCCTCCGCGACACCCTCTATGACTTTATCGCGCGTCGCCGCCGCCGGTTTCCCGGCTCGGCCTGGTGCGCCATGCCGCCAGAAGGCGTCGATCTGACGGACCGGGTGCTGGGATGAGTGGACGCGTGCTGGTCCTGGGGGCCAACGGCTTCATCGGTTCGCACGTGGCGGCGGCCCTGTCGTCGGCTGGCTGGTCCGTTCGCGCCGGGACGCGCCGCATCATCAAACCTGCCCGTCGCGCGCCGACGTTCGACTGGGTCGTCGCCGACTTCGCCAAGCTGACGACACCCCAGGCCTGGGCGCCTCTGCTGATCGGCGTGGAGGCGGTGGTGAACTGCGTCGGCGTGCTTCAGAATGGCGCGGGCGACAGCACGCGCGCCGCCCATGTCGACGGCCCGCGCGCCTTGATCGCGGCGTGCGAGGCGGCGGGCGTGCGGCGGCTGGTGCATATCTCCGCCGTCGGCGCGGACGACGAGGCCGGCACCGACTACGCCCGCACAAAGGCCGAAACCGAGTGGATGATCGAGACCAGCGGCCTGGATTGGCTGATCCTGCGGCCGTCGCTGGTGGTGGATCGAGCGGCCTTCGGGGGCACCGGCCTGATCCGGGCGCTAGCGGCGTTTCCACTGTTCAGCCCGGTCGTGGGCGGCGACCAGATTTTCCGCCCGATCCCGCTGGGCGACCTGTCCGCCGCCGTCGTCGCGGCGTTGAAACCCACCGCGCCGTCGCATCGGACGCTGGACATGCCGGGGCCGGAGCCGGTGACGATGGTCGAGACGATGCGTCTTTACCGCGGTTGGATGGGGTTGAGCCCGGCGCCGGTGATCCGCGTTCCGCGTGTCCTGGCCGCGCCCGCCCTGGCGACCGGCGATCTTCTGGGTCGGCTGGGCTGGTCCTCGCCGATCCGCACGACGGCGATCAAACAGATGGATCATGACGTGTCCGGCCGCGACAGCGGCTGGGCGCAGGCGCTTGATGTGCCAACACGCGGGTTCACACGCTTCCTCGCCGAGACCCCAGCCTCCGTTCAGGATGTCTGGCATGCGCGCCTCTGGTTCGTGCGGCCGATCTCCATCGTGACCTTGGGCCTGTTCTGGCTGATCACCGGCCTGATCAGCTTCGGCCCGGGTTGGGACCGCGCGGTCGCCATCCTGCATGAGGGCGGTTACGGCCGTATGGCCGGCCCCATCGCATGGTGGGGCGCGCTGCTGGACGTGGTGCTGGGGCTGATGCTGTTCGTGCGGCCGTGGACGGCGCGGGTGGCGATCTTCATGTGTCTAGCCACCGTCGGCTATCTGATCGCCGGCACTCTCAGCCTGCCGCACTTCTGGATCGATCCGTTGGGGCCATGGCTCAAGGTCCTGCCGATGATGGCCCTTTGCCTGTTCGTTGCGGCGACGGACGCGCGTCGATGACCGCCTATGTGCTGCTCAAGATCGTTCACATCCTGTCGGGCGCGGTGCTGTTCGGCACAGGCGCAGGCATCGCCTTCTTCATGCTGCGCGCCCACGCGACCAAGGACGCCAGGACCGTCGCCGAGGTCGGCCGCATCGTCGTTCTGGCTGATTTCGTCTTCACCGCGACCGCCGTGGTGATCCAGCCGATCAGCGGCCTGGGCCTGATCCATCTGCAGGGCTGGTCCCTGACCAGTCCGTGGCTGCTAGCCGCCTATGGGCTTTATGTCCTGATCGGTGTCTGCTGGCTGCCGGTCGTGTGGATTCAGTACCGGATGATGAAGCTGGCCGAGCAGGCGGCAGGGCAGGGCGCCGCCCTGCCGTCCGCTTATCATCGGCTGTTCCGCTGGTGGTTCGCCTTGGGCTGGCCCGCCTTCGCCGGAGTCCTGGCCATCTACTGGCTGATGGTCGCCAAGCCGGATTTCTGAGCGGAAACCTGAGGTCATTCAAAGTGAGCCGACGCGGCAGCCGCGCCGTGCCATAGGGCGGTCATGACCGACGTCCGTTCCAAAGTTGCGGCTGCGCCCGCGCCCCTGCCCAAGAGGCCTCACGCCCTGACAGGGCTGGAGATCGCCGCCATCGTGGCGATCATCGTGGTGTGGGGCGTCAACAACGCCGGGGCCAAGCTGGCAACGCAGGAGTTGTCGCCGCTGCTGGTCGGCGCCATCCGGTTCGGCATCGCCACGGCCTGTCTGATCGCCTTCGTGCGGCCGCCGTTCCCGGACTGGAAGAGCCTGATGCTGATCGTGATCATCGGCGGGCCGATTCAGTACGGCCTGGCCTACACGGCCTACTGGCTGGCGACGGACGTCAGCCCCGTGACCGTTGCCAACCAGTTGTGGATCCCCTTCACCACCCTGTTCGCCTTTCTGATCCTGGGCGAGCGGCTGTCCAAGGCGGCCTTGGTCGGCATGGGCGTGGCCTTCGTCGGCGTGGCGTGGATGACCCTGGACGCCCATGCGCTGCAGGACTGGAAGGCCATTCTGGTCGCCATCGCGGCCGGCGCCGCCTGGGGCGTGACCACGGTGGTCGCGCGTCGCACGACCTCCATCCCGCCGCTGAAGATGCAGGGTCTGCTGGCGCTGGGGGCCTTTCCCGTCATGGCCTTCGGCTCGGCGGTGTTCGAGCATGGCCAGTGGGAGGCGGTGAAGCGCGCCACGCCCATGGTTTGGGCCTCGTTGCTGTGGGCGGGCGTCGTGTCGTCCGTGCTGGCCACCACCCTGCTGTTCTGGCTGGTGCAGCGGCGCGAGGCGGGGCGGGTGACGCCCTATCTGCTGGTCACGCCGGTGGTGTCGATGTTCATCGGCTGGAGCTTCATGGGCGACATCCTGACGCCGCAGATTCTGACGGGATCGGCCATCACCATGGGCGGGGTCGCCCTTGTGGCCCTGGCCGAACGGGGCTTGCGCGCCGGCGCCGCCAAGGCTTGATCTGTTCCTGATTGTATCAGGAGCCCGTCATGCACCACGCCCCCCTCGACGCCGACCACGTCTCCCGCCGCTGGCTGGGCAAGGCGAAGCACGATCTTGCGGCGAACGAAGCCGTCGTCGTTCAGAGCACCGCCGATCGTCGCCCTGTGTCCGAAGACATCAACGAGACCTTCGACGACCGTCAGACCTTCGGCGAGCGGCTGGCCGATCGGGTTGCGGCGTTCGGCGGTTCATGGCCCTTCATCATCGCGTTCGGCGTCTTTCTGGCGATCTGGACCGGGCTGAACCTGCTGCTGCGCAAGGAAGCCTTCGACCCCTATCCCTTCATCTTCCTGAACCTGGTCCTGTCGATGCTGGCGGCGATCCAGGCGCCGGTCATCATGATGAGCCAGAACCGCCAAGCGTCAAAGGATCGGCTGGACGCGGGCAATGACTATCAGGTCAATCTGAAGGCCGAGATCGAGATCATGGCCCTGCTGGAGAAGGTCGAACACCTGACCGCCCGGCAGGAGGAGCAGACCGAACTGATCCGCCGTCTGCTCGCACAAAAAGAGACCCGCTGAACGCTGTCCGGCGGGCCATCTTCCGTATCGTAGAAAGACTTAGCTTGCGCTGAGCGCCGCGCAGGCCACCCGGTCGCCGGCGCCGCCGATGGGCTGGGTCGAATGGTCGTCGGTGTTGGCGTGGATGATGATAGCCGAGCCGTCGGCGTCCCAAAGCCATTGGCCGGGGCCTTCGGACGAGATCCGGGCGCGGGTCGTGAACAGCTCGGCGTTCACCTTGCCGTCCGCACCGGCCCAGACGTTGGGCAGGTCGCCGTCGTCCGGCCCGGCGGCGTTCAGCAGGCCGTGCGGAGCCTTGGGCTCGCCGTGGTTTATGTGGGCGCCGGACGAGGTGAAGGGAGCGGCGCATTCGCCGGTCGCATGGATGTGGATGCCGTGCCAGCCGGGCGTCAGGCCCGAGGCCTCGATCTTCATCAACAGGCCGGTCGGCCCCTGACGCAGGTCGACGCGGCCGATATTGGCGCCCGAGGCGTTGATCAGAACGGCCTGTCCCGTCGCGCCGACGGGTGCGCGTTCGACGGCCGTCTGGGGCGCGTTTCCGGTCGCGGCGCAGGCGGTTGTCAGGGCCAAGGGGGAGGCGAGGAGAAGGGCGGCGGCGAGGCGGGTGGCGCGCATGTCGAAAGTCCTTTCAGAGACGGGCTTTCACGGCGACGTCGCTTTGCCACCGAGGCCCTGGAATGCTAGAAATCGTCACAGCGGATCACGTTCCGATTCCGGCCGCATAAAGCCACGCTTCATTGACCGACGACAGCTACGAAAACGCCGCATCTCCGATCGTTCCGGGAGGCGGCGGCTCCGACATTTCCACGATCACGATCGAGGACGAACTGAAGCGTTCGTACCTCGACTACGCCATGAGCGTGATCGTCTCGCGCGCGCTTCCTGACGCCCGGGACGGGCTGAAACCGGTTCACCGTCGCATCCTGTATTCGATGCACGACCTGAACATGACGCCCGAGCGCAGCTATTCGAAATGCGCCCGCGTCGTCGGTGACGTGCTGGGCCGGTTCCACCCCCACGGCGACGCCTCGGTCTATATGGCCCTGGTGCGGATGGCGCAGCCGTTCTCGATGGGGCTGATGCTGGTCGACGGCCAGGGCAACTTCGGGTCGGTCGACGGCGATATGCCCGCCTCGATGCGTTACACCGAGGCCCGGATGGCCCCGGCCGCCGTCGCCCTGATGGCCGACATCGACAAGGACACGGTCGACTTCCAGCCGAACTACGACGAGAAGGAGCTGGAGCCGGTCGTTCTGCCGAGTCGGATTCCGAACCTGCTGGTCAACGGCGCGGGCGGCATCGCCGTCGGCATGGCGACCAACATCCCGCCGCACAATCTGGGCGAGGTCGTGGATGCGGCCCTGGCCCTGCTGGATGATCCGAACGTCTCCGACGACGCCCTGCTGGACATCGTGCCCGGTCCGGACTTCCCCACCGGGGGCGAGATCATGGGCCGCACGGCGCCGCGCAACGCCCTGCGCGACGGTCGCGGCTCGGTCGTCGTGCGCGGCCGCGCCTCGGTGGAAGAGATCCGCAAGGACCGCGAGGCCATCGTCGTCACCGAACTGCCCTATCAGGTCAACAAACAGACCCTGATCGAGCGCATTGCCGAAATGGTGCGCGAGAAGCGGCTGGAAGGTATTTCCGACGTTCGCGACGAATCCGACCGCCAAGGCATGCGGATCGTCATCGAGCTGAAGCGCGACGCGTCCGGCGACGTGATTCTGAACCAGCTGTGGCGCTATACCGCCATGCAGAGCTCTTTCGGCGTCAACATGCTGGCGCTGAACCACGGCCGGCCCGAGCAGATGGGCCTGCGCCAACTGCTGCAGATCTTCCTCGACTTCCGCGAGGAGGTCGTGGTTCGCCGCGTCAAGTTCGAGCTGAACAAGGCCCGTGATCGCGGCCACGTCCTGGTCGGTCTGGCCGTCGCCGTCGCCAATATCGACGAGGTGATCCATATCATCCGCTCGTCGGCCGATCCGACCGAGGCGCGCGAGCGTCTGCAGGCCAAGGCCTGGCCCGTCGGCGACATGATGGCCCTGGTCGAACTGATCGCCGATCCGCGCAGCGTCGTGATCAATGGCGACAGCCTGAAACTGACCGATGAACAGGCCCGCGCCATCCTGGCCCTGACCCTGTCGCGTCTGACCGGTCTTGGCCGCGACGACATCTTCGGCGAGGCGCACGGCCTGGCCGACACCATCCAGGGCCACCTGACCATCCTGTCGGACCGCAAGAACGTCCTGGCCATCATCCGCGAAGACCTGATCGACGTGAAGGATCGGTTCGCCGTTCCGCGTCGCACCCTGATCGGGGAAGGCGACGGGGAGATGGAGGATGAAGACCTGATCCCGCGCGAGGACATGGTCGTCACCGTCACCCACGGCGGCTACGTCAAGCGTGTGGCCCTGAACGCCTATCGGACCCAGCATCGCGGCGGCAAGGGCCGCAGCGGCATGTCGATGAAGGACGAGGACGCCATCACCGGCGTGTTCAGCGCCTCGACCCACACCCCGGTCCTGTTCTTCGCCACCAACGGCAAGGCCTACAAGCTGAAGACCTGGCGTCTGCCGCTGGGCAATCCGCAATCGCGGGGCAAGGCCTTCGTCAATCTGCTGCCCATCGAGCCGGGCGACAGCATCATGAACGTCCTGCCTCTGCCCGAGGACGAGACGACCTGGGGCGACTACGACATCATGTTCGCCACCTCGAGCGGCGACGTGCGGCGCAACAAGCTGTCGGACTTCGCCACGGTCAACCGCGCCGGCAAGATCGCCATGAAGCTGGAAGGCGCTGACCGCATGGTCGGCGTCGGCCTGTGCACGGCCGACGACGACGTGCTGCTGACCACGGCGCTGGGCCGCGCGATCCGGTTCAAGGCCGACGACGTGCGCGTGTTCAAGGGCCGGGACTCCACCGGCGTCCGGGGCGTGCGGCTGCAGGATGGCGACGAGGTCATCTCCATGGCCATCCTGGGCCGTGTGGATGCGACGCCGGAAGAACGCGCCGCCTACGTCAAACACGCTAACGCGATGCGCAAGGCCCTGGCCGGCGCGGAAGCGGAAGAGGATGCCGCAGCCCCGGTCGAGGCCGAAGACGATGTCGCGGATGCGGCTCTGACCGTGGAGCGGATCGCCGAACTGGGCGCCGCCGAACAGTTCATCCTGACGGTCACCGAGACCGGCTTCGGCAAGCGATCCTCGGCCTATGAGTATCGTCGTACGGGTCGCGGCGGCCAGGGTCTGACGGCCCACGGCCTGGGCGGTCGCGCCGGCACGCGTCTGGCGGCGGCCTTCCCGGTCGAGGAGACCGACGACCTGCTGCTGGTCACCTCGGGCGGTCAGATGATCCGCACGCGCATCGATCAGGTCCGCATCGTCGGCCGCTCCAGCCAGGGCGTCACCATCTTCCGCACCGGCAAGGACGAAAAGGTCGTCTCGGTCGAACGCCTGCCGGAAAGCGGCGGCGCGGATGACGCCGAGGTCGGCGGAGAAGACGGCGGCGAGGCCTGATCCGCCTTCTCCCAGCGGGCAAAGGGAGGGTCGTTTGAGCGCGGCGATTCTGATCGACGGCCTTCCCGCCACGCCTGACGACCTGGCGCACCAGGCCTTGGTCAACTACGGCGCCTACACCTCATTCCTTGTCGAGAGCGGCGCCGCGCGCGGCCTCGATCTCCACCTGGCCCGTCTGAAGCAGGCCGCCGTCGAACTGTTCGGCGAAAGCCCTGGCGAGGCGGAGTTTCGGCGCCTGATGGCGCTGGCCGTCGCCGGTCGTGAGGCCTGCTGGCTGCGCGTCAGCCTGTTCTCGCCCGAGATCGGCCATCGTAACCCGACCTACGTCGGCCGACCGAAGGTGATGACCAGCGTCGCCCCTGCGCCCCCGCCGCTGGCGCACCGGGTGCGGATCACCGCCATGCCCTACGCGCGCGAGGCGCCGCATCTGAAGCATCTCGCCACCTTCGGCCTGATTCGGGCCCGCCGCGCCGCGCGCGCCGCCGGGTTTGACGACGCCCTGTTTGTCGATGGCGAAGGGCGGGTCACCGAAGGCACGCTGTGGAACATTGGCTTTGTCCAGGGCGACCGGATCGTCTGGCCCCAGGCCCCAATGCTGGCCGGCGTGACTCAGACCTTGATAAAGCGCGGGTTGCCCCAGGTCGGGCTGACCAGTGAAACGCGGCCGATCCGTCTCGACGCGATCAACGCCTTTGACGCCGCCTTCCTGTGCAACAGCGCCACGCCCGTCTGTCCGATCACCGTCATCGACGATGTCGCCTTCGCCAATGACCCGGCCCTGCTCGCCAAGGTCGAAGCGGCTTGGAGCGTCCAGGCAGCCCAGCCCATCTTGGATCATGACGATGACGAAGGCGTCAGCCGGCTAGGCCGCTGATTTCGCACCTGCTAAACGACGCTGACGCCACGCGACAGGCCGGGGAGACACGCATGCGCATCGGACTTTATCCGGGCACCTTCGACCCGGTGACGAACGGGCATACCGACATCATCAAGCGTGCGCTGAAGCTAGTGGACCGACTGGTCATCGGCGTCGCCCAAAACGACGACAAGGGGCCGCTGTTCTCGACCGCCGAACGGGTCGAGATGCTGAAGGCCGAGATGGCGCCCCTCGGCGGCGACATCGTGGTCCAGCCGTTCTCGACCCTGCTGATGCATTTCGCCGAAGAGCTGGACGCCAGCGTCATCATCCGGGGGCTGCGCGCCGTCGCCGACTTTGAATACGAGTTCCAGATGACGGCCATGAACCAGCGCCTCAATCAGGACATCGAGACCGTATTCCTGATGGCCGATCCGCGCCATCAGGCGATCGCCTCGAGGCTCGTCAAGGAGATCGCCCGACTGGACGGCGCGATCGACAGTTTCGTCAGCCCCGCCATCGCCGAGCGCGTGCGGGCCAAGGTCAAGAACGGTTAGGGTAGACAAGACCATGCGTAAGGCCATCATCGCAGCGACCGTCGCCGCTCTTCTCGCGGCTGGCGCGGCCCAGGCTCCGGCTGTGGCGCAGACGGCGCCGGCGGCGTCCGACTGGCGCGCCATTGCACCGGAAAACCTGCTTGTTATCGATACCTCCAAGGGCCGGGTGCTGGTCGAACTGATCCCCGTCGCCGCGCCCAACCATGCGGAACGCATCCGCACCCTGGCCAATCAAGGCTTCTATGACGGTCTGAAGTTCCACCGCGTCATCCCTGATTTCATGGCGCAAACCGGCGATCCGAAGGGGACGGGCGAGGGCGGCAGCGAGCTGCCGGACCTGAAGGCCGAGTTCAGCTTCCGTCGCGGTCGCGACGCCGGCTTTGTCGCCGTGCCGAGCGTGGGCGCGGGCGTGCGTGGCCTGGTCGGCGATCTGCCGGTCCAGACCCAGCCCGACGCCCAGATGATGGTCACCGCCGACTTCAAGGTCGACGCCCACGGCCTGTTCTGTCCCGGCGTGCTGGGCATGGCCCGCTCGGGTTCGCCCGACAGCGCCAACAGCCAGTTCTTCCTGATGATGGGCGCGCGCGAACAGCTGGATGGCATCTACACCGCCTTCGGACGCGTGGTGTCCGGCCTGGATGTGGTCGGCAAGCTGAAGAAGGGATCGGACGCCGAGGACGGCAAGGTGACCGATCCCGACACCATGACCCGCGTGCGCATGGCCTCGGCCTTGCCCGAAAGCGAGCGTCCGACGGTGCGCGTGCTGAACGCCGGCAGCGCCGCCTTCGCCGAACGGATCGCTACGGCGCGCGCCGCGCGCGGCGCGGCCTTCAGCGTCTGCGACATCCAGCCGGTCGCCGAAGTGACGGGCGGCTGAGGCTTTCGCAAACGGGGGAGGGGATGATGACGATACGAACCATGGCGATGGCGGCGGCCGTGCTGGCCGTGACGGCGGGGGCCGCCCTGGCGCAAGACGCGACCGCCGTTCCCGCGCCTCCGCCGCCGCCCGGTGAATGGAGGACCATCGCGCCCGAGAACCTGCTGGTCATCGACACCAACAAGGGGCGGGTTCTGGTCGAACTGGCGCCCGAGATCGCGCCCGCCCATGTCGAACGCATCAAGCTGCTGGCGTCGCGCGGCTTCTTCGACAACCTGGTCTGGCACCGGGTGATCGACTGGTTCATGGCCCAGACCGGCGATCCGCTGGGCACGGGCGAGGGGCAGAGTTGGTATCCCGACCTGAAGGCCGAGTTCACCTTCCGCCGTGGCGCCGACATGGCCTTCACCCCGGTCGCGGCCCCGATGGGGGCCCTAGTCGGTTTCGTCGATTCCATCCCGGTCCAGACCCAGCCTGACGCCCTGATGTCCGGCACCAGCGACAAGAAGGTCCACGGTTGGGCCCTGTATTGCCCGGGCGTCGCGGGCATGGCGCGTGACGAGGGCAATGACACTGCCAACAGCCAGTTCTTCCTGATGCGTCAGGCCTATCCGGCGCTGGACAAGCGCTACACCGTCTGGGGTCGGGTCGTGTCCGGTCTGGACGTCGTGCGATCGCTGAAGGCCAGCGACACGCCGGATGGCTTGGTGCAGGGACCGGATCAGATGACCCGCGTCCGCGTGGCGTCGGATCTGCCCGAAGCCGAACGTCCGACGGCGGTCGTCCTGAACACCAACTCCGCCACCTTCCAGACCCTGGCGCAGCAGGCGCGTCAGGCGCGTGGCGCGGATTTCTCGGTCTGCGATATCGAACTGCCGGTGCGCGTCACGCCCGCCGCCTGATCAGGCGGCGGAGGCCGGCCGCCCTCGTCCGCGCCGACGACGCCGTCCCCTCGGCGGCTTCTTGTCTTCGCGCATCCGTTGAAGCAGCAGGCCTTCGCGCAGGCCTCGATCCGCGACCCGCACCCGTTGCGACGGCCAAGCCCTTTGGACCGCCTCCAGGATCGCGGCGCCCGCCAAAACGAGGTCCGCCCGATCGGGACCGATGCAGGCCTCGCGCGCACGGCCGTCCGGCCCCAGCGCCTTCAGCTGATCCGCCGCCGCCTCGCAGTCGGCGCGCGTCATCCACAAGCCATCGACCCGGTCGCGATTGTAGCGCGGCAGGTTCAGGTGGATGCCCGCCAGGCTGGTGATTGCGCCCGAGGTGCCGACCAGATGCGCCCGGTTCTGCCGGAACAGCTCCAGCATCGGGTCGTCGATGATCCCGCCCGCTGCAATGGCCGCGCCCATGTCGGCGACCATCGCCTCGTACCAGGCCTCGCCGGAGTTCGGCGGCTCGGGATGCCGCTCGGCCAAGGTCACGACCCCCACCGGCGCCGACATCCAGGCGGCGGTCGTCCAGTCGCTTCCGCTGCGTTTCAGCCACGACATCTCGGTCGAGCCGCCGCCGACATCGATGACCAGCACAGCCTCGGCCTTGGGGTCGATCAGATTCAGGCATCCCTCGACCGCCAGCCGCGCCTCCTCGGCGGGATCGATGATCCGCAAACGCAGACCCGTGCCCTTGCGTACCCGGTCTATGAAGTCGGCGCCGTTCTCGGCCGCGCGGCAGGCCTGGGTGGCGACGGCGCTCAGTCGCGCCGAATCGACGCCCTTGCGCACGATCCGCTCGGCGCACAGGGCCAGGGCGTCATACGCCCGGTCCATGGCGCGCGGGTCCAAAAGGCCCGTCCGCGACAGCCCTTCGCCCAGCCGCACGATGCGGCTGAAACTGTCGACCACGCGAAAGCCTTCGCGTGACGGCCGCGCGATCAGCAGCCGGCAATTGTTGGTCCCCAGATCGAGCGCCCCATACAGCGGCGCATCTCGACCTGACGCATCCCGCGAACGGGAAGGCTGGGACCGCTCGTCGCGCCGTCGGGGCGCGCCGTGGGTCTCCGGCATGGGCCGTCATCCGTTGTGGGCGGTCCAAAGCGGCGCCCGTCCTGGTTAGCCTAACCCGCCAGGATCGTCCGCGCCAAGCCATTCTGTCAGGAAGATGAACAGACCGGCAGGCATTGGGGTCATGCGCTGAATCGTATGAAGTGCGATGACCCGCATTCAGACCGCACGTTTCGCCATCGGCCAGATTGTCCGCCACCGCGACGACGCCTTTCGCGGCGTCGTGATGGACGTCGATCACGCCTATGAGGGACCGGCAGGTGAAAGCGGCCTGGTCAGGCCGGACCAGCCCTTCTACCGCGTCTTCGCCTTGGGCGAGGACGGCGGCTTTGTCGCCTACGCCGCCGAAGGCGCTTTGGAAGACGGCGATTCCGTGCTGCTGCCCGACGACGCCGAGCGGTGGTTCACCACCGACGGCATGGGCCACCACGCACCGCTGGATGAACGTCTGCACTGACGGTTGGAAGCCATGGCGGCTCCGGGCTAGGATGGCGGCAAAAGAGGAATACGCCATGTCCGACTTCGAACACGTCTTCGAAAAGCCGCCCGAGGGCGCGGCCGCCGACTGGACCATTCCCCAGAACTGGGCCGCCTATACCGAGGTCGAGCACCAGACCTGGGACACGCTTTACGCCCGGCAGATGAAGATCCTGCCGGGTCGCGCCTGCGACGCCTTCATGCGGGGACTGGACGCGCTCGATCTGAACGCTGGCGGCATTCCCGACTTCGACGTGATCAATCCCAAGCTCCAGGCCCTGACCGGCTGGACGGTCGTCTGCGTGCCGGGCCTGGTGCCGGACGAGGTCTTCTTCGATCACTTGGCCAATCGCCGCTTCGTCTCGGGTCAGTTTATCCGCAAGCCGGACCAGCTGGATTACCTCCAGGAACCCGACATCTTCCACGACGTCTTCGGCCACGTGCCGATGCTGACCGACCCCGATTTCGCCGCCTACATGGAGGCCTATGGCAAGGGCGGACAGCGGGCGGCGGGCCTTGGGATGCTGCAGAACCTGGCGCGCCTGTACTGGTACACGGTCGAGTTTGGTCTGATGAAAGAGGCGGACGGCCTTCGCATCTACGGCGCCGGCATCGTCTCCTCGGCGACGGAGAGCGTCTTTGCTCTGGACGATCCGTCGCCCAACCGCCTGGGTTTCGACCTGGAGCGGGTGATGCGGACACTGTACAGGATCGACGACTTCCAGCAGGTCTATTTCGTCATCGACAGCCTGGAAGCTCTGAAGGACGAGACGCTCAAGGACTTCGGCCCGGTCTATGCAGCGCTGAAAGGCAAGGACGACCTCGCCATCGAAACCGTCCTGCCGACCGACCAGGTCTTCACCCGCGGCACCCAGGCCTATGCCCAGCGCGGCGGGCGGTTCGCGGCCTGATCGATCAGCGCTGGAACGGGTAGAAGTCGCCGCCCAGCCCCAGGATCGTCGTCAATTCGTCCAGCGCGCTGCGGCTTTCGACCAGGAGGTCAGGGTCGGCCAGATCGGCGGGGCGCAGTTCGTCGCGGTACCAGCGCCCGGCCCAGTCCGACAGACGCGCATGCAGATCGTCGGTCAGGCGCATGGCCAGGTTCGTCGCCGCCAGCTCGGCTTCGGTCAGCACGACACGCAAGCGCAGGCAGGCCGGTCCGCCGCCGTTGCGCATCGATTGGCGCACGTCGACGTAATGGACCCGGCCGATCGGACCGTTGGAGGCGGCCAGCGCTTGCGCCACCGCATGGCTGCGTGGGTTGCCGCAGGTCTCGGTCGGGCAGATCAGGGTCAGGCGATCCTCGCCCGGAACCTGGATCAGCATGGAGTTGAACAGATAGCTCGAGATCGCGTCGGCCAGCGGCAGATCGGCGGCCGAGACCTCGACGAAGATCGGCTCGAACAGGCCATCGGCCGCGCGGCGAATGGCGGCCTGGGTCGCGGCCGTGTCCTCGAACGCCAACTCGTGGAAGAACAGAGTGTCCAGCGCCCCGACGCAGACGACGTCGTTGTGGAAGGTGCCGCCGGCGATGGCGGCGCGGGATTGCTGGGCGAGGACCGGCCGTCCGGCTTCGTGTCGTCGGACGATGGCTTCCGACGCTTCGCGCGTCTGACGGGCGGGGAAGAGGCCATCCCAAGGCTCGAACGCCTCGCGACCCCAGACCAGCAGATTGACGCCGCGACCACCATGCTCGGCGCACAGGCGAACGTGGTTTGCGGCGCCTTCGTCGGCCAGGTGCGCGACCGCGGGCAGGGCGTCATGGACGGCGAACCGGCTGGCGTCGGGAAACAGGGCGTCCAAGGCGCGCTTCGTTTGCCGGTGCTCCAGGCTGCGGTGCAGATTGGTGTGCAGATTGGCCGGCGTGAAATGCACCCGGCCGTCGGCGGCGTCGGCGCTGGGCGTCACGGTCGCGGCGTTGGCGGCCCACATGGGCGAGGCCGAACAGGCGGCGGCGGCGAACGAAGGCGCGCTCCGCCATGCCCGCTCCAGAACCTGGGCGTCCGAGCCGGTGAAACCCAGGGTCCGTAGGAAGGGGATATTCGGTCGCTCATGCGGCGGCAGGACGAACTGGGGCAGGCCCAGGTCCGCCAGGGTCTTCATCTTGTCGAGGCCCTGAAGCACGGCCGCGCGGGGATTGGACGCCTCGCCCTTGTTCAGGCTGGAGGCCAGATTGCCGGGCGACAAACCGGCGTAGGAATGGGTCGGCCCGATCAGACCATCGGCGTTGGCCTCGACAGCGCTGATCATCGCAATCCCTTGATCTCGCCTTCGATGTTGGCGACGGCGTCGGCCTCGAAACTAGCGACCGGATAGGCGCAATAGTCAGCAGCGTAATAGGCGCTGGGCCGGTGGTTGCCGCTGGCTCCCAGGCCGCCGAAGGGCATGTCGCCGGCGGCGCCGGTGGTCGGCCGGTTGAAGTTGACCACGCCGGCGCGGATGCGGCGGATGAAGTGGTCCCAGTTCTTCGGATCATCGCTGACCAGACCGGCGGACAGGCCGTAGCGGGTCGCGTTCGCCGCCTGGATCGCCGCCTCGAACGACCCGACGCGCGTCACTGAAAGGAAGGGAGCGAACATCTCTTCGTCCGGCACGTCGATCCCGGTCACGTCGATAATGGCCGGCTTGACGAAGGCGCCGGGCAGATTGGCGACCGGCCCCGACGCGCGGATGACCTTGGCCCCGCTGTCGATCCGTTCCTGCAACGCCTTCAGCGCCGCCTCGGCCGCGCGCGCCGAGATCAGCGGGCCGGCATATGGTTCGGGATCGCTATCCCATGGGCCGAAGATCAGCCGGTCGGACAGGGCGGCGATGGCTTCGATGATCGCATCGCCTTGCGGTCCTTCCGGCACGATCAGGCGACGCGCGCACGAGCAACGCTGGCCGGTGGTGATGAAGGCGGATTGAACCGCGATGCCCGCGACGGCCTCTGCATCCGCCGCATCCCACACGACCAGCGGGTTATTGCCGCCCAGCTCCAGCGCCAGGATGACGTGGGGATCGTCAGCGAACTTCCTGCGGAAATGCGCGCCCGCCGCACCCGAGCCGGTGAACATCAGGGCGTCGATGCCGGCGTCCAGCAAGGCCGCGCCCGTCTCGCGCCCGCCCTGGAGCACATTGACCACGCCGGTCGGCAGATCGGCGGCGGCGAAGGCCTCAGCCATCACCTGACCGACCAGGGGCGTTTCTTCCGACGGCTTGAAGACGACCGTGTCGCCCGCCAGCAGGGCCGGGACGATATGGCCGTTCGGCAGATGGCCGGGGAAGTTGAACGGGCCAAGCACCGCCGCCACGCCGTGCGGACGGTGCCGCAGGGTCGCGCGGCCGAACGCCGTGTCGCTGGTCCGTTCGCCGGTGCGCTCGTCATAGGCGCGGATCGAGATGTCCACCTTGCCGATCATGGCGGCGGCCTCGGTCTTGGTTTCCCACAGCGGCTTGCCGGTCTCGCGCGCGATGGCTTCGGCGATCTGCGGCGCGCGGTCTTTCAGCACGGCCTGATAGCGCTTCACCGCGTCGATTCGTTCGGCGCGCGGCGCATCGGCCCAGGCGGGGAAGGCGGTGCGGGCGGCGTCGACGGCGGCTTGGACCTGGGCAGGGCTGGCGGCCTCGCCTTCCCAGTTGTTCGCTTCGGTGGCGGGATCGGTGGAGGTGAAACGGGTCATGACTTTACTCGCACAGTGTCTCCGCCGCGCACCTTGAGCACGGCGGCGGTTTCGGCGTTCAGGCGAACGGCGTCGCCATCGATGTCGGCCTTGGCGCGGACGGCGCGGAAGGCGGCGACGCTGTCGGTTGAGATCAGGGCCGGCAACTCTGCCTCGACGCCCTCGACGATCTGAGCCGTCAGGCGCCGGGCGTCGCGCACGGTCCGAATATTGTCGCGGCCGCAGGCGACGGTCGGACCGGCGTCGAAGATGTCGACCAGACCATTGGGCCGGAAGCCCTCGCTTTCCAGCAGCGCCATGGCCGGCACGCCTTGCGGATGGACCTTGCCGATCACCGCGCGGGCCGGTTCGGGCAGCAACTCGGTATAGATCGGGTGGCGCGGCGCCAGGTCCAGGATGAACTGCTTATCCGTCGAGCCGGTCATCCGGTCGGCGTGGTCGAACTCCATCGGGAAGAACTTGTGCGCCACATGGTCCCAGAACGGGCAGGCGCCGTCGGGCGTGAAGACCCCGCGCAACTCGGCCAGTACATTGTCGGCGAACAGCTCGGGCTGTGCGCCGATCAGCATATATCGCGACTGGCTGAGCAGACGGCCCGCGCCGCCCTTTCTCCGATCCGCCTTCAGAAACAGCGAACCGACCTCGGTCCAACCCGTGCACTCATTGACCAGAACCAGGGTCTGATGATCCAGCTTCACCCCCAGGGAGGGCGACTGGACGGTGTTGTTGACAACGCGGAACGAGAAGAAGGGTCGCTTCAGCCCCACCGTCGCCTTGACCGAGCCGACGCCGTCGATGTCGCCCGTGTCGCCGTCCTCCAGCATCAGCGTGTACCAGGCCTCTTGCCAGGGCACGCGACCCTCGAAGCTCGCCTGGCTCAGCTCCAGCCGATCAGCCAGGGCGTCGGGGTCCTCAGGCAGGCTGGTGAAGCCGGGGCCGGACAGGATGGCTAGTTCCAGCAGATGATCGAGATCGGCGGGGCCGGCGGGACGGACGACGAGCATTCTAAAGGGTTTCCATCCGCAGGGATTTCAGTTTGGCCGCATCGATTTCTCCCGACGCGATCTTGCACAGGATCAGAGCGCTGAGTTGGGCGCGCTCGACGAAGCTGTCGGGCCAGGCGAACTCCTGATCTGAATGGATGTCGCCGCCGCGGACGCCCAGGGTGTCGATATTGGGCAGGCCGGCGGCGTGCAGATTGTTGCCCTCGCACACCCCGCCCGACGGTTTCCAGGCGATGGGCTGGCCCAACAGGGCGCCCGCCTCTTTCACCGCTTCGAACAGGGCGGTCTGGGCGGCGTCCATCGGTTTGGGCGCGCGGGTGAAGCCGCCGTGCAGATCCAGCGTCAGGCCCTCGAACGGCGGTGTTGCGGCGATGGCTCGTACGGATGCGTCGATCCAGTCGGCGGCGGCCTTGTCCGGCACCCGGACGTTGAACCGCACCACGGCGTTGTCGGCGACGACGTTCAGCGCGGCCCCGCCCGAAATCTTGGCGACGTTGACGGTGACGCCCTCGTGCTGACCGTTCAGTCCGTGCAGGGCGGCGGCGATGATGGCGGCCCCGGCCACAGCATTGCGGCCTTCGTCGAAGGCGCGGCCGGCGTGGGCGGCGCGACCCGTCACGATCAGATGATAGTTGCCGCTGCCCTTGCGCGCGCCGGCCAGTGTGCCGTCCGCCAGCGCCGGCTCGTAGGTCAGGCCGACATGGCCGCGCGCACCCAGTTCGGCCAGCAGCGGAGCGGACGCCGGCGAGCCGATTTCTTCGTCGGGGCTCAGCAGCACCGTCCACCCGACGCCGTGTTTGTCTGGATGGGTTTCGAACGCCTCCAGCGCGGCCAGAAGCACGCTGATCCCGCCCTTCATGTCGGCGACGCCCGGCCCGTTCAGGGCGCCGTCGGCCCGCGTAGTGACGGTCTGGAACCGGCTGTCGGCGGGGAAGACGGTGTCATAGTGGCCGGTCAGCACGACCTGGATGGGCGCATCCGGCCGGGCGGTGATCTTCAGCGCGTCGGCATGGGCCTCGGTCCGCACCGACCCGTCGTCGGCGACGGTGGTCGAACCTTGTGTCGGGAGGCGTTCGACACGGGCGGGCAGGGCGCCCGCCGCCGCTTCCAGAACATCCAGCACAGCATTCAGCCCGGCGGCGTTGCGGCTGCCGGAGTTGATGTTCGCCCAGTCGATGGTGCGGCCGATGATCGTCTCGCGTCGCGCGGCGACGTGGTCGAGGACGGCCTGGTCCGAGGTCAGAATCCGCATCGGCCGGACCCTAGACGCCTCGACCCCAAAGGTGAAGGTCGGGGCCTGTAAGTCATCGCCGATCACCGCTAGGTTCCGCTTGAAACGAGGGCCCCAATGCAACGCAACAAGATCGACCTCTGGCTCCGCGCCATGAACCCGCTGAAGCTGCCGCGCGGCATGGCCGAGGCCCAGCGTTCGGCACGCTCGATGGTGATCGGCCTGGTCATCGCCCTGATCGTCGGCCTGATCCCGACCTGGTGGATGTTCACCTCGGGCTGGTTCGAGACGGCGATGAGCGCGGAGTACGCCAAGATGGGTCTGTCGGCGGATCAGTTGGCCATGCAGCAGGAGATGATGAAGGTCATGTGGCCCTTCGCCATCGCCTCGGGCGCGATCTTCTCCGTCCTGTTCTATGGCGTCGTGGCGGTGGTTCAGTGGCGCATGATGACGCGCGCCATCCCGATCATCATGCTGGCGCTGATCGCCTATAGCGTGGTGGCCAATCTGGGGATGCGGCTGCTTGGGACCCTGCCGTCGCCGGACCTTCCGCTTTGGATCAACCTGACGACTTGGCCCGCCATGATCGTGTCGGGCGTGATCTATGTCGCGTCGCTGCAGGGCGCCATGCTGCTGCATCGCTTGAAGCAGGAGGCGTGATGTCGGTCGTCCTCTACCATAATCCGAAATGCAGCACGTCGCGCAACGTCCTCGCCCTGCTGCGCGAGCAAGGCGTCGAGCCGACGGTCGTCGAATATATGAAGACCGGATGGGATCCCGAGACGCTGCAGCGATTGGCGTCCAGAACAGGCCTTAATCTGTCCGGCCTGCTGCGTAAGAAGGAGGCCGACGCCAAGGCGCTGCTGGACGCCGGCGCAGATGACGAAGCCATCCTGGCCGTAGCGATCGCTCAGCCGATCCTGATCGAACGTCCGATTGTCGAGACCGACAAGGGCGCCGTCATTGGCCGCCCCGTGGAGCGGGTGCTGGAGGTTCTCTAGCGACCGATCCGACGGGGCGGCTTAGCGGTTCCGGCCGCCCCGATTCGGACGACGGTCGCCCGCCTCGCGGCTTTCGTGACGCCAGCGGATCGACAGGCTGGTCTGGCCCTGGCCGCCGAACTGCGAGGCGATGGCGACGTTGCGCCGAGGCTGCCATTCGACCTTGACCGCCGCACCATTCTGACCGCCGCCGATGACCTCCAGATAGACGTCGTCGGTGATGTAGCGACCGCCCGCAACCGTGACCGCAGACGCGTCGCCGCCGAACGACAGCCGGTCCAGACCCGCCAGTTCGCGCAGGTTGCCGATCACGTCGAACCCGCCGCCGCCCGCCAGGGCCGCGACCCCGGCCGCCAACTGCGCCGCCTCGAAGGCTGACAACTGCGACGCCGACCGTCCGAACAGCACCTGCGACAGGATTTCGTCCTGGGGCAGGGACGGGGTGGAGGTCAGGGCGATCTTGGGTTCGGCGGCCGTTCCGGTGACGTTGATCGAGGCGGTCAGGGCCGCGTCCTCGCGCGTCGCCGCCAGGTTCAGACGGATCTGCTTGGGATCGGTCGACAGGGTGACGCGACCGGTGTCGTCGAACACAAACCGCTTGCCCGCGAACTCATAATCGCCGCGCACCACATTGGCCGTCCCGGTCAATTGCGGCTGGGCGATGGTGCCGCGCACCCGGGCGTTCACGTCCAGGATCACGTTCAGGCCGCGACCGTTGACCCGCACCTTGCCGCCGCTGGAACGCAGGACGATGTCCATGCCGATCTGCGGACCGCGCGCCTTCTGCTCGGTCTCCTCCGGATCGCCGCCGGGACGATTGATCTCAACCACATCCATCGAGACGATGCCGGTCGCGCCGGGCAGTTCCGGTTCGATCTTGGCCTCGTCGATATCGATGCGGCCGCCCAGCTGGATATTGCCGTCGGCGCCGCGCACGATGGTGACCGGGCCCGAGGCGCGCGCCTCGGCGATATCGTTGTCGATGACCCGGAACCGGTTCAGCATCAGTTGCGCGTTCGATCCGGAGCCTTGGCGCAGACCGATGCGGCCCTGGCCGGACACCGTGCCGCCCTTGCCGTCATTGGCCGTGAAGGTCTCGATCTGGGCGGCTGTGTCGTCGAACCGGGTCCGCAGCGTCAGGTCGCTGAGCGCCAGGCCGACCGCGTTCTCGCGATAGGAGCCTTGGCTCAGATCGAACCGGCCGTTCAGACGCGGTGCGTTCAGCGTCCCGCCGATCGTCGCCTGACCCGCCACCTGACCGGCCAGACTGCGGTCGCCGCCCAGGAACAGGTCCCAGATCGGCTGGATCTGCCCGTTGATCGACACCCGGCCCGACATTTCGCGCGTCCGGGCGATGGCCAGGCGCAGCGGCGCGGCCGAGGCCTCGACCGGCAGGACGACGTCAGCCGAGGCCTGAACCGCGCCCTCGTCGACCGCCGTCGCCTTGATGCTCAGCCGGTCGCCCGCCAGGGTCGCGTCCACGCGCCCATCGACGGCCAGGCCGCGCGGCGCATCGATGCTGCGGACGTTTTGGAGCGCAATATTGGCCGTGCCCGACAGATCGCTGCCGGCGCCGCGCAGGGCGACCTGACCGGTCACGCTGCCGCGCAGTTCGGGCGAGATGGAGCCCAGATCGACCCGCGTCAGGTCGGCCTGGATCGCGGCGCCGCGCGCATCCTGACGCAGGTCGGCCAGCAGCACGCCGCCGCCCACGCCCAGATCCAGATGCGCCGTACGCGTGGCGCCGTTCAGGGTGATCGAGGCGGGACTGCGGGTTGTGAAGGCCACCTCGCGCACCCGGCCGCCGCCGCGCAGCGTCAGACCGTGCGTCGTGTTCTGACGCGAATAGACGCCCGTGCCGTTGAACTGGGCAGGGTTTGGGCCGCCCACGTCCAGCGCCAGAGTGAAGGGCAGGTTGTTGAGGGTGCCGCGCCCGTCCAAATCGAGATTGCGAATGATCCAGCTCTGACCGGCCAGCCGGACGTTGCGGCCGCTGACGTCCAGAATGGCGCTGTCCGATCCGCCGCCGTCGGTCAGCCGCACCCGTCCGTTGGCTTCGCCCGAAGCCAGGAAGGCCCCGGCGCGCGCCGAGAAGGTCAGGTCCGCGCTGGAGGGAATGCTGTCGGACAGGGCGATGGCGCCCCTGGCCGTCACGCCGCCGGCGTCCACGTCCAGATCGCTCAACCGAATGCGCTTGCCGCCCAGGAAGAAGTTGCCCGAGGCGCGCGCCGGACCATAGTTCGAGCCGCTGACCACCGAAATCCGGCCGTCCGATGCATCTGCCCCCTTGCGGAAGCTCAGCGTCAGATCGGCGTTGTTCAGCGTCAGGGCGCCGGCCGTGACCTGCTGGAAGCCGGCGGTCAGATCGACGCGCGGCTGGGCCAGTGTGCCGGTCAGGGCGCCGCGCCCGTTCATGTCGCCGCCGATCTCGACCGGCCCGGCCGCGAACGGGCCACGCGCGTTCCAGTCCAGCGCCAGCCTCAGCTTGCCGGCGGTTTCGATGATGCCCTTGACCCCCGCGCGCCCGGCCGCGCCGGTCAGTTCGCCGCGCTCGACCTCGATACGTCCGCCGTTCAGCTTGCCGGCCAGTTGCAGACGCGGCGTCTTGCCGAGCAGGCGATCCAGTTCGTCCAGACCCACAGTCAGATTGCGGCCCCGTCCGTCGAAGTTCAGTACCCATGGCGCGCCTGCCCGCGCCGACGAGGCCCGGATCGGACCGCCGAAGGCGCCGCGCGCGTCGGGCAGCACGCGCCTGGCGTCGGTCAACTGCGCCTCGCCGCGGAAGTTCATCCCGCCCAGCAGATTGCGCGAGCCCGAACCATTCAGCGTCAGGCCCTGGCCCTGCAGATCGACTTTGGTCAGCAGGATGGCGCCGTCCTTCATCCGCGCCGCCTTCATCTGCACCCGCGGGGCAGGACCCAAGAGGCCGCCGATGATGCCTTCGCCTGATCCGCCGTTGGCGTGAATGTCGCCGTCAAGATCGATGCGGCCGTTCTTGACCGCGACGTTCAGCGGTCCGGCGATGCGCGTGGCGCGATAGCTGGCCACATTGGCGTTCAACAGGGTGACCTGGCCGCCCAGCGTCCAGGTCTGTGCGTCGCCCTTGAACAGACCGGAATAGGCCGCTGGTCCCGCCACATCGGACCCGACCAGTCGGCTCAGCGAGGCCGTCTGAATATTCAGACTGATTCCGTCGGGCGAACTGCGGTCGGAGTTGCGGACCAGGCCGCGCGCTTCGGACTGGACATTGTCGGAAATCAGCTTCCACGCCACGCCCTGACTGGCCTTGTCCGGCGTCGGCACCATGGCGAAGCCGAACCGCGCGGTGCGGCCGATCTTGGTGACGAAGGGCGACAGAAGGTCCGAGTTGCTGAAGTCGGCGAAGCCCGCGACGCGAGAGCCCTTGTCGCCGAAATGGCCCTGGACGATTAGGGGGACGAACTGTCCCGTCTGGACCCGCGCATTGACGATATCGGCGTTCAGAACCGCAACCGCCGAGAATGGCTGATCCGGCGAATAGCCCAAGGCCCCGGCCAGCGGTCCGCCCTGAGCCTCATTGGCGCGCAGGTTGAGGCGCGTGTCTTCCAGCTTGCCGCCGAAGGTCGCCGCCAGACGCAGGAAGTCGCCCGGTCGGTTCAGGCTGTCGGCGTTGACCGTCGCGCTCTTGGCGCCGGCGCGTGGCAGGCTGGCGTTCCCGGACAGGCTCCAGCGGCCGTATTCTTTGGAGAAGCCTTCCATCAGTTCGATATTGGCCGCGAACTTGTCGATGCGGACCGAGATCGGCTGGGGGCTGGGCGGTTCGCCGGTGGGCGGCTCGACCACAGGCCGACGCAGGACGCGAATGGTCTCGGCCTTGATGTCGTTCGCATGGAAACTGCGGCCCAGCAGCGCCAGATACGACCAGTCCATGCTGAGGTTGTTCGCCTCCAGCCAGATGCCCTGACTGTCGGCCAATGTGATGCGGTCGATGGTGAAGTCGCTGAGCAGATCGCCCTTCAGCCCATAGACCTTCAGCCGGCCGTAGCGGCTGATCTTCAGGTCCTGAAGCCGTTGCAGAACCATGTCGCGACCGCCGTCCGAGGCGATGTAGTAACGCCCTCCGACCAGGGCGGCGGCGATCAGCACCAGCAGTCCGGCCAGCACGACGCCCACGCCCAGGGCGATGCGTCTGATCAGCCCGCGACGCGGCTTCGCGGGCCGCGCGGCCTTGGCCGGCGTCGTCGCTTCTTCAGGCGTGGCTTCGGGCGGTGTATCGGTCAAAACGCCTGCCCGATGCTGATGTAGATCTGGAAGGCGGAATCGCCGTCACGCTTGTTGAGCGGCATGGCGACATCCGCCCGGATCGGTCCGAACGGCAGCATGTAGCGCACGCCCACACCCGCGCCGTAACGCATGTTGGTCAGGTTCGGCGTCTCCTGAAAGCCCACGGAGCCGGCGTCGACGAAAGCGACGGCCTGGAAGCTCTGACCGATCGACTGGCGCACCTCGAACGAGGTTTCGAACAGCGACAGACCGCCCCGCGGCGTTCCGTCCGGCAGTTGCGGATTGACGTTCTGGTACGAATAGCCCCGCACCGAACCGCCGCCGCCGGAGTAGAACAGACGGTCGGCCGGCACGTTCAGCTCGCTGCCGCCGACGATGGAGCCGATCTTCATGCGTCCGGCCAGGATGGTGCGATCACCCGCGACGGGGAAATAGGCGGTGCCTTGCGTTTCGGTGCGCAGGAACAGGATGTTGCTCTCGCCGGTCACCGCCGTCGGCTGAACCGCCAGATTGACCCGCCAGCCCTTGGTCGGGTTCAGCGGATCATTGGAGCGGTCGATGTAGGCGCTGGTCCGCGCGGTGATGATGGCCAGATCACGGTCGAAGGTCACACGCTGCGGGGGCAGGGTGGTGAAATCGTAGCGGGTCTCGCTGTAGCGCCCGGCGTCCAGCCCGATTCCGTAGTTGAAATAGGAGGTCTTGCCGATCCGCTGTTGCAGGTCGGCGTACAGAACCACGGCGGTGCGCAGATAGGCGTCGGTGTCTTCGTTGACGACTGCCGCGCCCAGCTTCAGCGTCCGGCCGGGCCGACGCCAGTGGGGCAGAGACAGATCGGCGCCGATCCGGCTGTCGATGTCTGCCAGCCGCGCTTCCAGCCTCAGGGTGTCGGCGCGGCCGAAGCGGTTGTAGCGGGTCTGGATCACGTCCACGCCCGCACCCTCCGCCGTCGACCAGGTGGCGCCGGCCTCCAGCACGCGACGGGGGCGGTCTTGCAGGCTGACCACCACGGGGCGATGACCATCGGCGGTAATCTGGTCCAGCGGCGACAGCGCGACGCTGACGCCGTCATAGACGCCGGTGTCCAGCAGCCGGCGTTCCAGCTCCGCGACCATCTCGGGATCGTAGCGATCGCCCTCGTTCCACGGGGCCAGGCCTGCGACCCAGGCTGGATTGGTGCGGCCCTGGCTGGTCAAGCGCACGCCGTCCAGACGCACCAGCGCGCCGGAGGCGATGCGATACTCCGGCGCGACGGTGAAGGCCGCATGATCCACCACGACACGGCGCGGATTGGCCTTGGCGTCGGCATAGCCGTCACGCACCAGCGCCGCCACGGCCCGACCTTCGCCGGATATGACGTCTGCCGCTCTACCTGGATCGCCCGCCTTCAGCGCGATCGCAGTCTTGGCCTTGTCCGCCGCCTCGGCCTCAGGCGCGGGGTCGGCCCACTGGATCATCGGATCTGTCAGCAGGAAGCGGCGCCCCGGTTCGACCGAAACCACTGCGATCGGCGTCTCCTCACCCTCGACGATGTCTTCGACGACCGGTTGATAGTAGCCTTCGGACCGCAGCAGTGCGGTCGCCGAGGTCACGGCGCTCTCGGCGCGACGACGGGCCTCGAAGCGGCTGGCCGGCGCGCCGTCAACCTCGCCCACAGCCCGCTCCAGCGCCCGCCGCAGATCGCCGTCCATGTCGCCCCGGATCTGCGCGCGGGGTTCCGCCGCCGCTGCATGGGCGCAGGCCGAAAACGCCGCGAGGGCGACCAGCAGGGTAGGCCTGAACGTCAAACTCGATCTTTCGTCAAAAGGACGCCCCCCGGCATACCTGTTCGTCAGTAGAACAGCGTCTCGCTTTCGGGCTGCACCGACTGTTCAGACGTGCGTTCCTCAGGCGGAAGCGTCGTCGACGGCGGAGGCGTGGGCGTCGGATCCTGAACCTCTGGCGCGGGCGGGGGAGTTTCTTCCTTGACCGGCGGAGGCGCCGGCTCGACCGACATCTCGCGATAGTCGTCGTCAGAGCGCGAAGGACGGTCGTCGCAGGCCGACAGCGCGAGCACGCTAGCGGCGGCGGCCAAGACAAAAATCGAGCGTGTCATGAAAGTCCCCGGTCTCCGCCGACCAAACGCCTGTCGCGCTAAGCTGTTCCCTTAGCGCCGAAATCTGCGTCGGTCATCCTGCGTGATCGGACCATTTTGTGACCATTTGATCCAAGGTCAGTTCGGACTTGGGGGAGGGCGCAGCAACTACGCCGTCGAAACGGGGCGCGGGTTGCGGCAGGCCGCTGTGGAATGTTCCTCGCGCCTGATTGTGCGGATGATCCGGCGCCTCGGCCAGGCTCAGCACGGGCGTGACACAGGCTTCCGTCCCGGCGAAATGGGCGCTCCAGTCGTCGCGGTCTCTGCTCGCGAACAAGGCCGCAAACCGCGCTTGCAGGGCCGGCCAGGCGGCGATGTCGTATTGAGTCGCATCAGCCGGATCGATCTCCAAGCCGGCCAGCAGCGCGGCGTAGAAACGCGGCTCCAGCGCCGCCACCGCCACGAACCCGCCGTCACGACAGGCGTAGCAACGATAGAAGGGCGCCCCCCCGTCCAGCAGGTTGGATCCGCGCCGGTCGCTCCACAGTCCCCGACCCCGCAAGGCTTGGAACAGACCGCCCAGCAGAGCCGCCCCGTCCGTCATGGCTGCATCCACCACGCGTCCCTTGCCCGTTGTCCTGGCCTCCACCAGCGCGGCCAGCACCCCTACCACCAACAGCATGGCCCCGCCGCCATAATCGCCGACTAGGTTCAACGGCGGGGAGGGTGGACGATCCGCCTCGCCCATGGCATGCAACACCCCAGACAGGCCGATGTAGTTCAGATCATGCCCGACCGCGTTCGCCAGCGGCCCCGTCTGGCCCCATCCGGTCACACGTCCGAACACCAGCGCGGGCTTTCGCGCCTGCAGCACGTCGGGGCCATAGCCCAGCCGCTCCATGACGCCGGGCCGGAAGCCTTCGATCACGGCGTCGGCCCCATCGATCAGTTGCAGGATGCGCTCGCGATCGGCCGGTGATTTCAGATCGACCGGAACGGCCGCTCTTCCCCGGTGCAGGACCTCGCCTCCGACCTCGTCGAAGATCGCCGGTCCGGCCGAGGCGTCGCGCGTCAGCCGCACCACCTCCGCCCCCAGGTCCGCCAGCATCATTCCGGCGAAGGTGACCGGCCCCAAGCCGTCGAATTCGATGATGCGGACGCCATTTAACGGTTTCATGCCCAATGAGTAGCAGACCGGGTCTTGACCGGAAGGCCGGATTACAACAGAAGGCGCCCTTCGACGGTTCGGGCCAGCCCGGACGTCGCGCGGTGCGTCCTTAGCTCAGTTGGTTAGAGCATCTGACTTTTAATCAGAGGGTCCTCGGTTCGAGCCCGAGAGGACGTACCATTTAAAGCCCGCTTCGGCGGGCTTTTTGCTGTCCGGGCCTTGCCTTCGGTGGGTCGCGAAACGACCAGGCGCAGTCGCGTCTGCCGCGATCGAAGCGTTCGATTTGTCGAGATACTTTGACAGGGTGGCGACTAGGGCAGGCAGTTGCAGCGGCTTGGCCAGATGGTCGTCCATGCCGGCGTCGCGGCACAGCTGGATCTGGTCCGGCTGAACATTGGCGGACAGGGCGATGATCGGCAGTCGGCGTCCGCCGCCCTGCTCAATCCGGCGAATCTCGCGCGTGGCTGTCAGGCCGTCCATGACCGGCATCTGCATATCCATCAGGACGAGGTCGTAGACTTCGGACTGCACCGCATGCACCGCCTCGGCTCCATCGCTGGCGGTAGCGACCTCCAGTCCCATGCCGACAAGGATGACGCTGATCAGTTCGCGGTTGGCCGGTGCGTCGTCGGCGATCAACACGCGGCCCTCGGGCATGACGCTGAGGCGCGGACCTTCGGCTTCCAATCCGGCCTCGGCGATGTGCAGGGGCACGGTCACCTTGAACGTCGATCCCAGGCCGGGCTGGCTCGTGACGACGATGTCGCCGTCCATCGCCCGCGCCAGCCGCCGCGAGATCGCCAGCCCCAAGCCGGTGCCTCCATAGAGCCTGGTCGTCGACCGATCCGCCTGTGAGAAACGCTCGAACAGATGGGCCTGTGTCTGGGGGCTCATGCCGATGCCGGTATCGGTCACCTCGGCCGTCAGCCGCCATACGCCGTTTCGTCCGAGACGCCGCCGACCGACAGGCTGACCGAGCCTTGGCTGGTGAACTTCACCGCATTGCCAAGCAGGTTCAGCAGGATCTGCCGAAGACGGGCCTGGTCGCCCATCAGGCAGTCCGGTATGTCCGACGCGAGATCGACGTGCAGCGCCAGACCCTTGGCTAGACACTGGGCCTCCATCATCTGGACCGTCTCGTGCGCCAGGGCGGCCGGGTCGAAGCGCTGGGGCTCCAGCTCGATCATGCCGGCTTCGAGCTTGGAATAGTCCAATACGTCGTTGATGACCGACAGCAGGGCCTCGCTGGCCGTGGCGATGCGCGCGACATAGCCCTTCTCGGCCTCGGGCAAGGCCTCGCTGGCCTTCAGCAGGTTCGAAAAGCCGATGACGCTGGTCAGAGGCGTGCGCAGTTCATGGCTCATGTTCGCCAGGAACTCGCTCTTGGCCGCCGCCGCCGCCTCGGCCCGGTCGCGCGCGGTGACCAGTTCGTCCGCCAGGAGCTTGCGATCCGTCATGTCACGGATGACCACCACCACCTCCGACGGCTTGCCCGCCTCGGCGGCCAGGGCGCGGAAGGTGCATTCGACCCAGACGATTGAACCGTCGCGATGAAGGGCCCGGTGCTCCAGGCGGCAGGGCTCCTTGGTGTGGATGGTGCCCAGCACGGCCCGGGTCACCATTTCCCGATCGTCGGGATGGACATAGTCCATGGGCCGGCCGTTCATCTCTTCGGTGGTCCAGCCGAGCAGGCTTTCGATCGCGGGCGAGATGTATTTGCTGGTGCCGTCCGGGCGAACGCGGGTGATCACGTCGCCCACGTTTTCAGCCAACAGCCGATAGCGCGCCTCGTCACGCTGAGCGCGGGCGATCTGGGCCTGCTGGTCTGTGATGTCCTGAAACACGCCGTAAAGGACCTTCACGACCCCGGCGTCGTCACGTTCGGCGCGCGCCTGGGTCAGAACCGCGCGCTCCTCGCCATCGGCGCGGATCAGCCGAAGACGCATTTTGTAGCCATCGCCGGTTGCGGCCGAGTGTGCGATCGCCGCCAACAATCCGGGCCTATCGTCGGGGTGATAACGGTCGATGGCCGAATCGACCTGGGGATCGAAGGTTTTGCGATCCAGACCGTGGATGCGGAACACCTCGTCGGACCAGTGGACCTTGCCGCTGGCCAGTTCCAACCGCCAATGACCGACCCCGGCCATGTTTTCGATCAGCTCCAGCGTGCCGTGGCGCTCATCGCTGACGCGACCGACTTCCAGCGACGCGATGATGTCTTCGGCCATGGCGCCCAGCGTGCGCAGCGTCGCGATCTCGGCGTCGGAGGGGGGAGGGCGGGGTTTGCGATCCATGACGCCGAACGCGCCCAGCGGCCGACCGTCCGGGCCGCAGATCGTAACGCCGGCGTAGAAACGCAAATTATAGGGGGGCGCCACCAGGAAATGATTGCGCGCTGCGGGGTCCGCCAAGCCGTCTTCGACCACCAGGACGGCCCCTTGGCCCTGGCGCAGCAGGCGGTCGCCGAGGGTGCGTTCGCGCGGCAGGCTTCGAACCAGTTCACGATCGCTGCACCACAGGACGGCGTTGTCGCCGCTGACCAGGGTGACGACGGCGGCGGGCGCATCGAAAACCGTGCAGGCCAGTTCCGTAAGACGTTGGAACGGTCCGGCAGGGGCGTCCAGGGCTTCCAGGCTCTTGGCGATGTAAGGCACGACCGAACTCCAACGACCGGCCAAAGTGACATAAAACCAGAGAATTCTTCGTTACCGACCGCTTCCGCCGCCACGCTTTAATCGCCAGCCGAGGCGTGGTCTAAGCCACCCTATGAAACGTCTTCTTCTCGTGGCCAGTCTTGTTGCACTCTCCGGTTGCAATGCCGGTCGGTCGGCGATGGGCGGCGCCGAGCAGGTCGGGGCAGGCTTCGCGGCGGCGGCGACGGCTCCGCTGGAAGATTTCAACCTACGTCGTCAGATGATTCCGACGGTGCTGCTTCAGGCCGAAGCCAATCCCTACGACCTGCGTAATCTGAATCAGTGCACGACCATCGGCGCAGAGGTCGCAAGGCTCGACGAAGCGCTGGGACCCGATACGGACGAACCGCCGCGTCAGGACGGCTCCTATCTCAGCGAACGGGCGGCCGACGCGGCGGCCAAGGCGGCGCTGAACGCCATTCGCGACACGACGACAGACTTTATTCCCGGCCGAAACTGGATCCGTCGACTGAGCGGCGCCGAACAGCACTCAAAGCACGTTCAATCGGCCATCCAGTCCGGCCGGATGCGCCGCGCCTTCTTGAAGGGGATGGGCATGCAGCGGAACTGCGCGCCGCCGGCGGCGCCCAGCTGGTTCAGACCGCACCCTTAGGCGTCAGCCGTTCGACGTGTGGCGGGCGTGGAAATCGCGCCTGAATTGTTCGAACCGGCCCTCGGATATCGCTGCGCGCATGGCCGCCGTCAGCGCCTGATAGAAGGCGATGTTGTGCCAGCTCAGCAGCACCTTGCCCAGGATTTCATCGGCGCGAATCAGGTGGTGCAGATAGGCCTTCGAATACGACGATGACGGGCCGTCGATTGTCGGGTCCAGCGGGTCCTGATCCTCGGCGAAGCGGGCGTTCTTCAGGTTCAGCGGGCCATCCCAGGTCCAGGCCTGACCGTGACGGCCGGCGCGGGTCGGCAGGACGCAGTCAAACATGTCGACGCCGCGATACACCGCCTCGACCAGGTCGACCGGCTTGCCCACGCCCATCAAATAGCGCGGACGGTCGGCCGGCAGCATTTCGGGCGCATAGTCCAGCACCTCGCACATGGCCTGGTGGCCTTCGCCGACCGCCAGACCGCCGATGGCGTAGCCGTCGAAACCGACGTCTTGCAGTTGCTCCGATGACTGACGGCGCAAGTCCTCGAAGGTCGACCCCTGCTGGATGCCGAACAGGGCCTGGTTTTCACGCTCGCCGAACCGGGTCTTGGACCGCGCGCCCCAGCGGATCGACAGCTCCATCGCCTTTCTGGCTGCATCCTTCTCGGCCGGATAGGCGACGCACTGGTCCAACTGCATCGAGATGTCGGCGCCGATCCGGTCGGCCTGGATTTCGATCGACCGCTCGGGCGTCAGAACGTGTTTGGAGCCGTCGATGTGGCTGGAGAAGGTCACGGCCTCCTCCTTTACCTTGGATATGCCGGCCAGGGACATGACCTGGAACCCGCCGCTGTCGGTCAGAATCGGCTTGTCCCAGCCCATGAACTTGTGAAGCCCGCCCAGACGCTCCATCCGCTCGGGCCCAGGGCGCAGCATCAGGTGATAGGTGTTGCCCAGCAGGATGTCGGCGCCGGTCGCCTTGACCTGATCCACCGTCATCGCCTTGACCGTGGCGGCGGTGCCGACCGGCATGAAGGCGGGGGTGCGGATGTCGCCGCGCGCGGTCTTCAGCACCCCGGTGCGGGCGCGGCCCTCGGTGGCGGAAATCTGGAAGGGGAAAGGCATTCAGGCGATCAGTCGTTCAAGCTGTTCGACGCGCGCCAGATCCTTGGGGCGGCCGAACAGGCGGTACAGGGCGATGTGGTCCCGGATATCCGGAACGAACAGGGGCGTGTCCTCGACGAAGACGCGGCGGCGCGAGCCGAAGGCGACCGGGGTCCAGTCGCCGCCGTCGCGTGTCTCCAGATCCGCCATGACCTCGACCAGGATCGGCTGATCCGGCGCGCGCCCGAAGACGGCGGAGCGGAACAGGCCTTCGCCCGGATCGGGTATCACCACGCCGCCCAGCGCGCCCAGCAGGTTGCGCGCATCGCGCGGCGCGCACAGCACGTCGATATCGGGCACATGGATGTCGGTCAGGCCATAGAGCGCCATCGCCGCCCCGCCGAAGATCCACCACGGCTCGCGCAGGTCGCGCGCGGCCTCGCCGACGGCGATCAGACCGTCTTGAAGATCATGCGGAAGGTCGTCGGGTGACACGGGGCGGGCTCGATTTCGTCAGGAGGCGGCATTTAGGCGTTCCGGTCGCGATTGACCACCCGATCACCATCCCAGCGACGCCTCGCCGCGTAGGATGGCTTCGGCCTGGGAGGTGTGCTTGCCGCCCTCGCGGTCGTGCAGGATCAGCGGCGGCAGCAGACGCAGCGGCGCGCGCCCGGTCTTTATGGCGTGCACCAGCACCCGCTTGGCCGGCTCGTCCGCGAAGGGATGGATGGGCCGCACGGCGAACGACCCCGCCTTTTCGCCCAGCAGAGCCAGCAGATCGGCCAGTCGGTCGGCGCGGTGAACGACCACGATGCGCCCGCCTTCCTTCACCGCCTTCAATAGGAAATCGGTCCACGCCTTCAGCCCGTCGTCGGCCATCCAGGCGCCCCGCTTGCCTTCGGCCGGGGCGCGCAACGCCTTGGCGTCATCGAAGAAGGGGGGATTGGATATGGCCCAGTCGGCTGGCTTCACGCCGAGGGGCCGAAACCCGGCCGCCACGTCGCCCTGACGAATCATAGCGGATCCAGCTGCGCCGTTCAGCGTCGCATTCTCGGTCGCCAGCGCCGCCATCACCGGATCGCGCTCCACGCCCGTCAGGGTCACGCCGGGCCGTCGCGCCGCGATCTGCATCAGGACCGCACCCGCTCCACAGCCCGCCTCGATCACGCTCTGGCCCGCCTCGGCCGGGACCGCCGCCGCCAGCAAAGCCGCATCCATCCCGGCGCGATAGCCGCGTGCGGGTTGACGCAAGCGCACCCGGCCGTTCAACAGGCCGTTCTCGACGATCGTTGTCGGCAGGGTTTCGACCGGCTCCAAGCCTCAATCTCCTTGACCCTCAAGGGGTCGAACATCATTGTGCGCCGCAACTCGCGGGGGCAAGCCGGCCCGGCCGCAAAAAGCCATTCCCGCGGCCCGCCGCGCCAGTGAAAGAGTATTCGTTTGGACGTCGCCATCGCCGCCGCTCACCGCCCGAAGGGGGACGTCAACGCCCTTGTCCGGCTGGCTGAGGTCGATATGGCGGCCGTGGACGCCCTGATCCTGGATCGGATGCAGTCGGACGTGCCGATCATCCCGAAACTGGCCGAACATCTGGTTTCGGCGGGTGGAAAGCGTCTGCGTCCCCTGATGACCGTCGCCGCTGCGCGCGCCGTGGGCGCGACGGACGACATCGTCGCGCCTCGCAAACTGGCGGCTGCGGTCGAGTTCATCCACACCGCCACTCTCCTGCACGACGACATCGTCGATGCGTCCGAACTGCGTCGGGGCAAGGTCGCGGCCCACCTGATCTGGGGCGCGCCCACCAGCGTCCTCGTCGGCGACTTTCTATTCGCCCGCGCCTTCGAACTGATGGTCGAGACGGATTCGATGCGCGCCCTGGGCATTCTGGCCGAGGCTTCGCGGGTGATCTCTGAGGGCGAAGTGCTGCAGCTGACGCGTGCCCACGATCTGAATCTGGATCAGGCCACCTATCTGCAGATCATCTCGGCCAAGACTGCCGAACTTTTCGCCGCCGCTGCCGAGGCGGGCGCGGTCGGCGCTGGGGCCGATTCGGCCGCGATCAAGGCTTTGCGCGACTACGGCATGGCGTTGGGCATCGCCTTCCAACTGGCCGACGACGCGCTGGACTACGGCGCGACAGCCGAGGCCTTGGGCAAGAACGCCGGCGACGATTTCAACGAGGGCAAGGCGACCCTGCCGCTGCTGCTGGCGGTCGCCCGCACGCGCGGTCGCGAGGAAGCCTTTTGGGAGCGCACCGTGACCAAGGGCGAGCGGACGCCCGAAGACTTCACCCGCGCCCGCGAACTGATCATCGGCTCGGGCGCCATCGGCGCGACCCTGGACCTAGCCGGCGACTATGCCGATCAGGCCAAGGCGGCCCTGTCGGTCCTGCCGTCCAGCGACTGGCGCGCCGCGCTGGAAGACTTGGCCGATTTCGCGGTGTCGCGCGCCGCTTGACCGAGACTGCGGATACGCTCGACCAACAGGTCCGCACCGCCGACCTCGACCGCTGGCTGTCCAGCCGCCTGGTGGCGGATGACCGCGCCCGCGCTGACCTGATCACGCTGTACGCTTTCGAAGCCGCGCTGATGAGCATTCCCACGCGCGTGACCCAGCCGCTCCTGGCCGAGATGCGCTACACCTGGTGGGCGGAACAGATGGACGGCGTCTTCGCCGGCGTGCCGCGCAAGGGCCATCCGGTGCTGGAGTCCCTGACTGAACTTGTCGCGCGTCACGGCCTGGACCGCGCGCGGTTCGACGCCTTGATCGACGCCCACATCGGCCGGGTGCGCGAACAGCCGCACGATCTGGACGCCTTCTACGTCGGCCCGATGCAGGTTGCGACGCGCGTGCTGGCAGGGCAGGGGCATGACGCCGCCGTTACCGATGCGGCCCGCGTCTGGGGGCTGACGCAGACCGGCCGGCGCCAGGAGGCGGCGTCCCTGAGAGCTGTCGCTAATAAGGCGCTGAAACGCCTTCCGCCCGAGGGATTTCCGGCCGTGGCTCACGCCGCCCTGACCGATCCGGACCCGCCGGAGCCGCTGAAGCGGCTGCGCCTGCTTTGGTCCGTGCTGCGCGGCCGGATCTGACCTAGCCGTTCAGGCCGGCGATCAAGCGGGTCAGCAGGGCGTTCAGCGTTTTCTGATCTTCTCGCGACAGGCCGCTCAAGGCCTCTTTGGCCGTATCTTGATGGCTGGGCATGATCGTCTCGATCAGGTCGAAACCCTTGTCCGTCAGACGGACCAGGGTCGCCCGTCGGTCGCTCGGATGCGGGCGCCGCTCGACCCAGCCCGCCTTTTCCAGCCGGTCGATCCGCGCGGTCATGCCGCCAGACGACATCATCGCCGCCTCGAATAGCGCCGTCGGCGTCAGGCCCTCGCGTTCGCCCGATCGGCGCAGCGTCGCCAGCACATCGAACTCGCCGTGCTGCAAACCATAGCGCGCAAACAGCGGCGTCTGGCGCTCGCGGATCACCAGTTGCGACGCCTCGTTCAGGCGTCCCAGCACCTCCATCGGCAGCATGTCCAGATCGGGACGTTGCACGGCCCATTGGGCCGCGGCGCGAGAAGCTCTATCGGGCATCGTTATCTTGACATCGAGATACTTGAGGTCGAGAGACTAGCGCGATTTTCAGTCGGAGTCCCCACCATGACCGCACGATCTGACGCCACGCCCGCGCGCGGCGCTTCGCTGCTATTGCTGGCGGCCATCGTCGCCCTGGCGCTGAATCTGCGGCCGGCGATGGCGGCGGTGGGGCCGCTGCTGGATCTGATCGAGGGCGCGACGGGCATGGGTTCGACCGCCGCCAGCCTGCTGACCACCTTGCCCGTGCTGATGATCGGTCTGGGCGCCCTGTCGATCCGCCCGTTGCGTCGGCGACTGGGCGAGCGGCGCGGCATCTTGCTGGGCGCGCTGCTGATCGGCGGGGCCTGCCTGGTGCGGGTGGTGCTGACCGGCGCGACCGGCCTGATCGCCAGCGCCGTGGTCGTCGGAGTGGGCGTCGCCTTGATCCAGGCCTTGGCGCCGGTCGTCATCAAACGGGCCTTTCCGGCGCAGTTCGGCACGGTCATGGCGCTCTACACCACCGGGATAATGGGCGGCGCCGCCGTCGCGGCGGCCACGGCGGCCGGTCTGGCCGAGACGATCGGCTGGGCCGGGACGCTGGCCTTATGGAGCGCGCCGGCCTTTATCGCCGCATTGGTCTGGCTGGCGGCGTCACGCGACCCCGCAGCCGAAGAGCCGAACCGCGCCGCGGTTGTCGAGGCGACGGACCCGGAGCTGCCCTTCTGGCGTCAGGGGCGGGCGTGCCGGCTGATCCTGATCATGGGCCTGGGGACCTCGGCCTATACATTGATGCTGGCCTGGCTGCCGCCCTTCTACATCGACTTGGGCGAGCCGAGGGCGACGGCCGGCTATCTGCTCAGCGGCATGACGGCTGCGGAGGTGACGGCCGGCCTACTGGTGTCGCTGACCATCGGGCGCTTCCCGGATCGGCGCGGACCGATCCTGACGGCCTTGATTCTGGCCTTGGCGGGTCTGGCCGGTCTCGTGGTCGCGCCCCTCGGCATGGCCGTGCCGATCGTGATCGTCCTGGGCCTCGGCATCGGCGCAATCTTCCCGCTCAGCCTGATACTGGCCATGGACCAGATCGACGATCCCGCGCGCTCCGGCGATCTGCTCGCCTTCGTCCAGGGCGGCGGTTACATCATCGCCAGCCTCTCGCCGCTGGGTGCCGGCCTGCTGAGCGATTACCTGGCCGACCTGACCCAGGCCTGGGTGCTGATGGGCGTCGGCGTGATCGTGCTGGGCGTGATGACGCTGGGGTTCCGGCCGGGCCTGCCCAAGCTGCGTTGAGCGACCCGGCATTCAGAAATCAGCCCGCGTCGCGCCAGGCCTTCAGGCTTTCCATCGCCCGGATGCTCATCAGGCGCTTTTTGGCCCTGCCGCGTTCCTTAAGCGGAATCTTGACGCCCGCCTCATCGAGCTTGGGCGCCTCGAGCGGCGGCAGCAGGCCGTAGTTGATGTTCATCGGCTGGAACTTCGATCCTGCCAGATGCCCGCCGGTGATGTGCTCGACCAAGGCGCCCATGGCGGTCTCGGCCGGCGGCGGGGCCAGATCGCGACCGAGCGCTTGCGCGGCGGCGAGACGGCCGGTCAGCAGGCCCATGGCCGCGCTCTCGACATAACCCTCGACGCCCGTCACCTGACCCGCGAAACGCAGGCGTGGCATGGCCTTCAGCCGCAGCTGCTTGTCCAGGAGTTGGGGACTGTTCAGATAGGTGTTGCGGTGAAGACCGCCCAGACGCGCGAACTGAGCGTTCTGCAGGCCGGGGATCATGCGGAAGACCTCGGCCTGCGCCCCGTGCTTCAGCTTGGTCTGGAAGCCGACCATGTTGAACAGGGTGCCCAACGCGTTGTCCTGGCGCAGCTGGACGATGGCGTAGGCCTTGACCAGCGGGTCGCGCGGATTGGTCAGGCCGACCGGCTTCATCGGGCCGTGCCGCAGGGTCTCGCGACCACGCTCGGCCATGACCTCGATGGGCAGGCAGCCGTCGAAATAGGGGACGTGCTCCCAGTCCTTGAACTCAGCCTTCGGGCCGCTCAGCAGGGCGTCGATGAAGGCCTCGTACTGGGCTTTGTCCATCGGGCAGTTGACGTAGGCGGCGGCGTCGCCGCCCGGACCCTCCTTGTCATAGCGCGACTGACGCCAGGCGATGTCGAAGTCGATCGAGTCGGCGTGAACGATGGGGGCGATGGCGTCGAAGAAGCTCAAGGACTCTTCGCCCGTCGCCTTCAGTATGGCGTCGGCCAGGGCGGGGGAGGTCAGGGGGCCGGTGGCGACGATGACATTGTCCCACGCCTGCGGCGGCAGGCCCGCGATCTCTTCGCGCACGATAGTGACCAAGGGGTGGGCGGTCAGTTTGGCGGTCACCGCCTGGGAGAAGGCGTCGCGGTCCACAGCCAGGGCCCCGCCGGCCGGCACCTGATTGATGTCGCCGCAGGCCATGATGATCGAATCCAGCGCCCGCATCTCGGCGTGCAGCAGGCCGACCGCATTGAACTGCCAGTCGTCCGAGCGGAAGGAGTTGGAGCAGACCAGCTCGGCCAGGCCATCGGTGTGGTGGGCGTCGGTCTTGACGCCGGGCACGCCGCGCATCTCGTGCAGGACGACGGGCACGCCGGCCTGGGCGATCTGCCAGGCGGCCTCGGAGCCGGCCAGGCCGCCGCCGATGACGTGGATGGGGGAAGGAGAGGGGAAAGCGCTCATCGCGGCCTTCTAGCGGGCGGGTGGCGCGGTGTCATGGCCCCCTGCTATATCCGCCGCCGGTCATCGGGGGCGTAGATTGAGCGAGCATCGGATTTTGCGACTGGGCGAGACGCTGTCGGCGGCGGTTCGCGCCTTGCCTCGCCTGTGGCGCGGGGCTTGCGGCGCGATCGTGCTGGCGGCCGTGGTCTGGAGCCTCAAGCCACTGGCGGCGGGCGCAGCGGGCCTGATCTGGGCGGCGTGCGCCCTGGCCTCGACCCTGGTGCTGGCGGGCGCTCTAGCGCGGATTGCGATCACGGACGATCTGGTCGAGGCGCGACGCCTGGGCCTGGGGCCGGTTGGGTTGCAGTTCGGACGACCGGAGGGGCGGCTGCTGGGCGCGGGCCTGCTGTGCGTAATCTTTCTCGCCATGATCCTGTCGGTCGTGGCCCTGGTCCTGTTGGCGGTGTTCGGCATGGCCGAGTTGAACGCACAGGCCATCGAGATGCGCCAGTGGAGCGCGGTGGGGCCGGCGTGGAAGCTGATCCTGCTGGCGGTCGTCACGGCCTTCGCCCTGTTCGCCGTCATCGCCTTCGCCGTGCGCCTGTGTCTGTTCGCGCCGGCGACGATCGGGCGCGGGCAGATGGTGTCGTTGCAGAGCATGAGCATCGCGCGCGGCGGCTTCTGGCCCCTGCTGGTCGGGCTTGTCGTTACGGCGGCGCCGAAGATCGCGCTGGTGTTGCTGTGGGGCGCGGGGCTGCTGTCGGGCACGGCGGGCTGGATCGTCTTCGCCGTCGTGCTGACAGGCTTGCAGGCTCCGCTGACGATGGCTTTTGTGGGCGCCGCCTATCGCCAGCTAGAGGCTGCGCCGCCCCGGTAGACCAGAGCGGCGCAGGTTCATCAGGCGGCCTGCAAGCCCGGTGCGCAGGTGTAGGCCGCCTCGGTCTTGGAGGCGACTTCGTCGAGGGTGACGCCGTCGGCCAGTTCGATCAGCTCGAGGCCCGCGCCGTCGGGCTTGACGTCGAAGGTGGCCAGGTCGGTGATGATGCGGCTGACGACGCCGGTGCCGGTCAGGGGCAGACTACATTCCTTCAGCACCTTGGACTGGCCGTGCTTGTTGGCGTGCTCCATGACGACGACCACGCGCTTGACGCCCGCGACCAGGTCCATGGCGCCGCCCATGCCCTTCACCAGCTTGCCGGGGATCATCCAGTTGGCGATGTCGCCGTTCTGGGCCACTTCCATCGCACCCAGGATCGACAAGTTGATATGGCCGCCGCGGATCATGGCAAAGCTGTCGGCGCTGGAGAAGTATGACGACTCCGGGATCTCGGTGATCGTCTGCTTGCCGGCGTTGATCAGGTCGGGATCCTCGTCGCCCTCATAGGGGAAGGGCCCCATGCCCAGCATGCCGTTCTCGGATTGCAGGGTCACGGTCATGCCGGTGGGGATGTAGTTGGCGACCAAGGTCGGGATGCCGATGCCCAGGTTCACATAGAAGCCGTCCTGCAGTTCCTGGGCGGCGCGTTCGGCGAGTTGTTCGCGGGTGCGGGGCATGATCAGACCTCCGATCCGGCGGCGGCGCCGGCGACACGTTGACGGACGGTGCGCTGTTCGATGCGCTTTTCGGACACGGTCTGGACCAGGCGGTCGACATAGACGCCGGGCGTGTGGATGTGGTCGGGATCCAGCGAGCCGACGGGGACGATCTCTTCGACCTCGACAACCGTGACCTTGCCGGCTGTGGCCATCATCGGGTTGAAGTTGCGGGCGGTCTTGCGGAACACCAGGTTGCCGCGCTCGTCGGCCTTCCAGGCCTTGACGATGGAGAGGTCGGCGACCAGGCCGGTCTCCATGACGTAGTCGCGGCCATTGAAGTTGCGCACCTCCTTGCCCTCGGCGACCAGGGTGCCGACGCCGGTGGCGGTGAAGAAGGCGGGGATGCCCGCGCCGCCGGCGCGGATGCGCTCGGCCAGGGTGCCTTGCGGGTTGAACTCAAGCTCAAGCTCGCCGGCGAGATACTGGCGCTCAAACTCCTTGTTCTCACCGACGTAAGAACTGATCATCTTGGCGATCTGGCGGGTGCCCAGCAGTTGGCCCAGGCCGAAGCCATCGACGCCGGCGTTGTTGGAGATGACCGTCAGGCCCTTGACCCCGCTGTCGCGCAGGGCGGCGATCAGGTTCTCGGGGATGCCGCACAGGCCGAAGCCGCCGGACATGACCGTCATGCCGTCGAAGGTCAGGCCCTCCAGCGCGGACGTGACGTCAGCGTAGATCTTTCCCATCGCTCTCCCTTTTTTCACTGCCTGATGAATATCGGCTTTTGACCACGCCTAACGCGGGGGCGGGCGGGGGGCAAGACGCGGCGTCGATCCGACGCGGCGATTTCAGACGGTGAAGGCGAAAAAAAGAGTCTAATTCGTCTAATTCGTCTGAAACGACGCCGAGCCCGATTCGAAAAAGAGAGTGCAATTGGTGCACTTTCTTCGGAATCGGCCGGCGCGGCAGGCGGATGTCGGCATCCTTGGGGTTGCGTTCAAGAGGGCGAAGGCATCCATCGGGGCCGAGGCGTCGTATTGCAGTCAAGCCTGCAGCAAGATCCGACGATCGAGGACGCCGATGAACCTGACCAATGTCGCCATTCGCCAGCTTCAGGACGCGCCGTTCCCGGACTTCGTGACGCGTCCGGCGATCGACAGCCTGGTGACGGAGGCCAGAAAGCGTCTGGATCGCGACGGCCCGCATGACGAGGCGGCCTTTGCGCGCGAAATGGCCCAGCGCGCCATCGCCGAACATACGGATGCGGCGAACCAGCAGCATTACGAACTGCCGCCCGAGTTTTTCCAGCTGTGCCTGGGCAAGCGGCTGAAATACTCCTGCTGCCTCTATCCCACGGGCCGCGAGACGCTGGATCAGGCGGAAGAAGCGGCGCTGGTCGAGACCTGCGCCCATGCCGATCTGAAGGACGGTCAGACGATTCTGGAGATGGGCTGCGGCTGGGGCTCGCTGTCGCTGTGGATGGCCGAGACCTATCCGAAGTCGAAGATTACGGCGGTGTCGAACAGTCACGGCCAACGCGGCCATATCGAAGCGCAGGCGGCGGCGCGGGGGCTGACCAATCTGACGGTCATCACCCGGGACATGAACGCCTTCGACACCGAGCAGCGCTTCGACCGCATCGTCTCGGTGGAGATGTTCGAGCATATGGCCAACTGGCGCGCCCTGCTGACCAAGGCGAGACGCTGGCTGAAGCCGGACGGACGGATGTTCATCCACGTCTTCACGCACCGCGACGCGCCCTATCGGTTCGACCATACCGACAGCGGCGACTTCATCGCGCAACACTTCTTCACCGGCGGCGTCATGCCCAGCCACGGACTGATCCGGCAGTTTCCCGACCTGTTTGCGGTCGAGCAGGAATGGACCTGGAACGGCGGTCACTATGCGAAGACCGCCAACGACTGGCTGGCGAACATGGACCGGAACGCCGCGCGTATCGCGGTGTTGATGCGTGAGACCTATGGCGACGACGCCAAACTTTGGACCCGTCGCTGGCGACGCTTCTATCTGGCGACGGCCGGTCTGTTCGGAAACGACGAGGGCCGCACCTGGGCGGTCAGCCACTATCGACTGAAGCCGGCTTAAGGGAGACGAGGATGATCAAGTATGTCGCGGCCTATCTCGGGGCCGGCCTGACCTTTGCAGCCATCGATTTCGTCTGGCTGACCACCATGACGAACCGGCTGTACAAGCCCGTCATCGGGCCGATCATGGCCGACAAGCCGGATATGAAGGCGGCGGTGGCCTTCTATCTGATCTCCATCGCCGGAACCGTGTTTCTGGCGATCGCGCCGGCTCTGAAGGAGGGGAACTGGACGCGGGCGGCGATCAATGGGGCGGCCCTGGGCTTCGTCGCCTACGCCACCTACGACCTGACCAATCAGGCGACGCTGGCGGTGTGGCAGACCAAGCTGACGATCATCGACCTGATCTGGGGCACGACCCTGACGATGCTGTCGGCGACCGGCGGTTATTTCGCCGCGCGGTGGGCCGAGGGCCGTTTCGGCTAAGCAGCCCGGCTGAGCCCGCGCTTGCGATTGCGACCGCGCGTGTCTAAAGCTCGCGCCAGGGTTGATCGCGGGGGCGACAGTTGGGGGATGGCAGGCACCGATTGATGTCGGCGCGCGGCGCGGCCGATGCGGGCTGGGTCTATGGCGCGCATGTCGCCCGCTATGTCTCGCCGCTGTTGCTCTATCCGGTTCTGACGCGACGACTGGGGCTAGAAGGGTTCGGGGTGTTCGCTTCGGCCATCGCTCTGGCCTTGGTGGTGTCGGTGGTGGTCGATTACGGGCAATCGGCGTCGGGGCCGCGCGACATCGCCGGAGCCGTCAAAGGGCCCGGCGTCCTGGTCGGTCAAGCCCTGGCGATGCGCGGCGTGCTGATCCTGCCCGCCGCTGTGGTCGGCGTCGGCCTGGCGGCCTTCAATCCGGTTCTGGCAGGGGCGAGCGGCGTCGTGGCGATGGCGGTCGTGCTGGGGATCGGGCAGGGGGCCAGCCTGCTGTGGTTCTTTCAGGGCATTCGCGATCCCGGTTTGGCAGCGATGCTGGAGGTTGGCTCCGCTTTAGCCGCGACGGGGGTCGTTCTGGCGATGCCCGGTCTGAGCGTCGGCGGCGTGATGGCCGTTCAGGCGGGCGGCGTCTGGGTCGGATGGGTCGCGACCGGCATCCTGTTGTTGCGACGGCAGACGGTTCAGGCGCCGGAGAGGGGCTTTGTGCGACGCGTCCTGATCCAGGGCGGGCCGCTGTTCGCCAGTCGAGCGGTCATCGTCGCCTACACGGGGGCGGGCGTTCTGGTTGTCGCGGCGCTGGCCGGGCCGGCGCAAGCGGCCCTTTACGGGGCGGCGGACCGGCTGGTCTCGGCGTCCGGATCGCTGATGCGGCCGCTGGCAGGCCTGATTGCGCCCCGGATCGCCGGACTGCTGGGACAGGATCAGGCGGCGGCGTTTCGCACGGCGCGGTGGACGCTGGCGGCATCGACGGGGGCGTTCGTGCTGCTGGCGGCGGGACTGACGCTGGCGGCGACGCTGCTGATCCGTCTGTTGTTCGGGCCGGGGTTTGCGGGCGCCGTCGAGGTGCTGCGACTTTTGGCCTGGGTGCTGCCGCTGGTGGCCGTCAGCCAAGTGCTGGGGCTGCATCTGATGAACCCGCTGCGGATGGATGGACGGTTCGCGCTGATCGTGGCGCTGGGCTGTGTCGCGACGCTGGGGCCGGCGGTGGTGCTGGCGCCCGGCCTTGGCGCGGTCGGCATGGCGGGCGCGCGGATCATCGGCGAGGCGGCGGTGGTCGCGGCCTGTCTGATCAGCCTGAGGGCGCATTGGGGCGCGCTGTTCCAGACCGGCGGGAGGCGCGATGTCCCGGCGATATGACTGGCTGATCGTCGGCGCCGGTTTCACCGGGGCGGTGGTCGCCGAACGGCTGGCGCGCGGGCTGGACCAGAGCGTGCTGGTGATCGATCAGCGCGACAATGTCGGCGGCAATGCGCACGACCGGCGCGATGCGGGCGGGCGGCTGATCCATCCCTATGGCCCGCATGTGTTCCATACCAACAGCGCGCGCATCTTCGACTATCTGAGCCAGTTCACGGCCTGGCGGCCCTATGCCCATCGGGTCCAGGGGCAGGTGGACGGGCGACGGGTTCCGCTGCCGTTCAATCTGGATTCGATCGAGACGCTGTTTCCCGCCGCGATGGCCGAGCGGATGACGCAGGCCCTGGTCAAGCGGTTTGATTTCGGGGCGCGGCCCAGCATTCATGACCTGCGAAAGGCGGGCGACGATCCGGATCTGAGGCGACTGGGCGACTATGTCTTCGACAAGGTGTTCGCTGGATACACCGCCAAACACTGGGGTTTGCCGGTCGAGGCGCTGGACGCCTCGGTCACGGCGCGCGTGCCGATCGCGGTCAGCCGGGACGACCGCTATTTCGTCGACCACCATCAGGCCATGCCGCGCGACGGCTATGGGGCGCTGTTTGAGCGGATGCTGGACCATCCGAACATCACAGTGTCGCTGAACACGCCGATGGATCAGGTGGGGGCGGGGTCGTGGGACCGGATGGTCTATTGCGGCGCGCTGGACGACTATTTCGGCCGGTCGGTCGGGGCCTTGCCCTATCGCAGCGTGCGGTTCGACCATCGGGTCGTGGACGTCGATAACGGCCTGCCGGTCGGGACGGTCAACTATCCCAACGACTTCGACTTCACGCGCACCACCGATTTCCGCCACCTGACCGGCGAGCGCGGGTCGACGACGGCGACGGTGACCGAATATCCGATGGCTTATGAGGCGGGCGTGAACGAACCCTATTATCCAATCCTGACGGAGGCGTCGCGAACGTTGGCGGGGCAATACCGCGAGATGGCGGCGACCTTGGCGGGCAAGGTCTGGTTCGCCGGGCGGCTGGCCGATTTTCAGTACTACAACATGGACCAGGCGGTCGGGCGGGCGCTGAGCCTGGTCGAGAAATCGCTGGCGCCAGCCATCGCCCGGATGGCGGCATGAGCACGTCGGTTTGGGCGGTGGTGGTGACGTGGAACCGGCGCGCGCTGCTGGAGCAATGCTTGGCGCACCTGATCGCCCAGACGCGGCTTTGCGACGGGGTGGTGGTGGTCGACAACGCCAGCGACGACGGCACCGCCGAGATGCTGGCTGACGCCTGGGCGGGGCAGGCGATGGTGGTGCGGATGCCGATCAACACCGGCGGGGCGGGCGGCTTCAACGCCGGCATCCGCGCGGCGATCGAGGCGGGGGCCGACCGGGTCTGGCTGATGGATGACGACGTGCTGGCGGCGCCGGATGCGCTGGAGGCCTTGCTGGCGGCGGAAGCTTTGCTGGGCGAGGACGGTATTGCACCGGCTTTTCTGTGTTCCAGCGTCAGGTCGCCTGAGGGGCATCTGACCAATACGCCCGAGATCGACCGGCGGTGGAATGTCTTGGGCTACCCCGATTGGGGCGAGCGGTTGGAGCAGGGAATGATTCCGGTGCGGCAGGCGACGTTTGTGTCGGTCCTGGTCAGCCGGGCGGCGGTGATGCGGCACGGCCTGCCGCTGGCGCCCATGTTCATCTGGGGCGACGATACGGAATATACGCTGCGGCTGTCGCGCGAGGGACCGGGCTATCTGGTCGCGGCCAGCCGGGTCGAGCATGTGCGCGCGGCGCCGGGACGGCTGAGCATCGAGACCGAGCCGGATGCGAGACGCGAACGGCTGCATCGCTATCTGACGCGCAACGTCATCCTGGCCAAGCGGCGGCACGAGGGACGGCGCTCTGCGCTGCGCTATGCCGCGTCGCGGCTCAGGCTGGCGGGTCGGCTGGCGCTGGGCGGACGCTGGCGCAAGGCCGGGGTGCTGGTCGCCGGCGTGGTGGACGGGGCGCGGTTCGATCCCGAGGTCGAGCATTGCAGGCCGTCCTGAGCGCATCGCGGCGCGGAACGCTGCGCTGGTCGCAGGTGCGCGCGGCCTATGAGCGGGTGGCTTTGGGTCTGCTGGGCCTGGGCGTGACATTGCCGCTCTTTCTGACGCCGGGGCAGGTCAGCGGGCCGCGGCTGGGGGACCTGGCGCTGGCGGTTGCTGTGCCGTTGGCGGCTGTGACGTGGCGAGGCATAGCGCCGGTTCTGAGGGCGGCTTGCGTGGTCGCGGCGGGCTTTCTGGCGATGACGCTGCTGGTGCAGGTCGCGCAGTGGGGTGATCGGCTGAACGTCGGGGACGCGGCCTTCTGGTTTCGGTGGATCGCCTCGGCGTTGGCGGCGCCGGCTGTGGCCAGCCTGATCCTGAGGGATGAAGGACGGCGGCGGCTGTTCCTCTGGGCCTTGCTGGCGGGCGCGGCGTGTCACCTGGCGACCTATGCGTTGGCGATGCTGGTCGGGCTGGAGCCATTGCTGGCCGTGGGGCTGGCGTCGCCGCGCGCGATGGTGACCACGACGGCCGCGCAGGTGCGAGTGACGACCCTGGCCGAGCATCCGAATGCGGCGATGGCGATGATCGGACTGGCGGTCCCGGCTGGCATGATGCTGGCGGAACGGCGCTGGGTGCGGCGCGGCACGACGTGGGGCGGCGTCGCCGTGGCGGCGCTGGGGTTCGTCAGCACCCTGTCGCGGGGCGGCATGATGGCGGCGATGTTGGGCGGGCTGGCGCGGATGGTCGTCGGTTGGCGTTGGCGTGAACGGGTGCGGCCGCTGGGGGTGGCGCTGACGGTCTTTGTGCTGGCGGCGGTTGCGGTGGCTTTGCAGGCGGGGCGGTTTGACCTCGACGGCGGCCGGTTTGCGGGACGGTTCGACAGAGCGGCGCTGCAGGACAATCTGGCCGGACGGATGCTGACCTGGCGGCGGACCGTCGATCTGGTCGTGGAGCACCCCATGGGGACGGGGTGGTCGTCGGCAGACGAGATGGGGGCGTTCCGGGCGCTGTCGGTCAGCCACAACGGCTATCTGTTCACGGCGCGGACGGCGGGCGTGGTGAGCGCGCTGGTGCTGCTGGGGCTGCATCTGGCGTCGGCGGCGCGGCTGGACGCGCTGACGCCGCTGTCGGTCTATGTGCTGGCGGCGATGTTTGGAGAGGACCTGACGCAGGGGGCGGGGATGGTCTTCCTGTGTTGTCTGGTCGGCGCCTTGGCTTGGCGAAGGCCGCTGGCGCCGTGAGGGTGCTGATCGTCAACACCCTGTATCCGCCGGCGCGGGTCGGCGGGGCGGAACGCAGCGTGGCGCAGTTGGCCCAGGGGCTGAGACGGGCGGGCGTGGAGGCGTCCGTGCTGACGCTGACGCCGGGGCGCGGGGCGGTGAACGAACGGATCGACGGCGTGCCCGTGCAGCGTCTGCCGTTGCGAAACCTGTACTGGCCCTATGAGGGCGCGCGGCGATCGGCGATTCGGCGGGCGGTCTGGCATGGGCTGGAGGCGGCCAATCCGCTGATGGATCAGGCGGTGGATCGGGCGGTCGCGCGGGTGCGGCCGGATCTGATCCATCTGCATTTGACGACGGGGTTTTCGCTGTCGGTCTATCGCGCGGCGGCGCGGCGGGATCTGCCGCTGGTGCAGACGCTGAGGGACTGGTCGATGCTGTGCGCGCGGGCGTCGCTGTTTCGACGCGGACGGCGTTGCGAGCGGCGGTGTAGGTCGTGCGTGTTGGTGACGGCGGGCAAGCGGGCGCGGTCGCAAGGGGTGGACCATGTCATCGGGCTGAGCGGGCCTGTGCTGGAGACGCATCGGGCGGCGGGCTATTTTCGGCGGACGCCAGGGTCGGTGATCGGCAATGCAGCGGGCGCGGCGGCGATCGCGCCAAGACCATCGTTGGCCGAGGCGCCGACGATGCGATTCGGGTTTCTGGGGCGGGTCGAGCCGGAAAAGGGGATCGAGGTTCTGCTGGCGGCGACGAGAGGGTTGGCTGGCGACTGGAGGCTGATGATCGGCGGTCGGGGCGAGGCGGATTACGTGCAGGCGTTGAGGCGGGCTTACGATGACCCGCGCATCGTCTGGCTGGGGCAGGTGGAGGCGGAGGCGTTCTGGCCCAAGGTGGATGTGCTGGTTGCGCCGGCGGTGTGGGCCGAGCCGTTCGGACGCAGCGTCGTGGAGGCGGTTCAGCAGGGACGGGGCGTGATCGCATCGCGCATCGGCGGCTTGCCGGAGGCGGCGCAGGGGGCGGGCATGTCAGCTTTGATCGAACCGGGGGATGCAGGCGCGCTGACGGCGGCGATGCAGGCGGCTGTGGACCAGCCTGGACGCTGGCGTTTCGCGGCGGTTGGAGCGCCGGCTTGGACCGAGGCGTCGATCGTCGAGGCGCACAGGGCCGTCTATCGTCAGGTGCTGAGCAGAAGGGCTTCGATGACTTCGGCCGAGCGTGACCAAGCATAATGATCGGCGCGGCGAAGGCCGGCGTCGCGGCGAGCGACATCCGGTCGGCTGAGCATCTCAGCCATATGGGCGGCCAGGGCTGCGTCGTCGGCAGGGTCAAAATAGAGGGCGGCGTCGGCGCAGACCTCGCGCGTGGCGGGGATGTCGGAGGCGATGACCCGACAGCCGAGGGTCATCGCCTCAAGCGGCGGGATGCCGAAGCCTTCGTAGAGACTGGGAAAGACCAGGGCGCGCGCGCCGCCGAGCAGGGCGGTGATCTCGGCATCCGAGCGACGGCCGGCGAAGATCAGGCGCGGGTCGGCCGGGAAGGCGAAACGGTCGAAGACAGCGGGTCGGTCGCCGATGAGGACCAGCCGAACGGCAGGCTCGGCAAGGCGGGAAAGGGCGCGGATGGCGACGGCGAGGTTCTTGTTCGGCGTGAGATTACCCAGGGCCACGAAGTAGGGGCGGGTCGTCAGATCGAGGCGTGCAACGACGGCGGGGTCTTGCGTGACGATGCGAAGATGGTCGGCGCTGTTCGGGGCGACAGCGATGCTGTCGGGCGACAGGTTCAGGACCGAGGCCAACTCGCGCCGGGAGAACTCGGAGACGGTCGCCAACCGCGCCCGGCGCGCCAGGATTCTGTTCAGGGCGCGGTGGAAGGCGGCGTAGCCTGTTCGGAAATGCTCGGGATGACGAAAGACGGCGGCGTCGTGGATGACGACGATCTGCTGCCGGTGCAGCACCGGACCCGAACCCCCTAACGAAAGCAGCCGGCCATGGCGCGCGGTCCAGGCCAGGGCGGTCTGTTCCCAAAGATGGCCGCCCGCGCGCCCTATCTTGCGGGTCGGGATGTTGCGCAGGTTCAGGCTATCGGCGCCGGGGTGCGTCAACATGACGTAGCGGTCGGCGGCACCGGGGCGCTGGTCCAGGGCGCGGACGATCTGACGCGCATAGCGCTGAACCCCGCTCATCGGCTGGGTCAGGAAGCGGCCGTTGATGAAGACGGACTCAGCCACCTAGGCGTCTGCGGGCGAAGGCGTCGCGGTAAATCCGGACCGTCTGTTCGGCCATGCATGAGGCGGACAGCAGGCCCGGCGCAATCGGCAGGGGAACGACGCGGCTGGCCAGCGCGGCGCGCATCGCCTCGGCCAGATGATCGGGCGAGGCGTCGACAGGCAGGCGGTCGATGTGCGCGCCGGCCTGGATCAGACGCCCGATACCGCCGACGTCGGTGCAGACGATCGGCAGGCCCAAGGCGGCCGCCTCGATCATGGCGTAGGAATCGGCCTCATAACGGCTGGTCATGGCGAAAAGATCGAAGCCCGCCATCAGCGGCGCAGCGTCGCGTGCGCCCAGCAGACGTAGGGCGTCGCCGGCGGCGGTCCTGACCGACGGGGCCAGGTCGCCATCGCCGATCATGACGCCGGTGATGCGCGGATCGATGGCGTTCGCCCGGCGGACGGCGTTGGCGAACCGGACGGGGTCTTTCTGGGTGCAGAACCGGCCGACGAAGCCGATGACCAGAGCGTCGTTGGGAACGCCGAGGACCTGGCGGGCGGCGAGACGATCGTTGGCGGGCGGGGAGGCCAGGCCGTTGGGAACGACGTGCAAGCTGTTCCCGCCGAGCCCCCAGCGACGGGCGACGGCGGCCTCTTTCTCAGAGACGGCGATGATGGCGTCGCTGGAGCGGGCCAATAATGCCTCGGCCGCGCCGGCGATGATCGTCGTCAGGTTGGCCGGGCTCATCATCGGCAGGGCGTGAGGGGTGTAGATCTTGGCGGCGCCGGGCGCGTGGGCCAGGCGGACCAAGGCGCCGGCCTTGGCGCTGTGGCCGTGGACGATCTCGAACGGGCCGAGGCGGGCGATCAGTCGATTCAGGGCATGAAGGGCGGCGACGTCCCACGGTCCGACGCTGCGTCGCATCGGCAGGCGTTCATTGGCGTGAAAGGGAAGGGCGGCGACCGCGGCCTCGAACCAAGGCTCGGCGCGGTGCGGCGACCAGATCAAGGACAACTGATGGCCGCTTCCGATCAGGGCGCGGGCCAGATCGACCACATGACGCCCCGAGCCGCCGCCGGACGGCTCGATGACCAGAAGAATGCGCAATGTCGTCCCCCGACGATGGCTCAGAGTTGCAACTGAAAGCCATCATCGAGAAACGTCAAGATTGCATGCTTAGTTGACCGTCGCCTTGACGATCTTGCCGGGGCTGCGCGGCGGCTCGCCCTTGGGCAGCGCGTCGACATGTTCCATGCCCGATTCGACCTGACCCCAGACGGTGTACTGGCGGTCCAGGAAGGTGGCGTCGTCGAAGACGATGAAGAACTGTGAGTTGGCGCTGTTGGGGTCCGAGGTGCGGGCCATCGAGCAGACGCCGCGCACGTGCGGCTCGGCCGAGAACTCGGCCTTCAGGTTCGGCTTCTTGGAGCCCGAGGTGCCGGTGCCGGTCGGATCGCCGCCCTGGGCCATGAAGCCCGGGATCACGCGGTGGAAGACCACGCCGTCGTAGAAGCCTTCCTTGGCCAGTTCAGTGATGCGTTCGACGTGGCCGGGGGCCAGGTCAGGGCGCAGCTTGACGACCACGTCGCGGGCTTCGCCGTCGCCGGTGTCCAGGGTGAAGGTCAGGGTGTCGGCCATGTCGGTCGTCCTCTTTGGGTTGATTTGAGGCGGGACATAGCCCGCAACGCCGGTCGGGGCTATGTGGGAACGATGAGCGAAGACGAAAAGCCCCAGGAACGCCGCCGGATGGTGAAACCGCCCACCGGCGGAACCGCCGCCGGACGCGGCATGGGCACCAAGATGAAGACGGCCGACACCAAGTCGATGTCGAGCCAGCAATGGATCAAACGCCAGCTGTCGGACAAATGGTCCGAAAAGGCGCGGGCCGAAGGCTGGCGCTCGCGCGCGGCGTTCAAGCTGATCGAGATCGACGACAAGTTCCGGCTGATCAAGCGCGGGTCAAAGGTCGTCGATCTGGGCGCGGCGCCGGGCGGCTGGGTTCAGGTGGCGTTGAACCGGGGTGCTGGCGCGGTGGCGGGCGTGGATTTGCTGATGATCGCGCCGATCCCGGGCGCGACCCTGCTTCAGGCCGATTTCACCCATCCGGGCGTGGACCAGCAGTTGATCGACGCCATCGGCGGGGCGCCGGACCTGGTGCTGTCGGACATGGCGCACAATACGGTCGGGCATCGCCAGACGGACCATCTGAAGATCATCGCCCTGATCGAAATCGCCGCCGACTTCGCCATCCGCACGTTGCGGCCCGGCGGCAACTTTGTCTCCAAGAACTTCCAGGGCGGAGACGCCGGCGGGGTTCTGGCGCGGCTGCGCGAGGAGTTCGAGACGGTGAAATACGTCAAGCCGGCGTCGAGCCGTAAGGACAGCGCCGAGGTGTTTCTGGTCGCGCTGAACAAGCGCTGACGCATCAGGCGGCGGCTGCGCTCGCGCGGGCTCTGCGACCTTCGAGGCGGGACCAGATGCGGTCGTGCAGGGCGAAGAAGAGCGTCTGGACCAAGGGCTCGACCATGCCGATGGTCAGGGCCGTACGGATGTCGTTGGTCAGGGCGTAGGCCACGGCGACCGCCACGGCGAAGTGCATGACGCCATAGGTGACGGTCTTCAGCGCAATCTGTTTGAACGACCGGGGCAGGGCATGGCTGTGGCCGTGATGGGCGTCGTGGGAGCGGCGCTGTTCCTCGGGCGACATGATGTCGAGGCGCGCGGTGAAGGCCTCGGTCGCCTCCTCGATATTGGAGGCCATGCGACGCCGCTCGACCTTGTGCCAGACGCGGTCGTGGACGGTGTAGGCGATGGTCTGAAAGATCGGCTCGACCATGCCGACGGCCAAGGCGATGCGCCAGTCGCGTGTGATGGCGAAGGCGACCAGGATGGCGACGATCAGGTGCATGACGCCATAGCTGGCGATCTTCAGAGCCAGTTTGCGCGCGGTGCTGAGGATGACGCCGACCATGCGGAGAGAATGGTGAGCGGCCCTGGGGGTTGCAAAGCAATAAAATCTATCGGGCCTATAACCGCAATCGCCCTTGCCCCCGACCCCCGCATCCCGTTATACGCGGCCCGCAAAACGGAGACTCCCTATGGAGATACGCGAAGGACTGACCTTCGACGATGTTTTGCTGGAACCCGGCGCGTCCGAGTTCATGCCGGCCATGGTCGATGTCTCGACCCAGCTGACGCGCGACATCAAACTGAACATCCCGCTGCTGTCGTCCGCCATGGACACGGTGACGGAAAGCCGTCTGGCCATCGCCATGGCCCAGTCCGGCGGTCTGGGCGTTCTGCACCGCAACATGACCATCGAGGAGCAGGCCGACGAGGTCCGCGCCGTCAAACGCTATGAGAGCGGGATGGTGGTCAATCCGGTGACGGTCGGCCCGCAGACGACGCTGGGCGAAGTGCGCGAGATCGTGGCGCGCAAGAAGATCACCGGCTTCCCCGTCGTGGATCCGGCGACCGGCAAGCTGGTCGGGATGCTGACCCACCGCGACATGCGCTTCGAGAGCGACCTGAACGTCACCGCCGCCTCGCTGATGACCACCGGCGACCTGATCACGGTGCGCGAAGGCGCCAGCCGCGACGAAGCGCGCGAGTTGCTGAAGACCCGCAAGATCGAACGCGTCATCGTGGTGGACGAGGACTATCGGGCCGTCGGCCTGATCACCATGAAGGACATCGAAAAGGCCCAGGCCTTCCCCCATGCGGCCAAGGACGACCAGGGCCGTCTGCTGGTCGGGGCGGCCTCCACCGTCGGCGACGCCGGTTATGAGCGGGCGATGGCGCTGGCCGAGGCGGGTTGCGACGTGGTCGTGATCGACACCGCCCACGGTCACTCGGCCTCGGTCGCCCAGGTGGTCGAGCGGATCAAGCGCGAAAACAACCGGCTGCAGATCATCGCCGGCAATGTCGCGACCTATGATGCGACGCGGGCCCTGATCGACGCGGGCGCGGATGCGGTGAAGGTGGGCATCGGTCCCGGCTCCATCTGCACCACCCGCATCGTCGCGGGCGTTGGTGTGCCGCAATTGACGGCGGTGATGGACTCCGCGCGGGCGGCCAAGGGCACGGGCGCCTCGGTCATCGCCGACGGGGGCATCAAATATTCGGGCGACCTGGCCAAGGCCATCGCGGCCGGCGCGAACGTGGCCATGATGGGTTCGATGTTCGCCGGCACCGACGAAAGCCCCGGCGAGGTCTTCCTGTATCAGGGCCGCAGCTACAAGTCGTATCGTGGCATGGGCTCGGTCGGGGCCATGGCGCGCGGCTCGGCGGACCGGTATTTCCAGAAGGAAGTCTCGTCGGAGAAGCTGGTGCCCGAGGGCATCGAGGGTCAGACGCCCTACAAGGGGCCGATCAGCCCGGTCCTGCACCAGATGGTCGGCGGCCTTCGCGCCTCCATGGGCTATGTCGGCGCCGGCACCATTCCTGAGTTCCAGGAGCGCGCCCGCTTCGTGCGCATCACCGGCGCGGGTCTGCGTGAAAGCCACGTGCACGACGTGATGATCACGCGTGAAGCGCCCAACTATCGGCAGGGGTAGGCGACCATGACGACTGAACTCACCTATCTGGCCCTGACGCTGATCCTGGCCCTGGTTCAGATCTTCCTGCCCGCCGGGGCGCGGACGGCCGAGTTCGGCTCGAAATGGAATGCGGGTCCGCGCGACGAGACGCCGGAGGCCAAGAAGCCGCTGACCGGCCGTCTCGAACGCGCCCAGGCCAATCTGTACGAGACCCTGCCGCTGTTCATCGGCGCGGTGCTGATCGCCCATGTCATCGGCGCGTCCAGCGCCCTGACGGTATGGGGCGCGGCGCTCTATTTCTGGGCGCGGGTGGTTTATGTGCCGCTCTACGCCTTCGGCGTTCCCTATATCCGGTCGCTGGTCTGGGTGGTCTCGCTTGCGGGACTGGTCATGGTCCTGGCGTCCCTGTTCTTCGTTTGAAAGCCTGAATTGACCCCAGCCGCTCGCCTAGCCGCCGCCGCCTCCGTCCTGGACTCCATCGCCCAAGGCCGCCAACCGGCCGAGGCCGTCATGAAGGCGTGGGGCACGGCCAACCGCTACGCCGGGTCCAAGGACCGGCGCGCCATCGCCGATAGGGTCTATAAGGTGCTGCGCGCGCGCGGCCGCCTGTCGTGGATCATGGGCGGGCGTGAAGACGGTCGGGCTCTGGTCATCGGTTCGCTGCACGCCATCGACGGCCTGTCCTTGGAAGAGATCGAGGCCCTGCATTCCGGTGACGGCTATGGTCCGCGCCCGCTGTCCAAACAGGAGCGCAGCCGCATCACGGCCGGTCAGGGCGAACTGCCGGGCTGGGTCGCCGCCGGCCTGCCCGAGTTCGTGGTCGAGGATTTCAAGGCCACCTTCGGCGACCGCTGGGCCGAGGAAGCCCACGCCCTGATGGCGCCTCGCGCGCCCATCGACCTGCGCGTCAATGATGCGGCCGCCACGGTCGATGAGGTCGAGGCCGAACTGAAGGCCGCAGGGCTGGACGTGTCGCGCACGCCCTGGTCGGCCGTCGGCCTGCGCGTGCCGTCGGAACCGCCGCCCAACATCCAGGCGCTGGAAGGCTTCAAGGCCGGTCGGTTCGAAATCCAAGACGAAGGCAGCCAGGTGGTTTGCTGGCTGGCGGGCGCCGCACCCGGCATGACGGTGGTGGATTACTGCGCCGGCGGCGGCGGCAAGACGCTGGGTCTGGCCCAGGCGATGAAGGCGCAAGGCAAGCTGGTCGCCTCGGACGTCGTCAACAAGCGGCTGGAGAACATCCGTCCTCGCCTGCAGCGCGCGGGCGTCGAGGCGGAGCTGGTCCTGATCGGTCAGAATGGCGGCGGCTTGGAAGACCTGAACGGCCAGGCCGATCTGGTCTTCGTCGATGCGCCCTGTTCGGGGTCCGGCACTTGGCGTCGTCGTCCCGAGGACGCTTGGCGTCTGACCGCCGAAGAGGTCGAAAAGCTGCACGGCCTTCAGGTGCGTATTTTGAGCCAGGCGACCAAGCTGGTGAAGCCGGGCGGCCGTCTGGTCTATGTCACCTGTTCGATGCTGGCGCGCGAGAACGAGGCCAGCGTGGACGACTTCGAGGCCGCCAATCCCGACTTCCGCCCGGTCGCCGTCACCGATGTCCTGTCGGCGCCGCAACTGAGCCAGGCGGCGCAGGCGAAGTTCGCCGAGCTGGCGTCCGGGGCGCGCCTTCGGCTGTCGCCGGCCTCGGCCGACACCGACGGATTCTTCGCCGCCGTCTACGAGCGCGCGGCATGAAGCTGGCGCGGCATGGCGGGGTCTCGCTGCTCTACGTCATGGCCGCGCCTGCTGAATACGGCCCGCACCTTCAGGCCCGGATCGCGCCGCTGATGACCGGCGTCGGTCCTGTTGAGGCCGCCGTGAGCCTGGGCGCCGCCCTGGCGCGGCTGGAGGCGGCGGGCGATCTGCCGGATCTGATCGTATCGCTGGGCTCGTGCGGATCGCGGGTGCTGGATCATGCGGCGGTCTATCAGGCCTCGTCCGTCGCCTATCGCGACATGGACGCCAGCGCGCTGGGTTTTCCGAAGGGCGTGACGCCATTGCTGGACCAGCCCGCCGTCCTGCCTTTGCCGTGCCCGATCCCCGGCGTGCCGACGGCCTCCCTATCGACGGGTGCGAACGTCGTGTCCGGCGCCGCCTATGACGCCATCGACGCCGAGATGGTGGATATGGAGACCTGGGCCCTGGTCCGCGCCGCCCAGACCTTCGGTGTGCCTATGATCGCCCTGCGCGGCGTGTCGGACGGTCGAGCCGAGTTGAAGGCGTTGGAGGACTGGACCTCGACCCTGCATCATGTGGACGAGACCCTGGCCGTCGCCCTGGATCGGCTGATCGCCGTGCTGGAGGCCGACGGCCCCGCCGCTCTTGAGCTTCCCGCCCTTGAAATATCGGCCCCACCCCGCCAAGACCCCGCCCATCTTCCTGCCCCGGATTCGATCACGCCATGACCACGCCGCAAGACCACCAGAAGGTCCTCATCGTCGACTTCGGAAGCCAGGTGACGCAGCTGATCGCGCGGCGCCTGCGCGAGGCCAGCGTCTATTGCGAGATCCATCCATTCCAGAAGGCGGAAGCGGCTCTGACGGCCATGAATCCGGCGGCCATCATCCTGTCGGGCGGTCCCGAGAGCGTGCATGAAGAGGGCAGTCCCCGCGCGCCGCAGGGCGTGTTCGAGGCCGGCGTGCCGGTGCTGGGCATCTGTTACGGCGAGATGACGATGTGCGAGCAACTGGGCGGCAAGGTCGAGGGCGGCCATACCCGCGAGTTCGGCCGCGCCGAGATCACGGTTCAGAAGACCTCGCCCCTGCTGGCCGACCTGGCCCCCGTCGGCGAGAACGAAGAGGTCTGGATGAGCCATGGCGACAAGATCGTCGCCATTCCGCAAGGCTTCGACGTGGTGGCCTCATCCGAGGGTTCGCCCTATGCGGTGATCGCCGACGAGACCCGCCGCTTCTACGGCGTTCAGTTCCACCCGGAGGTGATGCACACCCCGCGCGGCCATCAGATGCTGAAGAACTTCACCCACGGGATCGCGGGCTTGAAGGGCGACTGGACCATGGCCGCCTATCGCGACGAGAAGATCGCCCAGATCCGCGAACAGGTCGGTGACGCCAAAGTGATCTGCGGCCTGTCGGGCGGCGTCGACAGCTCGGTCGCCGCCGTTCTGATCCATGAGGCCATCGGGGATCAGTTGACCTGCGTCTTCGTTGACACCGGCCTGTTGAGGAAGGACGAAGCGAAACAGGTCACGACCCTGTTCCGCGAGCACTACAACATCCCGCTGGTGCATGTTGATGCATCGAAGGAATTCCTGGGCGAACTGGCCGGGATTTCGGACCCCGAAACCAAGCGCAAGACCATCGGCCGGCTGTTCATCGAGGTGTTCGATCGCGAATCCGCCAAGATCGAGGGCGCCGAATTCCTGGCCCAGGGCACCCTCTATCCGGACGTGATCGAGAGCGTCTCCTCATCCAGCGGGAAAGCCCACGTCATCAAGAGCCACCACAATGTCGGCGGCCTTCCCGACTATATGAAACTCAAACTGGTCGAGCCTCTGCGAGAGCTGTTCAAGGACGAGGTCCGCGCCCTGGGCCGCGAACTGGGGCTCAGCGACGCCTTCGTGGGTCGCCACCCGTTCCCCGGACCGGGCCTGGCCATCCGTATCCCCGGCGAGATCACGCCGGACGCCGTCGAGACCCTGCAACAGGCCGACGCCATCTATCTCGACGAGATCCGCAAGGCGGGCCTCTACGACGAGATCTGGCAGGCCTTCGCCGTCCTGCTGCCCGTCAAGACCGTCGGCGTCATGGGCGACGCCCGCACCTATGAAAAGGTCCTGGCCCTGCGCGCCGTCTCCTCCACCGACGGCATGACCGCCGACTTCTACCAGTTCCCGTGGGACGTCCTCTCCAAGACCGCCACCCGCATCATCAACGAGGTGCGCGGCGTCAACCGCGTCGTCTACGACGTGACGTCCAAGCCGCCCGGGACGATCGAGTGGGAGTAATTCGGGGCTCTCGTCACCTTTCGGTATCGCTTCTGAAACGCCCGATAAACGCCTGACAAAATTATGAATTCTGACGAGACCCTTCGATATCATTCGGAGGGTCTTCTTCAATTTTGTCGTCACCGGCGACGGTATCGCTTCCTGTTGCGATGCCGGAATCTCCCTCGTACCGTCAGCCTCATCGCAAGACGGTGACGGTATTATTCTCGATCAACATATTGATCGTAAAGACAAATATTGCTCGCGCATCGGGCAAATCCGCACTTGCGTTGATCGAGGTGTTGTTACCGTGCTCACCGACGTTGCACTGAAGAATTTGTGTCCACAATCAAAGCCTTCCAAGAGTACCGACAGGGACGGCTTGTATGTCTAAGTCTCGCCCGGCGGAGCGATCTCGTTTCGCTACGACTATCGCTTCAACGGACGGCGCGAGACGCTGACCCTGGGGCGACACGGGCGCGGCGGATTGAGCTTCGCCCAGGCGCGTGAGCGTCTGTTCGAGATCAAGCGCACCATCGCCGCAGGCGCGTCGCCGGCGATCGAAAAGCAAAGGGCGAAACAGCGTTTGAAAGAGGCCACCAGCTTTGAGCATGTCGCGAACCGCTGGATGGACACCGCGCCGATGGCCAACAGCACGCGAAACAGGCGGCGATCAATCTTCAACCGCGAAGTGCTGCCGCACTGGCGCAATCGTCTTCTGTCGGAGATCACGCCAGACGATCTGAGGGCTCACTGCAAGTCGATCGTTGAGCGAGGCGCCCCGGCGACCGCCATCCATGTTCGCGACATCGTCAAACAGATTTACGCTTGGGCGATCCTGCACGGTGACAAGATCGACAACCCCGCCGACGGGGGGGGGGGCAGCGTCCATCGCGACCTTTCGACCGCAGATCGCAACCTGTCACCGGCGGAGGTCGGGATCATGCCGGGCTTGCTCGGCGAGGTCGCGACGCTTCCGACCATTCGGCTTGACCTCAAGTTCATTTACCTGAGCATGGTCAGGAAGAGCGAGTTGCAGGACGCAACGTGGGATGAGGTGGACTTCGCCAATGCGGTCTGGTCGATCCCCAAGGCGCGGCTGAAGCGGTCGCGCCCTCACAACGTCTATCTCTCCACCCAGATGCTGGACTGGACATTCTGATCGCGCTGAGAACCTGCGCGGGGAACTCGCGCTACCTCCTGCCGTCGCGCTAGGACGCCGACGCGCCGATGTCTCGCGCGACCTTCAACAGGGTGACCGGCGCCATAGCGGAGCGGGCTTCAAGCCATGGTCTCCCGCTCGAGCCCTTCACGGTCCACGACCTGCGGCGGACGGCTTTGACTTTGCTCCACGAGATGGGGTTCAACTCAGACTGGATCGAGAAGGGGCTGGCCTACGAGAAGCGGTCTCCACGCGGCGTCTACAACAATGCGGAGTTTGAAGCGCAGCGCCGGCATATGGCCCAGCAATGGTCAGATGCGGTCGACGCCTGGGAGGTCGGCAGGCCCTTCACACCCGTGGTCACGGTGCAGGAGACCTCGGCTCCACGCTTTGATCCGCGCGTCTGACAGGGCGCGAGCGCCGCAAGCGGACGTCCGGGCCGGCTGCCCTCGGGATCGGCCGATACGGACGAAGTTTCAGTCAGGCCTCGACCTCGGCGAGGTCCTACACCACGCAGCGCGGCGTGAGCAGGAAACGCTTCGGAACTTGGCCCTTCTGCTCCATCTCCCAGATGATGCTGTCGGCCAGCGGCACCATCTGACCAAGCTTGGGCTTCTTGATGGTTCGCTTGAGCGGCAGTGCGGCGGCTTGTGCCATCGGGCTCTCCTTTGAATAAGACTCAAGGGAATCCGAAAGGCGCCGACGGAGATATCCGCACGTCCCCTTGCGTGAAATCGCCACCGTGTCGTTGCGGATTGCCGACCCTCAGCGGGGCTGGAAAGCTCGGCCCCGGTTGCGTGCTCGTCTCGATGGATGGCCTCACAGATGCGCACGATGGCCGTGGCGACGCCGAAGGATGTGTGGCTCTTGCCCTCGACGATGGCGTAGCCGGCGTCCCTGACCTCGCGCCCAATGGCGTCGAGATCAGGCCGCCGATCCGGACGGTCGAGAAGGCGGCGACCTCGCTGTCGCCATGCTCGCCCAGCACATAACCCTCGATCGCCGTGGGGCGACGCCGAGCGCCTGGGACAGGGCCTGCTTCAGGCGGCTGGTGTCCAGCAGGGTTCCCGAGCCGATGACCTGCGAGGCGGGCAGGCCGGATCGAAGCAGGGCTACGAGGATCATCAGTTCGACGGGGTTGGCCGCGATGACCAGAACCCCGCAGAAGCCGGCGCCGATCAGCCTGTCGACGCAGTCCGTGACGATCGCGGCGCTGTCCGCCGCCACTGAGAGCCTGTCCTGCGAGCCATGGGTCGCGCCGCCGGCGGTGATGACGGCGATGCGCGCACGGGCCGCGTCCGCATAATCCCCCGCCCAGACCCGGGCGGGGCGAGCGAGGGCGTTGGCGTCGGCGATGTCTGCGGCCTCGGCATGGGCCCGGGCGCCGTTGTTGTCGATCAGCACGATCTCGGGGGCGAGGGCGCGCAGCATGAGCGCATAGGCCGCCGTGGCGCCGACGTGCCCTGCCCCGATGATCGCGATACGGTCCCGATCAGTCATACGACGGCTCCGAACAGTCGGCCGATCCCGGCGGTGATCGCCATGGCCAGGACGCCCCAGAGGGTGACGCGAACGATGGGCGTCAGCATCTTCGCCCCGCCCACCTTCGCGCCGACCCCGCCAAGAATGGCGAGGCTGAGAACGGCGGCCCCCGTCACCGAGACGACCGTCATCGACGTCGGGGCGACGGCCGCCGTCACCAAAGGCACGGCGGCGCCGACCGAAAAGGCCGCCGCCGACGCCAGGGCCGCCTGGATCGGGCGGGCGGTCGTGTGAGCCGAGATGCTCAGTTCGTCGCGGGCGTGGGCCCCCAAGGCGTCCTTCGCCGTCAACTGGACCGCAACCTCGTGCGCCAGGACGGGGGTTAGCCCTCGCGCCACATAGAACCCTGCCAGTTCCCGCAATTCGGCCTCCGGCGCCGCCGCCAGTTCGCCGCGTTCCCGGTCGAGATCGGCCTTTTCGGCATCCGCCTGGGAACTGACGGAGACGTATTCGCCGGCCGCCATCGACATGGCGCCGGCGACCAGACCCGCGACGCCGGCCACGAGGACGCCGCTCCGGCCCGCCTCGGCCGCCGCGACGCCGACGATCAGGCTCGCGGTCGAGACGATCCCGTCGTTGGCGCCCAGCACGGCGGCGCGCAGCCAGCCCACCCGGCCGACCAGATGACGCTCAGTGTGAAGACGTCCCATCATCGGCTCGGGTCCTTAGGCGCGGATTTCAGCGGCGTGGGCGGGATAGGGCGCCGACAGCGCCCGGTCGATCGTCTCACCATTCAACGCACTTGCGAAGCCATGATTGACGTCACGGTGATGGGCTTCGTCGGCGCGAACCAGCAGCACGACATCCCTCAGCGTCGAATCGGGAGCCATTTTCCAATACTGTTTGGCGAGGGCCGGGGCCGGGACGTTCGGTGAGCGACCCTCGTCGATCTCCTTGAGATAGAGGGTGTAGCTGATGACGGCCTCTTCCTCGAAATAGCCGACGACGCGGTGTGCGGTGCGGGCCGAGACAAGATAGAGCAGGAAGAAGCCGACGTAGAAGATCGCTTGCGCGAGCTGGATCACAAGCCGCTCGAAATAGGTCGGCTTGGCCACCTCGATGAAGGTCATCAGGTGCATGCGCTCGTTCTCGGCCTCTTCCATCAGGGTGCGAATCCAGCCGTCGTCGTCCTTCATCCGCCGCAGGCAGGTCAGGTGCTGGATGGTCGCGCCGACCATTCCCGGCACCGCGGCGACCGTCTCCAGCACGATGGCGCGGTGGCCGTAGCGTTTGGCGAAGAACGTGTCGGCGGAAAAGCGCAGCAGCTTTGTGAACCCCAGCGCGAACCGGTCCGAGACGCCGTGCGGCGTGTGGTGGATGACGGGCTGCGCCTTATGCTCCTCGACCAAGGCTTGATGATCGGGGGAGAGGATCTTGTTGACCACGGGATGGGTCCTTTCAGACTAAGGGGGTGGATCGAGGATCGCAGATGATCGACACGCGCAGGCCGGGCTTGGCGTCTGCCATGGTGATGACGGCGCCGAGCTGACTGGCCAGGGCCTTCACGATCCCGGTGCCCAGACCGGGTTTGGCGACGTCGCCGCCGGAAGGCAGGCCCATGCCGTCATCGCAGATCGTCAGGGCCCAGCCTTCGCCAAGCGCCCGATAGTCGACGGTGATCTGCCCATCGTGGTCATCGGGGAAGGCGTGCTTGAGGGCGTTGATCACCAGTTCGGTCACGATCAGGCCTAGGCTGACGGCCTTGCCCGACGAGGCTATGCTGTCGTCCACGGTGACCGTCAGCGAAAGCTGGTCGTGATCGCGGATCATGGAGTCGCCGATGCTGCGACACAGGTCCGTGACATAGCCGCGCAGTTCGACGTCGCCGAGCGTGGACCCCGTGAGTTGGCGCTGGACCGCAGCGACCGACATGATCCGTTGGTGCGCGTCGCGCAGATGATGGCGGCTCTCGTCGGAGCCCACTTTGCTCACGCTCTGCATCAGAACGCTGGCGATGATCTGCAGGCTGTTGGCGATCCGATGCTGCATTTCCTGGACGAGGACGGCCTTGTCGCGGATCAGGACGTCCTTTTCGCGGTCGCTGGCCCGCGCTTCGGTGACGTCCTGAATCGAAAGCAGCAGGCGGATGCCTTGCGCGATCTCGTTGTCGAGCCGTTGGGCATTCAGCACGAGATGTCTGACCCCTCGCCTGGACTGGAGATCCATCTCGTAGGCCTTGATCGCGGTCTGGCCGTAGGCGGTGGCTTTCAGCAACGACCAAAGCTGGGGCGTATTCCATTCGCCCTCGCCGAGATCGGCCAGTCGCGCGCCTGGAATGTCGTCGAGACCGACATCGAAACCGTCGAGAAAGGACTGGCTGGCCGCGATGACCGTCAGGTCTTCGTCCAGCAAAAGGACGGGCGCAACGGAGGCGGCGATCAGGGACAGGGCAAGGTTTATGGCAATGTCCGAAGGCGGTGCGAGGGCTTTCATCGGCATGGGCCTCTCCAGAAACGCCGACGAGACAAGCCCGGCGGGCCCGATCTCGTCGCGGTATCCAGACCCTAGAGCCAGCGGGAGACGCAGGCGTTGATCCAGATCACCGACTGGCGATGCTGGATGCTGTTGGATGCGCGCGTCATCCAAAGGAGCCTGCCATGACGCACACCGCCCTGAAGACCCTCAGCCACGACCTGCACGCCTTCGCCGACGAAGCCTCCGACCACCTGAAGGACGCGGCGAAGAAGACCGGCGCCGACGCGACAGACGCCGTCGCGCGATCGACCAACGCCATCTCACGGGCGGCTGATCGTCTGCGAGACGAAGCCGAGACCTCAGCCGCAAACGCCCGCGAACATCTGTCGGCCACGGTGCGGGATCACCCCGTCGCCACCAACCTCGGGTCCAGCTTCGTCCTCAGCCTGGTCGTCGCCTTGGCGGTGACGTTTGGATTGATGCGCCTTTCACAGTCCTGAGATCAGAACAGACGGGCCTCGGCGCTGACCGCGCCGGGGCCTGGCCCACGCACGACGCCAGACGTCGGCGTATCGGCGGCGTCAACCAGAGAGAAGCACTCGGTCTTGCTGCGTCCGGACGCGGCGCTGATCACGCAGATCCGCTCGGGCTCTAGGTGGATGATCGCGACCGAACTGGTCGCTGGGCAGTAGACGCTGATGCTCGGCCACCGCTCGCGCATGATCCGGTTCAGTCGCTCGATCTCAATCGGGTCCGTAACCTCCGTCGCACGGGCCGCCATCGATATGCCGACGGCCCCGACGACGTCCATGTCGGAATGAATCGAGACTGAGACGCGGTGGTCTTCCTGGATGTTGGCCAGCTTCTGGCTCTCGCGGCTCGTCACGAAATACAGGTCCAAGCCGTCGTTGATGTAGCCGACGGTCGTCACCTGTGGCCAGCCGTCCGGTCGATTGACGCCGATGCTCATCAGCCGCTCGTGCGCCAGCAGGCTCACGATCGTCTCAACGGCCTGGCCGTGGATCGGTGGGTAGGGATCGGTCGCGGGCATGATGAAGGGCTCCTGTGACCTTGCAAATACAGGCTCCGCAGACCGCTGCCTTGATCTGGCGCAATGCGGGATCAGACCTCGCCGAGGGCGTACTGGCGCAATCTGTCGGGGCGCTCGACGACGAGGTGGCTTGGCGACGGTGTCGAGATCAGCCCGTGCAACTTCATTCGGGTCAGGACCCGGCTGACCGTCTCGATGGTCAGGCCCAGATAGTCGGCGATCTCCGCACGCTTCATGGGCAGTCGCACATGACCGGGCGCACTGGGGCGCGCCGGGTCGTGGCCCGGCAGATCGAGCAGGAAGGACGCCATCCGCTCGATCGCGGTCTTGCGCCCCAACAAAAGCATCTGGTCCTGAGCCGCCGCCAGTTCGTGCGTCGTGCGACGAAGAAGCCTATGTTCAAGCGGCGGTGACTGCTCGACGAGGGCGCGAAACGGACCTTTGCGGAACCGGCAGACGGTCGAGGGTTCCATCGCTTCGGCCGAGAACACATAGTTGTCGGCGATGGCCAGACCGAGGAAATCGCCTGCAAACAGGAAGCCGGTGATCTGGCGGCGACCATCCGGGAGAAGTTTGTAGACCCTCAGCGAACCCGAAGAGATGCTGAACACATGGGGAGCCGGGTCGCCCTCCCGGGTCAGGACGGCGCCTCTTTTCAGGGAGACGACCTCCGCCATGTCGCTAAGGCGCTCGAGATCGGACGCGTCCACAGCCCCGCAGACGGTCAGGGCGCGCGCGCCGCAACTGTTGCAGTCGTTGCGCTTTGACCGATCGATACATCCAGGCGGCGGATGTGATCGCGGCGCAAGCTGAAGATTTGTGGCGACGACCATGACCCAGCATGCGCCCGTCCCGCCCGATTACCGAGTCTGTTTATTCATCTGCATCGAATGCGCACGGACTGGCTCGCCGCCTGAAATCTTGACGTCGCCTCGCGTTTACGGACTCGCCGATGACTGGATACTTTTCAGGTAGGCGATCAGATCGGCGTTTTCGCGCGAGGACATGACGAATTCGGGCATCGCCGGGTGGGCGGTGTCGATACCCTCGGCGAAGGCCTCGGCGAGGTCTTCGATCGGATACGAAAGGCTTAACGCTCGCAGCCGGGGGGCCGCCTCATTGGGGCTGGCGCCGGTCCGGCCGACAGAGTGACAACCGGCGCATTTGGCTTGTGCGTAGGCGGCGCCCCGCGCCGTCGCCAAGGCGTCTCCGAAAAGGCCGATCTGGTCGCCGTCGGCGCGCCTGTCCGGAGCCTCGACATCAAGGCTCTTGCATCCACCCAGAGCCACAAGGGCGGCGAATAGGACGAGGCGTTTCATGGGCGGGCTCCTGGCGGGCGCCAGCCCTCCCATCTCCGCGCGATGAGATCGTTGATCCTGATCAAGGCACCCGACAGGGCGCGGTGGTTAGATCGCGGTGAACAGGATATGTCGCCATGCGCTTCGCCAGTCTGCTGGTCTATACCGATGAAGGCCCAGAGGCCCGCAGGCGGATCGCCTTGGCTGGCGAGATCGCCGGGCTTTTCCAGTCACATCTGATCGGCATGGCCGCCAGCCTGCCCCATGTCCCTCAGATCGATCCCTATGCCGGCGGGGCCATGCTGGGCGAAATGCTGGGCCTGTTCCGGGATATGGCCGAGACGGACGTCGGCCGGGCTCGGGCGCTATTCTGGGATGTGGTCGGCGAGACCGCCGATCAGGCCGAATGGCGTGGTGACGTCGGCTACCCTTCCGATCTCGTGGTTCAGGCCCTGAGAGCCGCCGATCTCGTGATCCTCGGTCGTTGCGACCCGACACGGCGCCCGGCGCGGTCGCCTGATCCGGCGGAGGTGCTGATGGCCGCGGGCCGCCCGGTCCTGATCGTGCCGCCTGCGATCGCCATCGGTCCCGTGGGGACGCCCGCCGTGATCGCCTGGAAAGACTGTCGCGAAGCCCAGAGAGCCGTCGCGGCGGCCTTGCCGCTTCTGGGCGCCTCGTCGATCGTCCACGTCATCGAGGTTTGTACGGCGGAACAGGCTGAAGACGCCCGTGACCGGGTTTCTGATGTTGCCATCTTCCTCGGTCGCCACGGCATCGTCGCCAGCGCTCAGACCGTGCAGGGCGACGGCGGCCCGAGGTCAGACCAGATCATCGCGTTCGCCGAGGACCGTGGGGCCGGGTTGATCGTCGCCGGCGGCTACGGCCATGCCCGACTGCGCGAATGGGTGATGGGCGGCGTGACCCACGGCCTGCTGGAACGGTCGCCTGTCTGCCTGTTGCTGAGCCATTGACCTGGAGCGCCTTCTCTCCGGCGGACGCTCAGCTCGCCTATGCGCTTGATCGATTGGACCAAGCCTTAACCCATGAACGACACACGGATCCGCAGCGTCGGCCATCGCGCGAAGGTCATGTCGGCCGAGGATGCGGCCCTGCTCATCGCGCCGAACACGACGGTGGGCCTCAGCGGCTTTACCGCGTCCGGCTATCCGACCGCCGTGCCGTTGGCGCTCGCCGCCCGGATCGAAGCCGAGCATTTGGCGGGGCGGCCGTTCAAACTGCGCATCTGGACGGGAGCCTCGACGGGGCCGGAGCTGGACGGCGCCCTGGCCAAGGCCGACGGGATCGAGTTCCGACTGCCCTACAATTCCGACCCCACCTGCCGCGACAAGATCAATCGCGGCCAGATGGAGTATTTCGACATGCACCTCAGCCAGGTGGCGCCCGCCGCCTGGCAAGGCATCCTCGGACCGCTCGACACGGCGATCATCCAGGTCACGGGCATCTGCGAGGACGGGTCACTGATCCCAGCCTCCTCGGTCGGCAACAACAAGACCTGGCTGGACCGGGCCGGCCAGGTGATCCTTGAGATCAACCGCTGGCAGAACCCCGAACTGCTGGGCATGCACGACATCTATTACGGCGCCGCCCTGCCGCCGAACCGTGTGCCCATCCCCCTGATCCATCCCGGCGACCGTCTCGGGGAACCCTGCTTCCGCTGCGACCCCGACAGGATCGTCGCCATCGCCGGCCACCTGCTGGAATTTCTCGAACATGAGGTCAGGAAAGGTCGCCTGCCGCCGTCGCTGCTGCCACTGCAGTCCGGCGTGGGCAACACCGCCAACGCGGTCCTTGCGGGCCTGATCGACGCGCCGTTCGACAATTTGACCGCCTATACCGAGGTGATCCAGGACGGGATGATGGCGCTGATGGACAGCGGCAAGCTGCGCCTCGCCTCATCCACGGCGCTCAGCCTCAGTCCCGACCTCAGCGAGAGCGTCAACCGGCGCATGGGTGAATACCGTGACCGGATCATCCTGCGGTCCCAGGAGATCAGCAACCACCCCGAGATCATCCGCCGCCTGGGCGTCATCGCCATGAACGGCATGATCGAGGCCGACATCTACGGCAACGTCAACTCGACACACATCATGGGTTCACGCATCCAGAACGGCATCGGCGGCTCGGGCGACTTCGCCCGCAACGCCTATATCTCGATCTTCATGAGCGCCTCGACGGCCAAGGCCGAGGCGATCTCGACCATCGTGCCCTGCGCCTCGCACGTCGATCACATCAACCAGGACGTCCAGGTCATCGTCACCGAACAGGGCCTCGCCGATCTGCGGGGCCTGTTGCCCAAACAGCGGGCCAAGGTCGTCATCGAGACCTGCGCACATCCGGTCTATCGGCCGATGCTGGCCGACTATCACCAGCGAGCGCTGGCAGGCTCATACGGACTTCAGACCCCAATGCTCCTGAACGAAGCCCTGTCCTGGCACGCGCGGTATGTGGCCACAGGGTCGATGGCGGTTTCAGGATGACGGCGCCGTCGCCGGTCCACGCGCGCATCGACGAGATCGCATCCGAAATCGTCCGCCTGCAAGGACAACGGATCAGGAGATTGTCAGACGCCGAGATGGGCTCGGCTGCCCCTGTCTCCTTGTCGGAGTCCGCCGGACACTTAAAAAGGATCGGTCGTGCGAAATGCTGTAGATCGAATAGGAGAGGATACTGTTCTGGGTGGCCGAAAGCGGTGTTCATCACCGAGATCGACTCCCTCCAGGTTAGCGTCTTGAGCGCCCAACCGTGCTTCATCAGGACGTTCGGGTTAGGTGTCCTACGGCCTCCGTCCCGAGCGCCGACAAAGGTGAGGTCCGACAGGAAGCCCGTCGTGACGTCGACCTTTCCAAAGATCGTATCCATTAGCGGAGGCGAGCCCGGAACACCCTTCCGATCCCTATCCACGACGAGCTCGCGGTCTGCCGGGCTCGGTCGCTTGCCGAGGCCGCCGAAGCCTTCGGCGCGAAAATGGAAGCCTTTGGCGCGCGCGCGGGCGATGTGTGCGCCAACCCCGACCTGAGCGATGAAGAGAAGGGGGTTCGGATCGCCCGCCTGTGGGCGGGCTACGCGCCTAATCTTTCGGCCTTCGGTGCCGTATCCCGCCAGACTTCAACTGTGGAGACGATCGTTTCGGGCGGTCTCACAGGCGCGGAAGCCTCCGGGGGCATAGGGATCGCAAGGAACAGCGCCTGGACCTCAGGAGACCCGGAGGCCGTGGTCGGCACGACCCTGCCCGTCGACTACGCCCTGTCTGAAGCGACTGACGCTCTCCGGGACGCGGTCACGGCGGTGGCAGCCGCCAGAACTCGCTTTCCCTGACGACGGGTAGACCGGTCCTCCGCCAGCCAGCCCGCGCTCGCGCAGGACCCGACGTCCTGCACAGACGGTCCACAGTCGGGGCGTGATCGGGGCACAGCGGCGGCAACGCCCAATCATAACGGCGGCTGACGGGGACTTTCAGACCCTTCGCCAATGTCAGGGTCGCCCGGTCGTTTCCAAGCTCGACCGATCGGACGGCGTGGCGCGCGACCCGCCTGCGACGCCTGCGGCTCCGATGGTGTCGCCAGCGACCAGTGGCAGGCCGATGAGAGGCAGAAGAAGTCCAGCTATTGTTACGAGATTGCGCCAGTTCGGATCCGACCGGCGCGTTCGCCAGCACAGTCGTGGCCGTCTTTGCGGGCGGGGCGGTTGACGCTTTTCGTTGCGCCACCGTCGTGTTTGAGGGCAGCCGTCGCAACCCTGTTGGCGAGCGACAAGGTTTCCGCCGCGATCGATCACAGCCGGCTGTAGATGTTCGTGCGATCGAAGGTCCCAGTATCGGCGACATGTCAAATCGCTTCGCGGACACTCTCGCGCGGGGGCGGGCAGAGGGTTTTGTGTCCAGGCCGTATTCACGAAACCAAGCCGCCGATTCGAACGCTCCGCGCTGACGACGTCGAAATACGATGACGCCTCCGGAGAGCGAAGAGCTGAACGAGCCTTCCCGTTGGATTGGGTCGTGCAGTTGCGATTGGGTTGTTGCGAGTGAATTGCATGTCGTATAGGCGTCGCCCATTGGGGATGTCCAACATGTCTCTTCGTCGCCTGCACCCTCGCCGTGATGTGGAAACCGCCGATCGGCAGTTGCTTCGGATGGTGCGTGGACGTTTGCGGAGCCTTCATGATGCTGAGGATGTGGTTCAGGACAGTTGGCTGCGCGCTGCGGTGGCGGCGGAAGCGGCGAATCCGCCGCCGATCCGCAATCTCCAGGCCTATCTTTTCCGCATCGCCCGAAACTTGATCATCGATCATCGCCGTCGTGCGGCGGCGCGACCCCTCGTCGAGGTCGAAGAGGCTGTGTTGCTTCAGGCGGCGGATCCGGCGCCGACGCCCGAGGCGGCGGTCATCACGCGCGACGATTTGCATCGCATGAACCGCATCATGGCCGCCATGCCGGCCAGGCCTCGCGAGGTGTTTCGTCTCGCGCGTGTGGAGGGGCTGAGTTACGCCGACATCGGTCGTCGACTGGGGTTGTCGCGCCAGACCGTGCATCAGCACATGGTCCGCGCCCTTCTGGCGCTCCAGTTAGCGACGCACGCCGATTTCGACGCTGAAACCTGACGATCGGCGGGGGCATCCGTCTGACCCTATGAAGGCCGTGACTGCCGCCGTCGGGGAGACGTCTTGAAAGACCGTCACATCACCGGACTGACGCCCGCCATGGAGGCGGCGACCGAATGGTTCGTGCGCCTGCACGCCTCGCCCAAGGACGAGGCGGCGCGCCCGGCCTTCGAAACCTGGCGGGCGGCCGATCCGTCCCACGCCGCCGCCTATGCGCGGATCCAGCGTCTGTGGGGCGCGTCGGCCCATCTGCCGGCTCTTGTCGAAGCCGGCGTCGAGCCTGATCGCCGGGCCTTTCTCGCAGGCATGGCGGGTGTCGGCGGGGGCGTGTTGATGCTGGCGGGCGCCGGACGGCTGGCGCTGGGGCCTCATCCCTTTTCGGACTACAGGACCGGCGCAGGCGAGACAGCGACGATAGCCGTCAAGGACGGGGTTCGGGTGACGCTCTCGACCGCCAGCGCCCTGGGCGTGGAGCGGGGGGCGGATCGACATCGACTGCGTCTGCTGGAGGGTGAGGCGTGGGTTCAGACGAGGGCCGGCCGGCCGGCGCCGCTCGTGGTCGCGGCGCTCGGCGGGGCCGTTCATGTCAGGGGTGAAGCCGCCTTCGGTCTGCGCGTCCTGAATGGAATGGCGCGGCTGGGGGTCGCGTCCGGATCGGTCGACCTGGTTATCGGCGGCCGCCCTGGGCGGCTGACGGCCGGACAGGCGACGAATTTCCGCCGGCGAGGGTTCAGGGCCGCGGCGCCCTTCGATCCCTCGGAATTCGCCTGGCGCGAGGGACAACTGGTCTTCGTGAACCAGCCTCTGACGGCGGTGCTGGCGGCGCTGGATCGCTGGAACGGGACCCGGACCTGGATTCGCGACGGCGATCTGGCGCGCCAGCCGGTTACGCTGTTCGGCCGCACAACGGAGTCGGGACAGGCCGTGCAACGTCTGGCACAGGCGGCGGCTTTCACGATCGAACGACTGGGCGCCCTGATTGTCGTTCAACCCAGATAAAAATAATAATCATTCGCACTGACATCAGGAGGGCGTCTGCGTCTTTCGAGGCAGGGGCGGCGCGATGGGCGCGCTCAGGTCAACGAGGCGAAGATGAAGGCGAATCGGAACGTGCGGCGGTCGGCGGCGCTCGTATTTCTGATGGCGTCCAGCGGGATGGCGACGGTGATCGCGGCCGGACAAGCTCAGGCCCAGACCCAGACCCAGTCCATGGCGACCTATGCGATCCCGGCCCAACCGTTGGGCGGCGCCCTGGCCGCGTTCAGTCGCACGACCGGGATCAGCGTCGTGTATGGCGACCTCATCCCCGACGTCCGCTCGGCCGGAGTGTCGGGACGGATGACGGCCGCCGAGGCCCTGTCGCGGCTGTTGGCGGGCGGCGGCCTGTCGTTTCGGTTCATCAGCGCCGATACGGTTCGCCTGGAGCGCGCCGCTTCGGCGACGCCGGACGCCCTTCAGTCGGGCGCAATTCAGCTGGGCGCCGTGCGGGTGGAAGGCGCTTCCGGCGCGCAGGGGGCGATCTCGGGCGATGGGCTGTCGGATGACGCGGTGTCCACCACAGCGGCCGCGGTCGAACATATCGGTGCGGACCGGATCGACCGATATCGCGGCTCCAGTCCGGCGGACATCTTTCGCGGAACGCCGGGCGTCATGTCCGGCGAGGCCCGGAACGGCGCGGGCGCGATCGATCTGAACATCCGGGGCCTGCAAGGCTTCGGTCGCGTCACGACCACCATCGACGGCGCGGAGAACGCCGTCACCATCTATCAGGGCTATCAGGGCGTCTCGAACCGGACCTTCGTAGATCCCGATCTGATCGCCAGCGTCGATATCGCCAAAGGCGCCAACGCGGCCAGTTTCGGCAATGCGGGTTCGGTCGCGATCCGCACCGTGGACGCCGCCGACATCGTGAAGGATGGGGAAACCTGGGCCCTCAGGATGCGCGGCGGGTTGCGGACCAACACGTCCGATCCGATGGCGGGCGCCGTCAGCGGCTATCGCTACATCTCCGGTCGCGGCGTGGCAGAGCCTTCCCCGACCGGCATGGATCGGCCCGACGCGCTGGAGCCGACCGATGGGTGGGGCAGTCTTGTCGGGGCCTTCCGAGGCGACGCCCTCGATGTCCTGGCCGGCTACACCTGGCGTCAGCAGGGCAATTATCACGCCGGGGCGCACGGCCCGACGGCCGACCCCGTGAACATCGGCGACACCCGGGCCCCCTGGGGCGGCGCCCAGTCCAACACCATGATCAATGCGGGGCTGCTGAACTTCCGATCGGGCGAAGAGGTGCTGAACACCCAGTTGGAAACTCAATCCTGGCTGGCCAAGGCGACGGCGCGCTTTGGCGACGGTCAAAGCCTGCAGATGGGCTACACGGGCTTTCGCAGCGAGGCGGGGGACCGCATCGCCTCGCGTCTGACGAGCAGGACGGGGCAGGCGACCCAGCAGGCGCAGACGGCCGGGACGGCCCTGGACACCTATACCGCCCGCTATCGATGGACCCCGTCCGACAGCGACCGGATCGACCTGAAGGCCAATCTCTACTGGTCGCATCTGGAACTGCGCAATCCGGTGCGGGGCGGGCGTCTGCTTACCGCCGCCGATCTAGGTCTGGATCCCAATTTCCGGATCGGCTCGGACAGCGACCTGTGGGGCGCCGAAATCAGCAACCAGACCCGGCTCTTCCCGCCGCAGGGCGATCTCCGGCTGAACTATGGCCTCTCCTATCGCGCGGAGGACACCCGCGGCAGCCGTCACGCCGACATCCTGGAGGGATGGAACACGCCCAGGAACGGCGCGCGTCAGGAAATCGCCGGCTTCCTCAAGTCCGACTTTTCGCCCCGCGACTGGCTGACCGTCGAAGGCGGCCTTCGCTACACGCACTTCTGGTCCGAGGATCGCGTCGATCCCTATGAACGCGCTCAGGTCCAGGGGAACCGGGTGCGTCTGGGGTTCAAGAAGGACGAAGGGGGGGTCAGTCCGTCATTGGGACTGATCATGACGCCCTTGGATGGTCTGCAGGCCTATGTGCGATATTCCAGCACGCTGCGCGCGCCCGCGCTGACCGAGACGGTTTCGGCCTTCAACAGCTTCGTCGCCAACACCGGCATCCGCCCCGAGCGGTCCCGCAACTGGGATCTCGGCGCCAGCTACAGCCGCGACAGTCTGCTGGCGCGCGGAGACAGGGGCCAGGTCAAGTTCGGCTACTTCAACTGGGCGGTGGACGACTACATCGCGCGAAATGTGCGCCCCGACACCTTGAGCTTGAACATCGAGAACATCGACAGCGCGCGCTTCGAAGGTCTGGAGCTGAGCGGACGCTATCAGAGCGGAGGCTTCACCGCCGATCTTGCGACCAACTACTATCTGAAGGTCGAATACTGCCGAACGGCCGACACCTGCGGCGCCAAGTCGTTGTACGGCGACTATGCGACCAACCATGTGCCGCCGGAATATGTGATCGACCTCTCGGTGTCGCAGGCCCTGCTGCGGAACCGTCTGACGTTGGGCGGGCGGGTGCAACATACCGGCCCGCGCGCGATCGGCCACGGCGATGTCACGGCCCAGGGCGCCGGCCAGTTCATCGCGCTGATCGATTGGGAGCCGTACACGCTGACGGACCTGTTCGCCGACTATCGCCTGACGCAGGACCTGACGTTCAGCGCCAGGGTCGAGAACCTGTTCGATCGCTTCTACGCCGATCCTTTGAGCCTGGTGGCGCAGCCTGGACCGGGGCGCACCTTCACTTTCAGTCTGACGCGCCGTTTCGGAGGGGCTCAGCCCCTGGGTCGGCTGTCGGAGGATTGGGGGCGAGGCGAGATCACGCGCGACTGGACCGGCTTCCATCTCGGCGCCCTAACCGGCGGGCAAGGCGTCTCGATCAAGGGAGAGACGACCAACATCGACGGGCCGGTCAATCCCGCCGCCGCGCGGGAATCCGCGGACGCGCACGCTCAGAGCGGGCTGTTCGGCCTGGAGGTCGGCTATAATCGGCAACTGGCGAACCGCTGGGTGGTCGGCCTGGAGTTGGAGGCCGCACGAACCTGGCTCCACGCCGGGCGCAAGCTTCTATCGGTCGATCCGGGTCTGGCCGCCCAAGGCTGGCGCGAGGCGGCGACAGATTACACGGTGGACTGGACGGCGGGCGTCAACGCCCGGCTCGGCTACGCCTTCGGGGACCGGTTCATGCTGTTCGGCCTGGGGGGGCTGGCGCTGGCGCGCGAGGTCGAAGGCCGCGACCAATATCGATCAACCTCGGCCGATCAGCAGAATCCGCTGGGTCGCGAAACCGGCGTCGCCTTCGTTGAGCGCGTGGATCATGTCCGCAAGGGATTCACGGTCGGCTTCGGGGGGGACTATGCGCTGAGCGATCGGTGGTCCCTGCGGGCGGATTATCGCTACACCCATTTCGGCGCCGAGGAATTCCGTTTCGAGAAGGCGACGCGCGGCACGGGGCTGAACTACACGGTCACAACGGCCATTCAGGTCGGCACGGAAGTTCTTCCGCCCTTCCTCGATCCCGGCGACCCCCTTTGCGCCGAGTACCCGGCGTACTGCGAAACGTCGGAGTATCCCATCTATCGCTACGAGAACACGAACTACACCGGCACATCGACCATCGCAGAAGGACGGCGGGCGTCGAACGAGATGGATGTTCACGCCTTCCGGCTGGGCCTGAGCTATCGATTCTGAGGCCCTGCGATGACCGACGTTCAATCCTTATCGCGCGCCTTGACGCTCAAGGCCCTGACCCGCGAGAGCCACGATCAGCTCGACGCCTACATCACCGGCGTGGCGTCGTTCCAGACCCTCGAGGCCTATGGGCGGTTTCTGAGGGTCCAGCATCGGTTCCACAGGGACATCGACGCCGTTTACGCCGATGCGGCGCTGGCGGCGGCTCTGCCCGGCCTGAAGGAGCGACGGCGCTTGCCGTCCATCCTCCGGGACATGGCTGACCTGGGGCTGGCGCCGCCTCGCATCGACGTCCCGCCGCTGTTCGGGCCCGGCGCGACCCTGAACGTCGCGCACGCCCTGGGCTGGCTCTATGTGGCGGAAGGGTCGAACATGGGCGCGGCCCTGTTGCGCAAGCAGGCCGCGCGGCTCGGCCTGTCCGACGAACACGGCGCGCGACATCTTGCGCCCGCGCCGGAAGGACCGGCGGCGCATTGGCGAAGCTTTACGACCGCGCTCGACGCCGTGAGACTGCCCGCACGCGCCGAGCCGCGCGTGATCGAGGGAGCCGAGGCCGCGTTCAGACAGGTTCACGCCTATGCCGTCGAACATCTTGGCTGACCCGTCCAAATCCGATCGGGACGCGCGCCCATCGCCCTGGCGTGCCCTCTGGTTCGCACTCGGGGCGTTCTGGCTGATGGTCGGCGTCGTCGGCGTGTTCGTGCCCCTGTTGCCCACCACCGGCCCGCTGATCGCCGCCTTGGCCTGTTTCGCGCGGTCGTCGCCTCGCTTGGAGGTCTGGCTGCTGACCCATCCGCGGTTCGGCCCCAGCCTGCGCGCCTGGCGCGAGCAGGGGGCGGTGCCTCGGATCGGGAAGGTCGCCGCCGGCCTGGGCGTCGCCCTGGGATTCGGTCTGTTCTGGCTGCTGGCGCGGCCCGGCCTGCTGTTCGGCGTCTGCGTCGGGGCCGTGCTGATGCTTTGCGCCGCCTATGTCGTCAGCCGCCCGGCGCCGAGGCGGGGAGGGCCGCGCGATGGCGTTTGATGGCCGCGATCCCAGGCCGCCGGTCTTGGTTCGATCGGGGGCGCCCACACGCACTCGCGGCCGGCGTTGGGTCGCGGGTTTCGGCCTTTCCGCGATCGTGCATGGACTGCCCCTGCTCGTTTTCGCCGGATACTGGGCCAGTCGTCCGCCGCCACCGCCGGCGCCTGCGCCGGTCTTCGAGGTGGAACTGGTCCGGTTCCAGGCGCCGCCCCAACCGCCGTCGGAGCAACCGCCCGGACCCGAGCAGACCGAAGCCACGGCCAGACCGCCCCTGCCTCGACCTCTCGTGACGCCGCATCTGGCCGCCGCGCCGCCGCCCGACGTCGAACCCTTGGCGGTTCCGCCGCCGGCGCCGCTCGTCGCGCCCGCCTCGCCCCGACCGCCCGCGCCGGAAACGACCGCACCGCCCAGCCGGCCGGCGGCGCCTGCGCGCCTTCCGGCCTCATCGCCGTCCTGGGAGGGACGGCTCCTGGCGCATCTCGAACGTCGCAAACGCTATCCGGCCGAGGCGCGCGCCGCTGGGCAGGAAGGGGTCGCGAGCGTGCGGTTCACCCTGGACCGGAGGGGGCGCGTCCTATCCGCCGTCCTGGCCCAGCGCTCGGGCCACGCCGCACTGGACCGCGAGGCGGTCGCCCTTATCCAGCGCGCGCAGCCCCTGCCTGTCCCCCCGGACAGCGTCCCCGGCGACCCGATCGTCCTCACCGTGCCGGTGGAATTTTTCGCGAGGCGTCGGTGAGATCAGACGAACTCACAATCCGTATTCCGGTGATCGTTCGATGGTTGAGGTGTTGTAACCGGACGCGGTTCCACACACCGCTTAGATAGCGCGCATCTTCCGTCTCCGCGACGCAAGCAAGTCATGCAGCGCTTTCGGCAGAGACCGAACTCGCCGAATGGCGCTCGCTGACCGCATGAAGAGCGGGCGGGTAGGTCGTCCAAGGGGTTCACCTGACACTCCACCGCACCCTGCTTCCAGCCTGAGTGGGTGTGATGTTATTACACTTACTCGGGTAGGCGCCATGGGTTATTTGGTGTCAATGGGAACCGCGGTTCCATCGCTGCTGAGAGGTTCGACGTCTGCGGCATACGCTCAGCAATGCAACGCTGAGAATGCGTCCGCCGTCGCCGTCGGTCGGTGCGGGGAGATGCGCGGCGCCCGCGCCCGCCTGTTCTTCGCCAACCAAGGCGCGGACGACCCGGCCGTCATCGCCGCCGCGGACGGCGCGCTGATCATGAAGGTTGGCTGTATGCGAGGGCGCGCTCAGCGTTGCCTATGCTCTCCGCAAAGATCAGGACATGTCGCAACTCTCCAGGCGGGCACGGTGACCGGGGTGGACGGCGTCAATTATGCAGTGCTGGACGACCTGCAGCTTGGCGCCTTCTACCAGACCATCGCCGTCGATCCGACGACAAACGCCGTCTATGTGACCAACAGCACGCGGGGCTTGCCGCGCAACGCCCCTGCCGGCGCCCCTGTCCTGGTCGATCCGGTCGGCGACATCGTCACCCTGATCCGGCCCTGATGATGAGCCGGGCGGCGGTCGCATCTTCGCTGGACTGGAACGGCGCTACGGGCGGCGCTGGGTCGAGAACCAGGACCGGCTGGACCGGATGCTGGAGCCCTATGACGCGGCCCTGGCGCGCGCCGCCGCGCCGGCCATGGGGGACCGTGTGCTGGACGTCGGCTGCGGGGCCGGGGCGACGACTTTCGACATGGCCGCGCGTCGGTCCGTCCGGCCGTGTCGTGGGACTGGACATCTCGGCGCCCCTGATCGGACGCGCCTTGAACCTCACCGCATCACAAGGCGGCAAGGCGGTGGAGGTCCGTCTCGCCGACGCCGCCCAGGCGACGTTCACACCCGCCTTCGACCGGATCGTCTCGCGTTTCGGCGTGATGTTCTTCGACGATGCGGTCGCGGCCTTCGCCAATCTGCGCCGCGCGCTGAAGCCGGACGGGCGGCTGGTCTTCGTCTGCTGGCGCGGCGCGGCCGAGAACGATTGGACCCGCCTGCCGATGGCGGCCATTCGCGACTTCGTGCCGGCGCCGGCCCCGGACGATCCTGAGGCGCCCGGACCCTTCTCGTTCGGCGAACGCGATCGGATCGCGCGCATTCTTATCGACGCCGGCTATGCCGATATCGACATCCGCCCGTTCGACAGTCCGGTTCAGTTCGGCGTGGGCGGCACGGCCGACGCCGCGCTGGATGATGCGGTCGATCATGCGATCCGCGTCGGGCCGCTGGAGCGGGCGTTGAGGGGAGTTTCGGATGCGGTGAGGACTCAGGCCTTGGCGAAGGTGCGCCTGGCCTTCGCCGGGAAAGTCCGTCCCGATGGCGTCTGGATCGACGGCGCCGCCTGGATCGTCAGTGCGCGCCACACCCCAGTGCGTCCGTCATAGCGCACGTCGTGCGCCAATGACCGGGGTTCGGCTGCACGCAGGTTCGACCCGGACGCGCACCTGCTAGGCGTCGACCAAGACTGAGGAGGTTACGGCCTGGGCCGGTGCGCCCTTTATCCGCCCCCCGGCCGTTCGCCAGCATCAAGATTCGATCTGACACGAAGCTGGCGGCCTGCAGATCGTGCAGCGCCATCACAACCACCGCCGCGTTCTCGCGCGCATAGTCGCGGACCAGGCGGAACACCTCCAACTGATGCCGCAGATCCAGGGCGCTGGTCGGTTCGACCAGCAGATGGGCGCATGGCTGGCGCACCACGGCCTGGGCCGGACCCGTGATCCGGCCCAGGCCGCCCAACAGAGAATCCAGGCGCTTCAGCGCCAGTTCGACCGCCTGCCCCGCTCCAGCGCCGCCAGAGCGCGGAGCTCGGCCTGGGCCGATCCAGCGGTAGACGGAGAGGTGTCCTGCGCTGCGATCACCGTCTTCAGCACCGTGGGGCCGACGTCCTCCGACAAGGTCTGGGGCATGCAAGCGACTTCGCGCGCCCGCTCGGCGATGGACATCCGGTTCGGGCCCATCGCGTCCAGCATGACCTGTTCGTCGCCGACGCCGGACGGTTCGTTGCACCCCGGCGCACCGCCGCAGTGCAAAGGGGGACGAGCGGAAAGCTGCGTGCCGAAGCGCGCGGCCTCACCCTCTGGACAATCTTTTCGGTGGCGAAAAAATATGTGCCCAACGCCATCCTGGCCTGTGCCGACGACCCCCGCGCGGGTTTATGCAACATCGCGCTGGGCAAGCCTCAGCAGAACGGTTGCAACGCGAGCTTCAACGGCCTGCTGCGCGACGGACTGCTGAACGAGACGCTGTTGCGATCCCTGCCGCACGCCCGTGCCGTCCTCGAAGCTTGGCGAAGCGACCATACCGAACCCGGCCGCACTCGAAGCGGTGTTGACTGACGCCGCAGGCTTACGCCCGTAGATTGTCTCCGCCTGGCAAATCACCTGTTCAGCACGCTGGACGAGTGTCCGAGAGCGCGGCGAAAGCTCCCGCCGACCCACGCGCCTTCGTCTCTGTGACCAACGTGCCCATGCTTCACACCACTGTAGCCGGGCATTTGGAAGTTGATCAGATCGCCGATGACCGAGCGGACCTCGCCAGCGACTTGGTCAAGCTTCCCCGAGAAGTGGAAGCAGAGGTGGAGGCAGGCATCAAACTCGCACAGGAAGAAGCCGTACGTGAGGCGTTGCAGGCGACAATCCCTTTCGTCGCTACACGGTGATTCCGAGAGAGCCAAGGCCGGAGCGGCGACTGCCGTCGGGCTAGAGAAGGTCATCAGTCCTAGTCGCTTATGCCGCCACTGTTTTCTGCAGCCTGGCGTGAATCTGTATTTGTGAATGAACCTGACCGGGTCTGATCTGGATGCCTTCCGCGGCATGACGCAACGGATCCTCTCTACGATCAACTCCGCTTGCCCAATGGTCGCCGCATGGCGCTTCTTTGTAACCCGGACGCAGACGGCAACCAGCGCCGAACCTGCCAGCAGGTCGAGGGTCGGTTGCTGCCTGCAAAGGCTGTTTCGGCGATTGGGAGACCCCACCTCCAAATTTGATGATCAGGGCATCCATCGCATCTGGCCGTGGGCGTTAGGCAAGAGCGTCCCCGTGCCCAGGGGAAACGGCTCGGCGAGGGCTGCGCCGGTGCTGAACGTGATGGCCCTAAGTTGCGGTCGATCGGCGCGGCGTAGCTCCAGACCCCAGTCGAATCCCCGAAACGCCGCGCCGTCGGTCGTGTCTTGGCGGCTTAGGCCCGCCCGCGTCAGCTGCTCGGCGAGCCGATCGAAGGTGTTAGGGGTCACGTCGAGGGACAGCTCGACGATGTCGAAGAGGCCCTGGCCTTGCGCCGCCCGAGCAGCGAGGATATCGGCGCGGGCCGTCCGCGGTGGCTCCGCGACGTCACCCGCCTGCCAGGCATGGAACTGCGGCAGATAGACCATGGCCCAGACGGCGAGATGGTCACCGGTGGCGGTCTCGTCGCACTGGATCGCATCGTACCAAGGAATGGGGGGCTCGACGCGCCCATAGGTCACGGGCGTGCGTCTGAACCCGTTCGGACAGGCTAATCGCCAAGCGGCGTCGAGAGCGTCGAAGTCCGTCCGGTCGTCATGGCCGATGGCAAGCCCGACCTTGCCAACGGGTTCTCCAAAACGATTGTTCGGCGCAAAGATTTCCAGATAGGTCTGCCGCCCACGGAAGAAGACCCGATCCGCGCCGGGAGCGGGAGGCGCGTAGTCAGGCAGGCCCTTGTCGGTGCGCCCCAGAAGCGCGGCGAGCGCCGTGCTGTCTCGGATGGCGGCGAAGGTCTCGGCGTCCACGACGACAAAGACATGGTTCAGCGCCGCGGCCTCTCTAGTCGGCGAGACGCCGACGTCGGGCTTGAAAGCCTCGGCCGCAGCGACCGGCGCGGTCGTCAGGGCGATCAGGCTGGCGGCAAACGGGACGAAGCGCATCCTACCACCGCCGGCTTAGCGTCAGGCGCGCGGTGCGTGGGGCTTGCGGATAGATCTGGGAGAAGCCGCCGGTGATGAAGATCGTCTCGTCGGTGACATTGTCGATGTTCAGTCGCACCTCGTAACCGTGGCCAAATCCGTAGGCGGCGTTCAGATCCAGTCGAGTGTAGCCCGGCAGATCGAGATTGTTGCTGGTGGTGGCCGCCTGACTGGAGGCGTGGAAGACGCCGCCGCCGATTGTCAGCCCGATTAGGGAACCGTCGAACGCCCACGAGGTCCACAGGGCGGCCTGATGATCCGGAACGCCGGCCAGCCGGTTTCCGACGATGAAGGTGTTGGTGTCCTCGGCGATCTCGCTGTCGCTGTAGGCATAGGAGGCGACGAGGGTCCAGGGATTGAGCGGTCGCGCCGATACTTCCGCCTCCACGCCTCGCACGCGAATTTCACCGGCCTGGATGACGAGATTGAAGTCGTTGGGATCGGAGACCACGGCGTCGGTTTTGGTGATCTCGAAGGCTGACAGGGTCATTTCGGCCCGGCCGTTGAACGCCAGCGCCTTGGTTCCAAGCTCGAACTGCTCGCCGTGCGTGGGCTTGGGCGTCAGACCGCTTTCGAGCAGGCCGGCGTCGCCCTCGTTGCGCGAGGACCGGGCCCAGCTGCCATAGATCGACCAGTCCGGCGTGACCAGATAGGTCAGGCCGGCCCGGGGAGAGAAGGGGCGGTCGGTGCGGCTGACGCCCGGATCGACGAAGTCGGCTGTGAAAGCGTAGGTTTCGACGTCCTCCAGTCGCCCACCCAACAGCAGGCGCCAATTGTTCCAGGCGATCTCGTCCTGAACATAGAAGCCGGTCGAGGTGTAGTCATAGTGGCTGTCGCCGACCGGGAGGTAGCTTGTCGGACGGCCGGTGCGGACGGGATTTAGAAGATCGATGGGCTGGCCGTAGGCGATCTGCCCATTCAGGAACGAGAGTTCATCCCGGCTGTGGTCGATGCCGATCAGCAGGCGGTGAGTGAGGGGACCGGTGACGATCCGACCATAGAGCTCGGCCTGCAGGGTCAGATCGTCCTGGGTCTCGTCGTAGCTGACGAAGCTGCGGTTGACGGTCGTTCCGGACAGAGGCGGGAAGCCGTAGTTGAAGAACTGTTCCTCCGGCACGTCCACGGCCGAGACGAAGCCGCCCAGGCGCAGGCGCCAATCGGCGTTGAGACGGTGATTGAACTCCAGGCCGGCGACCCACTGCTCCTTCTCGATCAGCATGAAGTCTTCGCCGTAGTTTCGGCTGACCGGCTGATCGAGGAAGGCGGCGTTGTTGCCGAAGCCGCGGTCGAAAGCGGCGTCGCGCTGGAGATATTCGAGCCGGGCCAGCAGACTGGTTTCGGCGTCCGGACGCCATTCCACGACGGGCGAGACGTAGAGTTGCTCGTTATCGACCAGGTCGCGGTAGCTGCCCGCGTTCTCATAGCCGACGTTGAGGCGCGCCAGCACCATGCCATCGGCGGTGATCGGCGCGTTCACGTCCAGGCCGCCGCGCCAGTAGTCGTGCGAACCGCCGACCACGAAGGCCTCGCCGCCCGACCAGCCATAGGGTCTCTTGGAGACGAAGTTGACCACGCCGCCCGGTTCGAAGCGGCCATAGAGCGCCGATGCCGGGCCTTTCAGCACCTCAATGCTCTCGACGCCCTGCAGGTCGATCTCCGGTTGGCTGACCGACTGGCGAAAACCGTCGCGTAGGGTCGAGATGTTCTGGAAGCCGCGTATGCGGAAGCGCTGGTTGCCCGAGAAGCCGATGGTGCGCTGCACGCCGCTGACGGTCTCGGCGGCTTCACCAATGTTCGAGACGTTTCGCAGGTCCAACAGCTCCCGCGTCACGATGTTGATCGTGAACGGCGTTTCCAGAACCGGGGTCCCGGTCTTGGTCGCGGTCTCGCCTGGGACGCGGCCGAGCGGGCGGCCAAAGACGGTGACGGCGTCCAACTCGACGGCGTCGTCGTCGGCAGTGGTGATCGGAGCGTCCTGCGCCAACGCCGGCGCGGCGAGAAGGGCGGCGAGGCCGGACGTGGCAAACAGCAGTTTCATAGAATTCCCCCGAACAAAATGATCGGGCTTGTTATGCTATAACGTTGCGTTTAGTCACCCCCGAGGATTGATTTTTCTGTGCCGCGCGCGCGGGAGGCGGCGAGACATGCTGAGACGATCATTTCTGCTCACCGCTGGCGCATCGGCGCTCTCAGCCTGTTCGGAGGGTCGGGATGTGCCGGCGGTCAAGGGCGGCGCCAGCGGGACGGCGATTCCACTCAGACATGCCCGCTATCTCAAACTCGAGCGCTACGACGGTTACACGGTGGCGCGACTACGGGCGCCGGTGGCCGACCAGAGCGGCGGCCAGGCGCAGGAGCAGGAGGCTGTGCTGGTCCTGGCGCCGCGCGCCGGGCCGGAGCCGAGCCTGCCCGCCGCGTTGCGGCACGCCACCCTGATCCGGACGCCTGTGATGCGGATCGCCGCCAACGCCAGTTCGGACGAGGCCTTCCTGGGCCAACTCGGCGTCAACGACCGGCTGGTGGCGGTGGGCGGTCGGGTGTCTTTCGACGACGATGTGCGGCGTGGCGTCATCGAGGGCCGCATTGGCCAGATCGGCTATAACTGGCATGCCCCGCCCAATCTTGACGTTCTGCTGGCCGCCCGGCCGGACGTCTTCCTGATGCGGCTGTCCGACCTCGCCCATACCCCGGTGCTGGATCGGGCCCGGCGTCTCGGCCTGATCGTGGCGCCGACCTTCGCCGAAGACGAACCTACCTATCTCGGACGCGCCGAGTGGGTCCGCCTGCATGGCCTCCTGACCGGGCGGGAGGCCGAAGCTGATCGCCTGTTCGACCAGATCGAGACGCGGGCCCAGGTGCTCAAAGCCGCCGCCACCGTGCGCCCGCCCGTGCCGACGCTGTGGGCCTATCCGGCTGGCGGAGATCGCTGGGTCGCCACCGTCCGAGGGGCGGAACAGGCGTATCTGGCCGACGCCGGCGGGCGCAACCTGCTGGTTCGGCCGGAAGACCCGCGCAAATGGTCGTCCGAAACCCTGGCCACGGAACAAATACTTCCGGTGGCGGACCAGGCGCAGGTCTGGATCGTCGGCGACCTGCACGCAGCCCCGCCGCGCAGCACCTTGGTGGAGGGCGTCTCGCCAGCTTTCCGCGCCGGACGATTGTTCGCCAACACCGGGCGCAGCAATCTCTCGGCTAACGCCTATGATTGGTACCAGACCGCCTTTGTGCGGCCCGACTGGGTTCTGGCGGACTTCGTAAAGGCGCTTCATCCGGATTTGGTCAGCGAACCCTTTCGCTTCCTCAAGCCAATCGCTCGGGGCGCCTATCGATGACCGCCTTCGCGCGGTCCGCGCTTGTTGGCGGGCTGGCCCTCGTCCTCCTGGTCGTGATCCTGGCCAGCCTGATGATCGGTCAGGTCATGCTCAGCCCGGGAGAGGTGCTGTCCGGCCTGGGTTCGATCGGATCGGGGTCGATGGAATCGCGCATCGTCGTTGATCTGCGCCTGCCTCGGGTCCTGGCGGCCGTGATCGGCGGCGCGGCCCTGGGCCTCGCCGGTTTGTTGATGCAAACCCTGTTCCGCAATCCGCTGGCCGACGCCTGGTCGCTTGGCCTGATGGCGGGAGGGCAGTTCGGCGCAGCCCTGGTCATCGTCGCCGGCGCTGTCGTCGGCCCCGGCTTCCTGATGATGCTGACCGGGTTGGCCGGACTGGGGGTCGTCGCAGGATCGGTTCTGGGCACGCTCGGCGTGGCCGTGGCCATGAGCGCCATGGCGCGCCGCGTGGGCACGGTCACCCTGTTGGTGTTGGGACTGATGCTGGGCTTCCTCGCCCAAGGTCTGATCAGCGTCTTGCTGCACTTCACAAACCGCAGCCAGGGCCGAGTCTTCGCCGCCTGGAACGACGCCACCTTCGCCAATGTGGTCTGGGGCGACTTCGCCACCCTGGCGCCCTTGCTGGCCATAGGGATGATCGGCGCTGTCGTGCTGGCCAAGCCACTGACGGCTCTCCTTCTGGGCGACGTCTATGCGGAGAGCCTCGGCGTCAACGTGCCCCGGCTCAGGCGATTGGTGCTGGGGACGACGATCCTGCTCGCCGCCCCCGTGACGGCCTTTTGTGGTCCCGTGGCCTTTGTCGGCCTGATCGTGCCGCATCTGGCGCGCGGCCTGATCGGGTCGGCGCGGATCGGCGCCCTGATCCCGGCGACGGCCCTGATCGGGGCCGTGCTGGCCCTCGCAGCGGATCTGGTCGTTCATCTGCCGTGGGAGCAGCATTTCCTGCACCTCAACGCGATCCTGGCGCTGATCGGCGCCCCGCTGGTCATCCTGCTCCTGCTGAAGTCGCGCAGTCTGCGCGGAGGGGAGGGCTGATGTACGCAATAGATCGTCTTCAGATCGGATACGGGAAAAACGTCCTCTCGACGCTTGAGCAGGTTGTCGTCGAACCCGGCGAGTTCATCTGCCTTCTGGGGCGAAACGGCCAAGGCAAGTCCACCCTGCTGCGGACGTTGGGAGGCTTCATTCCCGCGGTCGATGGCGAGGCTCGTCTGGATGGCCGGCCGGTGCGCCAGTGGTCCGCCGCCGAGCGGGCGCGAAAGGTCGCCGTGGTTCTGACCGACAGGCCACAGGTCGGCGCGTTGCGGGTTCATGAACTCGTCGAGATGGGGCGGCAGCCCTACACCGGCTGGACCGGTTCGCTATCGGAAGAGGATCGCGAAATCTGCGTCGGGGCCCTGGAGCAGGTTGAGGGCGAGCATTTACGCGACCGCTTCGTCGACAGCCTGTCGGACGGCGAACGACAGCGGATCATGATCGCAAGGGGTTTAGCCCAACGGCCGCAGGTGATGTTGCTCGACGAGATCACGGCCTTCCTGGACCTACCGAGTCGGGTGACCATCATGGCGACCCTCCGTCGGATCGCGCACGAAACGGGCGTCTCGATCCTCCTTTCCAGCCATGACCTGGAGCTGTCGCTCAGCACGGCGGACCGAATCTGGCTGCTGCCGGGCGAAGGTCGTTTCGTCGATGGCGCGCCCGAGGATGTGGCCTTGTCGGGCGCCATCGGCACGGCGTTCGATCAGGCCAACGTGGCGTTCTCGATGACGAGCGGCCGGTTCGAAACGCGTGGGACCAGCCGTGGAAGTGTTTTTGTCGAGGCCGAAGAGCCTGCGGCGGTCTGGCTGGGACGCGCCGCTAAACGCATGGGCTTAGGGATTAGCGCCTCAGCAGCAGGAGCCGACTTCGTTATCCGTCATTCCTCGCAGGGCTATGAGATCGATGGTCAGACCTATCTGACGATCCGTTCCTTGAACAAAGCGCTCACCCATCGATGAGGATAGGGCGCTCACAAAGTCGCCTGTCGGAATTGATCGACAGCACCGCTCTATCCCGGCTCAATGTAGCTGCTGAGGCCTTTGGCGGGATAAGACCGAAGCTCGGTCCGGCGCACAAGCCTCATCAGTCAGGGCATGATCGCTACTGAAACCTGCCTAGGAACCGTTCCACCGGGCCAGGAAATCGGCGGCTTGAAGACCGACCTGTTCCGGCGTCTGCCCTGGCTTGAAAACGGCCGAGCCGATGCCGAAGCCGGAGGCGCCGGCTGAGCGCCAGGCGGACATGCTGTCGGGATCGACGCCGCCGACGGGATAGATGCGGGTTTCGGCGGGCAGGACGGCGCGGACGGCCTTGAGGCCTTTGGGGCCGGCGACCTCGGCGGGGAAGAGCTTCAGCGCGTCGGCGCCGGCGTCCAGGGCGGCGAAAGCCTCGGACGGGGTGAAGAAGCCGGGCAGGGACAGCAAACTCAGGGTCTTGGTCTCGGCGATCACCTCGACGTTGGTGTTGGGCGAGATGATCAGCTGGCCGCCGGCCTCTGCGACTTCGCGCGCTGCTGCGACGTTCAGCACAGTGCCGGCGCCGACCAAGGCGCGGCCGTCCAAGGCCTGGCGCAGGCGGCGGATGCTTTCCAGCGGCTCGGGCGAATTCAGCGGCACTTCCAGGCATCGGAAACCGGCGGCGACGATAGCCTCGCCGATCTCGACCGCTTCTTCCGGTTTCAGGCCGCGCAGGATGGCGATTAGCGGCAGGGCGTCCAGGCTTTCAATGGAAACAGGGATCATCGGTGTGCGGCCTCGTGAATGCGCCACAGACCCTTGGCCGTGGCGGCGGCGCCGTCCGCGATACGGACGTCTTGGAAACCGCCCTGCGCCAGGGCGGCGGCGTAGCGGCGGCTCAGGGCCTCGGCGCCGAGCAGGATGACGGGGCGGTGGTTGGCGTCAGCTTGGGCCGCGACCTCGGCCCCGATCAGCAGGCCGGATAGATAGTCGGCCGAGGATGCCGCTGAAAGGCGTCCGGCCAAACCTTCAACCCGCACTGAGAACAGGGCGGCGGTTAGGGCTGGGTCGCGCAATGATCGCTCGACACCAGCGGCGAAGGCGTCGTCGTCCACGCCGGGATCACCCATGCCGGCGCCAAGGATTGTGCCCTTGCGGATTGCGGCGAACAGTTCGCCGGTCATGAAGGTGCGGAAATCCGCGACCCGGCCGCCAGCGGTGCGGATCCATTTGCTGTGGGTGCCGGGGCCGACGACGACGGCGTCATCGGGCGCATCCAAACCAAAAACCTGGGTCTCCTCGCCGCGGATCACGTCCTGAAGGCGGCCGTCCTCGAACACGGCGACCCCGGGCACGATGGAGACGTGGGGCGCGTCGTCGGGACTGGCCACGCCTCTCGCCAGATCGGCGACGCCGGCGGGGCAGGGCAGATAAGCCATTTCACGCCACCGGCCCCGCGCCCCGGCCATGCCGCTGATCAGGACGGGCAGGCGGTCGTCCAGCCAGTCGCCCGCGACCTCGGTCAGCACGCCGTGGAACTCGTTCGGCGCAAGGCCGCCGGCGCCGCGCGGGTCGGAGCGGCTGTCCAGCACCGCGCCGCCCTGGGCGATCCGCATGACGCGAAGATTGCTGGTGCCCCAATCGACCCCGATCAGTTCGGTCGCTGCACTCACCTCACCACCAGATCGAATAGACCAGGATCAGGAAGGCGATCACGCCGACCGCCGCCAGGTTGAAGCCCAGCGAGGTCTTGTAGCTGATCTTGTCCAGCTTGATCTTCATGGCGTCAGGCTTGGCCGGGACCAGCAGGGACACGATCACCGCTGCGATCAGCGAGACGACGAAGACGACGCCGACCCGGTTCATGAAGGGGAAGATGAACTGACCGGTTTCCTGCAACCACCAGAAGATGGCCGACAGGACGACAGAGCCGATGGCGGCGGTCAGGGCGCCGGCTTCGGAGGCCCGCTTCCAGAACAGGCCCAGCATGAAGATGACCACGATGCCGGGAGTGAAGAAGCCGGTGAATTCCTGGATGAACTGGAACGCCTGATCGAAGCCGCCCAGCAGAGGACGGGCGGTCAGGATGCCGATGATGACGGCGGCCACGGCGGCGATGCGGCCGACCGTGACCAGCTGATGCTCGGGCGTGTCCTTCTTGATCTTGGCGTAGAGGTCCAGGGTGAAGATGGTCGAGATCGAGTTCACCTTGGACGCCAGCGAGGCGATGATGGCGGCGATCAGGGCCGCGAAGACCAGTCCCTTCAGACCCACCGGCAGCAGGTTCATCATTGTCGGATAGGCCTGATCCGGCGCCGACAGATTGGGGGCCAGGATCAGCGCCGCCATGCCCGGCAGCACCACGATCACCGGCATCAGCAGTTTCAGATAGGCGGCGAAGGCGATGCCCTTCTGGGCTTCCGGCAGCGACTTGGCCGCCAAGGCGCGCTGGATGATATACTGGTTGAAGCCCCAGTAGCTGATGTTCATGACCCATAGGCCGCCCAGCAGGACGGCGATGCCCGGCAGCTCCTGATAGTGGGGGTTGTCCTTGGACAGGATCATGTCGAACTTGTCCGGGAACTGGGTGATAAGGGTATGGAAGCCCGCCGCCGCTCCGCCCGCGCCGCCGATCGTCGACAGGGCGATGAAGCCTATGATCAGGCCGCCGCAGACCAGCAGGGCCACCTGCACGATGTCTGTCAGGGCCACGGCCTTCAACCCGCCCCACAGCTGATAGGCCAGGGCGAAGACACCGATGGCGACGATGGCGTAGTCCTGGTTGAAGCCTGTGACGGTGTGCACCGCGATGGCGCCCAGCCACAGGATCGAGGTCACGTTCACGAAGACGTAGAGCAGCAGCCAAAAGACGGCCATCACATTGCGGATCGTCGGCCCGTACCGCTGCTGCAGAAACTGCGGCATCGTCACGATCTCGTTGCGCAGGAAGATCGGCAGGAAGAACTTGCCGACGATCAGCAGGGTCAGGGCTGCCATCCACTCATAGGAGGCGATGCCCAAGCCGATCACATAGCCGGATCCGCTCATCCCGATGATCTGTTCGGCCGAGATATTGGCCGCGATCAGGGAAGCGCCGATGGCCCACCAGGGCAGGCTCTTGGACGCCATGAAATAGTCTGTGGATGTCTTCTGCTCGCCCGCCTTGCTGCGCGACACCCACTGGGCCAGGCCAAAGATGAAGATGGCGTAGATCGCCAGAATCGCCAGATCGATGCCTGCGAGCGACATGGTGCACTTCCCCCAATGCAGCTCCTTAGCCGAGCTTGGACCAAACCCTAGTCGAGGCGTCAGACTGTCGCAATGTGTTTTTATATGTGCGTAGAGATTTCACCCGCAGTAATGTAATGTCATTGCCATCGATTGCTTCACCGTGCTGCGCGCCACCCTTATTTGGGGCGTTCATCAGAGAACCTTCATGACCGACCAAGACGCCGCCGACGACCGCAAATACCGCGCTCCGGCTCTGGAAAAGGGTCTGGACGTACTGGAACTGCTCTCGTCCCAAGGCGAGGCGATGACGCCGTCTCAGATGTCTGTGACCCTCGGGCGCTCGGTCAGCGAACTGTTTCGCATGATCCAGGTATTGGAGTTTCGCGGCTATATCGAACAGTCTTCCGAAGGCTATCGTCTGACCAATCGGCTGTTCACCTTGGGCATGACCCAGGCTCCGATAAAGTCACTGGTCGATGTGGCGATGCCGGCGATGCGAGACCTCGCGTCGAACACGCTGCAATCCTGTCACCTTGTCGTGCCGTCCGGCGACCAGATCGTGGTCATCGCCCGAATCGAGAGCCCCGGCGACCTCGGCTATTCCGTCCGCATCGGCTATCGGCGCAGCATCCTGCACGCCACATCTGGTCTGATGTTCTATTCGCGCGCCAACGAGCGAGCGCGGATGCAACTGCACGCCGTCCTCGCCGCGCAGTTCGGAGCATCAGAAGTCGATGATTTCGCCCACCGCGCGGTGGCGATGACGCAAGGCGATCACGTCGAGCGCGCCAGCGATTTCGTGAAGGGGGTTACGGACCTGGTGGCGCCGATCATGGGGTCCGACGGCATTATCGCCACCCTGATCACCCCCTTCATCGAGCAGGCGGCGTCCTCGAGCAGCAAGGAGGAGGCTGCGGCGTTGCTGGTTCAAACCGCGGCGGCGATCTCGGATCAAATGAGCGCCGTCTCCCAAGCTTGATTTTTGTTGACGGCAACGACTTTCATTTGTGAAAAGACCTGATGGCCGTCCAGACGGTCGTCCGTCGAGAAAGCGTCGTCTATGGCCGCCATCTATTCCGATCTGAAGGGCAAGATCGCCATCGTCACCGGCGGCGCCGGCGGCATCGGCGAAAGCATCGTCCGCGCCTTCCATGCCCAAGGCGCCAAGGTTGGATTTCTGGACATCGACGCCGAACGTGGGACCAAGTTGCAATCGGAGCTGGGGCGGGATGCGCTGTTCGTCGCCTGTGACCTGACAGACATTTCGGCCTTGAAGGCCGCCATAGCCACGGTGCGTAACGCCTTCGGCCCCATCGACATTCTGGTCAACAACGCCGCCCATGACGAACGCCATGCCACGTTGGAGGTGACCGAAGAGTATTGGGATGGCCGGATAGCGGTGAACCTGAAGCACCAGTTTTTCGCCGCCCAAGCCGTGCTGCCTGACATGAAAGCGACGGGCAAGGGTGCGATCGTCAATCTGGGCTCGACCTCTTGGGTCATCGGCCAGGGGGGCATGGCTGCCTATACGGCCTGCAAGTCGGCGGTGATCGGACTGACCCGTTCGCTGGCCCGCGATTTCGGCGAGTTCGGCGTGCGGGTGAACGCCGTCGCCCCCGGCTGGATTATGACCGAGCGCCAGCTGGAGCTCTGGGTCACGCCGGAGACCGAAAAAGACATCTACGCCAACCAGTGCCTCAAGCGCCGGCTCGTACCCGAAGATATCGCTCGCGTCGTCGTCTTCATGTGCTCGGACGAGGCGGGGGCGATCACCAATCAACACTATGTCGTCGATGGCGGCTGGACCTGAATGACCGACACCTCAAAGCCCAAGAAGCCGCTCCGCAGCCGCGCCTGGTTCGATAATCCGGAGAACCCGGACATGACGGCGCTGTATCTTGAGCGCTATCTGAACTACGGCCTGACGCGCAAAGAGCTTCAGTCGAACAAGCCGATCATCGGCATCGCCCAGACCGGCTCGGACCTGTCGCCCTGTAACCGCCACCACCTGGTCCTGGCCGAGCGCGTCCGCGAAGGCATCCGCGAGGCGGGCGGCATCGCCATGGAGTTCCCGGTTCACCCGATCCAGGAAACCGGCAAGCGCCCGACGGCCGGTCTGGACCGCAACCTGGCCTATCTGGGTCTGGTCGAAAGCCTCTACGGCTATCCGCTGGATGGCGTCGTCCTGACCATCGGTTGCGACAAGACCACGCCCGCCTGTCTGATGGCCGCCGCCACCGTGGACATCCCCGCGATCGCCCTGTCGGTCGGCCCGATGCTGAACGGCTGGCACAAGGGCGAACGCACGGGGTCGGGAACCATCATCTGGAAGGCGCGTCAAATGATGGCGGCCGGAGAGATCGACTATGACGGCTTCATCGAACTAGTGGCGTCGTCGGCGCCGTCGGTGGGCTATTGCAACACCATGGGCACGGCGACGACGATGAACTCTCTGGCCGAGGCGCTGGGCATGTCGCTGCCCGGCTCGGCCGCCATTCCGGCGCCGTACCGCGAACGCGCCCAGGTCGCCTATGAGACCGGACTGCGCATCGTGGAGATGGTGCGTGAGGACCTGAAGCCGTCGGACATCCTGACCAAGGAAGCCTTCCACAACGCCATCGTTGTCAACTCGGCCATCGGCGGTTCGACGAACGCCCCGATCCACCTGACGGCGCTGGCCCGCCACGCCCATGTCGATGTGCCGTTGCAGGACTGGCAGACTGAGGGGCTTCACGTGCCCCTGCTGGTCAACCTCCAGCCCGCCGGCGAATATCTGGGCGAGGACTATTTCCATGCCGGCGGCGTCCCCGCCGTCGTCTCCGAACTGATGAAGCAGGGGCTGATCAACGAAGACGCCCTGACCGTCACCGGCAAATCCATCGGCCAGAACTGCAAGAGCGCCGAGATCCAACTGCCCGATGTCATCAAGAGCTTCGACGCCCCGATGAAGACCGACGCCGGCTTCGTCGTCTTCAGCGGCAATCTGTTCAACTCGGCCATCATGAAGCTGAGCGTGATCTCGGACGAGTTCCGCCAGCGCTACCTCTCCAATCCCGACGATCTGAATGCCTTCGAGGGCCCGGCTGTCGTGTTCGACGGGCCCGAGGATTATCACCATCGCATCGACGACGAGAGCCTGGGCATCACCGAACAGACCCTGCTGTTCATGCGCGGCGCCGGCCCCATCGGCTATCCGGGCGCGGCCGAGGTCGTGAACATGCGCCCGCCGGCATACCTCATCAGGAAGGGCGTCAGCGCCCTGGCCTGCATCGGCGACGGGCGTCAGTCCGGTACCTCCGGCTCGCCCTCGATCCTGAACGCCTCGCCTGAGGCGGCGGCGGGTGGAAACATCGCCCTGCTGAAGACCGGCGACCGGGTCCGCATCGATCTGAACACCGGCCGCGCCGACATCCTTATCTCCAAGGAGGAACTGTCCGAGCGTCGCCAGGCGTTCGAGGCGGCAGGCGGCTACAAATACCCCGCCTCCCAGACCCCGTGGCAGGAAATGCAGCGCGACGTGGTCGGCCAGCTGGAAACCGGCGCCGTGCTGGAGCCCGCCGTCAAATACCACCGCATCGTCGACACCATCGGCCTGCCGCGCGACAACCACTGACGGCCCTAAAGCGTGATCGGTCGAGGAGGGATCGCTTCGCGATTCCGCTGACGCCGTGAATCAGGCTCCAGGATTTCGCTCTAGGCGTCGCCGCCTTGTTGCAGCGGCGGCGCCTTGCAGTTGGCGGCGATGAAGGCCTCGTGGGTCGGCATCCGCGCCACGCCATGCTGGATCATCGCCTTCATTTTCTGCAACCATTGCTGGACCTGCTCCAGAGGGATGGTCTCCGTGATCGGATCATGCCGCTCGGGGATGACGCCCTGGCCGAGCAGCACGGCGATCCAGCTCGTCTCCTGAAACAGCTCGTCCTCATAGCGGAAGATGCGGCCCCGGCTGCGGAACTGATCCATTTTCTGCTTTAGCGTCTCGGGAATCGGCATGGTCCGCACGTGACGCCACAGGGGCGAGTCGTCGCGCGCCGTTGCGTGATAGTGCAGGATGATGAAGTCGCGGATGCGCTCGGTCTCCAGCCGCATCATGCGGTTGTAGTTGTCGATATCGGCTTGGGCGAAGCCAGTGTCGGGGAAGTGCAGCAGCAGTTTGGATATGCCTGACTGCACCAGATGGATGCTGGTCGACTCCAGCGGTTCCAGGAAACCCGACGCCAGGCCCAAGGCCAGACAGTTCTTGTTCCAGGTCTTCTTTCGGCGACCGGTGGTGAACCGCAGGAAGTTGGGTTCAGCCATCGCCTCGCCGTCCAGGGAGGCGCGCAGCTTGGCCTGGGCCTCGTCGTCCGAGATGAAGGGGCTGCAATAGACATAGCCGTTGCCGGTGCGGTGCTGCAGCGGAATGCGCCAGCGCCACCCCGCTTCAAGGGCCGTCGATTGGGTGTAGGGCGTCGGATCGCCGACGCGGGTGCAGGGCATGGCCACCGCACGGTCGGCCGGCAGCCAGTGGGTCCAGTCCTCGTAGCCCGTCTTCAGCGCGCCTTCGATCAGCAGGCCGCGGAAGCCCGAACAGTCGACGAAGAAGTCTGCCTCCAGCTCGCGTCCGTCATCCAGCCGCACCGACTGGATGAAGCCGTCGCCGTCGCGCAGGCGCACGTCGGCGATCTTGCCCTCATACCGCACGACGCCGTTCGCTTCGGCGCGTTGACGGAGGAACCTGGCGTACAGGCCGGCGTCGAAATGGAAGGCGTAGGTCATCTGCGAGGCGGCGCCGCGCGGGTCGGTGTCAGGCCGGGTGAACCGGCCCGATCGCGCCGCCATCGTCGTGACGGAATAGGCGTCCAGGTCGTCGTCCAGCCCCGCCTTGTTCAGCCGCAGCCAGTATTGGTGGAAGGAGGCGGCGTCGATGCGCGTGCCATAGGTTCCGAACGGGTGGAAATAGCTCCGCCCCTTCTGGAACCAGTCGTTGAACTGGATGCCCAGCTTGTAGGTCGCCTGAGTGGCGCGAATGAATTCGTTTTCGTCGATGCCCAGCAACTGGTTGAACAGCAGGATCGGCGGAATGGTGGCCTCGCCGACGCCGACCGTGCCGATAACCTCCGACTCGACCAACTCGACCTTCACCGTGCCGCGCGTGACGTGCGCTAGTGCTGCGGCCGCCATCCAGCCGGCCGTGCCGCCCCCGACGATCAGAATGCGTTTCAGCGGAGCAGGAGTCATCGGGCGTAATCGGTGAAGGGAGTGGAATGGCTCTATAGTCGGATCGACACATCCTATTCCGAGAGTTGATTCGTGGGCAAAGCTGAACTGATCTGGGACGTGCAGGCGGAACTGGGCGAAGGCCCCGTCTGGGACGCCGCGCGCGGCGCGGTGTGGTTCGTCGATATCAAAGGTCGAAAGCTGCACCGCTACACCCCCGCGACTGGTGGGAAACGGTCATGGGACACGCCCGATCAGACCGGTTTCGCCCTGCCCGCCGAGGACGGTTCGCTGATCTGCGGCGTGCGGGGCGGTCTGTATCGCTTCGACCCGGAGGAGGGCGACTTCTCGCGCTTCCAGCCGCTCGAGGAAGACCGACCCCAGAACCGGCTGAACGACGGCTTCGTCGCGCCGGACGGCTCGCTGTGGTTCGGCTCGATGGATGACAGCGAACAGGTCGAGACCGGCGCCCTTTATCGCTGGTTCCGAGGCGAGCTGACGCGGCACGACGACGGCTATGGCGTCACCAACGGACCCTGCCTTAGTCCGGATGGCCGCACCCTCTATCACCACGATACGCTGAAAAAGACGGTCCTGGCCTTCGACCATGCGGACGGCCTGCTGTCGAACAAGCGCGTCTTCGCCGTGACCGAGGACGGCTACGCCGACGGTCCCAGCATGGATGCGGCCGGCGTGCTGCATGTCGGCCTGTTCAACGGTTGGGGCGTCGCCCGCTTCGCCCCTGATGGCACGCGGATTGGCAAGATCGACGTGCCGGTCCAGACGGTGACCAAGGCGGCCTTCGGCGGCCCGGACCTGCGCGATCTCTATATGACCACGGCATGGCTGGGGAACGCCGACAAGCGGGCTGAGCAACCGACGCTGGGGGGGCTTTATCGTGTGCGCGTCGAGACGCCGGGTCTGCCGCAGAACCGGATCAAGCTGTGATCGCTCTAAGGGCCGGCGACTGGCGCGCGACCTTGGCGCCAGAACTGGGTGGGTCTGTCCTGAGCCTCGACTGGCGCGGTCAGCCGGTGTTCCGACCCACACCAGACGGGACCACCAACATTTTGGAGACGGCCTGTTTCCCGCTGGTTCCCTACGCCAATCGGATCGCCGACGGTCGCTTCGTGTTCGAAGGGCGCTCGGGTCAGCTGCCAGTTCTCGATCGGTTCGCGCCGCATGCGATCCATGGCGAAGGATGGCTGCGGTCTTGGACGGTCGAAAGCCAATCCGCCGATTCAGTCGCAATGACGTTAGACTGGCCTGGCGAGCTCGAGGGTTGGCCGTGGCCCTGGTTCGCGCGGCAAAGCGTATCCCTGTCCAGCGAAGGACTGCAGATCGGCTTGTCCGTCACGAACACGGGCGAGGACACCATGCCGGCAGGCCTAGGGCTGCACCCCTATTTCCGCCGACATCCAGACAGCCGGCTCACTCTTCCTGCCGACAGGGTCTGGATCACCGACGCCCGTCAAATTCCGGAACGACTGGCGCCGGCCGCCGAGGTTGTGGACTGGTCGAACGGCGTAAATCTCGCCGATACCCCCTTCGTCGATCACGCCTACGCTGGCTGGAGCGGAGAGGCGTTCCTGAACGGCGGCGGTCGCCGCGTTACCTTGACCGCCGACGCGGCCGCGCGCTGGAGCCAGGTCTACATGCCTGTCGACGCTGATTTCTGTTGCGTCGAACCCGTCACTCACCGCCCGGACGCTCACCACGCTCCGGCTGGCGAGGATGATGGTCTGGTTGGCCTGAAGCCCGGCCGAACCCTGTCGCTCACCGTTATGATCGGCGCAGTGTCGTCAAGTTGACGACTATGGCGCCCCCAAGGTTGAGCGGCTGCTTGCGCGGCGACAACGCGTCGTCGCGGATGGAGAGCGACTGAGCCAGTGAGCCCGTCGGCAGACGTTAAGCTCGGAACCGCACGGACCGTCATCCGCTTTGGAAGCTGAGCTTGAGAAAGGGGCAGCTAGCGGTGCAAGATCCGACGACGACGTCAGGTGGGACGTGGCGGCCCTACTGCGGACCTGCGCCGGACTTTGGCGAGTGGCGCTGGAACCTGGATCCGGTGTTGCTGCTTGTTCTGGCCGCTGCGACGGGGGTGGTCCTTTGGCGGTTGGAAGGGCGGCGGCGCGGCTATGGTCTGGTGGCTGTCGCTGTTTTAGCCGTTGGATTTGTCTCCCCGCTGTGCGCGCTCAGTTCGGCGCTGTTCTCCGCGCGGACGGTGCATCATGTGCTGTTGGTCGGCGTCGCCGCGCCCCTGCTGGCGGCGGCCCTGCCGATAAGACGATATGGATCGCTGATCCTGGCGACGGCGATGCAGGCGGTGGTGTTCTGGGCCTGGCACGCGCCCGACGCCTATGGTGCCGCCCTGTCGAGCGATGCGGTCTATTGGGTGATGCAGATCAGTCTGCTGGCGAGCGCCGTCTGGTTCTGGTGCGCGGCGCGGTCAGCGTCTGCGCCGGCGGCGGTCATCGCCCTGTTGGCGGCAATGCTGGCGATGGGGTTGCTTGGGGCGGTGCTGACCTTTGCGGGGCAGGCCGTCTATGCGCCCCATGCCTATTCGACCCTGGCCTGGGGCCTGACGCCGCTGGAGGATCAGCAGGCGGCCGGGCTGATCATGTGGGCGCCGGCGGCGGCGCTGTATCTGTTCGCCGCCCTGTGGCGGCTGGGGCGGATGATCGGCCCGGACGCCGAGGCGCATCCGGCATGATCGAAAGACTGTTCAGACAGCTGCTGGAATGGGCGGCCGGTCACCATGACGAGGGCCGCTATTCGCCCGTCGGCATCGGCTTTCATTGGGTGATGGCGGGGCTGGTGATCTTCCAGCTTGGTTGGGGCTGGTGGATGGGGCGGCAGCCGGTGGGCGGGGCCATGATGGCTGCCTACGACCTGCATTTTGCGATCGGCGTGCTGATGCTGATCCTGGTGATCGGCCGACTGTCATGGCGACTGCTGGCGCCCGACCTGATCAATGATGCGGACAAGCCGGGTTGGGAGAGCATGGCCGCCCATGTGACCCACTATGTCTTCTACATCTGCCTGTTCGGCCTGCCGCTGTCGGGCTGGGCCATGATTTCGGCGACGGATCGGACGCGTCAGCTGGAGACGTTGGGCTTCATTAAATGGCCGTTGCTGCCGCTGCAGGATCTGTCGAACACCCAGCTGTGGGCGATCGAGGCGGCGGCGGAATGGATGCACTTGGGATTGGTCATCACCCTACTGCTTATGATCCCGATCCACGCCGGCGCGGCGCTCAAGCACCATCTGATCGATAGGGACGACGTGTTTCACGCGATGCTGCCGGTCGTGCCGCTGCTTCGACCGAAGCGGACCCGGTGGCAGCGGCGCTGGCGCGCGCTGGAGAAGCGGGTTGCGTCGACAGCCAGGACGCTATGGCGCGGGCTTCTGGGTCCGAAAGCGATTTGACGGCGGCGGCCATCACGCCGCGCGGGTCGTTGCGGCGTTTGCCCGCTTTCCAGCGGTCGATCTGTTCCAGCGTGTAGGCGGCGGGCTGACCGGCGATCTGCGGATTGCCGCCTTGGCCCGAGCCTTGCCCCCGGTCGCCGTGACACGAGGCGCAGGCGACGATGCCGCGCGAAGGGTCGCCGTTCAGATAGATGGCGGGCGCAGGCGCCATCGACGCGGGCGTTTGCGTCGGCGGCGCGGGCAGGGCGGCGTAGTAGGCGGCGACCTCGCGTCGGCCCTGCTGGTCCAAGGCCTCGGCGATGCGGGTCATGGCGTCGTCGGGACGAAGGCCCGATGCATAGTCTTCCAACTGCTTCTGCAGATAGCCGGCGTCCAAACCCGCCAGGCGCGGGGCGGCGACCCCGTCCCCGCCGCCGTCCAGGCCGTGACAGGTGAAGCAGGCGTTGGCCGCCCCGCCGGCGCCGCCGCTCATGGCGATAACCTGACCATTCGCCGTGAAGGTGCGATCCGTCTGGCCAGGCGTGGAGTCGCAGGCGGCGAGGCCGGTCAGCAGAACAAGGACGGAAAGGGAGGCGCGCACGGCGGTGCAACACCTGCTTATGGCGAAGGTTCCTTGGGGCGATGCGCCGAGGCTCCATGTCGCAGTTGGGAACCTCCTTCCGACAAGAGGATTGCTCTGGCGAAGCTTTGGGGGGCGGATGGATTTTCGGACGACGGGTGAGGCGATCGGACGACGGGCGGCGGCCTGTGCGCTGGCGCTCGCCCTGTGCGCCTGCGTGGACAAGTCCGACCTACCCCGGCCGGTGGTTCAGGCGGATGCGGCCGCCGGACTGGCCGTGATCAAGGAAGTCGGTTGCGCGGCCTGTCACCGGATTCCCGACGTCGCCTGGCCCGAGGGCCGGTCTGGCTCGAACCTAGCGGGGTTCGGCGCGCGCCCCCTGATCGCCGGACGCTTGCCGAACCAGCCCGATGTCCTGATCCGCTGGCTGATCGACGCGCCGTCGATGGACCCCGGAACCGCCATGCCGCCCATGCCCCTGACGCAAGACCAAGCCCGCGACGTCGCGGCCTATCTGTACACGCTCGATGAAGACTGACGCCCCTCCCGGAATCGCCGGCTGGCCGCCGCCCGTGCTGGATCCGGCGGGACCGTTCGCTGGACCGATCCAGACCGTCGCCTGGGTGCTGTTCATCATGGCGGCGGTGGTCATGGTCGTGGTGGCGGTGGCGCTGGGCATCGCCCTGTTCGGGCCGCGCAAGTGGAAGCGGCAGGTCGGCGGCGAACGCCTGATCTGGATTGCGGGACTGGTCTTCCCGGTGGTCGTTCTAACCGGGCTGCTGGTCTATGGGCTGACCACGACCGCGCGGGTGGCCGATGCGCCCAAGCCCGGCGAAATGCGGGTGCGCGTCACTGGCGAAATGTGGTGGTGGCGCGTCGCCTATCTGGACGGTCAGGGGCGAGAAATCGTCCAGGACGCCAACGAGGTCCACATCCCGGCCGGCCAGCCTGTCGTGTTCGAGCTGGAAAGCGCGGACGTGATCCACAGCTTCTGGGTGCCGCGCCTGGGCGGAAAGACCGACATGATCCCCGGCCGCCGCAACTTCATGCGCCTGCAAGCCGATGCGCCTGGGACCTACGGCGGCCAATGCGCCGAATACTGCGGCGGTCCTCACGCTTTGATGGGGCTGGTGGTCGTGGCCCATACGCCGGACGACTATGCCGCCTGGTTGGCGCGCCAGTCGCGGCCGGCGGCCGTCGTGCCCTCGGCCCAGGGGCCGCTCGCCTTGATCGACCAGGGGCGCAACGTCTTCGCCGCCTCGGGCTGCGCCGCCTGTCACACCATTCGCGGGACCGAGGCGAACGGTCTGGCGGGACCGGACCTGACCCATGTCGGATCGCGCCAGACGCTGGGCGCCGGCATCCTGCCGAACAATCAGGGGACGATGGCCGGCTGGATTTCGGACAGCCAGAGCCTAAAGCCCGGCAACCGGATGCCGTCCTATGCGGTCCTGTCGGGCCAGGACGTGCGCGCCGTCGCCGCCTATCTGGAAAGCCTGAAATGAGTTCGGAAACCGGGTTCGATCCCGAACTCTACAAACGCTTCCCCACCACCGAAGCCCGGCCCGAGGGCGAGCTGGAGCAGCTCGACGAGGTCTGGTGTGGCCCGCGGCGGCCGTGGGAGTGGATCACGGCGATCAACAACAACTACATCGGCGTCTATTACGTCGGCGCGGCCATGCTGTTCTTTGTGCTGGCAGGCGTGCTGGCGCTGTTGATGCGCACCCAACTGGCCCTGCCGATGACGGGCTTCCTGGCGCAGGAAACCTACAACCAGATCTTCACCATGCACGGCACGGTGATGATGTTCCTGTTCGCGGTGCCCGCGGTCGAGGCGCTGGGCGTGCTGTTGCTGCCGCAGATGCTGGGGGCGCGCGATCTGCCGTTCCCGAGGCTGAGCGCCTACGCCTTCTGGGCCTATCTGGTCGGCGGGCTGTGCTTCTTCGCCTCGCTGTTCTTCGGTCTGGCGCCGAATGGCGGCTGGTTCATGTATCCACCGCTGACGTCGACGACTTACTCGCCGGGCATCAACGCCGACTTTTGGCTCTTGGGCATCGGCTTCATTGAGATTTCGGCCATCGCCGGCGCCATCGAGATCATCGTCGGGGTGCTGAAGACGCGCGCGCCGGGCATGACGCTGGACAAGCTGCCGATCTTCGCCTGGGCCATGCTGATCTTCGCCTGCATGATCATCATCGCCTTCCCGTCGATCATTTTGTCGACCCTGCTGCTGGAGCTAGAACGCGCCCTGGGCTGGCCCTTCTTCGATGCGGCCAAGGGCGGCGACCCCATGCTATGGCAACACCTGTTCTGGTTCTTCGGCCACCCCGAGGTCTACATCATCTTCCTACCGGCGGCGGGGGCGATGTCGACCCTGATCCCGGCCGTCGCCCAGACCAAGCTGGTCGGTTATCGGCTGGTGGTCCTGGCTATGCTGGCGACCGGGTTCATCAGCTTTGGCGTCTGGGCGCACCACATGTTCACCACGGGCATGCCGCAGATCTCGATCAACTATTTCAGCGCCGCCTCCATGGCCGTCAGCGTGCCGGCAGGGGTGCAGGTCTTCGCCTGGATCGCCACACTGGCGGCGGGCAAGATGCGGTTCAACACGCCCGGCCTGTTTGCAGTCGGGGGGCTGGTGATCTTCGTCATGGGCGGGCTGACCGGGGTGATGGTCGCCATGGTGCCGTTCGACTGGCAGGCCCACGACAGCTATTTCATCGTCGCCCACCTGCATTACGTCCTGATCGGCGGGATGGTCTTCCCGCTCTTCGCCGCCATCTACTACTGGACGCCGATGTCCAGCAGCCGGCCGCTCAGCGAGCGTTGGGGCAAGTGGATCTTCTGGCTGATGTTCGTCGGTCACAACGTCACCTTCATGCCCATGCACCTGACCGGGCTGATGGGCATGCCGCGCCGGGTCTATACCTACCTGCCGGATCGGGGCTGGGACCTGCCCAATATGATCTCGACCGTCGGCTCCTTCATATTCGGCCTGGCGGTGGTGTTGTGGATGATCGACATGATCCGCAACTTCCGGCCCTTCGGCGAGAAGGACGCGGGCAATGTCTTTGGCGGGCCGGGGCTGGAGTGGCTGCCCGCCGGTCGATACTCGCTGCGCTCCGTCCCGGTGATCAAGAGCCTGTATCCGGTATGGGACCAGCCGAACCTGGCGCGCGATGTCGAGGCCGGCCGCTACTTCCTGCCCGGCGCGCCGCGCGGCGAGCGCGAGACCATGATCACCAGCCCGATCAACGCCGAGCCTCAATATCTCCAGCGCATGCCCCGGCCGTCCAGCTGGTATGTCTGGGGCGCGATCTTCACCGCCGGCTTTTTCTTGATCCTGACGATCCAGGCCTATGTCGCCTCCTTGGTCAGCGGCGTGCTGGCCGTCTACTGCATCCTCAAATGGTGCTGGGGACTGGATCGACCGAGCGGTCCTGCGACGGTGGACGTCGGCGGCGGCGTGCGACTGCCGACCTATGTGTCCGGCCCCAGCAGTCACGGCTGGTGGGCGATGGTCATCACCCTGATCGTGTCGGGCATGGTCGCGATCATGGCCTGCTTCTCCTACGTCTTCCTATGGAGCCGGCGGCCGGACCTGTGGCAGGCGCCGCCCGAGATCGGCTCGCTGCCATTGACCCTGGGTCTGCTGGCGGCCGCCGGAATCGGCGCCTGGGCGTCTCAAGGCGCGCTGAAGCTGGACCGGCCGCGCAGCGCCGGCATCGCCTCTGTCCTGATGCTGGTCGCCACCCTGTTGGCGGGCGGCGCCTTTGCGGCCGAGGCCTCGGCCTGGTGGAACTCGGGCCTGCGCCCCGACGCCTCTAGCCAGGGCGCGACCGTCTATGCGCTGTTGGCCTGGCAGGGGACATTCGTCGGCATCTCGCTATTGATGGGGCCGTTCGTCCTGCTGCGCTGGCTTTGCGGCCTGGTGTCGTCCCGCTATCCGGCGACGTTCGAAGTGGTCGCCCTGTTCGTAGCCTTCACAGCGGTTCAGGGCGCGGCGACGACCCTTTTGATCCGCCTGTTTCCGGGCGTCGGCGCATGAGGTTCTGGCTGCTTATGCTGGGCGGCCTTCTGATCTGGGCCGCCCATTTCCTGGGCCTGTATCTGCTGTCCAGCGCCGCCGACGTGGCGCGTGGGGATGCCGGCGCCTGGAACGGAGCGGGACTGATCTTCAGCCTGATCTGTCTGATGGTGATCGCCGTCTTGTGTTGGTGCTGCATCGTTTCGCTGAGAGAGAAGCCCAAGGACGAGACTCGCGCCTTTGGTCTTCGGCTTGCGGTCGCCGGTGGTCTGCTCGGCGGAATTGGCGTCGTGTTTCAGACCTTGGTGCTTCTCGCGCCGGTCTGATCGACCCTTTGGGCGCAAATGACGCGGCGCCGATACGTCAAGCCGGTGAACCATTTCCCGTTCAGACGGTTAGCCAAGCCAGACTTTACGGAGAGGGCTGGCATGAGCACCCACGGACTATCAGGCGCGGTCGTTCGACCGCTGCATGGGCTTTTACTAGCGTTTCCGATCGCGCTGTTCACCTTCGCCCTGTTCACCGACATCGCCTACCTGAAGACCGCCGAGGTCCAGTGGACCAATTTCTCGGCCTGGCTGATCACTGGAGCGCTGGTGTTCGGCGGCCTCGCTAGCCTGTTTTCGATCTTTGATTTCGTCATCGGTCTGCGTCACGGACGTTCACGTCGGGCGACGGTACATCTGGTCGCGCTTGCGCTCGCCTGGGTGCTGGGTCTGGTGAACGCCTTCAAACATAGCCAGGACGCCTGGAGCTCTGTCGGAGCCTTCGGTCTGATCCTTTCGATCCTCTGCACAATCTTGGTTCTGGTCGCCGGCTGGACCGCCTATGCCGCGCGGGAGAGCGTCCGATGAACAAGAACCTGCTCGCCGCCAGCGCCGCTACCCTGGCGATGGCCCTGACGGTCGCATCGTGCGGCAACGCCAGCGATCCGAAATTAAACCAGACCGGCGCGACGCCCGACCTGCCCAAAGTCAACGAAACGCTTGTGCCGCCGATGAAGATCAGCCCGCCGGCAGGCTGGAACGGCGAGACGCCGACGGTGCCGCAGGGCTTTACGATCAGCGCCTTCGCTACAGATCTCAAGATTCCGCGTCAGATGCTGGTCCTGCCTAACGGCGACGTCCTGATCGCCGAGGGACGCGGCGGCCATGCGCCCGCCATGCGGCCCAAGGATGTGATCGCCGGCGTCATCAAGAAGCAGGGCAACACCAAGATCAAAGGCGGCAACCGCATCACCTTGGTGCGCGACGCGAACAACGACGGCACGCCCGAACTGCGGACCGTTCTGGTAGATAACCTCGATGCGCCCTACGGCCTCGCCTATGTCGACGGCTATCTCTATGTCGCCGAACAGGGGGCGCTGGTTCGCTTCGCCTTCCAGCCCGGCCAGACCGGCATCGCCACGCCCGCCGAGCGGGTGACCGAGCTGCCGTCGCGCATCAACCACCACTGGACCAAGTCCCTGACCGCCAGCGCGGACGGGTCGAAGCTCTATGTCGGCACCGGCTCGAACTCGAATATCGGCGAGCGCGGCATGGCCGTCGAAGAAGAGCGCGCCACCGTGTGGGAAATCGACCGGGCGACCGGCGCGCGGCGCACCATCGCGACCGGCATTCGCAATCCAACGGCCCTGGCCATCGAGCCGACCACTAATCTGTTGTGGTCGGTCGTCAATGAGCGGGACGAACTGGGGCCGCAACTGGTCCCGGACTATCTGACCCAGGTACGTGACGGGGCCTTCTACGGCTGGCCCTACAGCTATTGGGGCCAGAACCGCGATCCGCGCGTGATGCCTCAGAACCCCGAGATGGTCGCCAAGGCCATCCGGCCGGACTACGCCCTGGGATCGCACGTCGCCGCCCTGGGCTTGGATTTCGCCCGCAATGGCGGCTTTGGCGGGTCGTTCGCCAACGGCGCCTTCATTGGCATGCACGGCAGTTGGAACCGTCAGGACCCGTCCGGATACAAGGTCGTCTGGGTCCCCTTCAACGCCGGTCGTCCTGCGGGTCAGCCTGTGGACTTCGCCACAGGCTTCCTGAAAGACGGCAAGGCGCGCGGGCGTCCTGTCGGCGTCGCGTTCGATGGGAACAAGCGTGTGCTGTTCGTCGCCGACGACCTGTCGAACACGGTGTGGCGCATCGCGCCTGCGCGATAGGCCGGCTTTTCCCTCGCCCGGCAAGGGCGAGGGAAGTCGCTATTGTCCTCGACACATAGCCGAATAAGAAAAGTCCCCGGCTGTGAGCAACCGGGGACTTTTCATACGGGGCTGAGCTGTGGCCTACGGCGTGAAGTCGATGGTGCGTTCGAACGGAGCATCGACAGCACGGCCACGATCCATGATCGGCGTGACCTCGGCGCCGTTCATCAGGGCCAGGGCCGCTTCGCCAAAGCCCATGCCCGGACGGCTTTCCTCCAGTACGACACAATCGGTGACGTGACCCGACGCCAGGGCGGTGCAACGCAGGCGCACGCTGAAGCGGTCGGTGCTCTCAGCCTTGGGCGCTACGGCGCGTTCGATGGCGGGTTGAGGCGCGCTATACAGGGCCGCGTCCTTGAGCAGAGGTCCAGTCGGGGCGCCCATCAGGGCCGTCATCAATGTCAGGCTGAAGGTCAGTGTCATGGCAGGCCTCGTTCGTCTTCTATTAAGATTTGAACGAGACCTCCGTTCCCCGAACTTTCAAAAACGCGCGGGTGTGTGCAACGAACCACACTTCGATTTCTCTGCTGACGTCAGAATGGCCTCAAGCTGGACTGTTGTTCCTGGCACAGGGTCTTCAGCCACGAACGCACGGTACGCAGACGCGCGGTGTCGTGGACATCGCGGTGGGTGGCTAGCCAGAAGCGACGTTCGATCAGGATCGACGGCAGCACGCGCACCAGACCCTCGGCCAGGAAGCACGGCAGGACGCCGACGCCGCCCCCGGCGGCGATGATCTCCCGCTGCGCCCGGATCGAAGACGAGGCGACGTGGGGCGCGAGGCCTGGCTGGACCTCGTCCAGATAGCGCAACTCGGGCGCATAGATCAGATCGTCGATATAGCCGACGATGTCGAAGCGGCTCAGGTCGTCGACGGTGTTCGGAACGCCGTTGCGGTGCAGGTGATCGGGCGAGGCGTAGAGGGCCAGCTGATACGGCGTCAGCGGCTCGACGATCAGGCGCGCGGCATGTGGCGTGGCCAAGGTGATCGCCATGTCGACCTCTCGGCGCGTCGGCGACAGGAAGCCGGAGGTGGCCGCCAGTTCGATGCTTAGACCCGGATGGGCCAGACGCAGCGCGGGCAGGGCGGGGGCCATCAGGGTGACGCCAAACCCTTCGGACGCGCTGACGCGCACCACACCGGCGGGCGCGTCGGGCTGGGTCACGCGGCCGGCGGCCTCCATCGCGCTTTCGGCCTCCAGACCTATATCGAGCAGTTGGGCGCCGGCGGCGGTCAGCTGAAGCCCGGTGGTCGAGCGGACAACCAAGGTGGATTTCAGCGCGCTTTCCAGCCGGGCGACCCGACGCCCGACCGTGGCGGCGTCGACGCCCAACCGCTGCGCCGCGCCGCCCAGCGAGCCTGCGCGCGCCGCGGCGATGAAGATGCGCAGATCGTCCCAGTCGTACATGGCCGTCTAGTCATCTTGCAAAAACGCAGAATGTTGCCTGCAACTTTGCATTATCGACCCGCGCGCAGGGGTGATAGCCATAGCCTCAACAAAAGAACTGACAGGGACATCCAGGCCATGCGCGACATTCGCCACTTCATCGACGGCGCGGCTTTTGACGGCGCGTCCGGACGCTTCAGCGATGTGTTCAATCCCAACACCGGGGATGTGCAGGCTCGCGTGCAACTGGCGACGACGGGCGAGGTCGATCGTGCGGTCCAGGCGGCGCAGAACGCCTTTGACGGCTGGGCTTCGACCAATCCTCAACGTCGCGCTCGCGTCATGTTCGACTTCAAACGCCTGGTCGAGGCGCGGATGGACGAACTGGCCGAGCTGCTGTCCAGCGAGCACGGCAAGGTCATCGCCGACTCCAAGGGCGACATCCAGCGCGGCCTGGAAGTGATCGAATTCGCCTGCGGCATCCCGCATGCGCTGAAGGGCGAATACACCCAAGGCGCCGGCCCCGGCATCGACGTCTATTCGATGCGCCAGCCGCTGGGCGTGGTGGCGGGCATTACCCCGTTCAACTTCCCGGCCATGATCCCGATGTGGATGTTTGGCGTGGCCATCGCGGTGGGCAACACCTTCGTGCTGAAGCCGTCAGAGCGCGATCCGTCGGTGCCGGTGCGTCTGGCCGAACTGATGCTGGAAGCCGGGGCCCCGAACGGCGTGCTGAACGTGGTGCACGGCGACAAGACGGCGGTCGACGCCATCCTGACCCATCCGTTGGTTCACGCCGTCAGCTTTGTCGGTTCGTCCGACATCGCCCACTATGTCTATCAGACGGGCGCCGCCAACCATAAGCGCGTCCAGGCCATGGGCGGCGCCAAGAACCACGGCATCGTCCTGCCCGACGCCGACATGGATCAGGTGATCAAAGATCTCTCCGGCGCGGCCTATGGCTCGGCGGGCGAACGCTGCATGGCGCTGCCGGTCGTGGTGCCGGTCGGCAAGAAGACGGCCGACGAACTGCGCGAGCGGATGGTCGCCGAAATCCCCTCGATGCGGGTCGGCGTCTCGACCGATGCGGGCGCCCACTATGGTCCCGTCGTCACGTCTCAGCATCGCGAGCGTGTCGCGGGTTGGATCGAAAAGGGCGTTCAGGAAGGCGCTGAACTGGTCGTCGACGGCCGCGACTTCAGCCTGCAAGGTCACGAGAAGGGCTATTTCATCGGCCCGTCGCTGTTCGACCATGTGAAGCCGGAGATGTCGTCTTATCAGGAAGAAATCTTCGGTCCGGTGTTGCAGATCGTGCGGGCCGAGACGTTCGAGGAGGCGCTGGCCCTGCCGTCGAACCACCAGTACGGCAACGGCGTCGCCATCTTCACCCAGAACGGCCGCGCAGCGCGCGACTTCGCCGCCCGGGTCAATGTCGGCATGGTTGGGATCAATGTGCCGATCCCGGTGCCGGTCGCCTACCATACCTTCGGCGGCTGGAAGCGTTCGGCCTTTGGCGACATCAACCAGCACGGCATGGAGGGCGTCCGCTTCTGGACCAAGACCAAGACCGTGACGGCCCGCTGGCCGGACTCGGCGCTGGAGCATTCGGACAGCTCGTTCGTCATTCCGACGATGCGCTGAGGCCGTCATGGATTTCGCTCTCAACGACGACCAACGCGCCATTCAGGACGCCGCACGCGTCTTCGCCGAGGCAGAACTGGCGCCCCATTCGGCGCGCTGGGATGAGGACAAGCATTTCCCCGTCGAGGTGATGAAACAGGCGGCCGAGATGGGCTTCTGCGGCATCTATACGGCTGAGGAGCACGGCGGCATGGCCCTGGGCCGGGTCGAGGCGGCGGTGATCTTCGAGGAGCTGTCGCGCGGGGACGTGGCGACGGCGGCCTTCATCTCGATCCACAACATGGCGACGTGGATGATCGATCGCTTCGGGTCGGACGATCTGCGCGGCCGGTTCGTGCCGTCGCTGGTCGGGATGGACAAGATCGCCTCCTACTGCCTGACCGAGCCGGGCTCGGGGTCGGATGCGGCGGCGCTGCGGACCACGGCCGTGCGCGACGGCAACCACTATGTGCTGAACGGGTCCAAGGCCTTCATCTCCGGCGCAGGCACGTCTGACGTCTATGTCGTCATGGTCCGCACGGGCGGCGAGGGGGCGAAGGGCGTCAGCGCGATCGTGGTCGAGGCCGGCACGCCCGGCCTGTCGTTCGGCGCGCAGGAAAAGAAGATGGGCTGGAACGCCCAGCCGACCGCCATCGTCCAGTTCGACGACTGTCGCGTGCCGGTCGCCAATCTGCTGGGCGAAGAGGGGGCGGGCTTCCGCTACGCCATGGCTGGTCTGGATGGCGGGCGGCTGAACATCGCCGCCTGTTCGCTGGGCGGGGCGCGGCTGGCCCTGGAAACGGCGCAGGACTACGTCGCCACCCGCAAACAGTTCGGCCGTCCGATCGGCGAGTTCCAGGCGCTGCAGTTCCGGCTGGCGGACATGGCCACGGACCTGGAGGCGGCTCGGCTGATGGTGCTGCGCGGCGCCTGGGCCATCGACACCGACCATCCTGAAAAGACGAAGTGGTGCGCCATGGCCAAGCGTCTGGCCACCGACGCCTGTTTCCAGATTGCCGACGAGGCCCTGCAACTGCACGGCGGCTATGGCTATCTGAAAGACTACCCGCTGGAACGGATCGTGCGCGACCTGCGGGTCCACCGTATTCTGGAAGGCGCCAACGAGATCATGCGGGTGATCATCGCGCGGGAGATGACCAAGTGAGCGACGCCGAAGTCGTCACCCGGATCGAAAACGGCGTCGGTCGCATCACCCTGAACCGACCCAAGGCGATCCACGCGCTGAACCGGGCGATGTGCGAGGCGATGACAGAGGCGCTGCTGGCCTGGCGTTCGAATCCTTCCGTCTCCTCCATACTTATAGACCACGCCGGCGAGCGGGGCTTTTGCGCGGGCGGCGACATTCGCATGATCGCCGAAAGCGGTGCGGGCGATGCGTCGGAGGCCAAGGCCTTCTTCCTGGCCGAGTACCGGTTGAACCACCTGATGTTCGACTATCCGAAGCCGATCATCGCCATCGTGGACGGCATCGTCATGGGCGGCGGGGTTGGCATTTCCGAGCCGGCCGACATTCGTGTGGCGACCGAGCGCACCACCTACGCCATGCCCGAGACCGGGATCGGCCTGTTCCCCGACGTTGGCGGCGGCTGGTTCCTGCCGCGCCTGCCGGGCCAGACCGGCGTCTGGCTGGCGCTGACAGGCGCGCGGCTGAAAGCGGCGGATACGGTGGCCCTGGGCATCCACACGCACTTCGTGCCCGCAGATCGTGTCGAGGCGCTGAAGGCCGATTTGATGGGCGAGGCCGCCGATCCGTCGTCGGTCGTGGCGCGCCACGCCGGGGACGCGGGGCCTGCACCGCTGTCGGCCCACCGCGAGGCCATCGACCGGCTGTTCGCCTTCGACACGGTTGAAGAGATTTTTCAGGCGCTTGAGGTGGACGGGTCGGAGTGGGCGCTGAAGCAGCTGGAAACCCTGAAGACCAAGTCGCCACAGTCGCTGAAGGTCTCGCTGCGCCAGATCCGCACGGGCGCAACGCTGAACAGCTTCGCCGACAATATGGCGATGGAATACGCCCTGGGCGGCCGCGTCGTGCGCACCCACGATTTCCAGGAAGGCGTGCGGGCCGTGATCGTGGACAAGGACAATGCGCCGAAATGGTCCCCGGCGGACCTGTCGGGCGTTACCGACGAGACGCTGGATGCGCTGTTCGCGCCGTCGCCGGACAATGAAAAATGGACGCCGCTGGCCTGACCACGGCGCCGACAAAGGGAGAGACACCATGACCAAGATCGCCTTCATCGGCCTGGGCAATATGGGCGGCGGCATGGCCGCGAACCAGGCCAAGGCAGGCCATGCGGTCGCCGCCTTCGATCTGTCGGCGCAGGCGCTGGAACGAGCGGTGGCGGCCGGTTGCGTTGCGGCCGGATCGGTCGCCGAGGCGGTCAAGAACGCCGAGGTGGTCATCACCATGCTGCCGGCCGGGCCGCACGTACTGAAGGTTTATTCCGAACAGATCATCGGCGCGGCTCCGTCGACCGCCCTGCTGCTTGACTGTTCGACCATCGACGTCGAAACCGCGCGCAAGGTCGCCGGGCTGGCCAAATCGGCTGGCTACGCCTTTGCCGACGCGCCCGTGTCAGGCGGCACCGCAGCGGCGGATGCGGGCACGCTGGCCTTCATGGTCGGCTGCGACGAGAGCGACTTCGCCCGCGTCGAGGCGGCGCTGGAGCCTATGAGCCGCATTACCATCCGCGCCGGCGATCATGGCGCGGGGCAGGCGGCCAAGATCTGCAACAACATGCTGCTCGGCATATCCATGCTGGGCACCTGCGAGGCCGTCGCCTTGGCCGAAAAACTGGGGCTGGACCCCGAACGGTTCTTCGAGATCGCGTCCAAGTCTTCAGGTCAGTGCTGGAGCGTTACCAGCTACTATCCCTGGCCGGGTCCGGTGCCGACCGCGCCGTCGAACCGCGACTATCAGGGCGGGTTCGCCACGGCCATGATGTTGAAGGACCTGAAGCTGGCTCAGGACGCAGCGGCGAAATCCGGCGCTTCAACGCCGTTGGGCGCACAGGCCGAGGCGCTTTACGCCCTGTTCGACGGCATCGGGCATGGCGGTCGCGATTTCTCCGCCATGCTTCAGATGCTGCGTGGCAAGCTGGATGAGCTTAACCCGGCATAGATTCGTCTTTCGCATTGTGATTGCGGCCCGTGCAGCTTCGGCGGCGCGGGCCTTTTCGTATGCGGCCGCGGCCGCGACGCTGATCGCTACGGCGGGTGCGACCAAGGCGCGCGCCTGCCGTGTTCGCCTTATTCCGTTCGCCGGAACGAGCCTGCGAAGAGTGAAGTCAAAGCAGTAACTTAGCTCTCGCTGACCGTTGAGGCGGCTCTAGCAAAGATCGAAAATCGCCTGAAATGCGGCTGAACGGTGCTTGCGGCGCACATTGCTCCTGTGTCATGTAACCGCTTACATCGCCTATCGACGGATCTTCGAAAAGGGGCCGGGACGATAGGGAGCAGGGAGAATTCGATTGGACATGGCCGCGCCTAGCGCTGCGTCTGCACGGCAGGAGGGCCAGCCCTTCGCCAAGGCCGCCACCATGCGCGACGTGGCTGAACGCGCCAATGTGTCGGTTGCTTCTGTCTCTCGTGTGTTGAACGGCTTGGGCGTGACCTCGGACGCGACGCGCCAGCGGGTGCTCGATGCGGTCGAGGACCTTCGCTATGTCCCGCACTTCGGCGCCCGCAGCCTGTCGACCAGCAAGAACGACACGATCGGCGTCATCCTGCCCGACCTGTTCGGCGAGTTCTTCTCCGAGCTGATCCGGGGCATGGACCTCGCCGCCCGCGCCCACGGCAAGCATCTGATCGTGTCCAGCTCGCATGACGGCGCCGAGGACACCTTGGCGGCCGTGCGTTCGATGCGCGGGCGGGTGGACGGCATGATCGTGCTGTCGCCGCATCTGGGCGCGGCGAACCTGTCGTCCGAGTTCGCCGGTCGGATGCCGGTCCTGCTGATGAACGGCGGCGCGGCAGAGCCCGGCCGGGCGTCCATCATGATCGACAACCACGGCGGCGCCGTCGGCGCGGTCCAGCATCTGCGGTCCACCGGCCGCAGGCGCATCGCTCACATTCGCGGCGCCGCCGGCAACATCGAGGCGGACACGCGTGCGGCCGGATATACGGCGGCGCTGGATGGTCATGACCCGATCATCGTCGAGGGCGACTTCTCTCAGGCCTCGGGCCATCGCGCGGCGACCCAGCTTCTGTCCATGACGGAACGGCCCGACGCCGTCTTCGCCGCCAACGACATGATGGCCGTCGGCGCCCTTTTAGCCTTCCAGGAGGCCGGCGTACGCTGTCCTGAAGACATCGCCGTCGTCGGCTTCGACGACGTGCCTATCGCCGCCCTGATGCGGCCCGCGCTGACCACCATGCGCGTCAATATTGCGGAAATCGGCCGAAGGGGCGTCGAACGCCTGATCGGCCTGGTCCAGGCCGGCGCGACCGCCGACGCCACGGACACCGCTTGCGAAATCGTTCGGCCGATCCTGGTCGAACGCCAGTCCACCGCGGCGGCCTCGTCCGCCAGGTTCAACAAAGGGTAGGCCAGCCATGTCGCTGAAAACCGATCCCATCAGGAGGGGAGAGCTCAGGATGACCCAGTTCAACACGCGTAAGGCCGCGACACGTCAGGTCGCCTTGGCCGCAGCATCGGCGCTAGCGCTGACGCTTGGGTTCGCCGGCGCCGCATCTGCGCAGAGCGCGACTTCTACGCTTCGGGGCGTTGTCTATGATGGTCAGAATGTGGAAACCGGTGGCGTCGTTACGGCGACAGATGCTGCGACGGGGTATGTGACGCGTGGCCGTATTGGCGAGAACGGTCAGTATGTCATTCCGGGTCTACGTCCAGGAACGTTCCGAATTCAGGTCACGACCAGTGACGGACAAACGACAGAAGACACCGTCACGCTAGCCTTGGGCCAAGTCGGTACGCTGAACCTGGATGTGGCGTCGGCTCCGGCAGCAGCCTCCACCGATGGGGCCACGACGCTTGGCGACATCGTCGTTACCGGGCGCCGCATCTTCGACGTTCGTACATCAGAGGTCGGAACCAGCGTCAGCCAACAGCAGATCAACAACCTGCCGCAGATCAACCGCAACTTCCTGAACTTTGCGGCGCTTGCGCCTGGCGTGCGCGTGACGGAAGGCGACACTGAGCGCACGATCACAGCCGGCGGGCAGCCTTCTAGCGCGATCAACGTCTTCATCGATGGACAGAACCAGAAGTCGCTAATCAACGACGGCGGCATCGCCGGTCAGGACGACAGCCGCGGTAACCCCTTCCCGCAAGCCGCAGTGCAGGAGTTCCGGGTGCTGACCCAGAACTTCAAGGCCGAATACGAGCAAGCATCATCCGCGATCATCACGTCGGTCACACGCTCTGGAACCAACCAACTCAGCGGCGACATGTTCGTCACCTATCAGGACACGGATTGGATCGCGCAGACCGTATCCTCTAAGGACCGCACAAAGAATAACGGAGACGCCCGTCCTCGGCTTGATCGCCTGCAATATGGCGGTTCGGTTGGCGGTCCGATTATCGAAGACAAGCTGCACTACTTCCTGTCCTACGAGCGCAAGGAAGAAACCCGCGCTAGTTCGGTGTTCCTGCGACGCGCTGAATACACCTCGTTGTTCCAACAAGAGCTGGGAACTTTCGAAGGTCCGTTTGAGCAGGATCTGGCTTTCGGAAAGTTGTCCTGGGCGATCAACGATCAACAGCGCTTGGATCTCAGCGGCACTTATCGCAAGGAGCAGGATATCCGCGGCTTTGGCAACGGCCCCGATGCCTTCTCGCGCGCCAATGCGATCAATGGTGAAACACAGTCGATCCAGTTGCGTCACCAATTCCAGGGTAGTGGATTTCTCAATGAGGCATCGGTCGACTATCTAAAATCACAGTATAATCCGCGAGCCCTGAACTTTGATCTGCCTGGCCAGCGTTACGTGTCCTATCGCGACGCTGATACCAAATCTACAGCACCCGGATTCCAGTTCAACTATGGTCAAAGCGAGGGCATCTTTAACGCTGGTGGCGGCACAAACAATCAGGATCTTACGCAAGAGAGCCTGACGTTTAAGAACGATCTGACGTTCAACGATGTCGAGGCATTCGGCCTTCATACCATCAAGATGGGCGTGAAGTATTCGATGCAAACGCTGAGCGTCTTCAAGCAGTTCAACCGAAACCCCCAGTTCACCTACGACGTCGATGCCCGGCCCGAGGTTGTCGGATCGAGTACGATTCCGACTGTTGTCACTCTAAACCTTCCCGTCGATCCTACGTCGGTGGATAACAATGTTCTTGGGCTCTACCTCCAAGATGATTGGCAAGTCACGGATAAGCTGGAAATCAACTTGGGTCTTCGCTGGGATTACGAGGATAACGCCGTAAACAACGACTGGCGGACTCCTGACGATATCCGGCGCTTGCTGACCGCAATCGGCAACGTTCCAGGTTTCTCCTACCCATCCTATATCAATATCAACGATTATATCTCTGACGGTGATCGTCCAGCGTTCAAGGACGCCTACCAGCCGCGCATCGGCTTTTCCTACGACTTCTTCGGCGATGAGCGAACGGTGCTGTTCGGGGGAGCGGGCCGGTATTACGACCGGATCGGCTTCAACTTCGCGTTCGACGAGCGGTTCAAGCCTTACCAACTGTCGCGGACGATCTACTTCTCCCCGTCGGGCGGCGCCTATGGCGGCCGTACGGATACGATCGCTTGGAACCCGGCCTATGCCACGCCTGGCGGTCTAGACGCGCTGTTGGGTGGCACGGTCGGCCGTGGCGAAGTCTTCCTCATCAAGAACGATGCACCGCCGCCCGTCACCGATCAGTTCAATCTGGGTCTTCGTCAGAAGTTCGGCGAATGGCAGACGGCACTGACCTTCTCCTATGCCAAGACCAAAAACGAATTCGCTTGGTATCGCGCCAACATTGATCCGACCACGAACAACGTGCCTGCTGCTGTTCAACCGGCCAACCTCATTGACCCGGTCACCGGCTTGGCCTTCCCATACAATGGTGGTGTATTCGTATCGAACCATGATCGTGAGCGGGAAATGCACGCGATCTATTTCACCGCGGACAAGCCTTTCAGCTCGGCAAGTGGTTGGGGCGTGAATGTCGCATACACCTTTATGGATGCGACGCAGAACGGCAGCCGCGATCAAGGGCTCGGCAACTTCGACTTCGACTATCCGTGGACCAGCTATTCGCCGACCTTCAATACGCCAGGCGTCGAGCGTCATCGGTTAGTCATGTCGGGTACGGTCGCGCTGCCGATGGACTTCCAACTCTCTTCGATCATTACGCTGGGGTCCGGACTGCCGTTCAATATCGGTGGGCGCGGTCCCGGCCTGAAGCCAGACTGGTATGCCGCCTATCCCGAAAAGCACGCCTTCATCATCCCCGCGTGGGAGTGGGCGTATCGTCAGGTTGACCTCAGATTGGCGAAAGAGTTCGGAGTTTGGGGAGGGCAGAAAGTCGAGTTTACGCTCGATGCCATCAATGTGTTCAACTTCAAGAACTACAGTGGTTTTAACGAGACCTATACTGTGAATGGTGCAGGCGTCGATTTGAACCCGACGTTTGGGCGGCCTACGGCGCAGTTCATGCCGACCCGCAGCTTCCAAGTCGGCCTGCGTTACTCATTCTAAATCCTGAGCCTGGGCCGCCTCGTGCTTGTTGCGAGGCGGCCTTTCTTTTTCGATTGAGACCCAGTGAGCGTGCCCATGAATCGTCGAAACTTCCTGATGCGGACCACCACAGGCGCGGCGGCTCTGGCCGTTGGATTTCCGGTGATGGCGGCGGCGCAGCAGGCGGCGGCGACGGGGGCGGTCAATGGGACGCAGAGACGGCCGATGAGGCTGGATCAGGAGATCGAGGAGCTGCAGGAGCGGACGTTCCGCTGGTTCGAGAAGGTCACGGATCGCAAGACCGGCCTGACGCCGGATCGCTGGCCGACGCCGTCGTTCTGTTCGGTGGCGGCGGTTGGGTTCGCCCTGACCTGCTGGCCGGTGGGCGTCGAGCGCGGCTGGATGAGCCGGGTCGAGGCGCGTGAGCGGACCCTGACGACGCTGCGCTTCTTCCATGACCTGCCGCAGGGTCCCGAGGCCAGCGGCACGGCGGGGTACAAGGGCTTCTTCTACCACTTCCTGGATATGGAGACGGGGCTTCGCTACCGGACCAACGAACTGTCCACCGTCGATACAGCCCTGCTGATCGGCGGCATGTTGTTCGCCGCCCGCTACTTCGACGGCCGTCATGCTGACGAGGCGGAAATCCGTCAGAAGGCCCAGGCCATCTACGAACGGATCGAATGGCCGTGGGCCGTGATCCGCGACAATCGCATAACCATGGGCTGGCACCCCGAGAGCGGCTTCATTCCCTCCGACTGGCACGTCTATAACGAGGGCATGCTGGTGCTTCTGCTGGCCATCGGCAGTCCGACCCATCCGGTGTCGGTCAATGTCTGGCACGAATGGGCGGCCAGCTATGACGAGAGCTGGACAGATCGCTGGGGCAGCTGGCACCTGAACTTCGCGCCCATTTTCGGGCACCAGTACAGCCATATGTTCATCGACTTCCGCGGCATTCAGGACGCCTGGATGCGCGGGCAGTCTGCCCAACTGGGCGAATACCTCGACTATTTCGAAAACAGCCGCCGCGCCGTCTACGCGCAGCAGAAATACGCCCACGACAACCCTGGCGGCTGGGCCGGCTATTCGTCTGAGGTCTGGGGCCTGACCGCCTGCGACGGGCCGGGCGATTTCAAACAAGTCATCGACGGCAAGGAGCGCGAGTTCTTCAGCTATTCCGCGCGCGGTCCGGGCGAGCGCGACGACGGCACGATCGCGCCGACGGCGGCGGCCAGCTCCATCGCCTTCGCGCCCGAAATCGTCGTGCCCTGCATTAAGGCGATGAAGGCGCGATATGGCGCGGGCGTCTATACCGAGTGGGGCTTCCTCGACAGCTTCAACCCGACCCTGACGATGCGCGACGGGCCGCTGCAGCACGGCACGATCGTGGACGGCGTGGGCTGGGTGGATGGCGACTATCTGGGCATCGACCAGGGGCCGATCGTCATCATGACCGAGAACCACAGGTCCGAGTTCGTCTGGCGCTATATGCGCGGCGAGCCAAATATCCGCCGCGCGCTCGACATCGCGGGCTTCACCGGCGGCTGGATGAACGGATGAGTTTGACGGCGCCCAAGCCCCATCTTGATCGACGTGGCGCGCTGGCCCTGATGGCGGGAGGGGCGGCTGCGGCCTGCACCCCGCGCCGCGACGGCGAGATCGTGCTGCGCTTCTGGGCCATGGGCAATGAGGGCGGGACGGTGGGCCAGTTGATGCCTGAGTTCGAGCGCCGCAATCCGGGCGTCCGCGTCTCGGTCCAGCCCCTGCCGTGGACGGCCGCGCACGAAAAGCTGCTGACCGCCTATGCCGGGGCCTCGCTGCCGGACGTCAGCCAGATCGGCAATACCTGGGTGGCGGAGCTGACCGCCATCGGCGCCCTGTCGCCGACCCCGGCTGAGGCCGCGAACCTGCTGACCGACCAGTTTCCGGCGGTGCTGGAGACCAACGAGATCGCCGGCCGCGCCATGACTACGCCCTGGTATGTCGACACGCGGCTGCTGTTCTATCGCAAGGATCTGCTGGCGCGGGCCGGCTTCGACGCGCCGCCCGAAGACTGGGCCGAATGGAAGCGGGCCATGCATGCGATCAAGCGTGTGGCGGGCGGCGACAACTACGCCATCCTGCTGCCGTTGAACGAGTTCGAGCAGCTTCTGACCTTCGGGCTTCAGATCGATGAGCCGCTGCTGAGGGATCGGGATACGCGCGGAAACTTCTCCAACCCCGGCTTCGTCGCGGCCTTGGCCTTCTACCGCAGCCTGTTCGACGAGCAGTTGGCGCCGCTGGCCTCGTCGACGCAGATTTCCAACGTCTGGACCGAGTTCGCCAGGGGCTATTTCAGCTTCTACTTCTCCGGCCCTTGGAGCGTGGGCGATTTCCGCGGCAAGCTGCCCGCGTCGTTCCAGCCGAACTGGGCCACGGCGGGCGTGCCGGGACCGAATGGCCTGGGCGCCTCGGCGCCGGGCGGGTCCAGCCTGGCGGTATTCAAATCCTCCCCGCACCAGGAAGCCGCCTGGGCCCTGGTCCGCTATCTGTCCGAGCCGGCGGTGCAGGCCCAGTTCAACACCATCGTCGGCGATCTGCCCGCACGTCAGAGCGCCTGGGACATCGCGGGCGTGGAGCGCGACCCGATGCTGGCGCCCTTCCGGGGCCAGCTGGCGCGCGCCAAGGCCGTGCCCAAGGTGCCGGAATGGGAGCGGATCGTGACGGAGATGCAGATCGTCGCCGAACGGATGGTGCGCGGCGAATACAGCCCCGAGACCGCCGCCGCCGAGATCGACCGCCGCGCCGACCGCCTGCTGGAGAAGCGCCGCTGGATGATGGAACAGGGCAGGGCCGTATGACCGTCGTCGATCCGACATTGGCTAAGGTCAGGCCGTCGCGGGGACGCGGCGCACGCGAACGCGCCGCCTGGGCCTTCGTCGCTCCGGCCATGATCGCCATCGGTCTGTTCTTCGCCATTCCGGTGATCGCGGCCCTGCTGCTCAGCCTGACCGACTTCGATATCTACGCCCTGGCGAACCTGGACAATCTGCGTTTCGTCGGCCTGCAGAACTATGAGCGGCTTCTGACCAATCCCCTGTTTTGGGGGGCGATGAAGAACACCTTGACCTTCGCCGTCCTCGGCGTGCCCCTGTCCATCGCCGCGTCCCTGGCGGCGGCGGTGATTTTGAACGCGCGGGTCGTGAAGTGGCGGCCGATCTGGCGGGTGATGTTCTTCGCCCCCTATGTCACCACACTGGTCGCGACGGCCGTGGTGTGGCGCTATCTCCTGCACACCCGCTACGGCGTCATCAACTGGGGGCTGGAGAGTCTCGGCCTGCCGGCCGTGGATTGGCTGGGCGACCCATCGACCTCCATTCCGGCGATCCTGATGTTCGTGGTCTGGAAGATCTTCGGATACAATATGCTGATCTTCCTGGCGGTGCTTCAGACCGTGCCGGACGACCTGTATGAAGCCGCGCGCATCGACGGCGCCGGCCCATGGAAGCAGTTCCGCCATGTGACCCTTCCGGCCATCGCGCCAACCATGCTGCTGGTCTCGATCATCTCGGTCGCCAGCTTCTTCCAGCTGTTCGCCGAACCCTATGTGATGACGCAGGGCGGACCGGCCCAGAGCACGGTGACGGTGCTCTACTTCATGTACGAAGAGGGCTTCAAATGGTGGAACCTGGGCTCCGCCAGCGCCGTCGCCTTCATCCTGTTCCTTTGTATCCTCGCGATTACCCTGGTCCAGCTGGCGGTCGCCAAGCGGGTGGGGGCGTATCAGTGAAACTCCGCGCGATCCTGCTCAATCTGGCCGTCGGCCTCATCGCCATCATCGTCCTGTTCCCATTGGTCTGGATGGTGTCGGTCAGCTTCATGGCGACCGGCGAGGCGGCGGTCTTCCCGCCGCCGCTGCTGCCTTCGCATTGGACGCTGGAGCATTATCGGGATCTGTTCCTGAATCAGGGTATGGGGCGGTATCTGTGGAACAGCTTCGCCCTTGCGACCTTGGCGACGATCCTGGCGCTGGGGTTCACGGTTCCGGCCGGCTACGCCTTCGCCAAGCTGAAGTTCGCCGGGCGCGAGCGGCTGTTCCAGTTCCTGGTCGCCGCCCTGGTGGTGCCCGCCCAGATCGGCACCCTGCCGCTGTTCCTGATGCTGAAGTCGATGGGCCTGGTGAATACCTACGCCGGCGCCCTGGTGCCGTGGCTGGCGTCCATCTTCGGCCTGTTCCTGGTGCGCCAGTATGCGCTGAGCATTCCCGACGAGATGTTGGAGGCGGCCCGCATCGACGGCGCCAGCGAGGGCCAGATATTCCGCCGCGTCGTCCTGCCGACCTTGCAGCCGATCATCGTGACCCTGGGCCTGTTCGTCTTCCTGGGCAGTTGGAACGACTTCCTGTGGCCGTTGATCATCCTAACGGACCAGTCGAACTACACCCTGCCGGTCGCCTTGGCGGCCCTGTCGCGCGAGCATGTGCAGGACATCGAACTGATGATGGCCGGCGCCGTCGTCACGGTCGCGCCCGTGCTGATCCTCTTCCTCGCCCTGCAACGCTACTACATCCGCGGCATGCTCGCGGGCAGCGTGAAGGGCTGACCAGAACTGCGAGTTTCGATGCGTAATCTCCTGCTGGCCGCCGCCTCGGTCCTGACCCTCGCTCTGGCCGCGCCCGCCATCGCCCAGGAAACGCGCGTTCTCGACAGCATGGACGACGCGGCGCGGTGGGAAGCCAGCGCCTCGACCGACGTTCACGCCGCCGTCTCCGCCGTCGCCGGCCATGACGGTCGAGCCGTGCGGCTCGATTACGATTTCGACGGCAAGGCGGGCTATGCGGTGCTCAGCCGCCCGCTGCCGTTCGACCTGCCCGAGAACTACGAGATCAGCTTCTGGGTGAGGGGCGCCGGGCCGACCAATACCTTCGAGGTCAAGCTGACCGACGCCTCGGCCGACAATGTCTGGTGGAAGCAGACGGCGCGCTACGACTTTTCCGACGGCTGGACCAAGTTTGTCATCAAACGCCGTCAGGTCTCCAAAGCCTGGGGACCAAGCCCCGAAACCATCCTGCGTCGCGCCGAGCGGGTCGAATTCGTCGTGGTCGCGGCCGAGGGCGGCAAGGGCTCGGTCGAGATCGACCAACTGACCCTGCGCGCCCTGCCGGTCGATCCGCTGGTCCCGCCCCAACCGATCGCCAGCGATGGGCAGACGAACTCGACCGCCGCCAACGCCGTCGATCTCGACCCGAAAACCGCCTGGACCCCGCCGGTGGGGGAGGCGTCGGCCCTGACATTGGACCTGGGCTACGAGCGCGAGTTCGGCGGCCTGACCCTGCGCTGGGGCGAGCGGGGCGCGGCGAGCGACTATCGCGTTTCGGCCTCGATCGACGGGCGCGACTGGCGCGAACTGGCGACGGTCACGAGCGGCAACGGCGGCGTCGACTGGCTGAGGACGCCCGAGGCGACGGCGCGCTGGCTGAGACTTAAGCCGCTGAAGCCCGTTCCTGCCTCCGATGTGGTCGGCTCGTCCGGCGCGGGCCAGCGGCTGGGCGCGGCCCAGGCCACGACCTACGCGCTGAACGAGATCGAGGTCGAACCGCTGACGTTCGGCGCGGACCCCACGGTTTTTCTGGAAGCTGTCACCAAGGAAAACCGCCGCGGCCTTTATCCGCGCGGCTTCTCCGGCGAGCAGTCCTACTGGACCCTGGTCGGGGTCGATGGGGGCGGCGAGAGCGGCCTGATCGGCGAGGACGGCGCCATCGAACTGCGCCGCGCCGGACCCAGCATCGAGCCGTTCGTCGTCGATAACGGGCGGCTGATCACCTGGGCCGACGTCAATATCGAACAAGGGCTGAAGGACGGCGACCTGCCCATCCCGTCCGTGACCTGGACCGCCGACGACTGGACGCTGAAGATCACCAGCTTCGCCGACGGGCCGCCCGATCAGGCGCAGCTGTGGGCCCGTTACGACCTGACCAACACCTCCAGCCGGCCGCGCACCCTGACCCTGGCCCTGGCCGCACGCCCCATGCAGGTCAATGCGCCGCGTCAGTTCCTCGCCATTCCCGGCGGCGTCAGCCCGGTGGAGACGATCGGCTGGGACGGCGCCGAACTGAATCTGAACGACACGGTGCGGGTGCAGCCGTTGGCGGCACCGGATCAGGTCGCGCTGGCGACCTTCGACGCCGGCAGCGATCCGCAGTCCCTGATCCTGCCATCCGCGCGGCGACCTGCGGGCGAGGTCATGGCGACGACCGACGCCACGGGTCTGGCCGCCGGCGCCCTGACCTACGAGGTGACGCTGCAACCCGGAGAGACGCGCACGGTCGGCTGGGTGTCGCAGCTATCCGGCGACGCCTTGGCGCCCGAGCCCGTGGGGCAGGCGGCGGCTGTGCTGAAGGCGGTCGAGACCCGGCTGGCGGCCGAATGGCGCGCGAAACTGGATCGGGTGGACCTGACCCTGCCGCCCGCCGCCCAGCGGATCGAGGACGCGCTGAAATCTTCGCTGTCCCATATGCTGATGTCGCGTCAGGGGCCGATCCTTCAGCCGGGAACCCGCAGCTACAACCGCTCCTGGATCCGCGACGGGGCCATGATGGCCGAGGGGCTGAACCGGCTGGGCATGGCCGAGCATTCCGCCGACTATCTGCGCTGGTACGCCCCCTATGTGTTCGAGAACGGAAAGGTCCCGTGCTGCGTCGATGCGCGCGGCGCCGATCCGGTGCCCGAGAACGACAGCCACGGCGAGTTCGTCTTTCTGGCCGCCGAGACCTACCGTTACACTAGGGACGACGCCCTGCTGCGCCAGGTCTGGCCGCAGGTGCAAAAGGCGATCGCCTATATGGACGAGCTGCGCGCCTCGACCCGGACGGCGGCCTTCCAGGCGCCGGACCAGCGTCACCTATATGGCCTGCTGCCGCCGACGATCAGCCACGAGGGCTATTCGGACAAGGCGGCCTATTCCTATTGGGACGATTTCTGGGGCCTGCTGGGCTACAAGGACGCGGTCTACATCGCCGAGACCCTGAACGATGTAGAGGCTGCGGCCCGCTACGCGGCAGCGCGGGATCAGTTCGCCGCCGACATCCGGGCGTCGATCACGGCGACGGCGGCCCATCACGGCATCGACTGGATCGCCGGGGCGGCCGACCGGGGCGATTTCGACGCCACCTCAACCACCATCGCCCTGTCGCCAGCGGGCGAACAGGATAATCTGCCGCCCGAGCTTATGGCGCGAACCTTTGATCGCTACTGGGAAAACTTCCAGAACCGTGTGACCAACCGCACGGCGTGGAAGGACTACACCCCCTACGAATGGCGGCTGGTCGGCGCCTATGTGCGGCTGGGTCAGAAAGACCGGGCGCTGGATGTGCTGGACTTCCTGATGGCCGACCGCCGGCCCGAGGCCTGGAACGGATGGGCCGAGGTCGTGGGCCGCGAAAAGCGCGAGCCACGCTTTATCGGCGACATGCCGCACGCCTGGATCAGCTCGGACTATATCCGCTCGGCGCTCGATCTGTTCGCCTATGAGCGGGACCGCGATCACGCCCTGGTGCTGGCGGCGGGCGTGCCGGAGGCGTGGCTGGATACGGAAGAAGGCGTCGGAGTGCGGAATCTGCGCACCGCCTATGGGCCGCTGACCTATGGCTATCGCAAGGAGCGACAGGGCTATGTGCTGACTTTGAGCGGTGAAGCGACGCCGCCGGGTGGGTTCGTGCTGCAATGGCCGGCCGGGCAGGGGCGGCCGGAGCAGGCACGGATCGACGGTCGTGCGGCGACGTGGTCGGGCGACGAGTTGCTCATTCCGGCGGGGACGCGGCGGGTGGAACTGCGCTGACCACCTGCGTCCCTTCTCCCCTTGGGAGAAGGTGGCTCGAAAGGCCGGATGAGGGGCGGCCGGTAGGCTAGGTCGCACCATCAGACCCTCACCCTTTCGCGCGAAGGACGATCGCTAACGCTCTCGTGCGCTCAAGCCCTCTCCCAATGGGAGAGGGATCAGAGCCTCTGGAACGCCTTACCGGCCGCGTCGAACAGATGCGCTTGTTTCGCGGGGACGTGCAGCGTCAGGCGCTCGCCCGCCTTGGCGCGGAGTTCAGCCGCCAGCTGAACCGTCAGCGTGTCTTCGGACGCTGGATGCTTCAGGTGCGCCATGGTCGTCGCACCCAGGGTTTCCACGAACATGACCTCGGCGGTCAGCGCATCGCCGTCGCCGGTCGTGGTCAGATGCTCGGGACGGACGCCCAGGGTGACGGCATCGCCCGGCTTGGCCGAGGCCGTATCCACGGCGACGCGGATCGTCTCGCCGGCCGTCGTCTTCACCGTCGCGCCGGTGGCAGACGCCTCGACGATTTCTACTTTTAGCAGGTTCATCTTGGGACTGCCGATGAAGCCGGCGACGAACAGATTGGCCGGGTGTTCGTACAGCTCCATGGGCGCACCGACCTGCTCGATCCGCCCACCTTTCAGCACCACGATCCGGTCGGCCAGGGTCATGGCCTCTACCTGGTCGTGGGTGACGTAGATCATGGTGGTCTTCAGTTCGGCGTGCAGCCGCGCGAACTCGTAGCGCATCCGCACCCGCAGGGCGGCGTCCAGGTTCGACAGGGGTTCGTCGAACAGGAAGACCTCGGGCTCGCGCACGATGGCGCGGCCGATGGCGACGCGCTGGCGCTGACCGCCCGACATGGCCTTGGGCTTGCGATCCAGATAGTCGGTGATGCTGAGCGCCTCGGCGGCGGCGCGCACGCGTTGGTCGATCTCGCCCTTGTCCGTCTTGGCCAGCTTCAGGCCGAAGGCCATGTTCTCATAGGCCGTCATGTGCGGGTAGAGGGCATAGGACTGGAACACCATGGCGATGCCGCGGTCGGAGGGCGACAGATCGTTGACCACGCGGTCGCCGATCAGAACCTGGCCCGTCGTCGCCTCTTCCAGGCCGGCGATGGTGCGCAGCAGGGTGGACTTGCCGCAGCCCGACGGGCCGACGAAGACCACGAACTCGCCGTCGGCAATCTCGAGATCGACGCCCTTCAGCACCTCGACGGCGCCGAACCCCTTTTTCACGTCGACCAGACGGACGTTCGCCATGCTTCCTGCTTCCCTGAACCGTTTCTGTTTTGTCGCACCGTAACCGGTTACATGGCGGGATCAATGGCGCACGATGTCTCGCCGCCAACTGAAATTGCAAATCTGCAAAATTGGGCTTTCGCAAAAACGAAGTGCTGGATAGAAGCCCGCTGCCAATCGCGGGGGGAGTATCCGAATGACGCAGCGCAACTTCTTGATGACGACAGCCTCGATCGTCTGGCTGGCGACGGCTGCGGCCGCCCAGGCCCAGGAGGCGTCGCGCGTGGACGATGTGGTCGTCACCGGCTCCCGCATCGCAGGCGGCGAGCGGATCGCCCCGGTAGAGACCGTGGCCCGCGAAACGGTGGCCGCCGCTGGGATCGCCGATGCCTCTCAACTTGTCCGGCTGGTCACGGCCAATTCGGGATCGGAGGCCCAGGTCGATCAACTGAACCAGCCGCAGAGTTCGGGCACGGCCCAGTTCAACCTGCGCAATCTCGGCCTCGGCTCGACCCTGGTCCTGGTGGACGGACAGCGCTGGACCAACAGCGCCGTGGTGGCGACGGACGGCTCGGGCTTCGTCGACATCAACTCGCTGGTTCCGATGATCGCGCTTCAGCGGGTCGAGGTGGTCAAGGACGGCGCCTCGGCGGTCTATGGCTCCGACGCGGTGGCGGGCGTGGTCAACTTCATCACCCGGCGGGGCGTGGACCGTCCCGAGATCAGCGCCAAATACGCCGTCGCCGACGGGTCGGAAGAGAGCGTGATCGAGGCCCTCGGCGGGTTCAAACTGCTGGGCGGCGAGCTGACGCTGGCGGCCTCGCATTTCCATCGCTCGGCCCTTGGGTCGGACGAGCGGGACTTCACCCAGGCCGAACGCTATGGCCGCGCGGCCTGGACGGCCGTGACCAGCTATGGCCAGCCGGGTTCCTATTTCCGACCCAGCCGCAATGGCTTTTCGCCCGATCCGGCGTGCGGCAATCCGGCGTTCGGCAGCGCCTATCTGAACTCGCCCACGGACGCCTTCTGCCGGCTGGACTATTCGGACTTCTTCGATCTGGTCCCGGAGGAGACGCGCACGCAGCTGTTCGCGGATTACCGGCGGCCTGTGGGCGACATGATCCTGTCGCTGCAAGGGGCGTGGTCGGCGACGAACACCATCGCGCGCCAGTCGCCGTCGCTGCCGATCCTGGCGCGGTCGCTGACCGTGCCGGCGAGCCATCCCGACAATCCGTTCGGCGAGACGGTGCTGTTCCGGGGGCGGCTGCTGGGGGCGGAGGCCGGCGCGTCCCAGGCCGAGTTCGACTATCGCACATGGCGTGTGGCGGCCGGGCTGGATGGCCGCTTCGGCAATGGCTGGACCTGGAACCTGTCGGCGACCGGCAGCCGCCAGCACGTCGCCTATGACAAGCCCGACACCATCGGCAGCGCCTTGCAGAATGCGCTGAATGGCCGGGGCGGGGCGGGCTGCAATCCCGCGACGGGGACGCCCGGCGTCGGCGCCTGCCAGTATTTCAACCCGTTCGGCAGCGCCTATCTGGGGAGCGGAACGGCGAACAGCGCCGCGCTGATCGACAGCCTGATCGGCTCGACCGGCCTGCGGGGCGCGGCGACCCTGACGACGGCGGACGCCTCGACCAGCGGCGAGGCCCTGGCTTGGGACGGCGGGTCGGTCGATGTCGCCGTGGGCGCCCAGTATCGCCGCAGCGGCTTCCGTCACGACTGGAGCGATCTGGTGAACCGGGGCGATCTGCTGACGGCGGGTGTGTCGCCGGACTTCGAGGGCGATCAGGAAGCCTTGGCCGCCTTCGCCGAAGCCCGCCTCCATCTGGGCGACCGGATCGAGGCGCAACTGGCCGGGCGCTACGAATCCTACGACGGCAACGAGGGCCGGTTCAGCCCCAAGGCCGCGATCCGGTGGGACGTCAACGACGCCCTGGCCCTGCGCGCGTCGTGGGGGCAGGGGTTCCGGGCGCCGTCGGTCTATGCCCAGTCGGGGGCGCAGGCGTCGCAGCCGTCAGTGTTCGACCGGGGTGCGTTCGTCTTCGTCAACACCCTGACCTCGGGCCGAGCCAACCTGAAGCCCGAGAAGTCCGAGAGCCTGAACCTGGGCGCGGTCTGGACGCCGATCGAGGGGCTGGAACTGGGCGTGGACGCCTGGCGGTTCGACTATGCCGATCAGGTTGTCAAGGAGTCGGCCCAGGCCATCATCAACCAGGCGGCGGCCGACACGGCGGCGGGGCGGACCGGCACGGAGGCCCAGAGCCGCATCACCCGCTCGGCCAGCGGCGCCCTGACCTTCGTCCAGCTGTATTTCGTCAACGCCTCGTCCATCGAGACCCAAGGGATTGACCTGTCGGCCCGCTATCGGCGCAGTCTGTGGGGCGGGGAGGCGACGGCCTCGGCGACCTGGACCTATGTGGACGCCTATGACATCCGGCTGGACGCGTCGGCCGCCAAAGTGTCGGGCGTCGGTTCGACCAACCTGAACAACATCGGCCGATCCCTGCCACGCAATCGCGGGGAATTCGCCCTGGGTTGGAGTGGCGGGGCGAATGCGATGACAGCCCTGGTCCACTATACCGACGGATACGCCAACGACCGCAGCGGCATCACCGACGCCAGCATCGCCAGCCAGACGACGATCGACCTGCTCTACAGCCGCACGATCGGCGCTGACCTGGATCTGTCGGTCGGGGTGGTCAATGTGGCCGACAAGGCCCCGCCGCTGGCGCAGTTCGCCCTGGGCTATGACCCGGTCGTGGCCGATCCGCGCGGACGGGTGGTCAGCATCGGCCTGAGCAAGCGGTTCTGATCGGCGGTTGCGCGGTCAATCGGGCGGTGTATGCATCCCCTAGGGGAGAATCCGATGACCGACGGCGAGACGACGCGCAAGCAGGCGTTCAAGGACCTGTCCGAGGACGCGCTGGGCTTTGGCGGCGCAGAGATGCGGACCGCGCGCGACCTGCTGGTGCGGCCCCGGTTGGTGCTGCAGGCCTGGATGATCGAGGGGCCGACGGGGGGCGGGCGTTACGCCAAGCCGTTGAAGCTGTATCTGGCGCTGAACGCGATCCTGATGCTGATCGTCTTTCTGCGCGGGGGCTTGAGCTTCTACCTGGAAGGCATGCCGGCCGAAGTGCTGAACCCCCTGCTTCAGGAAGCGGGCAAGTCGCGCGACGCCTTCATGTCCGACGCCGACGGCTGGATGTCGCTGGTGGCCGTGCCGATCATGGCGCCGCTCTATGCCCTGGCGGCCATGCCGCTGTTTCGCCTGTGGGATGCCGAGGACCTGGGCCTGAGATGCGGATTCCGCGCGGCCTTCGCCTATCTGAACGCCTGGACCGTGCCGATGCTGCCGCTGGCCTGGTTCATGTTCAGCCCCGGCCCGCTGGCTGCGGCGTGCAGCCTGTTGACGCTGGTGCTGGGCATCGTGGCCTTCATGCGGATGGGGCGGGTACGGTGGTATCGGGGCGTGGTCCCCGGCCTGGCCAAGGGCCTGGTCGTGATGACGGCCATCGGTCTGTCCAGCGTCGTTGCGACCTTTATCGTGATGGTCATCGGCGTCTTCGCCGGGTTCGCGGCCTAGACGGTCGCCTGACAAAAACACCGTCTAATTCGTCTAATTCGTCTGAAATCAGCGAAAGAGCGAAATTGCACGGCGCCGAAAAAGGGCGTGCAAAGTGCAAGGTGGTGCAATTCCTGAGCGCTGCTGTTTTCAAAGACCCGTCGACATCATAGTGCCCTTCAGGGACACGTAATGTCGATTGACGAAGGCCGTCTCTAAGCGCCCGAGACTAAAGAGGATTTGTCGGCGAACAATGACGGCAAGGGTGGGCGCCTCTGTGCGTGGATCGGTCGTCGCTCCGCATCTGTCTCGAAACCTCATTTTCGGTAGTTGCCTTGTCGACAGGGGCGCGAGCGAGGGCGACAGTGTTCGTCGAAGCCTCAAACGGTCCGCCAATGTCTCTGCGTTTACAGGCCGCTCAGGTCGCTTGGCTGAATACGAAGCTGACCCTCGATTTCATCGCCGCATCCCGCACCTGGATCGACGAGGACCTGATATCCGCGCTGCTGACGGCGGGCGTCGTGGATGCAAACGTCAGAGGCGCCGACGACGAAGGTGCGGCACGCGACTCTTCCATTGGAGCCCGCATTTTGCCGAACGCCCTGCGGCGGCCTGTGAATGCAATCAGCATCGCCATGTCCCTGGGCGTGCCGCGCGAGAGCGCACGCACCAAACTGGCGGGATTGGTGGAGCGGGGCGTGCTGGTGCGGACCGACGGCGGCTTCGTCTTGCGCGCCGAGGTGTCGCAGTCGAAACCGTTCAAGTCCGCGATGGAAGCCTTCCTTTTGGCCACGGTGGAGTTCGTCGATGGGCTGGCGATGCTGAACGCATGCGGCGCCCGCGACGGCGACCGGGTCGTCACGCCAGCCTGGCCAGTCGCAGGCTTGGCGACGCGGCTGATGACGGCGCACGTCCTGAAAGGCATCCAGCACGCCCGATCGCTGAAGCCCGAAATCAGCCTGACGACGCACTACGTCCTGCTTTGGCTGTCGCATCTCACCGGAAGCGCCTTGCGGGTTGTTCAGGAGCCGGACGCCGGCTGTCTTGGCCCCCTGAACCCGCCGTTCGGGCCGGTGAGCGTGATCGAGGTCGCAAAGGCCGCCAGAATGGACGACGAAACGGTTCGCCGGCACTTGGGTCAGCTTGAAAAGGCAGGCTTGGTCATCCGGGTCGCGGGCAAGAGAGACATCAATCTGCCGGATCAGACCCTGGTCGCGAACTGGCTCGATTTCCAAAGCCGGACGATCCTCGGCACGCAGCAGCTGGTGCGCAAACTCTATGTCGCGGGCGTGATCGTCGATCGGCCAAGCGAAACCATTCGTTTGTTCTGAACGACGATGATGAGGTTCGCATCACAGATTGATGCTGGGGCTGCATTCGTCGATTGCTCGTCGAATGCCGTCGTCAACAGGGGCCGCACCGATGCCAGCCCTTATTGATGCGTTCGACTGGGCGACGACGCCCCTTGGGCCAAAGCGCGATTGGTCGCCCGCGCTGAGCATTACCTATGAAATGATGATGGGAATGGGTTTCGCGGCCAGCGTCATGTGGGGCCCGGAGCGCACCTTGCTCTACAACGGCGCCTACATTCCGCTGCTCGGACAAAAGCATCCGAACGCCCTGGGCCGTCCGCTGGATCAGGTCTGGCATGAGGTGTGGGACGATTTGCGCCCTCTGACGGAGCGCGCGCTGGCAGGCGAAACCGTTTTTCTGGAAGACCTGCCGCTGACGATGGTTCGAAACGGCTATTCGGAAGACACCTGCTGGGTGCTTTCCTACAGCCCCGTGCGGGATGGCGACGCGATCGTCGGCATTCTCAATATCGCCATCGAAACGACCGAGCGGGTGCGGGGCGAGCAACACCGGCAGATGCTGGTCGACGAATGCGGCCACCGGGTGAAGAACACGCTCGCGCTGGTTCAAGCGGTCGCCCGGAGCACCTTGTCGGGCGTCGATCGGGATGTGCTGGAGCGTTTCGACGAGCGACTGAACGCCATCGCCAAGACCCAGCAGACGCTGGATGAAAAGGCGTGGAATGGCGGCGACCTCGGTGAGATTGTTCGCGACGCGGTCGGTAATCTGGTGCGCAGGCCGGTTTCCATCTCGGGGCCGTCGGTGCACCTGTCGCCGCGTGTGGCGCAGACGGTCGCCTTGATCATCCACGAACTGACGACGAACGCGTTCAAGCATGGCGCCCTCGCCAAGCCCGGCGGCCGGGTCTCGGTCGATTGGCGGTTTGATGAGGGTGAACTTGTCCTGACGTGGATCGAAGGCGGGGGCGCGCCGGCCCATCCGCCGCTCAAGACCGGCTTTGGCGTCAAACTGCTCGCGAGAGGCCTGCTGGGGTGCGGCGGCGCGGATCTTCGTTACGGCGTGGAGGGGTTCTCGGCGACGTTCACAGCGCCGGCGTCGCGTCTGACCGACAGTTGACGATGCCTTGCGAGGGGGCGAAAGCGGCTGCATTCGCTTGATCCCCGACCTCCGAGAAACCCATGACCTACACCCTCTACGGCATTCCCAACTGCGACACGGTGAAGAAGGCCCGGGTCTGGCTGGAGCAGCAGGGGGTGGACTACGTCTTCCACGACTACAAGAAGGCCGGGGTGGATGCGGGGCGGCTGGGCCAGTGGGTCGACGAGCACGGTTGGGAGACGGTGCTGAACCGGGCCGGGACTACGTTCAAGAAGCTGCCCGAAGCCGACAAGGCGGACATCGACAAGAAGAAGGCGATCGCGCTGATGACGGCCCAGCCGTCGATGATTAAACGGCCGGTGCTGGATCTGGGGGATCGGCGGCTGGTGGGGTTCAAGCCCGAGGCCTACGCGGCCGCGCTTACCTGAGCCGGACGGTCGCGACGACGCCGAAGTGGTCGGACGGATATTCGCCGTTGGTCGGCGTATCGCCGAAGCGGCGGGCCTCGCCGGGCGTGAAGGCGGCCTGTTCGACGAAGATGTGGTCGATGACGCGCTCGGGGTGACCCTTGGCCGGGTTCAGAGTGGTTGTGACCGAACCGCGGGGCAGGGCGCTGAAGAAGCGGGGGCCCGTCAGGGTCGCGAGGCCGGAATCCTCTTGCGTCGCATTGAAGTCGCCCATGACGATCAGGGGCGTGCCGTCCTGCGGCAGCCAGCTTAGCAGCGACGCGATCTGGCGGGCGCGGACCGGGCCGGCGTCCTGTTGCCACGCCAGATGGGTGACGACGACATCGACCGGGCGACCCTGGACCGCGACGCGAAGGCGAAGCGCGGTGCGGAAATCGTCGAGCGGCTCAAGCTTGGTCGAGGCCTCGGCCAGAACTGGCAGGCGGGTCAGCAGGGCGTTGCCATAGCGGCGCGGGGCGCCCTCGGCGTCGGTCGAGACGAAGGCGACATGATAGCCGCCCAGCTCGCGCGCCAGCATCCGGGCCTGGTTCTCCAGCCCGACATTGGCGTCCTCCAGCACCTCCTGAAGGGCGATGACGTCGGCGTCCTGGGCCTTCAGCGCAGCGACCAGCAACGGGCGGCGGGCGGCCCAGTCGCCCATATTGTGCCAGATGTTGAAGGTGACGAGCTTCAGCTCGGTGGGCGTCTTAGACTTTGGGGCCGTGGCGCAGCCTGCCAGCGGCGCGAGGGCGGCGGCGGCCAGCAGGGTGCGACGGTGGATCATCTCGGCCTCAGCCCTCGACGTCCGTCGAGGGGCGGTCGTGGCCGTCGGCGCTCTCAGTGACCCATTCGCCGGCGGCGGTCTCGTATTCGATGGCGGCGGTCTGGTCCGGCACGCGCTGTTCGCGCGCGACGCGCACGGCGGCGGCCTTGGCGTCGTCGTGGGTGGCGAAGGTCTCGGAATAGGTGTCGCCGGACTTGTAGGCCCAGCCGCCGTCATGCTCGACGATGCGATAGGTGACATGGGCCATGGGACGCGCTCCTGAGATTGATGAAACCGGACCCTAGACCGAACCGGCGGCGGCCGAAACGGCGACCTTACGAAGATTTCACGCAACGACGCGCATCCGTTGAGGTGTCGGCCAGCCTCTTGTGATCAGAAGGCCGCCGCATCAGGCTGCTGCAACGGTTCAAGGGATACTCGACATGGAAGACTTCATTCCGATCTTCGCCATCTTCGCCGTCTTCGGCACGATTACGGCCATCGTCTTCGGCCCCACCTTCCTGAAGTACCGCGAAAAGCGCGACATGCAGGAGACCGTGCGTCTCGCCGTCGACAAGGGTCAGGAACTGCCGCCCGAACTGCTCGATGTCATGACCAAGGATGTTCAGAAGGGCCTGCCGTCGCGCAGCAAGGACATTCGCAAGGGCGTGCTCAGCCTGGCGAGCGGCATCGGCATCGCCGGGTTCGGCATCGTCGTTCAGGGCACGACGCACGTCTGGGGCGGCAATGGCCAGGGCGCGTTGCTGGGCATCGCCTGTATTCCCGCAGCCATCGGCGTCGCCTTCATCATCCTGGGCTTCTTCAACCCGAACAAAGACTGACGTCCGCCGGAAGGGGGAAATGTCATGGTCAAATCATTGAGAGACTTCCACGATGTCGAGCTGGCCGCCCAGGCGGCGGCCGGCGGTCGGCGGGAGTATGGCGAGCTGGTGCGTCGGCACGGGTCGGCCGTGCGGGGGCTGCTGCGCCGGATGGGGGCGACGCCGTCCCTGTCCGACGACGTGGCGCAGGACGCCTTTCTGCAAGGGTTCCAGCGGTGCGCGGAGTTTCGCGGGCAGGGGACGTTTGCGGGCTGGATCAAGAAGATCGCCGCGCGGCTCTATCTGAAGCGGGTAGCCAAGGAGGCGCGCTACGTCGCCGAGATCGAGGCCGATCAGGCGGATGTGGTCGTCGATCGCGGCGGTCTGATGGACCTGGACGAAGCGCTGAAGACGCTCAGCGAAACCGAGCGTGTCTGCGTCTCCCTGTGCCACGGCGCGGGGATGTCACATCCGGAAATCGCGGCAGCCATGAATTTGCCGCTTGGCACGGTGAAATCGCATGTCAAACGTGGTCTGGATAAACTCCGTGCGCGGCTTCAACCGGCGCACGGCTCAGGCGGGAGGTCGGTCCATGTCGGCTGACGAATTCGATCCGATGATCGAAAGGCTGTTCGCCCAGGCGCCGAGGCTGCCGGACGAGGCCCTGTTCCTGGCGACGGTGCAAGCGCGCATGGAGACGCGGTCGCGATGGCGCGCCCTGACCCTGACGGCGGCAGGACTGATCGGCGGCGTGCTGGCGGTGCGCGAGGGGGTGAACATCAACTTCACCGCCGACGGCGATACGACCTTGGCGCAAGGCCTCAGGGCCGCAGCCGCTACGGCGCAGGGCGCAGCGCAATCGGGTCTGGATGGATTGGGCCTGCAAGGTCTGGGCGTCGGGTCGCTGGATGTGATGAACGGCTCGGGCATGATGGCCTTCTGGATCGTCGCCGGGGCCCTGGTCGCCCTGATGGCGGCGGGCGTGGCGAAGCTGTCGCAGGACGTGTGAGCGCGGCTGCAAGGGTGACACCGGCGGGGCAGGGGCCTATCTGACCCCTTCACGTCAGGAGGCCCGGCGATGTCCGTCCATACCCAAGAGAGCGTCAAACGCATTACCGTGCCCGATATCGCGGGGCGCAAGGGCGGCGAGCCGATCGTCTGCCTGACGGCCTATGACGCGCCGATGGCGGCCCTGCTGGATCCGCACTGCGACGTGCTGCTGGTCGGCGACAGCCTGGGGATGGCGGTGCACGGCCTGCCCAATACCGTGGGCGTGACGCTGGAGATGATGATCCTGCACGGGCAGGCCGTCATGCGCGGCGCCAAGCGGGCCATGGTGGTCGTGGATATGCCGTTCGGCTCCTACGAAGGCGGCAAGGAAGCCGCCTACGCTAACTGCGTGCGGGTGATGAAGGAGACGGGCGCCCAGGCGGTGAAGCTGGAAACCAGCATTGAAATGGCCGAGATCGTCGCCTTTCTGGTCAAGCGCGGCATTCCGGTCATGGGCCATGTCGGCCTGCGGCCCCAGGCGATCCTGGCCGAGGGCGGGTTCAAGGCCAAGGGCCGGACCGAGAGCGAGCGTGATCGGGTGCTGGCCGAGGCCAAGGCCGTCGCCGAGGCCGGCGCCTTCTGCATCGTCATCGAGGGCGTCGCCGAATCGCTGGCGCGCGAGATCACCGAAACGATCGACGCGCCCACCATCGGCATCGGCGCCTCGGCCGCCTGCGACGGTCAGGTGCTGGTGATCAACGACATGCTCGGCATGTTCGACTGGACCCCGAAGTTCGTGCGTAAATACGCCGATCTGCGCACCGAGATCGACCGCGCGACCGCCGCTTTCGCCAGTGATGTGAAAACCCGCCGTTTTCCTGCCGAAGTCGAGACCTACTTCTCGAAAAAGCCGGCTTCGCAGTAACGGACGACGTTGCGGGCGGGGAGCCGACCTTCTAGGGTCCGCGCCGGTTTGCATTTCGCGATTTTGGGGCGACGTTTCAGTGGTTGATGTCTTCGAGCAGGTCGAGGAGGAGCTTCGCTCCGACAAGTTGAAGCGCCTGGCCAAGACCTGGCTGCCCGTTTTCGGCGTGGTGCTGGTCGTCGCCCTGATCGGCGCCCTGGGCTGGTGGGGCTGGGACAGCCTGAACTCCAACAAGGCCGCCAAGGCCGCCGAAGCCTATGATCGCGGCATGGAGGCCCTGCGCGCCGACAAGCCGATGGACGCCCGCGCCGCCTTCGAGGAAGCGATCAAGGAAGGCAACGGCGCCTACAAGGTCCTTGCCCTGCAGCAGCAGGCCGGCCTGGCCGTCAGCGCCAACAAGTTCCAGGACGCGGTTCGCCTGTTCGACGAAGCCGCCAAGGCGTCCAGCGATCCGATCCTGTCGGACCCGCCCGCCCTTAAGGCCGCCTTCCTGATTATGGACACCGCGCCGCTGGCCGAGATCGAAACGCGCCTGACGCCGCTGGCCGAAGACAAGCGCCCGCTGCACGCCTTCGCTCAGGAGGCCCTGGCCCTGGCGCGCCTGCAACACGGCAAGACCAAGGAAGCGCGCGAGGCCTTCGTGCTGCTGCAACTGGGTCAGGACGTGCCGGACTCGATCCGTCAGCGCGCCCAGATCGCCGTAGAATCCATCGACGCCGGCACCGCAGCCGCCATCAAGCCCATCATCGACGCCGCCGCCCAGGCGACGCCGCCGGCCGCCGGCGCTGCGAACGCGATGACGCCCTCGGCCGCCCAGGCTGCACCGGCTCAGGCTGCTCCGGCCCAGGCTGCCCCAGCTCAGGCGGCTCCCGCCGCCGCGCCGGCCGCCCAATAGTGACGACCCCTTACAGGACGCCCCCGATGAACCGAGTTCTGAAAGTCGCGCTGATCTGCGGCGTCGCCGCAACGATGGCGTCCTGCGGCACCGTGCGCCGCAACCTGCCGTTCGGTCTGGGCGGCGGCAAGGAAGACGCCGGCGCGACCGCCTCGGCCGGCCAGCGCATCTCGGTGCTGGAGTTCGAACAGAGCCTGTCGCCGTCGGCCGCCCTGTCGGGTCGCGACTTCTTCCTGCCGGGTCCGCAGGCCGTGACGGCCTGGACGCAGCCGGGCGGCACGTCCGAGAACCTGGTCGAGCACGTCATTGCGGCGCCGAACTTCCAGATCGCCTGGAAGCGGGGCGTCGGCTCGGGATCGGCCCACGTCGGCAACGTCATGGCCCCGATCGTGGCCGCCGACGGCAAGATCTTCGTGCTGGACGGCGAATCGACCGTCTCGGCGGTTTCAGCCGACACCGGCGCGATCCTGTGGAAGGCCAACGTCAAGAACGCCGATCGTGACCGCAACGGCGGCTTCGGCGGCGGCGTCGCCGTGGGCGGCGGCAAGGTCTTCGTCTCGTCCGGCTATCGCTCGATGACGGCGCTGGACGCCAACACCGGCGCTGTGGTCTGGACCCAGCAGGTGGACGCCCCGATCCACGGCGCCCCGACCGTTTCGGGCAACCGGGTCTTCGTCGTGGACGTGGACAGCCAGCTGTTCGCCTTTGACGCCAACACCGGCGCCCAGGACTGGACCTATCGCGGCATCGCCGAGCCGGCGCGCGTCATACGCGCCTCCAGCCCCGCCGTCAGCGGCACGACCGTCGTCGCCCCGTTCGCCTCGGGCCAGCTGGTCGCGCTGAGCGCCCTGAACGGCCAGGCGGTGTGGGAAGAGACCCTGTCGCGCACCAGCCGCACCAGCGCCCTGTCTGAGGTTCGAGACGTGGCGGGCCGTCCGGTCATCAGCCGCGGCATGGTCTATGGCGTCAGCCACTCGGGCGTGATGTCGGCGCTGGATCTGCGTTCGGGCCAGCCCAAGTGGCAGCTGCCGGTGACGGGCGTGAACGCGCCTCTGCCGGTCGGAGACGCCGTCTTCGTGGTGTCCAAGTCGGGTCAGCTGATCACGGCCAACCGTGACACGGGCCAGATCTACTGGACGCGCGAACTGAACGAGGGCCGCGAGCGCCGCGAGGGCGGTTTCCTGACCTTCGGCCGTCGCACCATCCGCCCGCAATGGTCTGGCCCGCTGCTGGCCTCCAACCGTCTGGTGATGGTCAATTCGTTCGGCGAGGCCGTCGCCTTCGATCCGAAGACCGGCGTGGCGCAGACGACGCTGAAGCTGGGCGCGCCCGCCTATATCGCGCCGGCCGCCTATAACGGCGCGCTCTATGTGCTGACCGACAACGGCCAACTGATCTGCATCCGCTGATTTTCAGCCCAAACTAAGCTAGAAGGCCGACATGGCTCTGAAGGTCGCCATCGTCGGCCGCCCCAATGTGGGCAAATCGACACTGTTCAACCGCCTCGTCGGCAAGCGCCTGGCGCTCGTCGACGATCGCCCGGGCGTGACCCGCGACCGGCGATACGCCGACGGCAACATCGGCGACATGGACCTGACCCTGATCGACACGGCGGGATACGAGGACGTCACCGACGACAGTCTGGAAGCCCGGATGCGCGAGCAGACCGAGGCCGCGCTGGACGACGCCGAACTGGTCATGTTCATGATGGACGCCCGCGAGGGCGTAACGTCGCTGGACCGGATCTTCGCCGAGCGCCTGCGCCGGGTGCACAAGCCGATCATCCTGTTGGCCAACAAGTCCGAGAGCCGCGAAAGCGGCGGCGGCGTCGGCGAGGCGCACGCCCTGGGCTTTGGCGAACCCGTCGCCATCTCGGCCGAGCACGGCGAAGGGATGGCCGATCTGTACGCCGCCATCGTTGCGGCCTCACAGGACATCTTCGTCGAGGAGATCGACGAGCCGGACAAGCCGATCCGCATCGCCGTCATCGGCCGGCCGAACGCCGGCAAGTCCACCCTGATCAACCGTCTGATCGGCGACGACCGCCTGCTGACCGGGCCGGAAGCGGGCATCACCCGCGACTCCATCTCGGTCGACTGGCAGTTCGAGGGCAAGAACATCCGTCTGGTCGATACGGCCGGGATGCGTCGCAAGGCGCGGGTGCAGGAGAAGCTGGAAAAGCTGTCGGTCGCCGACACCATCCGGGCCATCACCTTCGCCGAAGTCGTCATCCTGATGATGGACAAGGACGACGCCTTCGACACCCAGGACCTGCAACTGGCCGATCTTGTCGAGCGCGAGGGCCGCGCCTTGGTCTATGTCGCGTCGAAGTGGGACCTGGAGGACGAGCCCCAGTCGCGCATGGCCAAGCTGAAGGGCATGGCCGAGGACAAGCTGCCGCAACTGAAGGGTTCGCCCTTCGTGGCCCTGTCGTCGCACAGCGGGCGCGGCGTCGAACGGCTGATGCCGGCGGTGCTTCAGGCCTATGACACCTGGTCGGTCAAGGTGAAGACCAAGGACCTGAACACCTGGCTTTCCATGGCGACCCAGCGGCACCCGCCCCCCGCCGTGGACGGCAAGCGGATCAAGCCGAAATACATCGCCCAGACCAAGGCCCGCCCGCCGACCTTCGTGCTGATGGCCAACCGCGCCGAGTCGATGCCGGAGCATTACAAGCGCTATCTGGTCAACTCGATCCGCGAGAGCTTCGACCTGCCGGGCACGCCGATCCGTCTGAACGTCAAGTCCAGCGGTGTGAACCCCTATGCCGAGGGCGGCGCCAAGTCCGGGCCCGAACGCTACAAGGGCGACGCCAAGACCGCGCCGCGCCGCGTCAAGAAGGCCGAGAAGGAAGAGGCCTTGTCCAAACTGCCCGGCAAGGCGCTGGAGCAGAAGAAGACCCGCAAGGCCCAGCCCAAGATACTGGGCGGGTTGAAGTCCAGCGCGTCGAAAAAGGCCGGTTCGTCCGTGGCGATCCAGAAGGGCGCGCGCGGCGGCGCCCGCCAGGTGTCGCGTTCGGGCCGGATCCGCACGGGACAAAAGGGCGGCGCCAAGAAGTGACGGCGTGAGCGAGGCCGAGAGCGCGCTTCCCGCCCGGCCCACCTCGCGTTGGCTGATCCTGGACGGGCAGGGGCGGGTGCTGCTGTTCCACTTCGTGTTTTCCAAAGGACCGCTCGCCGGCACGGCCTTCTGGGCGACGCCCGGCGGCGGGTGCGAGACTGGCGAGACCTTCGAGGACGCCGCGCGCCGCGAACTGTTCGAAGAGACCGGGCTGGTCGTCGAAGACCCCGGCCCGCAGGTCGCCCAGGTCCGCGTCAGTTTCCGCCTGCCAGACGGCCGGATGGCGGATGTGGATCAGAGATTCTTCCTGCTGCGCACCGAGGCGTTCGACCTGTCTTGCGCAGGCTGGACCGTGGAAGAACAGGGGGTTCTGGTCGATCACCGCTGGTGGAGCCTCGACGACATTCGCGCCTCGGCCGAGACGATCTGGCCGGCGGAACTGGCGGATATCCTCGATACGCTCTGAGGCTCAGCCCATCATCAGGCTTTGACGCATGCGGACCGCGTCGCGGCCCGGCGGCAGGCCAAACTGACGGGCGTATTCGCGACTGAACTGGGACGGGCTGTCATAGCCGACGGCGAAGCCGGTCTCGGCTGCGCCCTCGACGCCCGTCAACAGCCGGGCGCGGGCTTCGCGCAGCCGCAACTGCTTATGGAACTGCAACGGGCTCATGGTCGTCACGGTGCGGAAATGCCGATGGAACGTCGACAGGCTCATGCCCGCCATGTCCGCCAGGGTCTCAAGCCTGATGGGTTCGGCGTAGTGGGCGCGGAGCCAGTTGATGGCGCGACTGACGCCTGACAGGCGGCTTTCGGCCGAGCCGATCTGGCGCACGGTCGCGGCGTGCCGGCTGTGGAGCAGGCGCCAGATCAGTTCGCGTTCGATCATCGGCGTCATGACGGCGATCTCCTCGGGCCGGTCCAGAAGGCGCAGCAGGCGCGCCATGAGCTCCAGCAGGTCGTCCTCCAGCGGTGTTACATGGATGCCGGTCGGCGGCGGTTGATCCGAGGGGGCGGGGACGTCGATCTCCAGCATCAGGCCGGCGATGGCGGCGGGGTCGAGGTCGAAGCTGAGGGCGCGATACGGCGCCTCGACGATGCTGCCGCACACTGGCAGTTCGGCGGACACCACCAGGCAATCGCCCGCGCGATAGGAATAGACGGTCTCGCCCAGGATCGTCTGTTTGGCGCCGCACACGACCAGGCACAGCATCGGATCATAGGCGACGGGGACCAGCCGGGTCTGCGCGTTGCTGCCATACAGGCGCAGCCCCGGCACAGCCGATCGCGACAGATCAGGCGGCGCGTGACGCGCAACGATATCGCTCATTTCGGGCAAGAGGCTCATGGCGGCATTCAGCGCCGGTCACCGGCTATTCGCAAGCGGGCGAGGGCGGTTTGACAGGATCGTGCAAGCCTTCGACCAGATCGCCCTAACGTCGTCGACCTGAAACCGCGTCTTCTCCGTCCGGTCAGGCAGAGGAGATTTCCCATGACAACAACCAACCAAAAGACCTGGCTCATCACCGGTGCGGCGCGCGGCCTTGGCGCCGGGATCGCACGCGCGGCGCTGGACGCGGGCGACCGCGTTGTCGTCGCAGGTCGAAACCGCGACGCCCTGATCAAGGCCTTCGGACCGGATAGCGACACGGTGCTGAGCCTGGCCCTGGACGTCACCGACACGACCGCCATCGCCGCTGCCGTCGAGGCCGTCATGGCGCGCTTCGGCCGCATCGACGTTCTGGTGAACAACGCCGGCTATGGCCACCTCGGCATTTTCGAGGAGACCAGCGCCCAGGATGCGCGCACCCAGTTCGACACCAATGTCTTCGGTCTGTTCGACATGACGCGCGCGGTGTTGCCGATCATGCGCGCGCAGAGGTCGGGCCATGTCTTCAACATCTCGTCCATCGGCGGTCTGATGGGCGGTGAGAGCGGCGCGATCTATTGCGCGTCCAAGTTCGCGGTCGAAGGCTTTAGCGAATCCGTCGCGCAAGAGGTGCGTCCGTTCGGCATACATCTGACCATCGTCGAGCCGGGTTTCTTCCGCACCGACTTCCTCGACGCCTCGTCGATCCGATACGGCGATAATCCCATCGCCGACTATGCCGAAGCATCGCGCGCCATCCGCGCCTTCTATGACGCGCGCAGCCATAATCAGGCGGGCGATCCTGCGAAGTTGGGTCAGGCCCTGGTCGTCTTGGCGAATGCGGAAAACCCGCCGGTGCGATGGTCAGCGGGCACGGACGCCATCGGCGTGGTCGAGATGAAGGCGGACAGCCTGAGGGCCGAACTGGAGGCCTGGCGTGATCTTTCAGCCTCAACCGACGGCGACTTCACCTTCCGCGAAGAGCCAAGGCTAGGCGGCGCCTGGGGCTGATCCCAGCCTAGACCAGTGCTTCCGTCGTCGGTCCGGCCGCCCAATCGCGGAAGCGGATCGTCAGCGGTGGGTTGGCGTCGGGGCGGGCCAGATCGACCACCAGGGGGCCGATTTTGGAGGGGTGGGGCAGGACGGACGGGTCTTCGCCCGGATAGGCCTGGGCGCGCATGGCGGTGCGCATGCGGCCGGGATCGACGATGCTGACGCGGACGGGCGTGCTCTCGATCTCGTCGGCCCAGGCCTTCACCAAGGCCTCGGCGCCCGCTTTGGTCGCGGCGTACATGCCCCAGAAGGCCTTGGGCGCGCTGGCGACGCTGGTGGTGAAGTGGATGGCGCGGCCGGCGTCGGAGGCGCGCAGCAGCGGCTCCAGCGAGCGGATCAGGCGATAGACGGCGGTGAAGTTGGTCTTTTCGACCTTGGCGAACTCGCGCGGGTCGGCGTGCGACACCGGCGTCAGGCCCGAGGGGCCCATGGTGGCGGCGCAATGGACCCAGATGTCCAGCTTCTTGAACCGTTCGAAGATGGCGCCGCCCAGCCGGTCGATGGCCCCGCCGTCCACCAGATCGAACGGGATCAGGGTCGCATGGCGCCCGGTGGCGGCGAAGATGGCGTCGTCCAGCTCTTCAAGACCGCCCTGGGTGCGCGCCGTCGCGATGACATGGGCGCCGGCCTTGGCCAGGGCCAGGGCGCTCTCATAACCGATGCCGCGCGAGGCGCCGACGACGAGGGCGATACGGTCGTTCAGGGGAAGTTCGGACATGGCCGCTGATAGCGCGGCCTCGGCCCTCAAGCCAAGGCCCGCGCGCTCAGGTTTCGCCCTAGGCGCTGACCAGCAAGGACAGCTGTTTGGCGCCGAACTCGCGCCCGCCTTCCTCGATTTCGCGATCCAAGAGGCGGGTGGGGTAGTCGCCAGTGAAATAGTGGTCGGTGAACTGCGGGGCGGCGGCGTTGCGGCCCGTCTCACCCATCGCGCGATACAGGCCGTCGATGGACAGGAAGCCGAGCGAATCGACCTCCAGCATGTCGCGCATCTCTTCCAGCGTCTTGTTGGCGGCCAGCAGCTGCGCGCGCTCGGGCATATCGATGCCGTAGAAGTCGGGGAAGAGGATTTGCGGGCTGGCCGAACGCAGGTGGACCTCGGTGGCGCCGGCGGCGCGGACGGCGCGGACCAGTTTCAGCGAGGTGGTGCCGCGCACGATGGAATCGTCGATCAGCACGACGCGCTTGCCGGCCAGGGCCGACTTGTTGGGGCTGTGCTTCATCCGCACGCCCTTCTGACGGGCGCCCTGGCTGGGCTGGATGAAGGTGCGGCCCAGATAGTGGCTGCGGATGATGCCCATTTCATAGGGGATGCCGCTTTCTTGGGCGTAGCCGAGGGCCGCCGGAACGCCGGAATCGGGCACCGGCACGACGATGTCGGCCTCGACGCCCAGTTCGCGGGCGAGGCCGCGACCCATTTCCTTGCGGACCTCATAGACGGAGCGGCCGTTCACGACCGAATCCGGGCGTGAGAAATAGACGTACTCGAACAGGCAGGGACGCGCCGCGCGGGCGGGGAAGGGCTTGAGCGAGCGCAGGCCGCTGTCGTCGATGACGACGATCTCGCCGTGTTCGACATCGCGCACGAAGGTGGCGCCCATCATGTCCAGGGCGCAGGTCTCGGACGCCAAAACCCAGCCGTCGCCCAGCTGGCCCAGCACCAGCGGGCGAATGCCCAGCGGGTCGCGGGCGCCGATCATCTTGGTGCGGGTCTGGGCCACCAGGGCGTAACCGCCCTCGATCCGGGCCAGGGCGTCAGTGAAGCGATCGACGATCTTGGCTTTGCGGCTGCGCGCGATCAGGTGGAGGATCACTTCGGAATCCGAGGTCGACTGGAAGATGGCCCCTTCGCTGACCAACTGGGCGTGCAGGAACTTGAAGTTGGTCAGGTTGCCGTTGTGGGCGATGGCGATGCCGCCCTGGTCCAGATCGGCGAACATCGGCTGGATGTTGCGCAGGAAGCTGCCGCCGGCGGTGGAGTAGCGGGTGTGGCCCACGGCCGCGCGGCCGGGCATCCGCGTCATCAGGTCGGCGCCGCCGAAGGCCTCGCCCACCAGGCCCTGGTGGCGTTCGGTGTAGAAGCGCTCGTCCTTGACGCTGGCGATGCCGCAGGCTTCCTGGCCGCGATGCTGAAGAGCGTGAAGACCCAGGGCGACGACGGAAGAGCCTTCGTCTTCGTCCGCGCCCCAGACGCCGCAGACGCCGCATTCCAGACGGAGCTGATCATCCTCCGGCTCGCGCCAGTGCTCGCGTTGAACGACGGGATCGGCGATATGGTGGCGCATCGTGGGGCTCCGATGACCGGGGGAAACTTAAGGGGCGGCTTCGCGGCGCGAGTTAGGCTCTGATTGCGTCGGGGGCAAGGCTTCGTCGTCCGAAAAGCCCCGGCGTACGGACGAATCCACGACCGGCGTGATGGCGTCGGCGCCACGCCCGATACTGGGCAGGACGATCTGGATCATCCGCGCGCCCATGGCGCTGACCGGATAGAGTGCCGCCTTCCCAAGCCACAGCGGCGTGCGCTCGCCCGGCAGGGCTGCGACGATGACCAGATGCACCGCGCCGATCAGGACCAGCGCACGGATGCCGCCGATGAACAGGCCGAAGATGCGGTCGATGACGCCGAGGTGCGGATGGTCCTTGGCGCTCTTGGACATCATCGAGCCGACCAGGCGCAGGCCGAAATAGACGACGAAGAAGGTCAGGACGGCGGCCAGGATCGACCCGGCCCATTCAGGATCGACGAAGGCGCGCGTGACGCCGGCGGTCCAGGGCAGGGCGATCAGGGCGACAAGGGCCGCCAGGGTCGCGCTGAGCAGGGTGATGACCTCGCGCACCCCGCCGCGCACCCAGCCGGCGGCGACGGAAAACAGGATCACCACGATGGCGAAGACGTCGTATCCGGTCACGCGTGCGGGATCCTGCGGTTGCTACCAGGGTCTAATAGCGGTTCTGCGAGATTCGTTCGACCACATCCGTCAGGCGCGTGACGGATGTCACCTTCACCCCCTTGGTCTTGGCGGTCAAAGTCGGGCTCAGAACCTGATCGAAGCCCAGTTTTTGCGCTTCGCGCAGCCGGGCCTCGGCGCGGCCGACGCTGCGGACCTCGCCCGACAGGCCGATTTCGCCGAAGACGACGCAGCCTTGGGGCAGGGAAACGCCGGTCGCCGAGCTGATCAGCGCCGCCGCCGCCGCGAGGTCGGCCGCCGGTTCATTGATGCGCAGGCCCCCGGCGACATTCAGATAGACGTCCTGATCGCCGAAACCGAAGCCGCAGCGGGCCTCCAGCACGGCCAGCACCATCGCCAGACGCCCCGTCTCCCAGCCGATGACGGCGCGGCGCGGGGTGCCGTAGGCGGATTTGGACACCAGCGCCTGCATTTCGACGAGGACGGGACGCGAGCCCTCGATCCCGGCGAAGACGGCGGCGCCCGGCGCGCGCTCCTTGCCCTCGCCCAGGAAAAGGGCGGACGGGTTGGCGACCTCGCGCAGACCGGCGTCGCCCATTTCGAACACGCCGATCTCGTCGGTGGCGCCGAAGCGGTTCTTGCCGGCGCGCAGGATGCGGAACGGATAGCCGCGCTCGCCTTCGAAGGTCATGACGGCGTCGACAATGTGTTCGACCACGCGAGGGCCGGCGACCTGGCCGTCCTTAGTGACGTGGCCGACAAGGACCACCGCGACGCCCTGCGACTTGGCCAGTCGCACCATTTCGCCGGCGCAGGCCCGGACCTGGGTGATCGAGCCGGGGCCGCTTTCATGGACGTCGGACCACAGGGTCTGGATCGAATCGACGATGACGATGTCGAACTGTTCGCGCTTCAGCGTGCCCAGAATTTCACGCAGCGCCGTCGCCGCCGCCAGATTGACCGGCGCGTCCGCCAGACCCATCCGCTTGGCGCGGGCGCGGATCTGCTCGACGGCTTCTTCGCCCGAGATATAGGCCACGCGCGATCCGCGCAGCGCCGCCTTGGCTGCGACCTCCAGCAACAGGGTGGACTTGCCGACGCCGGGGTCGCCGCTGAGCAGGATGGCCGAGCCGGGCACCACGCCGCCGCCGCAGACCCGGTCGAACTCGGCCACGCCCGTCGTGATGCGCGGCGGCTCTGGCGTGTCGGACTGAAGCGTTTCGAACTGGATGCCGCGCGTGCGGGCCGAAGCCGCCGCCGACGGCTTGATCGCGCCCGGCGGGGCCGAGCGGCTTTCCTCGCTCAAGGTGTTCCACTGACCGCAGGAGCCGCACTGGCCCGACCACTTGCTGTGGACCGAGCCGCAGGACTGACAGACGTAGAGGGCGGAATCGCGAGCCATGGGCTTCCTTAGCAGATCGAACGGTCGCGCCGGACATGGCCTCGGCTCACGACAGTTTCGGTCGCAGGCGCAACCTTTGCCATACTGAAGGATTGAGAATGTGTCGCACACCCTTGCTTCTTGAAGCGACGCAACGTCAACATCCGCCCATCTTCTCTCGCCGAGGCCTGTCATGACCGATCCGACGACCCACTCCCAACCCGCTGTCGATCCGGCCCTAGTCGCGCGGGTCAAGGGCATACTGCTGCAACCCAAGTCCGAATGGCTGAAGATCGACGGCGAGTTCGCCACGACCAAAAGCCTGTTCACCCGCTATGCGATGATCCTGGCGGCGATCGGCCCGGTCTGTTCGCTGCTCGGCGGTCAGCTGATGCCGATCATGGGCGTGAAGCTGTCGATCGTGGGCGCGATCGTCGTGGCGCTCGTCAGCTACGGCATGTCCTTGCTGGGGGTCTTCTTGCTGGGACTGATCATCAATGCGCTGGCGCCGAACTTCGGCGGGACGGCCAATAAGGTTCAGGCCATGAAGCTGGCCGTCTATTCTTGGACCGCCGCCTGGTTGGCGGGCGTGTTCGGCCTGATCCCGATGCTGGGCATTCTGGCCATCCTGGGCCTGTACAGCTTCTATCTGCTGTTCGTCGGCCTGCCGATCCTGATGAAGGTGCCGGAAGACAAGAAGGTCGGCTATTTCATCGTGACGGTGATCGCCGGCGTCGTGATGTATTTCATCATCTCGGCGATCGTCGGAGCCATTTCGATGAGCTTCGTCGCCGCGTCGGTCGGCATGGCCGGGCTCGCGGGAATGGGCGCCGGCTACTGAGAATAGACGCGCGGCACGCGGGGGGTGATCGAGGTCAGCAGCTCATAGCTGATGGTCCCCGCAGCGGCCGCGGCGTCGTCCAACAGGCGGTGCGGGCCGAATAGTTCGACCGGATCGCCGACCGCGACATCCAGGCCGGTGATGTCCACCGCGCAGACATCCATCGAGACCCGACCCAGCAGCGGGCGGGTCTCGTTGGCGATCCAGACGACGCCCTTGGGCGAATAGGATCGCAGCAATCCATCCGCATAGCCGGCCGCCACGGTCGCAACCTTGATGGGGCGTTCGGCGATGTAGCCGCGGGAATAGCCGACGCTCTCGCCCGCCGGCACGTCGCGAACTTGAAGCACTTCGGCCGTCAGCGTCGCCACGGGTGCGATCCGGGAATCGGGACGCCCCTCTGGACCACCGCCGTAAAGACAGATGCCCGGCCGAACGGTGTCGAAGGCGAAGTCCGGGCCCAGGAAACAGCCGCTGGAGTTGGCGAACGACCGGATCACGCCAGGATAGCGATCCAGCACGCCCGCAAAGGCGTCACGCTGGCGCCGGTTCATTGGATTGGCCGGTTCGTCGGCGCAGGCGAGGTGGGTCAGGACCAAGGCCAGGCCGTCGAACGCCTCGGGCGCGTCCTCGGGCCGAATACCCAACCGGTTCATGCCGGTGTCGATCTGCAGGCCGCAGGTCCCGCCGCCCGCCGCCTTCCAGGCCTGGATCTGCGCGGGATGGTTCAGCACGGGCCGCAGGTCAGCCGCCTTCAGCATCGCCGCATCGTCGCCGTGGCAGCCGTCGAGCACATAGATGACGGGACCGTCGGCGCCCAAGGCCGCCCGCAGCCGCACGCCCTCCGCCGCCCGCGCCACGAAGAAGGTCCGCGCCCCCTCGGCCATCAGCCGCGTCGCCACGGCCTGGGCGCCCAGCCCATAGCCGTCCGCCTTGACCACGGGATGCACCGGCTGGCCGCTAACGGCCTCCAGCGTGTGATAGTTACACGCCAGGGCGTTCAGATCGACGGAGAGGACGGCGGGGGTCGATGCGGTCATGGCGTCCTTATGCGCCAACACCGCGCCGATGGAAGAGGCTACTCGTAGCTGACTTCCTCATAGCCATGCGCCAGGTTGCCGAAGCGGACGGTGTCGGCGTCGAAGGCCAGTTTGACGATGCCGATCGGGCCGTGGCGCTGCTTGCCGATGACGACCTCGGCCTGGCCTTGCAGGCGGTCCATGTCCTGCTGCCATTGCAGGTGTTCCTCGGTCCCCTCACGAGGCTCGGCCCGGCCCAGGTAGTAGCTTTCGCGATAGACGAACATCACGCAGTCGGCGTCCTGCTCGATCGAGCCGGATTCGCGAAGGTCGGACAGTTGCGGGCGTTTGTCGTCGCGCTGCTCGACCTGACGCGACAGCTGCGACAGGGCGATGATCGGTACCGACAGTTCCTTGGCCAGGGCCTTCAGCCCGCCGGTGATTTCGGACACCTCCTGCACGCGGTTCTTTTGGCCGCCGCTGTTGCCGGTCGTGACCAGTTGCAGATAGTCGACGATGATCAGGTCCAGCCCATGTTCCATGCGCTTCAGGCGGCGCGCGCGGGCCGCGAGCTTGGAGATGGACAGGCCGCCGGTGGCGTCGATGTAGAGGGGGCTTTCGCCGATCTCGACCGCCGCGTCGCGCAGCTTGCCGAAGTCGGTGGCGTCGATCTCGCCCTTGCGCAGCTTGTCCGAGGACACGCCTGACGCGTCGGCCAGAATACGCATCGCCAGCTGTTCGGCGCTCATTTCCAGCGAATAGAAGGCGACGACGCCGCCGTTGACCGTCTTGCGGCCCTCCGGCGTCGGCTCCCACTGATAGGCGCGCGCCACGTTGAAGGCCATGTTGGTCGCGAGCGCCGTCTTGCCCATCGACGGACGGCCGGCGAGGATCAGCAGGTCGGACGGGTGCAGGCCGCCCAGTTTGCGGTCCAGATCGTTCAGGCCGGTAGCCAGACCGGCCAGCTTGCCTTCGCGCTGATACGCTTCGGCCGCCATCTGAACGGCGCCGGACAAGGCGTTGGAGAAGCTGACGAAACCGGAAGAAGGCTTGCCCGTCTCGGCCAGGGAATACAGGGTCTGTTCGGCCTGTTCGATCTGCTCGTCGGCGGGCGTCTCCGGATTGGGCGCCTCCTTGATCATGTCTCCGCCGATGCGGATCAGGTCGCGGCGCAGGGCCAGATCATAGACGACGCGGGCGTAGTCTGGCGCGTTGGCGGCGGGCGGCGCGCGGTCGACCAGATCGGCGAGATAGCGCAGGCCCCCGAACTCCTGGAACGCCGGATCCTGCTTGAACCGCTCCATCAGAATGGTGGGCTCGGCCAGCAGCCCCTGGCGGATATGGTCCTCGATCGCGTCGAACAGCCGCTGGTGGAAGGGTTCGTAGAAGTGCGAGCCGCGCAGCCGGTCGTTCAACCGCTCGAACACGGCGTTGTCGAACATCAGCGAGCCCAGCAGCGCCTGCTCGGCCTCCAGATTGTGCGGCATCGAACTGACGCCGCCGGAGTCCAGCGGAGACGACGAAAAGGGCATGGGGGCGAAGGCGTTCATCGATTAACGCTTTAGCCCTCTCACGCCCCTGCGTCAGACGCGGACGCCGCCTGGACCGTGGACAGATCATCCCGCCTTGGGGACGAACCGGAATTCCTCAATCGGAGTGCGTCAGGCGCAGGGATAGTCGTGGGCCATCCATTCGCGGAAGGCCTGGGTCACACTGATGTTGCGACGGCTTTGCGGAATCGCGTTGAAACGGCTCAGGATGGCGTTGGGCGAGACGCTGACCTTGTCCGGCATGCAGGTCGCAGGCTGACGGCCGGCCGCCTTGGCCTGGCTCTGTTCGGCGCGGACGGTGCGAACGGCGCCCCGGAACTCGGCCATCAGACGGCGGGTGTCCGAGCGCAGGAGAGCGGTGGGGTTCTGAGGAATGGCGTTGGCGGTGGTTAGGAATTCCTGAACCGTCATGGCGCTGGCGGCGCCGGCGAAGAGCGACAGCGCCAGGACGCCGGCTGCGATCAGTCTGGTCTTCATCTGGTCCCCCTCCAAAGCCCCCTCCGGCCACGCTCAGGTTGAACGGCGATATATGTCGCAACTGGGGCGAAGCGGAACGGTCAAGCTGAAGGTTTCGTAATGCAAACAAGGAAAAGGGCGCTCCGAAGAGCGCCCCTGCCTCATTGGCGATCAGGCCGACCTCACCATTTCAGGCTGAGGCGCGCATAGCCGTAGCGACCGTTGAAACCGAAGGGCGAATAGTAGGGGAAGCCCAGAACGCCATTGGAGTTCAGCGACGCCGGCACGAAGTCCGGATATTCGTCGAACACATTGTCCACGCCGATCGCCACGCCGACACGTTCCGTAAGCTGGAACCGGCCTTCCAAATCCACGACCGTCTTGGCCCCGGTGCTGTAGTCATTCGCCGCCGTCGAGCCGGGTTGCAGCACATCTCCATAGTAGGTGGCGCGAACCGTGGCGCCCCACTTGTCCCGGCTCCAGTCCGCCGACGCCGAGACCTTGGTGTCGGGCGTGCCGTCTTCGATGGTCAGAATGCGTTGGCGCGCGAACAGGGTCGGCGCGAGCGCTGTGTTCAGAGACACATCATTGAAGTTTGCGGCGACCGTGAAGTCAAAGTTGCCTGCTTGGTCAGTAGGCAGTCGGTAGCGGCCGACAATGTCTAAGCCTTTGGTGGATGTCGAAACGCCGTTGAGGAAGAAGCGAGCCGCCTGCACGCGGAGAGGGTCGAGGATCGGAGAACGGATCAGTTCGGACAGAACGATCTGATCGTCGATGTCGATCTTGTAGGCGTCGACCGTCAGGTCGAACCGGCCCAGTCGCACCACGGCGCCCACCGAGTAGTTGGTCGAGGTCTCAGCCTTCAGCGGACGCGCGCCAAGAGCCGTCGCGACCGCGCTGGTGGCCGGGAATGTGCCGGTTTCGACGACGGCGCCGTTCTGGATCACCGAGGCGGTGGAGGTGAAATACGACTGCTGCAACGACGGCGCGCGGAAGGCGGTCGAGACCGAACCGCGCAGGGCGAAGCTGGGGGTGAAGTCATAGCGGGCCGACAGCTTGCCCGTCTGGGTGTCGCCGAAATCGGAATAGTCCTCGAACCGAACGGCGCCCTCGACGCGCAGCTTGTCGGTCAGGGGAATTTCAACGTCGGCGTATGCGGCGAAGTTGTCGCGGTCGACATCCACGGCGTTCGAGGGCTGGAAGCCGACGAAGCCCTGGGCGCCGCCGGTCAGGGCGGTGTTGGCGCCCAACGGCCCGCGGTTGTAGCTTTCAGGCTGGCCGGCCTCGATCTTGTAGTTTTCCCAGCGCTGCTCCAGGCCCCAGGCGAAGTTCAGCGGGCCGCCGGACAGACCGACCTCGAACTCACGGCTGAAGTCGGCGCCCAGCACCAGCTGGTCGTAGATCAGGCTGCCGGAATCGAAGCTGGTCGGCGAAGTCGCGCCGTAGGTGGAGTTCAGCGAATCCTCGGTGCGAAAGTCCAAGGCGTTGCGGCCATAGGTCAGGCTGATGTCTGTGTTCCAGCCCGCCAGTTCGCCGCGCAGGCCGCCGGCCAGCGAGGCGTCTTTCGAATTGATGGCGACCTTCGGCAGGAAGCCGTTCGGGTAGATCGAGGCGACATTGTTGACGTTGTCGGACAGGCGAGGGAAGGCGGCGCCTTCGCTGTCGCGGTCCTGATAGCCAGCCCAGCCATAGGCCTCCCAGCCGTTGCCCAGCCCCTTGCCGGCGTTGGCGAAGACGGTCCACTGCTCCACATCTGGATCGCCGAAGCGGGCGGTGATCGCGCCGTTCGCCGCCGCGCGGGAGTCATAGTCCGAACGGTTGGTCGACTCGCGGTTCAGATACTCCGCCGACAGGGTCAGAAAGCCGTCGTCGCCCAGCGAGAACCCTTGCCAGGCCGAGGCCGTGACGGTGCCGCCGTCGGTCTCGTCGCGTTCGCCGCGCGCGGTCTTCACGGTGGTGAAATACTGGCCGTAGGTCACGCTGGCGCCGCCGCCGCTGGAGGCCTCCTTCAGGCGCAGGTTCACCACGCCGGCGATGGCGTCCGAGCCATACTGGGCCGAGGCGCCGTCACGCAGCACCTCCACCCGGTCCAGAGCGCCGGTCGGAATGGTGTTCAAGTCGACGGCGGCCGACCCGCGCCCCACCACGCCGTTGACGTTGACCAGGGCCGACGCATGGCGACGCGTGCCGTTGACCAGCACCAGCGTCTGGTCCGGCGACAGGCCGCGCAGGGTGATCGGGCGGATCGAGTCCGAGCCATCGTTGGCCGACGGCCGCTGGAATGTCAGCGACGGCACGGCCTGGGCCAGGGCGGTAGCGAACTCGGTCGTGCCGCGCGTCTGCAACGCCTCGGACGTCACGACATCGACGGGCGCCAGGGTGTCGAGGCGCGACCGGTTCTGGACCCGCGTGCCGGTCACGACGATATCGTCCACCTGCGCCGCCTCACCGGCGACGGGTTCGGCGTTCTGAGCAAAGGCCGGGGCGGCGGTCAGCAGGGCGAAGGTCGAGACGGTGGCGAGCAGGGCCGGTGCGGCGGCCCGTTGAGAAAGAGAGCGCATTGAGAGATTTCCTAAAGTCTGTTTTTGGCGCGAGCGCGCATCGCCGCCGCTGATCGCGACGGGCTTTGAAGTCGATCTGAAGTTCAGGTGTATTGCGGTCTCAGCCGCAACATCGCGTGATGGCGGGCGGCGCCGCCGTAATATGGGTGGTGATCTTCATTGCCTCTCCAACCGCAAGGTCGGGGAGGTCCCGGCGGTCATGGCCATATCAGGGCGAAGGTGCGGCGGGTCAATCGACGCAGGCAGCCATGTTTTTTGCAGCAGTCAGTAGGAAATCTATCGCCACGCAAAATGGGGCGCTCCGAAGAGCGCCCCATTCCGGCATGATGTCGGTTGACTTAGAAGTTGTAGCTTAGACGACCGTAGAAGAAGCGGCCGTTGAAGCCGTAAGGCGAATAGCTCGGGTAACCCACCGAACCCGTCGCGCCGTTGATGTTGGTCGGCGTGGCGGTTGGATATTCGTCGGTCAGGTTGTTCACGCCGACCGCGAGCGAGACGCCGAAGGGCAGGGTGTAGCGACCCTCTAGGTCCACCAGAAGCGCGTCGCCCGTTTCGTAGTCCAGGGTGGCGTTGTTGTTGGCGACAAGAACGCTGTCGTAGCTGGTGCCCTTCAACGTCGCACCGAAGTCGCTCAGCGACCAGTCCACGCTGGCGACGATCTTCCGTTCCGGCGTGCCCTGCTCAAACGACAGTTTGGAAGAGCGGTCGAAGAGGAAGTCGCCAGCCGGGGCGATGGCCAGATTGCTGGGCACGGGCGGGGTGCGCGTGACCTCGGTGTTGTTGAAGTTTCCGGCCAGGGTGAAGTCGAACCGGCCGAAATCCTGGGTCGTACGATAACGACCAACTACATCCACGCCGCTGGTCGTGGTGTTGACGCCGTTCAGGAAGAACCTTGCGCCGGTCACGCCGTACGGCGCGAGCAGCGCCTGGATGGCGGCGGTGGATGCGGCAGGTTGGCTGGGACGCGAAACGCCCAGGGTTTCGGAATAGATGATCCGGTCATCAACCTCGATCCGGTAGGCATCAACCGTCAGTTCGAAACCGCCGCTGCGGAAGACCGCGCCCGCCGAATAGTTCGTCGAGGTTTCCGGTTCCAGGGGCTTGGCGCCCAGCGCGATGGCGATGGGGTCATTGACCCGATAAGAGCCATTCTGCTGCAGCACGACGCCGGCGCCCGTCGCCACCAGGTTCGTGGCGACGTAGCTGAAGTATTGTTGCTGCAGGGCCGGCGATTTGAAGCCTGTCGAGATCGCGCCGCGCAGGGCGAAGGCGTCGGTGAAATCGTAGCGGGCGGACATCTTGCCGGTGAACCGATCCCCGAAATCGGAATAGTCCTCGTAGCGACCAGCGACGCCGACGGTGAACTGCTCCGAGAACTTACCTTCCAGATCGATGTAGGCGCTGACGTTGTTGCGATCGACATCAACGGCGTTGGATGGCGCAAAGCCGGGGAAGCCCTGTGATCCGGCGCCGCCCGCCGTGACCGGCCCCTTGTTGTAGGACGTCGGTTCGCCCTCCGAGACGCTGAAGTCTTCGCGACGGTATTCGACGCCGAAGGCGACGTTGAGCGGTTCATACAGATTGACCTCGATCTGTTTCACCGCATCCACTCCGATGGTCAGTTGACCGTAGCTGAGGCCGCCGGCGTCGAACTGGGTCTGAGACGCGGCGCCATAGGAGGCGTTCAGGGAGTTCAGGACGCGATAGTCCAACTCGTTTCGGCCGTACCCGACCGAGATATCCCAGTCGAAGCCGGCGGCGGGGCCTTTCAGGCCGCCGTATATATTGTAGTCGTCGATGTCGGCGGCGATGATTGGCAAAAAGCCATTGGGATAGATGGCGGTGACGTTGTTTGAGTTGTTGAAGGCGCGGGCGGTCGCCGCAGCCTCGGACTTGCGCTTCTGATAGCCGCCGAAGGCATAGGCTTCCCATTCGCCGCCAAGCGGTTTTCCGGCGTTGAAATAGCCGGTGTAGGCTTCTGTATAGGGATCGCCGAAGCGACCGATGACGGTGGTCGCACTGCCTCCGTTGACGGCGGTGGTCGCCGCGTAGTCGGAGCGATTGGTGGGCTGGCGTTTCTGGACTTCGCCCGAAAGGGTCAGGAAGCCGTCGCCAAACAGGGGCAGGCCGATCCAGCCGGCGAGCGAGGTCTGTTCGCCGTCGCGGCGGCTGTGCTCGCCGCGCGCGGTCGTAAAGTCGGTGTCGTAGATGCCGTAGTTGGCGGTGATGCCGCCGCCGCTCGACGCCTGGCGCAGACGCAGATTGATGACGCCGGCGATGGCGTCGGCGCCATATTGCGCCGAAGCGCCGTCACGCAGGACTTCGACCGAGCCAAGGCTGATCGACGGAATCGTATTCAGGTCGAAGGCTGTGGAGCCACGGCCAAGCGCGCCGTTGACGTTGACCAGGGCGCCGACATGGCCGCGCTGACCGTTGATCAGGACAAGGGTCTGGTCAGGAGCCAGACCGCGCAGGGTTGCCGGACGAACATGATCCGAGCCGTCGGAAATGGCGGGACGAGGGAAGTTGATGGACGGCGCGGTGGCGGCGAGGGCCGCGGCCAATTCTGTGCCGGTGCCCTGTTTCGCCAGAGTTTCGCCGGTGATGACATCGACGGGCGCGACGCTGTCGAGCCGGCTGCGCCCAACGGTGCGCGTGCCGGTGACGACGATCTCATCGACATCGGTGGCTTCACTTGGCGGAGGGGTTGTCTGGGCGAACGCCGATGAGGCGATGAAGAGCGCGCTGGTGGAGGCAAAGGCCAACAGGGCCTGACGACCGTATCCGATTTTCATTGATAGTCCCCGACGATGCACGACAGCCCTCTGTGTCGGCGCTCGGCAGGCCGCCATGCCGTCGCCCTGAGCCAGCTTCTCGAGAGGCGCAATAATCTTGCGCGTATAATCGAAACGCGAGCCGCGATTGCAGGCTGTGACCGCAATGTGACGACGTCAAGCAAGCTTAATGTCTAGATGTCCGTCTGGGAGATCAATGATCTGGGTTTGTTGTAATCTTGTCATAGATCAAGGTGGCGATCGGCCGTGCGGTTGGCGACCGTCTGCCGCGCAGCAAAAAGGGCGCGTCCCTTGCGAGACGCGCCCTTGATGTCGTTTGGGATCCGGTCGGATCAGGCTTCGTCGCCGAAGCCTTCTTGTTGACCGGCGCCGCCTTCGATCAGTTCCTGGGCCGATTGCTCGGCGGCCTGGCGCTCATCGTCGAACTGGCTGCGGATCACGTCCTCGCCCTTGGCTTGGCGCTCGGCCTCGTCCATCGAGCGGGCGATGTTGATCTTGACCGTGGCGCGGACCTCGGCGTGCAGGCGAACCGGCACTTCGTGGACGCCCAGGCTCTTGATCGCCGTGTTCAGGACGACCTGCGAGCGCTCGACCTTGCCGCCTTCGGCCTGGATGGCCTCGGCGACGTCGCGACCGGCGACCGAACCGTACAGGTGACCGGTTTCACCGGCCTGACGGATCATGACGTAGGTCTGGCCGTCGATCTTGTCGGCGACCTTCTGTGCGTCGGCCTTGTTCTTCTCGTTGCGCTGCTCAATGGCGGCGCGGTCGAGTTCGAACGCCTTCAGGTTGGCGGCGGTGGCCCGGCGGGCCTTGTCGCGCGGCAGAAGGAAGTTACGGGCGAAGCCGTCCTTGACGGACACGACGTCGCCGATGGCGCCGAGATTCTCGACGCGTTCAAGCAGAACGACCTTCATCTCACTTCACCACGTAAGGCAGGAGGGCCAGATAGCGAGCGCGCTTGATGGCCTTGGCCAGTTCACGCTGCTTCTTCTGGGAGACGGCGGTGATGCGCGAAGGCACGATCTTGCCGCGTTCGGAGACGTAACGCTGCAGCAGCTTGACGTCCTTGTAGTCGATCTTCGGCGCATTGGCGCCCGAGAACGGGCAGACCTTGCGGCGACGATAGAAGGGGCGGCGGCCGGCGGCGCCGGAGCCCGCCGGTGCGCCCGGGGTCGGGGCGGTGGTATCGGTCATGTTCCGGGTTCCTTATTCGGCGTCGGCGGCGGCGTCGTCGCGCGGGGTGCGCTCGCGCTCACGCTCGCGTTCACGCTCGCGGCGGGCCAGCAGCGGCGACAGTTCCAGGTCGAGTTCCTCGACGCGGACGGTCAGCCAGCGCAGCACGTCTTCGTTGATCGACAGCTGACGCTCGACTTCGGCCATGGCGGCCGGAGGGGCGTCGACGGCCAGCAGCGAATAGTGAGCCTTGCGGTTCTTCTTCACGCGGTAGGTCAGGTTGCGCAGACCCCAGTATTCGATCTTGGCGACCGAGCCGCCACCGGCGACGATCAGATCCTTGATGGTGTCATTCAGCGCTTCGGCCTGTTGCGCCGAGATATCCTGGCGCGTCATGACCGTGTGCTCGTAAAGAGCCATGCGGTAGTCTCCCTTGTGGGCATCGGCGCGGAAACGACCGGGTAAGTCGGTCTCCACGATGGCTCCTGGCGCGGCGGCCGGACCGAACGTCCAACCCTTTGGTGCTCCGCGACAGGACCGAAGCCCTGGAAAGGCGGGGCCTATAGGCGAAAAGGGGCGAGGAAGCAAGGATGGCGGCAGACGCTTGTGGCGCCCCTCGACCCCGCCTAAACCAGCCCCATGCCGAAGCTGACGTCCGCGGTCGATCCGCAAAGCCAAAAATACAAGTCCCTGCACGCGCACAACAGCGCCCTGGTCGCCGAGTTGCGCAACCATGTGGCCAAGGCCGCGCGCGGCGGGTCCGACAAGTCGCGCGACCGTCACGTCGCTCGCGGCAAGCTGTTGCCGCGCGACCGCGTCGAGCGCCTGCTGGATCCCGGCTCGCCCTTCCTGGAGATCGGGCAACTGGCTGCACACGACATGTATGACGGCGAGGCCCCGGCGGCGGGCGTCATCGCGGGCATCGGCCGGGTCTCGGGCCGCGAGGTCATGATCGTCTGCAACGACCCGACGGTGAAGGGCGGCGCCTATTTCCCCATGACGGTGAAGAAGCACCTGCGCGCCCAGGAAATCGCCGAGCAGAACCGTCTGCCGTGCGTCTATCTGGTCGATAGCGGCGGAGCCAATCTGCCGCACCAGGCCGAGGTGTTTCCCGACCGCGACCATTTCGGCCGCATCTTCTTCAACCAGGCCCGGATGAGCGCCAAGGGCATCGCCCAGATCGCCTGCGTCATGGGCCTGTCCACCGCCGGAGGGGCCTATGTGCCGGCCATGTCGGACGAGACGATCATCGTCAGGAACCAGGGCGCCATCTTCCTGGCCGGGCCGCCGTTGGTGAAGGCGGCGACAGGGGAGGTCATCTCGGCGGAGGAACTGGGCGGGGCGGAGACCCACGGTCGTCGCTCGGGCGTGGTCGATCATGTCGCCGAGAACGATGAGCACGCGCTGGAGATCGTGCGCTCCATCGTCGCCAATCTGAACACGACCAAGGCCGTCGAGATGGATGTGCGCGAACCGCGCGCGCCGGCCTTCGACGCAGAGGAGCTGTACGGCCTGATCCCCGACGACGTCCGCGCCCCCTATGATGTGCGCGAGGTCATCGCCAGGCTGGTGGACGGGTCGGAGTTCGACGAGTTCAAGAGCCTGTACGGCTCGACCCTGGTGTGCGGGTTCGCGCGCATCTGGGGTTATCCGGTCGCCATCCTGGCCAACAACGGCGTCATCTTTTCCGAGAGCGCCCAGAAGGGCGCGCACTTCATCGAACTGGCCTGCAAGCGCAAGATTCCGCTGCTGTTCCTGCAGAACATCTCGGGCTTCATGGTCGGCGGCAAATACGAGGCGGGCGGCATCGCCAAGGACGGCGCCAAGCTGGTGACGGCCGTAGCCTCGGCCGAAGTGCCCAAGTTCACTGTCCTGATCGGCGGCAGTTTCGGGGCGGGGAACTATGGCATGTGCGGCCGGGCCTATTCGCCGCGCTTCCTGTTCACCTGGCCTAACAGCCGGATCGGGGTCATGGGCGGCGAGCAGGCCGCCAGCGTCTTGGCGACCGTACACCGCGACGCCGAGACCTGGAGCGCAGACGACGCCGAGGCCTTCAAGGCGCCGATCCGCCAGAAGTATGAGGACGAGGGCAATCCCTATTACGCCACCGCCCGCCTGTGGGACGACGGCGTCATCGACCCGGCCCAGACGCGCGATGTGCTGGGCCTAGCCATCAGCGCCAGCCTGAACGCCCCGATCCCGGAGACGACGTTCGGCCTGTTCCGGATGTAACCTATTGGTCCGCGCCTCGTTGTGAGCGGACACGCAGTTTGGAGACACTCATGGCCGATCAACCGACCGAAGACGACCTCAACGCCCTGGACGTCACCGACGCCGAGGCGGCCGAGATCAACGGCATCGCCCAGCCGCTGGTGCCCGATGCCGCGCCGGACGCCGACGACGATCTGGTGCAGATCGATTCGACCACCGACGGCGTCGTCTTCGTCACCATCAACCGGCCGGCCAAGAAGAACGCCTTTGACGCCGCGACCATCGCGGCCCTGCATGAGGCGTTCGAAACGCTGCATGGCGCGGACCGGGTGCGGGCCGTCTTCATTCGGGGGGCGGGCGGCACCTTCAGCGCCGGGGCCGATCTGAACTGGATGCGCGACGCCGCCGGCTGGTCCGAGAGCGACAACCGCGACGACGCCATGGGCCTGGCGAAAATGCTGAAGGCCCTGCACGACATTCCCGCCCTGACGGTGGCGGTGGTCGAGGGCAACGCCATGGGCGGCGGAGCGGGCATTGTCGCCGCCTGCGACATGGCCGTGGCGGTCGAGGGGGCGCGCTTCGCCTTCTCCGAGGTCAAGCTGGGTCTGATCCCGGCGACCATCGCTCCCTATGTCATCGAGGCCGTCGGCGCGCGCCGCGCCCGCCAGCTGTTCCTGACCGCCAACGCCTTCGACGCCGACTACGCCGCCCATGCCGGCCTGATCGACCTGGTTCTGCCCGAAGGATCGGTGGACGAGTTCATCTCGATGCTGAGCGACAGCCTGACCAACAATGCGCCGGGCGCGATGGGTGAGGCCAAGCGTCTGGTCAACGACATCGCCCACCACAAGATCGACAACGGTCTGATGGACGAAACCGCCAAACGCATCGCCCGCGCCCGCGTATCGGACGAAGGCCGCGAGGGCGTCGCCGCCTTCCTGGAAAAGCGCAAGGCCAGCTGGACGGTCTGATTGCGCTGATCGGCCGCCGGAAACGGCGGCCGATTTCACGCGTAGTTGAAGCTGATCGAAATTCGGTCGGCCTTGGCCAGGTTGGTCGGCACCTCGTGCCGCAGCCAGCTTTCCCACATCAGCACCGTGCCTGCCTGAGGCTGCAGATAGACGAACGGCCGCTCGGCCTCGCTCGCCTCATCCGTCACCGACGGTCGGGCCATCATGAAGGGCAGGCGGGGATCTTCCAGCTTCAGCGATGAGGCCCCGTCTGGCACGTCGATATAGACGGTGCCGGACAGGAAGGCGTGCGGGTGGATGTGACCCGTATGGCCGCCGCCGGGCTTCAAGATGTTGACCCACAGATTGTCGAGGCGGGGTTTGCGGGCCAGGTCGAAGTTCAGCGCCTTGGCGTAGGCGACGGCATGGCGATCCAGATGGCGCTTCAGCTCGGCGAACTCGGGGAACCGCTGGGGCAGGTCGTTTAGCGATCCGTAGGAGGTATAGCCGCGATAGGCGTTGGCCTTGCACCACCGACGGCCGGCCTCGTCCTCCTCGGCCATCATCCGGATGACGTCGATCAGTTGTTCGTTGAAGTCGGGCCAGCCACGCCCTTCGGCAAGGGAGGCTTCATAGACCTGGGTGACGAAGAGGGGGCGCAGGGACATCGGAGGGGCTTAACGCCTGCCGCGTCGCGTGAGAAGGGTCGTGCTCTGCCTCTCGCCTGATGCGCACGATCCGGCTAAGACCGCTTCATGTTCAAGTCCGTCCTTGTCGCCAATCGCGGCGAAATCGCCTGCCGTGTCTTCCGCACCGCCAAGCGGATGGGGATTCGCACCATCGCCGTCTATTCCGAGGCGGATGCCAACGCGCTGCATGTGCGCGAGGCCGACGAGGCGGTGCTGATCGGCCCGGCGGCCGCGCGCGAAAGCTATCTGGACGGCGCCAAGGTGCTGGCGGCGGCCAAGGCGACGGGGGCCGAGGCGATCCACCCCGGATATGGCTTCCTGAGCGAGAACGCCGACTTCGCCGAGGCCGTCGCGGCGGCGGGCCTGATCTGGATCGGGCCGGACCCGTCCTCAATTCGCGCCATGGGCCTGAAGGACGCGGCCAAGGAGCTGATGATCCAGGCCGGGGTGCCGGTGACGCCGGGCTATCAGGGCGCCGATCAGTCGGAGGAAACCCTGACGGCCGAGGCGGCGCGGATCGGCTATCCGGTGCTGATCAAGGCGGTCGCGGGCGGCGGCGGCAAGGGGATGAAACGGGTCGATGATCCGGCCGATTTCGCCGCCGGTCTGGCCAGCGCCAAGCGCGAGGGGGCTGCGGCCTTCGGCGACGACCGGGTTCTGATTGAACGCTACATCACCCGCCCACGTCACATCGAGGTGCAGGTGTTCGGCGACAAGCACGGCGAGGTCGTCCACCTTTATGAGCGTGACTGTTCGCTGCAACGCCGCCACCAGAAGGTGATCGAAGAGGCGCCCGCGCCGGGCATGAGCGAGGCCGTGCGCGCCGCCGTGACCGGGGCTGCGATCAAGGCGGCCCGGGCGGTCAACTACGTCGGGGCCGGGACCATCGAGTTCATCGCCGACGCCTCGGACGGGCTGAAGGCGGACGGCGTCTGGTTCATGGAGATGAACACCCGGCTGCAAGTCGAGCATCCCGTGACCGAGAGCGTGACGGGCGTCGATCTGGTCGAATGGCAGTTCCGCGTCGCGGCGGGTGAGCGGATCCCCCTGAAGCAGGATCAGATCCAGCTGAACGGCTGGGCCATGGAGGCGCGGCTGTATGCCGAGGATCCGGCCAACGGCTTCCTGCCCTCCATCGGCAAGCTGGAGCATTTTGTCATGCCGGACGGGATCCGCGTCGATACCGGCGTGGAGCAGGGCGGCGAGGTCAGCCAGTTCTATGATCCGATGATCGCCAAGCTGATCGTGCACGAGGACACGCGCGAGGCGGCGGCGGCGCGGCTGGCCGAGGCGGCGGGCGAGGTCGAGGTCTGGCCGGTCAAGGCCAACGCCGGCTTCCTGAAACGCTGTCTGGAGCATCCGCGCTTCGTCGCGGGAGACGTGGACACGGGCTTCATCGCGGCGGAGGAAGGGGCGTTATCCGGTCAGGCCGATAGACCTTCGCTGGCGGCCGCCGTCGCTGGCCTTCTCGCATCACACGCACGATGGGCCGGGCATTCTTCCGGCCAGCCCTCACCATGGAGTTCGAACGGAGACGGTTTGTTCGGCTTTCGGTTGAACGCATCGGGCGCCGCATGCGCCGTTGTTTCGATAAACGGAGAGCAGTCCGCTGCGAGGCTGAAACCGCGAGACGCGTATGGTTTCGACGTGTCCATCAGAAACGATGACTTCGTCGTTGAGGTTCATCCTGGTAGCAGTCTTCGCGACATAAGGAGCCGTATCGACGTCGATGGTCGGGACTCGCAAGTTCGCTTCCGCAATGCGGATACGCCGGAGCTAGTCTTCCGCAACGGTGAAGCTTTCAAAATTGGTTGGTTCCGCGCCAGCGGACAGGGCGCTACTGTGATTGCCGACGGTTCCCTTCTGGCACCCATGCCGGGCAAGATCGTCGCCACGCCTGCCAAGGTCGGTGATGTCGTCGCCAAGGGCCAGCCGGTCGTGGTGCTTGAAGCCATGAAGATGGAGCACGCCCTGACGGCGCCGTTCGACGGCGTGGTGGAAAGCGTGACCGCCTTGGTCGGGGATCAGGTCGTGGACGGCTTCGAACTGGCGCGCATCAAGGGCGAGGCGTGATCGTGGGATTGGGGGGACTTTTGGCTCTGGCGCTGCTGGCGAGCCTGGCGAGCGAGCCCAAGATGCAGACAGTTCGGGTTGAAGGCGCGGACCTTGCGGATATGCAGTGCGTCGTGGTGGCGATGGAGACCGCCGGCGTCGATGAGGCGCAGAACGTCGCCACCGTCTCCAATGTCACCTTTTATATGGGCAAGCTTGCGGGGCGTGGAAATGTGACCCGATGGGACCGGGTGCTGGTGGCCTATCGATCGGGTCTTTCGGACGCTGAAAGGGTCAAGATGGTCGAGGATCACGGCGTGCGGTGCAGCCTAGAAGTCCTTATGGCCTCAATGGGGTTCGCTCAGCTTGCGCTCAGCGATGCGGCTGCCGCTGTAGAGAAGTCAGAAGACTAAAGCCCCACGCCGCCGATGGGGCGGGTGAAGACGGTGTCGCCAAAGGTGGCGATCAGAGCCAAGGCGGGTCGCATGACGCCTGTCTCGCGGATGCTGGCCGACCAGGCGTCGTGCGTCGCCTTGCTCATCCACACCTCGGTGACCCACAGGGCGTCGGCGTCTTTCGGATCCTGCGCCAGCACATAGCTGTGGCAGCCCGGTCGCTTCACATTGGGATCCAGCAGGCAGAGGCCCAGTTCGTCGCGGCGGCCGGCATGGGCCGTCAGGCGGGTAATCAATCCGTACATACTGGTCCTAAACGCGCTGGGCGAGCTGAGCGGCGCGCGATCATAGCTAGCCCCTTTAGATTAAGAATCTGGCCAATGCGCCTAAGGGGCACTACGTGGGCGCCATGCCGCTTCACATGATCAAGCTGGGCGTCGGGGTGCCGGACGTCGAATGGCTGGAGGCCCGCGCCGCCCGGGGCGGGGCGCTCGTCGTCCACACACGCATGACGCCGAAACGGGCGACCGAGATCGAGGACGGCGGCTCGCTCTATTGGGTGGTGAAGGGGACGATCGTCTGTCGCCAACCGGTGCTGGACATCACAACCTTGGGCGAGGGCAAGCAGAGCCGCTGTGAGATCACGCTCGAACCCAAGGTCATCCGCACCGCGCCCATGGCCCGGCGACCCTTCCAGGGCTGGCGATATTTCGAGCCCAAGGATGCGCCGGTCGATCTGACCGACCTCGACGCCGGCGAGGCTCCGGAAGAACTAGTGCGTCAGCTTCGCGAACTGGGCGCCTGGTAAGGCCAAGCCCTCAACGTTTTGGGAGTTGACCCCGGCGGGTCAGCGTGGCCTGTGCCGCGTCCGATGATCGCGCTCAGCCTCCAGACCCGTACCGCCTTCCGCGACCTGCTGAACCTGGCATGGCCGGTGATCCTGGCGCGCATCGGCATCATGACCATGGGGCTGACCGACGCCATCGTGGTGGGCAACTATTCCAGCCAGGAACTGGCGTTCCATTCTCTGGCCTGGGCGCCGACGTCGATCGTGGTGACGACGGCGGTCGGCCTGATGCTGGGCGTGCAGGTGATGACGGCGCGGATGCTGGGCGAGGGGCGTCGGCACGCTGTCGGCTCAGTGCTGCGTCGCGGCCTGACCTATTCGTTGCAGATCGGCGTGGTGTCGATGATCGCCCTGATCGCCATTGGCCCGTGGGGACTGGGCAAGCTGGGGCTGGAGGATGGTCTGGCGGAGGGCGCCGGGCCTGCCCTGGTCGTCTTCGCCCTGTCCATGCCCTTCTATCTGATCTCGGTGACGGGCCAGTTCTTCCTGGAGGCTTTGGGCCGGCCCAAGCCCGGCATGGTGGCCATGTGGGTGGCGAACGGGGTCAATCTGGCGCTGAACATCGTACTGGTGCCGGACCTGCTCGGCTTCGGCTTCGACGGCGCCTTCGCCTCGGCCTGGGCGACCTTCGGGGCGCGGGCGGCGCTGGCGATCTTCCTGGTGATCTACATCCTGCGTCTACCCGAGGCGCGGGCGCTGGGCATCTTCGACAAGCCCGAGCGCGATCCCGAGGCCGCGCGCGAACAGGTCAAGGTCGGCCTGGGCGCCGGCGCCTCCTACTTCATCGAGGTCGGGGCCTTCTCGGGCTTCACCTTCTTCGCCGGTCAAATCGGCACGGCGGAGACGGCGGCCTGGGCGGTGGTGCTCAACGTCTCGGCCATCGTCTTCATGCTGCCGATGGGGCTGTCGTCGGCGACGGCGGTGCTGGTGGGCCGCAGCTACGGCGCCGGCGACGGGCGAGGGGTCTTGCGCGCCGGTCTGGTGGGGCTGGGCGTCGTGACGGCCCTGACATTGGTGGTCGCCCTTCTGGTCTGGCCCAGCGCCCACCTGATCGTCGGCGCCTATAATCGAGATCCAGCCCTGCTGGCCATCGCCGCGCCGGCCCTGGTGCTGGCGACGCTGTTCTTTGTGGCGGACGGCATTCAGGTCGTTGCGGCCCAGGCCAACCGCGCGGCGGGCGACGTCTGGTGGCCCACCATCATGCATTTCGCCGCCTACGGCGCGGTGATGATGCCGCTGGGCTGGGTGCTGGCGCACCAAATGGGCGTCAACGGCCTGGTCTGGGCGGTGGTGATCGCCAGCCTGGCGTCCTCGACCCTGCTGACCGGGCGTTTCATCCGTATTGCGCGCCGTCTGCCGCAAGGCGTTTGAGGAAACCGCGCCGCCGCTCTATATCCCTGCGCTTCCCCGAACACCTGGACGATCATGGCCCGCATCCTCATCACCTCGGCGCTGCCCTACATCAATGGCATCAAGCACCTGGGGAATCTGGCGGGCTCGATGTTGCCGGCCGACGTCTGGGCGCGGTTTAAGCGGGCCCAGGGGCATGAGGTCCTCTATATCTGCGCCACCGACGAACACGGCACCCCGGCCGAACTGGCCGCCGCCGCCGCCGGCCAGGACGTGCGAGCCTATTGCGACGAGCAGCACGAAATCCAGAAGGCCGCCGGTCAGGCGTTCGGACTCAGCTACGACTGGTTCGGCCGGTCGTCGAACCCGCAGAACCATCGCCTGACCCAGCATTTCGCCGAGGCGCTGGAGAAGAACGGCCTGATCGAGGAGCGGGTGGATCGGATGATCTATTCGATCGACGACGCCCGCTTCCTTCCCGACCGCTATGTCGAGGGAACCTGCCCGCACTGCGGCCATGTCGGCGCGCGCGGCGACCAGTGCGACAATTGCGGACGCCTGCTGGATCCGACCGACCTGATCGATCCCTATTCGTCGGTGTCGGGCTCCAAGAATCTGGAGGTGCGCGATACGCGTCACCTCTATCTGCTCCAGACCAAGATCGAGCCCGAGATCCGCGCCTGGGTCGACGGCAAGACAGGCTGGCAACAGTTGGCCAAGTCCATCGCCTACAAACACCTGGACGAGGGGCTGATCGACCGGGGCATCACCCGCGACCTGGCCTGGGGCGTGCCGGTGACCAAGGACGGCTTCCCGCGCCCGGGCATGGAGGACAAGGTCTTCTACGTCTGGTTCGACGCCCCCATCGAGTACATCGCCGCGACCGAAGAATGGGCCGAGGCGACGGGCGGATCGTGGCGTGACTGGTGGCGTCTGGACGAGGGGGCGGAGGACGTTCGCTATGTCCAGTTCATGGGCAAGGACAACGTCGCCTTCCACACCGTCAGCTTCCCCGCGACCATCATCGGCTCGGGCGAGCCGTGGAAGACGGTGGACCAGCTGAAGGCGTTCAACTGGCTGAACTGGTACGGCGGCAAGTTCTCCACCAGCCAAAAGCGCGGCGTCTTTATGGATCAGGCGCTGGAGCTGTTGCCGGCCGACTACTGGCGCTGGCGACTGACGGCCTATGGGCCGGAGCACGCGGATTCGGCCTTCACGTGGGAGGATTTCCAAGCCTCGACCAACAAGGACCTGGCGGATGTGCTGGGCAATTTCGTCAACCGCATCGTCAAATTCGCGGAATCCAAGTTCGACGGCGTGGTGCCCGAGGGCGGCGAGGCGGGACCGGTCGAAATCCAGCTGGAGGCCGACATCAAGACCGCCGTCGCCGAGGCGACCGAACAGCTGGAGGCGATGGAGTTCAGAAAGGCCGCTGTCGCCATTCGCGCCGCCTGGGTGCTGGGCAACGAGTATTTGCAGGTCGCGGCGCCCTGGACGGCGCTGAAGACCGATCGCGACCGCGCGGCGGTGGGGGTGCGCACGGGTCTGAATCTGGTCGCCCTATTCGCGCGTCTGGCCGCGCCGATCCTGCCCTTCACCGCGCCCAAGATCGCGGCGTCGGTTGGGGTGGAGGACCTGAGCTGGCCCGGCGCCGACGAGGATCTGCTGACTCGTCTGCCTGTCGGCGGCAAGGTCGAGGCTCAGGGCGTGTTGTTCGCCAAGATCGAGGACGCCCAGGTCGCGGAATGGTCCGAACGCTTCGGCGGCGCGGACGCCTGATCCACCCCACGTGTGTTGCAAAGAAAGAGCCGCGCTCGGGATCGAGCGCGGCTTTTGTCTGTGCGGCCTTTGATCAGTCCTGTTCGGCGAACACGACCGGAAGGCCCGCCGCATTCCAGGCCTGGATGCCGCCGGTCAGGTTGAACAGCGGCTGGCCCTCGGGACCGGTCGGGCCGACGAAGGCGCAGACCTGGTGGCTGCGGCCGCCTTTGAGGCATTGGACGATGATCTTCTTGTCGGCCGGAAGGTCCAGCGCCTCCCAGGCGGCGGGCATCTGGCTGAGCGGGGCCAGGATCGCGCCGTCGATGCGGGCGGCGGCGAACTCGTCCGGCTCGCGCACATCGATCAGCACCGCTTCGCCCGCCTGCAGCCAGGCGGCGGCCTCTTCGACGGTGACCGTGGCGACGGTCATGGCGCGACCGTCGGTTCGGCGGGCGCCGGCGTCGGGCTGTCCTCGGTGCGCTTCTGGCCCAGATGTTTGGCTGCTTCCTCGGGACCGATCTCAAGGAAGGCGGGGGCCGAGGCGTTGAACTCGTCCATATGGCCGGTGCGCACCACCACTTGACGGGCGCCGTCCCAGATCATGTGCAGGGCGACATAAAGGACGACGACCAGACCGATGTAGCCGATCCAGCTGAAGCGGTGCAGCAGCTTGGCGATATAGGTGGCGGCGACGCCCATCAGGGCGATCGATAGGACCAGGCCGAAGACCATGATCCAGGGGTGTTCGTGCGCAGCGCCGGCGACGGCCAGCACATTGTCCAGCGACATGGTGATGTCGGCGACCATGATCTGAAGCAGGGCGGCGCCGAAGCTCTTGCGCTTCAGGCCCAGTTCCTCGGGCGATGGACCAGAGCCGTGCTCGATGCTCATGGCCAGTTCGAGTTCCTTTTCGGCCTCGGCCTGGTCGTGCGTCGCTTGCTCGCGCAGTTCGCGCCACATCTTCCAGCACACCCACAGCAGCAGCAGGCCGCCGGCCAGCAACAGGCCGACCAGAGCCAGAAGCTGCACGGTGATCAGCGCAAAACCGATTCGCATGACGACGGCGGCGGCCAGGCCGATCAGAATGGCCTTCTTGCGCTGGTCCTGGGGCAGGGCGGCGGCGGCCAGGCCCACGGCGACGGCGTTGTCGCCGGCCAGGACCAGATCCATCAGCAAGACCTGGCCCAGGGCCGTGGCTTGGCTGGCGAGTTCGGGAGACGAGAGGAATTCCATTTCCGCTCCTTAGCCTCGGTGCGGCGTTCTGTCAGCCGCGTTGCGCGCGCGCCGCTTCATAAAGCGCGACCGCCGCCGCATTGGACACGTTCAGGCTCTCGAATCCGCCCGGCATGGGGATCTTGGCCAGGACGTCGCAGTGTTCGGCGACCAGACGACGGATGCCGTCGCCTTCGGACCCCATGACCAGAACGGTCGGCTGATGATCCAGCGCTTCTTCCAGCGTCTGTTCGCCCGTGCCGTCCAGGCCGACCGCGCGCCAGCCCAGATCGGCCAGACGCTCCAGCGCACGGGACAGATTCGTGACGCGGGCGTGGGGCAGGCGTTCGGTGGCGCCGACGGCCGCCTTGGCCAGGGCGCCGGCGAGGGCCGGAGCATGCCGGTCCTGAACGATGATCCCCCGCGCGCCGAAGGCCAGGGCCGATCGGAAGATGGCGCCCACGTTCTGGGGGTCTGTCAGCTGATCCAGCATGACGATGACGCCCTCAGCCGGCTCGGCCAGCTCTTCCAGCGACACGCCCTCCAGCGGTTGGACCTTGAAGGCCAGTCCCTGATGCACGGCGCCGGGGGGCAGCATCCGGGTCAGGGCCTGGATTTCGACCACCTCGATCTTGTGGCCGTTTGCGAGAGCATTGTTCTCGATCTCGGCGGCGCGCTCGGCCGTGGCCAGCAGACGACCCATGCCGCGACGGGCGGGATTCGCCAGAGCGGCCAAAACCGGATGTCGGCCCCACAGAAAATTATCGGCGTCCGACTTGCCCCGATCGGGCGAACGGGGCTGGCGAGGGGTTTCCTCGCGCCGGCCAAACCCTTGCGCAGCGGGCTTTTGGCCCTTGTCACGGGGGCCGTCGGGACGGTTTCCGAAGACGGGTTTTTTACCGCTTTTACGGTCGTTGCGTTCTGATTTCGACGACACTATAAGACGCCCTCCGATTTGGAGCCCCAAGGGCTTTCGGGTCTGGGCGCCCCCTCTATCCTAGAGGAGGCGACAAGCCGAAGGCTTTTGTTTCGTCCCGCTTCTTTATGGGCGGAAACGAGGGGTCCGACGGTTCGACAAGGCGCGCTGGGGGAATGTCCCGAGTGGCAAAGGGGGGGGACTGTAAATCCCCTGCGTAAGCTTCGAAGGTTCGAGTCCTTCTTCCCCCACCACGCGCCTTGACGGATGCGACGGATCAGGACGACGGAGAGGAACCGGCTGCGGCGTTCCGAAAGAACTTCCGCAGTCTCCGCGCGGGTATAGCACAATGGTAGTGCAGCAGCCTTCCAAGCTGAGGATGTCGGTTCGATCCCGTCTACCCGCTCCAGGTTTTTAAAAGATCAGCATCGCGCCCCTCCGCTGACGGACCCGGGCCATCAGGAGTTTGGCCA
>NZ_BCWM01000006.1 GCF_001592205.1 Brevundimonas vesicularis NBRC 12165 | reverse complement strand
ATTTCACCATCGCCCCCGTTCCATCCGCTCCCGCCGCCGCAAGGTCGCAGGCCAGGCGAGCCCTCCATGCGACGAGACGGATGTATTATGGGGCCGTTTGACCCCGTGGACGGGAGACGGGGGACATAAATCGGCAAGCGGTTGAAATCGCTGCGGATGGGCCAGCGTCCTTGCGATGGCTGAGCGACGCCACCTCCCCATGTCATGGGGAGGTGGCTCGAAGCGCAGCGGAGAGACGGAGGGGGTCTTCGCGCATCCCCGGCGCTTAAGCGGCGTCAAGACCCCCTCCACCGCGCCGCCTGTCCTCGGGCTCGCCTTCGGCGAGACCCGGGGGCGGTCCCCCTCCCCACAAGTGGGGAGGCGACGGTGTGTGGCGCTTGCCCTCGGGTAAGTCTCGGCTTACGGGTCCGCGCCTTGATGAACGATTCAGGGAGCGGTCGATGACCCTCGCACTTCTGTTTCCGGGACAGGGCAGCCAAGCCGTCGGCATGGGCGCGCAACTGGCGGACGCTTTCCAATCCGCCCGCGACGTCTTCGCCGAGGTGGACGAGGCGCTAGGCCAGAAGCTGTCGGTGCTGATGCGCGAAGGCCCCGAGGACCAGCTGACCCTGACCGAGAACGCCCAGCCCGCGCTGATGGCGGTGTCCGTGGCGGCGATCCGGGCGTTGAAGGCCGAGTTCGGCTTTGACGTGGCGAGCGCGGCCTATGTGGCCGGTCACTCGCTGGGCGAATATTCGGCCCTGGCGGCCGCGGGCGCAATCTCGCTGTCGGACACGGCGCGGCTGCTGAAACTGCGCGGTCAGGCCATGCAGCGCGCGGTTCCGGTGGGGCAGGGTGCGATGGCCTCGCTGATCGGACCCAAGACGGATCTGGCGCTGGCGGAAGCAGCGGCGGCGGCCGGTTCGGAAATCGGCGTCTGCGTGGTCGCCAATGACAACAACAACGGCAATATCGTCATCTCAGGCGAGAAGGCCGCCGTGGATCGGGCGATCGAGAAGGCCAAGGAACTAGGCGCGCGGGCCATTCCTCTGAACGTCTCGGCGCCCTTCCACTGCCCGCTGATGCAGCCGGCGGCCGACGAGATGGCCGCCGCCCTGGCCGAGGCGAAGATCGTCGCCCCGGTCGTGCCCGTCGTCGCCAACGTTCTGGCGCGGCCCGAGAGCGATCCGGAAGTCATTCGTCGGCTGCTGGTCGAACAGGTCACCGGCCGGGTGCGCTGGCGTGAGAGCATGGAATGGATGGCGACCGAAGGCGGCGTGACGCGCTTTGTCGAGATCGGCTCGGGCAAGGTGCTGACCGGCATGGCCAAGCGGATCGCGCCTGACGCCGAGGCCCTGCCGCTGAACACGCCGGAAGAGCTGGAAGCCTTCGCCAAGGCGTTGTGAGCCACGTAGGTCGCCATCCTCGGGCTTGACCCGAGGATCGGACCGTCCGCACTTCGGCGTCTGAGCGCCATCATCGACATCGGCGCTGCACAGCGCCTGATCCTCGGGTCAAGCCCGAGGATGACGGAAGGAATAGAGGGAACAGATGTTCAATCTTGCAGGCAAGACCGCGCTGGTGACCGGCGCGACGGGCGGGATCGGCGGGGCGGTGGCGCGGGCGCTGCACGCCCAGGGCGCGACCGTGGTGTTGTCGGGCACGCGCGAGGCCGTGCTGGCGGATCTGGTCAAGGATCTGGGTGAGCGGGCGCATTTCGCCACGGCGAACCTGTCGGATCCCGAGTCGGTCGATAATCTGGTCAACGCAGCCGAAACGGCGGCGGGCTCAGCCCTGGACATCCTGGTGGCCAATGCGGGCATCACCAAGGACGGCCTGCTGATGCGGATGAAGGATGAGGATTTCCAGTCGGTCCTGACCGTCAATCTGGAAAGCTATTTCCGCCTGACCCGCGCGGCGGTGAAGGGGATGATGAAGCGCCGTTCGGGGCGAATCATCGGCGTCACCTCGGTCGTCGGCGTGACCGGCAATCCGGGCCAAACCAACTATTCGGCGTCTAAGGCCGGGATGATCGGCTTTTCCAAGTCGCTGGCGCAGGAGGTCGGCTCGCGCGGCATCACCGTCAACTGCATCGCGCCGGGCTTCATCGCCTCGCCGATGACCGACGTGCTGAACGATCAGCAGCGCGAGACCATTCTGGGCCGGATTCCGGCAGGCCGGCTGGGTTCGGGCGACGAGATCGCCGCCGCCGCCGTCTACCTTTCCTCCGACGAAGCCGCTTATGTGACGGGCCAGACCTTGCATGTGAATGGCGGCATGGCGATGATTTAAGGGTCGCGGCCCTTATCGCGTCGCGCAACAGACTATTTCCAGCCCGAAAGCCTGTGCTAAAGGGTTGAACGCGTCGGCGGTTCGGGCTTTCGGGCTTGCGTCGCCTTCGCTGCCGTGAGACGGCGATTTCTGAGCTACCCCCGCCTCTACGGCGATTTCAAACAGGCAGAGAGACACTCATGTCCGACACCCTCGAGCGCGTTCGCAAGATCGTCATCGACCATCTGGACGCCGATCCGGACAAGGTCACCGAAAAGGCCAGCTTCATCGACGACCTGGGCGCTGACTCGCTCGACAACGTCGAGCTGGTGATGGCCTTCGAAGAAGAATTCGACATCGAGATCCCGGATGACGCCGCCGAGCACATTCAGACGGTCGGCGATGCGGTCAAGTTCATCGACGAAAAGTCGGCCGGCTGATCTCAGTCGCCGATCTCGGCCGAATAGGCTGACGGTTCACAGGGCCGCCCGGCGCTCCTAGCGGAGACGCCCGGCGGCCTTTACTGTTTCTGACCCGCGCGAATCCGCAATGATTCCGAAGGGTCGGGCTGGAGATAAGGGAGCACGCACCATGCGCCGCGTCGTCGTTACGGGCATCGGTCTGCTGACCCCCCTGGGTTGGGGCGTCGAGAAGAGCTGGAAAGGCATCGTCGAGGGACGCTCGGGCATCGGCCCGATCACGTCGTTCGACACTACGGGTTATGGCTGCACCATCGCCGGCGAAGTGCCGAGCGTGGATGGACGCGGCGGCGGCGGCGAGGGCGACTTCGATCCCGAGAAGATCATGTCCGCCAAGGACAGGAAGCGTGTCGATGATTTCATCCTGTACGCCATCGCGGCGGCGGACGAAGCCCTGGCCGATGCCAAGTGGAAGCCCGAGACGGACGAGGACAAGGAGCGCACCGGGGTGATGGTCGGCTCCGGTATCGGCGGCCTGGGCCCCATCGCCGACACGGCGATCGTGCTGAAGGAGCAGGGCGTGCGTCGCGTCAGCCCCTTCTTCATTCCCAGCGCCCTGATCAACCTCGCCGGCGGCCAGATTTCGATCCGTCACGGTCTTAAGGGGCCGAACCATGCGGCGGTGACCGCCTGCGCTACGGGCGCCCACGCCATCGGCGATGCGGCCCGGATGATTTCGTTGGACGACGCGGACGTGATGGTGGCGGGCGGGGCCGAAAGCTCGGTCGTGCCGATCGGCATCGCGGGCTTTCTGGCCTGCAAGGCGCTTTGCACCGCCTATAACGACACGCCTCAAAAGGCGTCGCGTCCCTATGATCGGGGCCATGCGGGCTTCGTCATGGGCGAAGGCGCTGGCGTCCTGGTGCTGGAAGAATACGAACACGCCAAGGCGCGCGGGGCCAAGATCTACGCCGAGGTCGTGGGCTATGGCATGAGCGGCGACGCCTATCACATCACCGCCCCGTCCGAGGACGGCGAAGGCGGGGTGCGGGCCATGAAGGCGGCGCTGAAGCGGGCCGGTCTTCAACCGTCAGACCTCGACTACGTCAACGCCCACGGCACCTCGACCATGGCCGACTGGATCGAGCTGAAGGGGATCGAGGGGTTAGTCGGCGATCATGCGCGCAACCTGACCGTCTCTTCGACCAAGTCGATGACCGGACACCTGCTGGGCGCGGCGGGCGCGATCGAGGCGGCCTTCTGCGTGCTGGCGATCCGCGATCAAATCGCGCCGCCGACGATCAATTTGGACGATCCCGAGATGGAGACGCCCATCGACCTGGTCCCCAACAAGGCCAAGCCGATGAAGATCGATGTGGCCATGTCCAACAGCTTCGGCTTCGGAGGCACAAACGCCTCGGTGATCTTCAAGAAGGTCGACTGAGATGTTCGGGCGCGGGCGGGTCGAGAAATCCAGCGGGCGGTCGGGCTTTACGGTCTCGCTGCTGACCGCGTCCGCGACCTTCGGCCTGTTCCTGCTGGTGGCGCTGATCGCCGTCTGGGCGGTCTATTATGCGCCGGGACCGTCCGCGCGGCAGGGCCAGACGACGGTCGTCACCCTGCCCAGCGGGTCCGGCGTCTCCGCCATCGCCGCGCGGATGAAGGCGGCGGGAGTAATCCGATCGACGGACCTGTTCCGCGCTGCGGCGACCCTGACCGGCGCGGATCGGCGGCTGAGAGCCGGCGAATACGAGGTTCCGTCCGGCACGTCCCTGGCCGGGGTGCTGAACCTGCTGGTCGAGGGGCGGGTGGTGCGCCATTTCGTGACCCTGCCAGAGGGCTGGTCGTCGTTGCAGGCGGTGGACATCCTGAACAAGGAGGCGGTGCTGACCGGGACGGTCGCCGAGACGCCCGAGGAAGGCAGCCTGTGGCCCGACACCTATGAGGTTTCGCGCGGCGACACGCGCCAGTCGGTGATCGACCGGATGCAGCGCGCGGCGACGGAAAATCTGCGTCTGCTGTGGAGCCAGAGGTCGCCGGCGACCGTGGCGCGCACGCCGCAAGAGGCGGTGATCCTGGCCTCCATCGTGGAGAAAGAGACCGCGCTGGCGGCTGAGCGGCCCCGCGTGGCGGCGGTGTTCTCCAATCGTCTGCGCGCCGGGATGCGGCTGGAGAGCGATCCGACCATCGTCTATGGTGTGACCAAGGGAAGGCCTTTGGGGCGCGGCATCCGGCGCTCGGAGCTACTGGCTCAGACGCCGTGGAACACCTACCAGATCAACGGGCTGCCGCCGACGCCGATCGCCAATCCGGGTAAGGAGGCGGTCAAGGCCGTGTTGAATCCGCCGGCTGATCCGGCCCTGTTCTTTGTGGCGGATGGCTCCGGCGGACACGCCTTCGCCCTGACCTATGACGAGCACCTGCAGAACGTCGCGCGGTGGCGTCAGATCGAGCGCCAGAAGGCGGGCTTGCCGCCGGAGGCCACGCCGCCCGCAACGCCGGGAACCAGTGCGGCGCCGATGACGACCGAGCCGGCCGCCGCGTCGATTGAGAATGGTCAGGCGACGATCACCCTTCCGGCCGGCGCGACGCAGGGGCCCCGATGAGCACGCTTTCTGGCATGACCGGCTTTGGCCGGGCCGACGGGGCCGGCGAGGGCTGGACCTGGTCGGTCGAGGCGCGCTCGGTCAACGGGCGCAATCTGGAGGTCCGATTCCGTGGGCCAAACGGTTTCGACGGGCTGGAGCGCGCGGCCAAGGCGGCTGGCCAGGCGCGGTTTGCGCGGGGCCAGGTCACCATCGGCGTTCAGGCCAAGCGAGCCGAAGCCGGCGAGGCGGCAGTCACAATCAACGCCGCCGTGCTGGCGCGCTATCTGACGCTGGCGAACGAACTGGCTGAAGACGGCGCAACGCCGCCGTCCGCCGACGGCCTTCTGGCCCTGCGCGGCGTGATCGAGGCGCCCGAGGAGGCGGACGATCCCGAGGCGCGGGCGGCGGTCGAGGCGGCCATGACCCGCACGGTCGAAGAGGCGCTGGATGCGCTGAAGGCGTCACGCCAGAACGAGGGCGCGCAACTGACGCCGGTGCTGGACGAATTCATCGCTCGGATCCAGGCGCTGGTCGCCCAGGCGGAAGGCGAGGCGACCGCGCAGGTCGAGGCTATTCGCGACCGCTTCACCCGCCGAATTTCCGAACTGGCGCCCGATGCGCCGGGGCTTGAGGACCGGATTTTCCTGGAAGCAGCCGCTCTGGCGACCAAGGCCGACGTGCGCGAGGAACTGGATCGGCTGACCGCCCATGTCGCCTCGGCGCGTCAGCTTGTGGCCTCGGCGCCCGCCGGGCGGAAACTCGACTTTCTGATGCAAGAATTCATGCGTGAGGCCAACACGCTGTGCTCAAAATCCGCTACGACCGCGCTCACCGGAATCGGCCTGGAGCTCAAGGCCGTCATCGAACAGTTGCGTGAGCAGGTCCAGAATGTCGAATGAACGCAGCCCCCGCCGGGGTGTCCTCCTGATCGTCGCCAGCCCGTCGGGCGCCGGAAAGACCTCGCTGTGCCGGCGGTTGATGGCCGATCACGGCGGTCTGGAGCTGTCGGTCTCAATGACCACGCGCGGCATCCGGCCGGGCGAGGTGCATGGGCGCGACTACAACTTCGTCGGCCATGACGAGTTTCAGCGCCTGATCGACGAGGACGCCTTCCTGGAATGGGCGGACGTCCACGGCAATCGCTACGGCAGCCCGCGCGGGCCGGTGGACAAGGCGCTGGCCGAGGGGCGCGACGTGCTGTTCGACATCGACTGGCAGGGCGCGCGCGACGTGGCCGAGAAATGTCCCGAGGACGCCGTGCGCGTCTTCATCCTGCCGCCCAGCCTGGAAGAGCTGCGGCGCCGTCTCGTCACTCGCTCACAGGATGCCGACGACGTGATCGAGCGCCGTGTGGCCAACGCCAAGGGCGAGATCGAACACTGCGACGCCTTCGACTATGTGCTGGTGAACGAGGATTTCGACCGGTCCTACGCTGAACTGGCCCACATCTATCACGCCGAGCGTTCGCGTCGGTTCAGGAACCTGTGGGTCGGCGACTACAAGGCCGCCCTTCTGAACGAAGCCGTCTGAAAAAAACAGCGCCACAGGCCGTGGGGACCTGCGGCGCTGTGGGGTACTCAACGCTACGCTACTGACGCTGTTTTGCCGCCCAGAAGATTTCGGACGGTAAACGCGGCCATAGGGAATGTCCCGTAGCCGCCCAACGGCTCAGGTTTACGTCCTGTTCGCCCTCTTGACCTAACGTCAGGCGGTGAATGGGGGTATCATGGGCTTTCTTCATTCGATCGCGCCTCTCCTGGCCAGCAGCGCCAAGGAGAGGGTCAGGCAGGTCCCGGTCAGGCTTTTGCTGGCCGCCTTGGTCGGTTGGGCCATGAACGAAGCTGGAATGCTGCGATGGGTCCCGCTGTGGCTGGCGGTCGCGGTTCTGGTTCAGGCGTTCGAACTGTGGGCCATGGCGCCGTTCAGACGCGCTGATGCGTCGCAGAGCCCGCTGTCCGTGTTTGTCGCCCTGGCGTCCACCACCGTGATGGCGACGACCTATGCCGCGATGGCCCTGATGGTCTGGTCCACCAACCATCCAGCGCTGGTGACGCTCGCCGCCTTGACGATGGCGGGCGGGCTATTGACCAATGTCGCGTCCGGCATCGCCTCGCGTCGGATCTTCTTCATCGGCGGCAGCCCTTATCTGGCGGCGCTGGCCTTGATGCCGGCGATCAAGGTGATCCAGGGCGATACCCGCGGGGTCGTGGTCATGACCCTGTCCGCCATCCTGTTCGTCGGCATGGTGTTGAACATCTACTGGCGGGTGCACGGATCACGCGAAGCCGAGGTGAAATCTCGGGCGGAGGCGGAAACGCGCTTGGAGCAGGCGCAGGCGGCCATGGCCGATCGTGCGGCGATGGCGGCGATCGTCAGCCACGAACTGCGCACGCCCGTCAGCGCCATCCTGGCCGGCGCCCATGTCATTCGTGATGGCAAGTCGCCGGAGCACCGCCAGGAGACGGCCGACCTGATCATCGACGCCGGACGATTGATGACCGGCATGCTGAACGATCTGCTGGACCACTCCAAGATGGAGGCCGGGGCGATGGCTATGGAAAGCCGCGACTTCGAGCTGGGCGATTTGATGCGCGATACGGTGCGGTTCTGGGCGGCGCCGGCCGCTGACAAGGGACTGACGCTGGACATGTCGGGCGTGGGCAGCGAGGCGGTGTGGCTGCGCGGGGACCCCTATCGTCTGCGTCAGATCATCAACAACCTGGTGTCCAACGCGATCAAGTTCACACCGTCAGGCGTGATCCGTCTTGAGGCGTCCGCGCCGCGTGGCGACGGGAAGCACTGTCTGACCCTGACCGTCATCGACCAGGGCGCCGGCATTGCGCCAGACGCGATGAACCGGCTGTTCACCCCCTTCGCACAGGGGTCGGCCGAGGTGGCACGCACCTATGGCGGGACGGGCTTGGGCCTGACCGTCAGTCGTGAACTGGCGCGGTTGATGGGCGGCGACCTGACGGTCGAGAGCACGCCGGGGCAGGGCGCGGCCTTCACCCTATGTGTCGATCTGCCGGCGGGTCAGCCGACGCAGGCTTTAGATGGGCAAGAGACGGCGGCGCCCGTTCTGGCCCGGCGGCTTCGCGTCCTGGCCGTGGACGATCACGAGATCAATCGCCGCACGATCTCGCTCGTGCTTCAGCCGCTGGATGTCGATCTGACCACGGCCTCGGACGGCCATCTGGCGCTGGCGCTGTTGTCGGAGAAGGCGTTCGACGTGGTGCTGATGGATGTGAATATGCCGGGCATCGATGGCAACGAGACGACGCGCCGCTTGCGGGCATCGGACGGGCCTAATGCGGACGCCCCTGTGATCGGGTTCAGCGCGGGCACGGAGGCCGAACAGGTGCAGGCCTGCTATGCGGCCGGTATGACGGACTGGTTGGCGAAGCCGCTGGAGCCGAAGAAGCTCTACGACGCCTTGCACCGGGCGACATCGGCTGCAGTTCAGCCCAAGGCGGCTTAAGCCAAGGCAACTTATCAGAGGGCTGCAAACCAAGGCCGCAGGCGGCTCAAGGCGTCTTCGATTTCGGGCGTCGAAACGGCGAAGCTGAACCGGATGAAATGGTGGCCTTCGACGGGGTCGAAATCGACGCCGGGCGCGGTGGCGACGCCGGTGTCGCGCAGCAATCGCTCGCAGAAGGCCACGCTGTCGTTCGTCAGATGGCCGATGTCAGCCCAGATGTAGAAGGCGCCGTCGGGGGGCGCGATCTTGCGCAGACCCAGCGCGGGCAGAGCGTCTAGCATCAACTGGCGGTTGCGGGCGTAGGTCCGGATATGGCCTTCCAGCTCATTGATCGCGTCCATGGCGACCAGACCGGCATGCTGGCTGAGGCTGGGCGGCGTCAGGAACATGTTGCCGATATAGGCGCGGGCGGCGTCGATCCGGTCCTCTGTGACCAGCAGCCAGCCCAGGCGCCACCCCGCCATGCTCCAGTATTTCGAGAAGCTGTTGATGACCACGGCGTCGGGCGCAAACTGCAGCATCGAGGGCGTCGGGCCGACGTAGCTGAGGCCGTGGTAGATCTCGTCCGAGACGATGGCGATGTTGCGCGCGCGGCAGACCTCGGCGATGGCGGCCAGCTCGGCGTCCGGAATGATGGTGCCGGTCGGATTGGCCGGGCTGGCGATGATGACGCCGGCGGGGGCGGGATCCAGCCCCTGGAGTTGGGCGGCGGTGAGCTGGAATCGGGTCTCGGGACCGCAGGCGATTTCGACCGGCTCAAGATGCAGGGCCCGCAGGGTGTTGCGATAGGCGACGTAACCGGGCCGGGCCAGGGCGATCCGGTCGCCGGGCTTGAACAGAGTGCTGAGCGCCAGAACCAGGGCCGGGGAGGCGCCGCAGGTCAGCAGGATGCGGTTGGGATCGACGGCGACGCCGTACCGCTCGTCGTACAGGCGCGCGATGCGGCCGCGCAGATCGGGACTTTCCCAATAGCCCATGGCGTCGGCGTCCAGCACCTGATGCGCTCGCGAAATGGCGGCGGCAGGCGCGCCGGTCGACGGCTGGCCGAACTCCATATGGATGATCGAGCGGCCTTCGCTCTTGAGCTGATGCGCCAGGCGGCTGACGGAGATGGCGCGGAACGGTTCGACGGTCATTGAAGGGCGTCCGCCAGTCGCAGGAAGCCCGCGACGTCGATGGTTTCGGCGCGGGCGTCGGGCTCAATGCCGGCGGCCTCGCACAGGGCGGCGCCGCCCAGCTGTTTCAGGCTGGACCGCAGCATCTTGCGGCGCTGGCCGAAGGCGGCGGCGGTGACGCGTTCCAGCTTTTTCAGGCGTTCCGGCGACGGCCGCTCATCCAGCGGGACCAGATGGACGACGGCCGAAGCCACCTTGGGCGGAGGGGTAAAGGCGGTGGCGGGCAGATGCATGACGATGCGGGCGGTGCAGACGGCCTGGGCGATGACGGCCAGACGGCCGTAGGCGTCTTCGCCTGGCCCTGCGGCGACGCGTTCGGCGACTTCCTTCTGGAACATCAGGGTCAGGCTGTGGGGCAGCCACGGGCCGGTCAGCCATTTGATCAGCAGGGGGGTGCCGACATTGTAGGGCAGGTTGGACACCAGATGGGTCGGGCCGGAGACCAGATCCGCCTCCTTCACCTTCAGCGCATCGGCTTCCACGATGGTCAGGCGGCCGGAGCCGTCGTCCAATTCGGTCAGCAAGGGAATGAAGCGCGGATCCTTTTCCACCAGGACCACGGGGCCGGCGTCGGATTCCAGCAGGGCGCGGGTCAGGCCGCCAGGACCGGGGCCAACCTCGATCACGGCGCGGCCCTCGAACGGACCGGCCAGGCGCACGATCTTGCGAGTGACATTCAGGTCCAGCAGGAAATGCTGGCCGAAGCTCTTCTTGGCCGAAAGGCCGTGGGCGTCGAGGGTTTCGCGGAGGGAGGGAAGGTCTATCACACGCCCTGTTAGCGCGCGGCGCGGGCCGCCGCCATCTCCGATGCCAGGCGAATGGCGGCGATCAGGCTGTCAGGACGCGCGACGCCCTTGCCGGCGATGTCGAAGCCGGTGCCGTGATCGGGCGAGGTGCGGATGATCGGCAGGCCGAGGGAGACATTGACCCCGCCCCAGAAGTCCAGCGTCTTTACCGGGATCAGGGCTTGGTCGTGATACATGCAGATGGCCGCGTCATAGGTCGCGCGCGCCCCATCATGGAACATCGTGTCGGCCGGTCTGGGGTCGGTGATGTCGATCCCCTCGGCGCGAAGCTGTTCGGCGACGGGGATCAGGATGTCGAGTTCCTGCAGGCCCAAGGCGCCGCCTTCGCCCGCGTGGGGATTCAGCGCCGCCATGGCCAGGCGCGGGCGGGCGATGGCGAAGTCGCGTTTCAGGCTTTCGTGGACAACGCGGGCGGTGCGGGCGACACGCTCGGCTGTGACCAGTTCCGGCACCTGGTCCAAGGCGACGTGAATGGTGACGAGACAGGCGCGCAGGTTCTGGGCCGTCAGCATCATCACCGGGCCGCGCGTACCGGCGTATGGCGCGTGGGCCGTCAGTTCGGCAATGAACTCGGTATGGCCGGGAAAGCGAAAGCCCGAGGCGTACATCGGCGCCTTGGCGATCGGGGCGGTGACGACGCCGGACGCCTCGCCGGATAGGGCGAAGCTGACCGCCTCCTCGATGCCGTCCGCGACGGCCGAGGCATTGGCTGGATCGGGCGACCCGACCACGACCGGGGCGGGCAGGGGGCGATGGATGACGGGAAGGGCGGATCCGAACAGGCCGCCGGCGTCGCCGGGAACCCCGATCTCGGCCACGGGAACACCCTGCGTCCGCATCAGCGCCGCGTCGCCGATCACAGCAAAGGCCGTCTGGTCGGCGCGCAACGCTTTCCAGGCGGCGGCCACGATCTCCGGCCCGACGCCGGCGGGTTCGCCCAGCGTCAGAACCAGAGGCGCGACCGCTGGGCTCATTTGAACTCGATCAGGGCGTCGCTGCGCAGGTCGCGCAGATAGCGGCGCTCCAGCACGGCCAGGTTCTGGGCGCGCAGACGGTTTTCGACCTGCTGACGGTTCGGCGCTTCCGGCCCACCGACGCGACGACCGCAGACGGCGACCAGGTGCAGGCCCAGCGGGGTGCGGATCGGCGTGGAGACCGAACCGATTTCGCCGGTGCGCGCGAACTGCTGGAACTGGGGCGCCAGGTTGGCGACATCCGATTCACCGAGATCAGCGCCCAAGACGCCCTGCGTCGCGCGGGCCTGGGAGATGATATTGTCGCAGGTCAGACCGTTGCGCAGACCTTCCAGCTTGGCGGTCGCAGCGGCCACGTCAGCTTCCGACGCGGTTTCGGGCAGTTCGACCATGACCTGTTTCAGCGAAACCAGGCTCGTCGAGGCGCCGTCACGCTTGTCGCGCAGGTAGAGGATATAGACGCCGCCATCGACGACGATGGGGTTCGACAGCTGGCCCGGCTGGAGCTGTTCCAACACTGACTGCACAGCCGGCTGGAGCGAATCCTTGACCACCCAGCCTGCATCGCCTGGGACGCGGGCGCTGGCCGAGGGGGCGGCGGAAAACTGCTGGGCGACGGCCTGGAACGGCGCGCCCTGGATGATCTGCTGCACCAGCTGGCGGGCGCCGTTCAAGGCTGCCTGCGCGCCGCCGACGCGCGCGGCGTCGATGTAGATTTCCCCCAGCAGGAACTGAGGCTTGGACGCCGCCTCGTTCAGACGACGGACTTCCTGATCGACTTGAAGGGTGCTGGCGCGGGCGCGGCTATTGAAGCGACCCGGGATCAGCTGGCTCCAGCCGATCTGGGTGCGCAGGTTGTCACGGAAGGCTGCGGGCTGGATGCCGCCCTGTTGCAGGAATTGCAGATAGGCCTGCGGCGTCGTGCCTGCGGCGCGGGCCATTTCGGCGATCTCGCCGTCGATTTCCTCGTCCGTGACCTTCAGGCTCTCGAACTTGGCCATCTCCTGATCCTTGAGGCGATCCTCGATCAGGGCGTTCAGGGCGGCCTGCTGAATGGCGGGCAGGTTCTGCTCGGTCGGCTGAACCTGAGACGAGGCGATCAGCATCAGCATACGCTGACGCAGATCAAAGCCGGTGATGATCTTGTCATTGACCGTGGCGACGATGCCGTCGGCCATTTCGAACTGAGGCTCGGCGCGCGCCGTCGTCGGCGCCTCTTCAGCTGCAGGATTCGGCGCGCCGGCCGCAGGACCTTGCGCGGGCGTGGGGGTCTGTGCCGGAGCGGGCGCCGTCTGGGCATAGGCCGAACCGGCGAGGAGGACTGCCGCGAGCGCAGCCCCCGTCGAATAACGCATCAAACCCATTGGTCGTCCTGATTCCTCACAGCGGTCCGCCAGCCAGGCCGGCAGGCGGTCGCGCCCCGTAAAGCGTCATGCTCAACGCATATCGCCCTGTCCATAACCTGAACCTCCGAAAGTGGCGAGGTTTAGGCGCACATAGATGCCTTCCGACGGGCCGCCGGGCCGGGCGCGGGTGTTGTCGCGCCGATAACCCAGTTCGAACCGCAGGCAGTCGTCGTCGAACAGCACGCCGACTTCGGATCGCGTGATCTCGTTCTGGTCCAGATCGGCGATGCCGGCGACGGTGAAACCCCAGTTCTGGAAGACGAACTGCTGGCCGGCCAACTGGACGAACTCGTAGTTGCGGTTCAGCGGCCCGTCGACGGGGTTCGACTGATCCAGAATGTAGCTGACGGTCGCCAGGTTGCGGCGGCCCCAACGACCGTCCAGCGCCGCTTCGGCGCGGCGCACCTCACCCGACCCGTCGACCGTGGCGTGGAACCAGCTGCGGATGCGATCCGACGGCGAGAAGTCGCCCTGGACCACCCAATCCGAGGTCTCGGAGGCCAGACCTGTCGGGTCATAGAGACGCGCGGGATCGTCGGGAATCGACGTACGGAAGTCGTCTTGCTGGTCGAAGCGATAGCTGCGTCCCACAAACAGGCTGGCCTTACGACCTTCGGCCCAGCGGATGGTGGCGCGACCGCCCGCCGTCACGCGCGCGCCGCCTTCCAGCAGATCGTAGCCGGAGAAGCGATCCATGCGGAACAGCGACGACTCGTCCAACTCCAGAACCTGGGAGTCCTCGATGGGAATGCGGCGGTCCAGGCTGACCTTGTTGGAGACCGAGAACTGACCCACCGGCTCCAGGATGATGTCGGCGTCGGCGATGCGTTTGATCAGGGGATAGGCGACGTCCACGCCCGCGCTGAACCTGGATCGACTGACCGTTTCGTCGCTGTCGACGCCCATCATCGGCGGCAGATCGGACATGGAATAGAGATCGACGCGCGTATCGACGAACGGCTCCACCCGCATGCCGACAGGAAGGATGATCGCCCGTCGCCATTCCACTTGGCCTGTGATGCGGCGGCTGTCCACGCCGGCCAGACCTGTCGTGACGGTTGGGACGATCTCCGGGTTCAGGATCGGCGCGCCGACGAAAGCGTCGCGGTAGAGCGAAACGGCCGAACCCTTCAAGCGCAGCCGGCCGCCGAAGACCAGTTCGCGCGGCTCCCAGCGGGCATCGATCAGCGGAGCGACGAAGGGCAGGGTGTCGTCGTCCTCGAACACCTTGAAGCCGTTGGCGTCGCGGAAGTCCGTCGCGGCGAAGGCCGGGTTCAGGCGCAGGCTCTGGATCGAGAAGGCCGCGACCGAAACATAGGACCGATCGGTCTGATGTTCCGCGTAGATCTGGCTGATCAGACGACGGCGGTCGCCGTAATACAGGCCGTTGTCCTGATACGGAGAGCGCACGTCATAGCGGTCGAACAGCGTCTTGTCCGAGGTGCGCTCGGCCGTGAAGCCGAACCGCCACGGGCCGTCGGGATCAAACTCGCCGTGCGACAACAGATAGCTGCGGTGTTCGCGATCGCCGAACTTGACGTTGCTTTCGAAGTCGCCGTCCCCGTCCCGATCGAAGTCGCCGAACTCGCGCTCGTAGGTGTAGCCGCCGCGCGCCACGATCATGCCGTTGGCGAACCGTCGCCGCCATTGCAGGTTCAGCAGCGGCGCGACCCTGGTGTTGATCTGCGGGCTGATCAGCCAGTCCTCGGACGGCGACACGACGTGCAGATAGGGAACCTCGACGGAGACACCGCGACCCTCGTCATAGTTGACGATCGGCACCAGGAAGCCCGAGGCCCGCTCCACCGAGGGATCGGGGTGGGCGAAGAAGGGCGTGTAGAAGACGGGCACCGGCCCGATATAGAAGACGGCGTTGCGATACAGGATCGCGCGAAGTTGCTCGTCCTGCGTCACCTTTTCCGCCTGGATCGAGATGGTCGGCGTCTTGGGACCGCCGTCGTCGCAGATCGGGCAAGGTGTGAAGCGGGCGTAGTTCAGTTCGCTGACGTTCTCGCTGCGGCGGACAGCTGTTGCGGCCATCAGGCTGGCGCCGTTGGCCAGACGCGTGGCGAAATCCACGGCGACGCCGGTCTCCAGATTTTCGTCCAGCTCGAGACGGCTGGCGTAGACCACGGTGCCATCGGGCGCGATGGCCTCGACGCGGCCTTCGGCGGTCGCCGAACCGGCGTTCAGATCATAGGACAGGTTCTCGCCGCGCAGCACATGGCCGCGCGTGCGGACATAGGCGCGGTTCTCGGGCGTGCCGCTGACGATGATGTTGTCGCCTTCGCGACGCGCATTGTCGGCATCGACATAGACCGCTTCGGGCGGCAGGCCGTCGGAACGGGCGGCCGCGGCTGGAGGGGTCGTTTGCGCCCATGCGGGCGTCGCCAAGGGCGCGCAGGCGACCAGGGCCGCACCGGCGAGAAGCCTTGCTTTGAAAGCGTCGAAGCGCCGATCACCCTGCATAGGCCATCCGTAGTCTGAGAAGCGAGCGCCCGATTAGCCGTCTTCGGTATAGAACAGCAAGGTCAAGGCTGCGAGCGCTGTAAGAACAGGCGGCAGCCAGGCGGCGACGAAGGGCGCCACGACCTCGGCCGATCCCATCGCCGACGAGAACTGGTTCAGGAAGAAGAAGGCGAAGCCCAGCACGACAGCCGCCACGCTCATGCGCGCCAGGTCGCCCAATCGCATCAGCCGCAGCGAGAAGGCGGCGGCCAGGATGGACATGGCGGCGAACACGAGCGGCGTGGCCAGAAGTTGCTGGAAGCGCAGGCGATAGGCGGTCGAGGTGAAGCCCGCGTTTTCGATTCGGCTGATCTGGTTGGGCAACGACCAGAAAGGCGTGGCCTGCGGCCGGGCGAAACGCTCGAAGGCCTCGTCATCCGCCAGGCTGGAGACGAGGGTCAGGCTGGAATAGGTGACGGCGCGCTGGCCGATCTGGGCGCCGACGGCGTCGGTCAGGCGCCAGCTGCCGGCGTTCAGCGAAGCCGACTTGGCGTCGATCCGCTCGGAGAAGGTGCGACCGCCGCCGGGCGCGGTTGTGTAGATGAAGAAGCTGACGTTCAGCAGTCGCGCGTTGGCGCGGTCCTGCTGGCCGGCGCGAATGATCATCTGGCGCTGATCGTCGCCCTCGCGCAGCCAGATCGCTTCCTTGGGGTCGCCGCCGGGCGCCGTACCGGAAATCCGCGCGCGCTCGCGTTGCCACAGACCGTCGCCGGCCGAGGCCATCGGACCCAATACCGTGACGGTCAGCACACCCAGCACGAAGGCCATGCCGGCCGCCGGCAGGACGAACCGCCAGGCGGAGACGCCCGCCGCGCGCATGGCGATCAGTTCGCTGCGTCGGTTCAGGCTGATGAAGGCCGACAGGGTGCCGAACAGGAAGACGAACGGCATCAACTGCACGATGACCGAGGGCGACTTCAGCAGCACCAAGCCGAAAATGCGGACGGCCGACAAATCTTGCGCCGAGCCGACGCCGCGCGAGACTTCGACGAAGTCGATCAGCATGACCAGGGCCGAGATCACGGCCAGGGCCACGCCCAGCGACTTCAACTGCTGGACCAGCACATAACGTTCGATGCCGCCGAGACGGGGGATATGCGGCGAGCGACGGGCGGCGACGGCGGTCATGCGAACTTGGCCTTCAGATCGCGCAGGGCGGCGGTGGTCCGGCTGCGACGCGGCTTCAGCGCGCGGAACAGAACTCGCAGGGCGACGACGATGGCCACGATCGGCACGACGTATTGCAGTAGGTTCATCCAGCCGTTCCAGGCGCTGGCGGCGACCAGGCCATAGCCGATGACGCGCAGGACCAAAAACAGGCCCGCCGCCTTGGCGATGCGCAAGGTATAGCCGGTGCGGCTGAAGGCGCCGCCCAGGATGGCCGAAAGCGCCAGGGCCATGGCGACCATGGCGTAGAGCGGCGAGGCTAGCCGCGAATGCGCCTCGGCGAGAAGTTCGCCGCGCGAGCCGGCGACCTCAAGCACCTTGGCCGTCGGGTTCAGCAGCTGGCGCAGATAAAGGTCGGTCGGCTTGTAGCGAATGGTGTCGGTCACGCCGACGAAGGGCGCGAGAGAGAAATCGTATCGCCCGAACGACAGCGTCTCCAGCACGCCGCCCGACGAATAGCGCTGGGCCGAGCCGTCGATCATGGTCAGGATCGGAATGCCGCCGGCGTCCCGGCTGAAGCGCGCCTCCGACGCGTTCCAGGTCGTGACCTTGTCCTTGTCATCCAGATAGACAAACAGGTTCTTCAACAGACCGTTCTGTTCGATCTGCTGCACATAAACGGTCAGACCGTCAGGCCCCTGAACGAACTGGCCTTCCTCGACCAGAAGCGCGGCTAGGTCGGTGCGGATGTCGAACGCCTGACGCCGCGCCTCCTGCTGCGCCCAGGGCAGAATGAAGACATTGACCAGAAGGGTGACCAGGGCGACCAGCACGGCGATACGGGCGGCGGGGGATATGACCTGCCACCGGGTCATGCCCCCGGCGAAGGCCGCTGTCAGCTCCTGTTCGCGTTGCAGACGGGTCAGGGCGATGAGCGCGCCGACGAAAAGGCCGATCGGGAGAATCACTGACAGCAGTTGCGGCAGGGCGAGCAGGGTCAGCTTGACCATGATCCACACGCTCTGACCCCGCTCCACAATGACCTGGAGTTGGTCGAGGCTCTGGCTCAGAATCCCGATTCCCGCCAGCGCTGCGCACGCGGCGATCACAGGGAACAAGATCTGGCGAAAAAGGTATCTTTGAATCAGGGTCATGGGCGGATGGACTTCGCCCGGTTGCAGGCGGCGATATTGAGGCGCATCTAGTAGCACATCAGGGCGCGTCCGCGACAAGCAGACGCGCCGTTGTCATTTTGCTGTTTGCAGACGCCGGGTGGGGCCTGGCTGGAGTTGATTGAATGAAGATCGAATTCGTCGCCGCCGTGGACGCCGCCGAGATTTTGGCCGTTCCGGTTTTTGAAGATCGCACCTTCACCGCCGCCGGGACCGCGCTGGACGGCAAGACCAACGGCGCCCTGACCAAGGCGGCGGGCAAGGGCCGTTTCACCGGCAAGGCAGGCCAGAGCCTGAGCATCGCCGCGCCGGCGGGTGTCGAGGCGGACGTCGTGCTGCTGGTGGGCGTAGGCGCCAAGGACAAGCTGGACGATCTGGCGGTCGAGGCCTTTGGCGGCAACGCCTATGCGGCGGTCAAGCTGTCGGGCGCCGAGGTGCTGACGATCGACGCTTCGGACCTGTCGCCTGAGCAGGCCGCCCGCGTTGGTTTCGCCGCGCGTCTGGCCGCCTATCGCTTCGATAAATATCGCACGACGCAAAAGGCCGACAAGATTCCGTCGATCACCGCCATCCGCGTGGTCACGACCGACCTGCGGGGCGCGGAAGCCGCGCTGGAGCCGCTGTCGGCGGTGGCCGACGGTGTGATCTTCGCGCGCGACCTGGTGTCCGAGCCCGCCAACGTCCTGTATCCGGCCGAGTTCGCCAAGCGGGTGAAGGCGCTGGAGAGCCTGGGCCTTGAAGTCGAAATCCTCGGCGAGGCCGAGATGGAGAAGCTGGGCATGCGCACCCTGTTGGGCGTGGGCCAGGGCAGCCGTCGCGAAAGCCAGCTTGCGATCATGAAGTGGAACGGCGGCGAAGCCGGCGCTCAGCCGCTGGCCTTCGTCGGCAAGGGCGTCTGCTTCGACACCGGCGGCATCTCGATCAAGCCGGCGGACGGCATGGAAGACATGAAGTGGGACATGGGCGGCGCAGCAGCCGTCACCGGAACCATGATCGCCTTGGCCAGCCGCAAGGCCAAGGCCAATGTCATCGGCGTGCTGGGTCTGGTCGAGAACATGCCGGACGGCAACGCCCAGCGTCCGGGCGATGTGGTCGTGTCCATGTCGGGCCAGACGGTGGAGGTCATCAACACCGACGCCGAAGGTCGCCTCGTCCTGGCCGACGCCCTCTGGTACACCCAAGAACGTTTCAAGCCGAAGTTCATGATCGACTTGGCCACCCTGACGGGCGCCATGATCGTGGCGCTTGGCCTGGATTACGCCGGCGTCTTCTCGAACTCCGACGATGTCGCCGATCCGATCCTGGCGGCGGCCAAGAAGGTCGGCGAGAACTTCTGGCGTATGCCGATCCCGTCCATCTACGAGCAGCACATCGATTCCAAGATCGCCGATGTGAAGAACACCGGCAACGGCCGCGCCGGTGGCTCGATCACCGCCGCCCTGTTCCTGCAACGCTTCACCAACGGCGTGCCGTGGGCGCACCTGGACATCGCCCCGACGGCCTGGGCCAACAAGAGCCCCAGCCCCACCGTCCCGGAAGGCGGCGTCGGCTTTGCTGTGCGGACTCTGGACCGGATGGTCGCGGATTCCTACGAAGGCTGATCGGTCGGGAGGTAGAGCCGGGTGAGCGACAAGCCCGAAATCTGGTTCTATCACCTGGAGCGTTCATCGCTGGATCAGGTGCTGCCAACCCTGCTCGAAAAGACGATCGAGCGGGGCTGGCGCGCCATGATCAAATCGTCGCATTCGCATCGACTGGATGAGGTCGACGAGACGCTGTGGACGTTTCGCGATGACAGCTTTCTGCCCCACGGCCGGGCCGACCAGCCTCATGCCGAGCGCCAGCCTGTGCTGTTGAGTGAAACGGGCGAGAACCTGAACGGCGCTCAGGCGCTGTTCATAGTCGACGACGCAGAACTGGGCGGGACGGAAGGGTTCGAACGATGCTTCATTATTTTCGACGGTCGCGACGAGCCGGCTTTGCAACACGCGCGGGGACGTTGGAAGGCGCTGAAGGGGCAGGGCGCGAACCTGGCCTATTGGCGTCAAACGGACGAAGGGCGCTGGGAAAAGGCGGCCTGATCGGACTGGTTTTGTTGGCCGGCTGTTCGACGCCGGTCTCTGAGGCGCCCGCGCCGCGTGCGGTCGAGCAGGCTCAACTCAACCCGCCCGTCGGCAGCCGGATGCCGACCGCCCAGACGGAGGACGTCTGCAAGGCCGGCGAGATGCAATATCTGGTGGGCAAGTCCCGGACCGAAATTCCGGTGCCGGTGGATGTCGTCAATCGGCGCGTGACCTGCACCACCTGCCCGGTGACGCAGGACTTCTCCGCCTATCGTCTGAACATCTTCTACAACGAACAGACTGGCATCATCGAACAGGTCCGCTGCGGCTGAGCCTGACGCAAGGAGACGACCATGAAGATCATCGTGAGCACCCTGTTGGCCGCCGGCGCCTTGGCCGTGTCGGCCTGCGCGCCGGTCCAGACCGCCGAGCCTGCGCCCGGATCGGACACCGCCTTCAAGGCGTGCAAGGTTTCGGATTATCAGAGCTACGTTGGCCGCAACCGTTCGGCCATCCCGACCGCGCCCGCCGGCCAGACCTTCCGTGTGCTTTGCACCACCTGCGCCGCGACCATGGACTATCGCGAGAACCGGGTGAACTTCGTTTATGACGAGGCGACGAACATCGTGCGCGAAGTGAAGTGCGGCTGAGCGTTACCGCCCGACCGTATCGCCCGGCCAGAGCGGTCCGCTGAACTTCGCCGCCAGATAGTCCATGAAGGCCGTGACCCTGGCCGGGCGCGGTCCGCCGCTGGGCGCCACCAGATGCAGGGCGATGGGCGGCAGGCGCCAGTCGGTCATCACCGTCTCGAGATTGCCGTCGGCGACGTCCTTCCAATAGATGAAATCCGGCTGTGGAAAGAGCCCCAGACCCGCGCACAGCGACGCCGTCAGGGCGTCGGAGTTGTTGGCCCGCAGCGGCCCGCGCGGATGCACCACCACTTCTTCACCCGCCGCATTGCTGAACCGCCAGGTGTCCGGGCTGGGCATGTAGGCGTAGCCGAGGCAGGCGTGACGGGCCAGATCGTCGGGATGGGTGGGGCGGCCCCGCTGATCCAGATAGGACGGCGAGGCCACCAGGGCGCGGGCCACAGGTCGCAGCTTGCGCGCCGTCAGCGAGGAATCGGCCAGGGCGGCGATCCTCAGCGCGCAATCGAAGCCGCCGCCGACCAGATCGATGACCTCGTCCGACAGGTGCAGATCGACCGACACGTCCGGGTGAGTGGCGAGGAACTCGGGCAGGGCCGGGGCCACATAGGCCATGCCGAACGACATCGGCGCCGCCAGTCGCACCAGGCCGCGCGGCGTGATCGACATGTCGAGCGCCTCCGACACCGCGCCCTCGGCCTCGGCCAGCATGTGGGCGGCGCGGGCGGCCAGGGTTCGGCCTGCATCGGTAAGGGCGAAGCGCCGCGACGTGCGGTGGAGCAGGGTGGTCTTCAGCTGTTGTTCCAGACGCGTCACCGCTTTGGACACGGTCGCCTTGGACAGGCCCAGCGTCTCGGCTGCGCCGGAGAAGGATTGGCTGTCGGCGACCTTGGCGAAGATGGCCAGGGCTTCCAGATCGGGCAGGCGGGACATGGGCGGCTTTGCGTCCTGAAACGATGAGTTTCGGGTGTTTCTATTTCTGATCGGTCGCCGATCTCTATCTTGGCGTCAAGCAAAGGCGTCGGACGGTTCCGACGCGAAAGGACGAGTGCGATGATCGAGCGCAGACCATTTGAATCCCTCGGCGGCGCCAACCATGGCTGGCTGAACGCCAAACACCATTTCTCCTTCGCCAACTACTATGATCCCAAGCGGATGAGCTGGGGCAATCTGCGGGTGTGGAACGACGACGAGATCGCCGCCGGCACCGGCTTCCCGCCGCATCCCCACGCCGACATGGAAATCATCACCTATGTCCGCGACGGGGCCATCACCCATGAGGACAGTCTGGGCAATAAGGGCCGCACCGTCGCGGGCGATGTCCAGGTGATGAGCGCCGGAACCGGCATACGGCACGCCGAATACAACGCCGAGCCGGACCTGACCCGGATCTTCCAAATCTGGATCGAGCCGACCCGCCGCGGCGACGCGCCGAGTTGGGGCACCAAGCCCTTCCCCAAGGGCGAGCGGTCAGGCCAGTTCGTGGTCCTGGCGTCGGGCTTTGAGGGCGATACTCTTGAAAGCGGTGGGGACGCCCTGCCGATCCGCACCGATGCTCGGATTGTGGCGGCGACGCTGAAGGCGGGCGACAGCGCCGACTATCCGCTAGGCGGCGCGCGGCGGGCCTATCTGGTCCCGGCGAAGGGCGAGGTCGAGGTCAATGGCGTCCGACTGAACGCCCGTGACGGCGCGGCCATCGCTCAGGAGGATGTCGTGACGGTCAAGGCGCTGTCCGACGCCGAGATCGTGCTGGTGGACGCCGCCTGATTTTCGGATCAAGCTTCACGGTCGGACCCGATCCGACCGTGGACAACCGCATCAAAAAGGCGAGGAAAGAGAATGTTCAATCAAGTGAATGGCTGGTCTTCCCGCGCCTTGGCGGCGCTCAGGATCGTCGCCGGTCTGCTGTTCCTGGCGCATGGCGTCATCAAGGTCTTCGGCTTTCCGGCCGGGGCCGAGCCCGGGCAGCAGGAACTGTTGTCGCTGTTCGGCGTCGGCGGGGTGATCGAGCTGATCACGGGCTTGCTGCTGATCCTGGGACTGTTCACGCGTCCGGCCGCTTTCATCGCCTCGGGCCAGATGGCGGTCGCCTATTGGATGTTCCACTTCCCCAGCAGCCCCTATCCGGCGGTGAACGGCGGCGACGCGGCCATCCTGTATTGCTTCATCTTCCTGTACATCTTCACCGCCGGTCCGGGCGCGTGGAGCATCGACAATCGAACCACAAAACGGTTCTGATTTTTCAGAATGGAAAGGCCGCCGCGCTGTCCTGCGCGGCGGCTTTTTCATTCCTGAAGGCTTGCAGCCCAGTCGGCGGCGCGGACCAGGCTGTCGACGATACCGGGTTCCGACGAGGCGTGGCCGGCGTCGCCGACGATGTCCAGATGGGCCTCGGGCCAGGCGCGGTGCAGAGCCCAGGCGCCAGAAATCGGCGTCACCACGTCGAATCGGCCCTGCGCGATCCAGCACGGGATATGCCGCATCCGGTCCACATTCTTCAGCAGCCATCCGTCCTCCTCAAAGAAGCCGGCGTTGGTGAAGAACCAGTTCTCGATCCGAGCGAATGCGACGGCGAAGTCGGGCTCGGCGAACTTGTCCGGGCGGGCGTTGGGGCCCTCGACGCTGACGGTCTCGCCCTCCCAGCTGGACCAGGCGACGGCGCATCGCTCGCGCTCGGCGACGTCATCGCCGATCAGCCGCTTGTAATAGGCGGCCATCAGGTCGCCGCGCTCGGCCTTGGGGATGGGGGCGATGAAGCGCTCCCAGGCGTCGGGGAAGATCATCGAGGCGCCGTCCTGATAGAACCAGTGCAACTCCTTCTTCGTCAGCAGGAAGATGCCGCGTAGCAAGAGCGCGATGACCCGCTCAGGATGGGTGATGGCGTAGGCCATCGACAGGGTCGAACCCCAAGACCCGCCGAACACCACCCATTTGTCGACGCCGCACAGGGCGCGCAGGCGCTCGATGTCGTCGATCAGGGTCCAGGTCGTGTTGTCTTCCAGCGAGGCGTGGGGCCGCGACTGACCACAGCCGCGCTGGTCGAACATGATGATGCGATAGACGGCGGGATCGAAGAAGCGGCGCATGCCCGGATTGACCGCACCGCCTGGTCCGCCGTGAAGGACCAGAACCGGCAGGCCGTGCGGATTGCCGGACTCCTCGTAATAGATTTCATGCACGCCTTCGGTCGGCATCCAACCCGAGGCATAGGCCTCGATCTCAGGGTGGAGCACACGACGCGGCTCGGCGGGCGTGGGGAAGGCCATGGATGCTTGGTCTTTCTACGAGGAAATCAGGGGCGAGAACGCAAGGCCGCAAAGGCCAGGCAGAGCCAACCGGCAATCATCAACAGGCCGCCGATCGGGGCTACGGCGCCGAACGCCGGTACGCCGAGAAAGGCGATCGCCGCCAGGGCGAGGCAGAAGATGAGGCCGCCGATTGATCCGAGCCAGCCCGCAAGCCGCGCCAGCCCGCCGCCCCCTGTCCAGTGGGCGCAGGCGAAGGCGAAGACGGCGTGGACGATCTGATACTGGGCGCCGGTGGTCAGCAGGGTCTTGATCTGCGGCCCGGCGCCATGCGCGGCGAAGGCGCCGAGCGCCACGGCCAGGGCGCCGTTCAGGGCGGCGAAGACGATCAGGTTGCGACTCACTGTCATTTCGAAACCCTAGACCGCCAGTTCGTCGATGTCTGCGACCCAGGAGGGTTAACCGACGCGCGGCAGCGGCGTCAGGTGGCTGGCCATGGCCGAGGCGGCGGCCTTGACGCCCTTGCGCACCGCCGCTTCGTTGGCGGGGGCGGGCGCGCGCAGCAGGCCGATCGATGGCGTCAGCGGCCCATCCGGAAGGTCCGAGAGCACGCGGTAGAGCAGGTAAGAGCCGGCGTCCTCTTCGATGTCGGACGAGGCGTCGGCTTGCAGCCCGGCTGCGGTCAGGGCGCGAACCATGTCGGCGACGGGCGCCGTGGTGCGGGCCACGCCCGGCCCGGTGCTGGACAGGCGGTGCTTGTAGTCGAGGGTGCGGTTTTCCGCGCGCATCTGGACCCGGAAGCCTGCGCCCTTTTGCGTGCGTCCGACGAGTAGGACGGCCCGGCATTCCCCGCTGCCGAGACGGGCGGCCAGGGTCGAGGCGAGCTCGTCGGGATCGGCTGCGGCGATGGGCACGGCGCGGGCCCCGCTGGGGCTCCAGATTTCGCCCGACAGATCCTCGACCAGATCCCAACCGTCATCATCGCCGTCATAGGCGCAGATGATGATGCCAGGGCGGCGATCACCACTGGAACGACTGTCGATTTGGTTCATCGTGCCAGCCATAGCCCCATCCATGACAGTTCGGTGACGTGCAAGAGGCTGTAACTTCCCGACGCCGTCAAGTCCGCAAGAGTCTTAGCCCAGGTCGCCGACCGCCGCATCCAGCAACATGAAGGCGCGACCGCTGTCGGACGCCAGGCTGGACTGCACCGCCGCGCTGTCTCCGGCGCGGGCGGAAGCGTTCAGCATGACCGCAAAGTTGCGGACGTACCGTTCGGCGTCGGCGCGCAGTTCAGCGTCGCTGAGGACACGCCGAGACACGCTGCGGACAGCGGCCGGCGCGACGCGACGCACGATCTGGCGTGCGGCATCGGGGTCGCCATTGCTGAAGGCCCGAGCGGCCTCTTCGACGCGAGAGCGAGGCAGGAGGGCGTTGGGATCGACCCCCATGCGCCGGATGGCGGCGGCGACCCGGTCGGACAGGGCTTCGGCCTCGGCAGGCGAGGGGGAGGGCGTGTCCAGCTCCAGCGGCGCCTCGTTGTCGTCGTCGCCGTCGATCAGATCGCTCCAGTCCAGGCCCTTGTCCGCCGACGGCGGCGGCTCGGCGGGCTCGAGGCGCAGACGGCTGCGCAGACCGAACCGGCGCTCTTCGACGGGCGGCGAGGCGGAAGCCGTCGTGCGCTCGGTGCGGCGCTCGGGACGGGGCTCGGGACGGGCCTCGATCTCCGCAGCCGGCTCGCGACGACGCGCCGGCGTCGTATCGCCCGACACCACGCCCATCAGACGCACGGCTTCGGTCAGCATGTCGTAGTTCCGGCGCACGCGATCCTGGAAGCCGACATCCAGCGCCTCGGTGTCCTCGGCCGCCTTGCGCGAGGCGGCGGAAAGGGAGGCCAGGCCTTCCTCGACAGTGGCGCGCACGGCGTCGGCGCGGACGCGGGCTTCCTGAGGCAGGCGCGCGGCCCGTTCGTCGATGTCGGCGACGGCGGTGTCGATTTCTGACAAGGCGCTGTTGAGACGTGCCACCAGGGTTTCCAGGCGGCTGACCATCCGCTCGCCGGTCTCTTCGACCAGGCCGGACGTTTCGGTGACGATGCGGCGGGCGTCGGCGATGCGGGCGTCGGCGGCGGTGTCGGCCTTTTGGGCCGCGTCAAACAAGGATTCGCCCAGGCGGTCGGTGCGCAGACGCGCCTGTTCGGCGGCGTCGGCGGCGGCGGCGCGAGAATCCTCGGCCGTGGCGCGCATCTGCTCCAGGGCGCGGCGCGTCTCTTCCATCAGGGCGTCGCGCGCCTCGGCTGCCAGGGCCTCGAAGCGGTCGAGGGCGAGCTTGGTGGCGGAATCGAAGCCGTCGGCCTCGCGTTGCGACATGTCGACGAGAGCGCGGAACTGGTCGGTGGCCGCCTCGACCAGATCGCGCATGGACTCGACCGAGGTCTGGGTGGTGCGATCCAGATCGCCCGCGGCGCTGCGCGTGGCGGAGAGATGTTCGATCAGTTGAGCGCGCTGGCTTTCGACCTGAGCGGAGAAGTCCTCCTGATCGGTGCGCAGGGCGTACGCGGCGGTGACCAGGGCGGCGCGCTGCTGGCTGAGGCCTTCCTCGACGGACTGGATCTGCTCGGCGACGCCCGAACCGGCGTTCTCAAGTCGGATGGTCTGGCGCGCCAGATCGTCGGACGCCACGCGGGCGGCGTCCTGGGCTTCGCCTGCGGCGGCGGCGAGGTCGGCGGCGCGGGCGGCGAGGGCGGCCTCGGCTTCGCGAAGTTGCGCCTGAGCCAAATCAGAGGCGTCGGCGACCATGCGCGACTGACGCTCGACGGCGTCGATGACGCCCGACGCCTGCGTATCCAGATGGATGCCCAGGGTCTGCATCTGGTCGCGCTCGCGGCCCAGGTTTTCCGTGAGACGACGCGCGGTGCGGCCGGCGTTCTCGGCCGCCTCGTTCAGCCGCGTTGTCTCTTGGGCCAGCGCCTCTCGGAGCAGGGCCATATCGTTGCGTGCGCGTTCCGCCGCCAAAGTGGCGTGATCGATGTCGGAACGTAGCGACTGAAGCACCTCGCCGGTCTGCTGGGCAGCCAGGGCGGTCGGGGCGACGAGGGCCTCCGCCAGTTGCCGGGCGCGACGCGTCTCTGCGGCCAGACCGGCGCCCTGTCGGACGGCATGGGCCAGCATGATGGCCAGGCCCGCAGGGGCAAGGGCGATCAGGGCGTAGATGGCGATCCGCAGCGGATCCAGTTCCGCCCCGCCGGCGCCGAACTCGTAAGCAGCCCAGGACGCGACGCCGCCGATCCACAGGGCGGAGGCGACGCCTGCGATCACATAGGCGTGGCGCCCGGACGTCTCGGCCTGGGCCTTGGCTTGAACGGTTTTCACAGCGGGCGGTTTGGACAGCTCGAACGGCGCGGGCGGCTGACCGACGGCGACGGCCATATCGACAGGAGTCTCTGGCGTCGGTTTCGCATTGACGGGGGCGGCGCCGCGTTCGGCGGCAAGGGCGCGTTCCTCGGCCTGCCGCTGCTCTTCCAGCAGGCGACGGCGACGCCGTTCCGACATTGGCGGCTCGAACGTCGGCTGCACGATTTCGAAATCGGGCTCGGGGATCGGGTCGAGCGGCGGTGTCGCCTCTTGGACCGGCATTTCATCTGAAGTCGAAAGCTCGACCGGCGCGACGGCCTCGTCGTCGGTCAGCTTCAGAGGCGGCCGTTTGGGAGACTTCATAAGCTCAAAAACTCGATCTCTACGCGGGCGTCCGACAGCGCCGAGGAAACTCTAGAGCATGATCGATGCGGACGAAACCGACTCAAGCCCGCAACCTGTCGATGAAGCGCGTCATGCAGCGCAAAGCGCCGCAGCGTTCAGCAGTCGCGCTTGGATTCGGAAAGCAGCGTGGCGTTGGAGCCGGTGTCACGACACTCCACCACACGACGCACTTCGCGGTCGCCGTGGTTGGGGTTGTGGGTGTCGACGCCGAACTGCGTCAGGACGGCGGCGGCCAGCAGGGCGATGAAGCCAGCGATCAGTTCGACAAGCGCCTGCATTCTACCCTCCCTCGCAGCCTGTATGGCTACGCTCCTTATGCGCCAAATCGGCGAACGTCACAATCCCGCCCTGAAAGATTGACCGAAGGACACGCGCGTGGAACGGAGGATGCAGGCGCTTCGACACCATGTCACGCGAATCAGACAGATAGGTCGCATGACTTTAGCCGGCGACAGTTACGAAGGCAGTCTGCTGGAGCCGGGGCCTGCCCTGTGGACGTCCGCCGTCGCGCACCGCTTTTCCGTGCTGATGGAAAACGAGGCCTATTTCGACGCCCTCTCGTCTGCGATTCACAAGGCCCAACGCTCCATCGTGCTGCTGGGATGGCAGTTCGATCCACGCACCCATCTGGATCCGGAAACGCGACCCGGCGACAAATCGGCGGAAATCGGTCGCCAGCTGCGGATGCTGGTCAAGAAGAAGCCGGACCTAGATGTGCGACTGCTCATCTGGAAATCGCCGCTGCTGATCGCCGCGTCGCAAGGCTTCTATCCGCACAAGGCGCAGCGCTGGTTCCGTAAGCGGATGGTGGAGTTCCGGCTTGATTCCCCCGGTCCGATCGGCGCCTGTCATCACCAGAAGGTGGTTGTCATTGACGACAAGGTGGCCTTCTGCGGCGGCGGCGACATCTCCACCGATCGCTGGGATTCCGACGAACATCTGGACGGCGACCCGCGCCGCGCCCTGCCTAGCGGCCTGATCTGCAAGGCGCGTCACGAGGTGATGAGCGTGATGGACGGCCCTGCGGCGCGTGCGCTGGGCGATCTGGCGCGCGAACGCTGGTTCAAGGCGACGTGGGAGCGCACCATCCCGGACGAGGTCGAGGACGATCCCTGGCCCGACGGCGTGCCGGTGCAGATGACCGACGTGCCCGTCGGCATCGCCCGCACCGAGCCGAAATGGTCGGGGCGGCAGGAGGTGCGCGAGAGCGAAGCCTTGCACCTGGAATCAATTCGGCGCGCCAAACGGCTGATCTATATCGAGAACCAGTATTTCACCTCGCCGGTCATCGCCGCCGCATTGGCCGAACGACTGGCCGAAGTGGATGGACCGCAAGTCATCGTCATCTCGACCGCCAAGAGCCCGAGTTGGTTCGACAGCATGACTATGGACACGGCCCGGGCCGAGGTGCTGCACCGGCTGGAGCAGGCGGACAAATACAACCGCTTCTTCGCCTTCGCCCCGCTGACCGCCGACGGCGACCGGATCATCGTCCACGCCAAGGTGACGATCATCGATGATCGGCTGCTGAGGATCGGGTCCACAAATCTCAACAACCGGTCGATGGGCCTGGATACAGAATGCGACATCGCCGCCGAGCCTGTCGATGCGGCCGGTCGAGCCTTCATCACGGCGCACCGTCACCGGACGATCGCTCACTGGCTGGGCGTTGCGACGGAAGACTATGCGGCGGTCGAGGGCGTCTTCGGCTCGGTGGGGCAGGCGATCTGCAACTTCGAAACCGATCGGCTGAAGCCGCTGGGCTCGGAGCCGCCGACGCGTATCCAGCGGATGTTCGCCGAATGGCAGTTGGGCGACCCGACGTCGTCCAGCGACGCCTGGCGGCCTTGGAAGCGTCTGAACCGCTCCCAACGCACGCGACCAGCGTCCGAGGGCGGTCACGCGCCGGGTTGAACGACCTCGAAATCGACGATCAGCGGCAGGTGGTCCGATGCGATGCGGGCCAGGGGCGAGAAGGCGGATCGCACCGCGCGGATGCGGATATGCGGGCTGACGAAACAGTGGTCGATGCGGATGGCGGGGAAGGCCGACGGGAAGGTTTTTACGCTGGGCTTCTGGCCCAACTGACGCTGGCAGTCCTGCAGGGTGCGACACAGGGTCTGATAGGGGCGGGTGATCGAAGTGGCGTTGAAATCGCCGGCCAGCAGGATCGGTCCGTCGCATCCGCCGACCCAGCCGGATCCGGCCAACGCGGCGGCTTGAAGCCGCTGCTCGCGCGGAACCAGACCCAGGTGGGTGTTCATGACGTTGACGGCCGTGCCGTCGATCTCGATTTCCGACCAGATCGCCCCGCGCGGTTCCAGGCCCGGAATGCCGCTCACGGTCGGCAAGGCGCCGGCGCGGATCAGCCGTTCGGGATGCGGGGTCAGGATGGCGTCGCCGTACTGTTCCGCCTCGACCCGCATCGCTGGATGGAAACGCGAGGTCATGGCCAGACCGTCGGCGATCGCCTCGGCCTGATCGACCCCGCCCGTGCGCGCTCGGCCGACGTCCAGTTCCTGCAGGCAGACAATGTCCGGCTCGAACTCGGCGATGACGGCGACGATCCGGCCGACATCCAGACGGCGATCCGTGCCGACACAGCGGTGGACATTGTAGGTAAGAAGGCGAGGCATGAGGTGGCGGCTGTTTGAACGTTGACCGTGGGCTAGGCCTTCTGGCGCGCGAATGCGACCCCGATGCGACGATCAGAGCAGGATCAGATGATCGGGCAACTCATTGCGGTTGTCGGCGCGCGGTGGAAAGTGGCGGGCCAGAACCTCGCCGCATAGGGCGACGGCGGCGGCGAAGCCATCGACGGGGCGGTCGGCGCGCAGTTCGCGGGTCAGTGCCGCGACGGCCTGGGCCCAGGCGTCCTCGTCGACCTTGGCGTAGATGCCCTCATCGGCGATCAGTTCGACCTGATGTTCATCCAGGGCCGCGAAGATCAGGACGCCCGTGCGCTCCTCCGTGACATGGACGCCGTGCGCCAGGAACTGCTGCAAGGCGGCCTCCCTCACACGGCCGCGCCTGACGCCGGCCGGGGTCACCAGACGACGCACAGCCGGAATACGGGTCAGCAGAAAGACGCCGACGAAGACGATGGCCTGCGACAGGGCGTAGAGGCCCAGCGCCTGCGCCGTCGTGGCGTCCTGCGCGACCTGGTGGGCCGCTTCCCAGCCGTCGCCGGGCCAGCGAAGATCCAGCACGAACGGAACGAAGACGATCGGGGCCACAAGCGCCATCGCCGCCGCCCAGGCCAGGCTGACGTCCACATAGGTCGAGACACGACGCGCGACGACGCAGAAGATTTCGCCCGATGTCTGACGCTCGGCGGCCGCTATGGCTTCGGCGATGCGGGTGCGGTCGTTGTCCGTGATCTGCATCACCATCCCCCCGAGGCGCCGCCGCCGCCGAAACTGCCGCCGCCGCCGCCGAACCCGCCCCCGCCGAAGCCGCCGCCGCCGCCCCAACCGCCGCCGCCTCTGCCGGAGTTCCGCAGCGCCTCTGACGCGGCCCACAGCAGGACCGAGCTGACATTGCTGCGTCGTCCGCGCCCGGACCGCATGGCGATCAAGAAGATGAACAGGAAAAGCCCGGCGATGATGACCAGCGGGATGACGGATTCGCCTTTGGTGTCGGCTTGCTCGGTCGCGGCGGCCTGGGCGCGCGCCTGCGCCTCCGCCGGGTCGAGCGACAGCTGGGAGATCAGGGCGTCGACGCCCTTGATCACCCCAGCCTGGTAATCGCCGTCTCGAAACGACGGCAGGATGTCGTTGCGAATGACCTGAGACGAGAAGGCGTCAGTCAGAATGGGCTCCAGCCCATAGCCGACCTCGACGCGGACCTTGCGTTCATTCGGCGCGACGATCAGCAGGGCGCCGTTATCGTTCTCCTTCTGACCGATGCCCCAGGCGCGACCCAGCTGATAGCCGTAGTCCTCGATCTCCTGATCCTGGAGGCTGTTGACCGTCACGACGACCAACTGGTCGGTGGAACTGGCCTCCAGCGCCGCGAGCTTTTCGGTCAGGGCCTGTTCCGTCGCCGGATCGAGCAGATTGGCCTGATCGACCACGCGGCCGGTCAGCGGCGGAAAGTCGATCTTGCTCTGCGCGGCCGCCGGAAGGACGAGCAGCAGCGCGATGAACAGGCCGAAGATGAGGGCGGCGACGCCCGGCGAACGCCGCGCCGCCGCTTGAAGGGTCGTCACTGGGCGGGCGGGGTCGCGCCCGGCGTTACGGCCGGTGCGCCGCCGCCGGGCGCCGAGGCGTTGGCGGGCGGGGCGTTCAGGTTGAAGTTGACTTGCGGCGCCGATTGGGCGGCGGCGGTGGCGGTGAACAGCTGCATCGGCTGCGAACCGCCATGCAGGGTCTTGGCCCAGATCACCTGCGGGAAGGTGCGCAGGGTCGTGTTGTAGTCGCGAACGGCCTCGTTGTAGTCGCGGCGCGCGATCTGGATGCGGTTTTCAGTCCCTTCCAGTTGCGACTGCAGGGTCAGGAAGTTCTGGTTGGCCTGAAGTTGCGGATAGGCCTCGACCGTCACGAGCAAGCGCGACAGGGCGCCGGACAGCTGGCCCTGGGCTTCCTGATACTGCTGGAAGGCCTGCGGATTATCGAGGTCGTCGGCCGAGACATTGACCGAGGTGGCGCGGGCGCGGGCGTTGATGACGTCCGTCAGGGTGGTACGTTCCTGAATCGCGGCGCCTTGCACGGTCGCGACCAGATTGGGAATCAGGTCGGCGCGGCGCTGATACTGGCTCTGCACATCGGCCCAGGCCGCCTCCGCGCGTTCCTGCTTGGTCGGAATGGTGTTGTAGCCGCAACCCGCCACGGCGGGGACGATTGTTAGAGCGCCGGTCAGAGCGACGGCGCGAGCGTTGAAGCGGACCATGACATCTCCCGTTCGGCGATAGCGCCGTGGGGCGGGACTATTCACCGGCCCAATGAATGCATCAAGCGTCCAATGGCTCCGGTTGGATATTGTTGAGGCGGCAGGCGGCCGAATAGGTGTTGGCCAACAAACAGGCGATGGTCATGGGGCCGACGCCGCCCGGCACCGGCGTGATGCGGCCCGCGACCTCGACCGCTTCCTTGAAAGCCACGTCGCCGACGACGCGGGTCTTGCCCTCGGCGGCCTTGACGGGATCGGCTGACGGGACGCGGTTGATACCCACGTCGATGACGGTCGCGCCCGGCTTGATCCAGTCGCCCTTGATCATCTCGGGCCGACCGACGGCGGCGACCAGAATGTCGGCGCGGCGGCAGACCTCGGGCAAATCCCGCGTGCGCGAGTGGGCGATGGTGACCGTGCAGCTTTCGCCGAGCAGCAGTTGCGCCATCGGTTTGCCGACGATGTTGGAACGGCCGACGATGACGGCGTTCAGGCCCGACAGATCGCCGAGTTGATCCTTCAGCAGCATCAGACAGCCCAGAGGTGTGCAGGGGACCAGACCCGGCAGACCGACGGCCAGACGACCCGCATTGACCATGTGAAAGCCGTCCACATCCTTGTCCGGCGAAATGGCGTCCAGAACCACCGTCGCGTCGATGTGGGCGGGCAGGGGCAGTTGGACCAGGATGCCGTGGATGCCCGCATCCGCATTCAGCTGAGCGATCAGGGCCAGCAGCTCGTCCTGGCCGGTCGATTCGGCCAGGCGGTGGGTATCGGAGCGCATGCCGGCTCGCAGCGTCGTCTCGCCCTTGTTGCGGACGTAAATCTGGCTGGCCGGATCCTCGCCGACGATGACGACGGCCAAGCCGGGTTTGACGCCGTGCGCGGCCTCCAGCCGGGCGACGGCCGCGCCGACGCGTTCCACCAGGGCGGCCGAGAAGGCCTTGCCGTCGATCAGGGTCGCAGGCGTGGATTGGGCCGACATGGCAGCTCCGTCTGGTGGGAAATCAGGATGGCGCGATTTACAGCCGTCACGGTTCGGCGTCTATGATCCGCAGCCTATGCTGGAGGAATTCATGAACCGTCCGTCGCTCGCCGCCGCTGTCAGCACCCTGGCCCTTTTGTGGGCGGTCGCGCCGGCCGTGGCCCAGGACGCGCAGTCTCTGCGCATCGGCGCCAACGTGACCGGCGCCCTGACGGATGGCGACGCCAAGGCGGCGGATGACGAATATCGCTACGACGACTATCGGTTCGAGGCGCGGGCGGGGCAGCGGCTGGAAGCTACGCTGAGATCGGACGCTTTCGACGCATATCTGGAAGTCTACGACGACGGCGCAGCGGGCGAGCCGCTGGCGTCCGACGACGACGGGTTGGGGGACGGCACCAATGCGCGGCTGCGGTTCACGCCTGACCAGGCGGGGACCTATGTTCTGAGGGCCCGGACGTTGAGCGGACTGGACGGTGGCGACTATCGTCTGTCGTTGCAGGAACGCCCGGCGCCGCCGCGTGCGCCGCGACCCGGCGGCATTCGTGTCGGGGCGACCCAGAGCGGCGAACTGACGACGCGCGATCCTGAGCAGGAAGACGGCGGCCGCTATGACGCCTACGCCTTCCGCGCCAATGCCGGCGATCGGTTTGTCGTGACGCTGGACTCCGAGGCCTTCGATCCCTTGGTGCGGGTGGGGCGGATGAACGGGCCCGATTTCATCGAGATCAGCTCGAACGATGACGCGCCCGGCGGCGGGCTGAATTCCCGGTTGACTTTCACGGCGCCGACAGCCGGCGAATATGTGATCCGGGCTACGTCGCTGGAAGACGGGCTGGGTCGCTACGAATTGGGCCTGGCCGAGGCGCCGCCCGCGCCGCCGTCAAAGCCCATCGCGATCGGTGACGAGATCAAGGGCGAACTGGGCTCGGACAGCGCCACAAATGATGGCGGCCAGCGCGCGGAGACCTATCGCTTCACCGGGACGAACGGCCAGCGCGTCGCCATCGAGATGAAGTCGAGCGACTTCGACGCCTATCTGACGCTTCGCCGTGCTTCGGATGATACGGTTTTGGCGGAGGACGATGACGGCGCCGGCTCGGGCACCGACGCCCGCATCGCGCGCACGCTGGAAGCCGACGGCGACTACATCATCGAGGCGCGCGGGTTCAGCGACGAGGCCGAGGGCGACTATACGCTGAAGCTGACCGAAACCGCGCCGCCGCCGCCGCCGACCACGGCGACCCTGGGTCAAACCGTGGAGGGCGAGATCACCGACGAGGATCCCCAAGGCGACGATGGCAAACGCTATGACGCCTACGTCTTTTCCGGAACCGAAGGACAGCGCGTCCAGGCGATCCTGCGGTCCGGCGATTTCGACGCCTATCTGGAGATCGGCAAGGCCGACGGTGAGTTCGAGGCCCTGGCCAGTGATGACGACGGCCTGGCCGAGGGCACCGATTCAAGGCTGAACTTCACCCTGCCGTCGGACGGGAACTATGTGGTCCGCGCCATGCCGCTGGATGCGGAAGGCAAGGGCCTCTATTCACTGGAGCTGCTGGATCGCGGGCCAGAGCCCAAGCCCGGCAGCCTGCTGATCGGGTCGACCGTGCGCGGAACCCTGTCGAACAGCGCCGCGCTCAGCGACGAAGGCGCCTTTTTCGACGCTTACCGCTTCCAGGCCAAGAAGGACGAGAAGCTGCGTCTGACGATGGTGTCGAACGCTTTCGACTCCTTCATCGATCTTGGCAAGGAAGACGAGGACGGCGATTTCACCAGCCTGGCCACCGACGACGACAGCCTGTCCGACGCGCACGCCAAGCTGGATTGGACCGCGCCGGATGACGGCTGGTACGTCGTGCGCGCCCGCGCCTATGGGCCCAACCAGATGGGCGCCTATGCCCTGACGGTCGAGCGCCAACCGGCCGGCGCATCGACCTCGGCGCGCGATGATGCGCCCGCCGCGACGGCGCCCAAGTCGGGCACATGATCGACCTGTGAGGTTGCCAAGCGCAGGAAGCGGCGTGTAGAGAGCCGCCTCCTGTTGGGGAGTAGCTTCCGGCGTTCGTCGTCGGGATCGCGTCAACATACTCGCGCTTCGGCGCGTGGCGCGATCAGCGGAACCACCGCCTAGCGAGACCAGCGTGTCCTGACGCCGCGACCGGCCGGTGCAGGACCGCTGTCACGCGTCCGGTCGAGTGCTGTCCCATGACCCCAGGCGCCATCGCCATTCTCTCGCTCAGCATGTCCACGGACGCCTTTGCAGCCGCCGTCGGACGCGGGGCGTCGCATCGACCCGCCGTCAAGGACGCCGTAAAGGCCGGCTTGGTCTTCGGCGTCATCGAGGCGATCACGCCCCTGATCGGCTGGGGATTGGGCATCATCGCCGCCGGCCTGGTTGAGAAGGTGGATCACTGGATCGCCTTCACCCTGCTGCTGATCGTCGGCGGCAAGATGATCTGGGAAGGCGTTCAACCGCGGGGCGCGGGCGAGGATGAGGCGCAGCGCCGGTCCGGCCCGTGGGCGCTTGTGGCGACGGCGGTCGGAACCAGCATCGACGCTGCGGCCGTGGGCGTGGGTCTGGCCTTCATCGGGGCCAATATCTGGGTGATCGCCGCCTCGATCGGCTTCACCACCTTTGTGTTGACCACCATCGGCATGCTGATCGGCAAGGCCGTAGGCACGCGCTTCGGCAAGACGGCCGAGATCATCGGCGGCGTGGCCCTGATCGGTCTGGGCACGGCCATCCTGCTGGAACACCTGGGCGTTCTCGGCGGCTGAGCGGGATCAGGCCGAAGGCAGCAGGTCCGCCGCAAAGGGTCGGTAACGACCCGCGCGCACGGCGTCGGTTGCACGGGCGATGTCCGGGGCGAAATAATGGTCGCTGGCATAGGGGGCGGCCGCTTCTCGCACGATGGCGAAGACCTGTTCCAGCGTCGGCGAGCTGGTCAGCGGCCTATGGAACTCCAGTCCCTGCGCCGCCGCCAGAAGCTCGATACCGACCACTGTCGCCGTATTCTCGGCCATGTCCAGCAGGCGGCGGGCGCCGTGGGTGGCCATGCTGACGTGATCTTCCTGATTGGCGCTGGTGGGCACGGTGTCCACGCTGCACGGATGAGCGACCATGCGGTTCTCGGCGATCAGGGCCGCAGCCGTCACCTGGGCGATCATGAAGCCGGAGTTCAGGCCGCTTTCCTTGACCAGAAAGGCCGGCAGTTCGCTCATCTTGGGATCGACCAGAATCGAGGTGCGACGTTCCGAAATATTGCCGATCTCGCACAGAGCCATGGCGATCTGATCGGCAGCGAAAGCAACGGGTTCGGCGTGGAAGTTGCCGCCCGAAATGACGTCGCCATCCTCGATGAAGACCAGCGGATTGTCGGTGACGGCGTTCGCTTCGCGCGCCAGCGTGGCGGCGGCGCTGGTTAGCACATCGAGGATCGCGCCCATGACCTGGGGCTGGCAGCGCAAGGAGTAGGGGTCCTGAACCTTGGAGCAGTCGTCGCGGTGACTGTCGCGGATGGCGGAGCCCGCCATCAGCTCGCGCAGGCGGGCGGCGACGGCGATCTGGCCTGGTTGGCCGCGCAGGGCGTGGATGCGATGATCGAAGGGGGCGTCGGACCCTTTCAGCGCATCGACCGACAAGGCGCCGGCGGCAATCCCGGCGGCAAACGCCGCCTCGGCCGCGAATAGACCCGCCAAGGCCAGCGCCGTCGAACATTGGGTGCCGTTAAGCAGGGCCAAGCCTTCCTTCGGGCCGAGCGTGAGCGGCAAAAGCCCGACCTTGGCCAGAGCCGCTTCGGCCTCCAACGTCTCGCCGTTCAGCCGCGCCTCGCCCACGCCGATCAGGACGCAGGACATATGGGCCAGCGGCGCCAAATCGCCCGAGGCGCCGACCGATCCCTTGGACGGAATGCAGGGCAGGATGTCCGCGTTGACAAGAGCAATCAGGGCCTCCAGCGTCTCACGCCGAACGCCAGAGGTGCCACGCGACAGACTGGCGATCTTCAGCACCATCAGAAGACGGGTCACCGCATCCGGCAGCAGCGGCCCGACCCCGCAGGCGTGGCTGAGAACCAGATTACGCTGCAGCGTCTCCAGATCCTCAGGCGCGATGGAGGTGTTGGCCAGCAGGCCGAAGCCCGTGTTGACGCCGTAGACGGTGCGCCCCTCGGCCACGATGGCGGCGATGGTCGCTGCGCCTCGGTCCACATCGGTCCAGGCGGTGGGCGTCAATGAGACGGTAGCGGGCCCCTCCAGCACCGCACGAAGCTGCGCCAAGGTGAGAGGTGATTGGCCGAGGGTGATCGCGGTCATGGCTCAGGCCTTCAGGCTGGGAAGGTTCAGTTCGTGCTCGCGCGCGGCCGCGCGGGCGATCTCATAGCCGGCGTCGGCGTGACGCATGACGCCCGTGGCGGGGTCGTTCCACAGCACCCGCTCAAGCCGTTGCGCGGCTTCCGGCGTCCCGTCCGCGACGATGACGACGCCCGAGTGCTGAGAATAGCCCATGCCGACGCCGCCGCCGTGGTGCAGCGACACCCAGCTGGCGCCCGAGGCCGTGTTCAGCAGGGCGTTCAGCAGCGGCCAGTCGGACACGGCGTCCGATCCGTCCACCATGGCCTCGGTCTCGCGGTTCGGGCTGGCGACCGAGCCGCTGTCGAGATGATCGCGGCCGATGACGATCGGCCCCGACAGTTCGCCCGACGCCACCATGTCGTTGAACATCAGACCGGCGCGGTGGCGATCACCCAATCCGATCCAGCAGATGCGGGCGGGAAGGCCTTGAAAGGCAATGCGCTCGCCCGCCATGTCGAGCCAGCGGTGCAGACCTGCATTGTCGGGGAACAGGCGCTTCATCGCCGCGTCTGTCTTTCTGATATCTTCCGGATCGCCGGTCAGGGCCGCCCAGCGGAACGGACCGATCCCCCGACAGAACAGCGGGCGGATGTAAGCGGGCACGAAGCCGGGGAAGTCGAAAGCATTCGTCACGCCCGCGTCGAAGGCGACCTGACGGATGTTGTTGCCGTAGTCGGTGGTCGGAACGCCCATCGCCTGGAAGTCCAGCATGGCCTTCACATGAGCGGCGATGGAGGTGCGCGCGGCGGCGGCGACGCTGCTGGGTTCGCTGACGCGCTTGTCTTCCCACTCCGCGACGGTCCAGCCCGAGGGGAGGTAACCGTTGATCAGATCGTGCGCGCTGGTCTGGTCGGTAACCAAATCGGGCCGGATGCCGCGTCGGACCATTTCAGGCACCAGATCGGCTGCATTGCCCAACAGGCCGATCGACAAGGGTTTCTTGTCCCGGAACGATTGCTCCAGCAGCGCCAAGGCCTCGTCCAGGGTTTCGGCCATGACGTCGACGTAGCGCGTCCGCATACGGAACTCGATCCGGCTGCGTTGGCATTCGATCGTGATGCACGAAGCCCCCGCCATGGTCGCGGCCAGGGGCTGGGCCCCGCCCATGCCGCCCAGGCCTGCGGTCAGGATCCACTTGCCCGACCAGTCGCCGCCGTAGTGCTGGCGGCCGGCCTCCATGAACGTCTCGTAGGTGCCTTGGACGATGCCTTGCGTGCCGATGTAGATCCACGACCCGGCGGTCATCTGGCCATACATGGCCAGACCCTTGCGATCGAGTTCGTTGAAATGCTCCCAGGTCGCCCATTTGGGCACCAGGTTGGAGTTGGCGATCAGCACGCGCGGGGCGTCGGCATGCGTGCGGAAGACGCCGACCGGCTTGCCCGATTGCACCAGCAGGGTCTCGTCGGCTTCGAGCGTCTTCAGCGTCTCCACGATCCTGTCGAACGCCGCCCAATCCCGCGCCGCCTTGCCGATGCCGCCATAGACGACGAGGTCCTGCGGCCGCTCGGCCACCTCGGGATCGAGGTTGTTCATCAGCATGCGCATGGCCGCCTCGGCGGCCCAGGTCTTGGCGGTCTTTTCCGGTCCGCGCGGGCTGCGGACGATCCGTGCGTTGGGCGTGTTCATCGTTGGCTCTCGGCGAAGGCGATGCAGGCGGTCAGGACGCGGCGCAGATGACCGCGCAACGGCTCGGTCCGATCCGGCTCATAGGGGCTGGGCCAGTTGTCGGGCGACACCGGGCCGGTTGGATCGAGGATGTAGCCCCGGTCCGCCAGTTCCATCTGGATGGCGTGAAGACCGGCCTCGGGACGGCCGTAGTGGCGCGTGGTCCACCCGCCCTTGAAGCGGCCGTTGACGACCACGCTGTCGCCGCTGGCCGTGCAGGCGACCGCGACGGCTTGGGTCAGACTGCGCGCGCACGTGGCGCCGTCGTTGTCGCCGATGTTGAACTGCGGCAGTTCGCCCTCGAACAGGCGCGGCACGACGGACCGGATGGAATGGGCGTCGTAGAGAACCACCGGGCCGGAGCTGCGCAGTCGATCCAACTGGCCCTGCAGGGCGGCGTGATAGGGATCGAACCAAGTCGCGCGTCGCTCGGCGATTTCGGCCGCGTCGGGTTCTTGGTCTGGGCGATACAGCGGCTCGCCGTCGAAGGTTTCGGTCGGACACAGGCCGGTCGTGGTCATGCCGGGATAGAGGGAGACGCCCGACGGATCGCGATTCACGTCGATGACACTGCGCGACACGCCCGTTCGCACCAGGGTCGCGCCCATGTTGATCGCGAAGTCGTACAATCGATCCACCCACCAGTCTGCGTCCTTGCGGGCCAGCCAGGATGAGGTCATCCGCGCCTCGATGGCGGGCGGAATGTCGGTCCCCGTGTGCGGCAGGCCGATCACCAGCGGCGCCGAACCTTCGTGGATGGTCAGCCAGTCCTGCATCCGTTCGGCCTCCCTCGCCAAATCGATCCACCGTGGTATGTCTAGACATATTGATCGTAACGACACGGACCTGTCCAGTGACCCTTCAGCCGCAGCCTGTGGATCGCACCCTATGGTTCGAGGCAGCCCTCTTGCCGGATGGATGGGCGCAAGATGTGCGGATCGGCGTGGCTGGCGGACGGATTGTCAGTCTGGAAACAGACGTTGCGCGCAGCCCGGCGGACGAAGGGGGCGGTGTCGCCCTGCCGGGCGTCGCCAATGTCCACAGCCACGCCTTTCAGCGCGCCATGGCGGGCCTGACCGAGGCGAGGGGGCCTTCGGACGACGACTTCTGGACGTGGCGCGAGCTGATGTACCGTTTCCTGGATCGGGGCGGTCCGGAAGAGATCGAGGCCATCACCGCTCTGGCCTTCATGGAAATGCTGGAGGGCGGCTTCACCCGCGTCGCCGAGTTCCATTATCTGCACAACGACCCGTCGGGCGCGGCCTATTCGGACCGGGCCGAGATCGCCGCGCGGATCGTGACGGCGGCGCAGGCGACGGGCATTGCCCTGACCCTGCTGCCGGTTTTCTACGCCCATGCCGGGTTCGGCGGACAGCCGCCGGCGCATGGACAGCGGCGTTTCATCAACGATCTGAACGGATTCGCCGATCTGGTCGCGCAATGCCAGATCCTGACCGCCGATCTGCCCGACGCCGTGGTCGGGGTGGCGCCGCACAGTCTGCGCGCGGTCAGTCCGGATGAACTGACGGCCATGCCTTCGCTGGCGGGCGATGGGCCGATCCATATCCATGTGGCGGAACAGACCAAGGAGGTCACGGACTGCCTGGCCTGGTCGGGCGCGCGGCCGGTCGAATGGCTCCTGGCCAATGCGCCGATCGATCCGCGTTGGTGCCTGATACATTCCACCCATGTGACTGAGGCCGAGTGGCGCGGCGTCGTCGCGCGCGACGCCGTCGTCGGCCTGTGCCCGATCACCGAGGCCAATCTGGGCGACGGCGTCTTCCCGGCGGTCGATTTCACGCGCGCCGGCGGGCGGTTCGGCATCGGGACCGATTCCAACGTGCAGATCGGCGTCGCCGAGGAACTGCGAATGCTGGAATACAGTCAGCGGCTGGCGCTGCGCGGTCGCGCCGTCATGGCGGACCCTGAACGCTCGACGGGCCGCGCCTTGTTTGATCGCGCGCTGGCGGGCGGCGTTCAGGCGACGGGCGCGGCGTCGGGTCTGAGCGTCGGGGCGTCGGCGGACATCGTATCGCTGGATACAAGCGGCGTCGCCTTTGCGGGACGGTCGGGCGATGCAGTGCTCGACAGCTGGATCTTCGGCGCGCCGACGGGCTCGATCCGTTCGGTGTGGCGAGCGGGCCGCGAGGTCGTGAAAGACGGCCGCCATATCGCCCGAGACGGCATCGAGGCGCGCTATCGCAAGGCCCTGTCGGCGGTGTTGGGGTGAGCCTGCATCGCCGCATCTATGCCGATCTTGAGGGGCTTATCCTGTCCGGCGAGCTATCGCCCGGCGACCGCATTCCATTCGAGCATGAGCTGACCGAGCGCTACGGCTGTTCGCGCATGACGGTGTCCAAGGCCATTTCGGAACTGGCGGGGCGGGGGCTGGTGACGCGCCGACGTCGCGCCGGCACCTTCGTCGCCCAACCCAAGGCCCACGCCGCCGTCCTGGCTATTCCCGACCTGCGGGCCGAGGTGATCGAGCGCGGGCAGGCTTACGGCTATGTCCTGCTGGAGCGGATCGCACGCAAGCCGGACGGTGAGGACGAAATCGAACTGGCATCCGGTGGTCTTCTGCTGGACCTGACCTGTCTGCACAGCGCCGACGGCGCGCCGCTGGCTTTGGAACACAGGCTCATCGCGCTCGGCGCGGCGCCTCAAGCCATAGACGTCGATTTTCATACGGTTCCGCCGGGAAGCTGGCTGCTGGACTCGGCGCCCTGGACCGAGGCTGAGAACCGCATTTTAGCGATCGCGGCGGACGCCCGCGCTGCCCGCCTACTGCAACTTAAGACCGGCGCCGCCTGTCTGTGCGTCGAGCGGCGGACATGGCGGGACGGGCAGGGGGTGACGCGGGTGTGGCAGATCTTTCCGGGCGACCGCTACGATTTGGTGGCGCGCTTCTCGTCCGCCCATTCACCCGTTCTGGCAAAGGAGCCTCGCCGATGAAGGCCGATCGTCTGCTGATCGATTGCCATGTCGCCACCATGGCCGAGGGACCGATCCCTTATGGCGCCATCCGGGACGCCGCCGTGGTCGTCGCCGATGGCCGCATCGCCTGGGTAGGGCCACGCGCTGACCTGCCGGCCGTGGAAGCGGCTGAAACCGAGCGGCTGGACGGGCGATGGATCACGCCTGGCCTGATCGACTGCCACACCCATCTGGTGTTCGGCGGCGACCGTTCGGCCGAGTTCGAACAGCGGCTAGGCGGAGCGACATATGAGGAGATCGCGCGTGCAGGCAGGGGCATCGTCTCATCCGTGAAGGCCACACGCGCCGCGTCGGAGGATGACCTGTTCGCGTCCGCCATGACGCGGTTGGCGGGGCTGAAGGCCACCGGAGTCACCACCGTCGAGATCAAGTCCGGCTATGGTCTGGACCTTGAGACGGAGCTGAAGATGCTGCGCGTCGCGCGCAGGATCGGGCGCGAGGGCGGGGTGCGTGTCTGTACCAGCTATCTCGGTCTGCATGCCGTGCCGCCTGAGTATCGCGACGACCGGGCGGCCTATGTCGACCTGGCCATCGACCACATCCTGCCTGCCGCCCATGCCGAAGGTCTGGTTGATGCGGTCGACGCCTATCGCGAACCCATCGCCTTCTCGACTGCAGAAGTGTCGCGTCTCTTCGACAAGGCGCGCGTTCTATGTCTTCCGGTGAAGCTGCATGCCGACCAGTTGTCGAACGGCGGCGGTGCGGCCTTGGCGGCGCGCTATCAGGCTCTGTCCGCCGATCACATCGAACATGCGAGCGAGGAAGGCGTCGCCGCCATGGCCGCAGCCGGGGGGGTCGCCGTCCTGCTCCCCGGCGCCTATTTGATGCTGCGCGAGACCCAGGCGCCGCCCGTCGATCTGCTGCGCCGCCACGGCGTGCGCATGGCCGTCGCCACCGACTGCAATCCCGGCACCTCGCCCGTCACTTCCATGACCGCCGCGCTCAACCTCGCCTGTGTTCAGTTCCGCCTGACGCCAGAAGAGGCTTTGGCCGGCGCAACGCGGGAGGCGGCGCGGGCGCTGGGGGTGCTGGCCGAGATTGGGACGCTCGAAGCCGGAAAGGCGGCCGACCTTGCGATCTGGGATATCTCGCGACCGGCCGAGCTTTGTTACTGGCTGGGCAAGCCCTTGCTTAACGCTGCATACAGAGACGGAAAACACGTATAGATTGCGTTCAGGAATCGAACCATAGATTGTCTGCATGGGCGCAGAACAATCAGACGATGTCGAAGGCTTCATCAAACATTGGTCCGCTGCGCCGATCAGCGAACGCGACCACTATCAGACCTTCATCATTCAGCTCTGCCGCCTGATCGGCGTCCCCGCGCCGGACGACGAACGCGCGGGCGATCTGGACTATTGCTTCGAGCGGCCGATCCGCTTTCATCACGACAATGGCCAGACGACGGCGGGCTGGATCGATTGCGCCAAACGGGACTGTTTCGTCCTGGAAGCCAAACAGTCGCGCAAACGCCGCGACGGAGGTCCGCTGGACCCCGCCGCGCAACTGGCTTTATTGGGCAAGTCCGCCGGAAAGGCGCATGCGCCGTCGATGGAGGCGCTCGATCGCGTGATGCGGGTCGCCAAGCGGCAGGCTGAAAACTACGCCAAGGCCTTGGCCGAATGGCCGCCGTTTTTGATCACGGTGGATGTCGGACGGTCGATCGAGCTGTGGTCGGACTTTGCGAGGCAGGGCAAGATCTATGCGCCGTTTCCAGATCGGGCGGGCTATCGGATCACGCTAGACCAACTGCGCTCGCCCGAGGTTAGAGAGCGGCTGCGCCGGGTCTGGACCGATCCGATGTCGCTCGATCCGGCCGCCCGGTCGGCGGCGGTTACGACGGAAATCGCAAAGTCTCTGGCCTGGTTGGTAAAGTCGATCAACGGTCGGCGACAGGCCGGGCTTGGGCCAGTCGATCGCGCCGCGCAGGCGAGCAAGACCGCGCGTTTCGTGATGCAGTGCATCTTCGCCATGTTCGCGGACAGCGTCGGCCTGATCGAGCGGCGCAGCTTTCTGAGCTTGCTCGAAAGCTACCGCGGGGAGTCGGAACGCTTCCACCAGGGCGCGCGGTCGTTGTTCGTGGCGATGGATCAGGGCGGCTATTGCGTCGCCACCCGCCAACACATCCGCCGGTTCAACGGCGGCCTCTACAGCGCGGTCGACACGCTGCCCATCGAGGAAGGCGAGTTGGAGGCCTTGATTGCTGCGGCGAAGAGCGACTGGACCGACGTCGAGCCAGCCATCTTCGGAACCCTGCTGGAGCAGGCGCTAGACCCGGCTGAGCGGGCCGAACTGGGCGCGCATTACACGCCTCGCGCCTATGTCGAGCGCCTGATCGCGCCGACGATCATGGAACCGTTGCGCGCGGATTGGGAGGCGGTGGAGGGCGAAGCCGTTGCGGACTTCATGCAGGGCGATGTCCTCAAGGCGCGTCGCCGCCTGCACGCGTTTCATGATCAGCTGTGCAAGACGCGCGTGCTGGATCCCGCCTGTGGCACGGGCAATTTTCTCTATGTCGCCATGCGGATGATGAAGGAGCTGGAAGAGGAAATCTTCAGCGCCCTGGGAGAGATGGGCGAGCATCAGGGCGTGCTCGCTTTCGACGGGCGGGTGGTCAGCCCCGAGCAATTCTATGGGATAGAAAAGAACGCCAACGCCGCCTGGATCGCCGAGATGGTCATGTGGATCGGCCATCTTCAGTGGCACTTCCGCATATCCGGCGCGCCGATGCCGTCGGAGCCCATCCTCAAGAACTTTCGTACCATCCGACACGCCGACGCCCTGCTGGAGTTCTCGCGCGTCGAGATGGTCCATGGACGTGATCAGCCCGAGCGAGAGCGAGTTCGCTATATCGACCCGCGCCCCACACCTTGGCCGGACGTTGAATTCATCGTCGGCAATCCGCCCTTCATTGGCGGCAAGGGCCTGAGACGAGAGCTGGGCGACGGTTACGTCGATGCCCTTGCAGCCATACGGGGCGGCCGATTTCTTTCCGCAGACCTGGTCATGGCCTGGTGGGATAGGGCAGCGGAAATCCTGATCGAGCCAGATACGCGGTTGCGGCGCTTTGGGTTCATCACCACCAATTCGATCACCCAGACCTTCTCGCGACGCGTGATCGAACACCATCTGGCCAAACGACCGCCGATCAGGATTGTCTTCGCCATCGCGGACCATCCGTGGGCCAGAGGCGTGGGATGCGCTGACGTCAGGATCGCCATGTCGGTCGCCGAGCGGGGCGAGCCGGACGGCCAGGGACGATGGCTGAGGGTCAAGGATGCGGATGCCACGACGTTCGAGGAGCGTCACGGCGACATCGGCGCGGACCTGATGCTGGACAGTCGACTGATGCGCGTTCGACAGCCGAAGGCCAACGCGGTGCTGGCCTATCGCGGCGTGCAGCTGATGGGCTCGGGTTTTCAGGTCACGTCAGAGAAGGCCGAACGCCTTCTATCCGGCTCAGACCCGCAGGCGCCGTCGCCGGTTCGCGACTATCAGAATGGCCGAGATCTGGCGGATCGATCACGCGGGCTGCAGGTCATTGATTTCTTCGGCTGGGACGAAGGCGAGGCGCGTCGTCGGCATCCGCTGCTGTTTCAGCATCTGCTGGAGACGGTGAAGCCGGATCGGGATCGCAACAACCGGGCGGCCTATCGCGACAACTGGTGGATCTTCGGAGAGCCGCGTCGTGATCTGCGCGACGCCCTGGAGGGATTGAGCCGCTTTATCGTCACCATAGAAACCGCCAAACATCGCTGGTTTAGATTCATGGATGCCGCCACCTTGCCGGACAACAAGCTGGTGGTGATCGCCAGCGATGATCCGTTCGTGCTTGGCGTCTTGTCTTCGCGCCAGCATCGCGCATGGTTCGCCGCCAACGCCGGCCGCATCGGCGAATACGAACGCGAGGCCGTCTATGTGAAAGGCGCCTGTTTCGACACCTTTCCATTTCCGGATGCAGGCGCCGCCTTGGCGGCAGAGATCGGCGTCCTGGCTGAAGAACTTGATGCCGTAAGGGGTACCGTCCTGCGCCACAGCGACGCCTTGACGATGACCGGCCTTTACAACGCCAGAGCAAGGATAGGCCTGGGCGATCACGGGTCGGACGCTGAACGTGCGATCGACGACCAGGGGCGCGTCGGCATCATCGACCATCTGCATCAGCGCCTCGATCAGCTGGTCGCCAAGGCCTATGGCTGGCCTGACGACCTGGCGGACAGGCAGATCGTCGAGCGCCTGATCCAGCTGAACCAGGCCAGGGCTGAGCAGGAGGCGCAGGGCGACATCCACTTCCTGCGACCGGATTATCAAGCCGGCAAGGTGCGCCAAGGGACTGCAAGACCGACGCAGCCTCTTCTACCGACATCGAGGCAGAAGGCCCTGTTTCCCGAACAACCCGGCGTTCTGGCGTCCAGCCTGCTCTCAATCCTGCGCCGACAGGGCGTTCCGATGTCGCCGACCGAACTGATGGACGAGTTCGAGGGCAGTCGGCCGCGTGCGAAGCGGCTGATTACACATACGCTCACGGTGCTGGCCGTCGCAGGGTCCGTGCAGACTACCGATGAAGGATGGTTCGCGCCGCGGCGGATGCCGAGTTAGGGGTCAGGCCTCGGCGACGCCCATGGCCTTCATCAGGGCGTCGCGGATGGCGGCTTCAGTGAAGGGCTTCTGGATCGTGGGCTGGCCGCGCCATTCGTCGGGCAGACCGCCTTCGCCGTAGCCGGTTGAAAAGACGAACGGCACGCCGCGTTCCTTCAGCGCCTCGGCCACGGGAAAGACCTGCCGGCCAGCGACGTTCACGTCCAGCAGGGCGGCGTCGAGATTTTCCGTCTCTCGAGCCAGTTTTTGACCGTCGTCCACATTGGAGGCGGGGCCTATCGGCACGCATTCCATGTCTTCCAGAATCGTTTCCAGAAGCATGGCGACGAGCGACTCGTCCTCGACCACAAGGACACGGCGACCGGTCAGAGGTTGAGTCATTGTGCGGCCGTCCTGTCCAGTGGAACCGTCAGTTCCGCGATCAATCCATCCGGGGCGTAGACCAGATCGATCTCGCCCGCCAGATCATGTCGAATGTTTCGTTCAATCAAACGGCTACCGAAGCCTCTTCTGTCCGGAGCCGTAACTTTGGGGCCGCCAATTTCGCGCCAGCTCAGCTTGAGTTTGCGGTCGCGCTGATCCGCCAGACCCCAGTCGATGAGGATGCGACCGTCCGGCGTATGCAGCGCGCCGTATTTGGCGGCATTCGTCGCAAGCTCATGGAAGATCATGCCCAGAGACAGAACGACGGCCGGCTCCAGCGCCACCGGTGGTCCATTCAGGCTTATGCGGGTCGGCCCGTAAGCTTCAGTCTCATGTTCCAAGATGGCGCGCAGGTCGGCGCCCTCCCAATGGCTTTGCGTCAGCAGATTGTGGGTGTGCGACAGGGCCATGATCCGGGACTGGAAGGTCTCGGCGAAGCTGGCCGGGTCGGTGTTGGAACGGGCCGTCTGGATCGCGATGGATTGCACCGTGGCCAAGGTGTTCTTCACGCGGTGATTCAGTTCGTCGATCATCAACTTCTGGCGCTGGGCGGCCAGGACGTTCTCGGTGATGTCGTGGCCCTGAACGAAGATGCCCACGACCGCGCCTGAGTCGTCGCGGATCGGTTGATAGATGAAGTTGAGATAGACGGTTTCGAGCAGCCCGTCGGGCTTGCGCTGCAGCTGCGCTGCGCTCTCGCGGCCTTCATAGGGTTCGCCTGTGGCGAAGACGCTGTCGAGAAACTCGTAGAAGCCTTGGCCTTCCAGTTCTGGCAGGGCCTGCCTGACGGGCTTGCCGGCGATGTCCCTATGGCCGATCAGCTGGCTGTAGGCGTCGTTGTGCATCTGGAAACGGTGATCTGGCCCCGACAGGATGGCGACGAAGCCGGGTGCCTGCATGAACATTTCGACAAGCCGATTGCGCTCGGTTTCCAGGCGACGATTGTCCTCCTGCACCGACTGGGCGCGACGCAGGACGGAGCCGCCTACGATGGCGTCCAGCGCGGTGGTCGGCTCATCCGGGCGGATGACGGGCGCCAGATCCGTCACATCCGTGGTGTGCTGAAGCAGCATGACCACGTCGCCGTCGGCGTTCAGGATGGGCATATGGGTGGCGCTCCAAAGGCGCTCTTCGAAAATCTCGCTGCCGTCCGGCTGGGCTCGGGGCATTGAAAAGCGCACGACCGCTAGGTGATCGCGTTGTCGGGTGTCGCGCGCCTTTTCCAGTGAAGCACGGACTTGGCGGACGTTCTCTGGGGCGTCCGAGCCAGGACCCGAGTCAAAAGCGGCAAAAAGAGGTTGGCCCAAAACTTCGCTGCGCTTGGCGCCCGTGACATCCATATAGGCCTGGTTGACCTCGGCGATCCGAAGGTCAGGCGTAAGCAGCACATAGGGATTGGGCGAGGCCTCGAAGGCCGCGCCCAGATCGACGGTCAGGTCGCTTGATTTCACTGTTTCGTTCAACGCCTACCCCGCACAGCTTGGCGATAACGCGCCACATCGAAATCGGTTCTCTCACCGTGTGTCGTGATCTGTGATCGCAAGATGATTGGCGCGCCGCCGTAATTTGCTAATCAGCGCGCATGACAATCGCCGGCGTTTTCGCCACCCTCTCGCTCATGATGGCGCCCGCAGCCGACCAGCCCACCGTCCGCATTCCGCAGGGCGTCCTGAACGGACGCGCGGATGCCGATGTGGCTGCGTTCAAGAATATTCCCTACGCCGCGCCGCCGACGGCCGAGCGGCGTTGGCGACCGCCCGGCCCCGCGCCGACCTGGCAGGGCCAGCGCGACGCCTCGGCCTATGGTCCGCTGTGCATCCAGGCGCCGCCGAACGGCGACCCCGGCGTCGGTCCCTTGCCGATGAGCGAGGATTGCCTGAACCTGAACGTCTGGCGGCCCATCAGTGCGGCTCAACCCGCCCCGGTCATGGTCTGGATTCATGGGGGCGGCTTGGTCAACGGGTCGGGAACCGCGCCGCTGTATGACGGAACGAACCTGGCCAAGCGCGGCATGGTCGTGGTGACGCTGAACTATCGGCTGGGGCGGCTGGGCTTCTTCGATCATCCGGCGCTGGCGGCCGAGCGGCCGGCGGGCGAGGCGGCGGCTAATTACGGCCTGATGGACGTGACGGCGGCGCTGAAATGGGTGCGCGCCAATATCGCGGCCTTTGGCGGCGACCCCAAGAACGTGACCATCTTCGGCGAATCGGCAGGCGGGGCGATCGTCACGCGGCTGATGATCTCGCCGCCGGCGCGCGGTCTGTTCGATCGGGCGATCGTTCAGTCCGGCCTGGGGCGGGAGTTGCAGACGCCGCTGGACCGCAAGGGCCCCTATGGCGCGCCTTCAGCGCGGGAGCGCGGCGAGGTCTGGGCCTATGGCGCCGGATTGAGGACGGCGGCGGATTTGCGCGCGGCGCCGGCCGATCTGTTCCTGACGCCGCCTCCGGTCTTCGCCAACGGCGACCTGACGCTGATCGACGGGCGGATCGTGCCGTCCACCGTCGAGGCGGCGTTCAAGGCGGGTCGGCAGGCCCCGGTGCCCTTCATCATCGGCAGCAACAGCGCTGAATTCTGGTGGATGCGGCCCACGGATCGCAACGGCTATGGTCAGATCGATGACGACATGACCTGGCTCGAGCGCGCCGACGCCGTTCAGGCCTATGGCGGGCTGGAGGCGTTCGACAAGCTGGCGATCACGGATCTGGTGTTCTCCGAGCCGGCCCGGATGCTGGCGCGGCTGCATGCCAAGGCAGGCCATCCGGCCTGGCTCTATCGGTTCGATATCTCGTCGCCGCAGAATCCCGAGCCGCATGGCGGCGCGACCCATGCGATCGAGCGGCCCTATGTTTTCGGCACGTTGAACACCCTGCCGTATCCGGTCGAGGATCGGGACCGAAAGGCGTCGGAGGCCATGATGGGCTATTGGACCGCATTCGCGCGCTCGGGCGATCCCAACGGCGTTGGACGGCCGCGCTGGCCTACGGCGACCCGTGTGGACACCCGGCTGATGAACTTCGGCAATCGGGGACCGGCCGTGACGCCCGTGCCCTTCAGCGCCCGGCTGGACCTGCTCGAGCGGTTCCGCGAGCGGCCCAGGCCCTGAGGGCAAGCGTCAGCCGGCGGAGGTCGCGCCCGACTGCTTCTCCTTCAGCGTGACCAGCTCTTCGGCCATGGTGGGGTGAACGGCGCATGTGGCGTCCCACTGCGCCTTGGTCAAGCCGGCCTTTACCGCGATGGCGGCCAGCTGAATCATCTCGGGGCTGTCGGGGCCGACGATATGGACGCCGACCACCCGCTGGCTGTCGGCATCGACCACCAGCTTCATCAGCACCCGCTCATCCGAGCCGGTGAAGGCGTATTTCATCGGCCGGAACCGAGTGACATAGACATCGACGCCGTTCGAGCAGGAGCGACGGGCCTCCGCCTCGCTGAGGCCCACGACCCCGACCGGCGGCTGGCTGAAGACGGCGGTAGCCACGGCCTCGTAGTCGAAGTGCTGGGGATTGTCGCGATAGACGGTCTGATGGAAGGCGACGGCTTCGCGGATGGCGACGGGCGTCAGGTTCATCCGGTCGGTGACGTCGCCGAGGGCCCAGATATTGTCGGCCGTCGTCCTGGAATGGGGATCAACCTTGATGGCGCCCGCTTCATCCAGCTCGACGCCTGCGCTCTCCAGCCCCAAATCCTTGACGTAAGGGATGCGGCCGGTGGCGAACATGACCACGTCCGTCTCCAGCTTCATCCCGTTTTCGAGGTGATTGACCAGGCCGGTGTCAGTCTTTTCGATCTTCTCGTGCTGGCAGCCGAGAATGACCTTGATGCCGCGCTTTTCGATCTCTCCGGCCAGGTGCGCGCGCACATCGTCGTCGAAGCCGCGCAGGATGTTGGGGCCGCGATAGATCAGTGTCGTCTCGACGCCCAGGCCCGCGAAGATGCCGGCGAACTCCACCGCGATATAGCCGCCGCCCGCGATCAGGATGCGCTTAGGCAGTTCCGGAAGGTGGAAGGCTTCTTCGGACGTGATGGCGTGCTCAATGCCAGGTAGCTCTTCCGGCTTCCACGGGCGGCCGCCCGTGGCGATCAGAATCTTTTCGGCGGTGATTGTGCGATCCTTGCCGACGATCTCCACAGTATGGGCGTCTTTCAGAACCGCCCGCCCGTGGACCAGTTCGACCCCGGCCTTGCCCAGATTGGCGGCATAGATGCCGGACAGGCGCGCGATTTCGACATCCTTGGCTTCAAGGAAGGTGGGCCAGTCGAACTTCGCATTGTCGAACGACCAGCCGTAGCCCTCGGCGATCTCGAGCGCGTGGCTGACCTCGGACGCCATGACCATGAACTTCTTGGGCACACAGCCACGAATGACGCAGGTGCCGCCGACCCGATATTCCTCGGCGACCGCGACCTTCTTGCCGTCCAGCGCCGTCAGCCGCGCCGCTCGCACCCCGCCTGAACCGGCGCCGATGACGAAGAGGTCGTAGTCGTAGTCGGCCATAGGTCGGATTCCGTTCAGCGGCAGGCATCGGCATTTAAGCCACGCCGCGCGAAATCCAAGAGGCTGTTGGGAAGCTAGGGAAAGACGATGGTGGGTGATGTAGGGTTCGAACCTACGACCCGCTGATTAAGAGATGCCGATTTGGCGCTTTCCGAACCCCGCCGGATGCACGCTATATCGCGATATTACACGATTGATTTAATTAGACATTTTCTTGTTTTGGCGTAGACTGGCGTACGTCGGAGAAACGATCCGCTGATAACCCGGCAGGTCAATTTCACCGTTCTAAACGCCGTTCTAAATCACCGTTCTAAACGCCAAAAAGTCAGCACATGGCCGACCCTCGTCTCACCCTCACCGACCGCGCGATCGCGGGCCTCGCCTACGCCAAATCCGGCCAGTATCGCGTCCGCGACACAGAGCTCGCCGGCTTCTTCGTCCTGATCGGAAGCCGGACGAAGAGTTTCATGATTCAGGCCGATCTGAGGACCGGCAAATCCAGGACCTCTATCCGAATGAAGGTCGGCGAGGTCGGCGAAACGTCCGCGCGGGACGCCCGCGCCAACGCCAAGATCCTGATCGGTCGGATCGAGAAGGGCGACGACCCGCGACCACCCAGGGCGCCGAAGCTGCGGGCAGGGGGTGCTGGAGACGGTTCCGGCATAATGATCGCGTCAGCCGACGGCGTACCCACGCTTCGTGAGGCATGGTTGCGTTTCAAGGCGTCCCACCTCGAACGCAAGAAGCGCGCCCCCGGAACGGTGCGGAGCTACACCGATCACATGGAGCGGCTGTTCGTCGACTGGCTCGACCGCCCGCTGTCCGAGCTTGGCGACGACCCCATGCTTCTCGCAAACCGGCATGACACGATCACCTCGGCGAACGGACCGGCGATCGCCAACGGCGCCATGCGCAGTTTCCGCTCGGTCTACAATCACGCCAAGAAGACCTGCAAAGCCTTGCCGCGCGAGAACCCGGTCAGCGGCGTCGACTGGAATCCGGAGCATCGCAAGGACACGGCCATGGGGGTCACAGATCTGCCGGCCTGGTTCGAGCAACTGGCCCTGATCGCCAACCCTGTCCGTCGCGAATTCCACCTGATGACGCTCCTGTCCGGCTCTCGCCCGGAAGTGCTCAAGAACGTCAGGGTGACCGATCTGGACCTCCGAAACCGGGTCATGCGCATGAGCAAGCCCAAGGGCGGAGAAATGAAGGCCTTCGACATCCCGCTGTCGCGCGCGATGATGGAGTGCATCTTCCGCCTGCGCCGCATCGCCCCGATCATCTATCCGCAGAGCGGGCGCGAGTGGCTGTTCCCCAGTGACGCGCCGTGCGGCCATCTGGTCGAACACAAGGAGGACCGCGCGGTTCTCAGCCATTGGGGGAACGACCTGCGCCAGACCTATCGAACGCTCGGCCAGGCGGCCGAGGTGTCCGAGGTCGATATGCACTTGCTGATGAATCACTCCCTGCCGGGCGTGAACGCCGGCTACATCACCCGCTCCAAGTTGATGCGGGATCACCTGAGAGCCCAGCAGGAGAAGCTCTCGCGGTTCCTGATCGGCTCTTGCGTGGGGCGTGGAAAGCGATCCAGCGCGGAGCTCAGCCGTTGGCTCAACAGCACCAGCCGGACCTTGCTCGATGACCTGATGGCCGAGCATCCGGATCAGGCCAGGCTGAGCGGGGGATCCCGCGCGGCGTTGCGCAAACTCGAGGTGCAGGCGGCGCGCGTTGCTGTCCACGCCCTGCCCGGGACCCTGATCGATGCGCCGAGCCGGCGCGCGACACGCGCGGTCTAGGCAGGAGGCACTCGACCTGCTGCACTACGGCCGTGGACACCAAGGGGCCCGAGGGAGGCGGCGATGACGGATCAGCCGGGCAAGAGGCCGAGGTACAGGTTCGATGGCTGGGACGACGCGGACTACCTGTTGGGGGCGGATCTCGACTATCGCACGCAGGTGCGAGCAATCGAAGAGCTCCTGGCGCGTCTGGACAAGGCCGACGGCGAACTGTCCCAACAGATAGAGGACCTCGAGGCGCGGGCCCGAGGCGCTATGGGCGACCACGCGGAACATCTGGTGGACCTGTCGGTCGACCACATGCACTTCTCTGTCTACCAGCACGCGGCGCACGCGATGGCGGCCGCCGGCATGCTGGCGCCTCTGTTTGAATCCATGCTCGTTCGGATCTTCGCCCGGATCGGCGAGCGACCCTGGCCGGTAGGCCAAGCGGACCGTCTCGCCCGCGCGGGCGCCGGTCATGCCGACCTGTGGAACGCGCAGATCTGCTTTACCGAGGACGGCGGTCCAAAGTCGGACCTGCTCGGCGGCGTGCGTCAGCTCGCCACGATGAGCGGCCTGGTCAAACGGCTCCCGAGCGATTTCCACGCCGTGTTCGAAGCGCTCATGCTTTATCGCAACAACATGTTCCACAACGGCCTGGAATGGCCTGTCGAGAAAAGGGCGAAGTTCCAGCGGCAGATCGGCAACAAACGCTGGGAGAGCTGGTTCAGCGCAGCGACGACCGGCGGAGAGCCCTGGGCCTTTTACATGACCGACGCCCTGATCGTGCGATGCCTCGAGGTCTTCGACGAGGTGATGGTCGGCGTCAGCGGCCTTGTGCAGGCCCAGGTGGAGGTCCACGGCTGGAGCGATGAACCGCTGGAGCCGCCTCCGGACTTCATTGTCGCGATGCTGGAGGAAGACGCCTCCAAACATTGAAGGGCCGGTCGCGCCCGTCGGCCCTCCCCAGTCTGTCCCCCGTTAGCGCAAATCCTCGAGAATTCCGGTCGCAAGTTCACGGTACGAGGTTCCGGTATAGCCCAGCCTCCGCCCATCCTGGCGCATGAGCGAGACCAGCAGGCAGGCCGTGATCACCCAAAACGGTGACTCGTCAGGCAGATTGTAGCCACCGATCATCGCCTCCAGTCGAGATCCGATGGGCGGATAGTCGCCACCGCCCCAGTGGGCATGTCTCGGTGTCATCGCGTGGATCGCCACCGCGGCAAACGCGATGCCCGCCGCCCGCTTCTGAAGAACCTGCGCGTGGCTCCAGCCGTTCTCCCTAGCGTATATGGCAAGCCCCGACGTCATGTAGTCACGCGCCCAGATATCACATGCCATCTCTTCCTCGGAGGCGGGCTGACGTTCTCCCTCGGGCGTTTGGTGCGCGTGTTCGGTCGCGCGCGCCTGAACGTGCTTGAACTCGTGAAGAAGGGCAAAGGCCAACGCCAGGGCGACCAGGTCGAACACGGCCTGGTCCTGGCTGGTAGGGAGGCTTTCGCGATCGGCCGTCGGCTGGGGCAGGTCGTCAGGCCATTCGATCTCGGAGGTTTCAGCGGAGTCCAGAAGCGCCCTGGCGCTTGCGATCCGCGACTTGAAATCCTGCTCGAAGCGTCCGCGTTCGTCATCAATCCCAAGCGCAGCGTCGACTGTCGCGCCGGTCAGGGTCGCGACGGTCAGGGCCGGCGCATAGACCTCGATCGCGCGCCAGGCGCTGAACCCGATCAGCCAGAAGAAGTCGATGGTCTTGGTGTCGAACCGAATACGCTTGCTCGTCGCCTCCATCGTCGAACCCACCGAGTTCGGGACCACGTCGACCTCATGGCCATGTGCACGCCACAGCCTGGAGATCTCGTCAGCACGCTCGGGGACGGCGCCCCGCAGGAGATTGAGAACGATGGTCCCATCGGTTGAGCGCGTCGTCATCTCTTCTCCTCGTCGCCTTGATGGCTGGTGGCCGACCGTCCGGCGAGACCGTCATAGTTGGGAGCGATGCGAATGCGCCAGAGCGGAAGGGCCTCGCTGTTCTGGACCTCCCTGAAGGGGGCGAAAAGCTCCGGGTTAGGCGGCGCAGCGAGCCGGACGACGGCGCGCTCTTCCAGCGTATGATTGGCATAGTAACGGGCGAACATCCGACTGAGAGTGCCGACATGGTCGAACCCTTGTTCGGCCGCTTCCTCCGGCTCATGGACAAACTCCACACCCAGCAGCCGCTCTCCGTCCATCACCGCGAGAGGGCCTTCGACCGACCACTGCCCGAAGTTCATCAGGATCCAGGCGATCTGTTGATCGACCGGATCCAGAAGCTCCCGATCCTGGCTGAAGACCTGAGCCTTGCCGACGATGAACTGCGCGATGCCCTTCTCGTCGATGAAGTGTGGTTGGTCGGGATTGGCGGTCAACCGCATCACCAGTGGTCCGCAGGTGCTGATCCCCTCATCGCCGAGCTCCGAGAGTTCGTTGACGGTCATAGCCGTGACCATGTCCAGCTCGAGATCCTCGTCTTCGGCGACGAGCCTGGACGGGGTGACCAGCGTCCAGATCGACCACCGCGCCCAGAAGACCGCCAACTTCAGCTCGGCGCCGGTGGCGTTGGCATAGGCCTCCATCGGGCGGCGGTAGGCGGCGGTCATGATCTTCTTGCGCTGTTCGCCGGGATCCTCGCAGTAGACGTTCTTGACCTCGACCAGCCACTGCGCGCCGTTCTTCAGCACCAGCCGAAAATCCGGCACCCGGAAGTCGGCCTCCGGCCAGACCTTGCCGCCGTCCTCGGCCTTGATCATCCGGCATCCCCCGAGGGCGATCATCAGGGCTTCGAACATCGCTTCGACGCGCTGGCCCTGAAGCAGGGCCGGCATGCCGAGGCCCACGTCGAGCTGCTGGCCCACATGCAAATCGAAGGCCGCCCTGGTCTCGGGGTCGTTCAGTGAGGCATCCCGGTTGGCGCTGAACTTCCCGTACAATTGCATCAGGTCGAAAGGCGGCTTCTCCATGGGCGTCGTCACCTGCGCTTGGGGGGAGGGTTGAGGAGCCGAATGACCTCGCCGCACACCACAGGTTCCCCGAGATCCTCGACGGCCTTGTCGTCGAGGATGATCGTCTCGTCACCCAGGGCGCGGGCCACGGCGACATGGCCGGGTGGAAGCAGCGCGGCCATAGCCTCGGCGGTGGCCGGATCCCGCTTCGCCATGCCGTAGATCAGGGGCGCCACCATGATCCTCCGACGTTGGGAGGCCGCGACGCCGCGCGCCGTCACCAGGGCGGTGGCCGGGTCGCCGGCGAGACCCAGAAGGAATGCGAGAGGCGCGGCGATGGCGGCCCCTGTTCGTCGCAGGACGTCGGCGTCGACGCTGGCCGCCAGGTTGGGCCCGATCCGGTCGTAGCCATACATGAGAGCATAGGCGGCGGTCCTGCGAATGAGGCCTCGCCCGGGCGCGATGGCGAGGTCCATGACACGTCGCTGCTCCTCCTCGGCGCCCGTTGCGATCAGGAGAGAGAAGATCGAGGCGCGAAGGGTCTGGTCCCTGGTTTCGATCGCAATGTCGTAGAGACGGCCGATCCAGGTCCTGTCGAGCGGCGAGTAGGCCGCGAGCGCGGCGACCGCCTGCCGGGCGATCGGGTAGGTGGAATCCTCATCCTCGTAGTGAATGCTCGACGACCAGGTGTCGCCAGCGAGCCTGACCAGCGTTTCCGCGTGGGTCGGATGAGCGTCCCTCGCCAACTGCCCGACCAGCGACTTCAGCACGATGCTGGAGTTGCTGTTGGCCCTGGCCAGGAAGCGCGCTTCGAGCGGCGGCGGCGCATCGGCGACGATGGCCTCGAAGGCTGTCGTGCTGACCCGCGCGAAGGGATGTTCGAGGGCTGTGTCGACCACCTCCGCCATTCCCTGCCTGATGGCGGCGTCGATCGCGATCCCTGCATCTGCGGCCGCGTCCGCATCCGTCCTGGCGAGCAGCCACTGGATGTCGTCTGCGACGTCCAGATCGACGAACGCGGACGCCTCGACGCGCAGCCGGTGAACCGCTGCGCTTCCCCCTCTGGCGGAGCGCAGCAGGGTCAGGCTCTCATCGGCAAAGGCCGGCGTCTCGTCCAGCGAGAGGGCGAGCGAAGCCTCGATCAGTCCTGCCACGGAAGCCGGCAGCATGGCCTTGACGCGCGCGACATCGTCCGTTCCGCTCTCCTTGCGCCTTGGCCGCTCGCTGACTTCGGCCAGATCGATGGCGATTTCGACGATGCGCGCGGCCAGGCCACGGCGTTCGAGTTCCGCGACGATGCGGGGAAGTTCATCGTGGGCGTGGGCGACCAGGCAGGCCAGGGCGGGGCGGCGGACATTTCGCTCTGGATGGCCGTCACGGACGCGCGCTGCGAGTGACGCGTGGTAACGCTCGTCCCAGGCGTTCGAGACGACAAACCACAGCAGGCCTTCCTCGTCCGTGCCGAGCGCGGCTGCGGCGGCCCCGTTCACCTCGTCCGGGTCTAGCGCCGTCGTCCGAACGTCGCGGGACATGTCGAGGAGCCAATAATAGCGCAGACCCGGCGCATGGGGGTGTTGGCTGACACGCCGCCAGCCGAGCGTCTCGCGGACATGGCTGACGTATTCCGAGAGGAAGACGCCGGCGGTCCAGCCTTCGTCATGGTCGGCGAAATCCCCGTAGTCGTCCGGATAGACGCCGTTCTCCATCGCGAGCCGCTCGGTCTCGGCCGCCTCGCGATCCGCCTGGGTCGGCTCACGCACTTCGACGGCGGTGCTGACGATCTCCTCGAACCCGCCGAGGTCGCGCATCGCGCCCTTTGCGACGGTGCCCGAGGCTTCTGTCAGCCCCATCCCGACCATCAATCTCGCCGCCGTGAGGTAGTCGGCCGTCAGGTCCGGCGCGAAGCGTTCGACGGCGTCGACGAAGTGTGTCGGGTAATCGTCCCGGTCGACCGGCAGCACCTCGCGGACGAACCGACCGAGGATCGACGCCGCTCTCGGATCCCCGCGCATACGCTCGTACCAGGCCTCGTCATGGTCCTGCTGACCCCAGCGATGGAACCCGCCGAAATCGGGGTCGGGGCGGTGGAGGATAAACCGTGCAGCCTCAGAGGCGATGCTTGCGTCCGAACCCGCATTGGCTGCGAGGCGCAGGTCGTCCGCGAACGTCTTGCTGGTTTCGTCGGTCAGGCGACGATCAATCCAGGCGTCGATCAGGATCCGCGCATTGTCCGGCGCGACAAACCTGAGGTCCGTCCGAGCCGCGGCGGCGATGATCCGTGCAGACGCTTCTGCGCCCCACTCGATGTCCGGACTGTCGGTCGACACGAGATACTCGACGAGGGCGCGCAACGCATGGCGGGCCTGCATACGCTTTCCGGCGAGCGCGCGCGCGATCCCCGCCTCGACACGGTGGTGATAGTAGGCGGTGACACCTTCGCCGGGTCGCAGATTGCGTGCGGCAGTGAAGAAATTGATCAGGGGCTGCACGCCGTTCCCGAGCGGCGGGTGCCGTGCGGCCAACCCATCCTCGATGTCGGGCAGCAGGGCGAGAGACAATTTGTCCGCCGCCTTCAGCATGCCCCACAGGACCGCCGCGGCCGCAATCTCTCCACGTTGCTCGATCTGTTCCTGGACCGTGGCCTCGATCGCGTTCTGGTGGGCCTTGCTGATCGCGTCGGTCACCAACCCATGCGGATTGTCGGGATCGATGCGGTCGAGCATCTGCAGGGCGTCGAAGAATTTCTGGATTTCGAGGGGCAATCCGATCTCGGACAGCACCCGACCGATGTTCTGGATCGCGAGCGGACGCAGCCGGCGCGGCAACAGATCGATGCGGGATCGGTACAGCTGGATGCGCTCCTGCCAGCCGTAATTCTCCGCCTCCAGATCGAAGCGCCATGCCTCCAGTCCCTCCAGCGCGCCGGCATCCTGGATCACGTCCTTGCGGGATGTCGCGATGAAAAGCCGATCATGACGCGCCTCGCTGAAGAAGCCCGGCAGCTGATTGGTCCAGCGCCGGCGCGACGGGTCGAAATCGACCCGCCCCCAGGGATCCTCGATATCGTAGAGCACCGGGCCGGTGGTGGTGTCGGTGGCCAGCTGTTCAGGGCCCTGGGTGATCACCACGCGCTTGAGGCCGGGGATCTCGGCCCGGAGCTCCTCGTAGAGCTTGCGTGTCGCCTCGGTCTTGCCGGTGCCTGATTGCCCCACGATCACGGCCGCGCCATGGGTCTTCATCAGGGTTTTCAGCGCCCCCCAGTTGGTGGGGTGGACATACCGGTCCAGCGTCGGGCTGGCCGCCAGATAACCGCCATGGGCGCGAATGGTCTCCTCGACCTCGCTGCGGCTCCAGACGCCGCCCGCCACGCCCTGGATGCGCAGCCGGGCGGCGTCCCGCAGATCGCGAAGGCAGGCGCGCCAATCGTCGAACGGTACGCGGCAACGCTCGATCAGCAGATCCTTGATCTCTCGTTCGAGTTTCTCGTCGTCAATAGCCCCGACGATGGCGACGCGGCCGGCTGCGTTCTCGGGTAGGATGTCCGCGATCGTGGAGGGTATGTCCGCGGCCTTGGGCCAAGCACCGGTCCGGCGAACCTGAAGGTCGCGCGCGCCGCCGTTGAGGGCCGCGCTCGTGACGAGCACATAGCGGGCGTTGGGCTGTTCGAGGCGTGTCGCCGCTGACACCCGAGTCGGACCACCATGCTGGAGCAGGGCGCGGACGCCGGCCACGGTCCAGGCGTCGCCCGTGCGGCGTTTCGCCTGGACGATCATCTGATAACCCTCGACCGTCGCCTTGCCGGCGACGACGCCTGGGTCGGTCTCGGCCAGTTCGGCCTCGAGGTCTTCGTCGCCCTTGGGTTCAAGCACGAGTTCGCCGGTCAGGCGGCGCGCGACCATCAGATCCAGAGCGATCCAGACCGAGGCATTCATCTGATACTCGTAGCCGGCTAGGGCGTGGCCGCCGGAGCCTTCCGGTTGCTCCGCGGCTTCGTCCGACGTTTCCGCGTCGCTCAACTCAACGCCTCCCTTTCCTGCCCCTGAAGTCGCGCGGGCGCCGCGCCGCGCATGTGTGATCTCTGGCGATGCCGGTTTCGGCGAGCCTAGATGTCCATGCGCAGACTGGGATCGATGGACTTGCGCATGGCTTCGTCGACTTCGGCTTCGGCCGCGAACCTCGGCCAGTCGGCGACGGTGGCCACCACCTCGTCGATGATGGCGCGGGCGCGGGCCGCGTTGATCGACGCCGTGGCCGCGCAGGCCTCGAGGTCGGCGCGGGTGAAGTCGTCACGGCGGCCATTGACCGACATCTGGTGCTGCCGGAGCCACTTGTTCGTCGGATCCATCGCCCAGGTCACGTCATAGGCGGGGGCGAGCGACCAGACGCCTTCGCGATCCATCAGGAAGGCGATGTTCTTGACGTGGTCGTCCTGGTTCCGGGCCACGACGTTGAACGTCATGCGCCGGAACAGCTCCTCCATCTGGTCCATCGGCAGACCCAGCCGCCGCATGACCTGGAAGGCCTGCTCATAGGTGTAGCTGTCGGGGCTGCAGTAGTCGTAGTGGGCAAGGGCCGCGAGCGACTGCATATGCAGCTTGCCCCCGGCCTCCGTGCGGTCGAACCGCCGGGTCATGAAGTGACGGCGTCCGCCCTCGGGAAGGAGCCGGCAGTCCGTCATCGCGATCCCGGCCGCCTTGGCCATTTCCGAATAGGCGAACTCCACGGCGCCGTAGCCCTGGGGGTCGGCCAATCCCCGGTCCTTGTTGTTGCTGACCCCGTCAAACTTGAGGAGCCAGTAGCCGAAACCGTCTCCGGCCTCGACCTGGCCGGAGCGGACCTCGTTCGTCTCCGGGTTCCAGGCGATCACCGCCTTGGCGCGGGCGCCGCCGGCCGAAGTGCCGACCTGCAGGATTTCATGCAGGGCGGCGGCCTTATCCGGGTCGGCGAAGGACACCTGCAGGGTGTTGCGATTGCTGAGCACCTCCGAGGCCAACTGAACGAGGCTCTCGACGTGGATCCGTTCCGACTTGCGAGTGCGGGGCCCCGCCGCCGGTGTGAACTCCAGTGCGCCCATGCCGCGTGCGCCCATGTAGCAGAGCCGCTCCACGGCATCGAAGCTGTCTGGCGTCCGGCCCTGGGTCGCCAGCCAGGCGTCGATCAGGGTGTGGCCGTAGCGGTCGGGCAGGGCGTCGGCGAGCAGGCCCGGCAGGCCGTAGAAACTCTCGGGGTTCAGACCCGGAAAGCTGTAGATGCGGTCGCCGAGCGGCATGAACAGCGGCGCCACCTCGATCTGGGAGCGCACGAAGGCCGGTTCATAGGCGAAGGTCGCGACATCGGCGCCCTCGGCCAGCGAGACGGCGCCGATGCGGCGCCCCCATAGATTGACGGCGGCGAGGGTCATGCGTCGTCTCCCCAACGCCAGGGCTGACCGGCGTCCTCGTCCGGTCGGGCGTCCGGCCGGGCGCGCTGTCGGGTCTTGCCGTGGCGCTCCAGAAGATCGACGGGATTGGCCGGAGCCTCCGGCAGGAAGCGATCGAAGGCCGCAAGCTTGTCGAGGACGCGCAGGGCCCGGATGAGATTGATGAGCTGGACGGACTCGCCCGCTTCGAGACGCTCAACGGTGCTCTTGGACACGCCCGCGGCTTCTGCAAACTGCGACTGGGTCATATGACGTTGCAGTCGATAGTCGGCCGTTCTTCGGCCGAGTTCGGCCAGAACCGTCTGATCCGTGGTAAGATTGGTGATCTTCATAATTCGTCACTTTCGACGAGTTATCTACCATTCCGAGAGTTAATTCGTCAACAATGACGAATTATGAGTGGTTAGGTGGATCATCGATAATTCGTCATAGGTGACGAGTTATCGAGAATTCTACAAGGTAAGTCGTCAATTTTGACGACTTATGAGGATGCAGCTTCCTATCGTTTGGACCGGCTTCCGAGAAGGCTCATCGCCTCCCGCAGGCTGCGCTCGTCGACACAGTGCGCCAGAGGGGTCGCCATGCCGAGTTCGGGGCGCCGGTTGTTGAGGAAGAACTCGGCGCGGGCGGGCTCGAAGCTTGCCCCGGCGGCCTGCCGAAGCCGAGCCTGAAAGCCCCCGATGACCATGGCCTTGCGGGCGGCCTCCTCCAGTTCCGCGACATGGCGCCTGAGGGCGCCCAGCGCGGCGCCAAGGCCCTCGTCGGATTGCTCGGACATCCTGATCGCGCAGGCGGCGCCCGGCGCCAAGGGGGATGAGAGCCAGCCTTCGGCCTCACCGTTCAGGGCGGCCCAGGCCGCCTCTCGAATAGCGACCACCCGCCCCGCTCTGGCGCGACGTTCGGCCTCTTCCTGGGCCGCCCGTTCCTGGGCCGCGATCCACGCGGCCTGCCGCCGGCCCTCCTCGAGCCGCTCCTCGAACGGCAGGCCGAGGAGTTCATCCGTCAGCGCACCCCCCGCCAGCATCCGCTCGATGGCCGAGAGGCCGGAGAGAAGCGCGCGCCAGTCGGCGTCGCCGGCCATCACAAGATCGGCCAGGCTTCGTCCGGGGGCGATCGGCGGATTGCGAGTCCACGCCGCCAGGGAAAAGGCGTCGTCCTCCGTCGGCTGGTCAGCCAGAGCGAACAGGCGTTCCAGTCGGGCCTGGACATCCGTCTCCCGCCGCAGCCGCGCCGCCTCGGCCGCCGCGGCGGCGCGGCGAGCGTCCCGGTCGGATCGAACCCGTTCGATGAGCGCGGGCGACAGGCGATGATCGCCCTTGCGATACAACAGGAGCCCTTCGCTCTGCAGGTCGTCCATAAAGGCCTGCATCGCTTCGCTGGGAGGTCGGAAGCCGGGCACAGCCGACCTCAGCGCCTCCAGGCTCGCTCTCTGCCGGGGCGGACGATCATCGCTCCAGAGGCAGTCCCGGATCAGACCCAGAAGCATTTCCGGAGTCACCTGATCGACCGGCCAGCCATCGAGCGCGCGCGCGACGAGCCGGGACAGGGCGGCGGCTTTCCACAGATGCGCCGGCACGATGAAGCCGTCGCCGGGCCTGGCGCCACCGACCAGCCGCCCGTAGCCCAGATGGACCAGCTCGGCGCGCATCAGCTCCAGCTCACGCGGCCGACGGACGGGGGCTTTGCGGATGCGGGCGACCAGCCGTTGGCCGCCCTCCTTTTGCCGTGCCGCCTCCGCTCGCGCCCGCGCTTCGGCTTCGCTGGCGAGCAGGGCCCCGACCTCGTCGAGCCTGGGATTGAAGAGCCAGACCCGCGGCGCCTTGGTCAGTAAGGCCTGGGCGACCTCTTCGGCGTCGTCGCAATCCTTCCAGGCCGACAGGTCCACCTCGATCGCAGAAACGCCTCCGGCGCGGATCCGTGCGATCTTCTCCGGTCCGCAGGCGTGGGTCACCAGCACCTCCACTATAAGACGCCGTCCATCAAGCGCCGTGAGCTCGACGTCGGGGACGATCTCGCCGGCACGCTTCTCCAGCTCGGCCTTGAGGAAGGTGAAGTCCTGACCCCGATGGACCTGTCTGGCGAGGCCGCCGCCCTGGGCCACCAAAGGTGGCAGCCGTATCCAGAGATGGGCGCCCAGGGCCTGTTTGGCCCAGAGGTGCGCGTTGGTCTCCAGACCGGTTCCGCAGCTTTCGCCGGAGCCGGCGTGAGCGAAGTGGTGGACGAGGATGTCCCCCTTGTGCGCTACGAGTTCGCCGCCACAGGCCGGGCAGATGCACCGGCAAGCCGCGCCGCGCTCGACATCGCGGATGGACACGTGGACGCCATCGCGCAGGCCATAGGCCAGCTCCTTGCGGAACCCCAGAAACTCACTGTGATCCTTCCGACGGGACATCACGCCGAACCTGACGCCGCTTCGCCTCCGGCGACAAGACGGGCCTGAACGGGGTGCGACCAAAACTGACGTATCTCGCGGCCGGGCTCGAGGTGGATGACCGAGACCGACTCCGCCTATGGCCGTCGCATGACCCGTGATGATCTCGATCAGACGCTCGACCGGATGGCGGCCGAAGCCACGGCGCCGGAGGGGCAGCCCGGCCTCGTCACGGTCCAGACTGACAACTGGCTCGGCAGCCTGTCCGGGGTGAAGGTGAAATGCGCCTCCCTTCAGGACGGGATGCGCTACCGGGAGATCCAGCTTCAGGTCTCTTCGCAGTTCGAGACCCGGGTCCTGTCACGGGCGGAGGCCGGCGGACGCGGCGAACCCTATCGCGAGCTGCTGCCGAAACCGACGGACGCCTGACGACAGGCGGCGTTCAATGCAGCGCCAGGCCCTCGGGTCTGGCCGGCGTCATGATCAGGCTCTCGACCATGGCGTCGATCTCTTCGTGCAGCTCGGCGATGTCCTGACCGGGAAAGCGGTCTTCGGCGGCGCAGCGCCAGGCCGCCCTCAGAACCTCACGAGCCGCTTCAGGATCGAGATCGTCGAGATAGACGAGGCCGCGTTCCGCGAGGATGCGGCGGGCCACGACGCCGGCCCGTTCGGCCAGGTCGGCATAGACCTCCGCTTCCTCGCTGGAGAACTCTTCGGCCATAGCGATCCTCGTTCAGGACGAATGGGGGACGGGCCTGGAACTTCTGTGAAGAAGCCCGGTGTTTCGGAACCGGCCGCCGCCGACGTGTGAACGTCCCCCGGCTCCAGATCGGCTCCTATCATCCCGGAACCCGTCGCCGCCTAGCCTACAGTCTCGCCGACCAGGCGCAATGTTAAGGCCCGGACGGGCCTGCGAGATCGCGAGAATCGATCTGATGCTCTACGCGGGATCGCCGGTTGGCGACCGACCTCGCCGCCGGCTGCGGCCCTGCGCCGACCCGCCGTCGGCCGGGCCGCACCCTTTCCGGAAAAGGATCCCGGCGATGAAATCCCTGATCGCGCTCTCTCTTTCAGCCACCCTTCTGGCGAGCTGCGCCGGTTGGACGCCGTCGCGTGAGAGCGACGCGCTGAAGGTCGCGAGCTGGAATCTGGAGCATCTGGCCGAACGGGATGGGGAAGGGTGCGCACCGCGCACCGAACCCGACTACGCCCGTCTGCGTGAGCACGCGATCGCGCTGGGCGCCGATGTGGTCGCCTTCCAGGAGGTTCAGAACCGCGCCGCGGCCGAGAGGGTCTTCGATCCTGCGGTCTACGACGTGGTGATGTCAGGTCGGCCACCCAGTACGCGCAGCGGCGAATGCCGGGGGCGGCCCGGTCTCTTCATCCAGAACCAGGCCGTGGGCTTCGCCATCCGCAAGGGCATCCCCTGGACACGCAACCCGGATGTCAGCGCCCTGGCGCTGGGCAATCCGGACTTGCGGTGGGGCGTGGACATCACCGTGTCGAGGGGGCGGCCGGTCCGCCTCCTGGCCGTGCATCTGAAATCAGGATGCAACGCCGGTCGCGACCCCGCCGACCCGGACTGCCCGGTGCTCTTCGACCAGCTCCCCATCCTGGAAGGCTGGATCGAGGCTCGGGCTCGCGAAGACGCGGCCTTCGTCGTCCTCGGCGACTGGAACCGCCGTCTGGCCGGAGCCGGAGACGCTTTCCTCGCGGACCTGAACGACGGCGAGCCTGCGGGCTCGATGTTGACGCTAACATCCGGAAATCGACCGGCGGGCTGCAAGGTGCGCTACCGCGAGTATATCGACTTCATCGCTACCGGCGTTCGCGCGTCGGAGCGGACGGTCGCTGGTTCGTTCGAGGAATACGCCTACGGGGGAGTGCCCGAGGATGAGCACCCCTCGGACCACTGCCCGATCGCCGTCCGGATCGCCGGCTGAGGCTCGGGCCGTGGCTGGCTTCACGAGCTAGTCCACGATGGATCCGAGATCCTCGACCTCCTGAAGCGCGTCGAACGCGCCTTCGAGGGTGAACCGGGTCGCCAATCCGACTGCGGGCACGGACACCCGGAGCGACGAGCCCTTGCGGAAAGCCGCCACGATCTGACGAAGGTGTTCGACCTCTCGCCACTGGATGGCGTGGATGCTGAACGATCGTCCTCCGTCATCCGGAAGGTCCAGTTCGAAGAGTTGGTCGTCCACTTCCAGCACCACCTCGACCGTGTCCGTTCGACGCGCCCCCCTTTGCCCAGTCAAACTGATGTCGAAACTGATCTTGTCTGCCCCGGCGCCAGGGTTGGCCGACACGACGAACTCGCCGCCCGAGTTGGTGCGGACGCGGATTTCGATCCAGCCCTGACCGAAACCGACCGCTCTCCAGCGGCGATTGACCGGAGGCTCCGTTGTTTTCCCGCGAGCCCGCCAGTTGGCCCAGAAGAGCACCAGGCCGACCAACATGATGGCCCCGACGCCGAGCAACAGGCCGCGCGCCAGTGGGACATCGAGATCCGGAAAGGCGAGGGGAATGAGCAGGGAGATGCCGGCCGCGGCGACGGCCAGCAGGCCGGCGCCGATGACGCGCTTGCGCGTACCGGCATGATCCGGCTCGTCAGCGGGCTCGTTCATAGGTTCCCCGGAAGCTCACGTTCATGCCGTAAAGGCCGAGTTCGTTGTCCTCATCGACCGATAGAACGCCGCCGTCGAAGGTCAGACGGATCATGTGAACCTCATCGCCCCGCCTCGGCTCGAACACCTCGATCACGCCATTGCGCAGGGCTCCGACGAAAGCGGTCTCGCCGATGTTTGGACCATACTCGCGGTGCGAGCCCCACAGGGCCTCGCCCGTGATCGCGTAGCGCGCGTCGCCTTCCGGGCTGTCTGCGATGGGGGTGAGGGAAAGTTCTGCGGTGTCCGTTCCACTTCCGACGCGGATCCACACGCCTGCATGGGGGTCCTGCGGTGGGATGCGCAGTTCTCCGAAATGGACCGGCAGGCTGAGGACCTCAGCCAGACGCGCATAGAGCTCATCGCGATAGGCTCTCACCTCAGCTTCGACGAGGCCTTTTCGCTGACTTGTCCGGCTGTCGTACTCGTCGTGATGCTCGAGACAGAGATACGCGAGGTTGTCCTCGCTCGGGTCGTCATTCCGCTGATTGAGGTGCGCGATCTGGCCGGGCTTGAGTCCAAGATCGCGGCTCAGTCCGAAACAGATGCAGCAGCGCCGCCGCGACTTCAGAAGCACTGCGGTTTCGGTGGCCTTCGGAATCGAGCGGCGCGTCATGGCCTGAATAGTGGCAGGGCGAAGCCAACCTGCACAGATGGACGCGGGCATATCCATGTCGTGCCGACAGGCGCCAGCAAGAGGCTAGGGGCTCCGCCCCCGCGCGGGCCAGGGTGCGCGGCTACGCCGCCGGATAGGCCGGTCTCCCCGGCCTTCCGCGCCGGCGAAGGATGTCCGGTCTCCCAAGTCAGTCAGGCTTGTGCAGGCCGGGCGATCCCCCTCCGGCCGATCCGCCCTGGCCCTTGCTACCCCGGTCTCGCCGACGGGCAGGGTTTCAGGCGCGCCTTCCGCGTGCCTGCAACCCTTGCCCAAAGGAGGCAGACATGACTGCTCAATCCACCCAAGCCCGTGTCCCGGCGGCGGCTGACGCCGCCGGGACCGGAGCGGAGGAGCCGAAGCACGGCGCGGAAATCTTCGTGCCGCTCAATCTGTTGAAGGCGTCCTCCAAGAACGCCCGGAAGGTGAAGCATTCCGAGGCCACCCTCGAAGGGCTGGCGGCGTCGATCAAGGCGAAGGGGGTGTTGCAGCCGCCCGTGGTCGAGATCGAGCGTGGCGAGGACGGCGCCCCCACCGGCGCCTATCTCGTGACCATCGGAGAGGGGCGGCGGCTGGCCCTGCGGATGCTGGTCAAGCGCAAGGCCATCAAGCGGAACCATCCGGTCAAGGTGACGGTCGATACCGAGAACGACGCGCACGAGATCAGTCTGGACGAGAACATCACCCGCGAGGCCATGCACCCCGCCGACCAGTTCGAGGCGTTCAAGCGGCTCGCGGACGAGCGCGGCTATGGCCCCGAGGAGATCGGCGCCCGGTTCGGGGTTTCGGCCCAGACGGTGCGCCAGCGGCTTCGGCTCGGCGCGGCGGCGCCGGAGTTGATGACCGCCTATCGGGAGGAGGCGCTGGCGCTGGACCAGCTGATGGCCTTCTGCCTCAGCGACGATCAGGATCGCCAGCGTCAGGTGTTCGAGCAGATGGGCCAGCACATGCCGGTCTATGCGATACGCCGCGCCATGACCGAATCCAAGGTCGCCGCTGGCGACAAGCGGGTCCGCTTCGTCGGCGTCGAGGTCTATGAGGCCGAGGGCGGGACGGTGCTGCGCGACCTGTTCACCGAGGATGGCGGCGGCTGGCTGGACGATCCGGCGCTGCTGGATCGACTGGTCAGCGAGAAGCTGGCGGAGCTGGCCGATGAAGCGCGTCAGCGCGAGGGCTGGAAATGGGCCGAGGCCGGGTCGGACTATCAGGACGCCGCCGCCCTGGGCCGGGTCTATCCGGTCGAGGTGGTCCGCTCCGAGGCCGACGCCGCCCGGATCGCGGCGCTGTCCAAGGAATACGACCGCCTCGTTTCCGAAACGGACGCGGCGGACACCCTGCCGCCCGAGGTGGATGCCCGGCTGGAAGAGATCGACAAGGCCCTGCAAGCCTTCGGTCCGGACTTCGACTACACCGCCGAGGTCAAGGCGCGGGCCGGGGTCATGGTCCTTCTGGGTCACGACGGTCTGGCCCGGTTCGAGCGCGGACTGGTTCGGGCCGAGGATGCGGTGGAAGACCGCCGCCCCGATCCCGAGGCGCCGGAAAGCTGGACGGAGTCTGAGCGGGAAGGCGAAACGCCCCCCGCACCGGACGCCGAGGCGGACGAAGGGCTGGCGCCCCTGTCCGAGCGGTTGGTGATCGACCTCACGGCCCACCGGACCATGGGCCTCCGCGATGCGGTTCAGGCCGACGAGACCATCGCCCTGACCGTCGTGGTCCATGCGCTGGCCTTGCAGGTCTTCTACCCGGCGTGGGGGACGTGGACGCCGCTGCAACTGCGGTTGAGCGTGACCGGGCTGGAGCGTCTGGCCCCCGGCGTCAGCGATGGCCCGACGGGGCGGCGGGTGGCCGACCGACTGGAGGCGTGGGGCGCGCGGCTCCCGGAGGAAGCCCGCGACCTGTGGGCCGTGCTGGCGGTCATGCCGCCGTCCGACCTTCTGGGCCTGATGGCCTGTTGCGCGGGCGTGGGTCTCTATGCCGTGCGCGATCCGCACGACCGGAAGCCTGATGCGCTGGCGCATGCCGAGACGCTGGCGACGGCGACTGGTCTGGATATGACCGGGACGTGGTCTGCGACCGCGTCGTCGTATTTCTCGCGGGTGTCCAAGGCGCGGGTTCTGGAAGCCGTGACCGAGGCGACCACCCCCGAGGAAGCCGGGCGGATCGCCGGGTTCAAGAAGGGCGACATGGCCGAGGCCGCCGAACGGCTGGTCGAGGGCAAGGGCTGGCTGCCGGTGGTGCTGCGCACGGCCCCGGCGGTCGATCCGGACGCTCCGGAGCCGGAAGGCGAGGCGACAGAGCCGCCGCCATCCGATGACGACGCCTACCGGTTCGCTGCCGAGTAAGCGGCGTCAGGTCCGAAAACTGGCCGCGCGCCCCTTGGGGGCGCGCGGCTTTTCGCTGTGAGCGCCGGCTAGCCGGCGAAAGTGAAATAGATGGTGGCCACGAGGGCGAGCGCCACCACCACGGCGAGGCCGAGGCCGCTGGCGGAAAGTCGCCAACCAGGGGCTTCGAAGTCGAAGCGGTGCTTTTCAGGATCGTTGGTCGTCATTCGAACTCTAGCCTTTCTAAAAAGGCCTCGGCTCTGTCGCGTGTTGCAGGTGCAGCAGCAGGCAGAGATCCGAGACCGGTTGGGGTCTCTGCCGTTCCAACCGATCTGCGCCGGGGACGAACGGATATCTCGCGGAACCCGTTACTGGAGAGGGTTCCATTACCTGCCGCGGTAGTCACGCTCAGACGTTCTTGTGCGGCGTCACCAGATGATTTCGAGGTGAGAGCGTTGATATCGAAACGCGCTTCCACCGCGCGAGTTGCATGACGCGAGCGTCCGCCTATTCCCAGAGGATCGGTCATGCAAAGAGGGATTCGTGAGCGCGATATCCGAACGCACCAAGCATAAGGCGCAAGTCTACGACGTGGCCTTGAACGCCTTCTTCCGCACCCGCGATCTCGACGCTGAAAGTCTCGGAACGTCTAGAACCGACACGGGCTGGGATATTGCCGAGGCGATGGTCGCGGCGGCCATAAGCGGCGTCACCTACAAGACCCGCAGCCAGACGACGCTCATCGACGCCGCGATGCTGCTGAGGGGTCTTGCGGACAAGGTCCAACAGGACGGGCTTGCGAGTCTGGACTGGGGCTACAAGGGCGACATGCTTTCGCGCCACGCTTGGCGCCCGGACATCCGGACGTCCGACGGTCTCGATCAGCTCGACAAACGCACGGCCGCGCTCATCGACGGATTGATGGGCACGACCCGGTCGCGCACGGTTGCGGACAAGCGCGCTATCGTTTGCCTGTCTTTCGCCCGCATGGCGCTCGATCAGGTATGCGACCTCATCGATCAGGAGCCGGAGAGCGCAGAGGGCATCCGGAGCGCGGCAGTCGCCATAGTCCAGAACCGGCTCGAAGAATTGAAGACCACCTCAGCCCAATAAGGCGGCGAGTTGGCAGGCAGACCCTGACGACCTGTGCAGAAATTCAATCATGTCTTGCCCGGACGCAGGTCATCGGGGAGACTCGCGACGTGAAGAAGACCCTCGATCATTTGCCGCTGCCCAAGCAGACCGAGCTGCGTCACGTCGTCGATGTGATCCGAACCTCCTTCGAGGAAGCGATCGTTACGCGACGCGCCGAGCGCCTGAAGAACGGCAAAATCCTCAAGATCATCCTGTATGGATCATACGCTCGGGGCGATTGGGTTCATGATCCGGTCGGCCGCTACTTTTCGGACTTCGACCTTCTGGTCATCGTCGATCATGAAGACCTGACCGACGGCGAATTCTGGTTCGACGCGCACAACAGGACCATGCCCGGCGAGGGAGAAATCCGGACCCCCGTCAGCATCATCGTCCACAGCATGGACGACGTGAACGAGCAACTGGATCGCGGGCGCTACTTCTTCGCCGACATCCTGCGCGACGGCGTCATCCTCCACGACACCCCGGGGGCCAGGCTGCATAAGCCGGCGACAATCAAGGCGAAGGCAGCGCTCGTTGAGGCGGAGGAATTCTTCGCCGAGTGGATGGCCAGCTCGGCAGAATTCCAAGCCGGAGCAGGCTTCTACGCAGCCCGCGAGAACAACAAGCTGGCTGCCTTCAGTCTGCATCAAGCTGCGGAGCACCTCTACCATTGCATCCTGCTGGTCGTGACGCTCTACAGCGGCAAGGCGCATAACCTCGCTTTCCTTCGGAAGAAGGCCGAAGCCATCGATCCTCGACTGTCGGACGCCAGGCCGCGTGAGACCAAGTTCGAACGCCGCTGCTTCGAGCTGCTGCGCGAGGCCTACGTCAAGGCGCGATACTCGAAGCACTACAAGATCAGCGACGAGGAACTCGCTTGGCTGACCGAGCGGATCGAGGTGCTGCGCGGGCTGACCATAGCCGTATGTGAGGCGCGTCTGGTCGAGCTGCGACGGGAGGCCGCCGACGATGTCTGAGGCTCCCGCCTTCTTCCTACCGTTCGCTGATTCGGCCGCGACGGCCGACGAGGCCTACGAAACGATCCGATCCACAATGGCGAAGGAGGCCTTTCCGCCCACCGATCGCCGCATCTACCGCGTCGCCTACCAGCACAACGGGCGCGACCTCGTCGCGACCGTTGGCGAAAAAGACGTCGACGGCGAGACCGTGATCGCCATTCTGGAGGCGTACAATCCGGAGCCGATCTATATGATCTGCACGCCGAGTAGGGGCGTGGTGCGGGGCGATCCCATTCTCGCGGGCGCCGCCTTGGCGGTGATCGATTTTTCCGAGGAGAAACCGGCATGAGCGTCAAGGACAAGGTCGATCGAGCCATCTTCGGCTATCACGGAGATGACCTGCATGGCGTCACCGTGGGCTTTGAGCTCTGGGATGACTTTTGCCGAGAAACCGGATTGACGCCTCATCCGGCCCAAGTCGGCGGTGAGGATGTGGAGGTCACCTACCAAGGCCTGAGCATCAGGCCCGGCGTCACCCCAGACGCGATCAAGCTCGTGACGGGCTTCTAGGCACCGGTCGCTATGAGTGCGCCTGATCCGGACATGGATAATTTCATGCGCCGGCTCGAACTGGTCCAAGCCTTTCGCGCTAAGGAGCCCGTGGTCATTGACGGCGTAACCTTCGACCTCCGCTGGGACATCGACAAGGACTACTGGCGCCCGGTGGCGCCGATCGGCACCTATGGGCGGCAGACCCTTCGCTTCGGTCCACGCATCGTCTTTCCCTGGACGCCCCCCGAGTGGATCGAGCACTGGCGCGACAATGGCGGATATCTGGCCGCTCCCGCCGGCAGCACGATCAAAACCGCCCTCGTCCGCGCCGTTCCAATCGAAGGGTCGTTCGAAGTCCTGGAGGTTGAGGACAATCGCGAATGCCAGCTGATGTACCTTTGGGTCTTTTCGCCTGACGGCCAGATGAAACCAGCTGAACCGCCGCTGGCGTTGTTCGCTCGAACCGCGACCCCGACCCAGATCGATCTAGGCGAGTTTGACGTCGCCTATGGCGGTCTTGTGTCGAAGCTCGAAGAGATGCTCGACTGCGACGACCTGGAGGAACGGCTGGACAAACCCAAGCCTGACTTTCCACGCCCCGGCCCCGATATGCCGCTAACCTATCGGCGGGCTGTCCTGACGCTGCACGAGGCCATCCAGGAGAACGATGAGAAGGCCTACGTGGCGTTCGGCTATCTGATGGGACGGGCGGAGGCCGAGCTGCAACTGCTCGACCTCGCCCTGCGCGAACATAAGGCGACGGGCGACCGGGCCCGTGGCGGACGAACCCGTCACGAGACCAGCCGCCGCGACACCGAGCCTCTGCGCGATCTCGCCAAACGACTGATCCGGTGCAATGCGAACATGTCTCTCGGCGGGTGTGCGCGTAGGGTCTCCGAGGCCCTTCCTGACAGTTGGCGTCGTGGTCGCGACCCCGAATGGATCAAGGGGCACATCCGCGAGCTATTCGAGAAACGCAGCAAAGGCGTGGGGTATCGGCCCCGGCGCGAGTGGGTCAATCCGAGTGACGGAGAAGGGGGTTGATCACAGATCAGGGGGGGATGATCACAGGCCCGCGCCTGTATCCTGGAACGTCTCGGAAGATGAAAGGTCTCCACGCAAGGAGACCCGCCATGGACCCGAACTGGCTGACCGCGATCGCCGCTCTCGTCGCCGCAGTCGCGACTTTTATCACCGCCGTGCGCAAGAAGTGACCGCTCCCGATCCCGAGGGCCCGTCGCAGTATTTCCTCGACGAGAGCGGGGCGAGCGGAGACCTGTCCACCGCCGGTCCCGGCCTCGACTTCAAGCGTCAGCCGGTCTTCGTCCTTGCCGCCGTCGGCGTCGATGACGAGGCGGCTCTTGGCGATCGACTGGCCGAAATCCGCAGGCACCGCTTCCCGCAGGCCGGGGAGCTGAAGGCCGGCAAAGGACACGCGACGGCGGTCGTCGTCTCGGAACTGCTGGATGTGATCGACGCGCTGGAGGGCGGCGTCTTGCTCGAGGTGATGGAGAAGCGCTTCACGATTGCGGCCACTATGATCAACACCCTCATCCTGCGGCCGTTGTCGCCGGCGGATCAGGCGCCGAAAGCGCTCTGGTTTCGGGCGCAGCTAGCCGAGCAACTTCACGAGAGCGCCCCAGCGGACGTCTACGACGCCTTCATCGCGGCGTGTCGTGAGCCGGGTGAGGCGAGCCTGAAGGCGGCATTCCGCGCGCTGCTGGACGCCTTTCCGCCGGAGGCGCCGCGCGACGCGCCGGCCGGGGCCATACGCTTCTTCGCGCTCGACAGCCTGAAAGACTTCCGGAAGGCTGGCGCGCGGAAGCAGGAGGTCCAGCGCCGCTTTCTGCCGCTTCCCGACCCCAGCCACACTGGCAAGGAGGTCTGGATACTGCCGCACCTGTCTGCCTTCACCAATCTCTATGCTCGCATCAACAAGTTGAGGAACGGGCACATGGCGGGCGTCCGGATTGTTCACGACGATCAGCCGTATTTCGCAGAAATCCTCCGGTCGTCGAAACAGGCCGCCGAGGATCTGGCGGCGAAAGACGAAGTGATCAATCTCGCGCGAGCGGACTACCGGTTCGTCGAATCTGGCGAGCTCTCCTTTGCGCCGTCAACCGGATCGCCGGGGGTCCAAGCCGCCGATCTTGTTGCGGGGTTCGCCATGAGGTTCGCTCGTGATGCGTTGTCAGGGGCTTCGCCAGATCGCGAACACCGAGCAGTTTTCCGGCGGCTCGCTCGCTCGCTGGATACAGCGCCGGGGTTCGGCATGAACCTGATGATGTCCAACCGCGATGTCTTGCGATGCGGCCTGGCCCCCGGCCGGGATCCGTTGGTGACGCCTTCCGATCCTCGTTGATTGAGCACCGCGAGGACATACGATCGCCCTATCGAAAATCCCGGGTGCGAACCCGGATCGCCTCAAGCGACAGGTCAGGGATGTAGATGTCGCGAACCTTGGGCGTTCGCGCGTCGGGCGCGCTGCCGCGATAGACTTCGTCGCCTCGCCCGTGAGGAAGCGGAAACGGACCGCGCTGACCAAGCGACGCCAAGAGGTTGGAGGCGTCATGGAGGCGGGTCGCCACGATGTGAACGACGTCCCCCTCGCGCTGAACCTTGCCATCCACGACGAGCAGGCTGGCCCCGAGCACAATGCGGCGCTGCTGTTCATAGAGGCTCGGCCAGATCACGAGGTTGGCGACGCCGGTTTCGTCCTCGATCGTGATGAACATCACGCCCTTGGCCGACCCCGGTTTCTGACGGACCAGAACAAGGCCGGCGACGCGCGTCAGCCGGCGATCGCGCATGGCCGACGCGTCAGTGCATGTCATGACGTGGCGGGCCTGGAGCGTCTCGCGCAGAAAAGCGACGGGGTGATCGCGCAGCGTCAGGCCGACGTGGCTATAGTCCTCCACCACCTCCTGACCGGCTGGCGTGGTCGGCAGGATGAGCGCCGGTTCGGAAACCTCCGACGTCGTGGCGCCGTCGCCCTGAACAACGGCGAACAGAGGCAGCGGATCGTCGCGCAGAGCCTTGATCGCCCATAGGGCTTCGCGCCGCTGAAGGCCCAGGTCGGGAAGAAAAGCGTCCGCCTCGGCAAGACGGGTGAGGGCGCCGACTGGCGTCGATGAGCGCCGCCAAAGGTCGTCCACACTGACATAGGCGCCAGCTTCGCGGTGTATGATGAGACGCCCAGCATCGGCGTTCGCCAACCCTCGTACCATCCGGAGACCGAGGCGCACCGCGAACCGGTCTTCCCGGCCGGTCGGCTCCAATGTGCAGTCCCAGCGGCTGGCGTTGACGCAAACCGGCCGGATCTCGACGCCGTGCTCACGCGCGTCGCGGACGATCTGGGCCGGGGCGTAGAAGCCCATCGGCTGGGCGTTGAGCAGGGCGGCGCAGAAGACGTCAGGGTGGTGGCATTTGAGCCAGGACGACGCGTAGGCGATCAGCGCGAAGGAGGCTGCATGGCTTTCGGGGAAACCATAGGAGCCGAAGCCCTCCAGCTGCCCGAAGGTCTTTTCGGCGAACTCCGCCTTATAGCCGCGCTCCAGCATGCCCGAGACCAGCTTGTCCCGGAAATGGCTGACGCCGCCGGTGAATTTGAAGGTCGCCATGGCGCGCCGAAGCTGATCGGCCTCGGACGCGGTGAAGCCCGCGCATTCGATCGCCACCCGCATCGCCTGTTCCTGGAACAGCGGCACGCCCAGGGTCTTGCCAAGCACTCGCTCAAGCTCGGGCGTGGGGTAATCGACAGGTTCGCGACCTTCGCGCCGGCGCAGGTATGGATGGACCATATCGCCCTGGATCGGCCCCGGGCGCACGATCGCGACCTCGATCACCAGATCGTAGAAGGTGCGGGGCTTGATCCGGGGCAACATGGCCATCTGGGCCCGGCTCTCGATCTGGAAAACCCCGAGCGTGTCCGCCCTGCGGATCATCGCATAGGTCTTCGGGTCCTCTGCCGGGATGGACGCGAGATCGAGGCCGACGCCCTTGTGGTCGCGCAGCAGGTCGAGGCCACGCCTCATGCAGCTGAGCATGCCGAGCGCCAGCACATCGACCTTCATGAACTTCAGGGCTTCGATGTCGTCCTTGTCCCACTCGATGACCTGCCGGTCCTTCATGGCGGCTGGCTCGATAGGGACGAGATCATCCAGGCGGTCGTCCGTCAGAACGAACCCGCCCGGATGCTGACTCAGGTGTCGGGGAAAGCCGATCAGCTGGCGTGACAGATCGAGCGTCAGCCGCAGGCGACGGTCCTGAAGGTTGAGGTTCAGTTCCTCGGCATGCCGATCCTCGACCCCTTCGCTCGAATACCTCCAGACCTGGGACGACAGGGTCTTGATCAGATCCTCGGACAGGCCGAGCGCCTTGCCGACGTCGCGCAGGGCCCCCCGTGACCGGTATCGGATCACGGTGGCGCACAGCGCCGCCCGGTCGCGGCCGTAGGTCTCATAGACCCACTGGATCACTTCCTCGCGTCGCTCGTGCTCGAAGTCGACATCGATGTCCGGCGGCTCTTTCCGCTCCTGACTGACGAAGCGCTCGAACAACAGGTCGTTGCGGCTGGGGTCGATCGAGGTGATGCCGAGGACGAAGCACACCGCTGAGTTGGCGGCCGACCCTCGACCCTGACAGAGGATGTCGCGGCTCCGGGCGAACCGGACGATCGAGTTCACCGTCAGAAAGTAGGGGGCATAGCCGAGCGCCTCGATCAGGGTCAGCTCGTGACGGAGGCTGGCGCGGACCTTCTCCGGGAGGCCGTCCGGATAGCGTTCCGCCGCACCCTCCCATGTCAGCTGTTCCAGCGCCTGTTGCGGTGTCTGGCCGGGGAGGGCGGCCTCCCTGGGGTACTGGTACGACAGTTCGTCCAGATTGAACCGGCACCGGTCGGCGATCTCGACCGTCCGGCGCAGCGCATCGGGATAGCGGGCGAACAGCCGATGCATTTCCTCGGCGCGCTTGAGATGGCGGTCGGCAGACCGCTCGCGCTTGAAGCCAACGTCGTCGATCGTGCAGCCTTCGCGAATGCAGGACAGGATGTCCTGTAGGATGCGGCGGTCAGGGTGGTGGAAGAGGACGTCGTTGGTCACCACGGTCTTCACCCCGAGCTCGGCGGCGAGCTCGGACAGCTGATGCAGCCGCATCTGGTCGCGAGGGCGGCGGCGGAGCGTCAGGGCGCAATAGGCGTCGATGCCGAAGATGTCGGAGAGTGCCGTGAGGCGTCTCCGGCAAAGCGCATCAGCGCGGTCGGTCACGAGCACGGCGACCATGCCCTCGGCATGATCGGCCAGATCAACCCAGTCGAGATAACAGGCGCCCTTGCCCCCGCGCCCCTTGCCCAGGGTCAGTAGCCGACAGAGCCGGCTGTAGGCCGCCTTGTCCGTTGGGTAGACGAGGATGGCGGCACCGTCGGCGAGTTGGAGGCGACATCCGACGATCAGCCGGACGCCCGTCGACTTGGCGGCTTCGTGCGCGCGTACAATGCCAGCGACGCTGTTCAGGTCGGTGACAGCGAGCGCTTTCAGACCGCAGACAGCGGCCTGGGAGAAGAGTTCGTCGCATCCGCTCGCGCCGCGCAGGAACGAGAAATGGGACGCACATTGAAGTTCGGCATAGAGAAAGTGTGACACGATGTTCGCGTTATGTTCTCACCTTCGCCGATCTGGAAGTCCGGATCTCAGCCCCGCGTCGAGAAATCCATGGGGGATAGGCGTCGGCCCAGAAGCCGACCCTTGTCGCCGTCGTCCGTGAGGTGAAGACGCACGAAATTCTCGAGCACCATATCGCCCATATGGCCATTCGGGAGCGCGCCTTCGTTCAGGCAGCAAATGTACTGGAAGCCCTCGCGCTCGGCGACGGCGGCGCCGAGCTGGAGCGCCAGCCCGAACTGGCGAGGATCCACGTCCGCGAACAACGAGCTGTCGTGGATGAGCGTCCGGAAACGCGCGCCCCGCCGTGCGCGAAGGGTGGCGACGGTCAGATCGAAACAGAACACGACCATCTGATCGACGCCGTCGCTCCCTTGGCGATCGATCAAGAACGTGAGTGTGTACCCGGCCTGACCGACATCAATCCCGAGGCGGCCCGGCCGTCCGTAGAGGAAGCCGCTAAACTCCGCGAACAACTCGATCGCTTCGTCCGCGGCGACCCGGCGATCATCGAGGTCTTGTTTGAGGAGCTTTCGGGTCGAGCCAATGTCAGCGGTGAGATCATCCTTGCGACGGTCGAACCGCTTGCGCTCCTCGATGCGCGCCTTGAGCCCTTCAAGCTGTCCAGCGAGGTCTGAGGTCGAACGCTGAAGCTCGATGAGGGTCTCAAGAGCGCCGCTTGAGCTCAGCACGCCGAGCAACTGGGATTTCTGGGCTGTAGCGCCTTCGATCCTGTCGGTGCGGGCCGCGATCTGGCCCTTCAGTCGCTGGATTTCGCTGGCTAGGAAGGCCGATCGGTTCTGATAGACCTGCTGATGGAAGGCGGAGACCTCAGCAAGCGCTCGCAAGGCCTCGGGCTGGAACAGCGCGCCGGCGTCTCGCAGGATTGCTACCGGTTCGTCCTTGTTGAACAGCGGCGCTTCCATCGCGCTATCCTCATAGTAGCGCAGCAACTGACGGTCGGCGTGATTGTCGTTGATCAAGTCGTGAAGGGCGCGGTCTGCATTTCCAAGTCGCCGCTCGAGCTCGTGGTAGTCGCTACGCAGGTTGAAGCCGGCCACCTCAGCCTGTCGGGCTGTCAGCGCTTTTTCCAGAACGACCCTCTCGGCTTCGAGATCGCCGATTGAGGGTTCCGATGATCCATCCTGTGCGTCGCCCAGCGCCTTCAGCGCGGCGCTCACCTTGTCTCGCTCGGCCAGCATCCCATGAAGGCGCCGCTGCACCTCCCAGTTCATGTCCAGCAGATAGCTCACGGCGAGGCGCTTCGGCGGTCCCTTCTGATTGGCGTAGGCCTTGCTCGGTTCCGAGAAGGCCTCCTTGCCGAGACGGATCAGATAGAGGACTACCTCGCGGAAGCTCGGAGAATAGGCTTCGTCCGCGCCGTCCCGTCGGGTCTCAGGCGTGAACAGCCTCGATAGCGCCGATCGCCATGTGTCCCAGTGCAGCCGGGCGCGTCCTTCCGACACTTCGACATCGAGCGGCACCAGGTCGAGGAGGCCGGCGTCCACAACGACGAGGTCGGCGGAAGAGGTATTGCGCCAGACAGCGTAGACTTCGCCGTCGATCTCTAGGTCGATGCCGAAAGTCACCCCCGCAAGCTCGTCATGCGCAAGGATCGAGTTGCGCTTGAACTCCGCGCCCAGCACGAAATGGATGATACGGAGTAGCGTGGATTTTCCGAGGCCGTTGGTGCTCTCGGTGTCTTCGGAATCCTTGCCTCGGTTGGCCAAGACGATGCTGAGCCCGGTTCTGTCGAACTGGGCTTCCCTGAAATCCGGCAGGCTGGACCACACACGCCGGATCACGACACGATCCCTGGCATGGTTCTTTGAAGCCGTCCGCGTTCCAGACGTATCAGGCGTCCGGCGTAGAGGATGGTCAGCGCGGCGGCGAACCGGTCGAACGTTCTCACCCGCTGGTCAGCGCGGCAGCGGTCCCACAGGGACGACACCGTGTCGTTGGGCCGGACGATCGCGATGAGGAGAGCCGCCACGCCAACGAGCGACTGTTCAACCGGCACATGCTTGGTGGGCAGGGCTGACACGCGGCTACTTCTCGAAGACGTCGCAGAGGATGAAGAGGTGCGACAGAATGCAGAGCCCGGAAGCGCGTCGTACCTCGTCGTCGCTCCCGCCGCTCGCCCAATCGTACATCTCGAAGAAGAGATCGTCTCCGGTCAAGCCAAGCGCCTTTTGCTTTTCGTAGTGCGCAACGAAGCCGGCGGTCATTCGCGCCGGCATGTACGGGTCGAGCTGCGCCGCCTTCAGGAGCACCTGTTCGACCTCGTGCGACTTTGCGGCGCCCATGGACAGCAACAACGCCGGCTTTGACCCGAGTTGGTTCCGCTCCATTTTATCGGCAGGTGGGATCACGGTGTAATCCGTGGGTGACGGCGCTGCCGTCGCGGCCGCCACGGCCCTCGCAGCGACCTCCAGTTCGGCGTAACCCACATCCGTGATGGATCGTCGCAGATCGCGACTGATCTTCGTTTCTTGGGCGGCTTTCCACTCGAGCAGCGTATCGGCAGGGAAGCGTTGGTGCTGGCCATCGACTTCCCCATGATGTGTTGGGCAGAGAACGATCAGATTCGAGGGATGATCGCGCTCGGCCGGAGTCAGGCCGGGCTTGCCGCGCGGCCCCTTGTCACTGGAGGCGTAGATGTGGGCGATCTCGCCGACCACCTGAACATCAGCCCCATCTCTGGCGGGGCGAATAACCCGCTCGGTGCAATCCGGCTCTGCGCATCTGTTGCCGGAAAGGGCAAACAGCGTCTTCAGCGTCTTGGGGCTGTAGCTGCGGGCTCGAGGCTTCTTCGGCGGTTGAGACATGCGACTCGTGACACCTCCCGCGCCACCGCCCATTCGTAAGGCCAGAGGGCGTTGCACGCCAAGGTTTCGTTGAACGTGGGTCATCGCGTCATCCGAAACGGCCATGGATGAACCAGGCCTGTGAGCCGGTGGTGGCGTCCTCGCCGTCGCCTGCGCGGAACAGCCAGAAGCGTTCGCCAGCCTCGTCCTCGACTTGGAAGTAGTCGCGGACTGCCCACATTTCGGCGTCGCGGCGTCCCCATTCGCCGAAGATCCGCTCCGGCCCATCGGCCCGGCGGATACGGCGGCGGACGCCCCGCCAGGTGAAATGGGTCGGGGGATTGTCGGGCAAGAGCGCCATGGTCTCGATCGGCTCCGGCCTCCTGAACAGGCGGGTCGGACGCGGCCAGTCCGGCGTCCAGGTCGCACCCGTCGGTGCGGCGAGGGGGCCGACCTTGCGGGTCGACCGCTCGGGCACGTCGCTCTCGACCGGCGCCAGCCGATAGAGCCGGTCGGCGCCAATCCGGTTCGCCAGGGTATCGACGAGCATTGACACATCCGGCGTCAGCTCCGCACCGAGACGTGCGGCGGCTGGCCGCCAGTCCAAGGCCTCGGCCGCGCTGGCCGCGAGCGTCATGCGTTCGATGCCGAAGCCCGGGTCGATGGTCTCGATCCGGTCCGCCAGCAAACGGGTCAACCGCCGAACATCCCGCACCGGCTGAGCCAGACCGATGCGGGTCGCCTCGATCCGATTGTCGACCCGGTAGCACAGCCAGTCCAGGCGGCGTGCGCCAAGGCCTCGCGTCTCCATGAGCGCGCATAGCGCCTCGGCGAGCGCGCCCGCGTAGCGCGCCAGCGTCTCCGGCGCGCCGATCGGTTCGGCGAAGACGCGTTCAACGGAAGGCGTGTCCGGCGCCTCGACCGGGATCAGCGGCTCGGCCGCCCGGCCGTAGGCCTGGTCAAGCCGTCGCCCCAGCTCCGCGCCGAAACGCAACTGAAGCGGTGCGCGAGGGCGATGGGCGATGTCGCCGATCCGCTCGAAGCCCATACGTCTTAGTGTGGAGGGAAGATCGGTCGGGAGGCGCAAGGCCTCTAACGGCAACGGCGCCAGAGCCGTGTCGATGCCACTGTCGGCGACCAGGTGAAGATCGCCACGATAGCGGGCGACCGCGTGAGCGGCGCCAAAGGTCGGTGCGACGACGCCACGACTTGTCACGCCGACGCGTCCGAGCCGCGCCGTCAGATCCAGCAACAACGCCGGCTCGCCCCCTTTCAGGTGCGCGGCGCCGGTGATGTCGATTGCTAACCCGTCCGGCGGGTCGGCCTGACAGATCGGGGCGTAGCGGTGCATCGCCCAGAGGGCGAGGCGATCAAGGGCGTGGGCGTCACCGGCGGGATCGGCGTCCCTGACATCCAGGCCCGGGATCAGGGCCTGGACTTGTGTCGCGGCCATGCCGACGCGCGCGCCGCACGCGGCGGCGGCGGCGTTGCAGGCCGTGACGATCCGCTTGCGGCCGACCCGGCCGGTCAGGACAAGGGCGCGATCAGGCGGCGGCGCGTCGGCGCCCAGCTGTTTGCGCAGCCGTTCGACGGGCCAGTTCGGCAGGAAGAGCGAGACGACCCGTCTCATCGCAAGCGTCCAGAATGAAATCCGCCGCGTCGGCGCCGCGGCAGCGCATGAGTTCGATCCGCCATCGCGCTCGCCCGATGCCGGGGACCGGCAGGGGCGCCGATGGCTCCGCGCTGACCCGCCATCGCGTCGCGGCGGCCGTCGGCTGGCCGAAGTCGGCCGCTTCGGCAGCGCGCCGCCATCGTCGAACCGCCACACCGATCACGCCCGACGCCTCGGCAGCGAGCTGGAGCCGGCGCGAGGCGGTCATGGTCAAACGCGATGTTTCGCAGACGACCCCGGCCAGACCGCCATGGCGAAGACCTTCCTCGAAGCAGGCCATGAGGGCCTTCTCGTCGCCGGCCTCGACATAGATGACGCGGTCCGGCTCCAGCCCGGCGTGGCAGAGCGCCGGGGCGAACAGGTCCGGCCGCGTGACACACCAGAGCACCGGGCCGGGCAGGCGAGCGACGACCCCGGCCGCGAACAGCGCGGCGGCCGCGCCGCCTACGGCGTCGTCGCCGCCGCCGGCCACCTCGTGAAGGGCTCCCAGGGCCAGACCTCCGCCGGGGAGCGCAGCGTCCAAAGCCTCCACCTCGAACGGAAGCACGCCGACCGATCGACGGTCAGCCTGCTCCAGTGCGCGGACCTGTGCGCGCAAACCCTCGAGTTGGGCCGAACCGGCGGCCGGCATGGACGAGCTCCTCCTGTGTCTATAATGTTCCCGAAATGTTCTGGTTCGAAGCGGATGACGGAGTCAATCCGGTCGGCGCCTTATCCCCTTCGATTTGCAGCGGCACCGGACCCGTGAAATCCTCTATCCGAAGCCACAGGAGATCGCGCGATGTGCAATGAGTACCAGCTCATCCTGCCGTTCGACGACATCATCGAGGCGTTCAACCTCAGTGGAAACCGGCTGGTCTTCCCCGGGGGCATGCCGAACTTCGGTCCGATGGCGTCCATCCGCATCGGAGATCGAGCCCCTGTCATCCATATGGGGGCTCAAGGGCCTGAAGCGGTGATGACGCCCTGGGCCTGGAAGGGGCCGGGCGGGCGGCCGGTTTTCAACTTCCGATCCGACGGCCGATCCTTTGAAGGCTCGAACCGGTGCCTGATCCCGGCGGACGGCTTCTTCGAGTTCACAGACCCCGAAGCGGGCCAGAAGCGAAAGACCAAGTGGCGCTTCACCCTGACCGGCCAGCGGCTCTTCTGGGTCGCGGGCCTGATCAAGGATGGAGCCTTCGCCATGCTGACCACGGAGCCGGGGGCGGATATCGCCCCCTATCACGACCGGCAAATCGTGCTTCTGCGTCCCGAGGATGGTGCGGCCTGGCTCAATCTTCAGAAGCCCGAGGCCGAACTGTTGCGGGCGTTGCCCGCCGGGAGCCTTGACGTCGAGAAGGTCTTCCCGATCGCGGCCTGAGCCCCTGGGCATCGGTGGGGTCTTGAGAGCCGTGGGGTCGTCGGCTGCGGTGTCGGAGGAGGAGGCGGCCCCGTCTCGCCCTGTTCTCGCGCCAGCCAGCGCGGCCTCTCGATGAGGCGGATCTGACCGAAACCCGGTCGGCTGGCGCAACCGCTATCGCGACTTTCATCCCCGGCCTGACGGCCTTCCTCGCGAAACAAGAAAGTCTCTCATCGCGGTCCTCCGCTTCGCTGCGGGGGCTCGCTCCGCTCTCCCTGCGCGCCGCCCGGTCCCCGGTCTCCCGATCGCCATCGAGGCCGCGGCAGGCGTGGCCCGAAGCAAAGGAGAGACTGACATGGCAACCATCGGCACCTTCACCGCTCAAGGCGACGGCTACACCGGTTCGATCAAGACCCTGACCCTGAACGTCAAGTCGGCGGTCCTGCGTCCCAACGAGAAGACCGACGACAAGGCCCCCGATTTCCGGATCTTCGCCGGCCAGACCGAGTTCGGCGCAGCCTGGAAGAAGACGAGCCAGCAGAACCGCGAATACCTCTCGGTCAAGCTCGACGATCCCAGCTTCCCGGCGCCGATCTACGCCTCCCTGGTGGAGGTCGAGGGCGGACACAGCCTGATCTGGTCCCGCTGACCCAAGAGCCGCGGCGGCGCGGGGACCGCGCCGCCGCTCCGTCTTCCCACAATCCAGTTCGAGGAGGCCGCCATGACGCGCCCCGCCGATCCTGCACGCCCGGACATCCACACCCGGATAACCCAACAGATCATCGCTCAGCTCGAAGCCGGGGTCCGCCCCTGGACCCAGCCCTGGAAGAGCGCCGCATCCGTAAGCCGGCCCCTGCGCCATGACGGCACGCCCTACAATGGCATCAACGTCGTCCTGCTCTGGGGCGAAGCGGCCAGCCGGGGCTACACCCGGCCGACCTGGATGACGTTCCGGCAAGCGATGGCCCTCGGTGCTCATGTCCGAAAAGGGGAACGGGGCGCGACCGTGGTCTACGCCAACCAGATCGTCCGCGAGGCTGCCGACGAGAAGGGGGAGGGCGTTGAGCAGCGCATTCCGTTCCTGAAGGCCTACACCGTCTTCAACCTGGATCAGATCGAGGGGCTACCCGATCGCTACGGTGCGCCCGAGGTCCAACATATCAATCCGGACGAACGGATCGCGCGCATCGACGCCTTCTTCCGAAACTGCGGCGCCGACATCCGTCACGGCGGCGGGAGCGCCTATTACGCGCTTGGTCCCGATCTCGTGCAGATGCCGCCCTTCGAATGCTTCGAGCATGCCGACGCCTACTACAGCACCCTGGGGCATGAGATGACGCACTGGACGCGCCATCCCTCGCGCCTGGACCGGGACTTCGGCCGTCAGCGTTTCGGGGATGCCGGCTATGCTCGCGAAGAACTGGTCGCCGAACTCGGCGCCGCCTTCCTCTGCGCGGACCTCGGTCTGGCCCTCGAGCCGCGCGAGGATCACGCCGCCTACATCGCGAGCTGGCTGCAGGTCCTGAAGGACGACAAGCGGTTCATCGTCTCCGCCGCCTCTCATGCGCAGAAGGCCGTTGACCATTTACACGGTCTGCAGCCGCCGACGTGAGCGTCAGCGGATCCGATTGAGCTGTTCCGCGACATAGGCCTCCACTACGGGGCTGCGAACGGCGGGCGGCGGCGGAAAAGCGACCGCCGCCGCCTCACGTCGCATGTCATCGAAGATCGATAGCGTCAGTGGGGTCCCGATGCCGTGGTTCGTCTTCTGCATCTCGGCGAGCAGCGCGCGCTGGCGCGCGGCGGGTATCGCTCGCCAGACGGAGGGTTTGATGAACCAGTGATCCGTGCCGCGGATCATCCAGCGCTCGATGGTGTCGATAAGCGGAAGCCGGGCGGTCTTGTGTTCAAGATGGCCGTTGATCCGGTCTTGGGACCCGGGCGGGCCGACCATGAAGATGAGGGTTCCGATGTCTTGGGGGATAACCCCGAGCAGGCACATGACGGTGCGATCCGGCAGATGCAGATCGGTCATCCCTGACAACGCCACCGGAAACGGGAGTTCGATCTCGAAAGCGATACCCTCCAGAGCGGTCGGGCCGGATTGCTCGACCGTCGGGTAGTGGGCGGCATGGAGCGCCCGAAGTTCCGCAAGAGTCCCGGCCGCCTCTTCGATGTAGTCCTCCGCGAGATTGAGGTTCATCCCCTGGTAGGTGAAGGTGCTGAACTCCACCCTCAGACGGCGCGCCTCGTGCTCGACGTCTCGCGACAGGCGCGCATGGAGATCGGCGACACGCGTCTCCAGGCGGGCCAGATCGAACTCCTTGCGACGGATCTCCCGGCAGAGGCTGCGGAAAATCTGGAGGGCGAGATCGGTTTCGCTCCTGATCCTGCGCGCCCTTTCGAACGACGAGAAGGCGCTCTCATGACCGGCGCAGTACCCCGGAAATGTGGACGCTTCCGCGCCGCCGATTTTCACCATCGACAAACGCCCCTTGTAGGACCGTGGCGTGAGGACGTGATCATCTTCCAGCAATGGGGAAATCGGCCCAGCTCGCTGAAGCGTGTGCGAGGCGGTGATCGTTCGTTGGTCGCAGCCCGGAAACATGCAGACCGAAGAACGACGCCAATCCCGGACAGCTTGGGCCGCCTCGCCATGGAAGGCTTTCTTGTGTTCGGCGTCCGAGGCGAACAGCAGACGCGTCTGGGTCAGACGGTCTGAGATGTATTCGATGAGCTGAAGCGCCGCGCGGGCCTTGGCCGGATCCATCATGCCGTCGGATGATGGCACCCAGCCTTGCTGAAGCAAATCGTCCGCCTGGCTGGGGCGCCCTTCAGGGCGGCGGGCGAGCGGCCGGAACCGGCCGCCGAGGGGAGGGCGGGCAGACCCGTAGGCCTACGGGGCGAAGGGGATGACGGTCGAGGGCAGGATAGGCTTTGCGCCGGCAATGTCTGACAGACCGACCCCCTCATGGACCGCCTCACGCTTCGCGTTACGCCCGATCTGATCCACCGGTTCGACGCAGCCGCGGCATCCCAGGGCGGCCGCTCGCGCCTGCTGCGACAGCTGATGGAGAGGGCCGCGCATGCGGCTCTGCCCGAGAGTCTGGATGCGTCGCCGGCGCGTCTGACCGGCAAGCTGGGACTCAGGCTCGTGCCGGCGGACCTCGCTGCCCTGGAAGCCGAGGCGGCGCGCAGGGGCATGAGCCGCACCCAGTGGACCGTCGCCCTGATCCGGGCGCGACTGTATCGTCGACCGCAGCTCGACCGCGCCGAGGCGCTGGCCCTGATCGAGGTGCAGCGCGAACTGCGGCGCATTGGGGTCAACGTCAACCAGATCGCCCGGGCCCTGAACACGGCGGTGATGGAAGGCGCCGTGCTGGACCTCGAGGTGGCGCAACTCGGCGCCTTCTCCGGGGAAATCCGAGGACACCTGTCCGGCGTTCGGGCCGCTTTCGAGGGGAACCTCGCCTACTGGTCGGTCGAGGCGTGAACGACTTCCATATCCCCTCCGGATTTGAGGAAGCCCTGCGTCCGCCCGTCCGCATGCGACGGGCGCGGCTCGCTCATGCGGTGCTGCGCGTCGGTCGATCGGGGGATGCCGATGCGGGCCGGGCCCAGCTCCAGCGTGTCGTGCGCGGGGCACCCGAGGTGATGGTCAAGATCACCGGGCGGACCCGGGACGGCGGCCATCTGCAGCGTCATCTTGACTACATCACTCGCAACGGAAAACTGACCCTGGAGGGGCCTGACGGCGAGCGTCTGATCGGGCGGGCGGACGTCCGGGCGCTGGCCGAGGACTGGCGGTCCGAGTTGTCGGTGGTGGCGCAACGACGGGACGCGCCCGTGTCCCTGTCGATCGTTCTGAGCATGCCGGCAGGCACGGACGAGGGCCGGGTCCATGATGCGGCGCGCGCCTTTGCCTCGCGCCTGTTCGCGGACCGGCATCCCTATGTTTTCGCCCTGCACACCGATGATCGGCACCCTCATGTTCATCTCACGGTCCGCGCGCTTGGGCGGAACGGCGAACGCCTCAATCCCCGAAAAGGCGACCTGCAGCTGTGGCGGGAAACTTTCGCGGCCGCTCTGCGGGACCGGGGCGTCGAGGCCGAGGCGACGCCCCGTCGGGCCCGCGGCGTCGTGCGCAAGGCAGAGCGCACGCCTGTACGCAAGCTGCGCGAACGCTTCGAGCGCGGTGAAGGACCGATGCCGAAGACGCTGGAAGGCGCGCTGAAATCGGCGGCGAATCCTACGGCCGTCGAGCCGGTCTGGGAGACGCGTCTGCGTCAGCGTCAGGCAGCCATCCGACGCACGCTCGTGGTCGAGGCGTTACGACTGCAAGCATCGACGGCCGAGGGAGATCGGCGCCTCGGCCAGGACCTTGAACAGTTCCTTCGCACCTTGCCGCCGGTCCTGACCCAACGAGAGATTCTTGCGAAGGCACTGGGATCAGACTTGAAGAGGATGCCGCCGACCAAGGGGCGATCGCGCTGAGTGCTCAATGGCCGGAGCGGGGCCATAAAACCGCAACTGCAACCGCAATCGTCCGGAAAAAGCTGTTGTCCGCCTTGGCCGCATCCGACACTGCCTGCGTCATCCGCGCTGTTGCCGTTTGCCTCGACCTCCCTTACAGGCCGAAGGACTGGGGGAACCGCGTGAGCCGAACGCTTCGTCAGATCTTCGCCTGCTTGGCCGTGACGCTCGTCGTCGCGCTGCAGGGCTATGGCGTGGCATCGTCGCAGCATCGTCTGGTTCATGCCGTCGATTTCCCCGGGGTCTCGTTCGCGGATTCTTCCCACGACGGGCACGACCACGACCACGCCGAAGTGGTCGATGACCACGACTCGGGGTCTTCGGTCGATGCCGCAACCTCGGATGACGGCGACACACCTGTCCGCCATCACCACCATTCGACCGGCGACCTGCACATCGCCCTGAATACGGCCAGCCACCCGTCCGACGACCGCAACACGCTGTCGTCGCGAATGCCGCTTGGCCGCGATCAACTCCCTCCTGGGGCCGACCGCGAGGCGCCCTCCGACCCTCCAAAAGCACGCGCCTGATCACCTGAAACGCTGATCCTGCGCGGCCGCACGGCTGCGCGCGCCCTTTTGGAGCCCATCCTTGTCATACTCGAAGTCCGGCCTGGCCGGATGGCGGGTGCGAGCCGTTTCGACGCTCGCGCTCGCCTTGGCGGCAGCCTTGCCGACCGCGCAGGCGTTCGCCCAGGCGACGCTTGAAGAACCCCCTGCGACCGCTCCGGCGGCGCCTCTCCTTACCTTGGACCAGGCGCTCGCCCGGGCCGCCGAAGCCGACCCCGCGCGGGCCGGGGTCGCGGCGCGGATGCGCGCTGTCGAAGCCGGGGTGCGTCAGGCCGACGTGAGGCCGAACCCCACCCTCGGCCTGATGGTCGAGAACCTGCCGACCCTCGGCGCCGGCGACTTCATGAGCCGGACCGAGACGACGCTGACCTATGAGCAGCGTCTGGAACGCGGCGGCGACCGACCGGCGCGGGTCGCCCTGGCCCAGAGCGAGGGCGCCTTGATCCTCGCCCAGGCCCAGGCGGCTCGGCTGGATCGGCTGGAGACCGTCCAGCGGCTGTGGACCGAGGCGCTGGCCGCCGAAGCCCTGCTAGAAATCGCCCGCGAACGGCTGGATCTGGCCGAACGCTTCCAGTCGGAGGTGCAACGCCGGGTGGACGCCGCCCGTGATCCCCTGTTCGCAGGAGCGCGCGCCGAGGCCGAACTGGCCCAGGCCCAGATCGAGTTCGATCAGGCCGATGTGACGGTGCGCACCGCGCGCATCTCGCTGGCCCGCTACTGGGACGGCCGGGTCGATTTCTCGCTGGGTGCGGATGCGTTCGAGGACACCAGCGCCTCGCGCGTCGCGGCCGGGGCTCCGGCCCAGGCGGACCTCGACGTCTTCCTGGCCCGCCGCGCCACGGCCGAGGCCCAGGTGCGGGTCGAGACGGCCCGCGCGGTCGTCGATCCCACCGTCAGCGTCGGCGTCCGGCACATCTGGGACAATGACGTCTCGCTGGTGTTCGGCGGGTCGATCCCCCTGCAACGCTACGACCGCAACCAGGGCGCCATCGACCGCGCCCGGGCCGAGGGCGTGGCGGCGACCGCCGACGCCGAGGCCTACCGGATGGATCGGGAGCGGGAGATCGCCCGGCTTCAGGTGCAGCTCCTCAGCCGCGCCACCGAAGCCCGCCGTATCGCGGAGGAGACCCTGCCCCAGGCCGAGCGGGCCGTGGTTCTGGTCCGCGACGGCTTCAACCGAGGCGGCTTCACCTACAACGACGTCATCACTGCCCAGACGTCGCTGCTTCAGACCCGGGCCAGGCGCGTCGCCGCGCTTCAGGCCTTCCACAATGACCGCGCCCGCCTCGACCGGCTGACCGGCGCGCACGCTGACCTCGTCGGCATGGAGACCCAATGATGACCCGCACACCATCCCGCCACGCCATGGGCGCGGCGATGACCGCGCTTGCCCTGGCGCTGGCCGCCTGTGGCGGCGGTTCCGAAAAGGCCGAGAAGGCGGAAGGGGCAGAAGGCGCCGACGCGACCGATTACGAGCGCGGTCCGCACAACGGCCGCCTGCTGCGCGACGGCGACTTCGCCCTTGAGGTCACCATCTACGAGGAAGGGCCGGAGCCCCTGTTCCGTCTCTATCCCTACCTGAAGGATGAGCCGCTCGATCCGCGTCAGGTCCAGGCGTCCATCGCCCTGACCCGTCTGGGGCCGAAGGTGGATCGCTTCACCTTCACGGCCGAGAACGATTATCTGGCCAGCCCGGGTGTCGTGTCGGAACCCCACTCCTTCGACGTCGCGGTCGCGGCGACGCGGGGCGCCCAGCGCTCGAACTGGACCTACCAATCCTATGAGGGCCGCACGATCATCGCCGCCGACGCCGCCCGCGCCGGTGGGGTGACCACCCAGCGCGCCGGTTCGGCCGTCCTCGGCGAAAGCCTGGAACTGGCTGGCCGTGTCGAGATCAAGCCGGAGGGCGAGGCCGAGGTCCACGCGCGCTATCCGGGCCGGATCGTTTCGATGAACGTCGAGTTGGGGTCGCGGGTCTCGCGCGGTCAGGTCATCGCCCGCGTCGAGTCGAGCGAGAGCCTCCAGACCTATGCGGTCACCGCCCCGATCTCGGGCGTCGTCCTGGTCAAGAACGCCAACCCCGGCCAGATCACCGGCAACGGCGAGCCGATGATCGAGATCGGCGACCCGACCCAGTTGCACGCCGAGTTCTTCCTCTATCCCCGCGACGCCGAGCGCGTTCGCGTAGGACAGCGGGTCGAGGTGCGCAGCCTGGCGGGAGAAAGCCGCGTCAGCGCGACGATCGAGGCCATCCTTCCCGCCGCCGATGTGCTCAGCCAGACGATGGTCGCCCACGTCCATCTGCCGGCCGGCTCCGGCTCCTGGCGGCCGGGCCTGGGGGTCGAGGGCACGGTTCAGGTCGGCTCGGGCGAGGTTCCGCTCGCGGTCCAGACACGGGCACTCCAGCCGTTCCGCGACTTCACCGTCGTCTACGCCAAGGTCGGCAACACCTACGAGGTCCGCATGCTGGATCTCGGACGTCGCACCGACGAGTGGACCGAGGTTCTGGGCGGGCTTGAGCCCGGCACGGAATACGTCGTGGACGGCGCCTTCCTCATTCGCGCGGACATCGAGAAGTCCGGCGCGAGCCACGACCACTAAGCGGGGGATGCGCCACAATGCTTGAACGCATCATCCGCCTGTCGATCCAGTTCCGCTGGGTCGTCATGGCGCTCGTGCTGGTCGCCTGCGCGGTCGGGGTCTGGAGCTTCCAGCGCCTCCCGATCGACGCAACGCCGGACATCACCAACGTCCAGATACAGGTCAACACAGAGGCCCCCGGCTATTCGCCGTTGGAAGCCGAACAACGCATCACCTTCCCGGTCGAGACCGCCATCGCGGGCGTGCCGGGTCTGTCCTACACCCGCTCCGTCTCGCGCTACGGCCTGAGCCAGGTGACGGTCGTGTTCGAGGACGGCACCGACATCTACCGGGCGAGGCAACTGGTCAACGAGCGGCTTCAGACCGCTCTGGGCCAGCTCCCGCCCGGCGTGTCGCCCGAACTCGGCCCGATCGCCACGGGGCTCGGCGAGATCTTCATGTATACGATCGAGGCCGAGCCCGGCGCCCGCAAGGCGGACGGCACGGCTTACACGCCCGAGGATCTGCGAACGCTTCAGGACTGGGTCATCCGGCCCCAGATGCGCAACACGCCCGGCGTCACCGAGGTCAACACCATCGGCGGCTTCGAGCGGCAGTATCACGTCACCCCGCGCCCGGAGCGGCTCGCCGCCTACGGCGTGACCATGGGCGAGGTGGTCGAGGCGCTGAACCGCAACAACGCCAACGTCGGCGCGGGCTATGTCGAACGCTACGGCGAACAGTATCTGATCCGCGTGCCGGGTCAGGCCTCGACCACCGAGGACCTGCTCAACATCGTGGTGACGACGCGCGGCGGGGTTCCGATCCGCATCGCTGAGGTCGCCGACGTCGGTCTGGGCGAGGAACTGCGCACCGGGGCCGCGACAGAGAACGGCAAGGAGACAGTGCTCGCCACCGTCCTGATGCTGGCCGGAGAGAACAGCCGAGTGGTGGCCCAGGCCGCCGCCGCCAAGCTGGAGGAAGCGTCCAAGGCCCTGCCCAACGGGGTCGTCGCCTCGCCGGTCTATGACCGGACCGATCTCGTCGAACGCGCCATCAAGACAGTCGAGAAGAACCTCGTCGAAGGCGCGCTGCTGGTCATCGTCGTCCTGTTCCTGCTGCTCGGTAACATCCGTGCGGCGCTGATCACGGCGGCGGTCATCCCGGTCACCATGCTGATGACCATCACCGGCATGGTGCAGGCGGGGGTCTCGGGCAACCTGATGTCGATGGGCGCTCTGGACTTCGGTCTGATCGTCGATGGCGCCGTCATCATCGTCGAGAACTGTCTGCGGCGGTTCGCCGAGGCCCAGCATCAGCACGGGCGTCTGCTGACCCGTCAGGAGCGGTTCGACCTCGCGGCCGAGGCGTCCAGCGAGGTTATCCGGCCGTCGCTGTTCGGCGTCCTGATCATAACCCTCGTCTATGTGCCGATCTTCGCCCTGGACGGGGTCGAGGGTAAGACCTTCCACCCGATGGCGATCACTGTCGTCATCGCCCTGACCGGGGCGCTCCTGCTGTCGCTGACCTTCGTGCCGGCGGCCGTGGCCATGTTCGTCACGGGCAAGGTGCAGGAGAAGGACAGCTTCCTGATGCGCTGGGCGCGCCTCGGCTATCAGCCGGCGCTCGACTTCGCGCTGAAGGCGCGCGGCCTGATGATTGGCGGGGCCATCGCCCTGGTGCTCATCGCCGGCTTCATCGCCTCGCGGATGGGTTCGGAGTTCGTGCCGAACCTGGACGAAGGCGACATCGCCATGCACGCCCTGCGTATCCCGGGCACCAGCCTGAGCCAGGCCATCGAGATGCAGACCGCGCTCGAAGCCCGGATCGCGCAGTTCCCGGAGGTCGAGCGTGTGGTCGCCAAGATCGGCACCGCCGAGGTGGCGACCGATCCCGTCCCGCCGTCCGTCGCCGACACCTTCATCCTCCTGAAGGATCGCAAGGACTGGCCCAACCCGCGCAAGGATCGCCTCGAACTGGTGCGCGAGATGGAGGAGGCGGTGAACGCCGTCCCCGGCTCGAAATACGAATTCACCCAGCCGATCCAGATGCGCTTCAACGAACTGCTCTCGGGCGTTCGGGCCGACGTCGCCATCAAGATCCACGGCGACGACCTCGACCAACTGGTGGCCCTCGGCTCCCAGATCGAGGAGATCGTCGGCTCGGTCGAAGGCGCGGCCGATCCGCAATCGGAACAGGTCACCGGCCTGCCCATGTTGCAGATCACGCCGAACCGGGCCGCCATCGCGCGGCTGGGGCTCAGCATCGACGACGTCCAGCAGGTCATCGCGACCTCCATGGGCGGCACGACGGCGGGCCAAATCTTCGAGGGCGACCGCCGTTTCGACGTCGTCGTCCGCCTGCCCGAGGACCTGCGCTCCAACACCGACGCCATCGGCCGCATCCAGGTGCCGCTGCCGGCGGCGGAGGGGCAGCCGCGCGGCTTCGTGCCGCTCAGCGAGATCGCTACTATCCAGCTTGAGACCGGCCCGAACCAGATCAGTCGCGAGGACGGGAAGCGACGCATCGTCGTCACCGCCAACGTCCGCGACCGCGATCTGGGTTCCTTCATCGGCGAGGTGCGCGAGCGCGTCGAACGCGATGTGGAACTGCCCGCCGGCTACTGGATCACCTATGGCGGCACCTTCGAGCAACTGATCTCGGCCGCCCAGCGGCTTCAGGTCGTGGTTCCGGCGGTGCTGCTGCTGATCCTGGGCCTGCTGTTCGCTCTGTTCCGTTCGTGGCGGGACAGCCTGATCGTCTTCTCCGGCGTGCCTCTGGCGCTGACCGGGGGCGTGGCCTTCCTGGCCATGCGGGGCCTGCCCCTGTCGATTTCGGCGGGCGTCGGCTTCATCGCGCTGTCGGGCGTGGCGGTGCTGAACGGCGTGGTGATGGTCAGCTTCATCCGAAGCCTGATCCAGGAGGGCAAGCCGGTGGGCGAGGCGATCCGCGAGGGCGCCCTGACCCGTCTGCGTCCGGTTCTGATGACCGCGCTCGTGGCCAGCCTGGGCTTCGTGCCCATGGCCCTGAACGTGGGCGCAGGCGCCGAGGTCCAGCGTCCGCTGGCCACGGTGGTCATCGGCGGGATCATCTCCTCGACGATCCTGACCCTGCTCGTGCTCCCGGCCCTCTACAGCCTGGTGCATGGACGTGAGCGGGGCGCCGACTGGCCGCGTCCGGCATGGCTGGACCACCTGCCGTTCCGGAGAAGGAATGCCTGATGAGCGCCGCGCCTCCTGCGGAGCGCGGCAATCCCGGCGCGGTCGATCCGACCGCGTCGGACCCGGGCTTCCCTGAACGCCTTCCGGCCCTGACCAGCGTGCGCTTTCTGTTCGCGCTGGGGGTGGTGCTGTTTCACTACCAGCTCAACATCGTCCAACCGGGCGATGCGGGGCTGGCCCTGATCGAGCGCGCCCGGCTGGCGGTGGACTTCTTCTTCATCCTGTCCGGCTTCGTCCTGGCCCACGTCTATGGCGCGGCTGTGCGGAGCGGGACCTACGATCACGGGCGGTTCCTGATCGCCCGTCTGGCGCGGATCTATCCGGCGCACATCGCCATGCTGGCCTTCATGGCCGTCCTGGCGATCGCGGCGGTCTTCCTGAACCAGACCTTCGACGCCGAAAGCTATTCGATGGTCGGCTTCCTTCAAGCCGTCCTTCTGATCCACGCCTGGTTCCCGGCGACGACCCCGAACGAATGGAACGGGCCGTCCTGGTCTCTGTCCGCCGAGTGGGCCGCCTATCTGGCCTTCCCAGTCTTCGCCTGGATCGGACTGAGGCGAGGCCGCAACCCCTGGGCGGTCATCGCCCTGGCGGTCGGTTTATTCGTCGGCATCGATGCTCTCTACCGCGCGCGATACGACGAGATCCTGACCCACGCCGAGCTTGTGCTGGGCGTGCTGAGGATCGTGCCGGAGTTCCTCTTCGGCATCGGCCTCTATCAGCTCGGGTCGCGGCTGCGTCCGTCGCCCGTCGTCGCCCGCTGGGCGGCGATCGGCGCCACAACCACCCTCGTCCTGATGATGGGCTTCAGTGCCGACGAACGCCTGACCGTGTTCGTCTCCGACCTCTTCATCCTGACCCTGGCCTAGCTCGCCCGGTCCGGGTCCGACCGCGCCTTCGCCCATCCGTGGGCGCTGGCGGCGGGCGAGGCCTCCTACGCCCTCTACCTCGTCCATCTGCCGCTCCTCATCGTCTGGAAGAACGGCATGGCGATGTGGATGGGTATGACCAGCGCCTACCGGATGTCCGCGCCGGAGGCTGCCCTCCTTCTGGTCATCACCGTCGCGGCGGCCTTCGCCCTGCATTTCCTGTGGGAGCGACCGGCCCGTCTCTGGGCGCGCGACACCTTCCTTCCCGAACCTTCCCCCACCGCACCGAAAGGACACTCATGACTTCCGTAGCGTCCCGCGATCCAGGATCGCGGCTCCGCTCCCTGATGCTGCTGGCCCTGCTCACGCTCGGCCTCTTCTTCATCGAGGGGCTCTACAGCTCCGCCCTCGCTCACGGCGTGGCCGAGGGCGACAAGGGCTATATTCAGGAAACCTCCGGCTTCCTGTTCTGGCCGTTCGTCTACCTGGGGGCCAAGCATATGGTCACCGGCTACGACCACCTGCTGTTCCTGTTCGGGGTGATCTTCTTCCTCTACCGGATGAAGGACATCTCGATCTATGTGACCCTGTTCGCCATCGGTCACTCGTCCACCCTGCTGCTGGGCGTTTTGACCAACGTCAGCGTCTCCAGCTACGTCGTGGACGCCATCATCGGTCTGTCGGTCGTCTACAAGGCGCTCGACAACATGGGCGCCTATCAGCGCTGGTTCGGCTTCCAGCCCTCGACCAAGGCCGCGACCGTGATCTTCGGGCTGTTCCATGGCTTCGGCCTGGCGACCAAGCTCCAGGACTTCCAGCTCTCGCCCGACGGCCTGATCGGCAACCTGATCGCCTTCAACATCGGGGTCGAGGCCGGACAGCTTCTGGCGCTCGGCGGCATCCTGATCCTGATGGGGTTCTGGCGCCGCTCGAACAGCTTCTGGAAACACGCCTACCTCACCAACGTCGTGCTGATGACGCTCGGCTTCCTCCTGACGGGCTACCAGCTCGTCGGCCTCTTCATCATGTGATCGGAGACCCTCCATGTATAACGCAAACCGCCCCAACCGCACCGACCTGCCCAGCACGTCCGAGCTCCTGAAATCCACCGGCATCGCCGCCGTGGTCGCCGCCGTCATCACCGTGACCATCGTTATGCCGGCGGAATACGGCGTCGATCCCACCCGTATCGGCTCCGTCTTCGGCCTGACCGAGATGGGCCGCATCAAGGTGTCCCTCGCCAAGGAAGCCGAGGCCGACGCCGCCATGGACGCCCAGATCGCGGCAGGCGGCGCGGTTCCCGTTGCACCCGCTGCAACAGTTTCACCTGCCGCCACGCAACCCCTGCCGCCGACCCCGGCCGGCGGTCGCGCGGACCAAACCGTCATCACCCTCGAGCCGGATCAGGGCGCCGAGATCAAACTGGTCATGGAGGAGGGCGCCACCGCCCGCTTCACTTGGACCAGCAGCGGTGGCCGGATCAACTTCGACACCCACGCCGACCGTCCGGGCCTGTCCTACCACGGCTACGGCAAGGGCTCGGCGAGCGAACAGACCGGCGAACTGACCGCCGCGTTCACCGGCAGCCACGGCTGGTTCTGGCGCAACCGCACCGGCGAGCCGGTGACCATCACCCTGCGCACCGAAGGCGCATACTCCGAGGTGAAACGGGTCGTCTGATCCACGCGGGCCGATCTCGAAAGGGTCGGCCCGCCCCTTCCTTTTCGGATGCACAGGCGCATCCTCGAACATCAACCGGCAGATCGCCCATGCAACTCCTCGCCCCGCTCCGCCACGCCGCCTATCGACGGCTCTTCACCGCCCAGGTCGCGGCCCTGCTCGGCACGGGTCTCGCCACCGTCGCTCTGGGCCTTCTCGCCCACGACCTCGCCGGGGCCAATGCGGGCGAGATCCTCGGCATCGTGCTGGGCATCAAGATGGTCGCTTATGTCGGGGTCGCGCCCTTCGCCAGCGCCCTCGTCAGCAACCTGCCGCGCAAGACCCTGCTGGTGAGCCTGGACATCGTCCGAGCACTGGTCGCCGCCAGCCTGCCGTTCGTCAGCGAGGGCTGGCAGGTCTATGCCCTGATGACGGTCCTCTATGTCGCCGCCGCCGCCTTCACCCCGGCCTTCCAAGCCATGATCCCGGACCTCCTGCCGGACGAGCGCGAATACACCGAGGCCCGGTCCCTCTCGCGTCTCGCCGCCGATCTGGAGAGCGTCGCCAGTCCCGTGCTCGCGGCCTTGCTGCTGTCGGTCATGACCTGGAGCGGTCTCTTCGGCGGCACGGCGATCGGCTTCGTCATCTCCGCCCTGTTCGTCGTCTCGGCGGCGCTCCCGACCGCCAAGGCGGCCGCGCCCCGTCCCTTCATCGAACGTCTGACCGGTGGCCTGCGCCTGTTCCTGCTGACGCCCCGTCTGCGCGGCGTCCTCGCCTTCAGCCTCGCCACCTCGGCGGGCGGCGCCATGGTGTTCGTCAATACCGTCGTCCTGGTCCAGTCGGGCTTTGACCTCGGCGAACAGGCGACCGCCTGGGCTCTCGCTGCTTTCGGTCTCGGTTCGATGGCCACCGCCTTGACCCTGCCCCGCGTGCTGGAGCGCGTTCCGGATCGCAGCGTCGTCGCCACAGGCGGCGTGATCATGACCCTGGTCCTTATCGCCGGCAGCATGCTCGCCACCCGCTACCCGGTCCTTCTGGGCCTGTGGCTGGTGCTGGGCGCCGGCTACGGCATGACTCTCGTTCCAATCGGACGGGTCCTGCGTCGCTCGTCTGCGGCGGAGGACCGGCCCGCGCTATTCGCCGCCTACTTCGCCCTGTCCCACGCCTGCTGGCTGATCGCCTATCCGGTGTCGGGATTGGTCAGCGCCACCGTCAATCCGGCCGCCGCCTTCCTGACGCTGGCGGCGCTCTGCGCGATTGGCCTGGTCGCGGGCCTTCTCCTGTGGCCGCGCCGCGATCCCGACGCTGTTCCGCACAGCCACCCGGAGCTGGCCCCGGACGACCCGCACCTGGCCGATCACCCGCTAGAAGGCGGCGTCCACGCCCCCGCCTTCGTGCTCGACGACCTGCACCGGCGCTGGCCCGGCTGAGGCGGGACGACCGAGATCGATGGCGGACCTCAACGAGATCCGATGTGGGCCACAGCCAGTTGCCCACAATGCGCTCGAGCGGACTGTCGTGCTCACCGCGATCGTCAATGGCTGCTGCCTGAAATTCTCACCTACCGCTCTCGGCTTCTTTCCGCTCTCCGACTTTTGCCGGGATCGCGAGCGTGCGTCTGTTCCGCCCCCGATCGTGCCCGGGACCACGCCCGTTTCATCAGTCGCGTCTGGACCGCCGGATCGGCGATCAGGGTGCGGACCACGACGGCCGCCAGCTCGAGCCGCCGTTTGACGGTCTGCGTGGCGGGCTTGGTTTCGGCATCCCTGGAGGGGCGCCCGCCCGCGACGCGGTCCGGTTGATCGTTGGCGGCCTGGCGGTCGCGTTCCGTGGGCTTGTGGCCGGCCACCTCCAGGCCAAGGCTACGGCCCTGAACCCAGACCTCGCGGCGGAAGGCCTCGTCTCCGGACACCTTGATGTGCGTCCATCCCCGGTGCTGCGCGATCCGCAGCATGGAGGCGACCGAGTCCGGATAGGCCTGGAGCGATGACAACGCACGGCCGTGGTCGCGGAAGACGGGATCGGCGGTCTTGTGGTCGCGGTAGTAGCGCTCCGGCCGGCCCTGGCGATCGCGCTCGATCAGATACCGATCCAGCAGCTGGGCGGGTACGTCGCCCTTGTCGAGCGAGCGGCGCTCCGGGGCGGCGCCGGGCTGCGGCGCCAGCCGGTTGCTTGGAGTCGGCCGAGGGGCGGACTGGCTCATGGTCTACGCTCGAGAGGGGCGCGCGCGGTGGCGGGGGCCGCCACGACGCGGTCGAGCCAGGCCTGGACCTCGGCTTCGCTGGCCCCCGGAGCCGGAGGTTTGAGCCCTTCCGCGGCGAAGCGGCGGACGATGCTGTCGAAGTCCATGTCAGGCTCCTCGATCGCTGGTGATCGGGGAATGACGGCCGCCAACGGCGGAGGCGGCGCGGGCGCAGTTTCCGGCTGCGGCCGCAATCGGGCGGTGAAGCGGCGGTCGCGGTAGAAGACGAGTTTGCGTCCACGGGTGGGCGACAGCCCCGCCTTGAGGACGATCAGCGCCTTTCCGGAGAGCTGCATAAGCTCCTGTGGGAGCATCAACGCCCGCTTCTGATCGGAGTCTGTCAGGCTGCGTCGGCCCTGTCCCAGGCCGATCGGACGGCTGCGGCTGCGCGCCCGGTAGGTGTAGTAGCCGAGCCGCTCGCTCAGCTCCTGGGCCACCTTCAACTCCTTTGGTGCGAAAACGATCTCCAGGCCGCAGTTGGTCAGGATGTCCTCGGTCACGTCCGGGCCGTAAAGGGCGCGGAGCTGGGACGGGCTCTGCACGACCGGCAGCAGCCGCAGGCCATAGCCGGCGACCCAGGCGAATGCGTGGGCCAGCACCGGGGCGCGGCCGAGACGGGCGAACTCGTCGAGCAGCACCAGGGTCCGGGGGGCGTCTGGCGCGGGCAGGTCCCGGCTGTTGAGATCGACCAGTTGCTGGAAGAGCAGGGCATAGAGCGGGGCGACACGATCCATGTTCTCGGGCGAGGCGGCCAGATAGAGCGACAGGCGGCCGTTCCGGATCGTCCGCAGATCGAAGTCGCTGGCGCTGGTCGCGGCATCCACCAGGGGGTTGAGCCACAGGCCCATCCGGGTGGTGATCGACTGACGGATCGAGGCGAAGGTGTTCTCGCCGGAGCTGCAGAAATCGGTCAGGGCCGTCGTCGCGCCTCGGGGGAGAGGATCGCCGTCGAGGCGACGTTGTTCGATCAGCCTCGGGAAGCGATCACGCGGATCGCCCTCGGTCAGCTGGCGGTAGATCTCGCCAAGGGTGAACGGCAGATCGGGAGTGGTGGCCACATAGGCGCCCACCCCGATGAAGCCAGTCCGGGCCGCTTCCGACCAGAAGGGGTCGGCATGGCTATGGGCGGGGAACAGCATGCCCGCGATCCGCTGAAGTTCATCGAGGACGATGACCGGCTTCGTGCGGTCGATATGATCGAGAGGGTTGAACCTCGCCGTCCGCCCGTCGGCGGCAAGCGGGTCGAACAGGTGAACCGTCTGCCCGGCCTCTGCCCGGAAGCCGGCGGTGGCGTTGAAATTCTCCCGCTTGATGTCGAGGACCACGACCGAGTTCGGCCAGGCCAGCAGGTTCGGGATCACCACCCCGACGCCCTTGCCGGTGCGGGTGGGGGCGTAGAGCAGCACATGCTCGGGACCGTCGCTGACGAGAAGCTCTCCCGTCGCTTCGCCCAGCAGAAGTCCGCTGCGCGCCCGCAGGCCGTGCCGGCGCTGCTCACCCGCCGTCGACCAACGTGCGGCGCCGTGCAGCGGGCGTCGTATGCCCAGAGCAATGGCGGCCGCGAGCACGACAAGCACCAGGCCCATGACGGCGCCGCCGATCGTCAGCCAACGGCGGACCTCGGGATCCTGTCGGTAGTAGAGGAACCAGCCCGGAACCCGGGCAGGATCGATGTCGCCGGAGAAGCGGCCCAGGCCGATCAGCGCGAGGGTCAGGGTCCCGATCGTGAACAGGGCGAGGGCGGCCAGGACGGCGACCGCGACCAGGCCCGCTCTAGTCGCCGGCGCGGCGCTTGCGAAGCGGCTCATGCCAGACCTCCGTCATCAGGAACCGGCCGTCGATCTTCTTCATCTGCACCACCACATCGACCATCAGGTGCAGCATCGTGCGAATGTCGTCGCGCGGCAGGTCGCGACCGCCCTCGGACTCCCGGACCAGCAGCGTGAGCTGTTCGAAAGCCAGGGTGGCGGAATCGGCATGGACCGTCGTGATCGATCCGGGATGGCCGGAGTTGACGTTGCGCAGGAAGAAGAAGGCCGTTCCGTCACGGAGCTCCTGCAGCAGGATCCGGTCCGGGCGCATCCGCAGCGCGCTCTCCAGAAGGGCTTTCGGGCCGACCTTGGCCAGACCCTGGCCATCCTTCGAATAGAGCAGATGGACGACATTGCGCTGAGGCAGGACCAGTTCGCGCGTGTCCTCGATCGTCAGCAGCCGCTCATGCTCGGGGATGAGTTCGACCAGGCCCTTGGCGAAGGTCGTCTTGCCGGAGCCCGTTGCGCCCGAGATGAGGATGTTGCGGCGGCGCTCGACCGCCAGTCGGAAGAAACCCACCCAGTCGCCCGCCTCGCGCAGGCGGATCAGCTCGGTGTCGGTCTCATCTAGCCCGCCGTGCACGGTCCTGGCCGCGGCGAACAGGCCGGCGGCGTGAAAGTCCTCGAGACCCATGCGCGCGCCGGAGGGTTTGCGGATGGTCAGGGAGACGGCGCCGGCGGGGACGACCGGCGGCAGCACGATCTGACACCGCGCGTCGCCGGGAAGGACCGTCGAACAGATCGGCCGCTCGGCATCGACATCCTGCCCGGTGTAGGCGGCCGCCGCGACGGCGAGGGTGCGCAACCAGGTTTCCGTCAGCTCGGGCACTTCATGCCAGCGCCAGCCGTCAGGATGCTCCACCCCGACCTCGCCCGGCCGGTTGACCACGACCTCGGTCACCGACTGGGGAGCCAGGAAGGGACGGAGCGGGGCGAGGTAGTGGTCGATGACGGAGGTGTCGCGCATCACCTCGGCCGCAGGCGATAGACGTCCGCGAAGTCGAGGTCCTGAGCTACGAAGATCGAGACCTCCGCTCCCTGGGCCTTACGCAGGGTGGGCCGAATGCCGACCGAGCCCTGCAGGGCGACTGAGGCGGCGTCCGACGGCACGCGCGCGGTGGACTGAAGGGACTGGCCGCCGCCGGCCGCCGCGTAGGCGGCGTCATCGACGATCGACAACAGAAGCGCCCCGCCGAACCGGTCCCAGAACCGGGTGTCGATGGCGCCGTCGAAACCCGCTCGCCCGAGCGAATCCGCGGCGGGCGAGGCGAGGGCGACGGCGACGCCGGTCGGAGTGACGGCGCGGGTCCACAGAACGAACAGCCGGCCTCGACCCGGCTCCACGGCGCCGCGGTACTCGCCGAGCACCCGGGTCCCTCGTTCCAGCAGCACGACCGCGCCATTCTCCGAATAGACGTCCCGCGAAATCAGGCAGCTGACGTAGCCCGGCGTCGAGCTGTCCATCGCCGTCTGCAGGACGCAGGGCACGCTGGACCCCGCCGTGATCAGAAGGTTGCGATCCGGCAGACGGCCGGCGCGGGCCGAGGCGATCGGGCTGACCCGTCTCAGGGTGTCGAGCTCATGACCGGGCGGGTCGGACCGGTCCGAGGCGAGGAGGGGGGCGACGGCCGCGGCGGCTCGATCCGGGGCGCCGCCGGGGCGGCTGTAGGCGAGCACCGGCGACCGCTGGGCGCTTTCCGCGAGCGCGCGTCTTTGTTCGCCTGGTGTCGGTCCAGACGTCGAACCGGCGGCAGGCCCCGGTTCGATTGCAGGGATCCGCTCGTCGTCATCGACAAGGGTGGGCGCGAACGGGTCTGTCTCCGCCGTTTCCAGCAGCGGCGGCTCGGCCCGTCGCGCCGGCTCGAACGGCGCCAGCTGGCGGGGAGGCGTATCGTCCGCCGCCCGATCGCGGTCGCGGTCTCCGCCCCGGTCCCAGGTTGCAAACAGAAAGACCCCGCACCCGGCGGCGAGGGCCGCGAGGGTGATCATCCGGCCCTGACGGCCGACGAGCCGGCCCGCGATCGGCGAAACGCCCCGGTCCTGTCCTGTCGTCGGCGTCTCCGGAGTCTCGGCCGGCGGGGGCGGAGCTGCAGTGGTCATGGCCGGTCTCCCGTCACGGTCCGATCGACGGCCGGAGACGCCGTTCCGGTCCCGGTCGCGCGCCCGCGCGGATCGAAGGCCTCGTTGAAGATGCAGAGAACCGACCCGCCGTGGCGCAGGCGCAGGCCGGCGACCACGCCGTGGATCACCACGAATTCACCGCGGACATCGTAGGGCACGAGCCGTTCGGATCCGTCTCCGGCGACCTCGAAGATGGCGGGCACGGGCTGGTTGCCCGGGAAGCGGAGCACCGTGAACCGGCCGTTGTCCGTCACCTCGCTTGGCTGGAGGCCGGGGTCCCCCTGGGCGGAATAGGCGAGGTTGCGCCGGCCCTCGATGGCGCCGGCCTGAAGCTCAAGACCTATCAGGCGCTCCTCCGCGACCTGCGCCGAGAGGGCGAGGGCGGCGGCCGCTCGCGCCTGATCGTCGTCGGGATACCGGAAGCGGACCTGATAGGCCGCCGTCCTTGCGGACCGGTCGTGGGCCAGGAGTTCGAACACGTAGTGCCGGGCGACGCCGGCTCTCTCGGTGACGACCAGAAGATTGGTGGACTGGTGGCGCTCGCGTGGTTTCAGGAACAGGACGGACCCCTCCGCCGCGACCTCCCACGCCACGCTGTCGCCGATGGCGGCGTGCCGGATCGTCTCTTCGGGCGAGAAGATGATCTGCGTCGCCGTGCGGAAGGCGCCGGAGATCGGATAGACCCCGTTCGGCGCATAGGTCAGCTCCTGGATCCGGCCGCCCGGATCGGTCCGAGCCAGGGTGGGGCTCGCCGTCGCCACCAGAGCAACGGCCAGAAGAAGCGCGGGGGTTCTCATCGAATGACCTCCGGGTCGGCGCGGTAGGACGTCACCTGGAAGCCGAGCGGGTTGCGCAGACGATCCGCCTCCGACATCGGGGCCCGGGTGTAGGCGAAGGCGATCGTGGCGATCCAGTCGCTCTCGGTGATCTGCTGGGCCTGCCGCACCGTCCGGCGAAACCGCACATTGGCCACGCTGTCGTTGATGAAGCCGATCGCCCGGATCGACACCACGGCCTCTCCGTCGCGCCCGTAGAGGTTCTGGGGGCTTTCCGGATTTGAGCCGCGGTAGAGGTCGGCCCAGCGGCGTTGCTCGGAGGGCGCGGACAGGATCGAGACCTGGCGGAACGCATCTTCGGCGGCGGGATCGAGATAGCCTTCGCGGCCTCGGACGTACTGGCCGAGGAAGTATTTGCTGACCGCCTCGTCATATCGGATCGGCCCGTCGTCGGCCGAGAGGCCGCGCACGACGTCGACCGATCCGGTCGTCCGGTCGACGCGAATGACGAAGGGTTCGCTCGTCTTGAGGGGCGTGAGGAAGGTCACGGCCGCGGTCGCCGAGATCGCCAGCGCCGCCGCCACGCTCGCCGCCGCCCACGCCAATCGCCGGGACTGCAGGGCGCTGGCCAGTCGGTCCTGGTCCCAGCGCCGCGCCTCGGTGAAATAGCGCTTCAGCTCCTCGGAAGGGACGCCGCTCATGCGCAGCCTCCCGCCGACGGCTCGCCTTCGACCGGTTCGACCGGGGGCTCGGGCGGCGTCGCGGGCAGCGATGGGACGAGGATCGACCCGTAGGGATTGGCGGGACGCCGCTCTCGACCGTCGCAGGTCGGCGGCGTCTCCGTCCGTCCGGTGGCGCAGCCGCCGAGGAGGACGCACAGGGTCAATAGCAGGCGAAGGCTCATGTCAGGCTCCGTTCGGTCGGATGGTTCCGCCGCCCTTCGGCGGCTGCCGGCTGGCCTCCTGCGGACCTCTGGCGCGTCCCGAAGGGCTCGACCCGAGGGCGGCGGCGTTGGCGAAGTCGGCGAGGCCTGCGCTGGCGCCGCCGGCGATGCCTGCGGCGATGGCCGGCGTCTGCAGGAAGAAGATCGCGCCCAGCAGACAAAGGGCGATGAAGATCAGGCCGCCGATCATGGGATCGGAGCCCTGGATCGAGCCCCATTGGTCGCGCACCAGCGACAGCACGAGCTGGAAGATGACGATGATCAGGGCGAACAGGACGAGATAGTTCACGGCCTGGCTCAGCCACCCGAAGAAGTAACGGCGTGTCGCGTCGAACAGGGCGCAGGCGATGAAGATCGGGCCGAGGGTGACCAGAAGCGCGAGCGCCAGCTTGGCGACCAGCACCACACCGAAACCGAGGGCGGCGGCCAGGGCTCCGACGATGAAGACCCCGGCGGCGACGATGTAGGGGGCCGGATTGAAAGCCGAGGCGTCCCGGGAAATGTCCTCGCCCAGCCAGGCGGCATAGGCGAAGAACTGGTCGAACGCGGCCCCCACGCTCGGCGTTTCAGAGCCACTGACCGCACGGGTCAGGGCATTCGGCATGTCGCTGAACAGCGGCCCGGTGACGAAGGTGGAATAGGCGGGGGTTGTCGCCAGCGCGTAGAGGAGGGCGAGCTTGATGGAGCGGACCGCGAAATCCCGCATGGGCTCGGTGATGGAGCCGCGCAGGATCGCGTACCCGTACAGGACCACATAGAGGAGCAGGGCGACGCGTAGCGGACCCTCCACCTGGGCGATGACCGACGACAACCGTTCGCCCAGGAACACATTGAGGCGCTCGTCGATGAAGTCGTAGCTGGGCTCGAAGACGCGGAACGACATGATCAGGGCTCGCGGAACGTCCGGGCATAGGCGTCCATCCGATCGCGCCGGCGGGCTTCCGCCAGCCCCCCTCGCGCCGCCGCGCAGTCGGACCGGTGAGCGCCGGCGTCGCAGTCGGCGACCACCTGGAGGGCCGCTTCCGGCTCCGCCGCGAAGGCCGCAGCGTCCCGCTCCGGGGGCGAACAGGCCGCCAGGGCTAGGACGCCGAGAAGACGCCCGAGCCTCACCGGAAGGCCCGTTCGTAGGTCGCCTGACGCGCGGCCCGCGCGGCCTCGGCGCGTTCGCGGTTTCTCTGCTCCTCCAGCCGCGCTTCTGCGGCCTGGGTGACGGCCAGCCCCTGCAGGCGCAGCTGCTCGTTCTGGATCAGCGCCTGTTCGGCGGCGAGGCGGGCCTCCAGGTCCATCACCGCGCGCGCATTGGGTGCGGTGTCCAGCGCGCGGCGCAGCGTCTCCAGGCCCCCCAGTCGGCGGTCGGACGCCTCGCCGACGGCCTCTCCGATGGCCAGATCACGGGCCGTGCGCGCGCCGGCCCGCTCCAGGCTGTCGCGGTAGTAGGCATCGGCCTCGGACAACTCGCCGGCAGACGGTGTGAACAGCCGTGTTTCGCGACGGATCGCATCGGCCCGGTCGGCCAGGGCCCCCAGAGCCGACAGGTCGCCTTCGGCGGCGGCGCGCAGCGAGCGCGCATCCGGCAGCGGATTGCGCACCTCGGGCAGGCCCAGAGCCTGAGCCAGGCCGTTGACGTCGGACAGATCGTTCAGGCTGTCGAAGAGGGCGCGTTGTTCCTCGATCTGCGCCTGCAGGGCCTGCAACTGCTGCAGGCTGGTGCGGGCGTCCTCGATCATCTGCACCAGGGCGCGAGGATCGTGCACGACATACTGGGCCTGGGCGGCGGGGGCGGCGAGCAGCAGGGCGCCGGCCAGGGCGGCCGACGCCAGATGACGAAGGGTCATGACGTTCTCCTTTGGGCATGGAAGGGGGCGCGCCAGTGCGCGTAGTCGTCGCCGACCTCGGCGCGGATGCGGTCCAGAAGGGCGACCGTGGAGGCGCGACCGGACAGGATCGCCAGGGCGTCGTCCATGCCGCCGAGATCGAGCTCCACCACGACGCTGTCGTGGCCCTGCTTGACCAGAAAGCGGTGGGACTCCGGCGTGAGCTCCTCGCGCACGAGGCGGAACTCCTCCTGCGTCAGCCCGAAGCCGTCGACATAGTCCCGCGCCTGCCCGTGGGCGTTCGGCAGGAAGATCTGGGTGGCGCACTGCTCCAGGATGGCGTGGGCGATCGGCGAGCGAAGGACATCGGCCGGCGACTGGGTGCCGAACACCATGAAGGCATTCTGCTTGCGCCAGGTCTTCAGACCGTCCTGGGCCAGATCGGTGAAAGCCGGGTCGCCCAGAACCTTCCAGAACTCGTCGATATCGAGGACCAACCGTCGACCATCGACACGCTCGGTGATGCGATGGAACAGATAGAGCATCGCCGGGGTCCGGACCTCGTCCTGATCCAGAACGTGGGTCATGTCGAAACCGGCGAAGCGAGCGTCCAGACTGAGCGCGTCCTCGTCGTTGTCGAGCACCCAGCCGAGTGGACCGCCCTTCTGCCAGCGCTCCAGCCGCGCGCCGATCCCGCCGGCGTCGGCCTGGCCCAAAAGGCTGCGGAGGGCGGCGATAGAGCGCCGCTCGCGCGGCAGGGCCTCGAGCGCCGAAACGCCCTCGTCGATCGCCCGGGCCTGGGCGACCGAAAGGGTGTCGTCGCCGCGGGCGACCAGCGTCCGGACCAATCGGACGAGGAAGGCCCGGTTGGCGGGCGAGGGAGACAGCGCCTTGAAGGGCGCGAAACCCGTCGGCTCTCCGTTGCGCAGCGCGAGGTAGGTTCCGCCGCTGGCCCGCACGAAGATCTCGGCGCCGCGATCCTTGTCGATGAAGATCTGCTGGGCGCCGAAGCGCTCCAGCTGAGCCAGCATGAAGTTCTGGACGACGGTCTTGCCGGATCCCGACGGCCCGCAGATGAAGGCATGGCCCAGGTCGCCGACGTGGAAGTTGAAGTGGAACGGCGAGCCCGCCGTCGTCCGCAGAAGCGCGACCGCCGGACCCCAATGATTGCCGTCCGCCTTACCGACGGGGTAGGCGTGAAGGGGCGCCAACGCCGCGAAATTGCGCGAGGTGATCGCCGCCGGCCGGGTTCGCCGCGAGAAGACCCCCGGGAACTGAGACCAGAACGCGGCCTCAAGCCCCAGATCCTCGCGCGCCACCACCAGTCCCGAATCGGCCAGTATGGCGCGCGCCTTCGACAGATGGTCCGCCAGGGCCGCGGGGGTGTCGCCGTGAACCAGCACCGACGCCTGATGCTCGCCCATCACGAACCGGTTGCTCACCAGATCGTCCAGGGCGTCCGACAGGCCGACGATCTGGGACCCGGCCTTGTCGCGGGCCGAGACCATCTGGTTCTGCTTGCGCTCCATCACCGCACGGGCCGAGGCCTTCGACAGGAAGGCGAAAGACTGGGACATCACGAAGCCGAAGCGGGCGTTGAGCAGCCCGTCCCAGAGGCCTGGGCGCGTCGTCGCCGGATACTCCTTGATCGCGAGGACGCCGCCGAAACGCTCCCCGGCCGCGCCGCGCAGCTCCAGGGTCTCGCGGCCGAAGATCGCTCTCACGGTATAGGCGGCCGCGCCGAGGTGCCCGTAGACGAGGGGCGCGGGCGAGCGCCGTCCGGTCAGGATCAGGCCCATGACCTCGAGCGGTTCCGAGAACCAGAGACCGTCCCGTTCAAACAGAGCGAGACGGCGCGGGTCGTAGCGCTCCAGATATTGCGCGAGGTCACGGCCGGCCTCCTCGAGGCGCCGGACCTGCGCGACCATCACTTCACCGTCGTCGCGGCGCGCCTGGCGCAGGCGGCGCATCAGGGCGGCGGCGCGATCGCCCGCGTCCCGGCCGGGATGCAGCACCAGGGTGACGAACAGCTCGTTCACCCAGAGGCGGCGGCCGGACATCTGGGCGTCGTAGTCCGCAGCCAGGCCGGCGGCGAAGGCCGACCGATAGCCGTCGCAGGATGATGGAGCGACTTCGCGGCGGACGACATGGTGCCAGACCGCCAGCCGGTCGTCGGCGAGGTTGCGCCAGGCCTGGTTGAGCTTGACGTGCCAGTCGTTGAGGTCGCGGACATCGGCGGTTTCGAAGCTCGCGCCCGCGACCTGGAAGACCATCATGAGAGCGCCGCTGTCGAGGGCGACGATGTGGTCGTTCACATGGCGTGCGTAGGGGAGGTGGGACCGAACCTCGGTCTCGCGACGCAGGCGCGACGGGGAGGCGGCGCCGTCAGCCACGACGCAGTTCCTCGACGACGTAGCGGCGCACCACGGGCAGCGGCGAGACGGAGCTGCCGCCCCACAGCGCGCCGTTGCGGCAGCGGCCCTTGGTGTCGACGTAGACGAAGAGCAGACGGAAGGCGTTGTGGTCGGCGCGGCAGATCGCGCGGAACACCAGGTGAAGGGCCGGGGCGACGAGCAGGTAAAGCAGGCTGCCTCCCACGAGGAAGACGACGCCCGAGAGGATGACGTTGACGCCCATCGCCTCCATCGGCACTCCCATGATCATGGCCGGGCGGGTGCAGGCCAGGAACAGCGGATCCTCGGTCAGGCGTTCCTCACCCATGTCCGCCTCCGTCGATGAGCCAGACGCCGGCGCAGACCAGGGCGATCCCGCCGGCGCCGCCGCCCGCGAGTTGGGCGAACCTCTTCGGAGAGATCAGGCCGAGGCCCTGGGCAAGACAGAGCGACAGGAGGCCGGCGGTCGCGCCGATCAGCAGGACGGGTCCGGGAAAGGGCATCACGAGCCCCCGGTGATCAGGTTGACGATTTCGGCCGCCCCGAAGACCACCACGATGCCGAGCACCACAATGGCTGCCCGTCGCAGGTCGAACAGGCCGAACATCCAGAGGATGCCGACGACCACGACGGCGAGCACCGCAAGAAGCCGCGCGGTATTGCCCGTGAGCATGTCGACCACGTTCTGCAGCAGTCCCTCGACGTTCGCGGACGCCAGGGCAGGCTGGGCCGTCAGGGCGGTCGCGGCCAGGGCGATAGAGAAAAGGGCGCCGAGATGACGGGCGGGGCGGCGCGAAGGCGCGATTGAAAGCATCAGAGTCACCGTTCGGGGGAGGTTGAAAAGACGATCAGCTCCGGTTCCGGCCGGCCGAAGACGTCCCAGACGGGGGCGGCCGTTGGAGGCGGGGAGGGCGGAAGCGGCGTCGGGTTGATGGAGATTGTGGGGAGCGCCGAGGATGGCGGGGCAGTCAGCCGGAGCGTGACGGCGGCGTTCTCGACACGGCCGACGTAGCCGTTGCGGAATCCCCTCGACGCGTCCCCCGTGTTGTAGCGGGACAGGGCGACGCGTAACGCCGCCTGCGCGTCCTCGGCTGTCGGGCCGGACACCTGATAGCCGGCGCGCAGGACCGTCGCGGCGGCCGCCAGATTGCGGCAGGGGTCGAAGGCCTGTTCTACAGTCAGTCCCAGCCAGGTCAGATTGCTGCTGTTGATCTGGGCGAGGCCGAGGTCGAGGTTCGCGCCGGTCGCCAGCAGACTCTTCGCCACCCGCGTGGCCTCGGCGGCATCGCGGGCGGGAGGGGGACGACGGCCGCCCCGATTGACGCCGATCGCCAACGGATCGAAGCGGCTCTCGACGTGTGCGATCGCCGCCAGGGTCTCGGGTGCGATAGACGGCGCACAGGCCTGGGAGAGGGCGAGAACCGCGACGAGATCGAGCATGGAGGGCTCCTGGCGAAACGCCGATCACCTCACCCGATCCGTTTTCCGCAAACGACCCGCGACCTTCCCGCCGGAAATTTACGGGCGGAAGCTGCGCCCCTCCGCGGGCCGTTCGCTCCTGACCAGTCTCGCGACGGCCTGGATTCGGGTTCGGACCCCCAGAACCACGCACGCCGACGTCAGGTGCTCATCAACTGTTCGTGGTGAGACGCCGAGACGATCCCCGATCGCGGCCGATGTCAGGCCCTCGGCCGCCAAGGTCAGACATTCGCGCTGGCGCGACGTGAGGTCGTCCACGCAGGCGGTCGCGCTAGTCGGATTATGGGACGGTTCGAGGCGCACATCGCCATTGAGCCCCGAACGCCGCGCACCGTCGAGACGGAAGGTCTCGGGCGTGAATCTACGGTGGGGTTCAGCTTTCGCCGTTTCCGTCGTCACGCGCCGGCGTCATCAGTCGGCCCCTGCGCTGCTCCAGCCAGGCCTCCGCCTCCGCATCCTTGCTGACGGACTGGTCGGCGAGATCCTTCAGTGTCTTGGTGAAGGCGTTGATGATCGTTCGCGCATCGAGATCGATGATGGCGTCACCAGCCTCCTCGTCGAATTCCTGAAGCACGACGGCGATGATGGTCGCCAGCTTGTTGTCGGCGCACCGCAGAGCGAAGGCCGGAGAGCCAAGCGCCAAGGCCGCCAGGATCGCATGCGGATCGCTGTTCGTGACCTCGGCGAACCGGTGGATCCGCTCCAGGTTGATGCGTCCGGCTCCGGACTCGAAATGTTCGTAGGAGCGAAGAGCCATGTTCATCCCGGCGGCCACGTCGACCGTGCGCATCCGCCGGTGAGACCGGATGAGGCGCAGGCTGGAGGAGAGCACCGCGTTGGATGACTGGGTCTGCCGATTGTCCATGTTCCGGTTCACCGCCCCGCCATCGACATCACGCAACCAACACTCCCGTCACCTCTGCAGGTTGAAAAATGCCTCAGGCTTGCGTCAAATGAAAGCCTATTAAGATCAACAGCATAAAAGCTGCGGTTATGGCGCAAGTTTCTTGCGGATGTGAGTATAGACGCTACCTCGCCGCGTGCGCGCCCCGCAGATGGAGGGTCGATGAACTACGGGCGAAGGCGGTTTCTTGCGGGGATGGCCCGTGAGACAGCGTGATCCCTTCGGCGACGCGACGGCTAGTCTGCGGAGGGCCCTCGAGCAGGGGCTCGCGCCAGGCCAGCACCTGTCAGTGGCGGATATCGCCGCATCGCTGAAGCTCAGCACCAGTCCCGTTCGGGAGGCTCTGTCCCGGCTCTGCGGCGAAGGTCTCGTCGAAGATCGGCGAGGGCTGGGCTACTTTACGCGATCCGCGCCGGTCGAAGACATTGTGGGATTGCTGGACCTCGAGGCCGCACACGTCCGGCTGGCCGCGACCTGTTCGATGAACGTGCCGCCGCTGGATGACGGCTCCGACGAAGCGGTAGAGGCCTGGATCGTCACATTGGTGGAGCACTGCGACAACCAGCCCCTGGTCGAGAGCCTGTTACGGGTCAGGCGTCGGCTCGCCCCACTCCGTCGTCTGAACGGGTCGACATGCCCTTCGGAAGGATCGGATCTGGACCACCTCAACGCCTACTACGCGCGGTGGCGGACCGCCGCCGGCGGCTTGGCCGCGCGGGTCAGGCGGCTTGATCCCGACGGCGCCGAATACATCCGCAATATCGTTTGAATCGATTTGAACCCGGGTGCTGATGGTGCGTCGTCGACCTTCCGTCGACCTTCAGAAAGAGGAGACGACCATGACCACCAAAAGCATCTCGCGCCTCGTTCGCCTGGGCGCCGCCCGCAAGCTCACCCGGGCCGGCGTCCTCGGCGAGTTCATCGAGCTGAACCCGGCCGAGCGCTACGACATCACTGTCGGCGCCTGACCGAATGGGCCGCCCCCACAGGGGCGGCCCACACGCCCGGGATGTCCCGACCGTGGCGTCGTTCGTCTAGGGGCATCACGACGAAACGGAGACTGGTGATGAAAGCCACCACCCGAGTCCTGCGGTTGGGTCAGGCGCGATGCCTGACCCGCGCTGCCATGGACGGCGAGCTCGTCGAGCTCAACTCCCACCTCAAGTGGGATATGCCGGTCGGCTGAAGACGGACGGGCCGTCACAGCTGACGGCCCGATCTGCCGCCCCAGGAAAGCCAAGCGACAACCGCATTCAGCTTCAAGGACCTTCATGCAGCCCGCCGTCTCGCCTTCGTTCGGAGACCATCTCGAGCGCGGCCGACTCGCCGACACGGTGTACGCCGCCAAGGCGGGCTCCGATCTCGTTCTGCTGGACCTCTCGACGGACGGCTATCTGCTGGTTCCGGATTGCAGTCAGGTCCAGGTGGACGGCGGATCGTTGCTGGCCCCAATGGATCTCATGCTCGATCTGGCGGCGAACGAGCTGCTGCACGCGGATGCGCCAACGGGTCCGCGCCGCCCACCGCCGCCGATCCCGCTGCATCGTCTCCCGGATGTCGAGGTCGGAACGCCTTCCACCGCAGACATGGCGACGTTCGCGCTGCTCTGGGCCGATACGGCTCGGCGCAAGCCAACGCTGCAGGCGCTGTCGCAGAATGTCTCCGGACGTGGCGGACGTCGTGACGACCTGGCCGCAATCGCGGCGAGGGTCGGCGTGTTTCACCGGATGCTTCCTTATGCGCCTGTCGTCGGCGCCTGTCTGTTTCAGGCCGAGCTCCTGCTCCGGTTCCTGAACGCCGCCGACCTCGACGCCGACTGGGTCTTCGGCGTGCGGGTGTGGCCATTCCTCGCGCACTGCTGGCTCCAGGTGGGGGACCATTGCGTCAGCCAGGCGCCGGACACCCTGACCATCTACCGGCCGATCATGGTGATGTGACCATGAGCGCGGACGCCTACGTCGTTCTGGTGGGAGACGATGCGGCGGCGCTGGAGGCGCTGAGCCAGAAGGTGGCTCGACGCCTCGCCGGGGCCGGCTGGAGTCGCCGCGTCTTTCACCCCTTCATCGCCGTCTACGCGCCCGCGACGTCCCGGGTTGAGATCGTAGCCGCTCTCGACGGCCACGGCGCCGTGGTCGGAGAGATGTTCGACCAGACTGGTTGTCCGTTGTCGGCGGCCGAACGCGGCGTTCTGGCCTGCCGTGTGCTCGACGCGAAGCAAGCAGCGACAGTCGTTTCCACCCACTGGGGACGCTACGTCCTGATCCGGCGGACCCCCGGTGGCGCGGCGATTCTGCGAGACCCCTCTGGAGCCGTCGAGGCCGTAGTGTGGCGCAAGGGCGGCGTGAGCGTGGTGGCGCCGACCGCGCCGCCCGCCCTGGACGGCCTGCTGCCCGACGAGCTCGCCATCGATTGGCAATCGATGCGGGGGCTGCTCGCAAGAGGTGGCGGCTATCGCCACGAACTGGCGTTGTCCGGACTCACACCGGTCGCGGCAGGCGGTCTCACGGTCGCTGGCCGAGGCGGCGTCGCTTCCCGGCAAATCTGGAGCCCCGCAGACATCTATCGGAACGCCAGGGAGAAGGCGCGACCCGACCTTCGTGAAGTGGTCGATCGGACGGTCCAGGCGCTGGCCGGAGAGCGGGTGTGGATCGCCGAGGTCAGCGGAGGTCTGGATTCGGCGATCGTGGCCGGCGCGCTCACGGATCAACAGCGTGCCCGCGTCGCCCAATGGGTCAATCACTTCGTTGGCGATCCGGAAGGCGACGAGCGGGCGTTCGCGCGGCCCGTCGTGGAACGGCACGGATACGACCTGACGGCAGTGAGGCGCAGCGGCCTGACCCTGTCTCCAGCGCGTCTGGCTCGATCAACAGACGCCTTTCGGCCGGCAACCAACGATATCGATACTGACTACAATGACGACATCGCGGGTCGTGTGGAAAGTTCGGGCGCCTGGGGCTCTTTGACCGGCCAGGGCGGTGACGTGGTGTTCTTCCAGATGCCGACGTTCCTGATCGCTTTCGACGAAGTGCTGGAACGGCGCATGCGCGCGCGGGCACAGGTTCTCCATGATGCTGCGCGATGGACCGGTCAGTCGCTCTGGCCCAGAACCTGGTTGCAGACGCGACGCGCTCATTCCCTTGCGTTGCGTGAGCGGCGGCATCCCTGGCTCGAAGCGCTCAAGGGCGTTCCTCCAGGGAAGGTGATGCAGATCCTTGGACTGGTGAATTCCCAGGCATTCCAGGGGCACGCGGTTCGGAGCCGAAATGGGCCCTGCGTGAACCCGCTTCTCAGCCAACCTGTTGTGGAAGCGGGGCTCGCCTGGTCCTCCGTCGATTTGACATGGGGAGGACGCGACCGGTCTGCGGCGCGGGCAGCCTATGCCGACGCCATCCCTGCCGCCATCTTCCATCGACGTTCCAAGGGAGAGCTGGGCGCGTTCTACGGTGAAGCCGTCGCCGGCAAGCTCGATTTCCTTCGAGGCTATCTCCTGGAAGGGGAACTGGCCGCAGCGGAGCTCCTGCCTCGGGGGCTCGCGGACGAAATGACCCGCGAGGCCCTGGTCTGGCGGGGTGGCTTCTCCCGATTGCTCACCCTGGCGCTGACCGAAGCCTGGCTTCGGCGGTGGAAGGCCCGGATCGCCTCTCGTCGGGCCTGAGATACTGGTCGAACCAGGCCGTCAGCTGATCGTAGTAGACCCGGGCGTTACCCGGGTTGTGAACGCTGTGGTCCTCGCCGAACAGATAGGTCAACGCGACCGGTCGGTGGAGACGAACGAGTGCGGCGTACATCTGCTCGGTGTGAAACCCGAGGAAGTCCAACTCGCCGTGGAAAAGAAGGATCGGGGTCCTGATGCGGTCGGCTTGCTCGAAGGGGCTGCCTCGCCGATATCGCTCGGGATCCATCCAATACGGTCTGAGCATCCCTGCTTGCCCGGTTTCGAGCCATCGCGCGCCACTTACGGCGTCGATGGTGTTTCCGCCGAGGATGCGCTGGCTCTGGGCCATGTCGGCAAGAGACAGTTGCAGATTGTAGGGCCCGTTGAGGGCTACGACTGCGCTGAAACGGGGCGATTGGGCGGCGCTCATCATGACCGACCAGCCTCCGAAACTATGACCCCAGAGCCCGATCCGATCGGCATCGATCGAACCGTCGGCGGCGGCGGCGTCGACAACGGCCAGAATCCTGTCCGCGATACCAACCGACGGCTCGGCGTTCGTCGGTAGATCGGGGTAGATGACCGCATAGCCCGCCGCGACAAGCAGCCCCCCGTTCTGGGTCATCTGCACCATCTCCGGGCGCATCTTTGCCGGAGCGGTGGAATAGGTCGTTCCGGGGTAGGGAATGACGATCACCGGTGGCGGTTGACCGGAGGTCGCCTCGGGCAGGAACAGCCAGCCCCGGGCGCCGTCTGGACCGGTGATCAGGCGGGCCTCCGGTACAAAGACCGTGTCGAGCTCCGGATTGAGACGCCTTACGACCTCGGAACCCGCGTCACTGCGGACCTCGAGCTGGTTGAGCTGACGACCTTCACTTCCGATCCCGACGCTGACCCTGCGCTCCCAACTGACGCTGGCGCCGGGTCTCGCAGCCACGCATGCCGGCGGTTGGGCCTGGACATCGGCGAAGACCCGGCACAACCGGCCGCCGTCTCCCACCACCTCCGTCGCACTCTCGCCCATCGGGTCGGTCTGGCGTCTGTACCCGAAGATGCCGAGAGAGCGTGAAATCCTGCCGGTCTGGCCGAGATCCTCGGACGACAGGTCGGAGCTGAGGCGAAGGACGCGCCCTCGATCCTCGAAAAGCGCGGACTGTCGTCCACGGGCGACCACGCGCGCTGTGTTGCTCAGGCTGTTCACAGCGACGACCCCGGTCCCGCGTCCGGACCACCATGCCATTTGCCCGTCGCGGGCGCCGCGAACGACGACTTCGCCGCCAAGCCAGGCCGCGTGCGCTGTCGGGCTTCCGAAGACGTCGGGCTCTTTGTCCGGCGACACGCCGGTCGGAGTTCGATCCTGAACCTGGCCAGTCGGCGAGATCGAGAGGAGACGGGCAGGATCGGCGCCGACGACGCTCACCAGCAACGCCGAGGAATCCGCCGACCAGCCGAGAAGGCTGGTGGAGATGTCCACGGCCTCGGGCGGGTCTACCCACGAACCCGTCCGCGTGTTCAGCAGACGCAACGACCGCGCCCGGCGAAACTCGGTCGAGGCGTCCAGGCCCGGGGGAGCGGCCAGAGGGCCGTCCTTGAGCACGGCGACATGGCTCCCGTCCGGGGAGGCTTCGAAGTCAAGGAAGTCGCCGTCGGTCAGGACCGTGGCGGCGCCCGTATCCGCATTCACGCGCCAGAGGATGCGGGACTCGCGGATTTCCTCGGGCGCCCCCTGGCCGGCGGACACGAAGGCCGACTGACCCCGTGCGGCCCGGGCCCACAGATCGGGGAGGCGGGTCTGGGTGACGATCTGGATCGCGAGGCGCGGCGGCAGATCGCCGTCAGGCATACCGAGCACCAGCAGCTCGCTGTCCGAGATCCACTGCACCGATCGCCCCCAGGCGCCGCTTTCGGGAGAGAGGTCGCTCCAGGCGACGACTCCGGTTCCCAGATCGACGATGCCGAGCCGGAACACGTGCCCCTGGAGACGATACACGACGAGCTGAGAGCCGTCGGGCGAGAAGGGCCCCATGGTGTAGCCCGCGTCCTCTTCCATCGGCAGCAGCGGCTTGATCCCGGAGGGTCTGTCGAGGTCAAGCCGGTAAAGATTTGCGTACCGGAGAAAGCCTTCGGGCTGCAGATCGTACTGCGGAAGATTTCCACGCGCGCGCCGCTCCTCGAAGACGGCGACAGAGCCCGAGGGATCGATCTCGATCCGTCCGAAAGTCTCCAGGCCGAGCAGCGTGTCGAGGGTGAGGGGCTCCGTAACAGCGCGCGACGGGCATGCGAGCACGAGCGCGCCAAGCGCGCACAACACAGTGATGCGCATGTCGGATCACCAGCGCTTGACGAGCTGGAGGGAGACCTGGCGTCCGAGCGCATTGGTATTGGCGCCGTCGAAACCGAGACCGTTGGGGGAGTCGTAGAAGGGCGGCGCCGCATTGGAGAGGTTCAGCACATTGAGGCTGAGCGAAAGATCTTCCCCCCAACCCGCCGCGAAATCGTATCGCACCTGACCGTCGAAGGTGGTCCAGTCGTCGATCCCGCGATTGGTCAACGGGTCGGTGCCGCCGCTGACATAATTCGCGGCCAGTCCCAGAGTGATCGGACCGCGGATCCACTGCGTTCCGGCACGCCCCCGCCATCTGGCCGGGAAGTTCGGATCCCCGAGCAGGTGCTCGGTGGGGGAGGCCGCGGTGATCTGCCGATTATTGGTCAGCAGATGGGTGATGGTCGTGTCGATCATCGCCTGACCGGCGGCGAGATCGAACTGGTAGCGCGCGGACAAGTCCAGTCCCTCGACTTCGACGCTCGCCGCATTGACGAAACGATTGTCCACGATGACGCCGTAGGAGGTCGCCGGGAAGACCGTCGGATTGAAGTTGCCGGGGTGGTCCAGAAGCGACTGGACCAGGGCTCGGTCATCCGCAGACGTGGTCGGGGTGACATAGCGAACGAAGGGGGCCAGCGCCGGGTCGTTCAGCGCGTTGACGAGGTTCTGAAGAACCGGATTGCCGATGCGGTCGTTGAACTGCGTGCGGAACCAGCTGCCTTCGAGGCGGAGACCGTCGTAGGCGGCCGGCGTCCAGACGAAGCCCGCTGTGATCGACTCCGCGGTTTCCGGTCTGAGGTCGGGGTTTCCACCGTACTGGATGAGGGTCAGGACGTTGCCGCCGCCGCGGTTCAGGAACGACGGGCCGATCTGATAGGTGCTCTGCAACTCCCTGAGGGATGGCGCGCGAAAAGACGTCCCCCAGGAAGCTCGCAACACCAGATCGGGCGTTGGGCCGTAGAGCACGCCGAGCTTGGGATTGCTCGTCCTCCCCACACCCTCGTGGTCTTCCACTCTCCCCGCCAGCGACAGTTCCAGCCGTTCCAGGCCGGGGCGGGCGTTGGTCGGGCCGAAAATCGGAACGCGGACTTCGGCGAAAGCGGAGGAAACGTCTCGTTCGAATGAGATCGGGGCGGTCACGCGCGGAGCGGTTCCGGACAGAAAACTCTCGCCACCCGACTCGAACCGCTCGGCGCGGAAGTCCAGGCCGAACGCAGCCTGCAGCGGACCACCGGGCAACTCGAAGACCGTCCCATCCGTCTTGATGTTGAAGGACGACACCGTGCTGACGTAGTCGGTATCGGTGTAGCCCGAGCCGATGTGCGCCAGGATCGTCGCGGAGTTCGCGGCCGGGCCGCCAAACGGGTTGAAGAATCCGTCCGTCGCTGTCCTGAAAGTCGTGGTCGGTAGATCCGCTCTTGCGCCCAGTGCTTCCTGCAGGAAGGTTGTCTGCACACGATTGGACAGACGGCGGTCGGTGATCTCCTGTGCGCCGCTGGCGTAGGCGGAGACATTCCAGCCGAGGAGTCCGCCCGATACACCGATCGCACCGCCGACGCTCTCGGTGCTCCCTTCGGACACGCCCGGTCCCAGATCGTTGACCCACGAGTAGGCGATGTCATGGGAGGTCGAGCCGTTCGGCGACACGAAGTAGGGATTGGCGGCGGTGACGGTGAAGGTCCCCGCGTCCGCGCTGGTCTTCAGGAAGAAGTCTCGCTCGGTGTATCGGACATCGCCGTCCAGGCTGAACCCGGCCGGGAGGTTCTGCCTCGCCGCCAGAAAGACGCTCTGACGCTTCTGATCCGGCAGGAACCACTGACCTTCGAGTTGATTCGTCCTGTTGATCCGCCCGGCCAGGAAGTCGCCGGGCGCGAGACCAATGCCATTCTGGCCGGAAGGAATCGCGAAGAGCGGAATGTAGGTCGCGGTGGCGGCGTCGAGGCGGACGATGTTTCCGGGTGAAGCCGTGAGGAGCCGGCGATCGGTTCCTCCAAACCGGCGCAGGTCGGCGTCTGCGGTAGCGTCGCGGTCTGCCCCCTGGAGCTCGCTGCGATCGTGATACTCGTAGGCGGCGACGATGCTGCCGCTTCCCCAGCTTAGACCTCCAGCATGGGAGAAGAGGAACTCCTCGGCGCCGCCGTCGCTCGTTCCGCCGACGCGGGCCCGGGTCTCTGCGCCTTCGAAGCGGGATCTGAGGATGATGTTGACCACGCCGCCGACCGCGTCCGCGCCATAGAGGGCCGAGGCGCCGTCGAGCAGGACATCGGCCCGCGAAATGGCGCTGGACGGGATGTTGGAGATGTCCGCGAAGTCCCCGGCGCTGCCCGTTCCGGCGACCCGTCGCCCGTTGACCAGCACCAGAGTCGCGTCGGCCCCGAGGCCACGGAGATTGACGCCGGTCGCGGATCCGATGTTGCGCCCAGAGCGGTCGGCCCCGGTATTGGCCGAGCCTTCGTAGGCTGAGCCGGTGAAATTCTGCGGCATAGCGGCCAATGTTTCAGCGACGGTCGCCCGGCCTTGTCGCGCGACGTCGGCCTGAGTGATGACGGTCACGGGGGACGGGCTGTCGGCTCCGCGCAGATAGGTGCCGGTGACCACGACCTCGTCGAGCTCAACCGCCTCGACCCCGGACGCTTCGGCGCGGGCCGAGGGATCGACGAGGACGAACACGGTCGGGCGGCTCTGGCGATAGGTCAGTCCGGAATCGCGAAGGAGCAGCGTGAGCGCCGCCTCTGACGTCAGGTCGCCGTTGACGGCGGGCGACTGCCGCCCCGCCACGAGTGCGCTGGGATAGAGAATCTGCAGCCCGCTCTGGCGAGCGAACTCAGGAAGGCTGCGATCCAGCGGGCCAGCCGCGATCTCGAAGCGGCGCGCGACATCGCTCGACTGTGCGATGACCGGCGTGGCGACGCCCATCATCAGTGCGGCAAGCGCGGTCGACGTGAATCCTTGGCCCATGACCATCCCCCGTTTTTCTACCCGCGGATGTGCGGGACGGGGAGGAGACGTTGGGTCGCGGGGTTTCCTCTAAGTCGGGTACGGATAAATTTTCAGGCGGGTCCGCTGAGGACGATGCGGCCATCCTCGGCCCTGGTGGCCTGGAGGGCGTAAAGGTCGCTCAGTGCGGCCACGAAGCCGTCGATGTCGCCGGCGTTGAAGACACCGCTGACCTGCACCGAGGAAATCCGGCTGTCGCGGAGCTCTATCGGCTCGCGGCTGTAGCGGTTCACCTCCGCCACAGCCTCGGCGATGGGCGTGTTCTCGAACGTCAGCCGCCCGCTGGTCCAGCTCGTGGAGGCCGGGACATTGGCCGTGGCGATCGTCGGGCGGGGCGCCGAGGTCGTGACCTCCTGACCGGGCGACAAGGCCCAGCGGCCGTCCGCCGCGGCCTCTCGTCTGACGTCGACCCGACCCTCGACGAGAATGACGCGGGCGCCCGCCCCCGATCGGCGCACGTCGAACCGGGTGCCGATCGCCGTCACCCGGGTGTCGCCGGCGGCCACGATGAAGGGTCGAGCCGGATCGCCTTCGACGTCGAACATCGCCTGGCCGTTGTTGAGCGTCACCGAGCGACGCCCTCCGGTAAACCGCACCGCGACCTCGGAGCCGGTGTCCAGGATGATGCGCGATCCGTCTTCAAGCTGGATCGTGCGTTGCTCGCCGACCGCGGTCGCGTAGCGCGTCGGCTGCTGCGACATCCACAGGACGCCGCCCGCGCCCAGCGCCAGGGTCAGCGCGCCGACGACCCCGATCGGGATCAGACGGCCCGTCGCCAGCCTCGGCTTCCGGACGGGCTTGGCCGCCGTTGCAGCCTCCCGCGTCAGGTTGGCCATATCGGGATTTTTCGCCAGGGTCCCGGCAGCCTCCCACATCGCCTCGACACGGCTGAAGGCGCGCGCGTTCTCAGGATCGCGACGCCAGTCGCTGAAACCTCTCACATCCGCAGTCGTGACCGTGCGCTGGTTGAGCCGCGCGAACCAGTCAGCCGCTTCCTTCCGTCTCGTGTCGACGTCACCCTCGATCGTCATCCGTCTTGCCTAAAGGTCCAGCCGAGACGCGCAGTACTCGATCGCCCTGGCCATTCGCCATTGCACCGTCTGCACACTGATCTCGAGCGTCCGGGCGATCTCTGGATAAGTCATACCGCCAAAGCGGTTGAGAACGAAGACGTTCCGGTAGAGCGGCGGCATCGAATGGATGACCTGCGATAGAAGAAGCTCGTCGAACTGGGTCGCGGCCTCGCCTTGCGGAGGCGCTTCGGCCTCGTTCTGCTGCGGCTGGCGCGACTGCCGTCGGCGCTCGTCCCGCAGAAGGTTCATGGCGATCCGCAGAAGGAAGGCCTTCGGATGCCGGATGTCCGCCAGGGCGTAGGGCGCGGCGCGGATGTAGGTCTCCTGAACCACGTCAGCGGCGTCGTCCGGCCCAATGCGCGACCGCAGCCGACGGCTCAGCCAGGGGGCGTATTGCCGGTACAGGCGGTTCAGGCCGTCCCGTCCATCCACGCCGAGCTGTTTCGCCTCTGTCACCACGCCTCTCCGGCCTCTTCACGAGAGGTCTGGAATCCCGGCGCGGCCGCGCGACCGGGCGCACGCGCGCGAGCGCATGCCTCCGGAGCCGTCGGCAACCGACATCCGCGCGCGGCGCGGGGTCGTCGATGATCAGATGTCGCACAGGGGATTCCAGGCCCCACCAGCGCGGACGCCGGCAGGCGAACCATGAATCAAAGGCGGCGGGCGCGCAAGTCGGCTGGGTGCGCGGGAGCTGGCGCCTTCGTTCCGCAAGATTATTGCGGGCGGCCCGCAATTCACTGTCGTTGCCTGAAATGGGGATTCCCGCCCAACGTGCGCGAAACACGTCAAGGAGCAGCCATGGACTGTGCATCCCCGTCAGAACCTCGACCGATGACGCCCCTGAGCGCGCGCGAGACCGAATGCCTGCTCTGGGTCAGCCGCGGCAAGAGCTCCGTCGATATCGGGCAGATCGTCGGCCTCTCGCACAGGACCGTGGACAGTTACCTCGAGAAGACCTGCGCCAAGCTCAGGGTGCGGACCCGGATCGAAGCGGTTGCGGTCGCGGTACGTGCCGGCATCATCGATCCGGACAGCGACTGAACGCCGCACGAGGGGGCCGCGGAGGGAAGGGGGCGGGCCTGGAACTTCTGTACGGAAGCCGGGCGTTTCAGCCCTGATCGCCGCCGACGCAAAGCGTCCCCCGGCTCAGGATCAGCGTCTATCCGTTCCGGGACCCGCCAGCATGAAACCTACGGCTAGGCTTCCCGGAGAGTCTACCCGGACATTAAATTCGTCTCCTATGGCGGTGTCATTTTGCAGGTTGCCTGCATGAATGTTCGCGCCGTTGGAAAATAAACCAGCCTGGCGGCGAGTGCGGCGTCGCCCCCGCGCGTATGACTTTTGATGGCCGGCAAGCCAAATGACCGGTTCGCGTCGTCCGGTGGACGCCGCCTTCCGCATCATGTCGCGACCAATGTCGCGGACGCTCGCGCGAGTGTCTGGTGAGACTGAGCCTCGCGACAGCAGAAGGAGGACATCATGCAAGAGCATCAGCAAGGAAAGAACCTCTACAAGAGTTTCTTTATCGAGATCGGCATCGACTTCGTCATCATGTTTCTGGTGATGTATACGATGATCGCCTCGCTCGATCATTTCTATCTCAACCTTAACAACGTCTACATGACCCTGATGATGGTCGCGCCCATGGGCCTGCTCATGTTGGGCTTCATGCGCGGCATGTACCCCTCGGGCAAGGTCAATCTCGCCATCGCCGCGGGCGCGGTCGTAATCTTCCTGTTCGCGTTCTGGGGCATGCGGACACAGGCTTTCGTGGGCGATCACGAGTTCCTTCGATCGATGATCCCGCATCACTCCGGCGCCGTTCTGATGTGCGAGCAGGCCAAGCTCAGTGATCCACGGATCGTCTCCCTGTGCGACGACATCGTCAGGTCGCAACGAGAGGAGATCGCTCAAATGAAAGCGCTCCTGGCGGAGACCTGACTGGGATTCAGCGACGCGGGCGTTCGGGCGGTATAGAAGTCGCCGACTTGTTGAGGGGTATGTCCGCCGTCCGCGTATCAGGTGTAGGGGCGTCGAGTTCCAAAGGAGTTACAGTTGACCCGCTTCAAGATTGCAACCTTCGCGGCTTCCATCGCCGCGCTCTCTCTGTTCGCCAGTCAGGCCGATGCGCATGCGCGTCTCGTGTCGGCGACTCCGGCGGCCGGGTCGACGGTGAGCGCTCCGCGCACCATCACCCTGACCTTCAGCGAACGCATGGTGCCGGCCTTCTCGGGCTTCGACGTGGTCAATGCGGCCGGCGCGACGATCCCGGTGCGGACGCAAGTCTCCGACGATGGCAAGACGGTGTCCGGCGCCCCTGCGCGTGCGCTGCCCGCCGGGGCTTACACCGTCAACTGGCGGGTCGCCTCGCCCGACGGTCACCGCATGACGGGAACCACCAACTTCGTCGTTCGGTGATCCCATGGAAACAACGGTCATCCTGCTGAGGTTGGGGCAGTATATCGGCGCTACCCTCCTGTTTGGCGTCCCCCTTTTCTTCGCGTTCAGGATGCCCCTGTCGAACGCGGCCATCGAAAGATGGCCGCGAACGACACTCGCGATCGCTGGCGCCCTTACGAGCGTCGCCGCCCTGGCCGCCCTGGTCGTTCAGACCGCGGTCATGGCCGGCTCGGTCAGCGAGGCCTTGAAACCCGAATCCCTGTCCTACGTCGCACTTGGCACCGGCCTCGGCATCGCCTTCCTTGTTCGTGCGGCCGGAGCCGCCTTGGCCGCTGTGCTGGTGGTGATCCTGAAGCCTTCGCGCGCGGCCTGGGCGAGCCTGATGATCCTCGGCGGCGTCGTGACTGCGAGCCTCGCCTGGACCGGTCACGGCGGCGCCACCGAAGGCGCCGGGCGCTGGCCGCATCTCGTTGCTGACGTCGTGCACGCACTCGCCGCCGGCCTATGGCTAGGCAGCCTCGCCGCCCTGACCCTGATGCTCCGCCCCCGACACGGCCATGCCGCCGGAGCGCCCTTGACCCACGCCGCGCTTGAGGGGTTTTCAGGTTTGGGCACCCTTGCCGTCGCGCTGCTCACGGCGACCGGCCTGATCAATAGCTGGTTCCTCATCGGTATTGACGGGCTTCCAGGGCTTGTGACGACGCCCTACGGCTGGCTCCTTCTGTTCAAGCTCGCGGTGTTTGGCCTGATGCTGTTGCTGGCGGCTTCGAACCGGTTCGTTTTGACCCCCAACCTCGGAGCCAGCCTCGATGACGACTGGGCGCGCCCACATGCGCTCCAGCGGCTTCGCAGGAGCCTGGTCCTCGAGAGCGGCCTCGCGCTCGCCCTCCTGTTCGCCGTGGCGATCATGGGCACCCAGGCGCCGCCGGCCGCCATGGTGATGTAAGAGGGCCCCCCCGCCTCAGAGCGCTGGTGCGGGGGGCTCGCTCTTCTGATCCGGAAGGCCGCCTCTACGGCTTTCGGTCCGGTTGACCCAGGCTTGTGTCGGCCGGTCGAACCCATACCGGAACATCGCTGCGGCGATGAATGCGGCTGCCAATCCGGCGGCCCAGGCGGCCCAACGAGCCGCCGGACTCCATCCAGACCAGCCGGCGGCGTCAAGAACGCCGAACCAGGCGATCCTCACCACTTCGTTCGTCAGAAAGATCGAGAAGGCCATCAGCGCCAGATGCTCGACCACCCGCGACTTCCGCCGGACGGGCAGGGCCCCGGCGGCGAAGATCAGCAGGGTAAGCAGGCCCAGCGTGGGCAGGCTATAGCGCCCCCACGCCTGCAGCAGGATCAGACCAATGAGCGCCAGACCCGTCAGCGCCACGGCCAACCGCGGAGAGCAGTAGACCTGACGGGCGAAAAGGGCGACGGCTACGCCGAGAACGAAGAGCGGAAACGCCCGAACGAAACCCAGACGCAACGGCATTTCGTAGACGGGCAGGCCAAAGAGCGCATGGGTGGTGAGATTCGCCAGCAGCAGACCGCCGATGCCCGCCGCGAGGATCAAGCACGGAGAATGGTCTTTGGCCACGCGCGCCAAGAAAGGCAGGGCGAGATAACAGCCCAGAAGCGCCGAAAGCGTCCAGGTCGGAGCGTTCCAGCCTTCGCCCCCCGGAACGCCGTAGGCCTGCACGAGGAAAAACTGGGCGGGCCATGAGGACCAGTCGAACCATTCCGGATGGCTGGGCGCTTGCCCGGCCAAGGCAGCGGCGAGGACGAGCGCGGCCAAGCCGAGACTCACGGCCATGTGCGCGGGCACGACTCGCAGGAAGCGCTGCTTGTAAAAGGCGGGCAGCGGGATGCGGTGCTGCGCGAGCCTGTCGGCGTAAACCCGCGCGAGGACATAGCCGGAATCGATGATGAAGAAGTCCGTCAGCAAATAGCCGCGATCAAAAACCGGATGAAGATCAGGCAAGGGCAGCGGCGCGACGTTGCGGAAGTGGTAGAGGACGATCATCGCACCGACGATGAAGCGTAGGGCATCCAGCCAACCGCCCCGGCCGATCGGGGGCGGGCGCAGTACGGTCGTCGGCGGCGTGGACGCGGTCATCGGATCATCTTGAGGATGAGGCGTGCGGAAAACGGGGTTGATCGACGCGGTGCCTCAGCGCGGATCGCGTCGGCGAGCGCGCCAGAGGGTGAAATCTCTCGCCAGTCTGATCCAGAGCAGGATGAAACCGGTGATGACGATAGTGAAGGTCAGGAAGGTGACGATGATGATCAGCGGATGGTTGAAGTTTTCGCCCTTCTCCAGGTCCATGATGTGAAGGCGCCAGAAGAAGTCGTAGACGCGCCAGACATTGGATCGACGTGTAACCACTTCGCCCGTCTGGGGCGACAGATAGAAGGTGGTCCGCTCCATGTCGTCGAAATCCACGCGCCAGATCGGGCCCTCGCGACCCGTTTCCTGGGGCGCTATAGCAAGCAACGTCGCGCCGGTGGCCGCGCCCTGCCCCCTGTAGGCTTCGGTTGCGATCCTGCGAGCGACGTCCGGCGTCATCGTGGGAAACGCTTCACCGGTGCGTGCCGACACCGTCAGCGCAGCGCCCTGGACAGGGCTCAGCATCCACGCCGGTCCGCGGGGCGTCTCTCGCAACTCGGCCTTTGACAGGGTCAGGCTGCGCGCGTTTGCGATCTCCGCGACCGGGCGGACCTGTGCGAGATCCAGCGCTGTCGGCGGACGCTCGCGCACATGATGTTCGCTGCGCACCGTCTCGATCGGAATGGCGGTCATCACCAGTCCGCCCGCGACCCAGAACAAAACCTGGATGCCGACAGCGAGAGCCACCCATTTGTGCAACTGGGTCGAGATACGGAGCGTCTTCATCTTGACCTTCAGGCGTTGTGGCTAGCGAAAACACGCGTCTCGCCGGATCTGAGGACCAGAAGGGTGTCGTAGGCGTCCCGATCTCCGGCGTCGGTTTCCATCCCCGGCGAGCCTAGCGGCATTCCCGGAACGGTGATGCCGACGGCGTCGGGGCGTTCGGTAAGGAGGCGACGCACATCCTCCGCCGGTACATGGCCCTCGATGAAATATCCGTCGATCAGGCCGGAGTGACATGACGCCAGCGCCTCCGGCATCCCGTGACTGCTGCGCAAGCCACGGAGATCAGGAAGGACGTTGATTGTCGTACGAATTCCGGCCCGATGAAGGTGTTCCACCCAAGCGTCGCAACACGCGCAGGTCGGCGTTTTGTAGACCGTCATCACACTGGGGTCGCGAAGCCGGGCGCAGGCCATAGTCGGGAGGGCGGCGACCAGAATGACAGAGCCAAGAAACCCGCGACGGGCAAAGATCGTGGAATGAGACATGATGTGACTTTCTGAAACGGTTAACGGGGCGGACCGCAAGCGGTCCGCCACCTCGCCGATTAGCAAGGGGGGCTATGCCCGGCGTCAGCCACCCGCACGCGGTGTGCGCGAGGAGGAGTGATAGGTGATGATGCGCCATTCGCCGCGTCGCCGTTCCAGCACGCTGGTTGCGACGCCGCGTCGTTCGATGGCGGCACGGCTCGAATCCTTGAAGGAGATCCGGTAACTGTAGGTTTCCGTAGCGTAGGCGATATCGCCGACCGTCCGGAGATCGACGTCATAGTTGCTGAAGCTGAACGCCGAGAAGGCCTCCAACTCAGGCCCGAGATGGTGCGACAGATAGTTGGTGTAGGAACCTTCCACACCGCCCTGCTCGAGCACCTGTCCCTCGGGCCAGAAGAAGGCGGCGCCCGCCCGGCCGTCGAGCGCCTCGATGGCGGCACGATAGCCTTGCAACGCCTGGGCCGGCTCGGCGGCCGCGCGCGACACCGTCGCTGCGGCGGGTTCGTCATGGGCGAACGCCGCACCGGCCGGAGCCGTCAGGGCGAAGGCCAAGATCATGAAGGCGCGCGTCATCAGAATGGTTCTCCTTGGTCGCTGTTGAGGCTTCGACGGGTCTCGCCGGGCGAAGCGAGGGCTTTGCGGTCCAGCCATCGACGGATCACGGATCGGCCGGGTCGCTCGACCAGCACATGGATGAGAGCGGCTGCGGCGAGCGTGGTCAGGAGCAGGACCGCGAGCTCAGGAAGGCCCATGCGGTACGAGCCATCCAGCCCTGTCAGAGCCTGGATCGCGTTGCGCCAGACCATCAGGATCGGGATGTGCGCGAGATAGAGCGCATAGGAGGCCTCGCCGGCGAAAAGCCAAGCCGGTCGGTCGAGGAAGATCCTGACGCCCGACTTTGCGAGCAGGGCGAGCGACAGAAGGAAGGGGCCGGCCAGAGCCACGATCACCCGGTCGTCCAATGGGATCTGCATCGCGACCAACAGCAGTAGGGTCATGGCGATGCAGACCGTGATCGCGGTTCGGGCCGAGAGGCGGACGCGTTGCCCGAGATAGTAAAGGCCGATCCCGTAGAGGAATTCAGGGATGATCCTCAGGATGCCGAGATTGTCTTCGGCGCGGGGCAGGACGACACCGTAGGCGCGACCGTAGAGGAAGTCGATGACACCGAAGCTGACGATCGCCAGACCGACCAGCACAAGCGGCCGTTCACGCAGGCGCAACGCAATCCAGGCGTAGGCCGGGAAGACCAGATAGGCGAACCATTCGGCGGACAGGGACCAGGCCGGGCCGTTCCACAGGGTCATCGACTGACGCGGAAGCCAAGCCTGGGTCAGTAACAGGGTCTGGATGAAATCCGGCGCGTTGAAACGGCCCGGTTCCAATCCGACGCCGACCAAGTTCGCGCCGCCGACGAGCGCCAGCATCCCAAGAAGGATGAAGATATGAGCCGGATAGATGCGGGCAAAGCGCGCCACGATGAAGCGGCGAAAGGACGGCGGTTGATCTCCCTGCAGGTAGACATGCGTCAGAATGAAGCCGGAGAGGATGAAAAAGACGTCGACCCCGAGACGGGCGCGGTTAAGCAGACCTGAGGCTTCGGGCGGCAGGGTCCAGGCCAGTTGGTAGTGGAACAGCACGACGCCGAGAGCGAGAAAGAACCGCACACTGGTCAGCGGCGCCAGAACGTCGGGGAAAGGATGGCGCCTAGAAGCGGAGATGGTCGACGCCATGGCTCAGCACTCCCCCCAGAAAGCCGTTGAGCAGGACGGCGGCGATGATCGAGACCAGAAGCACGGCGTAGACCGGTCTCGCCCAGGCGGGCCGGTTGGTTTGAATGGTGCGTTCTTTGACCCACCAGGCCAGGAGGCCGGCGATTGCGATGCCGGTCCCGATCCAGCGATGAAGTGTGTGAGTGAGATCCTCCCCAGGGCCGGGCAGTCCCATCGCGAGCCAACCGAGCGACGCCGCGCCGATCGCCGACACCGACGCCAGACCTATGAGCACCCGCGTGCCGTCCGCCAGCCATGCCCGGCGCCGCGACAAGGCGGCTGCCTCGAGCACGCCGGTGGCGAGGAACAGGGCAATCGGGAAGTGAATCGCCGCCGGATGCCAGCGACCGAGCCAGCTGACGACGCGCTGAGGAATGGGTTTGGGCGGGCCGTCCATCTCCATGCCGTGATCCATGCCCGCCATTCCGGCGGGTCCGGCCGCCGCCGCGACGGCGGAGGAGGGCGCATGGTCCTCGTGAGCGCTGACGGGCGTGGCGGCCTCGAACAGGGCGCCCAAGATCAGAACGATCGCGATCCAACGCCCCGTCATCGTTCGCCCCTCCCGCCAAATGCCTGCTATTGGAGTGTTACGCGCGGACGAGATGCGCCCCTCGCCGGTTTGTGTCGAAATATCGATGCGGCCGGAGCGAGGGGCTCGATCCTGCACCGCGTAGTGTTTTATGGGGGCGTGGAATAAGGCGACGCATCATGAACAAGCTGGATGATTGGCTGACGCACGCGCCGGCCGGAGGAGCCTCGCTGGATGATTTGGAAACGAGCGTCTGGGCGCGGGTCAGGGAACTGCGCTCCGAGCGGGCTCAGACGCGATTCCGGGTCGTTGCGGTCGCGTTCGCGCTGAGCGTGGGCATCGCGAACGGTGGCGTCGGCGCGACCCTGTTGCAGCCGCCCCGTTCGGAGATGGCGGTGTTCACCTCGGCTTCGCTTTCGCCTCTGGCGCGTCTGGAGGCCGGTTGATGTCGGCAGGCTGGAAGTCGATCGCGCTCACGGCGGCGCTGGCGGTGGCAGCAAGCGGAGCTGGCGCCTGGGGCGGGGCAAGCTGGATTCTCAAACGTCACACCCAACCGTCCTTGCACGAGATCGTCCACGGCGATCTCGACCTCGACAAGAGCCAGTTGGAGCGAATCGAAGAGATCGAGAACCGTTTCGCGGCCCGACGGGTGACCCTCGAGCGTCGGGTTCAGGCCTCCAACCGCGAACTTGCGGGGGCGATCGCCGCCAGTGACGGCGACAGTCGCCGCGTCCAGCCGGCCGTCAACCATTTTCACGACGCCATGGGCGACCTTCAGCAGGAAACCATCGCCCACATTTTCGAGATGCGCACGGTCATGACGCCCGCCCAAGCAGAACGGTTCGATAGGCGCATCGTCGAGGCCCTGTCGACAGAAGGCGACTGAGCCTCGGTGAGCGAGCCCGACAGCTTCGCCGCAAGGGCCGCCGAGGGCGACGTCGCCGCTTTCGGGGAGCTGATGACGGCCACCAAGGCGAGCCTCTATCGCTTCGTGCGCCGCTACGTCGGAGATGCCGAAGAAGCCTATGATCTCGTTCAGGAGGCCTATGCGGCGGCTTGGCTGGCCATTCGTCGTTATGATCCCGAAAGACCGTTTGAAGCCTGGCTGCATACGATCGCGATCAACAAATGCCGGGACTGGAGCCGACGACGGCGCGTTCGGCGCTGGTTGATTGGTGTGAGCGACCTGGGGAATACGGAAGCGCTCGCCGTGCCTGACACGGCGCGGAACCCTGAGGCGGAACACGAGGCGGCTCAGGACGCGGGTCGCCTCGAAAGAGCCATCGCCGACCTTCCGCCGCAGCTCAAGGAGCCGCTTCTTCTCACCGCGATCGAGGAACGCAGCCAGGCCGAAGCCGCCGCCATCCTCGGGGTGTCCGTCAAGACGGTCGAAACGCGCGTCGCACGCGCAAGGCGCAAGCTGGCCGAGGTTCTGACCGCCCAGGGGATGACCCTGTGAGCCGACGCGGAACCGATGACCGGCGGTCGATTTCCGTCAGCAGGCTGCGGCAGCCTGTCACGAGGGATGGGCGTCCTGGACGCGTAGGTACTTCAGAGGGTCGGCGTCCGCACGTCGGCTACAGGATTACGGAGTAAGGTATGAAGCTCGATCGTCGAGCCCTTTTGCGTGGCGCGGCCGTTGGCGGCGGCGCGCTGGCCCTGCAGGGCCTGATGCCCGCGTGGGCGCAAACCGGATCGCAGGGGCTGAGGGCGGATCTGCCGACCTTGACCGGCCCCAATGTGGACCTAACCATCGGACACACGCCTTTCACCGTTGGCGGTCGAACCGCTATGGCGACGACGATCAACGGGGTCCTTCCCGCCCCGTTGCTGCGGTTGCGTGAGGGCCAGAACGTCCGTCTCGCGGTTCATAACGGTCTGGACGAGGACACTTCGATCCATTGGCACGGCCTGCTGTTGCCTTTCCAGATGGATGGCGTCCCTGGCGTCAGCTTCCCCGGCATCCGGCCTCGCGAAACCTTCGTCTATGAGTTCCCGATCATCCAGTCCGGGACCTACTGGTATCACAGTCACTCCGGCCTGCAGGAAGCTTTGGGACACTATGGTCCGATCGTTATCGATCCGGCCGGGGCCGACCCCGTCGGCTACGATCGAGAGCATGTGCTGGTGCTCTCGGACTGGAGCTTCATGAACCCCCACGAAATCCTCGAAAAGCTCAAGAAGAATCCGGGCTACTTCAATCGCCAGCGGACATCGCTTACCGGCCTGATCGACGGCAGCGACCGGATGAGCCTGGAGGAACGCCGGATGTGGGGGGGCATGCGCATGGACCCCCGGGACATTCTCGACGTCAACGGCTCCACCTATACCTATCTGATCAACGGGCATGGCCCGGAAGAAAATTGGACCGGCCTGTTCCGGCCGGGCGAGCGCGTCCGCCTTCGGGTCATCAACGCCTCGGCCATGTCCATCTTCAATGTTCGTATCCCGGGACTGGCGATGACCGTGGTCCAGGCCGATGGCGACAACGTCCGGCCCGTGGAGACCGACGAGTTCCAGATCTCGGTGGCCGAAACCTATGACGTGATCGTCCGGCCGACCGAGGACCGCGCCTATACGATTGTTTCAGAGGCGATCGACCGATCGGGCATGGGGCGGGCCACTCTGGCGCCCCGTCTCGGTATGACGGCGGAGGTTCCGCCGCTACGCGAGGTTCCCAACCTGACCATGCGCGATATGGGCATGGGAGGAATGGCCGGCATGGACCATGGCGGCGGCTCGATGGCGGGTATGGACCACGGGTCCATGCCTGGTATGGACCATGGCGCGATGAGCGGCACGCAGGGCCCGGACGCCATGGCCGGAATGGACCACGGTTCGATGTCGGGCATGAACATGCGCGATCCGGAGAACGCGCCACCGAACATGGCAGTCGGCGTCGGCGTCGATATGGTCAACATGTCGCCGATCAACCGTCTGGGAGAGCGTCCCACGGGGTTGGAAAACGTTCCGCACCGGGTGCTGGTCTATACCGACCTGGTGTCTCTCGCGCCGAACAAGGACCGGCGCGCGGCCTCCCGCACGATGGAGATCCATCTGACCGGGAACATGGAGCGGTTCATGTGGGGCTTCGACGGGCGGAAATTCTCCGAGCTGGTCGAGCCCATCCGCTTCGAGCGCGACGAACGCGTCCGTGTCACGCTGGTGAACGACACCATGATGGCGCACCCGATCCACCTGCACGGCCACTTCTTCGAACTCGTCACGGGCGGGCCGGAAGGCCACCAGCCCTTGAAGCATACGGTCAATGTGGCGCCGGGGGGCAAGGTCACCTTCGACCTGACTGCCGACGCGCCCGGAGACTGGGCCTTCCACTGCCACCTGTTGATGCACATGCATGCCGGCATGTTCAACGTCGTCACCGTGCGTCCGTTGGATGGAGCAGCCTCGTGATCAAGACTGCTGTAGCTCTCGTACCCCTGTTGCTCGCGGCCGCTCCGGCCTACGCGCAGTCGCATGCTGGTCACACCCCGGCGGCCAGGGTCCAGGCCGTTCCCCTGCCGACAGGTTGCGTGCGTCGCGGGGCGCCGGATGGAGACCTCTCCAGGGTGGGCGCACCCGGTGCGCCAGTCTGTCCGCCTGGAACCGTACCGCAACGCGTGGCGCCGATGGCCGGCCACGACATGTCCACGATGGACATGGGGGCTCCGACCCAGCCTGACGCCGACCCGCATGCGGGTCACGACATGTCCACCATGAACATGGGAACTCCGGCTCCCGCTCAGCCCGCCGCCGATCCGCATGCAGGCCATGACATGTCGGGTATGACCGCAGGGCAGACGCCCGCGACGCCGGCTACTCCGGCGGCGGGCCCCGACATGTCCACCATGAACATGGGAACTCCGGCTCCCGCTCAGCCTGCCGCCGATCCGCATGCAGGCCATGACATGTCAGGTATGACCGCGGGGCAGACGTCCGCGACGCCAGCTACCTCGGCGGCGGGTCATGACATGTCCACCATGAATATGGGCCAGATGCCGACGCAGTCGTCATCGGATCCTCACGCCGGCCACGACATGGCCGGGATGGGGGCCATGGCGATGCCGCCCGACGTCCCCACGAGCGCGAATAATCCCGGCCGGCCGCCGCAAGACCCTATCCCCGTGGCCGCTCTCGGTTGGCCCGCCCATGCGGCGGACCTGCTGTTCGATCCGAGCGAGATGATGGCGTCGCGCGCGCAGCTTCTCGTGGAGAACGGCGATATCAGGACGACCGCCGTAATCATCGACCAACTGGAAGCGGGCTCTTCAGACGGTGAGGAAAGCTACTCCTGGGATGCTCAGGGCTGGACGGGTGGCGACATCAATCGTTTCTGGTGGAAATCGGAAGGGGAGGGCGAGTTCGGCGGCGGTCTGGAGGAAGCTGAGCTTCAGGCGCTCTACAGCCGTGCCATCCGCCCGTTCTTTGACGTGCAGGCCGGTGTGCGCCAGACCTACCGGCCCGAGGGCGCCGACCGAACGGACCTCGTGGTCGGCATCCAGGGGCTTGCACCCTACTGGTTCGAGGTCGACGCCGCCGCCTTCCTGTCGACGAAGGGAGAGCTGACGGCGCGGGCGGAGGCTGAGTATGATCAGCGCATTACCAACCGCTGGATCCTGCAGCCTAGCGTCGAGGTCGCCTTCTCGGCTTCAGATGTCCCCGAGCTTGCAATGGGGACCGGACTGACCTCGGTCCAGCTCGGCGCCCGTCTCCGCTACGAGATCCGCAGGGAGTTCGCGCCCTATGTCGGGATCGAATGGTCGAAGAGTTTTGGCGGAACTGCGGATTATCTGGAGGCCTCCGGTCGCGGCTCAGAGGACACGCGGATCGTGGTCGGCCTCCGGGCCTGGTTCTGAACCGAAGGAGAAGACTATGAGAATACTGACCATCAGCCTGCTGGCCTCGGCTGCGGCGCTGGCGGCCTGCCAGCCGGCGGCGGACACCCCAGCCCAGGCTCCGGCCGAAGCCCAGCCCGTGCCTGTCGAAGCCCCACCCGCCGTCGCGTCCGAGCCGACGCCGGGGGCTGCTCCGGCCGCGCCGTCGCAGACCGCGACGTCGGGCCCGGCCGCTCGCGCTCCGGCTCCGAACCGCGAGCGAGCCTCGCCGTCCGCCTCCCCGCCGCCGGCGGAGCACGACATGTCGAACATGCCCGCCGAGATGCCCGGCATGGATCATTCACCGAACTAAAGGAGCCTTCCCGATGCGTACCTTGATCACCTTGGCCGTCGCACTGGCGATGACGACCGCCGCCGGCGCGGTTCATGCCCAGACGGCGTCCAACCCTCATGCCGGCCACGACATGTCGGGGATGGCGATGAGCGCCCCGGCCTCCGGGGTGCAAACCACCCCGAGCGACGGCTGGATGGGCGCTGTGGCGCCGACGTCTTTCAGCGCCACCTTTCCGCATGCCATGCGTCTGACGACGCTCAGCGTAAAGACGGGTGATGAGGCCGCCGTGGACGTCGCCCTTCCGGCTGCGGAACCGGCCATGACCATCAGCGTGCCTTTGCCGACGATCGGCAAGGGCAATCATGTGTTGACCTGGTCGGCGCAGGGCGCAGATGGCCATGAGATGAACGGGACCGTTCGGTTCATGGTTCACTAGACCCACAGACCCTTGCCGTTGCGAGAGCCGCGCTCGGTCCTGGGCGCGGCTTTTTCTTACGCGATAGAGGCCGTTCGCTAGAGGGCGCGGAAAATCCGCAGACGCTTGAAATCTTCCAGGCGTCCGGCAGCCTCGCGATGCCCAAGCGTGGATGATCGCTCCGCCTGGACTCAGGCGTACGACCCGGGGCGAGACAGAATGTGGCGGCACGACGGGGGCACCGGGTTCATCAGATCCCGGAGTTCGTCATTTGTCAGGGTCTCCTCGGCGTCGTTGCGAACATATCGCAGCCGCACAACGTGGATGGGGTTGGCGATGTGCGATGACACTAGGGCCGCGGACGCATGGATGCTCAAACTCCAAACAAAGCGCCAGCCCTAGCTTCACACTGCAACAACCGATTTGCGGTCTGGATCCAGCCGGGAGCGGGCCCACAGGCGGCCGGGCTTCTCGACCAGCAAATGGAGGGCGATCGCGACGAGAACCGTCACCACAAACAAGCCCGTCAGTTCAGCGGGGGTGATCCGGAAGGCGCTGTCGATGCCGCGCAGTTCTGCCACGATGCCCTTCCAGGCCACGACGATGGGCATGTGGACTAAATAGAGGGCAAACGAGACCTCCCCAGCAAAGACCAGAGGCCGGGACGCGAGAAAGCCTTCGCTGCCGGTGCGGCCGAGCAGGGACAGGCTGAGGATCAGAGGGGCGGTCAGCGCGACGACGATCCTGTCGTCGAGAGACAATTGCATCGCGGTCAGGAGCAGGATCGTCGAGACGAAGGTCGCCGCGACGGCCCGGCGGCGGCTGACGGTGAGGCGGTGGCCCAAGCCGTGGAGCGCCATGCCAATCAGGAAGGCCGGGGCGATACGCAAGATGCCCAGATTGACCTCGGCGCGCGGCAGGGTCTTGCCGAAGAGCGCTCCGTAGACGGTGTCGATCACGACATAGCCGATCACGCCCACCAGAAGCATTCGCCAGGGTCGGCGGCCGAGCCTGGTGGCCAGAAGGGCGTACGCGGGGAACAGGAGATAGGCGAACCACTCAGCCGATAGCGACCAACTCGGGCCGCTCCAGTTGTTCCCGACGGCGTCGGGAAACCAGGCCTGAACGAGGATGAGGGTTTTGAGGAATCCCGCGACGGTGTAAGTGCTCGCATCGAAGCCAACGCCCATAGCGAACGCGCTGGCGACGATGGCCAACACTCCCAGCAAGATGATCAGGTGCAGCGGATATAGCCGGGCCAGCCGCGCGACGATGAAGCGCCGATAGCTGAACGTCCCGTCCGCGAACGACGGCCCATAGACGTGGAACAGAATGAAACCGGACAGGATGAAGAAGGCGTCGACCGCCAGTCGGCTGCGTTCGATGATCGGGCTATAGCCGAGTGCCGGGTCCCACTGCAGCTGGTAGTGGAACAGAACTACGCCCATGGCGAGGAATGCCCGCAGGCTCGTGAGGGCTCGTAGATCGACGGGATAGCCTTCAGTCGTCGGCGATATGGATGTCATGCTTCGCGGCCCGGCGGACAGGCGATGTCCCGCTCACTCATCGTCTTACGCAGCGGACGTTCAGTCCCCTCGTCCGATCGCACTCCCCCTCTGAGCTCTCGTCATGATCCGGTGAAAAAGGTCCGTGTGGTCGGATCGGCTGGAGCGCGATCAGGAAGCCGGTCGCCGCGCCGGTCCAAAGGCGTCGCTCCAACATGGCAGGCCGGGATGCGGCTCCAGTCAGACCGGGTGGCGTCGTGCGATGGACGACCCAGGCTCGCGAGAGGTCCCACCGGAAGAGGGCGAGCCCCCGCGACCGCAGCAGCAGGGGCCGCCCATCGATGACCTCAGGTCAGTGGCCGGTGTGGTCTGCAGTCGCGTTGAAGGTCAGGGACGCGTTGTTCGTGACGAACCTCCCGCCCGCTTGGCTCGGCACGTTCAGGGTTGCGGCAACGAGCATGACAGGGCCGGTCACCCCTTCGGGAAGGCTCAGCCGGCCCTCCTGATCGGTCATCGCTTCATGTCTTTGCCCGTGCCCGAACCTCACGGTGACAGGGTGTGACGTCAGCGGCTGGCCGTTTCTGACAAGCTGGAACCGCGTTGGCGACGCGTGGCCGGCGTCGAACTCCGGAAGAAACTCGACTTCCAGACCCGTCGGCCCCGTCCCGGTCGGGTCGCAGGTCTCAAAGCAGGCGAGCGTCTTGGCCAGGCGGCGGGACTGGATGTTCAGCGTGGAACCTTCGGGAAGCAAGCGCCGGACCGCCGCAACCTCCTCAACCTTGAAGGGATGCTCCTCCAGATAGGTGTCCACCTGATCCGGCCGCCAGCTCGACTCGCCCCAGATGGTTTGCAGCGTGACCACTGCCATGCCGGGGCGCTCGCTGGAGACGGCCAGCCGAAGGGACTGGGCTGCCCGGTCCTGGATGGTCACGGACGCGGGATGACCGCCGACCGAGGCACGGACCGCACCAACGCGGCTTTGCGGGGAACTCACATTGAGCGCCGGGAAATCCGAAGAGGAAGTCGCGTGAACGATCAGCGGCTGCGTCCTCGGGCCGGCGAAGCGATCCGGCACGAGAAAGAAATCGTGCGCGGCAGCCGCACTGGCGAATAGTCCCAGGCCGGCGGTCACCGCCAGTAGTAGACGCTTTTTCATGTCATTCGATCCTTCTCGATCAATTCAGGTATTCCGCCGGCGGATCGCCGAGCGGCGTGGTGGTAGGGTCAGCGGCAGAGACCGATCCGGCGAGCCGCGGTCAGGGCTAGAAGCGAGCGGTCAGGCCGACGTAGTAGCGCCGGCCGATCAGGTCGTAGGTCGAGGGGTCAGTGTTTGCAGCGATCGCCGGCGCATAGACCGGGGGCTGTTCGTCGGTGAGGTTGTTCACGCCCGCCCGGAGCGACACTCTTTCGTTCATGCGGTAGGCCGCATTCAGATCGAAATAGTTGAAGGCCCCAAGATCCTGGGTGCGGTTGTTGAAGTTCTCGACCGCTCCTTGATGGCGCCACCGGACGCCGATGTTCCACGGATCCTGGATCCAGTTCAGCGTCGAGAGGAACTTCCACTCCGGCAACGTCAGTCCGAAACTGTTCGATGCGGTACCCTTGCGATCGGTGAACGGGCCACCCGGAATGTCCTGGCGCTGCCATTCCTCGAGTTTCGTGCCGGTGATGTTGAACGCCAGTGCACCCCAGTTGGGCGCGCCGATTTCGTCGAGCTCGAGGTTCCAGTCGATCTGGAAATCGATGCCTTTTGTCTGCAGCGTGCCGAGGTTGGCGTTCGTTTCGAAGGTGCTCGTGATCTGCCCCGAGTTCGGATCACGGCTGAACAGCCGGCAGAACAGATTGTTCGGATCGTAGTTGGGGTTCGAGGCCCCGTCCTGGTTGAAGCAGCGACGGAGCTGCTCGGTTGTCGAGACGGTTCCCACGACTTGCTCGATCGAAATGTCGTAGTAGTCGATCGAGCCGGACAGACGGCTGAGCCAGGGATTGGAGAACGGGGACTGCCAGATGACGCCCACCGTGAACGAGTCTGCGGTTTCTTCCTGAAGCGAGGGGTTGCCGCCGGTGAGACCCGACACTTGGGAGTTGGAGAAGGTGTAGGTGTCGATAACCTGGGTCGGGACGTTCTGCGCCAGGCACAGGGTTCTGACAGCGGTCGCATTCGCAGCGCCCGGTGCGCGATACGCGCCACGGATGTCGCAGGGATCGCCTGAGAACTGACGGACCCCGGTCGAGGAGACAGGCACGCCGATCGACGGGAAGCTCAGGTTCTGCGCCGAGAACAGCTCGCCGATCGATGGCGCGCGGACCGCCCGCTGGACGCCTCCGCGCAACCGCAACCCGCTGAACATCTCCCAGCTGAGATCAGCTTTGTAGGAACTCACCCGGCCGATGGTGTCGTAGTCGGATACCCGGTAGCCCAGATTGGTCTCAAGGCTCTGCACGAAGGGGAGGTGACTGAGAAGCGGGATCAGGATTTCGCCGTAGAACTCGGAAACTTGGTCCGACCCTGACAGGGGCGTGCTGGAGTTACCGGCCAGTTCAGGTCCGGTCACCCCATTCAGGGTGAAGGTGCTCAGCAGCAGATTATCGGGGACGAAGGCGTAGTTCTGTTCACGATAGGCGGCCCCGACCGCGACCCGGACTTCGCCGGCCGGGAGCGTCAGGACGCCGCCCTGCAGGTTGAGCTCGGCGACGCTCTGATCGTTCGTGGTCGAGTTCTTCGCCACACGACCGACATAGGCGATGCACGAGGCGCTCAAGGGGTTGAAGCCGAACGGGTTGAAGCCGCCCGCGCAAAGCGACGCGCCGCCGTCAGGCGCGTCCAGCAGCCGCTGGACAGCTGACCGCGCCAGATAGCCGGTGTAGACCGTGTCATTGTCCACACGCCCGTATGACATGTAGGCGTCGTAGGTCCAGTCACGAAGGCCGATCAGGTCGCCCCGTAGTCCGGTGGTGAACTGATAGACCGAGTACTCCTCGTTCTGGCGGCGCGGGCCGAGCTCGTTGAAACGCTTGTCGAGCCGGAAGCTGCCGGCAGGGTTCGGCCTCGAGTTCAACAGGCCGCGCAGTTCAGCGGGGATGAAGGGGTTGGTCGACGGGACGCGAAACCCGGTCGTGGGTCCCGTCGCCGGGTTCGAAGCCAACTGGTTTCCACTGTCGTACTGAGAGAACAGGAAGTCCGCATAGAATTCGGCCGCCGGCGCGAGCTCGTAGTCCACAGCGGCGTAGACGTTATATCGCGTCTGCGGGATGATCATGTAGTTGCGATCACCTGTCGTGTAGGTGAAATCCGTCTGCTGGAGCGGGCCAGGCGTCCGGAAACCTTCATAATCGAGGCCTCCCGGGCTGACGTAATCCCGGGCGCCTTGGTAGGTGAACAGGGTCCCGTTGTTGTTGAAGCCGAACGTATCGCCGCGCGAAGCGCCCGGAACCGCGCCGGTGACTGCGAGCGCCGAAGGAAGATTGGTCGCGTCGAACACCGTCGAACCCAGGGGCGAGGTGCCCGCAAAACCTGAGATCGCGGCGAAGGAGCGGTCTGCGTTGAGCACCGACTCGCGGTTCGAGTAACTTGCGGAAAACACCGCATGACCTCGGCCTTCGGCGATGTCGCCGCCGACGGTGAGGCTGACCGCCTCTGCCGCAGCGTCGCCTCGTGAAGACGCGCCATACTGCACATCCAGTTGCGCTCCTTCGAAATTCTGATTGAGAAGGAAGTTCAGGACGCCACCCACGGCGTCTAACCCGTAGGTCGAAGACGCGCCGCCGGTTATCGTCTCGATGCTGGAAATCAGTGCGGTCGGCAGCAGATTCAGATCGACGACTGAAGAAGCGTTGGACGGCACCACCCGCCGCCCGTTCAGAAGCACTAAGGTTCGGGTCGATCCCAGCCCCCGTAGCTGGACATTCGCCTGGCCGCCCAGGTTCGGGCTGTTCGAGGCCGCGTTACCCAAGGGGGTGAACTGCGGCAGATCGTTGATCAGGCTCTCGATGTTCACCGAGCCGGTCGCGCGGATGTCTTCCTGGGTGACGGTGACGATCGGGCTGTTGGCGACATAGTCTTGCCGAGCGATGCGCGAGCCTGTGACCACGACCGTATCGATCTCGGTCGCGGCTTCGGCGGAAGTTGGATCCTGAGCCTGAGCCCAGGTCGGCCCCGCCGCCAGCGCGGTTGCAAACACCGCGACACCCGAGACTATGGACGAGGTGGTCAGTAGGCGTCGGATTGATTGCGTGGCCACAGGCTTCTCCGTGTCAGATTGCAGGCCAAAATGCGGCCCCACGATCTGACCTACGCGGCGGCCCAGATCTCCCCTCGCGCCGGGGGAAGATTGTTTCTATTTTTGCTGTCGGAGAGGCTTGCTGGGGTGAATTTTTGCGCAGCTCCCTATTATCTGCGGTTGTGGGGGCCTGCGCGGGAGATGTCGCTCGCATCGACAGCAGACGCACTGGCGGTGCGCGATACACGCCATCGGAGAAATGCCTCCGGCGACCGTGTTCTCGTTCGTGGCGCTATGCGTTTTGAATGCCCCGATCCGCATTGAAGGGGTAGGGCACGCTGGCGAGCATCCGGCTTCGCGCGATCAGGGCAGATCCGCCTGAAAGGCGGCGATGATCGGGCAGGGCCCCTTGTCGCTGGCGGCGCACGCCCGGGCGAGACGGCTCAAGGCCGCCCGGGCCTGCTGCATCTCGGAGATCGTTTGATCTAGAGCCGTAAGGCGTTGCGACGCCAGGACACGTGCCCGCGCACGATCCTGTCCGGCGTCAAGTGCGAGCAACTCCTTGATCTGGGCCAGCGTGAACCCTGCGGTCTTTGCGGATTTGATGAACCGCAGGCGCCGGACCTCGTCGTCCCCGTATCGTCGAATGCCGGTCCCGGGCCCGTCCTTTGACCAGCGCTCAGGCGTCTGAAGCAGACCGAGGCGTTGGTAGAAGCGCACAGTCTCGACCGTCACCCCGCTGTCCTGCGCCAAGCCTGCAATCGTCCGCGTTCTCATGCTTGACTCCGTATCATGGTACGGAAGCTAGGATGTCTGCCTCGGATTCAGAAGATCTCGGAGGCAAGAATGACGAAGACCGCCATCATCTACCGAATGGTGATGCCAGAGCACACCTGTCCCTGGGGGCTCAAAGCGCGTCACTTACTTAAAAGCAGAGGCTATCGCGTGGATGACCGCTGGCTGACAACCCGCGAGCAAACCGATGCCTTCAAGGCGGAGCATGACGTCAAGACCACGCCTCAGGTGTTTATTGACGGAAAGCGGATCGGAGGGCACGACGATCTGCGCCGGTTCTTGGGGCTCAAGGTCCAGGACCCCAAGGCCACCACCTACACGCCAGTGCTGGTCGTGTTTCTGACGACGGCCGTGATGGCCGCTATGTTGAGCCTTGCGGTCTATGGCACGCCCGTGACGCTCAGGGCGGGCGAATGGTTCATTGGCTTCTCGATGATGGCCCTCGCTATGCTGAAGCTTCAGAACGTCGAGAGTTTCTCGACCATGTTCCTGAACTACGACCTGCTTGCCAAAAGATGGGTCCCGTACGGAAAGATCTATCCCTTCGCCGAGTTTGGAGCGGGCGCCCTGATGGTTGCGGGGGCGCTGACATGGCTGTCGGTTCCTGTCGCCCTGTTCATCGGTGGCATCGGCGCGGTCTCCGTCTTCAAAGCAGTTTACATCGACAAGCGCGAGTTGAGGTGCGCCTGTGTCGGCGGCGATAGCAATGTGCCGCTCGGCTTCCTGTCGCTGACGGAAAATCTGATGATGATCGCCATGGCAGTCTGGATGCTGGCGATGGAGCTTGGCGCCGCTGGTTCAGCCGGTTCTCATTAGCGGGAGGCGGGGCGCACTTCACCCGCTAGCGGACCGCGACGAGCTCTTAGGAGATCCTGCCGGGTCGACCGCGGTGCGAGAGCGGGGTAAGCCTAGTTGCTGGTGTGCGGCCCTGGCTTCGCGGCCGAAGGGCCGCTCAGGCTCTCTGCCGTCGATCGACGCAGCCCCGTGTCCGCCCAAGCACGTAGTTCTTCTTCTGAGTAGACGACGCGTCCTCCGAGCTTCCTGTAGCGCGGACCCGTCCCGTAGGTCCGATGCTTCTCGAGAGTGCGGCCAGAGAGACCCAAAAGTCTGCCGGCTTCCGGCGTCCGTAAAAACCTGGCGATCCCATCGGTTGGCGATTTCATCGGCGGCTCCAATACACGCTGAGGAGACTGATTCTCCCGCATGAGAACGGTGGGTGCACCCCGTAACTAACCGGTCGTGGCGCGCATAATGGTGCGCAAATCCGCCGTTCTAGAAACCGTTCTAAACAGCCAAGCTAGACCGAAGGTCTGTCGACATCTTTCTGTAAGTGTCTGATTTTATTGAGGGACGATGGTGGGTGATGTAGGGTTCGAACCTACGACCCGCTGATTAAGAGTCAGCTGCTCTACCAACTGAGCTAATCACCCGACCGATCGTCTGCGTCTTCGGGGGCGAGGCCTTGCCGAAGGGCGCTCCTACTACCCAGAGGTTTGGGGGTTGGCAAGCGCTTTCGCAAACTTTCTGCGACGGAGTATGGTCCCCGTGGAATCAGCCGCGGCAAGCGGCGGGGGAGCGAACATCATGGCCTTCTGGAACCGTCGTCGATCAATCGACACCATGATGGCGCCGCACGACGGACCGCGGCTGAAGCCGACGTTGAGCTGGCCGCACCTGCTGGCCCTGGGCGTGGGGGCCATTGTCGGCACCGGCATTTTGACGCTGATTGGGGTTGGGGCGGGGTTGGCCGGTCCGGCCGTGTTGATCAGCTTTGGCCTTGCGGGACTGGTTTGCGCCTGCGCGGCCCTGGCCTATGCCGAGCTGTCGACCATGATGCCGACGGCGGGCAGCGCCTACACCTATTCCTATGCCGTGCTGGGTGAGTTGATCGCCTGGATTGTGGGGTGGAGCCTGATCCTGGAATATTCGCTGGTCGTCAGCGCTGTGGCGGTGGGCTGGTCCGGCTATGCGGTGGGCTTTCTGAGCGGGCTGGGGATCGATCTGCCGACGGCGTTGGTTGCTGGGCCGCATGCGGGGGGCATCATCAACCTGCCGGCCGTGGCCATCATCGGGGTGGTGACGGGCCTGCTTCTGCTCGGCACCAAGGAGAGTGCGACGCTGAACGCGGTGCTGGTTCTGATCAAGATCGCGGCCTTGGTGGTGTTCGTCGCCATCGCCCTGCCGGCGTTCAAGCCCGAGCATTTCACGCCCTTCATGCCCAACGGCTTCGGCGCGCCCTTCGTCCAGACGGGGGTGATGGCGGCGGCGGCGATCATCTTCTTCGCCTTCTACGGCTTTGACGCTATCTCGACGGCGGCCGAAGAGACCAAGAAGCCTGAGCGTGACCTGGCCATCGGCATTGTCGGCTCCATGCTCATCTGCACGGCGCTATATCTGGTCGTCGCGGCCGCGGCCATCGGTGCGCGGCCTGTCGCGACCTTCGCCAGCAGTCCCGAGCCGCTGGCCCTGATCCTGCGCCAGATGGGGCAGGGGACGGCGGCCCAGTGGATCGCCGCTGCGGCGGTGATCGCGCTTCCGACCGTCCTGCTGGCCTTCCTGTTCGGGCAAAGCCGCATCTTCCTAGGCATGGCGCGCGATGGCCTGCTGCCGCGTCGCCTGGCCAAGGTATCGAGCCGGGGCGTGCCGGCGGTGGTGACTGTGTTCACCGCCATCGGCGTGGCGATTCTGGCGGGGTTGTTGCCGCTGGACGAACTGGCGTCGTTGGCCAACGCCGGGACGCTGGCGGCCTTCTGCTCGGTCGGGGTTTGCCTGATCGTGTTGCGCATCCGCGAGCCGGGTCGCAAGCGGGTGTTCAAGGCGCCGCTATGGCCGGTCGTTGGAGCGGTCAGCGTGATCGGCTGCCTGGTCTTCTTCCTGAGCCTGAAGCCGGTGACGCAGATCGGCTTCGTGGTCTGGAACGTCGGCGGCTTGGCCATCTATTTCGCCTGGTCCTCGCGGAACTCCCGCCTCGCCAAGGGCGAGGAGACGGCGGCCTGATGGCGTTGCGCGATCTGACGGGCGCCGTCGATTTCGCCGTGCTGAACGGCATGACGGGCGGGGACGACGCCATCAACGAGGAAGTCTTGGGCCTGTTCGTCAATCAGGCCGGCCTTTGGTCCGTCATGCTGGATCCCAAGGTCGAGGGCTGGCGCGACGGGGTCCATACGATCCGAGGCGCGGCGGCGGGCATCGGCGCGCGAGACCTGGCGGCGATCTGCGCCGAGGCGGAAGCAGTGGATCAGAAGCTGGCCGCGCCGGCTGTGGAGCGGGTGCGCGATGCGCTGGAGGCGGCCTTGGCTGATGTCGCGGCCTATCGCCACGAAATCATGCTGAGAAGTCTCAAGACCTAGTTGGGCCTGTTACGTTCAGCTGCGCGTGCGGTCATAGGTGGCGAACTCGTGGGCGATGCAGCGGTCGATGAGCAGGCGCCAGACGGGTTCGGCGATGTCGGGCGACAGATCGTGGGCCTGGGCGGAGACCAGAACCTTGGCGACCACGTCGTCGATCCGGGCCTGGTCGAAGACGGCGTCGCGGTCGGGCTTGATGCGGGCGGCGGCGTCCATGTAGCGCTGACGCTCGGCCAGCAGGGCGACCAGGGCGCGGTCCAAGGCGTCAACGCCCTGGCGGACCTCGGCCATGGACTGGCATTCGGACGGATCGACGCGCGCGTCGACGGCGACTAGGGCAGGCTTTGACATGGCGTCGGGTTAGCGGGTCAGGCCGCCCAAGCCAAGGCTGTCAACCAACGAAGGCCCGCTCCAGCACGTAGTCCGCCGGTTCGGCGTTGGAGCCTTCCTTCAGGCCATAGGTCTCCAGCAGTTCGCCGGCTTCCTTGATCATGGCCATGGAGCCGCACAGCATGGCGCGGTCGCGGGCGGGGTCGAACCCTTCGGGCAGGCCCAGGTCCCGGAAGAAGTCGCCGGACTTGATGCGGTCGGTAATCCGGCCCGGCGTCTCGAACGCTTCGCGGGTGACCGTCGGATAGTAGGTCAGCTGGGCCTTGGCCTCGTCGCCGATCAGAGGATCGTCGTGGATATCGCGGGTGAAGAAGTCGCGGTAGGCCAGGTCGGCGACGCTGCGGACCGTGTGGATCACATAGACATGGCCGAAGCGGGAATAGGTCTCTGGATCGCGCGCGACGCTGAGCCAAGGCGCCAGACCCGTGCCGGTGCCGATCAGAAACAGGCGTTCGCCGCCAGTCAGGGCGTCCAGAACCAGGGTGCCGGTCGGCTTCTTGCCCATCAGGACGGTGTCGCCGGGCTGGATCTTCTGCAGGCGCGAGGTCAGGGGGCCGTCGGCGACCTTGATCGAGAAAAACTCCAGCTCTTCGGCCCAGCAAGGGCTGGCGATGGAATAGGCGCGCAGGACAGGCTTTCCGCCGTCTTCGCCCGGCAGGCCGATCATCACGAACTCGCCCGAGCGGAAGCGGAAGTCCTCGGGCCGTTTGACGCCGAAGCTGAACAGGCTGTCGGTCCAGTGGCGCACCCACAGAACCTCCAGCTCGTTAAACGGACTGGCTTTCACGGGGGCGGGGGAGAGGGCGGCGTCTGTCATCGTGCGTCTCTCTAATCTGAGAACCCCTCGCAGGGAAGGACAAGCCTTTCACACGGCGACGACATTTCCTCGTGACGGCTTGCAGAAGCACCGCTAGCGTCCCGACCCATGCGCACCCTTCTTCTCGCCTCGACCATCCTCCTGTCCGCCAGTTCGGCGCTTGCGCAGGAGACGCCCTCCAACATCCTGACGCCCGAGCGGGTGTTTTCCAGCCCCAGCCTGAACGGGCCGGTGGCCAAGGGGGTCAGCCTGTCGCCTGACGGCCAGTTGGTCGCCTTCCTGCGCTCGCGCGAGGACAATGTGGATGTGCAGGACCTGTGGGCCGCGCCGACGGGTGAGGGTGAACCCTACAAGCTGATCGATGCACGGGCGCTGGTTCCCGACGCCGGCGAACTGTCGGAGGCCGAGAAAGCTCGGCGCGAGCGGATGCGGATCAGCGCGCGCGGCGTGGTCGAATATTCGTGGGACCAGCAGGGCCGCTACATCCTGGCGCCGCTGGAAGGCGACATCTTTCTGGCGAACCGGGCGGACGGCAAGGTGCGCCGCCTGACCGAGACGCCCGCCGACGAGATCGACGCCAAGGTGTCGCCCAAGGGCAGCTACGTCTCCTATGTCCGCGATCAGAATCTGGTCGTCTATGATCTGGCGAGCGGCAAGGAGACGCCGATCACCGACGACGGCGCGGGTTTGATCACCTGGGCCACGGCCGAGTTCATCGCCCAGGAGGAGATGGATCGCGACACCGGATACTGGTGGAGCCCCGACGAGCGCTACATCGCCATGACGCGCGTGGACGAAAGCCCGGTCGATATCGTGCCGCGCTTCGAGATCACCGGCGGCGGCGCGACGATGGTGGAGCAGCGCTATCCTCGTGCGGGCCGGCCCAATGCGGTGGTCGAACTGTATGTGCGCGACCTGCAGGGCGGGGGCCGGGTCAAGGTGGACCTGGGATCCAACACCGACATCTATCTGGCGCGGGTGAACTGGTCCGGCGACGGCAAGACCCTGTATGTCCAGCGCCAGTCGCGCGACCAGAAGACACTGGACCTGCTGAGCGTCGATCCGACGACCGGCGCGTCACGCATGATCCTGAGCCAGAAGGCGCAGGCCTGGGTCGATCTGAACGACGACTTCCGCGTCCTGTCTGACGGCCGGTTCATCTGGTCCAATGAGGATTCGGGCTGGCGGCACCTGTATCTGTACGACCGCAACGGGCGTCGCCTACGGGCCATCACGCGCGGCGACTATCCGGTCAAACATCTGGACGGCGTCAACGAACAGACCGGCGATGTCTATTTCACCGCCTCGATGCGCGACGGCAAGGAGCTGCCGATCGAGCAGCAGATGTTCCGCGCCAACCTGAACCGCACGGTCGATCCGGTCGCGGTGACGCCGGGCGGCGGCTGGTGGACGGTGTCGGTTAACGGGCCGGCGACGGCCTATGTCGGCAACTATTCGGACCCGGCGACCCCGACGCAGTCGGCGCTGTACCGCATCGACGGCACGCGCGTACGCTGGATCGAAGAGAACAAGCTCGACGCCAGCCATCCGTTCGCCCCTTACGTCTCGCGCCTGCGCACGCCCGAGTTCGGCACGATGCAGAGCCATGGTCAGACCCTGGTGTGGCGCATGACCACGCCGCCGGACTTCGATCCGTCCAAGAAGTATCCGGTGGTGATGCAGGTCTATGGCGGCCCCGGCACCGGGGCAGGCGTGCAGAAGAGCTGGCAGCCGCTGACCAACCAACTGCTGACCGAGGCGGGCTACATCGTCTTCCGCGTCGACAATCGCGGCGAGGGTGACCGGTCGCAGGCGTTCGAGACCAGCATCTATCGCCGTCTGGGCATTCCGGCGGTCGAGGATCAGGCCCAGGCCGCGCAATGGCTGAAGACCCTGCCTTACGTCGATGCCGACCATATCGCGGTGATGGGCTGGAGCTTCGGCGGCTTCCTCAGCCTGCTGACACTGACGGACAAGGACGCCGGCCTGGCCTCGGCTCTGGCGGGCGCGGCGCCGACGGAATGGAGCCTGTACGACACTCACTATACCGAACGGTATATGTCCACGCCCCAGGCCAATCCGGAGGGCTATGCCGCCACCGACGTCCTGCCGCGGCTGGATGACATGACGGGGCGGCTGCTGCTGCTGCACGGCATGGCCGACGACAACGTCATCTTCGGCAATGCGACGCGCGTCATCGACGCCTTGCAGGCCAAGAGCGTGCCGTTCGAGATGATGCTCTATCCCGGCCAGCGGCACGGTGTCCGCGGCGATCCGAGGCAACTGCAACAATGGCGCACCTATCTCGACTTCCTGGACCGCACGATCGGCAAGCGGGCCGAACCCAAGGCCGACTGATTCTGGCGGCTGCGGTCGCGCTGGCCCTTGCGGGTTGCGCGACCGGTCAGGGCGCCTATCCAACTGCATCCGCCGTGGTCGCGGCGGGGCGGGCGAACGACAGCGCCCATTCGGTGCTGGTCTGGACCGCGACATCACCCAGCCGGGGCGTGTCTGCGATTTCCGGCATGCCGATCCTGCTGAAGGACAATATCGAGACGGCGGACATGCCGACCACCGCCGGATCGTTGGCGCTGGCAAACAATGCGCCGGGACGGGACGCGCCGCTGGTCGGGCGACTGCGCGCCGCCGGGGCCGTAATCGTCGGCAAGACCAACCTGTCGGAGTGGGCCAATATCCGCTCATCGGACTCGATCAGCGGCTGGAGCGCTGTCGGCGGCCAGACGCTGAATCCCTATGATCCCGCGCGCACGCCTTGTGGATCGTCGTCCGGCAGCGGGGCGGCGGTGGCGCTGGGGCTGACGCCTGTCGCCATCGGAACGGAGACGGACGGGTCGATCACCTGCCCGGCGTCGGTCAACGGCGTGGTCGGGTTCAAGCCGACCGTTGGCCTGGTCTCGCGCACCCACATCGTGCCGATCAGTCATTCGCAGGACACGGCCGGGCCGATGGCGACCACTGTCAGGGATGCGGCCAGGGTGTTGACGGTCATCGCCGGGTCCGATCCGGCCGATCCGGCGACGGTCGAGGCCGATGCGCACAAAATCGACTACGCCGCCGAGCTGGACGCCAACGCGCTGCGCGGTGCGCGGATCGGGGTGATGCGGTTTTTGAAAGGCTACTCGCCCGAAACGCAGGCGGTGTTCGAGCAGAACCTGAAGGCCTTGCGCGATGCCGGCGCTGTCCTGGTCGATCTGCCGGATGGACCGGACGGCCGGATCATAGGCGCGGCCGAGTTCAAGGTGCTGCTCTATGAGCTGAAGCACGATCTGAACGCCTATCTGGCCTCGACGGACCCGGAGCAGGTCCGCACCCGCACCCTGGCCGACGTCATCGCCTTCAACGCCGCCGAACCGCGCGAGACGGTGCTGTTCGGTCAGGACATCTTCGAGCGCGCCCAGGCGATGGGCGATTTGACCGACGCTGACTATCTGGAGGCGCGCGCAGCCTCGCTTAGGCTGGCAGGGGCTGAGGGCATCGATCGACTGATGAGGGACAATGGCGTGATCGCCCTGATCGCGCCCACCACGTCGCGCGCCTGGACCAACGATCCCAAGGACGACGACGATATGCAGGGATCGGCCAGCCGACTGGCCGCCGTCGCCGGCTATCCGCACCTGACCGTGCCGATGGGCTTTGATCGGGGGAGGCCCGTGGGAATCAGCTTCCTTGGCGGGAAGTGGGACGATGCGCGCATCCTTTCGCTGGGTTACGCCTTCGAACAGGTGACCCAGGCCAGACGGCCGCCGCCTGGCGTTCGACGCTGACATTCACTGGGGCGGCCGCTGAGAGTGCGGCATGTGCAGATTTAGCCTCAACGTCATGTCGACGATTACGGCATGAGCGACCTGATCGCCAATATCGTCGGCTCAGCGGCTGCGATCTGCTCGATCACCAGCTTCGCGCCTCAGGCGGTCAAGATTTGGAAGGAGCGCGACGCGTCGTCGGTCAGCTTGAAGACCTACTCCCTGACGGTGACCTGCTTCGTGCTGTGGGTCGTCTATGGCGTCATGACGCAGGCCTGGCCTGTTACGGTCGCCAACGCATGCGCCCTGGTGATGGCGTCCGGCGTGCTGGTGATGAAGTGGCGATTCCGCGACGGCGATCCCGACAAATAAGGGTTTGATCCTGATCAAGGCGCGCTGGCGCGATAGGGCTCAGAACGGCGGCAGAGGAGATTTCCAATGCCGCAATCCGCTGTTCCCTTCGTCGCCGCTATCGTGACGGCGTTCGCCTTCTTCATGGTCGCGCTAGGCGCAGCCAGCCTGTATTCCAGATCCGCTGACGAGAAGTGACCGAGCTTTCCCCGACGTGATCTTGGCGCCCCCGCCGATGCGGGCTAACCCGTAGTTCACAACGTCCAACAGGGAGACGCCCCCAATGCCCGACCTCGCACAAGTCACCGAACACATCCGCGGCGCCGTCGGCGACAACTCCGGCCTCGGCAAGACCGTCAAGCTCGACCTCGGCGACGAGGGCAAGATCTACATCGACGGCGCCTCCACGCCGAACACGGTGACGAACGAGGACAAGCCCGCCGACGCCACCGTCTCGATGAAGTGGGATGACTTCATGGCCCTGTCGGAAGGCAAGCTGGACCCGATGATGGCCTTCATGCAGGGCAAGCTGAAAATCGCCGGCGACATGATGATCGCCCAGAAGCTGGCTCCGCTGCTGAAGCGCTGATGCCGGTCTGAACAACCAGTTATGGCGGCGCGGCTCCCGACCAGGGGCCGCGCCGTTTTCGTATCGAGCGTCCGGCAGAGGCGCGAACGGGAAAGAGGAAACGACATGGACTTCAAACATTCCGACCGCGCCCTGGATTGGCACGCCCGCGTCCGTCGCTTCCTGGACGAGCAGGTCATCCCGCGCGAAGCCGAATATTTCGCCCAGGTGCGCGAGGATTCGAACCGTCAGCCGCCGGTCATGGAGACGATGAAGGCGGCCGCGAAAGAGGCCGGGCTGTGGAACATGTTCCTGCCCGGCGCCCATGAAGGTGAGAATGGGGGGGCGGGTCTGACCAATCTGGAATACGCGCCGCTGGCCGAGTTGATGGGGCGGCATCTGTGGTCGGCCGAGGTGTTCAACTGCAACGCCCCCGACACCGGCAATATGGAGGTGCTCCATATGTACGGGAACGCCGAACAGCAGGCGCGCTGGCTGAAGCCCCTGATGGCCGGCGAAATCCGTTCGGCCTTCCTGATGACCGAGCCTGAGGTCGCCTCATCCGACGCCACCAACATCCAGACCCGGATTGAGCGGGACGGCGAACACTATGTCATTAACGGCCGCAAGTGGTGGTCGACCAATATGGGCCATCCGAATCTGGCCGTGACCATCGTCATGGGCAAGACGGATCCGGACGCCGCATCCCACGCCCAGCAGTCGCAGATCATCGTGCCCGCCGACACGCCTGGCTTCCGCGTCGAGCGGATGCTGTCGGTGTTCGGCTATGACGAAAAGCCGATCGGCCACGCCGAGGTCGTGCTGGAAAATGTCCGCGTGCCGGTCGAGAACCTGATCGCCGGCGAGGGCAGGGGCTTCGAGATCGCTCAGGGGCGGCTTGGCCCGGGCCGTATTCACCACTGCATGCGCACGATCGGTGCGGCCGAGCGGGCGCTAGAACTGATGGTGACGCGGCTGTTGAACAGAACGGCGTTCAAGAAGCAGTTGGCCGAGCATTCGGTCTGGGAACAGCGCGTCGCGGAGGCGCGCACCAACATCGAGATGTGCCGCCTGCTGGTGCTGAAGGCCGCCTGGATGATGGATCAGGCGGGAGCCAAGAACGCGCGTTCCGAGATCGCCCAGATCAAAGTCGCCGCGCCGAAGATGGCCTTGCGGATCATCGACGACGCCATTCAGGCGTTCGGCGGCGCCGGTGTGTCAGGCGACACGCCTCTGGCCGAGCTTTACGCGGGTGTTCGCACCTTGCGCATTGCCGACGGCCCGGACGAGGTCCATAATCGCACCATCGCGCGGTTGGAATACGCCAAACATGGCGGCCGCCCGATGCGCTGATGCGTGATCCCGAACGCCAAGTGCTTGGGAACCTTGGCCTTGTTGGTGCGTTTGTTCGGCACTGACAAGGCGCTGGGGCTGGTGTCGGACGGGACAGCTGACATGAATGCGCGCTCCGAGCCCGACCCGCGGGTTGCGTCAGACGTGGCGCGGTTCAAGTCTGTTCGCGCGCGCATGATCGCTTTGGTTGAAGGTTTGTCTGCCGAGGATCTGTCAGCTCAGTCGATGGCGGATTGCAGCCCAGGGAAATGGCATCTGGCGCACACCAGCTGGTTTTTCGAGGCGATGATCCTGTCGTCCGATCCTGAATACCAGCCTGTCGATCCGCGTTTTCAGCAGCTGTTCAACTCCTACTATGAGGCCTTGGGCGAGCGGGTCAGGCGGGACCAGCGCGGGCTGATGACTCGCCCCTCCGTCGATGAGGTCCTGGCCTATCGCCGAGAGATCGACCGCCGCATGGTCGCCTGGTTGGCGCAGGGCGAGACCAGCGGCCATCAACGCTATCTGTTCGAGCTGGGGCTGCACCACGACCAGCAGCATCAGGAGCTTTTCCTGATGGATATGCTGAACCTGATGTCGCGCTCTCCGCTCGACCCCGCCGCCTATGAGATCGAGCCCAGAGCCGAGACGCTCCAGATCACGCGCGGTGGAACGGTGGCGTTCGACGGCGGTCTGGTGACGATCGGCCACGACCAATCGGGCTTCGCCTTCGACAATGAGGGGCCGGCGCACCGTGTGTGGCTGGAGCCGTTCGCTCTGGCTGCGGATCTGGTGACGAACGGGGACTGGATCGCCTTCATCCAGGATGGCGGCTATTCGCGTTCCGACCTGTGGCTGTCGGACGGCTGGGCGACGGTCAAGGCTGAGGGCTGGACCGCGCCGCTGTATTGGCGTTTGGCTAATGGCGCCTGGACCGTGATGGGTCTGACGGGGCGTACAATTGTCGATCCTGCCGCTCCGGTTCGCCACATCAGCTTTTACGAGGCCGACGCCTATGCCCGTTGGGCCGGCAAGCGGCTGCCGTCCGAGGCGGAATGGGAACATGCCGCCGCCTCTTCGCCTGATGCGTTCTCGAACCTGGCTGGCGAAGTGTGGCAGTGGACGTCCAGTGCCTATGCGCCCTATCCCGGTTTTCAGCCGACGCCGGGCACCGCCGCCGAGTACAACGGCAAGTTCATGGCCAATCAGATGGTGCTGCGGGGCGGATCTTTCGCCACGCCGCCGGGCCATGACCGCATCACCTATCGCAACTTCTTCTATCCCCAACAGAGGTGGGCCTTCATGGGTTTGAGACTGGCTGAAGATCGGACCGTGGCGCGAGACGCCGCAGCGGACGACGCCCAAACCGCCGCCTTTCGAAAGGATATGATCGAAGGGCTGTCGCGTGCGCAAAAGGCCGTGCCGCCGAAGTGGTTCTATGACGCGGACGGGTCACGTCTGTTCGAAGACATCACCGTGCTGCCCGAATACTATCCGACCCGGCAGGAAATGGCGCTGTTGCGCGATCGCGCAGCAGAGTTGACGGCCGACTTTGGCCCCGACGCGGTGCTGGTCGAATTCGGATCCGGCGCCAGCGAGAAGACGCGGATTTTGTTGGACGCCGCCACCGACCTCGGCGCCTACGTTCCGCTCGACATCAGCGAGAGTGCTCTGATGGACGCCGCCATTCGCGTCCGTGCTGATTATCCAAACCTGCGCGTGCAGCCGGTTCTGGGCGACTTCGAACATCTGGCCCCGCTGCCCGACGATCTTCCGTCGGGGCGACGGATCGGCTTCTTCCCCGGCTCGACCATCGGCAATCTGCAACCGGAAGAGGCCGAGCAATTCCTGGCGGCGGCGCGTCGGATGCTGGGCGAGGGGGCGTTGTTCATTCTGGGCGTCGATCTGGTCAAAGATCCTGCGATCCTGGTCGCCGCCTATGACGACAGCCAGGGCGTCACGGCGGCCTTCAATCGCAATGTTCTGATCCGCGCCAATCACGAGTTGGATGCTGATTTCGATGTGGACGCCTTTGTTCACCGCGCCGTGTGGAACCCGGACGCCTCGCGAATGGAAATGCATCTGCAGGCGATTGCGCCGACGACCGCGCACGTGGGAGATCGGACATTCCGCTTCATGACCGGCGAGACGATCCACACCGAAAGCTCGCGCAAGTTCACGCCTGAATCGATCCAAGCCATGGCGGCCGCCTCCGGCTGGACGGTTGTCCGCATCGACACCTCTCCGGCGCCGAGCGTCGCCTTGGCGGTCCTGCGCGCCTGAGCCGAATGCGCGGCTGATCGCGGGCAATAAAAAGGGCGGCGCATCGATCGATGGGCCGCCCTTGTTTGTATCGAGTTCCGCCGACTACTGCCCGTCGGCGGCGTCCGCGTCTTTCTTGGTTCCGTGCGACGCTTCTCCACCCTTGCGGCCCGCCTGTGCGGCGAGGCTGCGGTCCTGGGAGAAGCTGCGTTTTTCGCTGGGGACGCTTGCGCCCCCTTTGCGCGCGATTTCGCGCTGACGTTCGGGATCCATGGAGGCGAAACCTCGCTTGGAAACGCCGGAGGGGCGTGTGGGTTGGCTGTCCATCGTGTTCCTTTCAGTGCTGCCGTTGCGCTTGCTGAAGTGAACCCAGTGACTCGGTGACGGTTCCGTCGGGAACTCCGTTTTACTGTCGCGATCCTCAAGGGCTCGTGAGTTTGACTTTACCCAGCGCCGTAAGGCCGCGAATCACCTTCGCCGCCACCATCCGGTTCCATCGGGGGAACTTCATCGGGCGTGTCTGAAGGCTGTATTTCCGGCTGCTGCGTCGGCTCAGGCTGGATCTCGGGTTGCGGCGTGGTCGGAGTGGGTTCGATATAGGTCATGAGCGGCTCCTTGTGCGATCAACCAACGCACCCTGATCGCCCGCGTTCAAAAAGGAACCATGGGTCGCAACACCGGTTTGTTCAGCGAACCACGGAGATCGAGATGACCAACACCCCGATAAGCGCGACATCACCCGACCACATCGTCCTGGAGGACGATGATCTGACCCAACGTCTGGACCGACAGGCCGACGCAATTCTTGCCCAAGGTGAGGGCCGCAGCTTTGGCAAGACCACTTCAGTCCGTCAGGCCGTCAGAGAAGATGCGGGCCTGGTGCGTGAGAGGATTTCCGGACGCGTTCATCGCGTGCAGGAAGACATTCAGGACAATCCGATGAAGGCCACGCTCTATGCACTGGGCATCGGCGTCATCATCGGGATGATCCTGCGCCGATAAGCCACACGATCAGCAGGCTCAGGCAGGCCCCGACGGCTCACGCTGGATCGGGGCCTGTCGCATTGCGGCGTCAGACACGAACGGATTGGTCCGTCGCTCTTCACCAAAGGTGGAGATCGGCCCGTGGCCCGGCACAAAGGTGACGTCGTCGCCCAGCGGCCAGAGCTTTTCGATCACGGAGCGGATCAGGGCGGGCGGGTCGCTCATAGGGAAGTCGGTGCGGCCGACCGAACCCTTGAACAGAACGTCGCCCACCTGAGCGAATCGCGCCGCACGATTGAAGAAGATGACGTGCCCGGGGGTATGGCCGGGGCAATGGCGCACGTCCCAGGTCGTTTTCCCCAGCGATACCGTGTCGCCATCTTCCAGCCAGCGGTCGGGCGTGAAGGGGCGGGCGTCAGGCAGGCCGTACATCCGGCCGCTTTCCACGATTCGGTCGATCCAGAACTGGTCGGCCTTCTGAGGGCCGGTGATCTGGGCGCCGGTCTTTTCCTGCATTTCTGCTGCGCCGCCCGCGTGATCCAGATGGCCGTGGGTGATCCAGATCCGATCCAGCGTCAGGCCGCGCCGCGTGACCTCGCCCAGGACTGCATCGACCGAACCGCCAGGATCGATCACGGCGGCCTTGTTGGTGGCGGTGCACCAGACGGTCGTGCAGTTCTGTTGAAGCGGGGTGACGGGCGTGACGAAGACGCCGATGGGGGAGGCGGGTTGGCTCATTTGGTCAACATAGCCACGCAAAGGCCGCGAAACCACCGGCTCTGACTACGCCCGCGTTGACCTTTCGGGCCCTTCTCGACATAAGGGCGGGCTTCGAGGCGCCGCTCCACACGGGGCGGCCTTCTTGCTTTATCCATTCCGCGCCGGCCGTCTCGATGGCTCATGCGCCCCAGAGCGTCAGAATCCCGACCATGCAAGTCGTCGAAAAGTCGAACGAAGGCCTCAGCCGCGTGATCGCGGTCACCATTCCCGTCGCGGAGCTGAACGAAAAGCTCGAAGCCCGCGTCAAGGAAGTCGCCCCGCAAGTGAAGCTGAAGGGCTTCCGTCCGGGCAAGGTGCCGGTCGCCCACGTCAAGAAGACCTTCGGCCGTGAGTTCATGGGCGAGATCATCAACGCCGAGCTGAACGAAACCAGCCAGAAGGCGCTCGACGAGGCCAAGATCCGTCCCGCCGCGCCGGCCGAGATGAAGCTGACCTCGGACATGGACAAGGTCATCGCCGGTCAGGAAGACCTGGCCTATGAAATGTCGCTGGAAATCATGCCGGACTTCGAGCCGGTCGATCCCAAGACCCTGAAGCTGGAGCGCCCGACCTACGAAGCGTCGGACGCCGATCTGGACGAGGCCCTGACGGAACTGGCCGGTCAGGCCAAGACCTACGAAGACAAGAAGGGCAAGACCGTCAAGGCCGCCGAGGGCGACCAGCTGACGATCGACTTCCTGGGCAAGCTGGACGGCGAGCCCTTCGAAGGCGGCGCCGCCGAGGACGCGGACCTGGTGATCGGCTCGGGCCGCTTCATCCCCGGTTTCGAAGAGCAACTGACGGGCGCCAAGGTCGGCGAAGAGAAGACCATCGAAGTCACCTTCCCCGAGAACTATCAAGCCGCTCATCTGGCCGGAAAGAAGGCCACCTTCGACATCAAGGTGAAGGCCATCAAGGCGGAAGCCGAATCCAAGATCGACGACGATTTCGCCACCCGCATCGGTCTGGAGTCGCTGGACAAGCTGAAGGAACTGCTGAAGTCCAACCTGGACCAGCAGTACGCCGGCGCGGCCCGTTTCAAGCTGAAGCGCGCCCTGCTGGACCAGCTGGATGAGGCCCACGACTTCCCGTTGCCGCCGAAGATGGTGGACGCCGAGTTCGACGGCATCTGGCAGCAGGTCGAGGCTGACAAGACCGCTGGTCGTCTGCCGGAAGAAGACGCCGCCAAGTCGGACGAAGATCTGAAGGCTGAATACCGCAAGATCGCCGAACGCCGTGTGCGTCTGGGCCTGGTGCTGGCCGAAATCGGTCGCGCCAACAACGTCCAGGTCACCGACCAGGAACTGAACGCCGCCATCCTACAGGAAGCCCGCAACTATCCGGGCCAGGAACAGGCCGTCCTGAACTTCTACCGCCAGAACCCCAACGCCGCCGCCCAGATGCGCGCGCCCATCTATGAAGAGAAGGTCGTCGACCTGATCGTGGGCGTCGCCGACGTGACCGACAAGCCGATCACGAAGGAAGAGCTGCTGAAGGAAGACGACGAAGGCTGATCGTTTTCAGGGGGATTGGCGATGACTAGTCTGGTGACTTTGGCTGCTGCCGCGGCGTTGGTCCTTCCCCAGTCATCGTCAGATCCCTCCCCGGTCGTTCTGCCCGATATCGTAGTGCAGAGCACGCCTGTTGAGACGCAGGCCAAGGCATTCGTCGCCGCCGTTTCGGCGCCGTTTCCGCAGGCGACGCTCGCGCGCTGGAACCAGGCGATCTGCCCCGCTGTGGTCAATCTTGAACGGGGCTTGTCGTCGATCATCTCAGATCGCGTTCGAGACGAAGCGAGATCGCTGCGCGTTCGCGTCGGTGATGGGGCGTGTCGCGCGAATATCATCATTGTCGCGACGGACGCCGCTGACCTTACAGCGCAGGGATTGGTTCGAGATGATTTTCGAACCTTCCATCCGGGCGATAGCGGAACGGATTTGGGCCGGTCGGCGCTGCGCCGCTTTCAAAATTCCGATGCGGCTGTTCGTTGGTGGCATGTGGCGATGCCGGTCAGTGATGATACCGGCAAGCTTGCAATCGCATTGGATGGGGAAGTCCCGCCAGTGGTTGCAGACCGTGTCGTTACGCGACTGCGTGCGAACGTACGCTACGACATGGCGTGGGTGATCATCGTCATCGATGTCACGCAGACAGCCCAGATACCCGCGTCAAGCTTGGCCGACTACATCGCGATGGTCGCTCTGGCGCAGATTGACCCTCAAGCAGATTTTACGGCGCACGATACCGTGCTCAATCTTTTTGCGCCCGGCGCCGCACTTCATGGCATGACCGAATGGGATCACAGCTATCTGAGCGCCCTCTATGATAGCGACGCCAATGCCGCAAACTTTGCGTCGCAAAAGGACGACATGGAACGATCGTTGGCGGATGGCTTGCGACGTCGACGATCCTTGGATGAGGAATAGCACTGCTGCGCCTTGCGCGGTGGCGTTAGCAACGCGATATCTCGTGACAGACAGTGCGACACGTGAGTCGCAGAAGGCCCGAACGAGGCCACATTACGAGAAGGCTAAATGCGCGACCCCATCGAACTCATGAACATGAACCTCGTCCCCATGGTGGTCGAGCAATCCAGCCGCGGCGAGCGCTCCTTCGACATCTTCTCGCGCCTGCTGCGCGAGCGGATCATCTTCCTGACGGGACCGTTCGAGGACGGTATGGCGTCGCTGATCTGCGCCCAGCTGCTGTTCCTTGAATCGGAGAACCCGAAAAAGGAGATCAGCATGTATATCAACAGCCCCGGCGGTCAGGTGACCTCGGCGCTCGCGATCTACGACACCATGCAATACATCAAGAGCCCGGTTTCGACCGTGGTGATGGGTATGGCGGCGTCGGCTGGCTCGCTGATCCTGACGGCGGGCGCCGCTGGCCAACGTATCGCCCTGCCGAATGCGCGAGTCATGGTGCACCAGCCCTCGGGCGGGTTCCGGGGTCAGGCGTCGGACATCGAACTGCATGCCGCCGACATCCGGTACACCAAGCGTCGTCTGAACGAGATTTACGTCCATCACACCGGCCGCACGTATGAGGAGGTCGAAAAGACGCTGGACCGCGACCACTTCATGTCGGCCGAGGAAGCCAAGGCCTGGGGCATCGTGGACCACGTCTATGATCGCCGCGAGCAGGCTGACGCCGACGGCGTGAAGACGCCCGGCAACTAAGACAGCTGTCGAAAGACGAAAGGGCGCGCCCGTTGCGGCGCGCCCTTTTCATTTTGTGCTATCGGAACCGCCATGCAGTTTACACGAGATCAAAGCGGCACGGTCGATGTCGATGGCGAAAGCTACGTCTGGGAGCTTCGTCGCCAACCTCAGCCCAAGGGCGGCAACGTCTGGGAGGGCATGGCCGTCTCCCTTCGTCACGCGGACTTCAAGCGCGAAGCGATTGTGCAGTTTCCGCCGCCGCTTCGGCCCAATGGCCGACCGGATGTGGAGAAGCAGCGCGTGAATGTCGACGCCGTCCGCACCGCTATCGCCTCAGCGATCGAGGCCGGCTGGGATCCGGCTTCGCGCGGCAAGGCGATGGTGTTCGATGTGGACGCCGACGGGAACTGAGCCTCAGGGCTTCTGACGGAAGACCCGGAAACCCGGCTGCTGGGCCATCGCCAGCATCTCGGTGTCACCCGAGGTGTCGCCATAGGCGGCAGTCAGGGTCATGTTCTCGCCATAGGCCGCCTTCAGCCGCCGCACCTTCTCCTCACCCCGACAGTTGGGGCCGGCGAAGTCGCCAGTGATTCGATCGTTGGCGTCGAAGACGAACTCGGTGCCCAGCAGGGCCTCGGCCCCGAGCTTGCGGGCGAACGGCGCGACGGTCGTCGTAGGAGACGCGGTCACGATGACGCGGTGCGCGCCGCGGTCGCCCCAGTCGTTCCACACCTCAAGCGCATCGGGTCGCATGAACCGCGGCCAGATCTCTTCGGCGAAGGCTGCGGCTTCCGCTTCGAGCGTCTGGCGGCCCACACCAAGCAGGAATTCCTTTACGGAGGCCGCTTTGATCCGGCCCCGGTCGCGATCCTTGGCGTAGCCAGCCAGCGCCGGAGCCAGCTTGACCAACCCCAGCGCCCAGGCGCCCGGACCGGCGCGCCAACGCAGGAACTCAGTGAAACTGTCCCGAATCGTCAGCGTGCCGTCGAAATCGAAGGCGACGATGGCAGGTCCATTCGCCGTGGACTGGCGTATTTCCTGCACAATACCCATGTCAGACATTCGCCTTGATCCCCGTCGACACTGATCCATCCACGCACTGCAACAATCCCTTGCCGCCTTCGGGGTTGTTCCGGAACGTGTGATGGGTGATTGTCATTTTTTGAAGACCTTCGCATCCAGAGTGCTGGAATCAATGTGAGGGAAGCGCGTTTCGGGCCATTTCGGTCCGCCCCGCGGGAGTGAGATAAGGGTCTATGACCAAAGCAGCCGGCACCGACGCCAAAAGCACCCTCTACTGCTCGTTCTGCGGAAAGAGCCAGCACGAGGTCCGCAAGCTCATCGCGGGCCCGACCGTCTTCATCTGCGATGAATGCGTCGAACTGTGCATGGACATCATCCGCGAAGAGCACAAGATCGGCTTCAAGAAGACGACCGACGGCGTGCCCACGCCCAAGGAAATCCGCGACGTGCTGGACGACTATGTCATCGGCCAGGCGCACGCCAAGAAGGTGCTCTCGGTCGCCGTCCACAACCACTACAAGCGCTTGAACCACGCGACGAAGAACAACGACGTCGAACTGGCCAAGTCGAACATCATGCTGATCGGGCCGACCGGCTCGGGCAAGACGCTGCTGGCCCAGACGCTGGCGCGCATCATCGACGTACCGTTCACCATGGCCGACGCCACGACCCTGACCGAGGCCGGCTATGTGGGCGAGGATGTCGAGAACATCATCCTGAAGCTGCTGCAGGCGTCGGACTACAACGTCGAGCGGGCCCAGCGCGGCATCGTCTACATCGACGAAATCGACAAGATTTCGCGCAAGTCGGACAACCCGTCGATCACCCGCGACGTGTCAGGCGAAGGCGTGCAACAGGCCCTGCTGAAAATCATGGAAGGCACCGTCGCCTCCGTGCCGCCGCAAGGCGGTCGCAAGCATCCGCAGCAAGAGTTCCTGCAGGTCGACACGGCCAACATCCTGTTCATCGTCGGCGGCGCCTTCGCTGGGTTGGAGAAGGTCATCTCGGCGCGCGGGGCAGGGGCTTCGATCGGCTTTGGCGCCCAGGTCAAGGAGATCGATGAACGTCGCACCGGCGACATTCTGAAGGGTGTCGAACCTGACGACCTGATGCGGTTCGGCCTGATCCCCGAGTTCATCGGTCGTCTGCCCGTTCTGGCGACGCTGGAAGATCTGGACGAGACGGCGCTGGTCACCATTCTGACCGAACCGAAAAACGCTCTGGTCAAACAGTACAAGCGTCTGTTCGAGATGGAGAACGTCGAACTGACCTTCACCGACGACGCCCTGATCGCCGTCGCCAAGAAGGCCATCACCCGCAAGACTGGCGCGCGCGGCCTGCGCTCGATCCTAGAAGGCATCCTGCTGGAGACCATGTTCGAACTGCCGACCTTCGAAGGCGTCGAAGAAGTGGTGGTCAACGCCGAGGTCATCGACGGCAAGGCCCAGCCCCTGCTGATCTACTCGGAAGCCTCCAAGAAGAAGGCCGACGGCGCCGCCTGAACTGGCGACAAACGCTGAAATGACGAAGGCCGGAGCGAGATCGCTCCGGCCTTCCTCGTGCGAGCTCGCTGTCCGCAAATCTATTTGATCGGCGTATTGATCAGCACGGCCGGCGTCACGGGTTGACCCGTGGCTTGAGCGACGAGTTCGGCGGTGCGGGTTTCGATCACGGCTTCCAGGCGAGCCAGGAACTCGTCCTTGGGAAGGCCGACAGGGATCGGGTCGAGGAACTCTAGCGTCGCCGTGCCGGGGTGCTTCTCGTACTTTTCCTCGGGCCAGAAGAGGCCGAGGTTGGTAGCGAGCGGCACGACCGGCACTTCGAAGTCGCGGTACATGTGCCAGACGCCGGAGCGATATTTGAACTTCTTGCCGACGGGCGCGAGGTGCCCCTCGGGATAAATCAGGATTTTGCGGTTCTCAGCGCGGGCCTCGGCGGCGCGCATGGCCAGGGCCTGGCGGGCTTCGTGGCCGCCGCAGGAGTTGACCACGATGGCGCCCAGCGTCTTCAGCACGCCGCCCAGCAGGGGAAACTTTTCCAGGTGATCGCCGGTGACGAAGGCGATGTCGTCGAACTGATCGTAGGTCGCAAAGCCGTCGCCCCAGCTTTGATGCTTAGAGGCGATGATGAAGGCGCCTGCGGGCAGTCGATCCTTGCCGCGAACGTCCAGCTTGATGCCGGCGAAGATCGACATGGCCTGGACCATGCGCTTCACATAGCGGCGGATGACCCAACTGGCCGGGCCGCGACCAGGGGCGAGCGCGGCGAAGGCGGCGGTCAGCCCATAGCCGATCGACACGATCCAGTAGGCGACATTGAAGGCGAAGCTGCGCATGGGGCGACTATGGCAGAAAGCTTGGCCTTGTGAGACCCTAAGCCGCCTTTTCGAGTGACGAAGCGGGCGTGACACAGTTTCGACCCGCACGCTTGGATTCGTACAGGGCGGCGTCGGCGCGTTCCAGCAGGCTGGCGGCGGTTTCGCCCTTTCGACGCTGGGCGAAGCCGGCAGAGACCGTGACTGAGCCCAGGTCGTCATTGGTCGAGCGACGACGCAGCGCGCGTGACGCCACGTCGTTGCGGATGCTCTCCAGCGCCGCCATGACGACGCCAGCGCCTTCACCAGGGAAGATGATGGCGAACTCTTCGCCGCCGAACCGAGCGGCGAATCGGGTCTTGCCGCAGATGTTGGACAGGACGGTGGAGACATAGCGCAGCACCTGATCGCCGGTCTGGTGGCCCCAGGTGTCGTTGAACCGTTTGAAGTGGTCGATGTCCAGGATGGCCAGGCTGAGCGGCGCGCCGTCGTCCTCGGCGCAGGCAGCCTCAAGCCGTTCATCGAAGGCCTTGCGGTTGGCCAGATTGGTCAGCGCGTCGGTCATGGCGTCACGGCGCACCTGTTCCAGGTTTTCACGCAGACGGATGACTTCCTTGTTGGACTTTTCCAGACGCTTTTCGAGGATCGCCGTTTCGCGGCGCACCCGGTTGGTCGCGGTCGAAAGGCCGCCGACCAGATCCTTCAGCGAGGACGGATCATCGACCGTTTCCATGCACTGAGAGGCGTCGGCAAGGGTCTCGCCATAGTCGTGCTGGGTCTTGTGCGCCATTGCAATGGCGCTGGCGACGCTGGCCAGTTCGCGGTCCAGCACCGCGCCGACGTCGCGGATTTGATCCGGCAGTCGGCCGCGCGGGAGGAACTCGGCGGCCAGCATTTCGGACGTCTTGTCAGTGATGACGGCGGACTGCGCCAGAAGACGGCGGATTTCCTGGGCCAGGGGGCCGTCGGGGTCGCTGATGTAGTGCAGCCAAAGCTCGAAGTTCAGCGGAGTCGGCCAGACGCCGGCTTTTTCCATTTCGCCGATGACGTTGCGCACCAAAGCATAGGCTTGAGGAGCTCTTAGCGCCGTCTCGACCTTTTTCGACATTCTTGTTCCCCTAGGCTCCTGTTCTGGAGCTGTATAGGGGCGCACACTACGGGATGTTCCGTAATGCAGGGTAAACGGCGCAGCGTTTCACCGCGCCGTTGTGTACGAAATCAGGCGCGGATAACGACGGGCCGACGCAGGAAGGCGGGGATGTCGTCGCCGAAGCCACGCACGCCCTGGCGCTGCGTGTCGCTCTTGTCGGCCTTGCGATCGCCGCGACGATCGGATTGCAGTAGGTGCGGCTCGCGGTCTGCGCGCTCGGCACGCGGGGCGCGGGCCGTTTCGACGGGTTCGATGGTCGGCTCCGCTTCGATTGCGGCGGCGACGGGAGCCACAACTTCGACCGGCGTCTCGGGGCGGGCCTTGCGGCGGCTGCGGCTGCGGGGCGCCTCGGCCGCCTGAGACGAAGGCACGGCGGTGACGGGGGCGATGTCGACAGGCTCGGCGGACGGGGTGGGCGCGCTGCTGGTGCGCGACCGGCTGCGACCGCGTTCGCCCGAGCGTTTGTCGTCGCGGCGTGGGCCGTCCTTGATGGCGGCGAAATCGATGCCGTCCAGAAACAGCTCTTCCGGGTCCTTCTTGATCAGCTTCAGCACCTTATCCAGCGACTTGTCGTCGGCCGGGGTCACGATCATGAAGGCCTGGCCCAGCTTGCCGGCGCGGCCGGTGCGGCCGATGCGGTGGACGTAGTCGTCAGCGTGGTGCGAGACGTCGTAGTTGAAGACGTGGCTGACGTCCGGGATATCCAGGCCGCGCGCGGCGACGTCGGAGGCCACCAGGATTTTCAACGCGCCCGACCGGAAGTCCGCCAGGGTCTTCATCCGGTGCGACTGATCCAGGTCGCCGTGGATCGGCGCGGCGTCGAAGCCGTGGGTCTTCAGCGACTTGGCGACGATATCGACTTCGGATTTGCGATTGCAGAAGACGATGCCGTTACGCACGTCCTCACGGCCGACCAAGGCGCGCAGGGCGGTCCGCTTCGCCTTGGGGTCCGAGGTCGGGATACGGACGATATATTGGGTGATGGTGTCGGCGGTCATCGCCGGACGCGAGGCCTCGATCCGGGTCGGATCCTTGAGGAAGGCGGTCGTCAGGCGCGTGATCTCCGGCGGCATGGTGGCCGAGAAGAACAGGGTCTGGCGACGGGGCGGCGTAAGTTTGAAAATGCGCTCGATGTCGGGGATGAAGCCCATGTCGAGCATCCGGTCGGCCTCGTCGACGACCATGATCTCGACGCCGGTCAGCAGCATCTTGCCGCGTTCGAACAGATCCAGCAGGCGGCCGGGCGTGGCGATCAGGACGTCGACGCCCTTGTTCAGCGCCGCAACCTGGTCGCCCATGGAGACGCCACCAATCAGCAGCACCCAGCTCAGTTTGGTGCCCTTGGCGTATTTGGCGAAGCTCTCGGCGACCTGGTCGGCCAGTTCGCGGGTCGGCGCCAGGACGATGGCGCGCGGCATACGGGCGCGGGCGCGGCCGGTGGACAGGCGATCGACCAGGGGCAGGGTGAAGGCGGCGGTCTTGCCGGTGCCGGTCTGGGCGATGCCCAGAACATCACGTCCGGCGAGGGCGACGGGGATCGCCTGTTCCTGAATGGGCGTAGCGGTCGTGTAGCCGGTGTCGGCGACGGCCTGAAGGGTCGTGGGCGAAAGGCCCAGTTGGGAAAATTCGGTCATGAATCCTTGGGAGAGAAAGCGTCTGCGTGCATAGCAGCGACGGAACCGCCCCTCTTTGGGCGAGCGGGCGGCGCGGATCGCAGACCTGTCCCGAGGCTGGGGGCGATATAGAAGTCCCTGCGTCAAAGTCAAGTATTCTCGGTATTCGGCCGCCAGAGCGCGCCGGAATAAATTCCCATGGCCAAGGTTGCTTGCGCTTGACTCCGAGGGTGGGGCGAGCGGCATATAAGAGAACAAAAGGAGAACTGTTGTGCGGTCCGACCGCGGTATCGAGGCATTGCGTCAGCGCCTGAGGGCGATGGAAACGGACGGTCATCCGACCGACGCCGACCGCTTTGACTTGGGTCACGCACAAGCGGACCGTCACATCGGCGGGCTTTCGAGCCATAGTCTGCACGAAATCTATGCGGCGACGACGCCGGATGCGACGGCCGCTTTGGGGTTTGCCTTGGGTCTTTTTCAGCGGGCCTCGAAGGATCGACCATTGGTGTGGGGCATCCAGGCCATGGCCGGGCTGGAGACCGGTCAGATTTACGGACCCGGATTGCGCGAACTGGGTTTGGATCCCGGACGAGTGATCTTGGTGAGCGTCAAGGAAGCCAAGGACCTACTGGCGGCGGGTGAGGAGGCTCTATCATGCGGCGCAGCGGGTGCGGTGCTGCTTACGACCTGGGGCGAAAGCCGGGTCCTAAGCCTGACGGCGACGCGACGTCTGTCCATGGCGGCGGGGCAGGGGCGGGCGACGGCGATCCTGACCCGACTGGCGGCTCAACCCCAACCCAGCGCAGCCGAGACCCGCTGGCGCGTTCGCGCAGCCTTGTCCCAAGCCTTGGAGGCGGATGCTCCCGGCCGTCCGAACTATGGGATCGAGTTGTTGCGGCATCGGTCGGGCGCGCCGCCGAAGGCCTGGACCATGGAATGGGATCGTGAGCGCGGAGTTTTCGAACAGGGTGGGCGCAATGTCGGACATCAACACGCGCAACGACCGGCGCTACCTGTCGGTCTGGTTTCCTCTGTTGTCGACAGATCGGCAGCGGCGCGAGGAGGGGCGATCCGACGCTTCGGCTGAGCCGGCGAGCGTGCTGGTCGAGAAGGTGAAGGGCGCGCTGCGGCTGGCAGCCGCAAATCGGGAGGCGTTGGAGATGGGACTGTCTGCTGGAATGACGCTGGCGGACGCGCGAGCCAGGGCGCCGGATCTTCGCGTGGTCGTGCATCGTCCCGAAGCGGATGCGGCGCTGTTGAAGCGCGTTCTGCTGGATTTCGGCCGGTTCACGCCGATGGCGGCGACGGACGGTCTGGATGGCCTGGCGCTTGATGTGACCGGTTGCGCCCACTTGTTTGGAGGCGAGTTGGGAATGATGCAGGCCGTCGAGGCGCGGGCGCGTCGCGTCGGTCTGGCGGTGCGGCTGGCCATGGCCGGCACGCCGGAAGCGGCGCGTGCGTTGGGGCGGTTTGGAAGCGGTGGGATTTACGAGGGTGCCAACCAGCGTCAGGCTCTGCGTCGTCTTCCCGTCGCGGCCTTGGAGCTTTCGGACAAGGAGACGCAGGCCCTGTCGCGCGCCGGGCTGAAGACCATGGCGCATCTGGACGATCGACCCACGGCACCCATCGCCGCCCGCTTTGGCGCAGTGGCGGCGACCCGGCTGAACCGCGTCCTGGGGCGTGAGGATACGCGGATAAGACCCCAACGGCCGGTCATGATGATCGCCGTGAGCCGGATCCTGGTCGAACCGATCACGGAAATGATCGATGTCGAAGCCGTCATCGGCGATCTGCTCCTCGAGGTGATGGATCAGTTGGATTTGCGCGGTCAGGGCGGGCGCGCCTTTCGTGTCAGCTTCTTTCGTATCGATGGGGAGGTGCGCCATATCACCGTCCGAACGGGGCGACCGAGCCGGGACGCTTCCGGTGTTCTGCGTCTGTTTCGGGAAAGATTGGCGGCGCTGGCCAAGCCGCTGGATCCAGGGTTCGGGTTTGATCAGCTGCGCCTTTCGGCGCCTGTCACTGATCGACTGGCTTCGCGTCAGGGCGGCTTCGAGCACACCCCGCCGGGCGCCGAGGATCTGGGCCGTCTCGTGGATCGCTTGACGGCGCGCCTGGGGCCCGAGGCTGTTAGACGGTTCGAACTTGTGGAGTCTCACTGGCCCGAACGCGCGGTTCGACTGACTCCTGCGGCCCTGCCATCCGGCGAACAGGTCAATTGGCCCGAGCCTGATCCTGTGGACCCGCCGCTGCGTCCCTTGCAGATGTTCGACCCGCCCCAACCGATCCTCGCCACGGCGGAGGTGCCCGACCATCCGCCGAACCGTTTCATCTGGCGTCGAGTGGATCATCGTCTCGTCCGGGTCGAGGGACCCGAACGGATCGCGCCCGAATGGTGGCGCAGATTGCATGGGCCGCTGGAGGCCACGCGGGATTATTATCGGGTCGAGGACCAGGAGGGGCGGCGCTTCTGGCTGTTCCGTTCGGGTTTTTATGGCGAGGAGCCGGCGCCACGCTGGTTCCTGCATGGCGTTTTCGCATGACCGCCTATGCCGAGTTGGCGACGCGCAGCAACTTCTCCTTCCTGGAAGGGGCGTCGCATCCAAAGCATCTGGTGCTGAGCGCGATCCTGCGGGGACATACAGGCATGGGGTTGTCCGACCGCAACACCCTGGCCGGGGTGGTGCGGGCATGGAGTGCGTTGAAGACCCTGCGCCAAGACGGCTGGTCGCCGCCGGACAAGGTGCGTCAGGGCGGCGGTCCCGGCGAGACGATACTCGTGGAGGACAAGTTCCCGGTCGATCTCGACCCGGAGACAATCAAGGCGCGGGCCGAGGCCTTCAAGCTGATCCTGGGTGCACGGCTGCGGTTCAACGACGGGACGCCGGACATCCTGGCCTATCCCGAAGATCGGCAGGGCTGGGGTCGTCTGTGTCGCCTGCTGACGCTTGGTAATCGCAGGGCAAAGAAGGGGCAGTGCGAGCTGGGTCTAGGCGATCTGTTGCGAGCGCCTGAAGGCTTGCTGCTGATCGTCATGCCGCCGCGTCGAACGCAGGGATTGGAATCCTTGCTCCGTCAGGTGAACGAGGCTGCTCCAGGTGCTGTCTGGCTGGGCGCCACGATGCACCGAATGGGCGACGACCGCCGAAGGCTGGCGAGGTTGAAGGCGCTTGGCGCAGAGACCGGAACGCCCCTGCTGGCGGTCAATGATGTCCTCTATCACGACGTGGAACAGCGAGACTTGCAGGATGTCGTGAGCTGTATCCGTGAGGGCGTGACCCTGGAGGCGGCAGGTCGCCGTCTGGATCAGAACGCAGAACGCCACCTGAAACCGACCGCAGAGATGAGCCGCCTGTTCGCCGACGCGCCCGAGGCGATAGCCGAGACACAGGACTTCCTGGCGCGGGTGGGGTTCGATCTTGGCCAACTCACCTACAACTATCCGGAAGAGCCTGTACCGCCCGGCATGACAGCGCAGGATCGTCTGGTTTCGTTGGTGGCGACCTATGAAACCCGAAAATATTCGGATGGGGTGCCGGTCAAGGTGCGAGACCTTCTGAAAAAAGAGCTAGCCTTCATCTCAAAGGAAAGGCTGGCCCATTATTTCCTGACAATCCACGACATCGTCAGATTTGCGGATGACCAGCGCATCCTGTGTCAGGGACGAGGTTCGGCGGCGAACTCGGCCGTCTGTTACGTTCTTGGGATCACCTCGGTCGATCCCAGTGTGCACAATGTGTTGTTCGAACGCTTCCTGTCGTCGGACCGAAATGAGCCGCCCGACATCGATGTCGATTTCGAACATGAACGGCGTGAGGAGGTCATCCAGCACATCTATTCGAGATATGGTCGCCACCGCGCCGGTATAGCCGCAACCGTGATCCGCTATCGCCCGCGCAGCGCCATTCGCGAAGTCGGAAAGGTGATGGGGTTGACCGAAGACGTCACGGCGCGTCTGGCGGGAAGCCAGTGGGGCAGTTTCGGATCGGATATCCCGGATCGTCATGTGGAGCAGGCCGGGCTTGAGATCGGCAATCCGACCTTAACGCGCGCTATCGCCATGACCCGGCGGCTGCTGGAGTTTCCTCGGCATTTGTCTCAGCACGTCGGCGGCTTTGTCCTGACCCAGGATCGACTGGATGAACTGGTTCCCATTGGCAATGCGGCCATGCCGGATCGGACCTTTATCGAATGGGACAAGGACGACATCGACGCGCTGCGCTTGATGAAGGTCGATGTCCTAGCGCTGGGAATGCTGACCTGTATCCACAAGGCGTTCGATCTGCTGCTTGAACACAATAGGCAGGAATTAAAGCTAAACACGGTCCCAGACGCCGACGAGCCGACCTACAAGATGTTGCAGGAGGGGCGGTCCATCGGCGTCTTTCAGGTGGAGAGCCGGGCGCAGATCAACATGCTGCCAAGGCTGAAGCCGGAGCGGTTCTATGACCTTGCCATTCAGGTGGCGATCGTTCGGCCGGGACCGATCCAGGGCAATATGGTCCACCCCTATTTGAGACGACGACAAGGGCTGGAAACCGTCGACTATCCATCGCCTGGCGCAGGATATGGCCATCCCGATGAGTTGAAAGACGTGCTGAAGGTGACATTGGGCGTGCCGCTTTTTCAGGAGCAGGCGATGAAGGTCGCCATGGTCGCGGCCGGCTTTAACGACAAACAGGCCAACGGCATGCGCAAGGCCATGGGGACCTTCAGAGGCGACGGAAACCTGAACTATTTCGGGCAACTCATGGTCAAGGGCATGGTCGCGCGCGGCTATGATCCGGCCTTTGCGGAGCGGTGCTACGAACAGATCAAGGGGTTTGGCTCCTACGGCTTTCCCGAGAGCCACGCCATTTCGTTCGCCCGGCTGGTCTACATCTCGTCCTGGATCAAATGCCACCATCCGGCGGTGTTCGCCTGTGCGCTGCTGAACAGCCAGCCGATGGGATTCTATGCGCCGGCGCAATTGGTGAGGGATGCACAGGATAGTCCGCAGAAGGTCGAGGTGCGGCCGATCGATGTAAATCACAGCGTCTGGGACAATACGCTTGAGCAGGGCGAGCGCGGTATGGCTCTGCGCTTGGGGATGCGCCAGATCGACGGGTTCAATCAGGCCTGGGCGAACCGGATCGTCGCGGCGCGCGATACGCCCTTCATGGACGTGGAGGAGATGGCGCGACGGACAGGTGTAGAATCCGCAGCGATGCGTAAGCTGGCGGATGCGGACGCGTTTCGGTCGATGGGACTGGATCGACGCGAGGGGCTGTGGGCGGTCAGGCGATTGCCCGACGATGAGCCGCTGCCGTTGTTTCAGGCGGCGCGGGCGAGAGAACTGGGAGAAGAGGCGGCGGCGAACCTGCCGATGATGCCGCTCAAGGAGCATATCGCCACCGACTATCAGACGACGCGTTTGTCGCTGAAGGGGCATCCAATGCAGATCTTGCGTCCGATGTTCCGCGCCGAGCGCGTACTCAGCGCCGCCGAAGTCATGGCCCAAAAGCATGGTCGTCTGGTGCGTGCGGCAGGGGTCGTGCTGGTTCGACAAAGACCGGGCACGGGCAACGCCATTTTCGTGACGATGGAGGATGAAACAGGGGTGGTGAATGCGCTGATCTGGGCACGACTGTTCGAGACCTTCCGGCGCGAGGTGATGGCCGCGCGACTGATGGAGGTGGAGGGCACGGTTGAGAAAAGCGCCGAGGGTGTGCTGCACATCATGGTGCGAAAAGTCGTGGACCGCTCGGCCGAGTTGCGCCGGCTATCTGAAGACTATGATCTACAGGTCGAACTGTCGCGGGCGGATGCGGTGAAATACCCGCAAGCGCCGCGCAGCCCGACCGGTCGACATCCGCGCGATGTCCGTATCCTGCCTGGATCGCGCGACTTTCACTGAGACGATCACAACGAAAATCGCCGGACGGGCGTGCCGTCCGGCGATCTGCTGGATTAGAGAAAAAGTGCGATCAGCGCTTGCCGAAGATCATGTCGCCCAACTTGGCGAAGAAGCCCTTTTCCTCGGGCTTGGCGGCGGGAGCCGGCACCGGCGCCGGCTTGGGGGCTTCGACCGGCTTGGGAGCAGGAGCCGGCGTAGGCGCGGACGCCGCCGCGGGTGCAGGGGTGGCGGCAGGCTTGGGCGCGGCGACGGGTTCAGCAGGCTTGGGCGCCGCTGTGGCCGGCTTGGCGACAGGCGCAGCCTTCGGGGCGGCGGCGGGTTTCGAAGCGGCGGCCTTGGGCGCAGCAGTTTTGGTCGCTGCGGGCTTGGTCGCCATCGCCTTGGGCGCGGCCGCTTTCGGAGCCGCGGCCTTCACTGCCGCCTTGACGGCGGCCGGTTTGGGTGCAGCAGCCTTGGGGGCAGGGGCGGGTTTCGGCTTGGCTGCGGCCTTGGCCACCGGCTTAGCGGCGGCCTTGGGGGCGGCGGCCTTGGGGGCGGCGGTTTTGGGCGCCGCGGCCTTGGGCGCGACTGCCTTGGCGGCGGCGGCCTTCGGCGCAGCGGCTGCCGGCTTTGCTGCAGCCTTGGGCGCAGCGGTTTTCTCGGCGGCGGTCTTCACGGCGCTCGACTTCGGCGCGGCTTTAGGCTTGGAAGCGGCGGTCGCCGGCTTTGGCGACGCTGGTTTAGACGTAGACGGTGACTTGGCCATGTATTCCCCGACCCCTCGGTTTGATAAAAACGCGGCGGCGACGGGCGTTCAGCACCGGATCGCTACGATTCGCCATATTACCGGTGTTTGAAAAATGTCCGAGTCCGCACTTCAGATAATCGCACGTGGCCCGCGCGCCGCCGCAGAGGCCGCCGCAGAGGCCGTCGACGCCGATCCGCGGCTGGAAGGCGCGACCTATTCGATCCTGGAAGAGGACGAGGACAACGACGTCTGGCGCATCGACGCCTTTCCCACGACCGATGACGAGGTCGAGGGGCTGAAGGCGGTGCTGGCGGGCTATCCGGTGACGGTGCTGGTGGAGAAGCTGGCGGACGCCGACTGGCTGGCCATGTCGCTGTCGGGGCTGCCGCCAGTCGAGGCCGGACGGTTCTTCGTCTATGGCGCGCACGATCAGGGCAAGGTGCCCGAGGGCCGCGTCACGCTGAAGATCGACGCCGGCGCCGCATTCGGCACGGGCCACCATGGCACCACGGTCGGCTGCCTGGAGGCGTTCGACAAGCTGCTGGAGACCGAAAGCTTTGAGAAGGTGCTGGACGTCGGTTGCGGTACGGGCGTGCTGGCGATCGCGGCGGCCAAGACGGGCACGCCTATCGCCGTCGGCACCGACATCGACGAGCCCTCGGCCCGGATCGCCAATGAGAACGCCGAGATCAACGAGGCCAAGTGCGACTTCTATTTCGCCGATGGTCTCAGCGATCCGCGCATCGCCCAGCACCAGCCATATGACCTGGTGTTCGCCAACATCCTGGCCGCGCCGCTGGTGCATCTGGCGCCCGAGATCGGGGCCGCGCTGAAGAGCGGCGGGGTCGCGATCCTGTCGGGCCTGCTGCGCACGCAGGAGGAGCGGGTGCTGGAGGCCTATCTGCCGCTGGGCTTCACGGTCGAACAGACCATCCATCACGACGCCTGGAGCGCCCTGCAACTGCGCAAGGACTGAGGATCGATCATGCGCCAGACTTTCGACGAGACGACCGACCCTTCCTTTGGGGCCAAACATCTGCCGCTGCTGCGCGCCGAAATGGCCGAGCAGGGATTGGACGGGTTTCTGATCCCCCATGAGGACGAGCATCAGAACGAATATCTGCCGGACGCCAATGAGCGTCTGGCCTGGGCGACCGGCTTCACCGGCTCGGCCGGGGCGGCGGTGGTGTTTCAGGATCGGGGCAGCATGTTCACCGACGGTCGCTACACCGTTCAGGTGAAGGCCCAGACCGATCCGGCCCTCTTCGAGCGGCGCGACCTCAATGACGTGGCGGCCTATCTTGAGACGGCGGCGAAGGGGGCGGTGATCGGTTATGATCCGCGTCTGCACAGCCCGGATGCTCTCGTCGGCCTGAAGGCGGCGGCGCAGAAGGCGGGGGCCACCCTGAAGCCCGTGGACGCCAATCCGCTGGATATGGCGTGGGGCGCCGATCGTCCGGCCCAGCCGACGGCGCCGGTCGTGCCGCATGAGGACGCCTATTCCGGCGAGAGCCATGCATCCAAGCGGGCGCGGATCGGCAAGGCCGTGGCGGACGCCGGCGCAGACGCGGTGGTGCTGACGGCGCCGATGTCGATCGCCTGGCTGTTCAATGTGCGCGGCGGTGACGTGATCCGGTCGCCTCTTCCGATCGGCCAGGCCATCCTGGCGGCGGACGGCAAGGCGCGGCTGTTCCTGGACCCGGCCAAGGTGACAAATGCTTTGCCGGGCTGGCTGGGCGACGATGTCCGCATCGAGGCGACCGAGCAGCTGCCGGCGGCGCTGGACGGGCTTTCGGGCCAAAAGGTCATGATCGATCCGTCGCTTTCCTCGGCCTGGTATTTCGACCGGCTGGACGCGGCAGGCGCGACGGTGGTGCGGGCGATGGATCCCTGCGCCATTCCCCGCGCAGCCAAGAATGCGGTGGAGATCGAGGGCAGCCGCCAGGCGCATATCCGCGACGGGGCGGCGCTGAGCCGGTTCCTGCACTGGGTCGATACGGTGGTGCAGGAGACGCTGCCGGACGAGCGCGAGGTGGTCGAGGCGCTGGAGCGATTCCGCGAGCAGACCGGGGCGCTGAAGGACCTGAGTTTCGACACCATCGCCGGGGCCGGGCCGAACGGGGCCTTGCCGCATTACAAGCCGGTGGGCGCCAGCATTCGCAAGGTCGAGAAGGGCTCGCTGCTGCTGGTGGACGGCGGCGGTCAGTATCTGGACGGCACGACCGATGTGACCCGCACCATGGCGGTGGGCGAACCGAGCGAAGATCAGCGCCACAAGTTCACGCTGGTGCTGAAGGCGCATATCGCCATGGCGACGATCCGTTTCCCGGCGGGGACCAGCGGCATGGCGCTGGACGCCATTGCGCGGGCTCCGATGTGGGCGGCGGGGCTGGATTACGATCACGGCACGGGCCACGGCGTCGGCAGCTATCTGGGGGTCCATGAGGGGCCGCAGCGGATCGCGAAATGGGGCACGTCCCAGCCGCTGCTGGAAGGGATGATCCTGTCCAACGAGCCCGGCTATTATCGCGAAGGCCATTGGGGCATCCGCATCGAGACCCTGCAGGTGGTGACGCCGGCGGTGGTCCCCGAGGGCGGCGAGCGGCCGATGCACGGGTTCGAGCAGCTGACGTTCGCGCCGATCGACCGCAAGCTGATTTCGGTCGAGATGCTGACGCCGGACGAGCGGGCCTATGTCGACGCCTATCACGCCGAAACGCTGGCCAAGGTCGGCCCGTTGATGGATGGCGAGGCGCTGGACTGGCTGAAGCGGGCCTGCGCGCCGCTTTAAGGGGCGGGTGAGGGCGCCGGGGGCGCGCTGGGGCAGTGGCGCATCTGGGTGACGGGGCAGGCAAGGTCGGCGAGCGCCGCCTTTGTCGCCTCGTAGCCGATGGCGACGGGGCCGTCGTAGGTCTTCCAGTCGCGAATATCGCTGCCGGCGACCTGGGGCAGGATCAGGACGTCGGCGTCGGCGCGCGACTGTGTCATCTCGACGTCGGTGGTGATTGTGGCCGAGCGCATCAGGATCGAGACGATGGGCGGGCCGGCCTTCCAGGCTCCGGACAGGACCCATTTCCACCAGGACGGCGGATTCTCCAGCGCCTGGGGATCGACGCCGCGCGTCTGGGACATGTCCACACCGATGATCGGGCCGCTGTTCAGTTGACGCATCACGCTAGTGGGGAAGTTCTTCAGCACGGCCCCGTCCACCAGCACCTGACCGTCCATGACGACCGGCGGCAGGACGCCGGGAATGGCGATGGAGGCGCGCATGGCCCGCCGCATCAGGCCCGTGCGATGCGCCTCGATCCGGCCCGAGGTCAGGTTCGAGGAGACGGCGAAGAAGGGCAGGGCCAGGTCCGCCAGGTCGATGTCGCCGTAAGCCTGTTCCAGCAGACGGGCGACCTTGCGGGCGCGGGACATGGCGATGATCGGCACGGCCAGGTCCGACAGCGGATCGGACTCGACGAAGGCGCGCCGAATCTCGAAATCCAGCCGCTCGTAGGACCAGCCCAGGGCCGGGCCGGCGGCGACGACCGCGCCCATGGAGGCGCCGCCCGCGAAGTCGATGGGCACCTTTGCCTCTTCCAGGGCTCTGATCGCGCCGATGTGGCAATAGGCTCGCGCGCCCCCGCCGGACAGAACCAGTCCGACCGCCGTGCCGGTGACGACGCGGGCGATGCGCTCGGCGTCTGTGGCCAGGCCTTCGACGCAATGGAACCAGCGATCGGGCTGTAGCGCATCCAGCCAGACGCGCGTGTTGGCGGGGTGATGCATGCGCGGATCGCGCAGCAGGATCAGGTCGGTCAGGCGGCGGCCGTCGCCGAAGCCCTGGCGGCGCGGCACGGCGGACGGCGGCGCCAGAAGGCCGCTGCCGACGATGAACATCCGGTCCACCTGACGCGCGCACAGGCTGGCCCAGGCGGGCTGATCCTGTTCGGCGACATAGAGGACATAGTCGTGGTCGCCCTCCACCCTGCTGAACCATTCGGACGCCGAGGCCAGGGCCGACTGGTCTATGACCTGACAGGTGAACCCCATGGCCTGGATGGCGGCGGCGATGCGTTCGACAAAGGCGCGGATGGGGCGGGGACGGGCCGAGACGAAGCCGAAGACGCTGGGCTCGGATGCGCCGGCGGTGCGTTCGCGGGCGCGGTGGATCATCAACCGCGACAGCTCGACCATCAGGTCCGGCTCGGTGCGGGCGGCCTCGAAGAAGGCTTCGCGCGGCAGGGCCAGAATCTCGCTGTCCCTCAGGGCGACGACGGTGGCGGTGTGCGGCGTGCCGGCCAGCATGGCCATTTCGCCCACCGGCTCGCCCGCCTTGACCACGCCCAACATGTGCGGCGGCTGATCCGCCTCCATTCGAAACACGCCCAGACGGCCGGAGCGGACTAGATACAGGGTGTCGGCCGGATCGCCCTCGGTGAACAGCGGCTCACCGCCGGTCAGCGCGAACCAGCTGGCCCGGTCGACCATGCGACCTTCGAAGATGCGCGCGAGCGAGGTCGCCAGCGTGTCGGGGCGAAGCGTGGCCATGGTCCGTTTGTAGGCGCGATTCTGGGCCGGGTGAATTGGGATGTTTGGACGTGCGACGGCGCCTTCGCGCGATCGCAGCGAAGTCTGGAGGGCTGGGCGGAGCGCCGGGCCTTCGCCCGGAGTGTGATTAGAGATTACCGTTTCGACGAAGGGTGTGACGCTCCGCGCGGAAGG
>NZ_BCWM01000005.1 GCF_001592205.1 Brevundimonas vesicularis NBRC 12165 | reverse complement strand
TCGCTCCAAGGGCGCCATCGAGGACTATTTCGACCACCAGATCGAGCTGGAAGCCCAGCTTCTGGCCAAGGGCAAGACTGACATCTTGGAGATGATGAACGCCGAACTGGCCTCGGCCGGGGAGATGAGCTTCACCCGCCAGATGCAGCCCAAGGGCTTGGGCCACGCCGTCTGGTGCGCGCGCGACATCATCGGCTACGAGCCGTTCGCCGTCATCCTGCCCGACGTCATCGTGGACTCTCAGCCCGGCGCTCTAAAGCAGTTGGCCGAGGTTTATGCCGAGACCGGCGGCAACATCATCGGCGTGGAATCCGTCCCCGAAGATCAGACCCACAAGTACGGCATCGTCGATCCGGTCAGCCGCGACGGATCGCGCATCGTCATGAAGGGCATGGTCGAAAAACCCGCGGCTGGAACCGCGCCGTCCAACCTGTCGATCTCGGGCCGTTACATCCTGCAGCCGGAGATCTTCGACCTGTTGGCGACGCAGGAAAAGGGCGCGGGCGGCGAGATTCAACTGACCGACGCCATGGCGCGACTGATGGCGGACCAGAGCTTCACCGCCGTCGAATACGCGGGCGTCACCCACGACTGCGGCGACAAGATCGGCCTGCTGCGCGCCAACGTCGCCCTGGCCCTGAAACGCCCCGACCTGGGCGACGCCGCTCGTGAGGCGATCGCGGGTCTGCTCTGACCCAAGGGAAGGCGGCGGGGGTTCCGGTTTACGCCCGCCCCTGCTAACCCTCCGCGCAAATCATCAGGAGACGAACCATGGCGACTTCCGAAGGCTGGGACATGCCGACCGGCGACCTCATGAAGGGCAAGAAGGGCCTGATCATGGGCGTGGCGAACTCCAGCTCCATCGCCTGGGGCATCGCCTCGCAGCTGGCCGCCCAGGGCGCCGAGCTGGCCTTCACCTATCTGGGCGAGAGCCTGGAGCGCCGCGTGCGTCCGCTGGCGGAAAGCGTCGGCGCAAAGCTGCTGATCCCGGCCGACGTCACCGACGACGCCTCGATGGATGCGGCCTTCGCCGAACTGGAAAAGACCTTCGGCACGATCGACTTCGTCGTCCATTCGGTGGCGTTCGCCAACAAGGACGAGTTGAAGGGCAGCTTCGTCGACAACACCACGCGCGACAGCTTCCTTCTGGCCATGAACATCTCGGCCTTTAGCTTCGTGGACGTGTCAAAGCGCGCGGCCAAGCTGATGCCGAACGGCGGCAGCCTGATCACCCTCACCTATCTGGGGTCCGAGCGGGTCATTCCAAACTACAACACCATGGGCGTCGCCAAGGCCGCACTGGAAGCCGCGACCCGCTATATCGCGCGTGACCTGGGTCCCAAGAACATCCGCGTCAACGCCATCTCGGCCGGGGCCATGCGCACCCTGTCGCTGGCCGGCATCTCGGGCGGGCGCGGCCTGCACTCCAAGTCGGCGCAGTTCTCGCTGATCAAGGAAGAGACCTCGATGGAGGGCGTCGCGGGCGCGGCCCTGTGGCTGTGTTCGGACCTGGGCCGTTCGACCACGGGCGAAGTCGTCCACGTCGATGCCGGCTTCCATGCCGTGGGCCTGCCGGAAGACATCGAGGGCTGATCAAGGAGGGCTGGATCCCAGCCTTCCGCCATCCAAGACGACGGTTTAAGGCCGGGGCATGACTGCTCCGGCCTTTTCCATGCGCACCCTGTCCGCCTCGGCCTTTTCGTCCGCCGCCGTGGCGACGGTGATCGGGTTTGGCGGGACGGTCGCCTTGGTCGTTCAGGCGGGCCAAGCCTTGGGCGCGGACGCGGGCCAGATCGGGTCAATGGTTACCGCCCTGTGCCTGGGCATCGGGGCGCCTGGCGCCTTGCTGAGCTGGCGGCTGAAAATTCCCATCGTTTTGGCCTGGTCCACGCCGGGGGCGGCCCTGCTGGCGGCCTCGACCCTGGGGCTGTCCTGGCCGACGGCGATCGGCGCCTTCGTCTTCGCCGCCCTGCTGATGATCCTGACCGGCCTGATCCCGGCGCTGGGAGGGCTGGCGGCGCGGGTACCGGCGGCCATCGCCTCGGCCATGCTGGCGGGGGTGCTGCTGCCCTTCGTGCTGAGACTGTTCAAGGTCGTGCCGGAAGAGACGGCCCTCGTCATCGGGCTGATCGCGGTGTTCCTGATCTTCAGACGGCTGTGGCCGACCTGGGCCTTGCCCGGCGTGCTGGCGGCGGCTTTTGCGGTGCTGGCGATGCGGGGGCAGTTGGCCCTGCCCGCCGGGACCGGCCTGTTCGGCCATCTGGAGCCGGTCGCGCCCGTCTTCGATTGGAAGGCGGCGGTCAGCCTAGGCTTTCCGTTGTTTCTGGTGACGCTGGCGGCGCAGAACCTGCCCGGGCTGGTGGTGCTGCAGAGCGCCGGCTATCCGCCGCCCGCAAACCGGTTAATCTTGTCGACCGGCGTCGCCAGCCTGCTGATCGCGCCGTTCGGCGGGCATGGGGTCAATCTGGCGGCCATTACGGCGGCGATCTGCACCGGGCCGGACGCCCATCCCGATCCCGCCAAGCGCTGGATCGTGGGCGTGATCTACGGCGGTCTTTATCTGGTCGTGGCTCTGTTCGCCGCGCCGCTGGCCGGGCTGTTCATCGCCATGCCGCCAGCCGTGCTGGCGGCAGTAACAGGGCTGGCGCTGATCGCGCCGCTGACCGGCGCGCTGCACAACATGATGATGGATGTCGGATCGCGCGAGGCGGCCGTGCTGACGTTTGCGGCGACGGCTTCGGGCCTGACCCTGTTCGGCGTCGGATCGGCCTTCTGGGGTCTGGTCGTTGGGTTTGCGGCGCTGGCCGCGATGCGCTGGATCAGACCGACGGCCTGATCCAGCTCAGGGGGCTAGTCGCGCAGCGAGGCCGGGACGTGACCGCCGTTTTCGGCCAGCTTCTTCCAGACGGCCTTGGACAGGGCGATATTCTGTTCGGCCGAGCCGTGCTCGCCAGCGTGGACGTTCAGTTCCTCGGCCAGTTCCTTCCGGGCGGCCAGGCTGGAATCCAGGTCCAGCAGCTTCAGCAGGTCGACGATCGAGGTGCGCCAGTTGCCGCCGCCGCCCTTGGACGCCGCGAGATCGCTGAGCACCGCCTCGACATCGACGGGCGGCAGGGCCGGCGCGGCGGTCGGGGCCGGCGCAGCGTTGGGAGCCGGAATTCCAGCGGTCGAGGCCGGCGGCGGAACGGGGGCCGCCTTCGGCTTGTGGCCCGTGATCTTGTTCCAGATCGAAGAGAAGATGCCCATCGGTCGCGCTCCTGTTGGTTGTGAGCAGACAACGCGACCGACGGGGCGAAGTTCAGATCAGTCGCGTGCCGGGATGCTGAGGCCGCGCTGGACGGCGGGGCGCGCCAGGCCACGCTCCAGCCAGGCGGCGACGCGCGGGAAGTCGGCGAAGCCGACGATTTCGCCCGCTTCGTAGAAGCCGATCAGGTTGCGGACCCAGCCCAGGGTGGCGACATCCGCGATGGAATAGTCGCCGACAAGCCAGTCGCGGGGCTCTCCCCCGTCATTGGCGAGCCGCGTCTCCAGCACGCCGAGCAGGCGGCGGCTTTCGGCGACGTAGCGGTCGCGCGGGCGCTTGTCCTCGTAGTCCTTGCCGGCGAAGCGGTGGAAGAAGCCCAGCTGGCCGAACATCGGGCCGATCGCGCCCATCTGGAACATGACCCACTGGATCGTCTCGTAGCGGGTCGCCGGGTCGCCCGAGAGCAGCTTTCCGGTCTTTTCCGCCAGATAGATCAGAATGGCGCCGGATTCGAATAGGGCCAGCGGCTTTCCGTTGGGGCCGTTCGGATCGAGGATGGCCGGGATCTTGCCGTTGGGGTTCAGAGACAAAAACTCCGGCCCCCAGGTCTCGTTCTTGGTGATGTCGATCAGGTGCGGCTCGTAGGCCAGGCCGACCTCCTCCAGCATGATCGAGACCTTCACGCCGTTGGGCGTCGGCAGGGAATACAGCTGGATGCGGTCGGGATGCTGGACCGGCCAGCGTTGCGTGATCGGGAAGGCGGACAGGTCGGTCATGGCGGGCCTCTGCGGGTTGCCGCCCTTATGTTGGCGCGGTCCGCAGGCTTCGCAACAGTCACTGGCGCCATTTAATCCCGGCCTTGTGTCTGGAACCGTACAGCTAGCGATGCCAGCTTGGCCGTGACCGATCGACGGTCGCAGTCAGGGGAACGCCCGATGGCGCACAAGTTCGAAGTCTATCAGGACAAGGCCGGCGAATACCGCGTTCGCTTCAAATACAATTCCGAGGTCATCTTTTCGACCGAAGGCTACGCAGACAAGTCGGGCGCCAAACGGGCGATCGAGTCGATCAAGAAGCACGTGGGCGACGCGCCCATTGAAGACGCATAGGGTGAAAGACGCCTAGTCCGGCTCGCGCTCGCCCACCTCGGTCGGCGGCACGGCCAGAAGCCAGCCCTCGGCCAAGTGCAATTCCGGCGTCGCTTCCTTGGTGAAGGGCAGATACCAGGTCGGGCCGCCGGCGGCTGGCGCGATCTCCAGCATGTCGTCGGCGCCGAAGTTCTGGACCGATTTCACCGTGCCCATGACGGCGCCCGCCGTATCGCGGACCTGAACGCCCAAGAGGTCGGCGAGGTAGAATTCGTCCTCGTCCGGCTCGGGGAACCGGTCGCGGGGAACGTGCAGTTTGAGGCCGCGCAGGGTGTCGGCCTGTTCCTTTGTGGCGATCTCCTTGGCCCGGCCGACGACGCCGTTCTTGTCGGGCCGCGTCGAGGTCAAGGTCAAGGCCACGGTTCCATCGGCGCGTAGTAGAGGGCCATAGGCGGTCAGGGCCAGGGGGTCGGCGGTGAAGGCGGTCACCCGCACCTCGCCCCGCACGCCGAAGCCGCCGCCGACCTGGCCGACGAGGATCAATCTGCTGTCCGTGGTCATGTGTGTTCTTAACCCATGAAAAAGGCGGCGTCGAAAGACGCCGCCCTGATCATCGTCAAACCGAAAGGCTTAGCCTTCGGCCTTTTCCTCGGTCGCTTCAGCAGCCGGGGCTTCCTCGGCGGCGGCGTCAGCGGCCGGAGCCTCTTCGGCAGGCGCTTCTTCAGCAGCGGGAGCGTTCTTGGCGGCTTCGGCGGCGGCGGCGGCCTCTTCCTTGGCGCGGGCGGCGGCTTCAGCGGCCTCGACCTTGGCGGCGGCTTCGGCTTCCAGGCGGTCGGCTTCGCGCTGGGCGCGTTCGGCGGCGCGCTCTTGCGCCTTCTTGCCCGGAGCGCCCTTGTTCGGGTTGTTCGACTGCGTCCACTTGACCTTCTGGCCCAGGGTCTCGTCCTGCGACAGGAAGCGGGCGACGCGGTCGGTCGGCTGGGCGCCCTTGCCGAGCCATTCGGCGATGCGCTCGATCTTCAGGGCGACGCGCGGTTGGGCACCGTCCTTGGGCAGCATCGGGTTGTAGCTGCCGACCTTCTCGATGAACTTGCCGTCGCGCGGCGAGTGCGAGTCGGCGATGACGATGTGGTAGTAGGGGCGCTTCTTGGCGCCGCCGCGGGCCAGACGAATCTTCAGCATTTCAGGTCTCTTTCTACGAAGTCGTTATTTCTTGGGAGGGAAGCCCGGCAGGCCAGGAAGACCTCCCGGACGTTGTCCGCCGCCCAGTCCGGCGAGCCGGTCCTGGATGGCTTTCAGATCGTCGGCGGAGGGTTCGGCCATCTTGCCGCCGCCCAGCGCCTTGAGACGGGCCATGTCGGGGCCTCCGCCGCCCATTCCGGCCATGCCGCCGCCGCCGCCGAGGCCGCCCAGCATGGCGGCCATCTGCTGCATCTTCTTGGGTCCGCCGCGCGCCATCGACTTGACCACATCGGCCATCTGGCGGTGCTGCTTCAGAACCCGGTTCACGTCCTGCACATCGACGCCGGCGCCGGCGGCGATGCGCTTCTTGCGCGAGGCGTTCAGTAGGTCGGGCTTTTTGCGCTCGGCCTTGGTCATCGAGGAGATGATGGCTTCCTGACGCAGGATCATGCGGTCGTCGATGCCGCTCTCGGCCATCTGACCCTTCATCTTGGCCACGCCGGGCAGCATTCCCATGATGCCCTGAAGCCCGCCCATCCGCTTCATCTGCTGAAGCTGACCGGCCAGGTCATCCAGATCGAACTGACCCTTGGCCAGTTTGCGGGCCATCTTCTCGGCCTTGGCCTGGTCCAGATCCTGGCTGGCCTTTTCGACCAGGGCGACGATATCGCCCTGGCCCAAGATGCGGCCGGCGACGCGACGGGCGTCGAACACGTCCAGCGCATCGACCTTTTCGCCGGCGCCCAGATATTTGATCGGCAGGCCGGTGACGGCGCGCATCGACAGCATGGCGCCGCCGCGACCGTCGCCGTCGGCGCGGGTCAAGACCAGGCCGGTCAGGGGCAGGCGCTCGTGGAAGGCCTTGGCGGTGCGCACCGCGTCCTGGCCGGTCAGGCTGTCGGCGACCAGCAGGGTCTCGACGGGCTTGGCGATGTCGGCGACCTCGGCCACCTCGTTCATCAGCCCTTCGTCCAGGGTGATGCGGCCGGCGGTGTCCAGGATCAGGACGTCGAAGCCCTGAAGCTTGGCCGATTGCAGCGCCCGGCGCGTGATCTGGACCGCGCTCTCGCCCGCCACGATCGGCAGGGTGGCGACCTCGATCTGCTTGCCCAGGGTGGCCAGTTGCTCCATCGCGGCCGGACGACGCGTGTCCAGCGAGGCCATCATGACCTTCTTGCGATCGAACTTGGTCAGGCGCAGCGCCAGCTTGGCCGAGGTCGTGGTCTTGCCCGAGCCCTGAAGGCCGGCCATCAGCACCACGGCGGGCGGGTTGGCGTTGGTGTTCAGCGGGACCGGCTCTTCGCCGCCCAGCATCTCGATCAGGCCGTCATAGACGATCTTGACCACCTGATCGGCCGGCTTGACCGAACGGATGACCTCTTCGCCGGTCGCGCGCTCGGTGGCGAAGGCGATGAATTCCTTGACGACCGGAAGGGCGACGTCGGCCTCGAGCAGGGCCACGCGCACTTCGCGCATCGCCTCGGCGACATCCTTTTCGGACAGGGCGCCGCGCCCGGTGATCCGGTCGAAGACGCCTGTCAGCCGCTCGTTCAGAGCCTCGAACATTCACTACCTCGTGTGGCGCAGGTGAAACGGCTCCATACGACAACGGCCCCCGGCGACGATCACGTCGGCGGAGGGTTCTCGCCGGGCTCGTTCTCTTTTGCGGGCTATCGGCCTTGCGGCCTACTTGAGCCCGAATGGGCTGTGCTCAAGTAGCGCGGAGCGCGTTAGCACGACAAAAAAGCTGTCGTCCCGGTGGAGACGCAGGTTCACTTGCGTCGGAAGCGGCGGCTTATGGCGGAAAAACCTTACAAAGGCAACCGGAGCGATCCGGTCACGCTATAACAGCCAATATCGGCGCAGGGATTTAGCGGATTGTCATCATCGTGCTAAGAGCCGCGCCCTTTATAGGGGCGGCGCTGTCGCCAGGGTTTCAGACTTCGGGAGAAGCACAGATGAGCAAGGTGCTGGTTATCGGCGCGGGCGGCGTCAGTTCGGTGGCCGTCCACAAGATGGCGATGAACGCGGACATCTTCTCGCATATCACCCTGGCGAGCCGCACCAAGTCCAAGTGCGATGCGATCGCCCAGTCCGTGAAGTCGCGCTTCGGCGTCGACATCGACACGGCGGCCATCGACGCCGACGACGTGGCGGCGACCACGGCGCTGATCCAGAAGGTGCAGCCCGAACTGGTCGTGAACCTGGCCCTGCCCTATCAGGACCTGTCGATCATGGACGCCTGCCTGGCCGCCGACGTCGACTATCTGGACACCGCCAACTACGAGCCGCGCGACGAGGCCAAGTTCGAATACAAGTGGCAGTGGGCCTATCAGGACCGATTCAAGGACGCCGGCCTGATGGCTCTGCTGGGTTCGGGCTTCGACCCCGGCGTGACCTCGGTCTTCACCACCTACATCAAGAAGCACCTGCTGGATTCCATCGAGACGCTGGACATCCTGGACTGCAACGGCGGCGACACCGGCCTGCCTTTTGCGACCAACTTCAACCCCGAGATCAACCTGCGCGAAGTGACGGCGAACTCGCGTCACTGGGAGAATGGCCAGTGGGTCGAAGGCCCGGCGCTGAGCCACAAACAGACCTTCGACTTCGAGGGCGTGGGTCAGAAGAACATGTACCTCATGTACCATGAGGAGCTGGAATCGCTGGCGAAATTCTATCCCGAGATCAAGCGCATCCGCTTCTGGATGACGTTCGGCGACAGCTATCTGAAGCACCTCGAAGTGCTGGAAAACATCGGCATGACCTCGATCGAGCCGATGCAGTTCCAGGGCCGCGAGATCATTCCGATCGAGTTCCTGAAGGCCTTGCTGCCAGAGCCGGCCTCGCTGGGTCCGATCACCAAGGGCAAGACCAACATCGGCGTCATCGCCACCGGCCTGAAGGACGGGGTCAAGAAGACGGTCTACGTCAACAACATCTGCGACCACGAAGAGGCCTATGCCGAGACCGGCAACCAGGCCGTCAGCTACACCACCGGCGTGCCGGCCATGATCGGCGCGGCCCTGATGGTGACGGGCCAGTGGAAGGGCGACGGCGTGTTCAACATGGAGCAGCTGGACCCCGATCCCTTCATGGACATGCTGAACAAGCACGGCCTGCCGTGGAAGGTTCAGGACCTGGACGCCCCTCTGGACTTCTGATCGGACCCACTGAATGCAGACCCAGGCCGGCGATCCGGGCGCCTTTGCGCATTTCGACCTGAACCGCGTCGCCTCGCCCGCCTTCGTGGTGGACGAGGCGGCCATCCGTCGCAATCTGTCCGTGCTAAAGGGCGTGCGCGACGGGGCGGAGGCGCGCGTGCTTCTGGCGCTGAAGGCGTTTTCGATGTGGTCGCTGGCCGATGTGGTCGGCGAATACCTCGATGGGGTCTGCGCCTCGGGTCTGTGGGAGGCGCGGCTGGCGCGCGAGTTCTACAAGGGCGAGCTCACCACCTATTCGCCGGCCTATACGGCGCAGGACCTGCCCGAGATCCTGCGTCTGTCGGATCACGTCATCTTCAACAACCCGGCCCAGATCGCCCGTTTCGCCGACCTGATCGCCAAGGCGCGGGCTGAAGGGCAGGTGTTTGAGATCGGCCTGAGGCTGAACCCTGAACATTCCGAAGGCGAGGTCGCCAAATACGACCCGGCCCAGCCCTGTTCGCGCCTGGGCTTTCCGGTGTCGCAACTGACCGCCGAACATCTGATCGGCGTCGACGGTTTGCATATCCATGCGCTGTGCGAGCAGGATTTCCAGCCCCTGTCGCGCATCTGGGCGGCGGTGGAGCCCAAGCTTTCGCCGCTGCTGGGCAGGATCAAATGGCTGAACCTGGGCGGGGGGCACCACATCACCCGCGCCGACTATCAGACCGACGATCTGATCGCCTTCGTGCGCGATCTGCAGGCCAGGCACGGGGTTCAGGTCTATCTGGAGCCGGGCGAGGCCGTGGCGCTGGACGCCGGCATACTGATCGGCGAGGTGCTGGACGTCTTCGACAACGGCATGCCCATCGGCATCACCGACATCTCCGCCACCTGCCATATGCCGGATGTGATCGAGGCGCCCTATCGCCCCGCGCTGCTGCAAGAACCCGAACATGGGGTGACGGTGCGACTGGGCGGTCCGTCGTGCCTGGCCGGGGACATCATCGGAGACTACGTCTTCGCCGAACGGCCGACGCCGGGGACGCGGATCGCGTTTCTGGACCAGGCCCACTATTCGATGGTGAAGACCAATACCTTCAACGGCGTACCGCTGCCGTCCATCGTGCTGTGGAACTCGGAGACGGATGCGCTGAGAACGGTGCGTGCGTTCGACTATTCGGCCTTCCGCGACCGCCTGTCCTGATCGCAAAGAAAAAGGGCGGCTCGCGCCGCCCTTCCCTGACCTATTCTTCTTTCGGCTCGTCCGCCGCCGGCTCGGCGTCGGGCTTGGGCGTCGAGCCGGGTTCGGTGACGACGATGCCTTCGGGCGGGGCCGACAGTTTCGACAGGTCGCCGCCGGCGCGCAGGACGTCCAGCGCGCGCTGAAGCTGATAGTCCTTGTCCTTGTCGAACTTTTCGCCCGGGGCTTCGCGCGGGGTGTGCGGACCCTTGCGCTCGGCGCCGATGGAGGCGTCCAGGGCCGTGGCGTAGGCGGCCTCGGAATAGATGAAGCTGGAGCGCGAGACGATGCGGGCCTCGGCCTCGTTGCGGGCGACTTCCAGATCCGGCTCGATGCCGATCTTCTGAATCGAGGCGCCCGAGGGGGTGTAGTAGCGCGCAGTCGTGATCGACAAGGCGCCGTCCTGGCCCTGACGCAGCGGGATCACGGTCTGGACCGAACCCTTGCCGAAGCTGGTCAGGCCCACGATGGTCGCGCGCTGATGATCCTTCAGGGCGCCGGCGACGATTTCCGACGCCGAGGCCGAGCCGTAGTTGACCAGGACGACCAGCGGCAGGCCGCCAGTGATGTCGCCGGGCTTGGCGGAATAACGCTGGATCTGCTCAGGCTTGCGGCCCCGCTGGCTGACGATCTCGCCGCGTTCCAGAAAAGCGTCGGAGACGTCGATGGCGGCGTTCAGCAGGCCGCCGCCGTTGTTGCGCAGGTCCAAGACATAGCCCTTCACGCCTGGCTTCTCGGCCTTGATCTTGGCGATGGCCTCGTTCAGCTCGCGGCCGGTGTTCTCGTTGAAGGTCGAGACGCGCAGATAACCAAAGTCGCCCTCGACACGGCCGGTGACCGACTGAACCTTGATGACCTCGCGGGTCAGGGTCACTTCCAGCGGGTCTGAACCGTCGCGCAGGAAGGTCACCTTCACGCTGGTGCCCACGGCGCCGCGCAGCTTTTCGGACACCTGGCTGACCGTCAGGCCCGCCGCGTTCTGGCCCTCGATCGAAGAGATCACGTCGCCCGCCTGGACCCCGGCCTTGGCGGCGGGGCTGTCGTCCATCGGCGAGATGACCTTCACCATGCCGCCGTCGGCGCTGATGGTCAGGCCGACGCCCGAATACTGGCCCTCGGTGCGCTCGCGCAGGTCGTCGTAGTTGGAGGGCGGCAGATAGTTGGAGTGCGGGTCCAGCGCCGTCATCATGCCGGCCAGCGCGGCCTCGATCAGCTTCTTGTTGTCGACCGGGACGACGTAGGCCTGCTCGACGATGCCGACCACGTCGCCGAACAGCTCCAGCATGCGGAAAGTTTCGTTTCGCGGGGTCTGGCTGCTGACAGCAGCGGCGGATCCGCCGAGCACCAGAGCGGCGCAGCCGACGAGGAGCAGTTTACGCATTCGGTCTCTTTCGGTCGGGCCGATCACTGTGGGCGCCCGTGGGAAGGTTAAGGCCCCGTCGTCACGACCAAATCGTGGCGACGCGGCGTCCCGCCGATAAAATCAGCGTCAGACGAGAATGCAAAGGACTATTGCGGGTTCAACGCAACCACGGTCCCGGATCGATCGGCCGTTCGTCGCGGCGCAGTTCGAAATAGACGTCGCCGTCCGGGCCGCTGCGCCCCAGGGTCTGGCCGTCCGAGACCCGAGCGTCCGGGCCCACATCGACGCTTTCCAACCCGGCGATGACGGCGCGCCAGCCGGGGCCGAGATCCAGCACCACCACATTGCCCCACCCCGTCAGCGGCCCGGCATAGGCGACCTTGGCGTCGGCGGGCGCGGTGACGGCCGCGCGGTCGGCCCGCCAGCGCCAGCCGGAGGTTCCGGCGCCCCAGGTCTGGCTGGGCGCGCCGGCGACGGGCGAACTGAGGCGGCCGCGTCCGGCCGGAAGGCGAGCGGTCGGTGTCTCTTCAGCCTGGGTGGTCGGGACCGCGCCGCCCAGTTCGCGGATGCGGCGCTCCAGCACGGCGGCGGCGCGTTCGGCGGCGCGGGCCTCGGCGTTCAAAACGGCGGTCAGGGCGGTCTTGCGCGCCGTCAGCCCCTCGATCTCGCCGCGCCGGTCGCCCTGCTCGCTCTCGGTCGTCAGCAGTCGCTCCGAGGACAGGACGGCGAGGCGGCGGATGCGCATGATCTCGGCCTGACGGGCGGCCAGCACCTTGGCGCGGCTTTCCAGATCCGGCGTCATGGCCTTGAGCAGGATGGAGGCGCGCACGGTGTCGATGGCCTTGTCGGCGGGCACCAGCAAGGGCGGCGGCGGCCGGCGGCTCATCATCTGCAGCGCGCTGAGCAGACGGCCCTGGGCGCCGCGCTCACGCGCCAGGTCCGTGACCAGTTCGGCCTCGCGTTCGGTCAGTTGCTGGAGGCGGGCGCGCTGATCGTCGATCTGACGGTCGCCGGTCTGTTCGTCGGCCCGCAGCGAGGCCAGGCGGCGCTCCAACTGAGCCAGTTCGGTCTTGGCGGCGTCGGCGTCAGCGCGCAGACGACGGGCGCGCACCGTTTCGTCGCGGTATTCGGCCTGGATGCGCGACAGTTCGCTCTCGGGCGCCTGGTTGCTCATCGCCGGGGCGGCGCAGACGAAACCCGTCAGCAGGGCCAGCGATAAGGGTATGGCGCGACGCATGTCAGTCGCGATGATAGGGCGATCCGGCCAGGATGGTCACGGCCCGATACAACTGTTCGGCCAGCATGGCGCGCGCCAGGGCGTGGGGCCAGGTCTGGGGACCGAAGGCCAGGGTCGAGGACGCAGCGTCGCGCACGCTGGCGTCCAGCCCGTCCGCCCCGCCGATAGCGAAGACCAGGCGACGCTCGCCTTGATCCCGCAGTTTGGCGATGTGGTCGGCGAAGGCGCGCGAGGAATAGGTCTTGCCGCGTTCGTCGCAGGCGATCAGGTGCGCGCCCTCTGCGGCAGCCAAGATCAGCTCAGCCTCCGGCGCCTTGCCGGGTCTGCGAGCTTCCAGATCGATCAGTTCGAGGGGACCGAGGCCAAGCGCACGTCCCGACAGGGTGGCGCGCTTGGCGTAGTCGTCGGCGAGCGTCGCTTCAGGCCCCCGGCCCGGTCGGCCGATGGCGACGATGCTCAGCTTCATGGTGTCAGTCGCGGACCATGCGGTGGGCGGAATCGACCGCCCAGATCTTTTCGATGTTGTAGAAGGTGCGCACTTCCGGGCGGAACAGATGCACGATCACATCGCCGGCGTCGATCAGAACCCAGTCGCAGTGCGGCAGGCCCTCGACCTTAGCCTTGCCCAGCCCCTGTTCCTTGAGCGTGCGCAGCAGGTGGTCGGCGATGGCGCCGACGTGACGGTGCGAACGACCGGACGCCACGATCATGGTGTCGGCCATGGCGCTTTTGCCCTTCAGGTCGATCAGGACCATGTCCTGGGCCTTGTCCTCGTCGAGGCGGCTCAGCAGGGCTTCTTCCAGCGGCGTGGAGCCGACGGGGCGGGGAGCGGAATCGTCGAAGCCGCGCGGGGAGGCGTCGGATTCAAAGCCGTCTTCGGAATGGAGAGGTTCGATAGGGTCCATCTCGTGCGCCGTATTCGAGACGGCGGCGTCTTGCGTATCATACGCGGGCGAGGGGGTCAGCGGAGGGCTCCGGGAGCGTTGACTAAAGAAGCCCTCTAGCACGGATGGGCCGCAACGTGAACCGCCGCCCGAATCATCCGGCGATCACGAGGTCGCGCGCACGCCGTTGCCGGTCCTGATCGCCGTGGACGACAGGGGGTTGAGCGGCGCCGTCAGATATGTCCAGGCGGGCGCCTGAAGCGTCGGCAGAAGCCCCGCCTGCTGGGCGGGAATGCGGAAACCGGCGAAGCGGGCGGCGGCCGGCGCCGTGCGGCTGTCCAGCAGCGAACCCGGCCGGGCGATGACCGCCACCGGCATCAGCCGCATGATGTCGGTCCAGCCCCTCCAGCGGTGGAAGCTGGCCAGATTGTCCGATCCCATCAGCCAGACGAAATGCACGCCCGGGTGCCGCGCGACCAGCAGGCGCAGGGTGTCCACGGTCCAGGCGACGCCGGCCCGGCTCTCGAAATCCGAGACGATCATCGACGGACCGCGCGCGTGCCGGCGCGCCGAGGCCATGCGGTCCTCCAGCGGCGCGCTGTGACGGGCGTCCTTCAACGGGTTCTGCGGCGAGACCAGCCAGACGACCCGGTCGAGATCCAGACGCCGCATGGCGGTCTCGGCGACATGGGCGTGGCCGTCGTGGGCGGGATTGAAGGAGCCGCCGAACAGACCGACCTTCATGCCTGGAGCGAGGATCAAACCGTCGCGCAGCGCCCCGGAGCGGGGGCCGGCGCCTTTGGGCGCGGGACCGGCGTGGAAGAAGGACAAGCGGCGTCTCGGGCGGCGGGCGTTGTGCTCAGCGGCGCCCTTATAGCGCGCGCCCATGCTCCGCCTACAGAATTCGTTCTCAGACGGCGGCGTCGAACAGGGCGTCGCGCGCCACATCGGCATGGGTCATGGGGAACAGGTGCCCGCCGCCGGACACGACCTCGACCGAAACATTGGGCAGCCCTGGGGGCTGAACCGGCACATGGGTCAGGGCGCCGTGTTCGGCCTTCAGGATGCGGACCGGGCCGGGATAGCGTTTCATGGCCCGCCACGGATCGTGCGCCTGGGCCGCGTAGTTGGCCGCCTCCCAAGCCGGCGCGGCGGTCAGGCTGAACCCGCCGTCGCCTTCGTTCAGGCCTTCGGACAGATAGTCGGCCAGAACCATGTCGGGCCAACCCTTAAAGGCGCCGCGCCCGCGATAGGCGGCCATGGCCTGTTCGCGGCTGTCGAACTGGCTGCGACGGCGCAGGGTGGCCTTGGCGATGGGGATGGCCTTCATCAGTTTGTGGGCGAAGGGCAGGTTGAAGGCGAAGACCGCCGAGCGTTTCCAGATCACCGGATCGAACAGCACCAGGCTGGACACCCGATCCGGCCGGACGGCGGCCGCCAGAAGCGAGGCCGTGCCGCCCATCGAATGGCCGGCCATGACCACGGGCGGGCCGTCGATGGCCTCCAGCAGGGCCAGCAGGTCGTCGCGGTGGTCCAGCCAGCTCGTCTTGGGTCGCGCGAAGGTCGGCAGCGCAGACAGGCCATGGCCGCGCAGATCCGGCGCCCAGATCCGCAAGGAGGCCGACAACGGCGACAACAGGCTGCGATAGGTGGCGGCGTTGAAGCCGTTGGCGTGAGAGAAGATCAGATCGACCGCCCGGTTCGGATCGCCGAAATCCAGTACGGCCATCTCGCCGGCGCCCCAGCGATTGTCGATCGGCACGGACAGGCGACGCGGTGGGGACATCAACGCCGCATCCATGGTCATGCGACGTCGCGACAGGCGGCGCAGCGACCGTGCGCCTCGATCGTCGTGCGGACGATGGCGTAACCGGCGGCTGAGGCGGCGGCGTTCATCGCGCTCTGGTCCGGGCCGCTGACCTCGCGCGTCGCGCCGCAGCAGTCGCAGATCAAGAAGGCGGCCGCGTGGGCGGCCTCGCCATCGTCGGTGCAGGCGACATAGGCGCTGATGGAGGCGATGCGGTGGACCATGCCCAGCCGTTCCAGGAACTCCAGCGCGCGATAGACGGTGGGCGGCTTGGCGGCCTGGCCGTCTTCGCCGAAACGGGCGATCAGATCGTAGGCCTTCACCGGCTCGCCGCTTTCCAGCAGCAGGGCCAGGACGCGACGACGCTGGGCCGTCATCCGCTCGCCCTGCTGGACCGCGCGCGCCTCGGCCGCCGCCAGGGCGCGGTCCAGCGCCCCGCCGTTCAGGCCGGAGTGGTCATGGTCATGATCGCAGGCGGAACCCATACGCCACAGCTAATGGCTGGCGACCCCCACTGCAACCGACGCATCGCGGGTTTGCCGGTTGCGCGGCGTTGGGCTAGAAGGCGCGCCTCCGATCTTTAACCAGAGCGTCCTCGCTTCATGACCGACACGAACAATTCGCCGCTTGAAGGCAACGTCCTCTTCTACACCAACCCTGAGCCTCTGGACGCTGGCCTTCATGCCTCGCTTGGCGTCAACCCGGCCGAGAAGCCTTATGCGTTCGTCGGCAAGACCAATATCGTCCCGCTGACGGTCACCGAATTCGCCCCGGCGGCGTTGTCCTACCCAATCATCTTCATCGGAGACCAGAAGCTGCCCATGGCAGTCATGGGTCTGCGTCAGGGCGACAATCTTTTTGTGTCTGCAGCAGGCGACTTCCGCCCTGACGCCTACGTTCCCGCTTACGTGCGCCGCTATCCCTTCGTCTTCGCTGACGACAAGCAGAACGAGCGCATGGTCCTTTGCATCGATCGCGATGCAGAGATCGTCGTAGAGGGCGGCGAAAACCCCTTGTTCGTTGATGGACAAGCCAGCGAATACACGCAGATGGCGATGGATTTCTGCAACAACTTTGAACAGGAGCGTCTTCGCACGGAAGCCTTCCTGGCTCTCGTGAACCAGCTCGATCTGCTGGATGTGCGCGACGCGACCTTTACTCCGCGCAATGCCGACGGCACGCCAGCGCAGCCGCAGAAAATTGCCGAATATTACGCGGTATCAGAAGACAAGCTGCGCGCTCTTTCGGCCGAGAAGCTGGTCGAGCTGCGGGATAACGGGGCTCTGGGCCAAATCTACGCCCATCTGGTCTCTCTGCTGGGCTGGGAGCGCTTGATCGCTCTTGCCTTCCAACGTCAAGCCGAGGCGCCGGCTTCAGTAAACTGATCGCAAAACGCCGACCAGATGCACGCCCCGCCGGTTCGCCGGCGGGGCGTTTTTCGTTTCAACGGCGCGAGAACAGCGCCCGGGTCAGGCAGGAAAAGACCAGGCGCCCAGCCTCGTCCAGCAGGTCATGCGAGGCGATGACGATGCCCTTGTCGTCTCCGACCGGATCCTTGCCCATCACCGTCATGCGTCCCCGCAGCAGTTCGCCCGCCGGGGGATTGCGCATGTAACGCAGCCCATCGACGGCCAGGACCTTGGTCTGGGCCCAGCCGCCGGACTTGTCGGCCGCGAGACGGCTCCACAACACATAGACCATGGCGTCCGGCGCGCCGTAGGCCACGTCCCAGCCCGGCGAGAACCGCTCGATAAAGACGTCCAGCGCCCCCTGATCGACCGCACAGGCGCCCAGCGGCACGACCTGCCCCACCTCCAGGTCTTCGAAATGGACGTGCAGCGGATCGCTCATGCGCAGACCTTGGGTTCAGGCGGGTTCTTCGGAAACGCGAACCAGCAGCTTGCCGTCGTGATCGCCGGTGAACAAGCGATTCAACGATCCCACCGCGCCTTCCAGCCCGTCATCGACGTGAACCTTCCATTTCACCCGGCCGTCCGCCAGCCACGGGCCCATCTCCGCCACCATCTCGCGAGCGCGCGGGGCGTAGTCCAGGACTAGGAAGCCCTGGACGTGCAGGCGATGAGTGATGATGCGCGCGAAGTTCGGCGACGGCGGCGCCTTGGTCGCATTGTAGGAGGACACCAGGCCGCAGACCGCCATCCGGCCGTGGACCTTCAGACGGTTGAAAACCGCGATCATGATGTCGCCGCCGACGTTCTCGAAGTTCAGATCGACGCCGTCGGGGGCCAGACGGTCCAGCGCCTCGCCGACATCCTCGTTCTTGTAATCAATGGCCGCGTCGAAGCCGAGTTCGTCGGTCAGCCAGGCGCACTTCTGCGGGCCGCCCGCGATGCCGATGACGCGACACCCGCGCTGTTTGGCGATCTGCCCCGCGATAGAGCCGACCGCGCCGGCGGCGGCCGAGATGACGATGGTCTCGCCTTCCTTGGCCTTCAACACATCGGTGACGCCGAAATAGGCGGTCAGACCGGTCATGCCGAGCACCGACATATTGGCCGTCAACGGCAGGCCTGGCGCACGGTGGACCGGGCGAAGACCGCCTTCCGGCACGACCGCATAGTCGGCCCAGCCGCCCGAGGTCGGCATGACAACATCGCCGGCCTTGAAGCGGCTGGATCGCGAGGCTTCGACGACGCCCAGCGTCAGGCCGCGCATGACCTCGCCCAGGCCGACCGGCGGCAAATAACCCTCGGAATCGTTCATCCAGGTGCGATTGGTCGGGTCCAGCGACAGATAGACGGTGCGGACCAGCACCTCGTTCTCCTTCAGATCAGGGATGGCCGTCTCGACCAGTTCCAGATCGCCGGGCTGGATCAGGCCCTTGGGCCGCTGGCGCAGCACCCATTGACGGTTCGTCTTGCCGCTTGTCGAAGCCATTGGCGTCTCTCCGTGCGTTTTCTTTGGCCACCATCTTGGCCGCGACGGCGGCCTCGGTCGAGGTGTGCGCCAAGAAAAAAGCGACCCTTGCGGATCGCTTTGAAGTGGCATCATCGAGAATGAGGCGCGGAGGCGGCATGATCAGCTTTCGCAGATCAAGTCGGGGGGCGTCGCCGCCTCCACGCACCGATAACGACGGCGCCTGAAGCCGGTTCCCGACCTTGATCGCTTTTTTCTGCGCCTTCGTACTTTCGACCATCGATGCTGGCGCAAAACAAAGGAAAGGCCTCAATCCCGAGGGACCGAGGCCGGTCTTGTCGCCGGCGAAAGACCGCGTTTTAAGCGGCTTCCTTCTGGCGTGACGGGTGGAAGAACAGTGCCTGGCTGATCGCCGCCTTCACCGTTTCCGGCTGGAAGGGCTTGGTGATCAGGAAGGTCGGCTCGGGACGCTCGCCGGTCAGCAGGCGTTCCGGGAAGGCGGTGATGAAGATCACCGGCACGTCCATGGTCTTCAGGATATCCTTGACCGCATCGATCCCCGACGAGCCGTCGGCCAGTTGGATGTCGGCCAAAACGAGACCCGGCTTGTGGCGGGCGACGGCGTCGATCGCCTCGTCGTGCGTCGTGGCGGTGCCGGTGACGCGGTGACCCAGTTCCGTGACCAGGCTTTGGATGTCGGCCGAAATAATGGCCTCGTCCTCGATGACCAGAACGTCGGTGGCCAGTTCGGCGTCGATGTCGGCCTGGGCGTCGGCGATCAGACGCTCCACGTCACGCGGATCGGCGGACAGGATCTGCGCGGCTTCCGAAGGGGTGAAGCCTTCAAGGGCCGTCAGCAGGAAGGCCTGACGCGAACGCGGCGCGATGCGCAGCAGACGCTGCGAGGCGTCGCTGCCCGTGGTTTCCAGCGTTCCGGTTTCCAGCTGCGCGCCGGTCGAGGACCAGATGGCGTGGAAGACATGATAAAGGGCGACCCGCGGCGTCATATCGGCCGACAGCTGCTGCTCGCCGGCCGCCAGGGCCTCCAGAGCGACACGGACATAGTTGTCGCCCGTGGATTGATCGCCGGTCAGGGCGCGTGCGTAACGGCGCACATAAGGAAGATGCGGCGCGAGTCTGGCCAGAAGGCTCATTCAGATAGTCCCCGACAAATCACAGCCCGACCGGCAAGGCAGGGCGTTATAGCCAGCTTAAACGTCACATTCGCATCACGGTTCCGCCGCCGCGAACAAGCTTTAGCATTAAAAGCCGTTCATGCAGGAACCCCGCCGGTCTGATGACGTTTGAGACCGACATCTCTTCGCGATGACAGTTGGGTGGGCTTGGCTCTGTCTATGATCGATTCTCCGGACTCCTCTCGTCCCAAAGGCGACCAGAAGGGGGAGGCAGGGCTTGAAGAAGCTCGCCTTCGCCAGCAGGCCATTGGCGTTAAGCTGCGACACATGTTCGACGAGGTCGTCAACGAACCCGTGCCCGATGAGTTTCTCGATATCCTGAAACGCGCCGACGCCAAGTCTTCGGACAGCGCCGCATGAGCACCTCACGCCTTGGGGCCGCCCCCAAACCCGCGTCGGCCGACGACGAGGGCTTCAAGCGCGAACTGGTCCTGCTGATCCCGCATCTGCGCGCCTTCGCCCGAACCTTGACCGGCGACCCGACCGCAGCCGACGATCTGGCGCAGGACGCCATGATGAAGGCTTGGGACGCGCGCGCCAGCTATCAGATGGGCACGAACATGAAGGCCTGGACCTTCATGATCCTGCGCAACCAGTTCTATTCCGAAAAACGCCGCTCGTGGCGTCAGTCGCAGCTGGATCAAGAAGCCGCCGAGCGGACCCTGGTCGCCGTGGACGATCCCGAGGCGCCCGTTGCTCTGGACGAGCTGCGTCAAGCTTTGAAGACCCTGCCCGAAGAACAGCGCGAGGCCTTGATCCTGGTTGGCGCCGGCGGCTTCGCCTATGAAGAAGCGGCCGAAATCTGCGGCTGTGCCGTCGGCACAGTGAAGAGCCGCGTCAGCCGCGCGCGGCGTGCGCTGCAAGCCACCCTGGAACGGGGCGGCTACGGACGCGACGGCAAGGCGGCGGGTGACGCCATGCGCTCAATTCTCGGCGAGGCCGACAGGCTGGCCGGCGCCCGGAGCTGAGCGGCGGTGAACGAGACGACCAGGGACGCCCCAAGGCCGCGGCTCGGTCGCACGTGGAGCTCGGATCGCTTTCAGGGCATCCGGTTTAGGCTGGGCGCGGCCATGGCCATGGCCCTGCTGCCGATCTTCGTGCTCAGCCTGATCCAGACCCAGGCGGACTTCCAAAGACAGGCCGACGACCGGCAGGTGGACCTTCAACTGGCGGCCGAACGCAGCGCCTCCAGCGCTAAGGCCAAACTGGATAGCGCCCAGGTGCTGTTGCGCGCGCTCAGCCCCGATGCGGTCGGCCCCTATTGCGCACCGCGTCTGACGGCGCTGGTCGGACGTCTGGAAGGCTATGAGGGCCTCTATCGCATCAGCCCGACAGGCGAGGCGGTCTGCGCCTCGGGCCGAGTGGACGGTGTGAGATCCGGCGTGGCGCCCGCCGCCCAGTCGACTTGGTTCCAGCGGCTGCGCAATGGCGAAGAACTGGTCGTCATGCGCGCCCCCGATGGCGCCGGCTATGAAGGCGCGCTGATCGTGGCCACACGCGCCGAGCGGCCGATGGGCCGGTTCGACGGCGCCATGGTCGCCGTGATCCCCTTCTCCGCCCTGCAACCCGATGTCGCTGACGCCGCGCTGCCGTCGGGCGCTCAAGCCGCCCTGACCGACGGCGCGGGTCGTATTCTGACGGCTAGTGATCCCGACGTGTTCAAACTCTCGGCCGGCGACGACATCGCGGGCTGGGTCGATCGGGCGCGCGATCAAGGGTCTGCGGTGTTCGACGCCAAGGATGCGCAGAACCAGCGCCGCGACTATGCGGGCGCGGCTCTGGCCGGCGGCGATCTTTATGCGCTGCTGTCGGCCCCGGCGCCGGGGTGGCTGTCGTGGGCACGGCTCAATCCGATCGGCACGCTGCTGTTGCCGCTGGGCGCCTGGTTGACGGCGTTCGCGGCGGTGATGCTGCTGTCCGAACGCATCTTCATCCGCTGGCTGGATTATCTGGAGCGGGTCGCGGCCATCTACGCCAAGGGCCGGTTCTCGGTGCGTCCGCTGCAGGCGATGAACGCCCCGTCCGAAATCCGCACCATGGCGCGCACCCTGGACGAGATGGCCGAGGCCATCACCGTGCGTGACCGCGAACTGACCGACGCCCTGACGGAAAAAGACGCGCTGATGCGCGAAATCCATCACCGGGTGAAGAACAACCTTCAGATCATCTCGTCCCTGCTGTCGATGCAGCAGCGCGCCCTGACCGATGCGCCGGCCAAGGCGGCGCTGGGTGATACGCGCCAGCGCATCTCGGCCTTGGCCCTGATTTACCGCACCCTGTATCAGAGCAACGACATTCGCCACGCCGATGCGCGCGAGTTCCTGAACGAACTGGTGGGGCAACTGGTCGCCAGCGAGGCCGGGCGCGGACCGGTGGTCATCAGCTCGGTGGACGCCGATTCCCTGCACGTCGATCCCGACAAGCTGGCGCCCCTTGCGCTGTGGCTGGTCGAGGCGGTGACAAACGCCCAGAAGCACGCCTTCGCCGGCAGCGGCGGGGAGCTGAAGGTGCGCTTCCGCGTCCAGGGCGAGAAATCGGTTCTGGAAGTCGAGGACAACGGGCCCGGCGCCCAGGCCGGCGCTGAGGTCGGGGTGGGCCGCACCCTGATGAGCGCCTTCGCCAAGCAGTTGCGCGGCGAGACCGAGTTCGCCACCCCGCCCGGCGGCGGCACCATCGCCCGCATGATCTTCGCCACCCCAGAAGCGCTCGCGCCCGTCGATCCGGCGGACAAGACGCCCGGAACCGCAGCGCTGGCGTCGCGTTGATGAGGCGAGTCCGGCGGAGTTTCACCCCGGCCAACCCTGGAGCTTCCCCTATGCGCAAGATTTTCGTTCTGGTCGCCGCCGCCGCCGCCCTGACCACCGCCGCCTGCAACACCGTTGAAGGCGTGGGCCGCGACACCCAGGCCGCCGGCCAGGCCGTGACCGGCGCCGCCCAAGACGCCAAGAACTAATCGACGGCCGCAGCCCAGGCTGCAGCATTCGACCGGCAAGGCCCCGCATCGTCGGGGCCTTGTTCGTTTCAGGACCGCGATAGGAGCCATCCCGTGAACCACACCGCCCGCGACGCCGGCCTCAAACTCTTGCGCCAGCACGCCCTGATCGCCGGCAAGGCCATTCCGGCCAACGGCGGCGGCATCGCCGTCGATGATCCGGCGACAGGCGATGTGATCGGCCACGTCCCCGATCTGGGCGCCGCCGAGACCGAACAGGCCATCGCGGCGGCGAGCGAGACGTTCAAGACCTGGTCGCGATCCGATCCGCACGCGCGTGCGGCCTTCCTGCGCAAATGGGCGGCGCTGATCGACGACAATCTGGAAGGCCTGGGCGCCCTCATGGCGCTGGAAAACGGCAAGCCGTTCGAAGAGGCCAAGGGCGAGGTCACCTACGCCAACGGCTTCCTGAAATGGTTCGCCGGCCAGGCCGAACGGTTGATCGGCGAGACTCAGGACAGTCCGCTGGGACATCTGATCCTGACCTATCGCGAGGCGGTCGGGCCATGCGCCCTGATCACGCCCTGGAACTTCCCCGCCGCCATGCTGACGCGAAAGCTGGGGCCGGCTTTCGCGGCAGGCTGCACCGCCGTGGTCAAGCCGGCCAGCCAGACTCCCTTCACCGCCATCGCCCTGGCCGAACTGGCCTATGAAGCCGGCCTGCCGAAAGGCGCCCTGTCGATCGTCACCGGGGACGCCGCCACTATCGGCAAGGCGCTGACCGATAGCCCGGACATTCGCAAACTGTCCTTCACCGGTTCGACCGGCGTGGGCCGCAAGCTGGCCGAGCAATGCGCCGAAACGCTGAAGCGGGTGTCGATGGAGCTGGGCGGCGCGGCGCCCCTGATCGTCTTCGCCGACGCCGACCTGGATCTGGCGGTGGCGGAGACCATCAAGGGCAAGTTCAGGAACTCGGGCCAGACCTGCGTTTGTCCCAACCGCGTCTATGTCGAGCGGTCGGTCGCCGAGACCTATGCCGAGAAACTGGCCGCCGAGGTGGCCAAGATCGTGGTCGGTCCGGCCTTCGACGACGGCGTGAAGGTGGGGCCGCTGATCGAGGACAAGGCCATCGAGAAGGTCAAGAAACACGTCGCGGCGATCAAGGCCGACGGCGGCCGGGTGTTGACCGGCGGGTCGCGTCACGATCTGGGCGGCCGCTTCTTCCAGCCGACCGTCACCTTGGGCGGAAATGATGAACTGTTCCGTGAGGAAGAGACGTTTGGCCCCATGATCCCCGTCTTCGCCTTCGACACCGAGGACGAGGCGCTGGAGAAGGCCAACGCCAGCGACTATGGCCTCGCCTCCTATCTGTTCACGCGCGATCTGGACCGGGCCATGCGGTTCAGCCGTCGGATCGAGGCGGGGATGTGCGGGGTCAACACCGGCCTGATCTCCACCGCTGTCGCGCCGTTCGGTGGGGTCAAGCAGTCGGGCTATGGTCGCGAAGGCTCGATCCACGGCATCGACGAATATGTGGACGTCAAGACGGTGACGCTGGCGCTGAAATAGCGCCGGGTCGCCGGGCCTGTAATTCGCCGCGCTTCTGCGGCATAAGCCCGCGATGAAGTTCCTCGACCAGGCCAAGATCTATATCCGCTCCGGCAACGGCGGCGCGGGTTCCGTGTCGTTCCGACGCGAGAAATTCATCCCCAACGGCGGGCCGGACGGCGGCGACGGCGGCAAGGGCGGAGATGTCTGGATCGAGGCGGTCGACGGGCTGAACACCCTGATCGACTATCGCTATCAGCAACATTTCAAGGCCCAGACCGGCCACCACGGCCAGGGGCGCCAGATGCACGGCGGCAAGGGCGAGGACGTACATCTGAAGGTGCCCGTCGGCACCCAGGTGCTGGACGAGGACAAGGAAACGGTCCTGCTGGACATGGATACGCCCGGCAAGATGGAGCTGCTGCTGAAGGGCGGCAACGGCGGCTGGGGCAATGTACGCTTCAAGGGACCGACCAATCAGGCGCCGACCTACGCCAATCCTGGTCAGGAGGGGCAGGAGCGTTGGATCTGGCTGCGACTGAAGCTGATCGCCGACATCGGTCTGGCGGGCCTGCCCAATGCGGGCAAGTCGACCTTCCTGTCGGCCGCCAGCGCCGCCAAGCCCAAGATCGCCGACTATCCGTTCACCACCCTGGCGCCGAACCTGGGGATGGTGGACCTGTCGCCGTCCGAGCGGTTCGTCATCGCCGACATTCCCGGCCTGATCGAGGGCGCCAGCGAGGGCGCGGGCCTCGGCACGCGGTTCCTGGGCCACGTCGAACGCTCGGCCAGCCTGATCCACCTGATCGACGGCACCCAGGACGATGTGGTCGAGGCCTACCGCATCATTCGGGGCGAGCTTGAAGCCTATGGCGAGGGTCTGGCGGACAAGGCCGAGATCCTGGCCCTGAACAAGATCGACGCCCTGACGCCCGAAGCGCGCAAGGAGAAGGCCGCCGAACTGGAGGCCGTCGCCGGTCGCCGCCCCATGCTGGTGTCCGGCGTGTCGGGCGAGGGCGTGCCCGCCCTGCTGCGCGCCGCCTGGGCCGAGGTGAAGAAGACGCGCGGCGCCCTGGCCGGCGACAGCGACGCGGATCAGATCAGCGGCTGGCAGCCCTGATCAGGCCTCCGCTGCGGGCTCCGGTTTGGGCTTGCGGCGGGTCGATTTCGGCTTGTCGGTCGTCTTGCCCTCGTTCGCATAGGGCTCGCCGTCGCCCGACAGCAGGATCGCCATCCAGCGCGAGCCCTTGAACTCGGCTAGGATCGCCATGGCCATGACCGCCAGCGGCGTCGACAGGAACATGCCGACCACGCCCCACAGCTTGCCCCAGAAGGCCAGGGCCAGCAGCACCACGACCGGGTCGATGTTCTGATTGTCGCCCTGCATGCGCGGCTGGATGAAGTTGCCGACGACGAACAGGATGACCTGCAACCCGACCAGCAGGATGGCGGCGGGCCAATAGCTTTCGAACTGGACCAGGGCGAACAGAGGCGGCGCAAGGCCCGCGACGGCCCCGCCCAGCACGGGGATGAAGCCGACGATGAAGATGACGAAGGTCCAGAACTCGGCGTTCTGAAGCCCGACCGCGCGCATCAGGATCCAGGCGACGACGCAGATCATCGCGCCGGTCACCGACTGCACCCAGATATAGCCCTCGACCCCGCCGCGCACGCGCTGGAACACCGCGACCGCCTCGTCGCGCTGGGCCTCCGACGGGAACATGGCGACGATCTTGCGCCGGAACCCGACCTGGGAGGCCAGCAGAAAGCCCAGATAGATCAGGACGAAGAAGGCGCCCGAGGCGATGCCTTGCACCTGGAACGCCATCGAGGTCAGCCAGCCGCGCACATCGACGCCGTTGATCAGGTCCTGCGCCGTCGGCGGATTGGCCAGACGCACCAGCCCATAGGCGTCGCGAATGATCTGATCGATGCGCGGGCCGATGTTCTGGGACACGCCGGACGCCTCGCCGAAGAAGCCCGCCGCCCCGTTCACGATGATGGCGATGGAGGCGAAGAAGGCCAGCACCACCAGCGTCAGGGCCGCGATCCCGGCCATGCGGCTGTTCAATGGCGTGCGCGCCTCGACCGACCGCTTCACCCCGTCGATCATGATCAAGAGAAAGATGGCCATCGCCAGCGGCGTCAAGATATCCCGCAGCCAGTAGATCGCCGCCCCGGCCGCGACCGTGGCGATGACGCCGAGGGCGTTGCGAGCGGCGACCGAAGACGGCGTGGCGATGGGGTTTTTCATGATCGTGTTGTCGAACCGCCCGCCGTCGCCGTCAATCGCTGTTCCGAGCGCGCAGGGAACGCGCTAGACCTTTGCCGGAGACGCCATCGGAGACCCCAATGCCCGACGCCCTGCCCGGCCTGTTCCTCGGCCAGTCCGACGCCGCCCAGCCGGAAAACCTGCTGTTCAACCGCGCCAACCGCCACGGCGTCGTCGCCGGCGCGACCGGGACGGGCAAGACGGTCACGCTGCAGATCATGGCCCAGGGCTTTTCCGACGCCGGGGTGCCGGTCTTCTGCGCCGATGTGAAGGGCGACCTGTCGGGCATCTCCCAGGTCGGTGCGCCCAACGAGAAGCTGGTCGCCCGCGCGACGGAGATGGGCCTGACCCTGACGCCGCGCGCCGCCCCGACCGTCTTCTGGGACCTGTATGGCCAGAAGGGACATCCGATCCGCACCACCGTGTCAGAAATCGGTCCGGTGCTGATGGCGCGGATGCTGAACCTGAACGACGTGCAGGAGGGCGTGCTGACCGTCGTCTTCCACGTCGCGGACAAGGAAGGTCTGCTGCTGCTGGACCTGGACGATCTGAGGAGCCTGCTGGTCTATGTCGGCGAGAACGCCGAGCGGATCGGGCGAGAGGTCGGCAACGTCGCCCCCGCCTCCATCGCCGCCATCCAGCGTGCACTGTTGCAGGTCGAGCAACAGGGCGGCGACGCCTTCTTCGGCGAGCCGGCGCTGAAGCTGGAAGACATGATCCGCGTCGGCCTGGACGGCCGGGGCCAGGTCAATGTGCTGGATTCGACCCGGCTGATGAACAGTCCGCGCCTGTATGCGGCCTTCCTGCTGTGGCTGCTGTCTGAGCTGTTCGAGCAGCTTCCCGAGGTGGGCGATCCGGAAAAGCCGCGCCTGGTCTTCTTCTTCGACGAGGCGCACCTGCTGTTCAACGACGCCCCGCGCGCCCTGCTGGAAAAGGTCGAACAGGTCGTGCGCCTGATCCGATCCAAGGGCGTCGGGGTCTATTTCGTGACACAAAACCCGGCCGATATTCCCGACAGCGTGCTGGCCCAGCTGGGCAACCGCATTCAGCACGCGCTTCGTGCCTATACGCCGTCGGAACAGAAGGGGCTGAAGGCCGCCTCGCAGAGTTTCCGCGCCAACGCCGCCTTCGACACGGCGGAGGCCATTCAGGGTCTGGGGGTGGGCGAGGCCCTGGTGTCCGTGCTGGACGAAAAGGGCGCGCCGACCATCGTGGCCCGCACCAAGATCCGCCCGCCGGCCTCGCGCCTGGGTCCCGCGACCGATACTGAGCGCGCCGCCGTCATGGCCGCCAGCCCGGTGCGGGGCCTTTACGAGCAGGTGCTGAACCGCGAATCCGCCGCCGAAATCCTGGCCAATCGCCACAGCGCCGCCGATCAGGCTGAAGTTCAGGCCAAGGCGCAGGCCGAGGCCGACAAGGCCGCCGCCATCCAGGCCAAGGCCGATCAGAAGGCCGCCGAAGCGCGGGCGAAGGCTCAGGCTCAGGCCGAGGCGCGGGCGTCGCGCGAGGCCGCGAAGCCTGCGCGCCGGTCCACCCGCGAAACGCCGGTCGAGGCGCTGACCAAGTCGGTCCTGCGCACCGCTGGGTCGACCCTGACCCGCGAGCTGATGCGCGGTCTGCTGGGCGGGTTGAAGCGGCGCTAGGTTCTGCTCGGGTCTTGCAACGGGGCGGGGGCGAGCGCATCTCCCGCCCATGTTCATCCAGACCGAACCCACGCCCAATCCCAACGTGCTGAAGTTCCTGCCCGGCCGCGACGTGTCGCCGACCGCCGCGCTGGAATACCGCACCATCGACGAGGCGACGGCCTCTCCGCTGGCTGAGGCCTTGTTCGAGTTGGAAGGCGTCGACGGCGTCTTCTTTGGCGCGGACTACGTTTCCGTCACCCGTCAGCCCCAGGGGCCGGAATGGTCGGAGATGAAGGCGCCGATCCTGGGCGTCGTCATGGATCACTTCGTCTCGGGTCAGGCGCTGACGCGCGGCGCCGGCGGCGAAACCGACGGTCATGCCGAGGACGACAGCGAGATCGTCGCCGAGATCAAGGCCCTGCTGGACAGCCGCATTCGCCCCGCCGTGGCCCAGGACGGCGGCGACATCCTGTTCGATTCCTTCGACGAGGCGACCGGCGTGCTGAACCTGCGGATGCGCGGCGCCTGCGCCGGCTGTCCGTCGTCGTCGGCGACCTTGAAGGCCGGGGTCGAGCAGATGATGCGCCATTATGTCCCCGAGGTGACGCGGGTCGAGCAGACCCTCTGATCCGGACGCGGTGGCGGTTCTGCAACGCGCCGCCTAGAAGACGCCCATGAGACTTCTGGTGATCGATACGGCGCTCGGCGCCTGCACGACGGCGGTGTTCGAGGACGATCACGCGCTCGCCATGCGTTTTGAGCCGATGACCAAGGGACATCAGGAACGGATCGGCGGCTTGGTGCGCGACGTCATGGTTGAGGCGGGCGGTGGTTTCGACAGCCTGGACCGGATCGGCGTCACGGTTGGACCGGGCTCGTTCACCGGTCTGCGCGTCGGTCTGGCCTTTGCTCAGGGTCTGGGCGCGGCGCTGGATCGGCCGGTCGTCGGTCTGTCGGCGCTGGACGCGCTCGCCGCCTCGCTCGCCAATCACGACGGCCCCATCGCGGCCCTGATCGATGCGCGGCGCGGTCAGGTCTATGCGCGGCTCTTGGCCGACGGTGGGCCGCTTGGCCCCGATGAAGCGTTGTCGCTGGAAGAGGCCGCGCGGCGGATCGCCGACATCGGACCGGGCGTCGCTCTGGTCGGCAATGGCGCGGCGGTCGTGACCCAGGCCTTCCCCGATCTGCCCTTCGCCCATCTGGACGACCGGGTTGCGCCGTCGCCGGAAGCGCTGGCGCGCTTGGCCGCCGTCGCCGATCCGGCGACCCAGCCGCCCCGTCCGCTCTATCTGCGCGCGCCCGACGCCACGCCGCCCAGCCGCCTGCCGGGCCAGCCGCGCCAGCCTGCGTCATGACGGCGGCGGACCCCGCCTCTCTCGCCGCCCTGCACGCCCAGGCCTTTGCCCCGCCGTGGAGCGCCGACACCTTCGCCGATCTGCTGTCGCAGCCGGGGGTGCTGGCGGTCAGCGAGCCCGACGGCTTCATCCTGATCCGGACCGTGGTCGACGAGGCGGAAATCCTGACCCTGGCCGTGGCGCCGAGCGCGCGCCGCCACGGACTGGGACGACGTCTGGTCGAGGCGGCGGCCGTCGCTGCGGTCCAGGCCGGCGCGACGCGGCTGTTCCTGGAGGTCGCCGACGACAATATCGCCGCGCGCGGCCTGTATGAGCGGACCGGGTTCGATCCGATCGGTCGCCGCAAAGCCTATTATGCGGGCGCCGACGGATCGCGGACCGATGCGCTGGTGATGAGCCGCGACCTCTGTGCGCCTCACGCCAACCTGACGCTTCCCTGATGCGATCCAAGCCCCTATTCTAGGCGCATGGACCGGATCGAAAAACTCTGCGCCGAGCGCGGCATGCGTATGACCGAACAGCGCCGGGTGATCGCCCGGGTGCTGTCCAACGCCGCGGACCACCCGGATGTCGAGGAGCTGTATCGCCGCGCCTCGGCCATCGATCCGCACATCTCCATCGCCACCGTCTATCGCACCGTGCGCCTGTTCGAAGAGGCGGGCGTGGTCGAGAAGCATGACTTCGGCGACGGCCGCAGCCGCTATGAAGAGGCTGGCGACGATCACCACGATCACCTGATCGACACCAAGTCGGGCGAGGTGATTGAATTCTTCGACGCCGAGATCGAGCGGTTGAAGAACGAGATCGCGGAGCGGCTGGGCTTCCAGCTGATCGGCCACAAGTTGGAGCTCTACGGCGTTGCGATCGAGGGCGCCGAGCCGTCCAAGCGCGAAGGCCTGATCTTCACCCGCCATGCGGCGCGCGTCGATCCCGCCGATGTGGATGCGGGCTGACGCTCGGCTTGTCGCGACGCTTGCGGGCGATCATAAGCCCACGATGACCGAGACCCTGGTTCCTCAAGTCGAGACGGCGCCCCAAAAGCGTCTGTTCATCAAGACCTACGGCTGTCAGATGAACGTCTATGACAGTGAGCGCATGGCCGATGTGCTGCGCCCGCTGGGCTATGGCGTCACCGACAACGTGAAGGCCGCCGACTTCGTCATCCTGAACACCTGCCACATCCGCGAGAAGGCGGCCGAGAAGATCTACTCCGAGCTCGGCAAGCTGCGCGAGATGCGCGACATCCGGCGCGAGACCGGCGGGGACCTGACCATCGCCGTCGCCGGCTGCGTCGCCCAGGCCGAGGGCGAAGAGATCATGCGGCGTCAGCCGGCCGTCGATATCGTCGTCGGCCCTCAGGCCTATCACCAGTTGCCCGAGCTTCTGACCCGCACGGCGCGGGCGCGGGGCGAGCGGATCGGCGCGGACTTCGCTCCTGACGACAAGTTCGACGCCCTGCCTGCAGCCCGCTTCACCGAGGGGCCGACCGCCTTCCTGACGGTGCAGGAGGGTTGCGACAAGTTCTGCACCTTCTGCGTCGTGCCCTACACGCGCGGCGCCGAATGGTCGCGGCCGATGGCGGCGGTGCTGGAAGAGGCGAGACAACTGGCGGATCGGGGCGTGCGCGAGGTCACTTTGCTGGGCCAGAACGTCAACGCCTATGACGGCGAGCGGCCGGACGGGCGCAAGGCGACCCTGGCCGAACTGGCCTATGCCCTGGCCGAGATCCCCGGCCTGGACCGCATCCGCTATACGACCAGCCATCCCAACGACATGGCCGATGAGTTGATCGCCGCGCATGGCGATCTGGACGCCTTGATGCCCTATCTGCACCTTCCGGTTCAGGCGGGGTCGGACCGGATTTTGCGGGCGATGAACCGCAAACACGGGCGTCAGAAATATTTCGACCTGATCGACCGGATCCGCGCTGCACGGCCGGACATCGCCATCGCGGGCGACTTCATCGTTGGCTTCCCCGGTGAGACGGATCGGGAGTTCGAGGACACGCTGGATCTGGTGCGTCGCGTGAACTACGCCGGGGCCTTCGCCTTCGCCTATTCGCCGCGGCCGGGCACGCCGGCGGCGGGCATGGGCAAACAGGTCGAGCCGGACGTCGTCAAGGATCGACTGCATCGCCTGATCGCCCTGCTGACGAAACAGCAGACCGCCTTCAACACGGCGCAGGCCGGCCGGACGCTGAACGTGCTGTTCGACAAACCGGGACGGCACGGCCACCGTCGCCAAGCGATCGGTCGATCCCCATATCTTCAATCGGTCCACGTCGATGACGCGGATCATCTGATCGGGCAGATCGTTCCGGTCGAGATCATCGCCGGCCAGCAGAACAGTCTGTCGGGCCGGCTCATAGCAGACGGGCTCAAGCAGCCGGGTCCCGCGGGCTCAGCGCTAGCCCAAGCAGAAAAGGCCGCTTGATGGCGCGTGAGTCTGAATTCGTCCCCTTGAACGATGCCGAACTGCGGGCGGTCATCGGGCCGAATAGTCGCCACGTCGCCCTGATCGAGGACGCCTTCAAGGTGCTGGTCGAGGCCCCGGGCGGCGGGGTCTCCGTCAACGGCGGCGCACGCGACCGCACGGACGCCCGCCAGGTGATCGAGGACTTGGCCAAGCGCGCGGCCCTGGGCGCCGAAGTCACCGAGGCCGACGTCCGCGCAGCCCTGGGCCAGGCGCGCGGCGGTCGCGGCACGCCGGGCATGGCGGCGGCGGGCGTGTCGCTGCCGGGCGGCAAGCGCGGCGCCATCGTGCCCAAGACCAAGGCGCAGGCCGCCTATCTGGACATGCTGGGCCGATGCGAACTAAGCTTCGGCGTCGGCCCGGCGGGCACCGGCAAGACCTTTTTGGCGGCGGCCTATGGCGCATCGGTGCTACGGCGGGGGCAGGTGGACCGGCTGGTCATCACTCGCCCGGCGGTCGAGGCGGGCGAGAAGCTGGGCTTCCTGCCCGGCGACCTGAACGAAAAGGTCGATCCCTATCTGGCCCCGATCTGGGAGGCGCTGAACGACATTCTGGGCGCCGAGGACGTGCAGCGTCGCCGCGACAAGGGCGAGATCGAAGCCGCCCCGATCGCCTTCATGCGCGGCCGCACGCTCAGCCACGCCTTCGTCATCGTCGATGAAGCCCAGAACACCAGCCGCCTGCAGATGAAGATGGTGCTGACGCGCCTGGGCGAGGGCGCGCGGATGGTGGTGACGGGCGATCCGTCGCAGATCGACCTGCTGAACCCGCGCGACTCCGGCCTGGCCCACGCCCTGCGTATCCTGGACGGGGTCCAGGGTGTCGGCATCCTGAAGTTCGAGGCGTCCGACGTGGTGCGTCACGCCATGGTGGAGCGGATCGTGCGCGCCTATGACGCCGACGCCGCGCGCGGACGCCCCGCCCCGGACCTCGAAGACCCCGCATGATCGAGATTGAAGTCGAGGCCGAGGCCTGGACCGGCGCCCTGCCGGACGTCGAGGCCATCGTCGAACGCGCGGCGCAGGCCGCGCTGGGCACGGGGGAGGGCGATATCGTCGTCCTGCTGACTGACGACGCCGCCGTGCGCGAGCTGAACGGACGGTTTCGCGACAAGGATAGGCCGACCAATGTCCTGTCCTTCCCCGCGCCGGAAAACGCCTTTCCGCATCTGGGCGACATCGTCCTGGCCTACGGCGTCTGCGCGACCGAGGCCGAGGCGCAGGGTAAGACTCTGGCCGATCATCTGAGCCATCTGGTCGTCCACGGCGTCCTGCACCTCTTGGGCCGCGACCACGAGGACGACGCCGAGGCCGAGGAGATGGAGGCCGAGGAGCGCGAAATCCTGGCCCAGATCGGCGTCGCGGACCCCTATCTCGAAAAGCAGGACTGACCCGATGTTCCCCGACGCCCTGCTGGACCGTTTCGCGGCCACGATCCGCGCCCTGCCCGACAGGAAACGCGCCCTGACGTGGCGGCTGATCCGCATCGTTCTGGCGCTGCTGGCCGGCGCCGGGACGGCCTTCGCTCATCCGCCGTTCGGATTGCTGATCGGGCTTTTGGGCTATCCGCTGCTGATGATCCTGTCGGAGCGGTCCGACACGGCGCGGGGCGCCTTCTGGATGGGCTGGCTGGCGGGGTTCGCCTATTTCTTCGTCGGCTGCTGGTGGGTGGCCGAAGCCTTCTTCGTCAATCCGGAACAGGCCTGGATGGCGCCTTTCGCCGCCAGCCTGCTGCCGGCGGGCATCGGCCTGTTCTGGGGGGCGGCCTGCGCCCTCTACCGCCGGTTCGCCCCCATAGGCGTCGTTCGTGTCCTGTTGTTCGCCGCCCTGTTCTGCGCCGCCGAATGGCTGCGCGGCCATGTGCTGACCGGCTTTCCCTGGAACCCGGCCGGCGCGACCTGGCGCGCGGGCGGCGGCATGTCTCAGTTCGCCTCGGTCGTCGGCGTCTATGGGCTGAGCCTGGTGACGGTCGCGGCGACGGCGGCTTTCGCGCCTTTGATCGGGCCCGGCGACAGGCGCAGCCGCCTGATCTCGGCGGGCTTGGGCGCCTTGGCCTTGATCGCCGTCGGCGGCTTCGGCGCCGTCAGGCTGGCGCAGTCGAATCTTCAGTTCACCGACACGGTCGTGCGTCTGGTTCAGGCCGATGTGAAACAGGAAACCAAATGGTCGCCCGAGGCCTATCGCTCCATCGTCGATCGCTATGTCGCCCTGACGGGTCAGGCGGCGGCGCGGACGCCCAATGTCGTGGTCTGGCCTGAAGGCGCCCTGCCCGCCTCGGCCAACGACGTCTTCGCCTCAGCCGACGCCCATTCCATCGCGGGCGCCCTGCGTCCCGGACAGACCTTGCTGATGGGCCTGGCGCGGGGCGAGCCGGACCTGACCGCGCCCGAGGGCGCGCGCTATTACAACAGCCTGTTCGCCCTGGCCGACGAAGGCGGAGCGGGCCTGAGGGTCGCCGCCGTCTATGACAAGCACCGGCTGGTGCCGTTCGGCGAGTACCTCCCCTTGGGGTCGATCATGACCTCCATCGGCCTGCGCAGCCTGGTGCATATGCCCAGTGACTTTTCCGCCGGGCCGACACCGGCGCCGATTTCGGTTCCGGGGGCCCCGCCGGTGCAGGTGCTGATCTGCTACGAGAGCCTGTATCCCGGCTTCACCCCGGGCGCAGCCGGGCGGCCCGAGTGGATCGTCAATGCGTCCAACGACGCCTGGTTTGGCGCGACCTCGGGCCCGCGCCAGCACCTGAACCTGGCCAGCTATCGCGCCATAGAGACCGGCCTGCCCATCGCGCGGGCCACCCCGACCGGCATTTCGGCCATGATCGACCCGTGGGGCCGGATCGTCGAGGGCCAACGGCTGGAGCCGGGCGTCATGGGCGTCATCGACGCCCCCCTGCCCCGTCCGACGGGCGTAACGCCCTACGGTCGATTTGGCGATTTCCTGTTCTTTTTCTCAGTGCTAACAGCGTTCATCCTGTCCTTGTGGCCGTCGATCCGGCGACCTAGGGTCCAGGGGAATCAAGCAGCGATCTAGGTGAAGGGTGACGGCGATGGCGCGTGAAAAGGACGAGGATCCGCATCCCGTCGATCGCCATGTCGGCCGTCGCGTTCAGGAAAAGCGTCTCGACCTTGGCCTGACCCAGACCGCCCTCGCCAAAGCCGTCGGCGTCAGCTTCCAGCAGGTGCAAAAGTACGAGAAGGGCACGAACCGCGTCTCGGCCTCGAAACTGTTCGAAATGGCCGAGTTCATGAAGGTCGGCATCCCCTTCTTCTTCGACGGCTACAGCAGCGCGACGGTCGGCGTCGCCGAAGAGGCGCCCGCCTTCGACCACGAGCATCGTCCGACCAAGACCAGCGTTGAGATCACCCGCCTGGCGCCGCGCCTGCCCGCGCGCAAGCAGAAGCTGATCCTGGACATGATGCGGGATATGCTGGGCGACGACGACGCCCAGAACTGAGATCTAACCGACCGCGACGATCTCGGCCGACTGACCGGCCACCGTCACCTCGTCGCCGACCCTTTTGCCCATGACGGCGCGGGCGAGGGGCGAGACATGGCTGACCGAGCCTGCGGCCGGATCGGCCTCGTCTTCGCCGACGATGCGCCAGGTCTGGGCGCGCCCATCCTCGCGCTCGATGGAGACGGAACCCCCGAACCGCACAGCCCCATCGTCCTCGGTCGGCGCGATCAGTTGGGCCGAGGCGCGCCGTGCGGACCAGTAGCGGAGGTCCCGCGTCGCGCGGGCCATGGCGGTGCGGTCGCTCTCGATCGAGCCTTGCACCTGGGCGGCCGTATAGGCGGCGCGGGCCGAGGCCAGTTCGGCCTCGATCGCAGCCAGCCCCTCGGGCGTGACCAGATTGGGATGGGGCGAGATCGGGCGGTCCGCCAGGTCGGCGGCGGTGGCTTCCAGATCTTCTTCGCGGGTGAAGGCAACGCTCATGGTAGGGAACATAGCGATGACGACGCCTATAGCCAGCGCGGCCGCAAGCGCGCAAAGCCACGCCATGCAACAGTCGCCCAGTCTTACGACCTCCCGCACCGTTCACGTGATCGGCGCCGGTCCTGCCGGATTGATGGCGGCCGAACGGCTGGCGCAGGCAGGGGCGACGGTCGTGGTGCACGACCGGATGCCGTCCGTGGCCCGCAAGCTGCTGATGGCTGGGCGCGGCGGGCTGAACCTGACCCATTCGGAACCGCTGGACCGGTTTATGACGCGCTATGGTCCGGCCCAGCCGACGGCCGCCGCCTGGATAGATCGGTTCACGCCTGCCGACCTGACCGACTGGGTCGAGGCCCTGGGGCAGGAAACCTTCGTCGGCTCAAGCGGGCGGGTGTTTCCGAAGGCCATGAAGGCGTCGCCGCTGGTGCGGGCCTGGCTGGCGCGGCTGGAGGCCCAGGGCGTGCAGATCCACACGCGCTCGCGCTGGAGCGGTTGGCGCGACGGCGCGCTGGTGTTTGAGACGCCGGACGGGGAGCGACTGGAACGGCCCGACGCCGTGGTTCTGGCTTTGGGCGGCGCCAGCTGGCCGCGCCTTGGTTCGGACGGGGCCTGGGCGCCGTGGCTGGAAGCGCAGGGCGCGTCCGTGTCGCCTTTCCGACCGGCCAATGTCGGCTTCGACGTGGCCTGGTCGGCGCTGTTCCGTGATCGGTTCGCGGGCCAGCCGCTGAAAGGCGTCGCTGTCACCCATGGCGACCGAACGGCGCGGGGCGAGGCGATGATCGCCCGTTACGGTATCGAGGGCGGCGCCATCTATGCGCTGTCCGCCGCGCTCAGGACGACGGTCGAGACGGAGGAGCGCGCCGAGATCCAGATCGACCTGAAGCCGGATGTGGCGGTCGGACAACTGACCGACCGTCTGTCGAAGCCGCGCGGCAAAGCCAGCCTGTCGACCATCTGCGCAAGGTGGTCGGGTTGGAGTCGGCCGCCGTCGCCCTGCTGTATGAGGCCGGTCCCCTGCCCGCCTCGCCTCGGGCCTTGGCCGAGCGGATCAAGGCCGTGCCGCTGACCCTTACCGGCGTTCAAGGACTGGAACGGGCGATTTCCTCAGCGGGCGGCGTCATACTGGACGGCGTGGATGAACGGCTGATGCTGGTCGCGCGACCGGGCGTCTTCGTCGCGGGCGAGATGCTGGATTGGGAGGCGCCGACCGGCGGCTATCTGCTTCAGGCCAGCTTCGCCTCCGCCATCGTCGCGGCCGAGGGCGTCATCGACTGGCTCGACAGCCGGGACTGAGAAGGGCAGGGTCGCGCAGTTCGATCAGGAGTATCCGATGCGCCACGCCCTCCCCGCTGTTTCCATCCTGGCCCTGATGATGGCCTGCTCTCCGGCCCTGGCGCAGGAGACGGCGCCGAACATCGACGCCGCGCGGATGAATGAGTCGGTTCGGGTTCTGGCGTCGGACGATTTCGAAGGCCGCGCCCCCGCCTCGGCCGGCGAGGAAAAGACCGTCGCCTGGCTGGTCGAACAGTTCAAGGCGGCGGGGGCCGAGGGCGGCGGGCCGGACGGCGCCTTCGTCCAGGTCGCCCATCTGTCGCGCACGCGCCAAGACGGTCCGGCGACGGTCGCCGCGACCGTTGGCGGCAAGACCATCAGCCTGGAGCGCGGTCCCGACGTTCTGGTGTCCAGCGACCGGCCGACCAACCACATCACAGTGACCGACGCGCCTGTGGTCTTCGTCGGCTACGGCGCGACGGCGCCCGAGCGCCAGTGGGACGATTTCAAGGACATGGACGTGCGCGGCAAGGTCATCGTCGTCCTGGTCAACGATCCCGACTTCCAGGCGCCCGACGGGGATCCGGTCGCGGGCAAGTTCGACGGAAACGCCATGACCTTCTATGGCCGCTGGACCTACAAGTACCAGGAGGCGGGTCGTCGCGGCGCGGCGGGGGTGCTGGTGGTGCATGAGACGGCCGGAGCCGGCTATCCTTGGTCCACGCTACAGAACTCATCGGCCGCGCCCAAGTTCGACATCGTGCGCGCCAACCCCGACGCCGAGCGCGCGGCGTTCCAGGGCTGGATCCAGCGCGCCAAGGCGGAAGAGCTGTTCAGCGCCGCCGGCCTCGACTTCGCCGCCCTGAAGGACAGCGCGCGCAGGGCCGATTTCAAGCCCGTCGTCCTGCCCGGCCTGACGATGAGCGTCGATTTCGGCCAGATCGCCGACAAGGTGGAGACCAAGAACGTCATCGCCCGCATTCCCGGCTCCGAACGCCCGGACCAGACCGTCATGTATGGCGCCCATTGGGACGGCTACGGCGTCGGCACCCCGAACGCCCAGGGCGACAAGATCTATAATGCGGCGGTGGACAATGCGACCGGCGTCGCGGCCCTGCTGGAGCTGGCCCACGCCTTCGCCGACGGTCCGCGCCCCAAACGCTCGGTCGTCTTCGCCGCCTGGTCGGGCGAGGAGGCGGGCTTGTTAGGCTCGACCTATTATGCCGCCAACCCGGTCTGGCCGCTGGAGACCACGGTCGCCAACATCAACGTCGACAGCCTGCTGCCGGGGACCGAGATCGACCCCAACGTCGTCGTCATCGGCAAGGGCAAGAACCAGCTGGACGACATTCTGGCGCGCCACGCGACCGAGACGGGCCGCACCCTGATCGCCGATCCGGCGCCCCAGGCCGGGGCCTTCTATCGCTCGGACCATTTCCCCCTGGCGCTGAAGGGCGTGCCGGCCCTGTTCCCGGCGGCGGGCTTCACCGGCGCCAGCGCGTCCAGCCGTGACTACGTCCAGAACCGTTATCATCAGCCTACGGACGAATGGGATTCGACCTGGACGATGAACGCCGCCGCCGCCGATGTGGCCCTGATCTACGCCGTCGGTCGCGAACTGGCGGACGGGGACCAATGGCCGGAATGGAACGCGGGCGCCGAGTTCGGCCCGGCGCGGGACACCTCGAAGGCGTCGCGGCGCTAGATTTCCAGCTGAAGCTCGGGCGCGGCGGCGGTGGTCGCGGCGCCCAGCGGCAGATGCAGGATGAAGGCGGCGCCCTTGCCCGGCTCGCTTTCGACCTCGGCCCAGCCGCCGTGCAGTTCGACCAGGGCCTTGACCAGGGCCAAACCCACGCCGGGGCCGCCGCGCTCGCGCCGCACGAAGCGGTCGAAGACGTGGGCCTGCAGGTGATAGGGGATTCCGCGCCCGGTGTCGGACACCGTCAGGCGGATTTCGGACGGGCCGGTCTCCGCCTTCAGCTCCACCGCCCCGCCTTCGGACACGGCGCGCGCCGCATTCTCCAGCAGATGATCCAGCGCCTGGCCGATGCGGTGTTCGTCGGCGCGGATGGGTTTGAGATCGGCGGGACAGGACACGGTCAGGGTGGCGCCGCGTCCCTCGACCCGCGCCCGGACCTTTTCGGCGGCCTGGCTCAGCAGGTCGCAGACCCGCAGATCGCCCAGCGACAGCTCCATCTCGCCGGCGTCGATCTGGGCCATGTCCAACACGTCGTCGATGGAGCGGGCCAGTTGGCTGGCGGCGATGCGGATGGCGCCTGCGTGCTGGCGGCTGCGCTCCGGCAGGTCGCCCATCGTCTCCAGCAGTTCGGAATAGCCGACGATGGTCGTCAGGGGCGTGCGCAGCTCATAGGAGACACTGCCTACGAACTCGCGCTTCAACGCCTGGCTTTCGGCCAGGGCCTGTTCACGCTGAACCAGGGCCTGTTCCAGCCCGCGCCGGGCCGTCACGTCCGAGAAGGCGACCAGGGTCGCGCCGTCCGGCAGGGGGCGGGTCTGCCAGGCGGCGACGCGACCGTCCACGGTCCGGCCCTCGCCGGAAATGGCGACGCGGCTTTCGGGATCGGGATCGGCGACGCGCGCCTTCAGCCCCAGCCACAGGGCGGGATCGGGCAGCACGGCCTTGCACAGTTCGGCCAGGGCGTCGAAATCCGAGGCCGTCGCGATCTTGTCCGCCGACAGATTCCAGAAGGTCTCGAAGGCCTCATTGTGCAGGCGCAGTCGGCCGTCGGAGCCGAACACCGCGACCGCGTCGTTCAGCTTGTCCAGCGTGGCGCGCTGGACCTGGATCTGGGCGTTGAAGCGGCTGCGCAGCTTCAGCTCGTCGGTGATGTCCGAGAAAATCAGCAGAATGCCGCCCAGCGGGTGCGGCTGGCGCACGACGCGCAGAGTGCGCCCGTCCGGCAGGGACCAGCTGTCGTCCGGCGAGGCCTCCGACGCGCCATAGAACTCCAGCTCACGCGCCTTCCAGCCGGCGTAGTCGACGACCTCGGGCAGGCTGCGGCGCTGGCGCAGACGGTCCAGCAGTTCGGCATGGGTCGGACGTTCGTCCAGCCAGGCCGCGTCGATGTCGAACAGGGTCTGGAAGGCGGTGTTATGGAAGGCCAGCCGCTTTTGCGGGCCGAAGATCGCGACGGCGTCGGCCAGGTGGTTCAGCGTCTCGTCATGGGCGTCGACGTGGCGGCGCAGGGTGTCGCGCGTCTCTTCCGCCTCGGTCACCTCGATGGCGAAGGCGGTGACGGCGCCGCCGCCCGCCGGTTCGGCGATGATGCGCCAGGCGCGCCGCGCGCCCCCGCCGGTCGTCCAGCGAAAGCCCTCCTGGCGCACGCCCAACCGCGCAGCCTCGGCGACCAGGGCGTCGGCGCCGCGGTCGAAGGACACGCCCTTTTCGACGGCGTCGTCGATGCTCTCGGCATTGGTCTCGTTCAGCCAGGCGCGGTTGGCCCAGGCCAGCTTGCCGGTCCCGTCCACGACCCAGGTCGGGGTCGGCGAGGCGTCGCCCAACAGGGCCAGGCCGCTTTCGGTCGCATCCGCCCCGGTCAGGGTGAAGCGCGAGGCGGGCGACAGCCGCAGCCAGGCGGAACCGCCCGCAACCCGGCCCTCGATCCGCCAGGGCTCCACATCGTCCAGCGCGACCAGACCTTCGAACGCCTGACCTTCGTGAACCAGGGCGTCGATCAGCGCGCCGTGGGTGATCCGGAGTTTGTTCAGGACGGCGGCGCCGGCCTCGGCGTCCTCACCCGACAGCCGCGCGATCAGTTCGGCCGAACCGATCGGCAGACCGGCGGCCTGCCCGTCCGGCGTCAGGGCCAGGCTGACATCGTCGAAGGCGCGCAACATGGCGTCATGGCGGCTGAGGTCGGCCAGGGCCTCAACCCGCTCGCGCTCGGCGGCGACGGCGGTCTCATGCAACCGCCCACGCAGCAGCAAGGCCCAGGCGCTGACGGCCATGGCCAGTCCGGCTGCGCCCGCTGTGGCGACATAGGCGATGTCGGCCTCGGCCATTCGTGTCCCTGGAGAAGAGTCTCAGCCCCGATTCGCTAACCATACTCCAAGCGCGCGAAAAAGCGGCAGTCTCGTGATCGCGTCATCGCGCCCCGTTGCGGAAGAGCGTCGGGGCCGCGATATCGCGGGCATGACCGACCCGACCGCCCCCTCCCTCGACGACTTCGCCCGCCTGGCGCAACAGGCGTTCGACGCCCTGCCCGGACCGTTCAAAGAAGCGGCGGGCGAGGTGGTCATCCGCATCGACGACTTCGCCGACGAAGCGACGCTGGCGGAGATGGAGATCGAGGATCCGTTCGAGCTGACGGGCCTGTATCACGGCGTGGACATCGGCCGGCGCGACACCCTGGGCCCGGCGGCCGAGCCGTCGCGGGTCTTCCTCTATCGCCGCCCCATCCTGGACGAATGGTGCGAGCGCGGCGACGTGGGGATCGGCGAGCTGATCGCCCACGTCCTGATCCACGAGATCGGCCACCACCTGGGCCTGACCGACGATGACATCCACGCCATCGAGGACGAGGCGGACTGACGTCTTATTTGGTCGCCGGGTACGGCGTCGTCACCGCGCCGGAGATCATGCCGGGGATGGCCTCGCCCAGGCCCAGCAGGATGAACTGGATCGCCAGGGCGCACAGGATCAGGCCCAGCACCTTGACGATGATCGCCATGCCGACCTCGCCCAGCAGGCGGCTGAGCGACCCGGTCAGGGCGAAACAGACGAAGGAGACGGCGCAGGCCGCCGCGATCGCAACCAGCGACCCCATGGTGCCGGCATAGCCCAGCTTGGCCGCCTCGCCCGCCTGGATGATGACCGCCGAAATGGCGCCGGGGCCGATCATCAGCGGAATGGCGAAGGGCACGACCAGACGCTGGAACCGTCGGCGGGCATAGCCGCGCACGTCCTTGGAATCGGCCAGCGCATCCTTGTCGGCGAACATGGCCAGGAAGTCGCCACGGGCCATGTCCAGCCCCAGGAACAGCAGCAATATGCCGCCCGCGATGCGGAACGCCGCCAGCGAAATACCGAAGAACTGCAACAGGCCCAGGCCCGTGAACAGGAAGAAGGCCAGGAAGACGGCGGCGAAGGCGCAGATCAGGGCCGAGACCGAAATCCGCTGACGTAGCGTCGCCCCGGCCGTCGCGGCGGCGAAGATCGGCAGATTGCCGATCGGGTCCAGCAGGGCGAACAGGGTCACGAACAGGTTGACACCCAAATCGACTGCGTTCATCGCCTGCCCTCGCCCTCAATCCATCACGCCGCCCTGCCGACGCGCCCTCGTGTCCGGCATAGCCGCTCAGCGCGAGTCCGTCGATGACCGATCCCCAAACCTCCTCCGATCGTGCGCCCGACGAGCGGATCATCTGCGCCCTGGACGTGCCGACCACAGCCGAGGCGGCCGCTTTGGCCGAGCGGATCGGCGATGCGATCGGCTTCTACAAGGTTGGACTGCAACTGTTCGCGGTCGACGGCATGGCGCTGGCGCGGGAACTGAAGGCGCAGGGGCGAAAAATCTTTCTGGACTGGAAGCTGCACGACATCGGCGCGACCGTGGAGAAGGCGACGGCCAATCTGGCGGGCGCCGACTGCGACCTGCTGACGGTCCATGCGCGGCCCCAGGTCATGGCGGCGGCGGCGCGCGGCGCGGCGGGCTCGAAGATGAAGGTGCTGGGGGTTACGGTCCTGACCAGCCTGACGGCCGAGGACCTGTCTGCCGACGACCACAGCCTGTCCCCGGCCGATCTGGTCGAGCGGCGTGTGCGTCAGGCGCTAGAGGCCGGGATCGACGGCGTCGTCTCCAGCCCGCATGAGGCGGCGCGTGCGCGGGCTCTGGCGGTTGAGGCGGGCCGGCCCGACTTCCTGATCGTCACGCCCGGCGTGCGACCCGTCGGCGCCGCACTGGACGATCAGGCGCGGGCGGCGACGCCCGAGGCGGCGCTTCAGGCCGGCGCGACCCATCTGGTCATCGGTCGGCCGATCACGGCGTCGAGCGATCCACGCGCGGGGGCGCAACAGATCGCACAGCAGATCGCCCTGATCTGAGACAGACCAGGGCGACCGTTCGTCTTCGGTTGTTCTCGCGCGAGGCGATCAGCCGCGCTCGCCCGGCTCCTGGGCGTAGCCGTGACGCGGCGGGGCGTGTGGCGCGGGCGCTTCGGGCGGCGGCAGGTCGCCGTAGTAGCCAGACGGCGGCGGCGGCGGAGGAGGCGGCGGGGTGGTGTTCACTTCCGGCGGCGCGACATAGACTTGGGCCGGGGCCACATTGACCGGCGCGGACTGCACATAGACCGGCGACTGATCGACATAGACCGGGCCGCCGACTTCGACCTGGGCGGGCGCGACATTGACCTGGGCCGGGGCGACCTGGATGTGTTGCGGACCGATGTTGACGGGCGCCGACTGCACATAGACCGGGGCCTGATCGACATAGACGGGCGGGCCGACATCGACCTGGGCCGGGGCCAGGTTGACCTGCGACGGAGCCACTTGGACACGCTGAGGCCCGATGTTCACCGGCGGCGCCTGCACATAGATGGGCGGCTGTTCGATATAGGTGGGCGGTCCCATCTCGATCTGGGGCGGGGCCATGCTGACCTGCGAAGGCGCGACATAGATGCGCTGCGGCGCGATCTGGACGGGCGGCGCCTGGACATAGACCGGCGGCTGATCGACGTAGCTCTGCTCGTAGCGCTGCTCATAACGGTGTTCGTAGCGAACCGGCGGGCGAACGGGCGGACGGCAGTTGCAGTCGACCGGACGTCCCGGATACGGACGCCAGCCGATGTAGTCACGGCCGAACCCATAGACCGGATAGCCGACTGGAGCGCTGACCGGCGGGCGACCGACCAGAACCGAGGTCGCGCTGACGCCGCCGACATAGCCGCCGCCGTAATAGCCGTCCGAATAGCCGCCGCTTCCGACATAGGTCGTGCCGCCGCCGACATAGCCGCGCTGGAAGCTGGACGAACTCGAATAGGACCGGGCGCTGCTCGCCGAATAGCTGGAGGCGCTCGCATAGGCGTTGGCGTTGGCATTGGCGTAGGCGCCGCCGTTCACGTTCACATTGACGTTGTGGTTGGCGTTGTAGTTGCCGCCGCCGTAGTGACCGCCGCCGCCGCATCCCCCGCCGCAGCCGCCGCCGGGATGGCCGCCGCCATAACCCCCGTGACCGGGACCACCGGCCAAAGCGGGCGCTGCGGAGAGCAGCAGAGCCGCCGACGCGGCGGTAAGTATCGACTGTATCGTCACGGGACAGACTCCTCTGAGTTGTCCTGACACTGGCAAGTCCGGCGCCTGTTTCTTAAGGCGTGGTTAACCTTTGCGCCCGTCGCAGCAGGCTCGGCGGGTCAGAAATCGACCGCCAGACCCTTCTTCTCCCAGTCGCCGAAGCGGGTCGGTTCGGGACCGGTCGGACCGCCGTATTCCGTGTCCGCCTGAACGGTCGTTTCCGCCGCGCGACGATCCGCCGCTTCCTGAAGCGCGCGCCGTGCGGCCTCGCTGAGCGGCCGTTCAGGCGTAGCGTGGGGCACGTCGGCGTTGAAGACAGGCGTCGCAACCGGCGTTTCGTCGGCGTCATTCGGCGCGAGGGTGGGATGTTCGGTCACAGGGCGGCTCCCTTGAGGCTTGATGCGCCTTCTCTCAAATAGAGGTTCAAGCCCGTGATGCCAGACGGATCGGGAATGGAACCGCGATGAACCATCTGAAGACCTTCATTCTGTTGGCGGCGATGACGGCCCTGTTCGCAGGGGTCGGCTATCTGATCGGCGGCGCGACCGGCATGGCGATCGCCCTGCTGTTCGCGGGCGGGATGAATCTGTTCAGCTACTGGAACGCCGACAAGATCGTGCTGAAGATGTACCGGGCCCAGCCGGTCGACGAGCAGCATCCCAACGCCGTGGTCCGCAACTATGTCGCCGACGTGCGTCAGATGGCGCGCGACGCCGGCCTGCCTCAGCCGCAGGTCGCCATCATTCCCAACGATCAGCCCAACGCCTTCGCCACGGGCCGAAACCCCGAGAACGCCGCCGTCTGCGCCACCACCGGCCTGCTGGACATGCTGACGCGCGAGGAGGTGCGCGGGGTGATGGCGCACGAGCTGGCCCATGTGAAGAACCGCGACACCCTGATCATGACGGTGACGGCGACCATCGCGGGCGCCATCGCGGCGCTCGCCAACTTCGCCCTGTTCTTTGGCGGCAACGACCGCGAGCGGCCGGGCGGCGTTATCGGCACGATCGCCCTGATGCTGCTGGCGCCGATGGCCGCCGGTCTGGTGCAGATGGCCATCAGCCGTGGCCGCGAATACGAGGCCGACCGCGTCGGCGCCGAGATCGCCGGCGATCCCCAGGCCCTGGCTTCGGCCCTGCAGAAGATCGACGCCTACGCCAGGCGGATCACCAATCAGACGGCCGAGCGCAATCCGGCCTCGGGTCAGATGTTCATCATCAATCCGCTGGCGGGCCGCGGCGCGGACAATCTGTTCTCGACCCATCCGGCGACGGGGAACCGCGTCCGGGCCTTGATGGAGCTGGGCGCGAAGATGGGCATGCAGTCCCGCGCCCGAACGCCGGACCTGACCCAGCCGCGACCGGCCGCCGGTTTCACGACCACCGGCGTCCCGACCACCCCGAGCGAGCCGCGCGGCCCGTGGGGGTGAACATGCGGGCGAACATGGGGCTGATCGTCGCGGCCTAGACGCCGTTTGCGGTTTGCACTCCGCGACCGGATCACATCAGATGCGCCCCTGTTCAGCCATCGGGCTTTCTTGGGGAAATCCATGTCGCGTCTGCTCGCCTTCGTCTCCGCCGGCGCTCTTCTCGCCACGCCGGTCGCCGCCCAGTCGGTGGACCGCGTCGCCGTCAACGGCATTATCGACCAGGGGCTGAACCACAGCCAGGTGATGCAGACCGCCGCCTATCTGACCGACCGGATCGGCGGGCGGATGACCAACTCGCCCCAGATGCGCGAGGCCGAACGCTGGGCGCAACAGCAGTTCCGCGACTACGGCCTGTCCGACGTGCGCGCCGAAGGGTTCGAGTTCGGCCGGGGCTGGTCCATCGTCCGCTCCAGCGCCCGCATGACCGCGCCGCGCCCGCTGGATCTGCGCGCCATCCCGGTGGCCTGGACGCCCTCGACCAATGGCGTGATCAGCGGCGGCGTGATCGTCGCCCCGATCTCCAAGGTCGAGGATTTCGACAAGTGGCGCGGTAAGCTGTCGGGCAAGATCGTCATGCTGTCCCAGCCGGGCATGGGGTCGGAGCCGACCGAGCCGGCCTTCCGCCGCTGGACCAGCGCCGAACTGGCCGAGCGCAACACCTACAATCAGCCTCAACATTCGCCGGCCGCCATCGAACGCTCGCTGAAGACCGTCAACTTCGCCAATCAGATGGACGCCTTCCTGGCTGAACAAGGCGCCCTTGCCTGGGTGCGGATTTCCCAGCGTGACGGCGGCCTGCTGCACGGCACGGGCTACACCTATCAGGTCGGGGCCACGCCCAAGCTGGCGGGGATGGAGCTGGCGGCCGAGGACTATCGCCGTCTGGCGCGCCTCGCCCTGACCGACGCGCCGCCGACGCTAGAGCTGATGAGCGAGGTCCGCTTCCACGACGAGGACGTCAACGCCTACAACATCCTGGCCGACATTCCCGGCACGGCGCGCGGCGGCGAATACGTCATGGCCGGCGCTCACCTGGACAGCTGGGTCGCCTCGGACGGCGCGGTCGACAACGCCGCCGGCAGCGCGGTGGTCATAGAGGCCGCCCGCATCCTGAAGGCCCTGAACGTCAAGCCCAAGCGCACCATCCGTTTCGCCCTGTGGAACGGCGAGGAGCAAGGCATCCTGGGCTCTCTCGCCTACGTCGACCGTCATCTGGCGACGCGGGCTGCGTCGAACGATCCGGCGCTGGCGGGCCTGCCGGACAACCGCACGTGGCGCAGCCGCTGGCCGATCGAGCCGCGCGCCGGCTATCGCGATCTGGTCGCCTATTTCAATCTGGACAACGGCTCGGGCAAGATCCGCGGCATCAACGCCGAGGGCAATGTCGCCGCTGCCCCGATCTTCCAGGAATGGCTGGCGCCGTTCGCCAGCATGGGCGCGACGACGGTCTCGCTGCGCAATTCGGGCGGCACCGACCACGTCTATATGCAGACCGTCGGCGTGCCGGGATATCAGTTCATCCAGGACCCGCTCGACTATTCCAGCCGCCTGCACCACACCAGCATCGACAGCTATGACCACCTGAAGGCCGAGGACCTGCGTCAGGCGGCCGTCATCCTGGCCAGTTTCCTGCTGAACGCCGCCAACCGCGACGAACCCCTGCCCCGCATGCCGCTGCCGACCCAGCCGACGCCGAGCGATCCGTTCGAATATCCCGCGGCGGATTAAGATTTGCGGGGCGAGGGAGACCTCGCCCCTTTTCTTCTTAGGGGATCACGAGCGCTCGACGCACATGGCCACGCCCATGCCGCCGCCGATGCACAGGGTCGCCAGACCCTTCTTCGCGCCCGACCGCTTCATCTCGAACAGAAGCGTCGTCAGGATGCGCGCGCCCGAGGCGCCGATGGGGTGGCCGATGGCGATGGCGCCGCCGTTGACGTTGACCTTGGCCGGGTCGAGACCCAGTTCCTTGACCACGCACAGGCTCTGGGCGGCGAAGGCCTCGTTGGACTCGACCAGATCCAGATCCGCGACGCTCCAGCCCGCCATCTCCAGCGCCTTCTTGGACGCCGGGATCGGGCCGGTCCCCATGATCGACGGATCGACGCCGGCGGTGGCGTAGGAGGCGATGCGGGCCAGCGGCTCCAGCCCGCGCGCCTTGGCCTCGTCGGCGCTCATCAGCACCAGGGCGGCGGCCCCGTCGTTCAGCCCGGAGGCATTGGCGGCGGTGACGCTGCCGTCCTTGGTGAAGGCCGGTTTGAGCTTCTGCATCAGCTCCAGCGTCGCGCCGTGGCGGATGTATTCGTCCTTGTCGACCGTCACATCGCCCTTGCGCCCGGGGATGACGACCGGCGTGATCTCGTCATCGAACTTGCCGGCGTTCTGGGCAGCCTCGGCCTTGTGCTGGCTGGCCAGCCCGAATTCGTCCTGCGCCTCGCGGCTGATGGACCATTTTTCGGCGATGTTCTCGGCCGTCTGCCCCATGTGATAGCCGTTGAAGGCGTCCCACAGGCCGTCCTTGACCATGGTGTCGACCAGGGCGACGTCGCCCATCTTGTGTCCGTTGCGAAGCTGCTGGGCGTGCGGCGCCTGGCTCATGCTCTCCTGTCCGCCGGCGACCACGATCCTGGCGTCGCCCAGAGCGATCTGCTGGGCGGCGATGGCGACGGCGCGAAGGCCCGAGCCGCAGATCTGGTTCAGGCTCCAGGCGGCGGCTTCCTTTCGAACGCCTGCGCCCACGGCGGCCTGACGCGCAGGGCCCTGACCCGCGGCTGCCTGCAACACATGACCCAGGATCACCTCATCGACCTCGTCGCCGGAGACGCCGGCCCGTTCCAGCGCCGCCTTGATGGCGATCTCGCCCAGCTTGGACGCCGGAAGCGACGACAGGGCGCCCAGGAAGGAGCCGACCGGGGTGCGCGCGGCGGAAACGATGACGACGTCGGTCATGGGATTTCACTCTTTGGAGAATAACTCGGCGTGACCGTTTTGCCGCATTGCAGCGCGTTCGTCACCTGCGACGACATGGACAGGGCGCGATTCAGCCAATCGTCACCCTGTCGGCGCATTGTCGGGGAACGATAGAGGCGATCGACGGATTGGAAGGTCCATGCTGCGCACGCTGAAACGTCTTGTCACCCACGTCTGCACGCCGGACGAGCTGGACATGATCGAGCACTATCCGACGCGCGCGGAAAAGCTGGCGGATCTGTGGGTCCACGTCGTCGGCCTGATGCTGGCGGCGGTCGGCGGCATCATTCTGGCGGGTCTGGCCGGGGTCTATGCGGGGATCGGCGGCGTGATGGCTACCGCAATCTACGCCCTGTGCCTCGTCGGCATGCTGACGGCCTCGACCGTCTATAACTGGACAAACCCCTGCGCCGCGCGGCCCGTGCTGCGGCGGCTGGACGAGGCGGCGATCTTCCTGATGATCGCTGGCAGCTATACCCCCTTCACCACCCAGCGGTTCGAGGGTCTGTGGGCCATCGGTTTCACCACCCTGATCTGGACCCTGGCCTTCCTCGGCGCCGGGGTGAAGCTGTTCGCGCCACGCATCTCGGACAAGTTCTGGAGCGGCGTCTATGTCGTCTTCGGCTGGCTGGCGGTCGCGGCCCTGAAGCCGATGGTCGAGACCGTCCATCCCGTCGCCCTGGCCCTGCTGGTCATCGGCGGCCTGATCTACACCGCCGGCGTCTTCGTCTTCATCAGCCCACGCGTGAAGTTCCGCCGCGCCATCTGGCACGGGTTCGTCGTCACCGGAGCGACCGTGCATTGGACAGCCGTCTTGGTCGGCGTCGTGCTGGCCCCGGCCATGAGCCACTGATCAACCGTCCGTTCCCCGCGGTTTTCTCCCCCTCTGGCGCATCGCGTCGCAACGGAGGATAGTGACGCGTTGCAACATCGCGAGAACAAGCGTGGCTGACGAAAAGACCAAGAGTGGAAAGACCGGCGACAGCGCTCAGGTCGTCATCAAGAAGTATGCGAACCGCAGGCTCTACAACACGCGGACCAGCGCCTATGTGACGCTGGAAGATCTGGCGACCATGGTGCGCGAGGGGACGGAGTTCGTCGTCTATGACGCCAAGACCAACGACGACCTGACCCGCCAGATCCTGACCCAGATCATCTTCGAGGAAGAGAGCCGGGGCGAGGCCTTGCTGCCGGTTCAGTTCCTGCGCCAGCTGATCGGCTTCTACGGCGGTCAGATGCAGGGCGTGTTGCCCTCCTATCTGGAGATGTCCTTGGCCAACTTCGGTCGTCAGCAGGAGCAGTTCGCCAGTCAGATGGGCCGCGCCTTCGGCACTGGCGCGGGCGCGGCCCTGATGGAGGACGCCGCGCGCGCCAATATGGCGATGTTCGAGCGCGCCATGCAGATGTTCCCGGCCTTCACCTATCCCCGCGCCGAGCCGACGCCTGCCGCCTCGGATGACAAGGCCGAGCCGGCCCCGCCGCCCGAGGCGCCGGACGCCCTGGACGAAATGCGTCGCCAGATGGACGAGATGCGCCGTCAGATCGAGAAACTGGCGGGCGGCAAGAGCAAATGACCGACCGGATCCAGGCCGTCGGCGGACCGGACAGGGTGGATCGCCGCGAAGGCGAACGCCGCGAGCGCGAGCGGCGCGCCCGATCCGCCTCGCGCGCCCTAGTCCCCGTCAATGCGCCTGAGATCGTCGAGCCGCAACCAACCCCGGCAAGAGCTGCCGTCCTGCCGACGCCCGAGCCCGGCGCCGCCGCCTTCGTCGCTCAACAGATGGGCCAGAGCGGGCAGAAACGCGGCCTGCGCGGAGGCCCGCCGGTTCTGGATGCTGCCCGCTCCGCCTACCTTGGAGCCGAATATTCGGGCGCGGCCGAGCGTCGTCCGAAAACAGGCAAGACCGCCAAGACCGACATCTGAGCTGACGCCGCTCGGGCGGCACGGGGTTTGCTGGGGAGCGAGGCAGAACGCTCTCAGCCGGACCCGCCCATGCCCGCCGTCTTCGCCCTCGCCGCCAAAGCCTTCGACGTCGCCGTCGTCGCGCTGATCTTCACGGCATTTTCGTAAGCGCTACCGCGCTTCGCGCTGCTTGAGCGCATGTTTCTTAGGGCCTACCGCGCTTTGCGCGACTTGAGGCCGTTCGGCTCATGCCCCGCCGAAATCGAAATCCTTGCGCGACGCGATGATGGTCACGATGAACCCGGCCAGCACGTCCAGCAGGATCATGATCACGATCAAGAAGAAGGTCGAGGTCGCAAAGCCCGGCAGCAGCAGGAACTCCACCAGCACGCCTATGAACAGGATCATCGACAGGGCGTGATTGATGATGGCGATCCGCTGGCTGGATGTGGACTTCACCAGCTCGAAGAACAGCAGAATCAGGCCGAGAAACAGGATCAGGTCGCCGGATCCGATCGTCCATTGCGCGCCCGAGGTCATGGTGACGGAAAACAGCGGATCGCGCAGCAGCACGTCCGCCTGCACCATGCCCGCCCCGCTCGGCGCGCCGAACAGCACCACGATATTGTAGAGCACCACCGGGATCAGCAGCAGCGGAATGGCGAGCAGCATGGACGGTCCTCTTCGCAGCCGGTCCAACGGCTACGCCTGTTCACCCTGATTTAGCGCCGTTTTCGAAACGCCGCCACAAAGGTTCAAGCCCTCGGAAATCCACCTGCCCGGCTGAGCGCAGACGGCGCCGGCCGGCCGATGGCCTCGCCGATCCAGCGCGCCGTCGCGATCAGGGCGTCCAGGTCATAGCCGGTCTCGAACCCGCCCCGCGCCAGCATATAGACAAGGTCTTCGGTGGCGATGTTTCCCGTGGCGCCCGGCGCGAACGGACAGCCGCCGATCCCCCCGACCGAGGCGTCCAGCACGTCAATCCCGGCCTCGACGCCCGCATAGGCGTTGGCCAGGCCGGTGTTGCGGGTGTCGTGGAAGTGCAGGCGCAGGCTCGCGTCCGGTGCGGCCGCCCTGGCCGCCTCGACCTTTTTCGTCACCGCCCAGGGATCGGCCGCGCCGATGGTGTCGGCCAGACCGATCTCGCCGACGCCCATATCGGCGATGGCGCCGACCATGTCTGCGACCTGATCGACCGACACCTCGCCGTCGAACGGACAGCCCCAGACGCAGGAGATCATGGCCGACAGCGACGGCGCGCCCTCGCTGGCCTCGGCGTTGTGGCGGCGGGCGACGATCTCGCCCAGCATGGCCAGTTGATCCTTCACCGCCAGGCCCTGGTTCTTCAGGCCGAAGCCGTCGGTGGCCGCGACTGAGACGTTGACCTCGTCCACCCCGGTCACCAACGCCCGGTCATAGCCCTTGCCGTTCAACACCAGGCCGATGCGGCTGCGCCCCGCTTCGTGCGGCAGGGCGGCCATGACCTCCTCGGCGCCGGCCATCTGCGGCACATATTTGGGGTGGACGAAGGAGACGGCCTCGATCCGCTTCGCCCCCGCCTGCTCGAGCCGCCGCACCAGATCGGCGCGGACGGCGGGCTCAAGCACCGCCTTTTCGTTCTGCAGGCCATCGCGCGGCCCGACCTCGACGATCTGGATGAAGCGGCCCATCACTCGGCTCCCGCAGCGGCGGCGCCATTCCCGTTTCGGGGCGGCGGCGCATAGACGGTCAGGCTGACCGGATCGCCCGCCGAATAGTTGTAGCCGTTGACCGTCCCGACCGCGCGACCGGAGACGCCCAGACGCGCCGCAGCTGCACGGAAGGTGTCGGCGTCACGTCCCTCGACGATGGCGGGCCGCCCCTCGGCCAGGGCCTCAGCCGCGCCTTGGGCGTCGGTCAGGTCGGTGTCGCGCCCGGTCAGGAAGACGAAGCTGGGTTCATGGAAGCCGGTGATCGCCACCGGCCCCGGCGTGCGGCCCTGACGCGGATGCAGGTCGGCCGCCTCCAGCGCCTTTTCAAGCTGTGGCGCGATGGCCAGGGGCCGCAATTGGCGGATCGTGCCCGACAGGGCCGCGTGCGCCACGATCCCGAACGCCAGCGAGGCGACCAGCGCTGCGACCGGCGCGCGGTTCAGCAGAAGGAAGCCGCCCATCGCCCCCGCCGCCAGCGCCATGACCACCGTCAGCGCCGCCCAGGTCTGGGCCGTCGAGGTGCCGTAGACGGTCAGTCCATAAACGGTGATGCTGATGATCAGCAGGGCCGCGAACGCGCCCAGCACCGCGCCGGTGATGCGCGAAACCTTGCCGATGGGCTGGGCCAGGGCCGCGGCCGCCAACAGGGCCAGCGCTCCGAAGGTCGGCAGGGTGTAGTGCCACAGCTTGGTCGGCGCCAGTTCGAACATCAGCCAGCCTGGGACCAGCCAGCAGACCAGGAACCGGATCGCCGGCTCGGCGCGTCGGCTCCAGCCCGTCGAGACGGCGGCGGGCAACAGCAGGGTCGAAGGGAAGAACAGCAGGGGCGCCAGCAGCAGATACATGCCGGGGAAGCCCGAATGGCTCTCATGCGCCCCGGCGATCTTGGGCGCCAGGTCCCCGCCGATGGCCTCGCGCCAGAAACCGCCGTCGGTGGCGATGGTTATGGCGATGGCCCACGGTCCGACCATCAGGGCGACCAGCGGCAGACCCCAACCCCAGCCCAGGCGATACAGCCATTTGACGTTCCGATCCCAGATCGACAGGGCGATAATCGCCAGGGCCACGACCAGGAACCCGATCGGTCCCTTGATCAGGATCGACAGACCGATCCCGATCCAGAACAACAGCTTGTGCGGCCGGATCGGTCGTTCGCCCGCCTTCGTCGCCATATAGATGCGCGCCAGCGCCGCCATGGCCAGGGTCGTCGCCCCGCACAACATGGCGTCGGTCTTGGCGATCCCCGCCTCGGTCGACAGCAGGAAGGTCGCCCCCATGATGGCCCCGCCGAAGAAGCCGACTCGCCCGCCCAGCATGGCCGAGCCGGCCCAGGCCACGGCCCAGGCCGCCAGCATGGCGCCCAGCAAGGAAGGGATGCGATAGGGCGCGATTTTGCGGTCCTCGACATCCGAGGTCAGGCCCACGGCGATCGCCTGCATCCAGTAGATGCCGACCGGCTTCTTCCAGCGCGGCTCGTCCTGATAGCGGATGTCGACATAGTCGCCGCTTTCCAGCATCTGGGACGTGGCCTGGGCGAACCGGCTCTCGTCGCGATCCAGCGGCGGCAGCAGCAGCAGGCCCGGCAGGCCGGCGATCAGCGTCAGCAGGGCCGCGAGAACCGGCCCGCGCCAGCCGGCGATGCGGCTATCCAGATCGAAAGTCTTCATTCCAGACTCCTTACACGGCGACCACGCCTGCGTCAGCCGTCTCCCCTAAGCGCTCGTTATCCTCTATGGAGCGCCGATGACCGCCGAAACGCCCGAAATCTCCGTCGTCGTTCCCGTCCATGACGAGGCGGGCGCCGCCGTGCCCCTGGCGCGCGAGATCGCCGCCGCCTTCGCCGGCCGTTCGTACGAGATGATCTTCGTGGACGATGCGTCCAGGGACGCGACCTTGGCCGAGTTGAAGGCGGCCATGGCCGAACTGCCGGCGCTCCGCGTGCTGGCCCACGGGACCAATGCGGGCCAGAGCCGGGCGGTTCGAACCGGCGTCCTGGCCGCGCGCGCGCCGGTCGTGGTGACGATGGACGGCGATGGCCAGAACCCGCCCGCCGATGCGCCGCGCCTGGTTGATGCGCTTCTGTCCGCCCCCGGCGACGTGGGCCTGGTCGGCGGCCGTCGCGCCAAACGCCAGGACACCGAGGCCAAACGCCAGGCCTCGATCTGGGCCAACCGCATCCGCCGCAAACTGCTGGGTGACGACGCCGACGACACCGGCTGCGGGCTGAAGGCCTTCCGCCGCGACGTCTTCCTGCGCCTCCCCTACTTCGATCACATCCACCGCTACCTGCCGGCGCTGATGATCCGCGAGGGGTTCAAGAACCAGTATCTCGACGTGGACCACCGCCACCGCGAGGTCGGTCGGTCGAAATACACCAATTGGGGCCGACTGCGGGCGTCCGTCTCGGACCTCCTGGGCGTGATGTGGCTGAAGACCCGGTCCCGCAAGCCGGGCGCGATTTCCGAGTTCTAGAACGCTGTCTCCTCCCCACCTCGTGGGGAGGTGGCGCGACGCCTCTTGGCGTCGTGACGGAGGGGTTCTGCGACGTATCGCAGACGTCAGTGGACTTCAAGAGCCCCTCCACCGCTACGCGATCCCCCTCCCCGCTTCGCAGAGAGGATAGGCAAACAAAAAGGGCGGGACCTTGCGGCCCCGCCCCTCTGCATTTCAGCGTCGGTCAGCTTGGACTTAGAAGTCCATGCCGCCCATGCCGCCCATGCCGCCCATGTCGGGGGCCGAGGCGCCGCCCGACTTCTTGGGGGCGTCGGCGACGGCGGCTTCCGTGGTGATCAGGATGCCGGCCACCGAAGCGGCGTCTTGCAGGGCCGTGCGGACAACCTTGGCCGGGTCGATGACGCCCATCTGCACCAGGTCGCCGTACTCTTCGGTCTGGGCGTTGAAGCCGAACGAAGCGTCGCCGTTTTCCAGCACCTTGCCGACCACGATCGAGCCTTCGACGCCCGAGTTTTCGGCGATCTGACGGATCGGAGCCTGCAGGGCGCGACGGATGATCGCGATGCCGGCGTTCTGGTCGGCGTTGTCGCCCTTGACGTCGGCCAGGATCTTGGAGGCCTTCAGCAGGGCGATGCCGCCGCCCGGAACGATGCCTTCGTCAGCCGCGGCGCGCGTGGCGTTCAGGGCGTCGTCGACGCGGTCCTTCTTTTCCTTCACTTCGACTTCGGTCGAACCGCCGACGCGGAGAACCGCGACGCCGCCGGCCAGCTTGGCCAGACGTTCCTGCAGCTTTTCCTTGTCGTAGTCGGAGGTGGTGTCTTCGATCTGGCGCTTGATCTGGGCCACGCGGGCTTCGATCTCGTCCTTGCCGCCGACGCCTTCGACGATGGTGGTGTCGTCCTTGGTGATGGTGACCTTCTTGGCCTTGCCGAGCATGTCGATGGTGACGCTCTCAAGCTTGATGCCCAGGTCTTCGGAGATGACCTGGCCGCCCGTCAGGATGGCGATGTCTTCCAGCATGGCCTTGCGGCGATCGCCGAAGCCCGGAGCCTTGACGGCGGCGACGCGCAGGCCGCCACGCAGCTTGTTGACGACCAGGGTCGCCAGGGCTTCGCCTTCGATGTCCTCGGCGATGATCAGCAGCGGACGGCCCGACTGCACCACGGCTTCCAGGATCGGCAGCATGGCTTGCAGCGAGGTCAGCTTCTTCTCGAACAACAGGATGAGCGGCTCTTCGAGTTGGGCCTCCATCTTGTCGGCGTTGGTGATGAAGTAAGGCGACAGGTAGCCGCGGTCGAACTGCATGCCTTCGACGACGTCGACGGTGGTGTCGGCGGTCTTGGCTTCCTCGACGGTGATGACGCCTTCATTGCCGACCTTGGCCATCGCCTGAGCGATCAGCTCACCGATTTCCGAGTCGCCGTTGGCCGAGATGGTGCCGACCTGGGCGATTTCCGAGTTGTTCGAAACGGGCTTGGACTTCGACTTGATCTCTTCCAGCACCAGGCCGACGGCCTTGTCGATGCCGCGCTTCAGATCCATCGGGTTCATGCCGGCGGCGACGGCCTTCAGGCCCTCTTGCACGATGGCTTGAGCCAGAACGGTTGCGGTGGTGGTGCCGTCGCCCGCCTTGTCGTTCGTTTTCGAAGCGACTTCGCGGATCATCTGGGCGCCCATGTTCTCGAAGGCGTCTTCCAGCTCGATCTCTTTGGCGACCGACACGCCGTCCTTGGTCGAGCGCGGAGCGCCGAAGGACTTCTGGATCACGACGTTGCGGCCCTTGGGACCCAGCGTCACCTTGACGGCGTTGGCGAGCACGTTGACGCCGCGCAGCATCTTGTCGCGCGCGTCGGTGTTGAAGTGTACGATTTTAGCGGCCATGCGGGCAGCTCCTATCTATATGGATTGATTGAAGAACGTCGGACGTCGGGTGCTTAGGACAGCACGCCCAGGACGTCGGATTCCTTCATGATGATCAGGTCTTCGCCGTCGATCTTCACTTCCGTGCCGGACCACTTGCCGAACAGGATGCGGTCTCCGGCCTTCAGCTCAAGAGCATTGACCTTGCCTTGATCGTCACGGGCGCCAGGGCCGACGGAGACGACTTCGCCTTCCTGCGGCTTTTCCTTGGCGGTGTCGGGGATGATGATGCCACCCTTGGTCTTGGATTCTTCTTCAACGCGCTTGACCAGCACGCGGTCGCCGAGCGGACGGAACGCCATCGGACTTCTCCCTGTAAAACCCCCGGATCGGGGCGTTTTTGAAACGGTGTGCGGCGCTCTCGCGATCGCCGTTTTGGCAGCCGACCAGCGAGAGTGCTAACGCGAGCGGGAGTTAGGCAGAGGCAGGGTCATCGTCAAGCGGCGGCGATGGATCGCCGCGCGAATTCTCTGTGACAAATGAACCGAAAATGAATGCCGACCTCCGGGGTCGTTCAAACTGGGAGCGATAGAAAGGCCTCAACGCTGGATGCCTTCCCGCCCCGGAAACGCAGATCGGCAAGCAAACAAGGAGACCAAAATGTCCAAGCTGCTGAAGATCACTGCGGTCGCCGCCGCCCCCGTCGTGGCCCTGAGCCTGATGGCCGCTCCGGCTTCTGCCCAATCGCGCGATCGCGACAACACCGGCCGTAACGCCCTGATCGGCGCCGCCGTGGGCGGTCTGGCCGGCGCCATCTATGGCAACGGCGACGGCAGCTACATCGCGGGCGGCGCCCTGGCCGGCGCGGCGCTGGGCGCGGTAGCCTCCAACCGCGGCTCGGGCTGCGAATACTACCGCGGCGGCCAGTGCTACCGTAACCAAGGCCATTGGGAGCGCGAGCACGGCAGCGACCGCAGCCGCTCGGGCTACGATTACCGCTACGACGGCCGCCGTTACGAAGGTCGCCGCGACTATCGCGATTATCGCCGTGACCGCGACTATCGCTACGACCGCCGCTGGTAAGCGTCGGGTTTCGAGGAGAGGGGGCGCCCGGTGGGGCGCCTCTTTTTCTTATGCCGCGTCCTGACGGGGTCCCCAATGCGGGAAGGGATCCTCGAGTTTCGCCCACCCCTTCGGACCGCGCTCCATCTCGAAGCGGGTCAGCAAGGCGCCGTCAAACATGGAGAATAGCAGGTCGCGGTTCATGTCCTTGCCGATCAGAACGATTTCCTGACGGCGGTCGCCGTAGGGCTGACGCCAGACCGCCTCGATCGCCTTCAGCCATTCGGGATTGTCGTCGGGCCAGCGTTCGCGCGGCGCCGAGGCCCACCACAGACCGCCCCATTCGTGTTCCGTCACGGCCCCGGCCTGGCTCCAGGATCCGACATAGGCCATTCGGCTCGCCAGCCAGAAGAACCCTTTGGAACGCCAGACGCCGGGCCATTCCCTGTTCATCAGGTCGTAGAAGCGCCGGGGATGGAACGGCCTGCGCGCCCGATAGACGAAGGTCGATACGCCGTATTCCTCGGTCTCGGGCGTGACCTCGCCGCGCAGGGCCTGGGACCAGCCGGCGGCCTGTTCCGCCCGCTCCATATCGAACAGGCCCGTGCCGATGACCTGCTCCAAGGGCACGGCGCCGCGCACAGCCTCCAGGACTCTGGCGCGGGGATTGAACTGGGTCATCATCGCCTTCAGCGTCCCGAGTTGGGTCGCATCCAGCAGGTCGCACTTGTTCAGAACGATGACGTCGGCGAACTCGATCTGATCGATCAGCAGATTGGCGACGGTGCGCTCGTCGTCCTCGCCGAGATGTTCGCCTCGGGTCTTCAGCCGGTCGGTCGAGGGATAGTCTCGGTAGAAGTTGAAGGCGTCCACCACCGTGACCATGGTGTCGATCCGGGCCAGGTCCGACAGGCTGAACCCGTCCTCGTCGCGAAAGTCGAAGGTGGCGGCGACCGGCATAGGTTCGGAAATGCCGGTGGACTCGATCAGCAGGCAGTCGAACCGCCCCTCGCGCGCCAGCTTGCCGACTTCGATCAGCAAATCCTCGCGCAGGGTGCAGCAGATGCAGCCGTTCGACATCTCCACCAGCCGTTCCTCGGTCCGCGACAGATCCGCCCCGCCGCCGTCCCGCACCAGGGCGGCGTCGATGTTCACCTCGCTCATGTCATTGACGATCACCGCCACGCGCAGTCCGTCTCTGTTGCTCAGCACATGGTTCAGCAGGGTCGTCTTCCCCGCACCCAGAAAGCCGGACAGGACGGTGACGGGCAGTTTGCGCAACTCGGGCACAGCAATCTCTCTTGAGGCGTGTTTCATAGATATATACAGAGTATGTTACGTTATAACATACTTGATCGAGGATGGAACATGGCGGTTGGCGCGGTCGTGACGGGGATTAGTCCCACCGTCTTCACAACGCTGATGGAGCCTCACGTTCGGATGGCCGTCTGGTCGCGTCCGGCCCCGCTTGAAGTGGACGGACCCGATGCATTCGAGGCGACGTGCGAAGGGCCGTGGCTCGCGACTTCGGGGCCGGCGCCAGACTGGCTGCTTGACGACATTCAGGGCCTGGGCGGCATCCTGTCGGCCGTCAGCGGAAGCCCGAACTGGCGCGCCACATTTCAACGCGTAACCACGCGCGCCTGTCCGCGCTTTCATCAGGATGCGATTTCGGTGCGGTTGATCGCGACCTATCAAGGACCAGGATCGGAATGGGCTTTCGCGACCGAGTTAGGCGATGATCTGGACGCGCGACGCGCAGAAACGCGACGTCGCGTGCGCACGCTCCAACCGGGCGACATCGCCATCATGAAGGGCACGGCCGATGGGTGGGAGCCTTGGCCCGACCTTCCGGTCGTGCTGCATCGGTCGCCTGCGGCCAGCCGAAATGCGTTTCGTCACGTGCTGACGATCGACGCCGTGGCGCCGATCGAGGCCTAACCCATCAACCGCGTCATCAGGGCCGCTGTGGACGGATCCAGGTCCGCCGAGGGGCCGCCCGCGTCCACGTCCTTCAGGATCGCCTTGGCCAGGACCTTGCCCAGTTCGACGCCCCATTGGTCGAAGCTGTTGATGTCCCAGATCACGCCTTCGACGAAGGTCTTGTGCTCATACAGGGCCAATAGCGCGCCCAGGGTCTGGGGCGTCAAACGATCCATGACGATGGATGTCGACGGACGGTTGCCGGTGAAGGTGCGGTGGGACGCCAGGCGCGTCGCCTCCTCCTCCGACAATCCTTGCGCCAACCCCTCGGCCTTGGCGGCCTCGGTCGTCTTGCCCAGCATCAGGGCCTGGCCCTGAGCCAGCGCATTCGACCAAAGCGGCGACTCCGGCGCGTCCTCATGAGTCTTGGCGACGATGACGAACTCGGCCGGGACGGTCTGCGGCCCTTGGTGGATCTGCTGGAAGAAGGCGTGCTGGCCGTTGGTGCCCGGCTCACCGAAGACGACGGGGCAGGTCTGGCGCGTCACCGGCGTGCCGTCGCGATGCACCCGCTTGCCGTTCGACTCCATCTCCAACTGTTGCAGGAAGCTTGGCAGGCGACGCAGGGCGTGCGCATAGGGCGCGACCGTCCGCGCCGGCCGGTTCAGCCCATCGACGTTGAACACCTGGGCCAGGGCCAGCAGGATCGGCGCGTTTCGCTCCAGCGGCGCCGAGACGAAATGCGCATCCATCTCCGCGGCGCCCGCCAGCATATCCTCGAATACGTCCCAGCCCAGGGCGATGCCGCACGACAGGCTGACCGCCGACCACAGCGAATATCGCCCGCCGACCCAGTCCCGGAAGGCGAAGGTGCGGCCGCAGCCGAAGGCCGCCGCCTTGTCCGGCGCCGCCGTCACCCCGATGAAGTGTTTCGTCATCCCCTCGGGCGGCAGCGACGCCGCCAGCCAGGCCTTGGCCGCCTCGGCGTTGGCCAGGGTTTCCTGCGTCGTGAAGGTCTTGGACACGACCACCACCAAGGCCGTCTCGGGATCCAGGCCGGTCAGCGCCTCAGCCATGTCGCGCGGGTCGATATTCGCAACGAAGCGCAGGTCGATGGCCGGGTCCAGCGGGCGCAGCGCATCCCAGACCACGCGCGGCCCCAGGTCCGAACCGCCGATGCCGACATGAACGATCGCCTCGAACGTCTTGCCCGTCGCGCCCGCCTCGGCGCCCGACCGTACTGCATCCGCATAGCCCTTCATGTCCACTCGCACGGCGTCCACCTCGGCCGAGACGGGCTCGCCTAAGGCCTTGAAGTCGGCGCCCGGCGCAGCGCGCAGAGCGGGGTGTAGGACCGCCCGGCCCTCGGTCAGATTGACGGCCTCGCCGGCGAACAGGGCCGCTCGACGCCCTTCGACGTCGCTGGCGCGCGCCAAGTCCAGACAAGCGTCGAAGGCGGCCTTGGTCCAGCTCTGTTTCGACAGGTCGAGAAAAAGCCCCGCCGCCTCGACCGACATCCGCGCCAGCCGGTCCGGATCGGCGGCGAACTGATCCACGATCCGCGCGGAGGCGGCCTCGGCGGCGGCTTGGTCGAAGGCGGTCCAGGCGGCGTCGCGGGTCATCGTCGTCTCCATCGGGAATGACAGGGTAAACACTCGTTTACGGCTGGGGCGTATTCAGGTTCAACGTCCCAGCGGACGCTGAAACAGGAAGTCACCTCCATGTCCTGCGGCCTTGCTCTCACGATCGCCCTGGCGATGTCCAATCCCTCGGTGGCCCTGGCCGCCGAACAGCCGGCCGCCGCGCCCGGCGCGCCGATCTCGGTGGCGGGCGAGCCGCTGTTCGCCGACATCATCGCGCGCTCGGCCAGCCTGAAGGCCATGGTCGACGGCTGGGCCGCCGCCAACGCCGCCGACGACGCCGCCTTCTTCACCAGCCAGGCCTTCACCGGCTTCAAGGCCCAGGCCGAGCAGTTGGCCGCTCTGGACATGCAGGGCCACCTGATCCTGAAGGAACGCGGCACCGACGGCGACCTGAAATGCATCCTGCGCGGCATTTCCGAGGACATGCCCAAGAAGGTTCAGGCCGTTCAGGCCGCCGCCAACCCGGCCGAACGCGCCGTGGCCCTGTCGGAACTGTCCTATCTGCTGAACGACAACGTCGAAGTCATCACCGCCCCGCCCAAGCCGGAAGTCTGACGCCTTCTAGAGAGCGGCCAGCGCCTCCAGCACGCCCTTGCCGTAACGATCCAGCTTGGATTGACCGACGCCGGAAATGGCGCCCAGACTGTTCAGGTCGCCCGGCTCGGCGTGGGCGATCTCGAGCAACGTCCGGTCCTGGAAGATGACATAGGGCGGGACGTGCTGTTCCGAGGCGCGGTCGCGGCGCCAGGCGCGCAAGGCCTCGAACCGGGCGCGGACGTCCGCGTCCATCGTCTCCAGCGCCGCATTGCGCCCTTCGCCCGATCGATCACGACGGCGCGGGGCGGTATCGGCCCTCAGAGGCGCGCGACGCACCTCGATCTGGCGCTCGCCGCGATAGACGGCGCGCACCGCCTCGGAATCGCCCAGCCCGACCAGCGGCTTGCCGTCGTTGGGATCCTCGGCCAGCAGACCTTCGAACAGCAGATGATCGACGATCTCGCGCCAGCTGTTCAGCGAAATCTCGCGCCCGATGCCCCAGGTGGACAGTTGCTGCTCCCACGGCTGCACGTCCTTGGTGCGGGCGGTCAGATGATCGACGACGCGATTGCGCCCGAACCGGCCGCCCAGCCGCTGCACCGCCGCCAACGCCTTCTGGGCCGGGACGGTCGCATCATAGAGCTGAGGCGGGTCGCCGCAGATATCGCAGACGCCGCAAGGCTGAGCGTCATGCTCGCCGAAGTATCGCCGCACGGCCTGGGCGCGACAGACAGCGCCGTCCAGCATGGCGAACAGCTGGCGGGTCTTCCTGACCTGGACCTGTTTGACCTCATCGGCCATCGGGCGGCTGTCCAGCCGACGCAAGGACCAGGCGATGTCGGACGGCCCATACAGGGTGATGCCCTCGGCTGGCTCGCCGTCGCGACCGCCGCGCCCGATCTCCTGCCAATAGGCCTCCAGGCTGCCCGGCGGATCGGCGTGAATGACGAAGCGCACGTCGGCCTTGTCGACGCCCATGCCGAAGGCGATGGTCGCGACCATGACGGCGCCCTCTTCGGCCAGGAAGCGCTCCAGCCGGCGGTCGCGCTCTTTCGTGTCCATGCCGGCGTGATAGGCGATGGCGTTGGTCCCGGCGTCGCGCAGGGCCTGGGCCACGCGGTCGCAACCGTCGCGGCTGCCGCAATAGACGACGCCCGACTTGCCCCGCCGTTCGCGCACGAGTTCGATGACCCGCGCATCGGTCTTGGCCCGGGACGCGCTCTCCTTGCGCTCGGCCGACAGTTGCAGGTTCGGACGCGCGAAACTGTCGACGAAGACCGTCGCCTCTTCCAGCCGCAGCGAGCGCAGGATGTCGTCGCGCGTGCGGGCGTCGGCGGTCGCCGTCACCGCGATGCGCGGCACATCGGGGAACCGCTCGGCCAGCAGGCCCAGGTTGCGATAGTCGGGGCGGAAGTCGTGGCCCCATTGCGAGACGCAGTGCGCCTCGTCGATGGCGATCAGGCTCAACGGCAGTTCCGCCAGCCGGTCCATCATGGCGCCCGCCGCCAGGCCTTCGGGCGAGACATAGAGCAGGTCCAGGTCCCCCGACCGCGCGGCCGCCCAGATGGCCGAACGCTCGTCCAGCGACACGCCGGAATCCAGCCGCGCCGCCGCGACGCCCTGCTGCTTCAACGCCTCCACCTGATCGGTCATCAGGGCGATCAGGGGAGACACCACCAGCCCCAGTCCGGGGCGCAGGATGGCCGGGATCTGATAGCAGACGCTCTTGCCGCCGCCGGTCGGCAGGACCGCCAGCACATCGCCGCCCGACAGGATTTGCTCGACCACCCGCCCCTGCAGCCCCCGGAAGTCGGCGTGACCCCAGACGCGCGCCAACAACGCCCGCGCGTCGTTCAGGTCAGGCGTATCGGTCGAGGAGAACTGGGGGCGCGTGGCCGGCATCCTTAAGCTGTGCACTCTTTGTTCCCGAACAGAAGACGCCGCCGGGCGCGAAGGCGACCGGCGGCGGCATCAGATGGGGAGGGTTCAGTGGGCGGGCGCTTCGGCGAACTGGCCGCCGACGCGGTAGCGCCACAGATAGGACGGGGCGATCGCCGCCATGCCGGCCGGATGGTCGATGCCCAGATCGCTGAGGCCGAACGCATCTGCGGCAACCACATTGTCCTTTTCCAGCATCAGCACCTGATCGCGCGTCAGCGGCGGGGTCAGGCCGACGAACCGGCTCAGTTGCAGCAGCGAACCCAGGGGCTTGGCGACGATGAAGGGCACCGAAACCAGCATCCGGTCGCGGCCCGTCTCGCGACGCACCAGCTCCAGCACTTCCCGGAAGGTGTAGAGGCTCGGCCCGCCCAGTTCATAGGTGCGGCCGGCGGCGTCCGCGCGGGTCACGCCGCGCGCAATGGCCTCGGCGACATCGCCGACATAGACCGGCTGGAACTTGGTTTCGCCGCCGCCGATCAACGGCAGGACCGGCGACAGGGTCGCCATGGCGGCGAAGCGGTTCAGGAAGCCGTCGCCCGCGCCGAACACCAGCGAAGGCCGCAGGATCACCGCATCGGGATAGACGGCGCGCACCGCCTGTTCGGCCTGGGCCTTGGTGCGACCATAGGCCGAAGGGCTGGCGGCGTCGGCGCCGATGGCCGAGATCTGGACCAGGCGCTCAACGCCCGCCGCCTTGGCGGCCTCGGCGATAGTCTTGGCCGCCTCGGTGTGAACGGCGTCGAAGCCGCGCTTGCCGCCTGCGTCATGCAGCACGCCGACCAGATTGACGACGGCGTCCGCGCCGCGCACGGCCTGCGCCACATCCGCCGGGTTGGTGATGTCGCAGCGCATGAACTGGATCTGGCCGGGATCGCCCAGCGGCTGGATTTCGATCGCCAGGACCGGGTTTCGCACGGCGACCCGAATGCGCCAGCCGCGACGCGCCAGGGCGCGCACCGCCTGCGACCCGATAAAGCCCGAACCTCCAAAGAGGGTCACGACGCCGGGGGCGAGGTCAGCCATGGGGAAAGCTCCAGTCGAAATCCGTTTCGGCGGGATAGACGATAGGGCGCCGCACCGCAACGCGAGCCTTCACGGTCACGCTGGCGTTCGACGCGCTCCCGCCCATCTGAGGCGGATGAAGCTTTTCACTATTGGCTACGAGGGCGCGACCCAGGCCGACGTCATCGCGCGGCTGAAGACGGCCGGCGTGCAAACCCTGGTCGATGTCCGCGCGGTCGCCGCATCCCGCCGCGCCGGCTTTTCTAAGACGATCCTGGGCGAGAGCCTGAAGGCCGAAGGGATCGACTATGTCCACCTGCGCGGGCTGGGCACGCCCAAGGCGGGACGTGACGCAGCGCGCAAGGGCCGTGTCGACGAGATGCGCGCCATCTTCGCCGATCACCTGGCCGAGCCCCAGGCGCAGATCGAGTACGAGCAATTGAAGGCGCTGGCGGCCGACAAACCCGTCGCCTTGCTGTGCTTCGAGGCCGACCACGCCGGCTGCCACCGCGCCGTCCTGGCGGAACGACTGGCGGAGGAAACCGGCGTGGCGGTCGTGGATCTCTAGCCTTAAGGCCGTCCGACCAGCTGATCGACCGAACCGCTGGTGACCGGGTGATAGAGCGGCCGGGCCTCGGCGTAGATGCGCCGCGCGTTGCCCCGGCCCCATTCGCCCTCGTTCCACAGGGTCTGGAACAGCGGCAGGACGAACTTGCGACGGCCCTGGCTGGTCAGGAACTTCTCGGCCGTGGCGACCGACGGCTGATAGCGATGGGCCAGGGCGATCTGCAGCCAGGCGAAGGTCAGTTCGGCGTTGCCTTCGTTCGCCAGGTTCAGCGTCCGCTCCAGATCGGCCAGTTGCGCATTCGTCAGCCAGTCGGCCCCCGTCCGCAGACCCTCGGGACGCCAGCCCAGGAAACGCTGGCGCTGCTGGGTGTTCCAGTCCGCCCACGGAATGGCCGAGGCCGGCCCCTTGTCCTTGAAGAAGGCGACGGCGGCGGCGTCCACCGGCTCGAAGGCGTGGGACACCGGCGCGACGGCGTTGGACGGCAGGCCGGGCTGATAGACCCAGGCGTCCATCTGCAGCTGACTTTCCAGCGCCGCGTCGCCCTTGATCAGGTTGTCGCGGATGTCTTGCAGGAACATGGCCGTGGTCATCGGACGATAGGCGTTGCGGTCGAAATAGCCGCGGAGCCAGGCGTCAAACCGATCCCGTCCGACGGTGCGTTCGATGGTCCGCAGGAACAGGGCGCCCTTCTCGTAGGCGATGTCGTTCATGCCGTCGTCGGGATCGCGGCCCTTCAGGTCCAGATGCAGGCGGGTGTCCGCCGCCGGCAGGGACTTCAGCGTATCCTGAAGGCTGTCCCAGCCCAGCACCTGCTCCTGCATGGCGCGGTCATGGCCATAGACCGACTCCATGATCCGGTTCTCGAAATAGACGGTAAAGCCCTCGTTCAGCCAGAAGTCGTTCCAGGTCGCGTTGGTCACCAGATTGCCCGACCAGGAGTGCGCCAGTTCGTGCGCGACCAGCGACACCAGCGAGCGATCGCCGGCGATGATCGTCGGGGTGGCGAAGGTCAGTTTCGGGTTCTCCATCCCGCCGAACGGGAAGGAGGGCGGCAGGACCAGGAGGTCGTAGCGGCCCCAGCGATAGGGGCCGTACAGCTTCTCGGCCGCCGTCACCATCTGGGCGGTCGGTTCCAGCTCCGATTGGGCGGCGCGCAGCCGGCTGGGCTCGGTCCAGACCCCGGTGCGGCCGTCGAACGGCGCAAAGGCGATGTCGCCGACGCCCAGCGCGATCAGATAGGGCGGGATCGGATTGTCCATCCGGAAGCGCCAGGTCTTCATGCCGTTTGCGGCCCGCTCGCCGTTCGGCGTCAGATGGTCGGCGCTCATGACCACCGTCAGATCTTCGGGCGCGGTGATGCGGGCCGAATAGGTCTGGCGGATGCCGGGGCTGTCCTGGGTCGGCACCCAGGTGCGGGTCAGGATCGCCTGGCCCTGGCTGAACAGATAGGGCTTCTGTCCACCGGCCGTCTGGCTGGCGTTCAGCCATTGCAGAGCCGCCGCGTTGGGGCGGGTCGAGTAGCGGATGGTGATCTTGCGTCGCTCATTGGCGGCGAAGGCCGGGAAATAGACCGTCAGCGGCTGGCCCAGAACGGCGTCATTGTCGCCGACGACATAGCGCAGCGGCTGACCCGCCGCGTCGCGCACGTCCTGAATTTCCAGGTCGCGGATATCCAGCACGATCTCGTTGGCGCCCGGGATCGCCAGGACGTCCAGGGTCGCCGTGCCCGCCAGGGTCTTGGCGTTGAAGTCGGCGGTCAGATCCAAGGCCACATCGACGACGCGGGCGATCTCGGGCCGGGCGTGGGTATGGACGTCCACCGCTTCGGGACCGGGCGCCGGGGCGATGGCGGGCGGGGTCATGGCCGACCCTCCCGTCGTGGTGGAGCAGGCGCTCAGACCCATGGCGGCGGCCAGGGCGAGGGCGGAGACGAGACCGAGCGCTTTCAGCGTCATCGAGGTTTTTCCTGGGCTGATCTTGACGATTGGCCCGGAGAACGCGCGGAAACGCGAAAAAGATCAAGCCTTGGCGGCGACCGGCGCGTGATGGGCCCGGAACAGCCGTCCCCGCTCGGCGAACAGCACCCAGCCGAGGGCGATCAAACCAAAGACGGTGAAGCCGACCGACATCGGAATGGTCGTGCCGTTGAACTGCTGGCCCACCGCAAAGCCCAGCAGAGAGCCGACGATGGTGGAGATGAAGCCCTGGATCGAGGCCGCCGTGCCCGCGATCTTGCCCATCGTCTCCATCGCCATCGATCCGAAATTGCCCGCGATCAGGCCGAAACAGAACATGGTCAGGGTCTGCAGCACCGCAAAGGTCCAGATCGATTCATGACCGCTGATCGCCACCCCCGCATGGATGGCGGCGATGCTGGTGAAGCCGATCAGGGCGGTGTGCGAAATCTTGCGCGAACCCAACTTCACCACCAGCCGCGCATTGACGATCGAGGCCACGGCGATGCCGCCCGCGATCAGCGCGAACACCGCCGGAAAAGCCGCCTCGGCGTGAAAGACGTCGGCGAAGATCTGCTGCGATGAGTTGATGAAGCCGAACAGGGCCCCGGTGATCGCCGTCATGGCCAGGGTGTAGCCGACGGCGGTGCGGTCGGTCAGGGCGATCTTGTAGGCTGCGGTCAGACGCTTGATCTGGATCGGCAGCCGATCCTCGGGCTTCAGCGTCTCGGGCAGACGCAAAGACGCCCAGACGACCAGGCCGACCCCGATCAGACCCAGCCCCGCGAAGATCCAGCGCCACGGTCCGACCAGCATGATCAACTGTCCCAGCGACGGCGCCAGGATTGGCACGCCCAGGAAGACCAGGAAGCTGAACGACATGACCCGCGCCATGGTGCGACCCTCATAGCGATCGCGCACGATCGAGACGGCCAGCACGCGGGTGCAGGCGCTGCCCAGACCCTGGCCGACGCGGGCCATGATCAGCGTTTCGAAGGTCGGCGCCAGGGTCGCCAGCAGGCTGAACATCACATAGACGCCGACGCCGAACAGCAGGACGGGCTTTCGGCCGAACCGATCCGCCAACGGACCGTAGAACAGCTGCGCCCCGCCGAAGCCCAGCAGATAGGCCGTCACCACCCATTGTCGGTCGTTGTCGGTCGCCACGTTCAGGTCGGCGCCGATGTGCGGCAGGGCCGGCAGCATCGAATCGATCGCCAGCGCATTCAGCGCCATCATCAGGGCGATGAGGCAGACGAACTCGACGAAGCCGAGTTCCTTCTTGGCGGGCGCTGACGCAAGGGAAGAAGACATCCGGGCCAGATGCGCCGTAACGCCCCGATCCGCAACCGCACGCCCGTCATAAATTGCTGCAATGCAGCGAAATCGGGTTTGAACGGGCGGCGCCTCGCCAAAGCCGCGAAGCTTCGCTAGAGGAAGTCATGACAGAACAGATGACAGCACAGGCGGCGCTGGACCGCCTCGAAACCCTCTACACCCAATCCGTGACCAACCTGCGCGACGCCGTGCGGGATTTCGTCAATACCGGCGCGCGGCCCGATCCGGTCAAACGCGCCGAAGGTGTGTTCGCCTATCCCGAACTTCGCATCCGCTGGGACGGGGATCGCCCCCAGGACCTGGAGCCGCGCGCCTACGCCCGGCTGTCCAGACAGGGCAGCTATTCGACCACGGTCACGCGGCCCGACCTTTTCCGCCCCTATCTGACGGAACAGCTGGGCCTGCTGGAGCAGGAATATAACGCGACCTTCGAGGTCGGCCTGTCCCGCCAGGAGATCCCCTTCCCCTATGTGACCGACGGGCTGGAGGTCGCGCTGGACCGGTCGATGACGGCGGCCCTGGCGCGCTGGTTCCCCACCACGGACCTGGCCCATATCGGCGACGAGATCGCCGACGGCCTGTTCGAAATGGGCGGCGACTTCCCCCTGTCGCACTTCGACGGTCTGCGGACCGACTTCTCGCTGGCGCGGCTGAAACACTACACCGGCACGCCGGTGGACGACGTTCAGTCCTATGTCCTGTTCACCAACTACAATCGCTACGTCGATGAGTTCGTGCGCTGGGCCATCGAGCAGCTTCGGACGCCCGGCTCGCCGTATCAGACCCTGTCCTGCGCCGGCGGCGTGGTGATCACGCGCGACACGCCCAACCCCGAGGCGGCGATCAGCGACACGGCCTGGAAGAAGCACCAAATGCCGGCCTATCACCTGACCGCGCCGGGCCATAAGGGCGTGACCCTGGTCAACATCGGCGTCGGCCCGTCCAACGCCAAGACGATCACGGATCACCTTGCGGTCACCCGTCCGCACGTCTGGCTGATGATCGGTCACTGCGGCGGCCTGCGCGCCAGCCAGACCATCGGCGACTATGTGCTGGCCCACGCCTATCTGCGCGACGATCACGTTCTGGACGCAGTGCTGCCGCCCGACATTCCGATCCCGTCGATCGCCGAGGTTCAGCGCGCGCTCTATGACGCCACCAAGTCGGTCAGCGGCATGCCGGGCGACGAGGTCAAACTACGCCTGCGCACCGGCACCGTCGTCACCACCGACGACCGGAACTGGGAGCTGCGCTATTCCAAGTCGGCCCTGCGCTTCAACCAGAGCCGCGCCGTCGCCATCGACATGGAAAGCGCCACCATCGCGGCCCAGGGCTATCGCTTCCGCGTGCCCTACGGGACGCTGCTTTGCGTGTCGGACAAGCCGCTGCACGGCGAGATCAAACTGCCGGGTCAGGCCAACCGCTTCTACGAAGGCTCGATCTCTGAACATCTGCAGATCGGCATCCAGGCGGTCGATCTGATGCGCAGCGAAGGCTCAAAGCTGCACTCACGCAAGCTGCGCGCCTTCGACGAACCGCCGTTCCGGTAGGCGAGAAAGTCTCCTCCCCACAGCGTGGGGAGGGGGACCGCGGAGCGGTGGAGGGGTTGTTGAAATCCCACTAGCGCCTGCAATGCGGCAAAGAACCCCTCCGTCTCTCCGCTACTCTTCGAGCCACCTCCCCGCTTCGCAGGGAGGGGACGGATCTGAAGTCTTCAGACCGCAGCCTTCTCCAAGGCGCCCGGCTCGACCGGGCTGGGCGCGGTGGTCGCCTTGCGGGTATCCTGACGGCGCGGCAGGCGCCACACCTGGTGCGAGCGATAGCTCGTTCCATCCCAGGCCAGGGCCGTCACCGTTATGGTCTTGGCGTCCCAGTCGATCTGGTTGAAGCCGGGCGGCGCGCCGCGCTCGCGATGCGACAGCGTCCCGCAGCCGACGGCGTAGGAGCAACGATCCGCCAGCGGGATCGGCATGGCGAACGGCACATGGACGTGGCCGGTCATTATCAGATCGACCCCCGCCTCGGCGAAGATCAGGGCCGCCTCGTCGCCGCGCTTGACGTCGCCAGTCATCGGCGTGCCGACCATCTCGATCAGCGGATGGTGACAGGCCAGGATCCGCAGCGCGCCGATCGGCGCCTGACGCAGGGCCTCCGCCGCACGCCGCGTCTGGTCCAGGTCGATGACGCCCTTCGACCAGTTGGGCCGCGCCTGCCAGCCGCGCGCGGTGACGACGCCGCGCACCATGACCGCATCGCTGCAGAACTGGCCGTCGTGGGCGGGAAAGCCTGTCGCCGTCTCGAACGCCCGCCAGGGATGGAAGACCCGCGCGATGGCGTCCCAATAGGGCACGTCATGATTGCCGACGATGACGAAGCGCGGCTCGGGCATGGCCCGCATCCATTCGCCCGCGGCCGTGAACTCGTCGGGAAACCCCTTCTGGGTGATGTCGCCGGTGATCAGCACCAGATCGTTCGGCGTGGCGTGGGCGTATTCCAGAGCGGCGGCGCAGGCGCGTTTGTGCTCGCAGCCGAAATGGACGTCGGAGAACTGAAGAACGCGTCCCACTAGATGCTGTCCTCGGCTGAGGGCGGCTTGGGCGCCAGCGCCTTGAAGGCCTTGGGCACGAAGCGGATCACGGCCTCGGGCTTGAGCAGCAGCGGCTCGCCGTCGATCACGGCCGGAATTTTCGAGCGGGCGCGCACCTCGATCCGTTTCGCCGGGCGGGTCGAGACGGCCGGATCCTGGCGCCAATCGCTGAACAAGGCGGTCGCGGCCAGGCGGAAGGCCTGGGTCGTGTCGCTGGGGTCCATGGCGGCGGCCTCCAGTCCGATGGGATCCTCCATCGCCTTGGAGATCATCGGGCTGATCAGCACCAGCGCCTCGGTGCGGCGTTTCTCGCCGCCATCAAGAGTGAAGCGCAGACGGCCGGAGAAGGCGCGTTTCAGGGCGCGCCGGCCGTATTGCCAGGCCAGCTTGATCTTGCCGGTCCGCATCGCCTCGCGCGCCGGCGCCCACAGCGCCGGCGATCCCAGAATGGCGGCGCAATAGAAGTATTCGCCCTGAACCTCGCCGCCCGAAACGGCCTGAGGCTCGCCCTCCTCCAGCGCCCGCTTCAGCGCCAGCTTCCAGTCGGCGGTGCCATAAAGCGCCTTGGGCAACATGTTCATCGTGCCGCCGGGCAAGGGCGCGATCATCGGACCGTCAGGCTTGGCCTTCGACGCCACCGAGCGTGCCGTGCCGTCGCCGGCCAGAACGAAGATTACGTCCGGCTTGGCGGCGAAGGCGTCGGCGATGATCTGGTCGAAGTTGCCCCCTTCAAACGACACGACCTCGGCCTTGAGGTCATACTGCCCCAACAGGGCTTCGGCCTCGCCGGCGGCGCGGGGCCCCACGCTTCCGGACAGCGGATTGACCAGCATCACGGCGTGCCGGATCTGGGCATGGGGCGTCAACGCAGTTTTGTCGTCTGCATCGGAGGGGGGTTGGGCGACATCGGTCATGGCGGCCGAACGCCCCGCAGGCGCCGTCGTTCCGCCCAAGCGTCACCATAGTTGCGGATGCAGTCTGCCGACGCGGAACCTATGCCGCGAGGACACGTTTGCTGCCCACAGGGGCCAACACCCAGGGACAAAGGAATTCATCATGAAAAAGGCGATTATCGCGATTGCCGGCGCCGGCTTGCTGGCTTCGGCCTGCGCCAGCGACCCGTACGGCTATAACAACGGCTCGAACGAAACCGTCCGCCAGGGCGCCATCGGCGCCGGCCTGGGCGCCGTCGCCGGCGCCATCATCGGCAACAACGTCGGCGGCGGCAACGCTGCGACCGGCGCTCTGATCGGCGGCGCCCTGGGCGGCACGGCCGGCGCCATCCGCGGCTCCAACCAGGACCGCAACAACCAGCAGCGTTATCGCGACAGCCAAGGTCGCTACTACTACTGCTACGACAACCGTCAGGACGAGTGCTACTGGGACAACGGTCAGCGCCGTTATTGATCAGCGATCAAATGCCGGTCGCGAAGGTCCGCGACCGGCGCTAGGTTGAAGAGGCGGCCTGTCGGACGACGGGCCGCCTCTTTTGCGTAATGGGCCGGCCGAGCCGGAGGAGGGCTGAGATGAAGCGATCAATGGTTCTGGCTGTGGCGGCCGTGGGTGTGCTGGCGGCGTGCGCGCCGATGCCGAAGCGCGAGGCGCTGGTGGTGGGCGAGTCGCTGTGCGCGCCGGGGCGTTTCGATATCTATTTCCTGGAAAACCAGGCGCGGCTGACCGAACCGGCGGCGATGGTGTTGAAGGCGGCGGCGAGCAAGGCCAAGGATTGCGACGTGCGCAAGGTGCGCGTGGTTGGCCTGGCCGACGCCACGGGAACGCCCGAAGCCAATCTGAACCTTTCGCAGCGGCGCGCGCGGACGGTGGTCGAGGCGCTGACCCAAGCGGGCATGCCCGCGCCGATCTTCGAGCTGAACGCCGCAGGCGATGCGGGCGCCACGACCGCAGCCGGCAATGACGAACCGCTGCGGCGCCGTGCGGAAGTGATCTACGAGGCCTATCCGCGCTGATCGACGCGGGAGCGGGCGCAGCGATGGCGCGGGGACGCGTGACGCATTAGGTTGCGGCGCTCCCCTCGCCTGCCGGAACACGCGTTTGCGCCTCTTCGCTCTTCTCCTCGGCCTGCTGTTTAGTTTGACGGGCGTTTCGGCGACCGTCGCCCAGCCGGTTCAGAGCCAGCCCACAGGCGTCGTCGCCTTCGGGCCGCAGCGGACCGAGCGGATCGAGGCCGAACTGGTCCCGATGTCGCAATGGGTCGCGCCCGGTTCGACGACCGTGGTGGCGGTGCGCCAGAAGATCGCGCCCGGCTGGCACACCTATTGGCGCAATCCGGGCGACAGCGGCGGTGCGACCAGCCTGATCTGGACCCTGCCCGCCGGGGTGACCGCCGATCCGATCCTGTGGCCCCTGCCCAGCCGCCAGCGGCTGATGAGCCTGATGAACTATGGCTATTCGGGCGCGGTGCTCTTGCCCGTGCCGATCCATGTGCCGCCGACGGCGCGGCCGGGCGAAGTGCTGACCCTGACGACGGATGTGCTGTTTCTGGTGTGCAGCGACCAGATGTGCGTGCCCGAGCCGATGACCCTGTCGCTGGCGCTGCCGGTGCGCGAGGGCGCAGCGCCCTTGGCCAAACCCTGGGGCGAGGAGATCGAGCGGCTGGTCGAAACCGCGCCTCGCCCGGCCGGGATCGAGGCGCGCGTCACGCGTCAGGGCGGCCAGCTGATCCTGACCGCGATCGGCGGGCCGCTATCTGGTGACCAGGCGGGCGCCGACATCGTCCAAGTCTACTTCTATCCTTTCGACGGCGGGCGGATCGACCATGCGGCGGCCCAGTCGGGCCAGCGGGGTCCGAACGGCCTGACATTGACGCTGACGGCCGGCAAGGATGCCACGCAGACGGCGCTGAGAGGGGTCCTGGCGACCGACAAGGGCGCGTGGGAGATCGCGGCGGAGCCGGGCGCGCCTCTGGCGGGCGCCCAAGGCGGCGAGGCGCTGAAGCCGCTGGACGAAACCACGGCGACGCCGGTGAAGACCGGCGCGCTGGTCTTCCTTCAAGCCCTGGGCCTGGCGCTGCTGGGCGGGCTTGTGCTGAACCTGATGCCGTGCGTCTTCCCGGTTCTGGCGATGAAGGCGGCGTCGCTGTCGGCGGCTGCACATGATCCGGCGCGGGCCCGGCGCGACGGCCTGGCCTTCACCGCCGGGGCGCTGGTCAGTTTTCTGGTTCTGGCCGGCGTTCTGCTGGCGCTGAGGGCGGCGGGTCAGGCTATCGGCTGGGGCTTCCAGCTCCAGTCGCCGGGCGTGGTCGCGGCCTTGGCCCTGGTCATGCTGCTGGTCGGGCTGAACCTGTCGGGCGTCTTCCATGTGGGCGCCGGATTGCAGAGCGCGGGGTCCGGTCCCCTGTCGCGCCTGCCCGGTTCGGCGGGCGCCGTCTTCACCGGGGTGCTGGCCGTGGTCGTTGCGGCGCCCTGCACCGCGCCCTTCATGGCCGCAGCGCTCGGGGCAGCCCTGGTGCTGTCCTGGCCGATGGCGCTGGCCGTGTTCCTGATGCTGGGGCTGGGTCTGGCCCTGCCCTATCTGGCCATCAGCCTGTCGCCCGGCCTGCTGTCGCGCCTGCCGAGACCGGGCGTCTGGATGGAGCGGCTGAAGGGTCTGCTGGCCTTTCCCATGTATGGGGCGGCGCTGTGGCTGCTGTGGGTGTTCACGCGACAGGGCGGCGTGGATGCTCTCGGCCTGCTGCTGGCGGCGGCGCTGCTGCTGGCCCTGGCGGCCTGGCTGACGGGTCTGGCGCAAGCGGCGCGCCAGCGTGATGAACGGCCGATCCTGACCACGATCTGCGCGATCGTCGTCGGCGTCCTGGCGCTGGGGTTGGCGGGCGCAGCGGCGGGCGCGGCACGGGATGCGGACGCCGCGCCGCAAGGCGACAGCGGCCCGCTGGCGGCCCAGCCCTGGTCGGCGGCGGCGGTGAATGCAGCGACCGCGTCGAGGCGACCCGTGCTGGTCAATCTGACCGCCGACTGGTGCGTGACCTGCAAGATCAACGAACGCGCGGCCCTGTCCTCCCCCCGCGTGGCCGAAGCCATGCGCGAAGCGAACGCCGCCTATCTGATCGGCGACTGGACCCGGCGCGACGACGCCATCACCCGCGAGCTTCAGGCGCATGGGCGCTCGGGCGTGCCGCTGTATCTGCTGTATCGACCGGGCCGGGCCGAGCCGGAAATCCTGCCGCAGCTGCTGACCGAGGGCGTGGTCGTGGATGCGCTGAAGGGTTGAGCGTCAGCTCAGGAACCGCTGCACCGCCGCCAGGAACCGCTGCGGCTGTTCGATCATCACCTGGTGTTCGGCGCCTTCGATCCGCTCGAACTTCGCGGTGCGCCGCAGGCCGGAAAAGCCGTAGCGATACAGACCCTCCAGTCGATTGCGGGGAGCGTCGGGATCGCGGGTCCAACCATAGACGACGGTGACCGGGGCGGTGATCTGCGACAAGCGGGGCCGCAGATCGACGGTCAGCGCCTCATACAGACCCTGGGCCAGGACGCGCCGGTCGCCGCCCTGAAGCCCCAGCCCCTGGAACACCATGTCGCCGGCCAGACCCATGTCCACGCCGAAAGCCGCGACCTGGGACTTCAGCGCCTGATCGCCGAACAGCAAGAGGGCCTGATAGCCCAGACGGGCCAGGGGCTCGACCTGATCCGATGTGGTGCGGGCGTCGATCAGGGACGGGAAGAAGGGGGAGGAATCGACCACCATGACGCGGCCGATCCGGTCGCCCATGTCGGCGGCGACGCGCAGGGCGATCTGGCCGCCCAGCGAATGGCCGATCACGGCGGGACGGTCGATGCGCTGCTCGCGGATGTAGCGTTCGATCTCGCTGGCTGCGGGGCCGGCCAGACCGCCGCTGACATTGTCGCCGATCTGGGTCTCGCCAAAGCCGCGCAGGGTGACGAGATGCACCCGGTAGCGGTCATCCAGCCGATCCGCCGTCGAACGCCAGGCCGAGCCGGTCGAGCCCAGGCCGGGGATGAAGATGATGTCCGGCCCCCGCCCGCGCGTCTCGACGATGATGCGGCTGGAGCTGAAGGCCGGGGCCTGAGATTGGCCCTGAGATTGCGCCTGGACGGCGACCGGGGCGAGAACGAACAGGGTCGCAAGGAGCGAGGCGAGGAAGCGGATCATCATTCGCCCCTAACGCCCGATCACGGCGATCGGTTGACGACGCGTTTGCGACCTATCGCCCCTTGAACTCGGGTTTGCGCTTTTCGACGAAGGCGGACATGCCTTCCTTCTGGTCCTCGAAGGCGAACAGGGAGTGGAACAGTCGGCGTTCGAACTGGACGCCTTGGGTCAGGGTCGTCTCCAGCGCGGCGTTGACCATCTCCTTGTTGGCCATGATCGCCAGCGGGCTTTGCGAGGCGATCTTGGCGGCGATCTTGCGCGTTTCGTCCAGCAAGCTTTCGTGAGGGAAGACGCGCGAGGCCAGGCCCGACGCCAAAGCTTCGGCTGCATCCATCATCCGCGCGGTCAGAACCATGTCCATGGCCTTGGACTTGCCCACCAGACGGGTCAGGCGCTGGGAGCCGCCGATGCCCGGCGCGACGCCCAGGTTGATCTCGGGCTGGCCGAACTTCGCCTTGTCAGAGGCGACGATGAAGTCGCACAGCATGGCCAGTTCGCAGCCGCCGCCAAGGGCGAAGCCGTTGACCGCGGCGATGATCGGCTTTCTGAACCGGGTGATGCGGTCGTGGCCGAGCGCGAAATAGTTGCCCATGTACATCTGGGCATAGGTCTGGTCCGCCATCTCCTTGATGTCGGCGCCGGCGGCGAAGGCCTTTTCGCCTGAGCCGGTCAGGATCAGGCAGCGCACGCTGTCATCCTGTTCGACGCTGTCGAGGAAGTCGGCCAGATCCTTGAACAGGGCCGCGTTCAGGGCGTTCAGCGCCTCGGGTCGGTTCAGGGTCACCACCGCATAGCCGTCGGCGTGGCGTTCGATCAGCAGGTTGGAATAGGCGTCGGCCATGGTCGGTCTCCTTTGACGGCGGTCATACAGGCGCGAGACGGGACCCGCTAGCGCAGGCGCTATCGTCGGGGCATCAGCGCCAGGGTCAGGGCGGCGCGCGCCAGCTCGACCACGACCACCATGCCCAGCAGAAGATTGGCGGCGATCACCTGACCCCGCGCGCCTGACAGGTCCAGCGTCCAGCCGAAGACGGACGACAGGGCCAGGATCAGCGCCGAGATCAGAACCAGCCCGACCAGCAGCATCAGGGCGACATGACCCGCCTTCAGCGCCGCCTGGAGCGTCGGCCCCTCGTCCAGCACGCGGGCGCGGCGGCGGAACAGCCGGGCGATCAGGCCGGTGGCGGCGGCCTCGGCGACGGCGGCGACGACCAGGGCGGCGACGAACCACCAGATCAGGTCGCCGAGGTCGCCGTCGCGCAGGCCCTGGACGAAGTGGGCGAAATAGGCGCCCCAGACCAGGACGCCGACGATCAGACTGATCCACAGATGGATTTTGCGCATGGGTCGGACCTCAAAGGCTTACCGTTTCTGGCAGGAGGGGCAGTAGAAGGTGGAGCGTCCGCCCTGAACGATGCGGGCGACGACGCCGGTGCAATTCTCACCCCGACACGGTTCGCCCTCGCGGCCATAGACGTCGAACCGGTGCTGGAAATAGCCTTGGCCGCCCTCGGCGTTGGCGAAGTCGCGCAGGGTCGAGCCGCCCGCCGCAATGGCGTCGTTCAGGACGTTTCGGACCTCGGTCGCCAGACGCTCCAGCCGCGCCTTCGACACCGATCCGGCCGCGACCAGGGGCGAGATGCGGGCGCGGTACAGGGCCTCGCAGACATAGATATTGCCCAGGCCGGCGACGATCCGCTGATCCAGCAGACTGACCTTGATGTTCTGTTTCTTTCCCGCGAAGGCCTCACCCAGATGGGCGCCGGAGAAGCCGTTGCCCAGCGGCTCGGGGCCCAGGCCGGCGAACCAGGGATGGGTCTCGATCTGGTCGCTGGAGATCAGGCCCATGAAGCCGAACCGGCGCGCGTCGGCGTATCCGACGCGGGTCGCCGCTCCATCGCGGATGGCGCAGCCGCTGAAATGTTCGTGCTTGCCGGCGATGGGCGCGGCCTCCTCGAACTCGCCCAGCAGGGTTCCGTCCAGGGTGAACCGGCCGGTCATGCCCAGATGGGTGATCCAGGTCTCGCCGGTCGAGAGCGGCGCCAGCAGATATTTGGCCCGCCGGTCTATCCGCAGGACCGTCGCCCCCTCCAGCCGTTCGACGAAACGCCCGGGGAAGGGAAATCGCAGGTCGGGCCGGTTGATCCGGACCCGTGACAGCCGCGCGCCCTCCAGCACCGGCGTCAGGCCGCGTCGGACGGTTTCAACCTCGGGAAGTTCGGGCATGGGCCGGTCCTAGCCCGTCCGGGTCGCGGGGCCAAGCGGCGGGGGCGCCCGCATCTGACCGCGACCAGTTGCCGCCTGCGACAGAATGCGCTTACGTCCGCGCAAACGTGGGACCTTCGCATATGACAGACGCCGCCGCCGCCCCCAAGGGCCGGCTAGAACTTACGCTCCGCGCCCTGGTGCTGGGCTGCCTGCTGGCGGTGATCTTCACCGCCGCCAACACCTATCTGGGCCTGCTGGTCGGCCTGACCTTCGCCTCGGCCATTCCGGCGGCGGTGATCTCGATGGCGGTGCTGCGGGCGTTCCGCACCTCGACCATCTGGGAGAATATGACCGTCCAGACCGTGGCCTCGGTTGGTGGGGCCATGAGTTCGATCATCTTCGTCCTGCCGGGCCTGGTGATGATCGGTTGGTGGCTGGAGTTTCCGTTCTGGCAGTCGGTGGCGATCTGCATCCTGGGCGGCGTGCTGGGCGTGACCTTCTCGATCCCGCTGCGCCGGGCGCTGGTCGTCAACGGCGGCCTGCCCTATCCCGAAGGCGTCGCCGCCGCCGAGGTGCTGAAGGTTGGGTCGCGCGGGGCCGAACAGACCGAAAGCGCGGTGCGCGAGAACAAGTCCGGCCTGTGGGTCGTCGTCGCCGGCGCCGTGATGTCGTCAGGCTACGCCCTGCTGGTCGCGGGTCGGGTCTTTGCGGGCGAAGCGGCCAAGTTCTTCAAGCTGCCGGCCGCGCTGGGCGGCGGGGCGACGGGCATGGGTTTCGGCATGCAGTTCGCCCTGCTGGGCGCCGGGCATCTGATCGGCCTGACGGTCGGTCTGGCGCAGCTGTTCGGCCTGGTGCTGGCCTGGGCCATCGCCGTGCCGATCCTGACCAGCCCGGACACCATCGCCTGGCTGACGGCGCACGGCATTCCGTCGATCGCCTCGACCCTGCCCGCCGGCGCGCCGGCCGAGGAGCTGGCGACAACCGTCTGGGCGCGCGAGGTGCGGTTCATGGGCGCGGGCGTCATCGGCGTCGCCGCCATCTGGACCCTGATCAAACTGGCCGGTCCGCTGATCGGCGGCCTGACCTCGGCGCTGGCCGCCAACGCCAAACGCGTCCACGGCGAAGTGCTTGAGCGCACGGAACAGGATCTGCCCATCAAACTGGTGGGCGGCGTTTCGGTCGCCTGCCTAGTCGGCATCGCCGGCCTTCTGGCCTGGTTCGCCCAGAGCGCTCCGGCCCTGGCGGGCTCGACGCCGCTCCTGGTGATCGGCGGCCTGGTCTATGTGGTGCTGATCGGCTTCGCCGTGGCGGCCATCTGCGGCTATATGGCCGGTCTGATCGGGTCGTCGAACAGCCCCGTGTCGGGCGTCGGCATCCTGGCCATCGTCATCGCCTCGCTGCTGATGCTGGGCGTCATGGCCATCGCCGGCGTGCCGGCCGATCCGTCGATCATCGCCTTCGCCCTGATCGTGACGGCGGTGGTCTTCGCCGTCGCCGTCATCGCCAATGACAACCTTCAGGACCTGAAGACCGGCCAGCTGGTCGAGGCCACGCCGTGGCGTCAGCAGGTGGCGCTGATCGTCGGCGTCGGTGCCGGCGCCCTGGTGATCCCCTTCATCCTGAACCTGCTGAACCAGGCCTTCGGCTTCGAAGGCGGCCCGCCCGCCATCGTGGAAGGCGCCAAGACCCTGGCGGCGCCCCAGGCGACCCTGATCTCGGCCCTGGCGCGCGGCGTCATCGGCGGCGACCTGCGCTGGGACCTGATCGGTCTGGGCGCGGCGATCGGCGTGGTCATCATCGTGCTGGACGCGGTCGTGTCGAAGGCGACCAAGGGCAAGGTCAAGCTGCCGCCGCTGGCCGTCGGCATCGGCTTCTATCTGCCGGCTGCGGTCACCACCATGCTGGTCATCGGCGCCGTCGCCGGTTGGATCTACGACAAGGCGGTCTCATCCACCCGCTACGCTGACGTGGCGCGCCGGATGGGCGTGCTGCTCGCCTCGGGCCTGATCGTCGGCGAAAGCCTGTTCGGCGTCTTCACCGCCGGCGTCATCGTGGCGACCCGGGACGACGCGCCCTTCGCCATGCTGCCCGAGGGTTCGGCCTGGCCGGCCATGCTGGCGGGCATCGTCGGCTTCGCCGTCGCGGTGTTCGGCCTGTACGCCTGGACGCGCAGCCGGGCTTCGAAGGTCTAGGGGCGGACTGGCGCCTCTCCCTCCCCTGCGGGGGAGGGTGGCTGAGCCGAAGGCGAAGCCGGGTGGGGGCGGCAGGGCGACACGTCGCAAGTCTGTCTTAGGTTGAACAGGTGCGGCCTTGCCGGCCGCCCCCACCCGGTCGCTAGCGCGACCACCCTCCCCGGAACGGGGAGGGAAAAGCTGGCTCAGGCGCGCGTCGCGACCATCATATAGTTGATGCCCGCATCGTCGGTCTGGCTCCATCGGTCCTGAAGCGGATCGTAGTTCAGGCCGTAGGGGCCTTCGACCGTCACCGGCTCGGCGGCCAGCATCGACCGGATCTCGTCGGGCTTCAGGAACTGGCGCCAGTCGTGGGTGCCGGCCGGCACCCAGCGCAGGATGTATTCCGCCGCCACCTTGCCCAGGGCCAGCGACTTCAGCGTGCGGTTCAGGGTGGCGACCATCATCACCCCGCCCGGCCGGACCAGGCGCGAACAGGCACGCACGAAGCCTTCGGGATCGGCGACGTGTTCGATCACCTCCATCGTCAGGACCACGTCGAACGGCCCCGCCCCTTCCGCCTCGATCTGTTCGACCGTGGCGGCGCGATAGGCGATATCCAGGCCGACCATGTCGGCGTGGGCGCGAGCCGTGCCGATGTTCTCGGACGAGGCGTCGATGGCGGTGACCTCAAAGCCCATCCGCCGCATCGGCTCGGCGATCAGTCCGCCGCCACATCCGACGTCCAGCAGGGTCAGACCTTCGAAGGGCGCGCGCGTCTTGGGATCGCGGCCCAGCCGCGTGCAAAGCTGGTCGCGGATCAAGGCCAGCCGCGCCGGGTTAAAGCGGTGCAGCGGCGCGAACGGCCCTTGCGCGTCCCACCATTCGGCCGCCTGGGCCGAGAAGCGCGCCACGTCGGCGGGGTCGATCGATGCGCCGAACGCCGTTTCGGACGAATTTTGCGAAAAACCATGCCCCTGTTGGGGTAGGCGAGACGGAGCGGCGCCGTTAGAAGCGGTCATGACGCGAGGGATGAACCTTCGCGCCCTTTCACGCAAGCAGGGGGCGGAACGCCACGATGACGCGGCCCGATACGACACGACTGGTGATGAAGTTCGGCGGCACCTCGATGGGCGACCTCGAACGCATTCGCCGTGCGGCGCGGATCGTCGCGGCCGAAGTGTCGGCGGGCAAAAAGGTCGCCGTCGTCGTCTCCGCCATGGCGGGCAAGACCAACGAACTGGTCGCCTGGACCGACGGCGCGGGTCCGGCCGCGGCGGGCCTGCCGCTGTCGGACGACGAATATGACGTGGTGGTCGCCTCGGGCGAACAGGTGACCTCGGGCCTGTTGGCCGCGACCCTGCGCAACATGGGCTTCAACGCGCGCTCGTGGATGGGTTGGCAGGTGCCGATCCTGACCGACGACGCCCACGCCCGCGCCCGCATCATCGACATCCCCGGCGAGAAGCTGGGCGCCGCCGTCGACGCCGGCGAGATCGCCATCGTCCCCGGCTTCCAGGGCGTGACGGCGGACGGCAAGATCACCACCCTGGGACGCGGCGGTTCGGACACCTCGGCGGTCGCCGTGGCGGCGGCCCTGGGCTGCCCCTGCGACATCTATACCGACGTGGACGGCGTCTATACGACCGACCCGCGCATCGAGAACCGCGCGCGGCGCCTGGCCAAGGTGTCCTACGAAGAGATGCTGGAAATGGCGTCGCTGGGCGCCAAGGTGCTGCAGACCCGCTCGGTCGAGCTGGCCATGGCCAAACAGGTCCCGGTCCGCGTCCTTTCAAGCTTTATCGAACCCGACGCGAATGGCGTCATGCCCGACAAGGGTGGAACCCTGATCTGCGACGAGGAGGAGATCGTGGAAAAACGTATCGTGTCCGGTGTGACCATGAGCCGTGACGAGGCCCGCATCACGCTGCTGGGCCTGTCCGACCGGGTGGACGCCCCCGCCGACGTCTTCACGCGCCTGGCCGAGGCCAACGTCAACGTCGACATGATCGTGCAGAGCCAGTCGCGCACCGCCGGAACGGTCAATCTGACCTTCACGACCGGCCGTCGCGACGCCGTGCGCGCGGCCGACCTGATGACCGCCGCCAAGGAGCAGCTCGGCTTCGAGGAAATCCGCGTCGACGAGGACGTGGCCAAGGTCTCGGTCGTCGGCGTCGGCATGCGCAGCCATGCGGGCGTCGCCCAGACCATGTTCAAGGCCCTGGCCGACAAGGGCGTGAAGTTCCAGGCGATCTCGACCTCCGAGATCAAGATCAGCGTGCTGATCGACGCCGCCTACGCCGAGCTGGCCGTTCGCGCCCTGCATTCGGCATATGGGCTGGACGCGGTATAGGGTGATTTCAGAAGGCGCCTAGGCGCCGGGGCGCGGGAGACATGATGCCGGCAGGCGGCGCGATGACCAGAGGACCCCGGATCCTCCTGCGCCAGATCCGCGAGGCTCTGGGCGGGGCCGGCGCGGGCGCGACGCCGGCGCAGGACCGGCTGAACATGGTCGTCAAGATCATCGCCCGGTCGATGGTCGCCGAGGTCTGCTCCATCTATCTGCGTCGCGCGTCGGGCGAGCTCGAGCTGTTCGCCACCGAGGGTCTGAACCCCGACGCCGTGCACAACACCCGGCTGCGGCCCGGCGAGGGCCTGGTGGGCGAGGTGGCGCGGATGGCCCAGCCCATCAGCCTGTCGGACGCCCCGTCGCACCCGTCCTTCTCCTATCGCCCCGAGACGGGCGAAGACCCCTATCACGCCTTCCTGGGCGCCCCGCTGCTGCGCGGCGGCCGGGCCATTGGCGTCCTGGTCGTCCAGAACCGCACCGAGCGGCGCTATGACGAGGAAGAGGTCGAGGACATCCAGACCATCGCCATGGTCCTGTCCGAAACTGTGTCGTCGGGCGAACTGCTGGCGCTGGACGAGCTGCGCGACGTGGAGCTGGCGCCGCATCGGCCCGAGCGGCTGAAGGGCCAGAAGTTCGCCGACGGCCTGGCTTTTGGCCATGTGGTTCTGCACGAGGCGCCGCTGGCGCCCGAACGCCTGCTATCCGACGACCCGGCGATGGAGGAGGCGCGGCTGAAGCTGGCGCTGGCCACGCTGAAGAGCGGCCTGGACGTCATGCTGGACAAGGGCCAGGGCCTGGCCGGTCCGTCGTTCGAGGTTCTGGAAACCTATCGGATGTTCGCCGACGACCGCGGCTGGAACCGGTCGCTGGAGGAGGCGGTGAGGAACGGTCTGACGGCCGAGGCGGCGGTGGACCGGGTCAGGAACGAACACCGCGCCCGCTTCGCCCAGGCGCGCGATCCCTATATCCGCGAGCGGCTGCACGACTTCGAGGATCTGGCCAACCGGCTGCTGCGGGTGCTGGCGGGCGACAAGCCGGGCGAGCGCGAACTGCCCGACGACGCCATACTGGTGGCGCGAAACCTGGGCCCCGCCGACCTCTTGGAATATCCGCGCGACAAGCTGAAGGGGCTGCTGCTGGAAGAGGGCTCGGCCGCTAGCCACGCCGCCATCGTCGCACGTGCGCTGCAGATCCCGTGCGTCGGCCGTCTGATGGGCCTGCGCGACCGACTGTCGGAAGGCGACATGGTCATCGCCGACGGCGAGACCGGCGAGACCTATCTGCGCCCCCGCCCCGATATGCTGGAGGCGGTGCAGTCGCGCATGGCCGTGCGCGAACAGCGCCAGGCCGAGTTCGCCCAGTTGCGCGACGTGCCGGCCGTGACCCTGGACGGGCAGCGGATCACGGTCCTGACCAATGCCGGCCTGGCGGTCGATCTGGAAAACATGATCGAGACCGGCGCCGAGGGCATCGGCCTGTTCCGCACCGAGTTTCAGTTCATGGTCTCGGACGAACTGCCCCGGCTGGACGCCCAGACGGCGCTCTACAAGCTGGTGCTGGACGCAGCGGGCGATAAACCCGTCACCTTCCGTACCCTGGATATCGGCGGCGACAAGGTCCTGCCCTATCTGGAGGCCGAGCGCGAAGAGAACCCCGCGCTGGGCCGCCGCGCCATCCGTTTGGGCCTGGATCGGCCGTCGCTGTTGCGGATGCAGCTTCGGGCGCTGCTGGCGGCGGGGGCCGGGCGCGAACTGCGCGTCATGTTCCCGATGATCGCCACGGTGGACGAGTTCCGGGCCGCGCGCGAGCTGGTGGATATCGAATGCGCCTGGGCGCGGCGTCGCGGGCGCGCCTTGCCCGCCCTGCTGCGCGTCGGGGCGATGGTCGAATGCCCGTCCTTGTTGTGGCATCTGGACGCCCTGCTGCCGCTGACGGATTTCGTCTCCATCGGCACCAACGACCTGTTCCAGTACATGTATGCGGCCGACCGGACCAATCCACTGGTTTCGGATCGCTACGACCCGCTGTCGCCGCCGACCCTGCGGGCGCTCCAGACCATCCAGAAGGCCTGCGCCGACACCGGCACGCCGGTCTCGATCTGCGGCGAACTGGCGGGACGGCCGCTGGAGGCCTTCGCCCTGATCGTTCTGGGCTTCACCCGACTGTCGGCGCCGGCGGGCGGTGTCGGGCCGGTCAAGCGGATGATCCTGTCGGCGGACCTGAATGCGGCCCGGCGCGGCATGGCCAATCTGCTGAACCTGTCCACTGGCTCGGTCCGAAACGAGATCGAATCCCTGGCGCGCAAGCTGAACGTCGCGGTCTGATCGCAGGCGTTTGGACGCAAGGGCGGCGTTGCTGGTCGGCGCGCAATCGTCTATCTCGGGCCCTGTGAACGGCGCGTCGGCGCTGTGTTTCCCGGACATGGGGTCAGGCGTCATGACGCTGAATGCGGGGGTCGCCCCCGAGGCGATCGAAAGCATTGCGGACCGGCCGGATCCGACGGCCGCCTTCGTCGACGCCGCGACCCTGGGCGACGGCTTTCGGGCCGCCCGAGAGCGGTCGGGCAAGTCGCCGGCCGAGCTGGCCGCCGAGACCAAGGTGCATCGCCGGTTCCTGACCGCTCTGGAGCAGAACGACTGGTCGTCCCTGCCCTCGCGCGTCTTCGCCCTGGGCTATGTGCGGGCCTACGCCTCGGCTCTGTCGCTGGACGAACAGACCGCCGTCGAGCGGTTCAAGCGCGAGAGCCCGGACACCTCCGTGCCGCTGAAGGCGCCCATCGGCATCGCCTTCGAGGACGTGAAACGCCACTCGCCGCGCATCGTCGCCGGCATCGCCGCCGTGGTGGTCGCCGTCATCGGCTGGAACGTGTTCCAGCGCGCCAGCCTGCATCAGACCGCCCATCCGTCCGATATCGCCGCCGTGCCAAAGACCTGGACCGGGGCGGCCGATCCGGATCCGCAGGTCGCGCTCAGCGCACCCATGTCCGCGCCGCCCGACCAGACGACGCCGGCCCTCTACATCACGCCGGGGCTGGAGGCCGAACTCACCGGGGTCGATCCGACCGATCCGGCCGTGATCGCCGCCGCCGCTAACCCGGAGCCGGTGCAGAAGGCGTTCAACCCGCGCGGGGCCGTCTATGGCGCCTCGGCCAACGCCTCGATGGTGGTGATCCAGGCCAAGACGGCCGGCGCCCTGGTCGTTCGGCTGGGCGACGGTCAGGCCCTGTTCGCGCGCCAGATGGCGCCGGGCGAGGCCTGGCGCGCGCCCATCGGCGTGGCGGCGACGGTGGACGTGTCCGACCCGGCGGCTTTCGACGTCTTCCTGAACGGCGAATACGGCGGACCGCTGGCCGGCGTGCTGACGCCGCTGGCGCAGTTGAACAGTCGCGCGGACCAGGCGGCCAAGGCGCTGGCCGCCAGCCAGGCGCGCGCCCAGGTCCAGGCTCAGGCCGCCCAGGCCCGGACCCAGGCGGCCGCGACGCCAGGGGCGACGCCTTCTTCCGCTCCCGCCTCCTCTTCACCCGCCCCTGCGCCGAACTGATGCGTCGGCCGTGGTCCCGCCGTCATCATCGGCCTATATGATGCTCCCATGAGCGATCACACGCACGTCCGACCCTGGCGCCACATCGAGCGTCGCAAGAGCCGCCAGATCCGCGTCGGCTCCGTCCTGGTGGGCGGCGACGCCCCGATCAGCGTCCAGTCGATGACCAATACGCCGACGACGGATGCGGCGGCGACCATCGACCAGATCCGTCAGTTGGAAGAGGCCGGCGCCGATATCGTGCGCGTCTCCTGCCCCGACGTGGAATCGACCGCCGCCTTCAGGACCATCGTGCGCGAGGCCAAGGTTCCCTTGGTCGCCGACATCCACTTCCACTACAAGCGCGGCATCGAGGCGGCCGAGGCGGGCGCCGCCTGCCTGCGCATCAATCCTGGCAACATCGGTTCGGCCGACCGCGTCCGCGACGTGATTCAGGCGGCCAAGGACAATGGCTGCTCGATGCGGATCGGCGTCAACGCCGGCTCGCTGGAAAAGGAACTGCTGGAAAAATACGGCGAGCCCTGCCCCGACGCCATGGTCGAGAGCGCGCTGAACCACGCCCGCATCCTGCAGGACCACGACTTCCACGAGTTCAAGATTTCGGTGAAGGCGTCCGACCCGTTCCTGACCGTCGCCGCCTATCAGCAGCTGGCCGAGGCGATCGACTGCCCGCTTCATCTGGGCGTGACCGAGGCGGGGCCGTTGCGCACCGGCACCATCAAGTCCGCCATCGGCCTGGGGTCGATGCTGTGGGCCGGGATCGGCGACACCATCCGCGTCTCCCTGGCCGCCGATCCGGTCGAGGAGATCAAGGTCGGCTTCGACATCCTGAAGTCGCTGGGTCTGCGCCACCGCGGGGTCAACATCATCGCCTGCCCGTCCTGCGCGCGTCAGGGCTTCAACGTCATCGAGACGGTGGCGGTGCTGGAAGAGAAGCTGGCCCATATCTCGACGCCGATGAGCCTGTCGGTGATCGGCTGCGTCGTGAACGGACCGGGCGAGGCCCTCTATACCGACATCGGCTTCACCGGCGGCGGCAAGGGCGCGGGCATGATCTATCTGAACGGCAAGATCGCCCACAAACAGGCCAACGACGGCATGATCGACCACATCGTCGATCTGGTCGAACAGAAGGCCGCCGAACTGGACGCCGCACGCGCGGCGGAGCTTCAGGCGGCGGAGTAGGCGGCAGAAACCGCTTATGCAGGGCGGCGACCCCGGCGATGCTCTGAATCGAAGTCGAAGTCGGATCGGCGGCGGGTGCGAACCCGCCGCCGTTTTTCGTTTCAGATCACCTTGAACAGACGCAGGGCCTGATAGCCGGCGGACAGGAGCACCACGGCGCCGACCCCATAGGTCAGGGCGCGGCGCGGGGCGATGCGGGCGATGACGCCAGCGAAGGGGGCGGCGATCAGGCCGCCGAGGATCAGGCCCAGCACCGCCATGGCGTGGGTGGAGAAGCCCTCCGCCTCTTGCCAATGTCCGGTCAGCAGTGCGACCAGGAAGGTCGCGGAAATGGCGGAGGTGACGAAGAACTCCGCCGTATTGGTGGTGCCGATCGAGACGCGCGGATCCTGGCCCGTGCCGACCAGTGTGGTGGTGACCGTGGGTCCCCAGCCGCCGCCGCCGATGGCGTCGAAGAAGCCGCCGACCAGACCCAGAGGGCCGGCGAACTTGCGCGGGAAGATCCGCTCGCGCGTCTGACGTGTGGCGCGCCAGATGATCACGACGCCCATGATGGCCAGATAGGTGGTGATGAAGGGCTTCAGCACATCGCCGTCGATGCTGGTCAGGACGAAGGCGCCGAAACCCCCGCCGACGACGCCGCCCAGGGCCAGCGGCACGAACAGCTTCCAGTTCACGTTCTTGTTGACCGTATGGGAGCCGGCCGACGCCGCCGTGGTGAAGACCTCCGCGGCGTGGACGCTGGCCGACGCCGTCGCGGGCGGCACGCCGAACGACAGCAGGACGGTCGAGGAGATCACGCCATAGGCCATGCCCAGCGCCCCATCTACGATTTGGGCCAGAAAACCGACGGCGAGGAAGAGCAGGAAATCTTGCATGGCGTCCTCTGAAACAGGGGCGAACGGTGCGGGCTATTTCCCTAGTCGGTCAATAGGAGAAGAAGTGACGGCGGCTTGCAGAAGGGTTCGCGCCTCGAAGACGGCGGCGATGGCGTCACGCCCGTCCTGAAGCACGGGCTGCAACGGACAGGTCTCGACATCCGGGCAGGTTTCGCACGGGCCGTAGGCGGTGCGCGAGGCGCAAGGCGCGAGGGCCAGCGGGCCTTCCAGCGCGCGAATGACGTCGGCGAAGCTGATGGCGTCGGCGGGCGCGCCCAGCGCATAGCCGCCCGCCCTGCCCCGCTTCGAGGCCAGCAAACCCTGACGGCGCAGATCCAGCAGGATGGCCTCCAGGAACTTTCGTGGAGCCGCCGCCGCTTCCGCGATCTCGGCGATGGTCGCGGGGCCGCCGTCCGGCAGACCGGCCAGATGCACCATGGCGCGCAGGGCGTAGCGAGACCGGTTCGACAGCATGATCCGTGATCGCCCGCCTGAGCCCCAGACGCAAGCTGTGGGAGCTCGATCCGACCCTCAGGCGAGCCGCGCCACCGCCTCCAGAATCTGCGCGCCGTTATAGGGTTGCAGCACCAAGGCCTCGGCCATGTCCGCATTCTTCGCTGCGGCGGCCACATCGCCGGAGATGAAGATGACCCGCACGCCCCAGCGGTCGGTCAGGACGCGGGCCAGTTCCACGCCGGTCATCTCACCCGACAGGTTGATGTCCAGCAAGGCCGCATCAATGCTGTGCAGCGCAGCGGCGGCCTCGGCGGCGGCGGCGCTGTGGAACGGGCCGACGACATTGTGGCCCGCCTCGGTCAGCAGTTCGGTCAGGGAGGCGGCGGCGTCGGGATCGTCCTCGACCACCAGCAGGGTCAAGGCTTTGATCTCGGCCGGCGCCGTGGCGTCAATCGGCGCCTGACGCGTGACCACGGCGCGAAGGTCGCGCCAGACCTCGGTCGAGGGGCGGTCGGTGTCCAGATCATAGATGGCGGCCATGGCCTTCAGTTCGCGGGCGTCCTCGGGCGACAGGTCGCCGCCGGTCTCGGCCAGACGGCTGTCGTACAGGCGGCACAGGCGATCGACGCTTTCGGCGACCTCGGCGGCGTCCGGCTGCGACGGGGGCGGGCGATCGAACATGGCGTCCTCCTTACGGTTGTTCGATCTCAACTAATGGCTTTGAGCCGATTGCGTCACCGCGACTGACACCATCGTGACACGGCTGTGATCGCCGATCACAAGCGCGGCGCCGGCGCTGGTCCACGCCTCGATACGCCTGCAATCGACACGAGCCCCCCCGGCGGGTAAGGACGGCGCTCCGCTTTTTCTCAGGACATTTCCCTCTTGCGACTGCCCCAGGCCCGTCTCGATCAGGTGCTCGACCGTTTCCATGAGGTGGAGGCGCGCATGGGTTCGGCGACCGACGGCGCCGAGATCGTGCGGCTGTCCAAGGAGCACGCCGAGCTGAAGCCCGTCGTCGATGCGGTCCAGGGCCTGGCGCGCGCGCGCGCCGAAATGGCGGACCTGGAAGCCATGACGGCCGATCCGGAAATGGCGGCGATGGCCGAGGAAGAGCTGCGGGCGCTGACCGACAGGCTGCCCGAGATGGAACGCGAGGTAGCCCTGCTGCTGGCCCCACGCGACGCCGACGAGAACGCCTCGGCCGTACTGGAAGTGCGCGCCGGCACCGGCGGGGACGAGGCGGCCCTGTTCGCTGGCGACCTGTTCCGCATGTATTCGCGCTACGCCTCCACGCGCGGCTGGCGGATCGAGCTGGATTCGGCGACCGAGGGCGACGCCGGCGGTTATAAGGAAATCATCGCTACGGTGACGGGCGAGGGCGTGTTCGGCCGGCTGAAGTTCGAGAGCGGCGTTCACCGGGTCCAGCGCGTGCCGACGACCGAGTCCCAGGGGCGCATCCACACCTCCGCGGCGACGGTGGCGGTCCTACCCGAGGTCGAGGACGTGGAGATCGAAATCCACGACAAGGACATCCGCATCGACACCTTCCGCGCGTCGGGTTCGGGCGGGCAGCACGTCAATACGACCGATTCCGCCGTGCGCATCACCCACCTGCCCACAGGCATCATGGTGACGTCGTCGGAGAAGTCCCAGCACGTCAACCGCGACAAGGCGATGAAGAACCTGCGCGTTCGCCTGTACGACATGCAGCGCCAGGCGAAGGACCTGGCCCGCTCGGACAGCCGCAAGTCCCAGGTCGGGTCGGGCGACCGGTCGGAACGGATCCGCACCTACAACTATCCGCAAGGGCGGGTCAGCGATCACCGCATCAACCTGACCCTGCACAGCCTGCCCCAGATCATGGAAGGCGACATCGATCCGCTGCTGAACGCCCTGATCGCCGAGGACCAGGCGGCGCGTCTGGCCGACCTGGAAGCCGAGTTCGGCTGATCAGCCCAGGACGCCGGTCAGCGGCAGCCACAGCACCACGCCGGTGACGGCGGTATAGGCGGCGAAGGCATGCACCGACTTCAACCGGCCGCTGGCCAGCGGGCTGTCGAGATCGGCGCGGTTGACCCACAGCAGATAGGCGGCCTGGATCGCCCAACCGGCGAGGAAGGCGACCACGGCCCAGGCGCTGAGCGCCGCCAGCGCGACGCCCGACATCAGGACCACCACGCCGCCCAGGGCGATCACGCCGTCTGCGATCTGATCGTCTGCGGGAACGGCGATGACGCCGGACAAGGCCCGTTGCAGACGCCAGTTGAGCCAGGCCTGATACAAAAGCATCAGTCCGCCCAAGACGTAAAACATCCCTATCGCGCGCGCCGCCCACTCCATGTCCGAAATAAGGCGCCATTTTCTGCGGTTGTAATCAGGGAAAATGCGACGCCGATTTGGATCGTTAACGACCGGCGCAAATTAGACACAACCGTTGGTCTGCGAGCGCGCCCGCTAAGCTTTGGCGGCCAGCGCGCGCTGGACCGCCGGACGCGCCTTCATGCGCTCGAAATGCGCCTGGACGCGCGGGAATGCGGCGATGTCCACGCCATCGCTTTCCAGCCAGCCGGCGAAGGTGAACAGATAGGGGTCCGCGACCGTATAGGCGTCGCCCATCGCCCATTCGCCTGTCAGGTCCGCCTCGATCAGGGCGAAGCCGTCCCGCATGTTCTGCGTGACCTTGGCCGCCATCGACGCCTGAGCGGCGGCATCGTCGCTCCAGCGCGCGGCGCGGCGACCGTGGGCGTGGGCGACGTGGACGGTGGTGGCCAGATAGAGGTTGAAAGACTGCATCCGCGCAAAGGCGAAGGGATCGGTCGGCGCCAACAGGCCGGGCGGCGACAGGGCGGCGATGTGCGCCAGAATGGACGGGCTCTCGGTCAGGACGCCCTGATCGGTCGCGAGCGCAGGAACGCGGCCCTTGGGATTGATCGCCAGATAAGCCGGCTCGCGTTGCTCGGCCCTGGCGAAGTCGACCAGACGAACCTCATAGGGCAGCCCCGACTCTTCCAGCGCGATATGGCTGGCCCGGCTGCAGGATCCGGTCGCGGCGTAGAGGGTCAGCATGGTCGCGCCTCGCAGCAAAGAAAAAGGCGGCGAGATCATCGCCGCCTTTCAGGAAATCAGAGGTCCAGCAGGGCCCGCGCCGGATCTTCCAGCAGTTCCTTGACCCGGACCAGGAAGGTCACGGCTTCTTTGCCGTCCACGATGCGGTGATCGTAGCTGAGGGCCAGATACATCATCGGGCGGATCTTGACCTCGCCGTTGATGGCCATCGGGCGCTGGACGATATTGTGCATGCCCAGGATGCCCGACTGCGGCGCGTTCAGGATCGGCGTCGACATCAGCGAGCCATAGGTGCCGCCGTTGGTGATCGTGAAGGTGCCGCCCTGCATCTGATCCATGGTCAGCGAGCCGTCACGTGCGGCCTTGCCCAGGGCGCCGATGCCCTTTTCGATGCCGGCGAGCGACAGGGTGTCGGCATCGCGGAGCACAGGCACCACCAGACCCTTGTCGGTGCCGACGGCGACGCCGATGTCGTAGTGGTTCTTGTAGATGATGTCGGTGCCGTCGATCTCGGCGTTGACGGCCGGGATCTCATGCAGGGCCGCGACGACAGCCTTGGTGAAGAAGGACATGAAGCCCAGCTTCACGCCGTGGCGCTTTTCGAACACGTCCTTGTACTGGGCGCGCAGGGCCATGACGTTGGTCATGTCCACCTCGTTGAAGGTGGTCAGCTGAGCGGCCGTGTTCTGCGATTCCTTCAGGCGACGGGCGATGGTCTGACGCAGGCGCGTCATCTTCACCCGCTCTTCGCGCGGCTGGTCGGCACGCGGGGCGGCGGGCGCTGCGGCGGTGGCAGGGGCCGGAGCCGAGGCCTGGCCGATGGCGGCGATGGCGTCGGCCTTGGTGATGTTGCCCTTCGGTCCCGTGGCGTTGATGGCCTTGGGATCCAGATTGTTCTCGCCGACCACGCGCTGGACGGCGGGCGACAGGGTTTCGTTCTTGGCGGCCGAGACCTGGGCCGAGCCGGTGTTGGCCGGGGCGGCGGCGGGCGCCGGTGCGGCGGCGGCCGGCGCGCTGGCAGCGCCCGAACCCGAGATGGAGCCGATCTTCTGGCCCGGCGTCACGGTCGCGCCTTCGTCAGCGGCGATGGTCAGAACGCCGTCGGCCGGGGCGGAGACTTCGACCGCGACCTTGTCGGTCTCGATCTCGACCAGCAGTTCGTCCTTCTTGACCGTGTCGCCGTTCTTCTTGACCCACTTGCCCATCGAGCCCTCGGCGACGCTCTCGCCCATGACCGGCACGGTGATGTCGATCGCAGCGGCGGCGGCCGGAGCAGCGGCGGCCGGCGCGGCCTTGGCATCAGCCTTTGCGGCTTTTGCCGGCGCAGCGGCCGGAGCGGCGGCGGCGGACGCGCCATCCGTCACCGAACCCAGCACCGTGCCGGGAACGACGTTGTCGCCCTCGGCCGCCTTGATGTCGCCCAGCACGCCGTCGGCGGGCGAGACGACCTCCAGCGAGACCTTGTCGGTCTCCAGCTCGACCAGCAGTTCGTCCTTCTTGACCGGATCACCGACCTTCTTGGTCCACTTTGCGATGGTGGCTTCGGTGACGGATTCACCGAGGGCGGGGGTCAGGATGTCGGCCATGTCAGGTCCAGCTCGTCTCTAGTCGGTCTTTTATACGTGTATCAGGCGAAGGCTTCGGTCGTGAAGGCTTCGAGTTCCTTCAGGTGCCGGCTCATCAGACCGGCGGCGGTCGAGGCCGAGCCGGGACGGCCGACGTAGCGGGCGCGCTTGGCCTTCACGTCCAGCTTGTCCAGCGTCAGCTCCAGCCACGGATCCACGAAGGTCCAGCCGCCCATGTTCTTCGGCTCTTCCTGGCACCAGACCAGTTCGGCGTTGGGGAAGCGGGCCAGTTCCTTGCGCAGCGACTGGATCGGCCACGGATAGAACTGCTCCAGACGCAGGATGTAGACGTCGTCCACGGCCTGGCCGTCCTTGGCCTTCTTCTCGCGCGCGTCCAGCAGGTCGTAATAGACCTTGCCCGAGCACAGGATGACGCGGCGGATGTCCTTGTCCGCCTTGATCGTGATGCCGGCGATCTCGGGCCGCGTCTGGGCGTCGTCGTGCAGGACGCGGTGGAAGGCCGAACCCTCCGCCAGGTCCGCCATGGACGAGACCGCCTTCTTGTGACGCAGCAGCGACTTGGGCGTCATCAGGATCAGCGGCTTGCGGAACGGCCGGTGCATCTGGCGACGCAGGATGTGGAAGTAGTTGGCCGGGGTGGTGCAGTTGGCGACCTGCATATTGTCTTCGGCGCACTGTTGCAGGAAGCGCTCAAGACGGGCCGAGGAGTGTTCCGGTCCCTGGCCTTCATAGCCGTGCGGCAGCAGCATGGTCAGGCCGCTCATGCGCAGCCACTTGCGTTCGCCCGAAGAGATGAACTGGTCGATCACCACCTGGGCGCCGTTCACGAAGTCGCCGAACTGGGCTTCCCACATGACCAGCGTATTGGGGTCGGCCAGCGAGTAGCCGTACTCGAAGCCCAGCACCGCCTCTTCGGACAGGGCCGAATCGATGACTTCGAAATTGGCCTGGCCTTCGCGCAGGTTGTTCAGCGGGATGTAGCGCTCTTCGGTCGTCTGATCGATGATGCCCGAGTGACGCTGCGAGAAGGTGCCGCGCACCGAATCCTGACCCGACAGACGGATCGGGAAACCTTCATCGACCAGGCTGGCGAAGGCCAGGCTTTCGGCCGTGGCCCAGTCCAGGCCCTGGCCCGAGGTGATGGCTTCGCGGCGACCGTCGATGACGCGCTTCAGCGTCTTGTGCATGTCGACGCTGTTGGGGATCGTGGTCAGGCGGTGGCCCAGGTCGGTCAGCTTGGCCAGCGGCACGGCGGTGTCGCCGCGCAGCTCGTCCTTGGGCGACTGGAAGCCCTGCCACTGGCCGTCCAGCCAGTCGGCCTTTTCGGCGGACCAGGTCTTGCCGGCCTCGAACTGCTCGTCGAGGAATTTCTCGAACCGCTCGACTTCGGCGTCCACCTCGGCCTGGCTGATCACGCCTTCGGCTACCAGACGCTGCGAATACAGTTCGCGGGTCGAGGGCTGGGCGCGGATCTTCGAATACATCAGCGGCTGGGTGAAGGTGGGGTCGTCGCCTTCGTTGTGGCCGAACCGGCGGTAGCAGAACATGTCCACCACCACGTCCTTGTGGAACTTCTGGCGGTATTCGGTGGCCACCTTGGACGCGAAGACGACCGCCTCGGGGTCGTCGCCGTTGACGTGGAAGATCGGCGCCTGGACCATCAGGGCCACATCCGACGGATACGGCGACGAGCGCGAGTTCCGCGGGCTGGTGGTGAAGCCGATCTGGTTGTTGATGACGAAGTGCAGCGTGCCTCCGGTGCGGTAGCCCTTCAGTCCCATCAGAGCGAAACACTCCGCGACCACGCCCTGGCCGGCGAAGGCGGCGTCGCCGTGAATCAGCAGCGGCACGACCTTGGAGCGGTCCAGCGCCCACTGCCCCTCGGGCACGCCCTCGTTGGCCTCGCGAATATCGAACGCCTGTTTGGCGCGCGCCTTGCCCAGCACGACCGGGTTGACGATCTCGAGGTGAGACGGGTTGGCGGTCAGCGACAGGTGGACGTGGTTGCCGTCGAATTCGCGGTTCGACGAGGCGCCCATGTGGTATTTGACGTCGCCCGAGCCCTCGATGTCGCTCGGCACGGCCGAGCCGCCCTGGAACTCGTGGAAGATGACCTTGTAGGGCTTGCCCATCACGGCGGCGAGCACGTTCAGGCGCCCGCGGTGGGCCATGCCCAGCACGACCTCGTCGACGCCCAGCGAACCGCCGCGCTTGATGACCTGCTCCAGCGCCGGGACCATGGCCTCGCCGCCGTCCAGACCGAACCGTTTGGTGCCGGGGAAGCGCTTGTGCAGGAAGCGTTCGAAGCCTTCGGCCTCGACCAGCTTGGACAGGATGGCCAGCTTGCCTTCTTTGGAGAAGGCGTTCTGCTCGAACTTGTCGGCGCCCTCGAACCGCTGCTGGAGCCAGGATTTCTCTTCCGGCTCTGCGATGTGCATGAACTGGATGCCGACCGTGCCGCAGTAGGTCCGCTTCAGGATCTCCAGCACTTCGCGGATTGTGCCGGTCTGAAGACCCAGCACGCCGTCCAGGAAGATCGGGCGGTCCAGATCGGCGCCGGTGAAGCCGTAGAATTCGGGCGTCAGCTCAGGGTTCTCGACCGGCTGTTCGATGCCCAGCGGGTCCAGCTTGGCCTGCAGGTGACCGCGCACGCGATAGCTGCGGATCAGCATCAGGGCGCGGATGGAATCGTGGGCGGCGGCCCGGATCGCATCGGCCGAGACGTCGGCGGACGCGGCCGTGGGCGCAGCAGCCGGCGCAGCGCCGGGCTTTTTGGGATCAGGCTTCGGGGCCGGCCAACGGCCGTCGAAGACGCCGGTCTCCTCGGTCGGTTCGGTCGCGACGCCACGGCCCCAGCTGCCGGCGCCGGCCGAGGCGGTCACCAGCGCGGCGTTGTCGCGCAGCTGGTCGAAGAAGGCTTTCCATTCGGCGGAAACGGAGCCGGGGTCTTTCGCCCACTTCTCCTGAAGCTCCTCGACGTAGGCCGCATTCGACCCGTAGAGGAATGAGGTCTCGGCAAAGACCTGGTTCAGCCGACCGGCATCGTCCGCCATCGTTTCGCAATCCCTGGGCCCCGACGGACACATCTCCGTGAGGGGCGCGCCCGTCATATAGGCGTCGTTTCCTGACGGGTCATGACCGAAACGGGGCAATTTGGTAGGAAATTGGTCGCAGGCCCAAGAAAAAACGCCCCCGGCCTGAGCCGAGGGCGTCCATCGATGCGTCACACGGCATTTTTGATGCCGAAAGCGATCAGGCGGAGAGCATCAGCCCTTCAGCACTTCGACCAGGGTCTTGCCGAGGCGCGCGGGCGATTCCGACATGCGGATGCCGGCGGCTTCCATCGCCGCGATCTTGGATTCCGCATCGCCCTTGCCGCCCGAGACGACCGCGCCGGCGTGGCCCATGGTGCGGCCCTTCGGAGCGGTACGGCCCGCGATGAAGCCGGCCATCGGCTTCTTGCGGCCCTTCTTGGCTTCGTCGATCAGGAACTGGGCGGCGTCTTCTTCCGCGCCGCCGCCGATTTCGCCGATCATGATGATCGAGGTCGTTTCCTCGTCGGCCAGGAACAGCTCGAGCACGTCGATGAACTCGGTGCCCTTGACCGGGTCGCCGCCGATGCCGACGGCCGTGGTCTGGCCCAGGCCTTCGTTGGTGGTCTGGAACACGGCTTCATAGGTCAGGGTGCCCGAACGCGACACGATGCCGACCGAGCCCTTCTTGAAGATGTTGCCCGGCATGATGCCGATCTTGCACTCGTCCGGCGTCAGGATGCCGGGGCAGTTCGGGCCCAGCAGGCGCGACTTGGAGCCTTCCAGACGACGCTTGACCTTGACCATGTCCATCACCGGGATGCCCTCGGTGATGCAGGTGATGAAGGGGATTTCGGCGTCGATGGCTTCGATGATCGCGGCGGCCGCGCCCGACGGCGGGACGTAGATCACCGAGGCGTCGGCGCCCGTGGCGTCACGGGCTTCGGCGACCGAGGCGTAGATCGGCAGGCTCTCACCGTGCGATCCGGTCCAGTTCGTGCCGCCCTTGGAGGGATGCACGCCGGCGACCATCTGGGTGCCGTGATAGGCCAGGGCCTGTTCGGTGTGGAAGCCGCCGGTCTTGCCGGTCAGGCCCTGGACGATGATCTTGGTGTTCTTGTCGACGAGAATGGACATGGGTCTGTGCTCTGATTCGATGTGTCAGCGGGGCGGTGGCGAGTAAGGCCGAAGCCTTAGCCGACCGCCGCGACGATCTTCTGGGCGGCGTCGTCGAGGTCGTCGGCGGCCTGGATGGTCAGACCCGACTCGTTCAGGATTTTCTTGCCCAGTTCGGCGTTGGTGCCTTCCAGACGCACCACCAGCGGCACCTTCAGGCCCACTTCCTTCACGGCCGCGACCACGCCCTCGGCGATGACGTCGCACTTCATGATGCCGCCGAAGATGTTGACCAGGATGCCCTGGACGTTCGGGTCGGCGGTGATGATCTTGAAGGCCGCCGCGACCTTCTCCTTGCCGGCGCCGCCGCCGACGTCGCAGAAGTTGGCCGGCTCCTTGCCGTACAGCTTGATGATGTCCATCGTCGCCATGGCCAGACCGGCGCCATTGACCATGCAGCCGATGTTTCCGTCCAGCGAGACGTAGGCGAGATCCCACTTGGACGCCTCGATTTCCTTGGCGTCTTCTTCGGTTTCGTCGCGCAGTTCCTTGATGTCGTCGTGGCGGAACAGGGCGTTGCCGTCGAAGCTGACCTTGGCGTCCAGAACGCGCAGATGGCCGTCCTTCATCACGATCAGGGGGTTCACCTCCAGCATGTCCATGTCCTTCTCGACGAAGGCCTTGTACAGCGCGGGGAACAGCGACTTGGCGTCTTCGGCCGCGGCGCCCGTCAGGCCGTAGGCGGCGGTGATGGCGGCGACGTCGGCGTCGGTCACACCCGCGCTCGGGTCGATGACGATGTTCTGGATCTTCTCGGGCGTGTCGTGGGCGACGGTTTCGATGTCCATGCCGCCTTCGGTCGAGACGACGAAGGCGATGCGGCCATAGGCGCGATCGACCAGCAGCGAGCAGTACAGTTCACGCTCGATATCGGCGCCGTCCTCGATGTAGAGGCGGTTGACCTGCTTGCCGGCGTCGCCCGTCTGGGCGGTGACCAGGGTGTTGCCCAGCATTTCCTTGGCGTGGGCGACGGCTTCCTCGACCGAAAAGGCCAGGCGAACGCCGCCCTTGGCGTCGGCCGGCAGTTCCTTGAACTTGCCCTTGCCGCGGCCGCCGGCGTGGATCTGCGACTTCACGACATAGAGCGGACCGGGCAGCAACTTGGCGGCCGCCTCGACCTGATCGACCGATGTTACCGCGACGCCTTCGGCGACCGGGGCGCCGAAGCCTTTGAGGACCTGCTTGGCCTGATATTCGTGAATGTTCATGGGGGACCGTCGCAACCGCTGCTGGGAGAGTTGCGGGGCTTATAGGCCCCACCCCTTCGCAGGTGCAACCGTCCACAGGCCCCCTTTAGTCGACCCAGTCCTTCTTGAGGGTGCGCGACGCCCCGATCAGCAGGATCGCGGCGAGCACATAGAAGCCCATGCCGGTGTAGATGGCCCAGCGCAGGCTTTCCTCGCCGAAGCGCGGCGCCAGCAGGTCGCTCATCCAGCCGAAATAGTAGAAGCCGACCGCGATCCCGAGCAGATTGTTCAGCAGCAGGAACAGGGCCGAGGCTGTCGAGCGCATGGCCGCCGGCACCAGATGCTGGACCGCCGCCGTGATCGGACCCAGCCAGGCCAGGTTCAATCCGGTCGGCAGCAGGAAGATCAAGAAGGCCAGGGTCAGCTGCTGAACGTGGCTGCCGCCGCCGGGCAGAACCAAGCCGATCAGCCAGGGCGAGTTCATCGCCAGGATGAAACAGGGCGCCGAGATCAGGAAGGCGATGGCGGGCGTCAGCGGATAGGCGCCCTTGCCCTTCTTGGACAGCTTGTCGGCGATCATGCCGCCCAGCCAGATGCCGAGGATGCCGCCGATCAGGGCGATGCCGGAATAGTAGATGCTGGTCTGTTTCAGGGTCAGGTCGAAACTGCGCATGAAGAAAAGGGGAAGCCAGCCGGCGACGCCATAGCCGCACACCGACGATGAGGCGGCGCCCAGGCCCAGCAGCCAGAAGCTGGGCTTGCGGATGACCACCGAGGCGGTGCGCCGCGCGATCATCAGCGACACGCCGATCACCACCGCCAGCAGGCCGCCGAAAGCGAGCACCAGCGGATTGCCGAGCGACATACCCATCAGCCAGCTCAAGGCGCCGAGGATCAGCAGACCGGCGCCGAGGCCCAGCATGATCTGGGCGGCGATCTTGCCGGCTCGATCCGTGCCGACGGGGGCGGCGGCCAGGGCCGCGACCTGGGCCTCGGTCTTGATGGCGTCGGTTCCGCCGCGCCTGGGATCCCGCACCGTCAGACGCAGCAGGGGCGCGACCAGCACGCCCAGCAGGCCGACCACGATGAAGGCCGTGCGCCAGCCGTAGGTCGCCGCCAGCAGGCCGCCGACCAGGGTGCCCGCCGCCATGCCCAGCGGAATGCCGAAGGCGAAGGCCGCCATGGCCCGCGCGCGCTGATGCGGCGGGAAATAGTCGGCGATCAGCGAATAGGCCGGAGCCACGCCGCCCGCTTCGCCGATGCCCACGCCCATCCGGCACAGGAACAGCTGGCCGAACGACCCGGCCATGCCGCACAGGGCGGTGAAGCCCGACCAGACGGCCAGGGCGCCGGTCATGATCCAGACACGGCTGAACCGATCCGCCAGCCAGGCCAGAGGAATGGCCAGTGTCGAATAGACCGAGGCGAAGGCGATGCCGCCCAACAGGCCGAACTGGCTGTCGGACATGCCGAACTCTTCCTTCAGCGGCGCGGCCAGGATGCCGATGATCTGGCGATCCAGGAAGTTCAGCATGTAGATCAGGATCAGGACCGCCAGCACATAGTAGCGGTAGCCGGGCCGCTCAGGCCGCTCGGGCCGCGCCTCCTGGACCGTCAGCGTCTCCGTCGTCATCGGCGTTTCCCCTCGGCGTCTTGTTGTTCGTTGCGGCGAGCCTAGCCGCAAGTCCGCCCTGTGCAAAATAGGCTTGCCAGAGCGAAAAGGGGCGGCGGCCCGGAGACCGCCGCCCCTCGTCGTCAGGCGTTATGGATGTGGATCAGAACTTCAGACCCAGGGTCGCCGTGACGGTGCGCGGCGGGCCGTAGAAGCCGATGATCGAGTCGCCAGTCAGGGCGCCGGGGAAGGTGTAGCCGCCGACACGATAGCGTTCGTCGCCCAGGTTCTTGCCGTGGACGCCGAATGTCAGGCGGTCGTCGGACGAGGTCCAGACGATGCTGGCGTCATACATCCAGTAGGCGTCCTGATCGAGCAGCGGCGCGGGCGTCTCGAACTGCTGATAGGCGCCGCGATAGGCGACCGACGGAATGAAGGCGATCGACGAACCGTTCTCCATGACCCAATTGTAGTTGGCCGAGATCGATCCGGTCCATTCCGGCGTGTTCTGGAAATCGCGCTGCGACGACACATCGACGAAGCAGCCGACCGCTGTGGGGCAGGTCGTGTTCAGCGGGCCGGTAGGAATGTAGGCTAGGAACTGGTCGAACTTGGCGTCGATGTAGCTTAGCGAGGCGTTGAAGGTCAGGGCGTCGGTAGCGCGCACGCGGCCTTCGAACTCCCAACCGCGGATCGAGGACGAGCCGACGTTGTCCACCACCGAGGCGATCGTCGCGCCGGCCGGATACTGGGTCGTGATCTGCTGGTTCTCGTAGCTGGAATCGAAGATCGCCGTGGCGAAGGTCAGGCGACGATCCAGCAGCGACCCCTTCAGGCCGACTTCGTAGGTCTCGACCGTTTCCGGCGCATAGCCGTTGACGGTGGCGGGATACAGGACCGCATCGCCGCGCATGTCGAAACCGCCCGACTTGAAGCCCTCGCCCCACGAAGCGTAGGCCGTCAGATCGGCGCCGAACTTGTAGTTGACCGAGACGCGCGGCGTGAACTTCTCAAACTCGCGCGTGCGGGTGTAGTTGGTGCGGGGAGCCTCGCCCAAGAACGGCACGGCGGTCGCATTGCCGAAATAGGGGCTGCGGATACCTAAGTAACGCTGACGGAAGACGGTGCCTTCCTTCTCGTCCTTGGTGAAGCGACCGCCGACCGAGACCGACAGAGCGTCGGTGAAGTCATAGGAGAAGTCGGCGAAGGCGGCGTAGCTCTTGGTCGCCACAGAACCCGAGGTCAGGGTCGTCAGATTGGCCAGACCCACGACGGTGTCGAACGCGCCCGAGGCGTTGGCGTCCATGTAGAAGACGCCGGCGACGCCGTTCAGGCGGCCCGCGCTGACCAGAACCTGGAATTCCTGGCTGAACTGGTCGTCGTCATAGGCGGCCGGGATGTCGAGGATGGGCTGAGGCAGGTTGTCGAAGTCGATGTTGCCGCGCGTCAGGCCTTCACGATAGGCGGTGATCGACTTGAAGGTGAACATGTCGCTCATCTCCCACTCGCCGGTCAGCGACACGCCGCGCGTCTGAACGCGGTTCTTGTCGCCGGCGCCGGCGTTGGTGTCATAGACGTCGGCGGGCGACGGAGCGACTTCGCGGTGACCGTGGCGCGCGTTGGAATCGTCGTTCACCAGATCACCGGCCAAACGGAAGAACAGACTGTCGGTCGGGCTCCATTCCGCGCTGGCGCGGAAGGCGGTTACGTCCTTGTTGTAGTGTTCATTGCCGGTGTTCAGGTTCTTGCCGTAGCCGTCGCGCAGATAGCGGGCCAGGGCGGCCGAGACCTTGAACTCGTCGCTGAAGGGCAGTTGGGCGCTGGCGATCACGTCGCGCTGACTATAGCTGCCGTAGGAGGCGCGCAGGCGTCCCTCGGGCTCGTCGGCATTGATGCGGCTGGTGACGTATTTGATGGCGCCGCCGATGGTGTTGCGGCCGTAAAGCGTGCCTTGCGGACCGCGCAGCACCTCGACCCGCTCCACGTCGAAGATGTCCAGAACGGCGGCCTGCGGACGGGCCACATAGACGTCGTCGATATACAGGCCGACGCCGGGATCGAAGCCCCACAGGGGATCCTGCTGGCCCACGCCGCGAATGAAAGAGATCAGGGTCGAGTTCGAGCCCCGCGCGGCGTTCAGCGTCAGGCTGGGCGTCGAGCGCGCCAGTTCGGTGATGTCCAGGGCGCCGCGTGCCTCAAGCTGTTCGCCGCTGACGGCGGTCACGGCGACCGGCACGTCCTGCAGGCTTTCTGCGCGGCGGCGCGCGGTGACGACGATGTCGTCGACGGTCGCCGCATCCTGGGCGTTCGCGGCCTGAGCGGTCGCCTCCGCGTCCTGGGCGACCGAGGCCCCCGCAAGCACGCCCCACGCCGCGCCGGCCAGCAGCGCGCACTTCACATGACGGTTCATGATCCTAGACCCCTTTGTCGTTTCCAGCCCGATGGACGCTTTTATTCAGCGTTCAATGATTTTCATGGAACCTACCCGGTTTCGGGCGTCTGTCAAACACTGGACTGACGCAGCGTCACTTGGATCGCCGACCGTGGCGCCGTTGCACCGTCGCGGTCGTGCGCCTAGCCTTGCCGGATGAGCAAGCCGGACGCCGCCGCCCCCCTTCCCCGCCCCGTCGCCGCCGCGCGTCGCAAGGCGGCGGGCGCTGCGCCGGCGCGGCGTGGTCGGCCGCCCAAGACCGAGGCCAAGGCGGCGGGCGAGACGCGAGATCTGATCCTGGATGCGGCCGAAGACCTGTTTTCCAAACACGGTTTCTATGGCGTCACCATCCGCGAGGTGGCGCGCGAGGCCGGCGTCGATACGGCCCTGGTCCACTACTATTTCGGGGCCAAGCGCGAGCTGTTCGACGCCGTCTTCCTGCGCCGGGCCGAGGTCTGGAACGACGACCGCGTCGCCGCCATCGATCGCTATGCCGAGACGGCGGGCGACGACATGACGCTGGAAGGCTTGCTGGAGGCCTTCCTGCGGCCGCCGTTCGAATGGTCGCTGAAGGGCGGACCGGGCTGGAAACACTATTCCGCCCTGGTGGCCCAGACCAACGCCAACCCCAGCTTCGGCGGCGAGACGATGGCGCGCTATTTCGACCCGGCCATCCACCGGCTGATCGAACTGATCGCCAAGGTGCTGCCGGGCGCCAGCGAGGTCGATCTGTATTGGGGCTATCATAATCTGTCGGGCGCCCTGACCCTGACCCTGGGCGAGACGGGGCGTCTTGACCGGCTGTCGAACGGGCGGGCGCGATCCGGCGATCTGGAGACGGCCGGCGACTATATGGTTCGGTTTGCGGCGGCCGGGTTCCGGGCTGTGGTCGGGATGTCGTCCCGCCAAGCCTGATCCTTAATGGCCTGATCAGTTCGGGCCGAAGAAGACCGCCCACATCAGCCGACCGGGCAGGAAGGTGAAGGCGCCGGCGACGATCAGTCCGCCGACGAACATGCTCGTCATGGCGCGCCGGTGAACAGCCACCCGGTGACGGCGGGCGGCGTACACCGCCATCGGCAGGGCGACCACCGTCCAGCCGCTGAGCAGATGGATCAGGGACAGGCCGCCGGGTCCGTTCGGATTGAGCTGGTGGATGAAAAAGGAACTGATTGCCGTCGTCCCCATCGCCACGACCCAGGCCCAGCCCAGGGTCCGGTGCAGCCGGTTTCCCTTGACCCCAATCAGCAGGACGACGCCGACCGCCAAGGCCGTCACGGCCGCCGCCACATGGATCTGGATCGCCGTCGGCGACGCCAGCAGCAAGCCCCAGCGCGGGGCGTGAAGAGCAAACCCCATTCGCGCCAGCCGCCCGTCGTCGACCGACAGATAGGCGACGAGCGGAATGATCAGCAGAGCGAGGGCCAGGGCGGACGGGGCGAGGCGGGAAAGGCGAGGCATCGGACATCTCCGTTTGCCCGGTCGTGCCGCAGCGTCCCGCCCGCCGCATCGGGGCTTTCGCCAATGACCGTCTGTGCTGCGCCAACGCCCACCTGTCTTTCGCGCCCGCCTTTCAACGTGTCGGAAATCATGATCTCAAGGCGCCATGACAACCCTCGCCGCAGACCGTCGCCGCACCTTTGTCAGGGGCCTGATTGTCGCCGTTCTGGGCGGCGTGTTTCTGGCGACGACCGGGGCGTTCGGGACGGCGGGCGCGACCTTCGTTCAGCGACTGGCCTATTGGGTGCTGGTCATGGTGCTGGGCGGACTGTGGGGGCATCTGTGCGGGGTGCTGGTCAGCCGGTTTCTGGATTCGGACGAGCGGCCGTGGCTGACCATCGCGGTCATGGTGGTCGTGATCACCGGGCCGCTTTGCGTCATCGTCTGGGCGGCGACGGGCCTGTTCTTCGCCCAGAGGCTCTATCCGTTGGCGGTGCTGCCGCAGCTGATCGTGCCCGTCGTGGTCATTACGGCGGCGGTGACGACGTTGAACGTCTTTTTGGGGCGGGCCGTGCCGGTCCAGACCCATGCGGCGCCGCCTGAGACAGCGGCCCGTCCGGTGCGGTTTCTGGACCGTCTGCCCATGAAGCTGAAAGGCGCGACGATCCGGGCGGTGCAGGCCGAGGACCACTATCTGCGCATCCATACCGACCGGGGATCGGACCTGATCCTGATGCGGCTGTCGGACGCGGTGGAAGAGCTGGAGGGGCTGGAGGGCGCCCAGACGCACCGCAGCTGGTGGGTGGCGCGCGAGGCGGTGCGCGCCGTCGAACGCGGCGACGGTCGCGCGACCCTGACGCTGGACGGCGGCCTGTCGGCGCCCGTCAGCCGCCGCTACGCCCGGATGCTGCGCGACGCCGAATGGTGGTGACGCTTCAGGGCGCGGGCGGGGTGGTCAGCATCGACGCCGGCGCCGCGCAACCCGTCAGCTCGTCATCGCCAATCTCGACCTTGGCCGTCAGCGGATAGGTGCGGTCGCTCATGCCATCCGAACATTCGGTGGCGATCAGCACGACGTTCAGCGCCTTGTTCAGATTGGTTGAGCTGGCGAAGGTCGCGACCGTGCCCTGGACCGTCGCGCCATGGTTCGGCGCACGCTGGGTCGGCTGATCGACGCGGGTGTAGACCAGGGCGTCCGGCGTGATCTCTACGCCCCAAAAGGGTTCGGTCCCCAGCGCCCGCACCGGCTGGCCCAGATCGACCCCGGCCAGGGTGACGGCGGCCTGGGGCTGCGGCGCCGGCTTGGGCTTGGAATCCTCGCGGTCGTAGCAGGCGCTGAGCGAGAGGCCGGCAAGGGCGATGGCGAACGGGGCGGCTGTGAGCGGAATGAGGCGCATGACGGCTCCTTTTGGTTCGGGCGCAGGTGAGGTCCCCGCCGCCCTCGGTCAAGGGGCGCGGCTGGGTTATGCTGGTCCCATGTCGATTCGCCCCACCGCATTCGAGTTCTTCGCCGGGGGCGGCCTGGCGGGGTTGGGACTGTCCGCCGCCGGCATCGACACCGTCTTGGCCAACGACATGGACGCGGCCAAGGCGCGCGCCTTTAAAGCCAATCATCCACATACCCCGTTTCGTCAGGGCGATGTCTGGGGCCTGACCGTCGACGATCTGCCGGGACGGCCCGACATGGCCTGGGCCTCGTCGCCCTGTCAGGACGTCAGCCTTGCGGGCGCGCGCGGCGGGCTGGAGGCCGGGCGGTCGGGCGCCTTCTGGGGCTTTTGGCGGCTGATGCAGGGGCTGGCGGCCGAGGGGCGCAGCCCGCGCGTGATCGTGCTTGAGAACGTCATCGGCCTGCTGACTTCCGGGCCAAGGACCGAAGTGGGGCGGGATTTCGCGGCCGTCTGCACGGCGATGGTCGAGGCGGGCTATACGGTCGGCGCACTGGAGATGGACGCCGCCCACTGGCTGCCCCAGTCGCGGCCGCGCCTGTTCGTGGTGGCCATTCAGGGCGAGGCGCCGCGCGCGGCCGGTCCGACCCAGCCCTTCCATTCAGCGCGTCTGGTCGCCGCCCACGCGCGGCTGCCCGAGGCGGTGAAGGCGGCTTGGGCCTGGTGGTCGCTGCCTGCGCCGTCGCAGCGCAATCTGGACCTGGCGGCCATTCTGGAGCCGGACGACGCCGTCACCTGGCTGGATGATGCGGACGCCATCCTGGCCCTGGCCGCGCCGCTGCACCGCGCCCGGATCGCGTCGGCCCTGGCGTCGGGCCAGCGTTGCGTCGGCGCCGCCTATCGCCGGGTGCGGACCGAGAACGGCCATAAGGTTCAGCGTCTGGAAATCCGGTTCGATGGCCTGGCCGGATGCCTGAGGACGCCGGCCGGCGGCTCGTCGCGTCAATATGTGGTGGTGTGCGATCGGGGCTTGGCGCGGGTTCGGCGGCTGACCGGGCGCGAGGCCGCGCGGCTGATGGGCGTGTCTGACGACTATCGCCTGCCGTCGAGCGAAAGCGCGGCGCTGAAGCTGATGGGCGACGCGGTCGCCGTGCCGGTGGTCAGGGCGTTGGCTGAAGGGCTGTTGCTGCCCGCGCTGGTGGATCGACGCGCCGCCGCCTGACGCCGTCGACTGATCGCCAATATACAAACACCCCCCGGGACATCGCCCGAGGGGGGGGTGGGAAAAGCGTGGTCCTAGCGCTGGACCCACTGGCCCTGGGCGTTGCGGTACCATTGGCCCGAGGAGATGCGGGGCAGCAGCTGGGCCTCGAACATCCGGGCCCCTGCGACATCCGCCGAAGTGCCCGCGTCGGCGGCGCTGCGGGCGTAGGCGGCGCGGCGGCCGGAGTTGGTGGCGTCAACGGCGGCGCGCAGGCTGGCGTCCGAGGTCGGGGTGCGGAAGCCAAGGTAACCGTCGGCCTGCTCACCCACGGTGCCGGCGGCCTTGGCCTGGTCGATCTGCGCCTTCTGGGCGCTGGTCTGGGCGATGGCGGCGCCCGCGACGCCCAGAGCCGCAACGGCGGCGCCGATGACGAAGAGTTTGCGGAAGGTCATGTCAGCCTGTCCCTTTCAGAGAGAAGCGGGAAATCAGAAGAGGTTGGGGTTCTGCTGCAACAGCTGCTGCAGCTCCTGGTCCAGCCGAACGCGCACGTCGGCGTCCAGCTTGGCGTAGATCTGGATCGGCGCGACCTCAAGACGGATGGTCGGGGCGCAGGCCGCGAGGGCGACGACGACGGCTCCGAAACCGAGGCCGGCCAGTTGGCGCTTGTGGATCATGACGTGGGCTCCGGTTCGGCCGAGGGTGATGTCTCTAATAGCACGCCGTCCAATGAACGCGCGCTGAATGGTGAAGTTCAATCGGCAGGCGCCGGGACGGGCGCGGGCGTCGCATCCTGCTGACCCTGGCGGGCGCGATTGACGGCCAGCAGATCCGAGATCAGCTGGTTGGCGTTCAAGGTCGTGTCCAGGGTCAGGTCAATCTGAGTGTTGGACGGCAACGGCAGTTTGCGGTTCAGGAATTGGCGGCTGATCAGTTCGCCGATCGTCAGCCGAAGCTCCTGACGTTTGGGCGGATCGTGGCGGCCGCGAATGTGGAACAGGACCGCCAGACGCCCGCCGTCCAGGCTGTTCACATCGGCGCTGAGCTGGTCGAAGGACAGATTTTCCATCGCCTGATAGGCCAGGTCCTCGACGACGTTTTCCGACACCTCGCCGCCCCCGCCGCTGGCGGCGACATCGGTCAGGACGTCCCGCTTGATCGACAGGCGGCCCGGCTGGACCGCCTCCAGCTTGCCGGCGGTGATCTTGAGCCCGCGCTTGGGGTCCATGATGAAGGGCAGGCGGCCCGAGACGACGGCGTCCAGCTGAACCTTGTCGTCAAAGCCGGTGTCGGCGACAATATCGCCCAGCTGCACCCGATCCAGCACGATCACGCCGCTGTAGGGCTGGGTCGCGTCCAGCGGGACGGTGAAGGGTTCGACCGAGACGGTCCCGCCGCCGGCGACGACCTGGGCGCCGTCGATCAGCACCCCGGCCTCATTGACCGAGAAGGTCACATCCAGCGCCGTGACAGCCGTGCCGACGGCGAGGCTGTCGGCCGTCAGCTTCTGGTTCGGGGCGGTGATCAGGGGCGTCAGGCTGCTGAAGACGATGTCGCCGCGCAGGCCCTTCACGGCCCCGACCGGACTGACGAAATCCAGGCCCGGCGTTACCAGATGGCCGCTGGAGGTCGGTTCGGCGTCCTTGGTCCAGTCGAAACGCCCGTCGAAGCTGACGGCGCCCTCGACCGGCGACTGCAGGAAGTCGGCGGCGAGCGGACTGAGCATCGCCGGCTGAAGCCCATGCTCGGCGAAGGTCACGTTCGGGGCGGTGATGACGATGCCGCCCGATCCGGTGCGGCCATCGTGCGCCAGGGTCAGGCGACCGAGATCAAAGGCGGCCGCCGCGCCCGTGCCTTTCAGATCGAAGGCGCCGCTCCAGCGTTCGCTCGCCAGGGTCGCAGATCCTGTGGCGGAAAGCGGTTCGAAACGTTCCGGCGTCAGGGCGTCGATGACGCGGGCGGCGGCCACATTGGCGGTCAAGCCGATGCCCGCCTTGGTTCCATCGACGGTGACACGGCCCGAGGCGTCGGCGAACCGCATGCCGAGGAAGGGCGCCTGGGCCGAGACCTGACTGAAGCCGCCCGCGACGCGCCAGACGCCGTCCTTCGACGTCAACAGCGGACCACCCTGGGGACACAGCTTGCCGACGACCTGATGGACGTCGTTCTCGTCCAGCTCCAGCCGCTCGACGGTCAGGTCGACGCAGTCCGATGTCGCATAGGTCAGCCGGCCGGCGTTCATAGCCAGGACGCCGCGCGTCCGGGCGTCGATGCCGCGCGCCAGGTCGAAATCCAGTCGGGCGCGACCGTCCAGCGTCGCTTCGAACCCGCCTTCGGTCAGGCGCCAGTTCGGGATCGCGACGGACATTTCCGGCAAGCCCTTGCCGCGCGTTGCGGTCAGGGTCAGCGCCCCGCCGCCCAGCCGCCCCGGCTCGGCCTGATAGGCGCCGCCCTGACCTTGAGCCACCGTCAGGACGCCGCCGTTGGCGGGCGTCAGGGTGACAGGACGCGACAGGGATACAGTCGTGCCGGCCGCGCCCGTGGCGAAGCGGATGGCGGGCGCGTTAAGGGCGAAGCGTCCCAGCGCGCGCTTCATCTCGGCCAGCTCGGCGATGTCGTCGCGGCCGAGCGCGCCGAACAGGGGCCAGGCCCCGTCGGCCGCGCGCAGCGATCCGTTCGCCGCGATCTGAACCCCGCCGTCGCTGACCACGTCCAGATCCAGGTCGGCGCGGCCGCGCTTCAGCGCCAGGTCGCCGAAACCGAAACGGTCGAAGGTCGCGCTTAATGGGCCTGTCGCCTCGAAGGCCGCATCCTTGCCGCCCAAGGCTAGGTCGCGCGACGTCAACGACAATCCGCCGATTGTCGTCTGACCCGTCCGTCCCGAACCGGCGGTCAGGGCCAGCGGCCCCTGCATGCGCCAGCGCACGGCGTCGTCGCGCGACACCGTCAGCTTGCCCCGCGTCGCCGTCGCGGCGACATCGGCGATGCGCAGGTCCGCGCCCTCGACGGCCGCCGCCTTCAGCGCAGTTGTGACTTCGCCGTCCAGCCGGAAGGTTTCGATCCAACCGGAGACGGCGCCGTCGAAGCGGGCGACGACATCGGCGCTGCGGGCGCTGAGCGTCGAGGTTCCCAGGCGCTCGCCGGTCAGGCGGGCGTCCAGAACTGCCCGGCCGTCGCCGCGCCGCGTCTTCAGATCCGGATAGGGCAGATCGCCGGTCAGCGTCAGCGCAGCCCCCTGCCCTCGGGCCGCCGGTGTCGCGAAGCTGTCGGCGGCGGCCGACAGCTTGATCGCCATCCGGTCGCCGGTCGTGGTCAGATCCAGAAGGCCGGACAGGCCCTGGGCCTGCGTGTCGCCGCTCTTCAGCGCGGCCTTCGGGAGCCGCGCCGCCAGCCGCATCAGCTTGCCGTCGTCAATCCGGGCGTCAGCCAGCAGATTGACCGGCCCGTATTCCGTATTCAACCGCCCGCGACCGCCCTCGACGATGACCAGCGGCCCGCGCGAATCCGGGCGCGGCGGTCCGCCGGTGAACTCCTTGATCAGGGGGTCCAGCGAGCCGAATGACAGTTTTCCGCCCTTCCAGCTGGCCCGGACGACCGGTCGCAGCAGGCGGATGCGGCTGGGGGTCACGCCCAGGCCCGACTTGGACCACGGCAGGGCGACGGCGTAATCGACCTCGGCCCGCTCGACGACGACATCCGGATTGTTGGGATCGCCGATGCGAATGCGACCGACGAACCCGTCGATCTCGATCCGCTCCACCTCGACATCGGCCGGAATCCCGCGCTGGTCCAGCCAGCCGACGAGGACATTGCGGGCCACCGCGCGGCGATTGAGATAGATCAGGGCCGCCACCACGCCGATCAGCAGCGCCAGGATCAGAACGCCGACTGCGACGGCGCGCAGGATGCGACGGGTCTTGGCCTGCGGCTTTGGCTTTGGCTTGGACGGCGTGTCGGTCAAACGGATCGATCGCGTGATTGAAACAGCGGGCCGCCCACCTTGGTCATCCTTGTCCCCAGCACAAGATCAAAGCGTGACGGTCGGTTGTCGGCGCCCGCTTCCTGCCGGTCAAGCTGGGCCAGATAACGGCGAATCGACCGGTCGGGATCCCTGCACCGTCGAGCTTTGTCTGACGCACGTTAACCGTTTGTAACGGTCTGCTTTCCAAAATGAGACAAGCGCGGTATAGGACCGCCTTCGCGCCACGGGCGATACGGCGCGATCTTCGAGAACGAGTAAAGCTTTGGCGCCGAAGGCGTCGCAATACGACGGGGACCGATGGCTCAGTTCGACCCACGCCGCCAGCCGATGCGGCTCGCGCCGCACATGCTTACGGCGGCCGCTGCAATCTCGGTGGCGATGCTCGCCGGTCGAGCCTATCAACCCGCTCAGGCGGAAGAAGTTCCCGCGCTGACCTCGACGCAGATGGCGGCCATGGAAGCCAAAGCCTTCGCCGCCGCCAATGCTCCCGCCGGAATGACGGCGCCCGAGGCCGTCAACGTCCAGATTCGCCGTGGCGAAACCTTCGAGCAGGCCGTGCGCCGCACCGGCGTCGCCCCCGAAGAAGCCAGCGCCGTCGCCGCCACCGTCGCCAACGCCTTCGACCTGGCCGATCTGCGCGCCGGACTGAAGTTCGAAACCGCCATCGCCAAACCGCGCAATGGCCGGGGCGACGCCCGCCTGATCGGCCTGACCATGCGCACCGGCCCGGCGTCGCAACTGACCGTGTCGCGCAGCTTCGACGGCGCCTTGCGCCTGCGTTCGCTGGAAGAAAAAGTCACCCATGAGACCGTCGTCCTGAAGGGCGATGTCGAGCGCAGCCTGTCGGCCAGCGCGCGTGAACTGGGCGCCACCGCCTCCATCGTCCGTTCGGCCAGCCGCCTGTTCGCCACCAAGTTCGACATGCAGCGCGACATTCGCGCCACCGACGAGTTCACCATGGTCTTCGATCGTGAAGTGACCGAGGCCGGCCGCACGGTGGACGTGGGCGACCTGATGTACGCCGAACTGCGCGGCGTCACCTTCTATCGCTTCAAGCCCGCCGGCGCGAAGGAAGCTCAGTTCTTCGATTCGAACGGCAAGAACCTGCGCTCGGCCATGATGCGCACGCCGCTGCAGAACTTCCGCCGCGTGTCCTCGGGCTTTGGTTTCCGTACGCACCCGATCTCGGGCTATAAGAAGATGCACCAGGGCATCGACTTCGCCGCCGGAACCGGCACGCCGGTCGTGGCTCCCGCCGATGGCGTGGTGGTCGAGGCGCGCCGCTGGGGCGGATATGGCAACTGGCTGCGCATCCGCCACAACAACGGACTGGAAAGCGGCTACGGCCACCTGTCGCGCTACGGCTCGGGCATCCGCGCCGGCCAGCGGGTCAGCCAGGGTCAGATCGTCGCCTATGTCGGCTCGACCGGCGCCTCGACCGGTCCGCACCTTCACTATGAGCTGTGGCGCGGCGGCCAGCGGATCAATCCCGCCGGCGTGCGCACCCAGGAAGGCACCGAACTGGCCGGCGCCGACCTGACCGCCTTCCGCGCCGAAAAGGCCCGCATCGACCGCATTATCGCTTCGGGCGGTCAAAAGCGCCCCGCCATGCAGCAGGCCTCGGCCGAAGGCCTGCGTCCGGCCCGCGGCTAAGGTTCAGCCAACCAGACGCGGGGTCGCGCGCCCCGGTGTCGGGCAGGACAGGCCGTGGACCGTCACATCGGCCTCGCCCAGCTTCAGGCCCAACAGGTCCAGTACCGGATTCAGCGCGCCGTCCAGCACCGGCCCCAGCGGCTCCAGCAGCCGCCCCAGCGCCTTGGTCAGGTCGCCGAGCCCCAGGCCCAGCCCGATCACGTTCACATCCACGTCCAGCCGCGCCAGCAGGCTGGCGACCGCACCGCTGGCGAAGCCGCGCGACGCCATGGTCTTGATGCGCTGATTGTCGATGTCGCCCGCGTCGAACCTTAGCGGCCTGAAACCGGTGTCCGCCGCCTCGACATCCGCCTTGCCGGTGATGCTGACGAGGCCCAGGACCGACAGCAGGGTCGCGCGCTGGGGCGTCAGCGGGGTTTTGAAATCGCCCAGCTTCGCCTCGTCCACCACACCGATCGATGCGCGCGCCAGGCCCGGCCGCACATCGACCTCGACCGCGCGCCTCGGATCGCAGGACAGCGACTTCAGCCTCGCCTCGGACGCCGCCAGTTCGATCAGGATCGGCAGTTCGACCCGCGCCAGACCTGACAGGGATTGCGCGGTCTTGGCCCGCACATAGAGCCGCGCTTGGGCCGTGCGAATGATCGGCTGGCCGTCGGCCGTCACCGTCAGCCACGGGGAGCGATTGGGGCGTTCGCCGATCGCCAGGCTGGTCTTCAGATCCGCCAGCCCTGCCGGCACGCCCAGATTCAGCGCGATCTGTCGATCCCCGCCCCCGACCTCCAGCATGGCCATGACCAGATCCATGGCCGACACCGAGGCGTCCAGCCCCTCGCGGATCCCGTCCGGCGAGCGCGCCTCCAGCCCGATCAGATCGCCCAGCTTGACCTTTGTCCCGACCGAGGCCGAGGCCACCTTGCCCAGCGCCCCGCCGTCCTGGCCGCCCGCCACCCGCTCCAGCACCCTCAACGCACGGGCGGCGTCGACCTGGGTCGCCAGAAGCCGGTCGTAGTCGCCGACCTGGACGCCCAGATCGGTCGCCAGGGCGTCGGTGAACCCCAGCAGATTGACGTCCAGATCGATCAGACGACGATAGTCCATGACGCTGAGCGACACCTTGGACCCGGTCAGGCCGCCGAGCAGTTGATTGGCCACGCCGCCGTCCAGTCGCGCCAGACGCGACCCGATCGAGATCATGGCCTTGGGCGTCCCGCCGCCCGTCGTCGCCGTGGCCCGGCGGGTGACCCGCACCTGATCGCGGCCCAGCAACAGCGGCGTGAAGAACATCGGCGCGCGGCTGGTGACCTCGACCCGTGCGGCGTTCGGCTTGATCCCGCCCGTCATGAACCGGTCGTTGCGCGCCTTGGCCGGATCGGGCGTATAGACGCCCAGCGCCGTCGCCACCGTGACCGAGACGTCGGGCGCCACATTGGCCTCGACCGTCGCCTGGGCCGCGCGCAAGGCCGCACCCTCGCCCTGCGCCAGGTTTCGCACCGCCGACAGCGCCGCGAGATCCGCCGCCCCCTGAACCCGGCGCGTGTGCAGGACCAGAACGCCCAGGTCGATCACCGCCGCCGTGAACAGACACAACAGACCGCCCGCGACCGCCGCGATCACCGCCACAGCCCCGCGCCGATCGGCGCCGAACCGGAGCGGCAGCCAAGGCGCCCGGACGCTCATCAATAGTCGCCCACATGGATGACCGCCGAACGCCGAATGACAGACGGCGGACGCGGCAGCATCCCGCCCAGCGCCATGATCAGACTGTCGCTCGCGTCATAGGCGACGACGACCCGCAGGCGGCCGGCGTCCTCCATCACCTCGATGGTCGTGTGCTTGGGGTTCAGCGCCACGCCTCGCACCGCCTCGCTGACTTCACGCCGCGCCAGACCGTCGCGCTCGACTGGATCCAGCCCCCCGATCGCCGCCCTGGCGCCCTCAGACGCCAGGGCCTGAACCGACTGGGCCATCAAAAACCAGCCGCCATAGACGACGATGCCGATCAGCAGCAGGACCAGGATCGGCCCCACCAGCGCAAACTCCACCGCCGCCACGCCCTCGCGCCCGCGTCGCCTTGCAGAAGGAATGGGTCCAAACGTCCGCATGCCAACCTCACGATTACCATCATGGGTTGTATATCAGGCACGGTTAAGCGTTCGTGTGGCCGGCGCCAATAGCGGGCCGGGAGATTGCCACGAAAATCGGAGCGCCCCTGAAGGTGTAGCTCGATCAGCCGCTGCGTCGCGGACCGAACGGCATGTTCACGCAATGGCCCGCCAAACGGAACCTACGTCTCCGCCCGAATCGTGCGCCGGCCTAAAGACCCGCGAAGTCCACAGCCTTGGCGAATAGTTCGCCACGACTGCTGACGTCCAACTTGCGATAGGCATGTTTGATGTGAGTGCGCAGTGTCTCGATGGAGATGTCCTGCTTCTGAGCAATACGCCCCGTCTCCATCCCCGCCAACATCATCGTCACGATGTGTTTTTCGCAGGGTGTCAGGTGGTGAATCTGGAGCATTGCTTCGTACGAAACACGGTCCGCCATTCGGTGTGCGGCAAAACCTATGCTGTCGTCATCGCCGGGTATCAGTTGTTGACAGCGCAAAAGCCATTGTCGATCCGCATCCGTCGATGTGACCGCATAGATCGCTTGGCCGGGCACAGCGTCTCTCAGAAGGCGCGCCAGCGCCGCAGCCGTCTGAGCACTGTCGGAGACAAGATGGTCGTCAATGAGCCGGAACACGCCGGCGTCCTTCAACATTCGATAGGCGGCTTCGTTGGCCCAACCGATTCGTCCCGATCGCGATAACAACATCCTGGCGCGGGGATCGATGTTGACCCAAGCCGCGATGGCGCGAGACCAGGGCGGTATGAGATCGGCGTCATCGTCGAAGTTCAGGTTCGCCTGTCGTGGATCGCAGTCGCCGATTTCACTCCCGACAGCAAGAAAGCCCGTCACGCCCACAATCATCTCAACCCTCCCTCGTGGCTGGGCCTCGATGCTCGACACGTAAACAGCCATTCCAAGCGTCGAGCGTTCTCAGGCGCAGTTCACCACACCGTCCTATCCACAGACCGGGCCAATTGACATACCCGAGTTAGGGGAGTGACGGCCGTCGAAGCCGATCCAGCTCAATACCGCTCGCCAAGTGGCGTCGAACTTTCACACCAACACGCTGGCGCAGCTTCAAGGTGTGTCCTTGCACCACCAATAATGATGCGCAGATCGACTAAGCAATCATCGATAGTGTCTTTGACGATGCGACGCCGCCTCCAGCGGTGAATAGATGATGACACCACGACATTGTGGAGCCCACCCAGTCTCATTGGGCGGGAAAATATTGAAAAGCTGGAGGATATTATGCGGACCTATATTATTGCAGCGGCGACTGCCGCTGCGGCCCTGCTGGCGATGCCGGCGGTGTCGAGCGCACAGACAAATGTTACCGTCTCGACCACCGTGACCAACTTCTGCGGCATCGGCTTGGCCAATGTTGCAGGCGGAAACGTCGCGGTCGCCAACGGCGTACGTCAGAAGGTCACCACATTGCGGATGTCGTGCAACGCCGCCAGCGGCGCCAAACTGACATCAAGCGCCGCCAACGGCGACTTCAAGTCGGCGGCAGGCAAGCTGATCAACTACGATTGGGATCTGTCCGTGCCGGAAATCCCCAGCCTGGGCTTTGCGGCCAACGACACCTATCCCGGCGAACCTGCCCAAGTCACCAACTCTGGCGGCTACAGCCAAAAACTGGCTGACGGCGTCTTCGGCGATCTGTTCCTGAACCTCTGCTACAACGTCCCCGGCGGCAGCGGTGTGGGCGGAACGCAGGGCGATCCGAGCAACCCCGGCTCTTCCGGTTGCGCTGCCTCCCCCTCGGGTCCAGGCGCCGCCTCGGCTCCGGCCGGAACCTATACGGAAACCTTCACCTTCTCGCTCGATCCCGCCTGATCGTCGCGAAATGCAGGGGCCGCCCTCGGACGGCCCCTGCTTCTTCGTGAGAAGTCTGACAACACAACGGGGGCAACAATGACACGTCGTGTATTCGCGACACTGATGGCCGCAACGGCTTTAACGACAGTCCTGATGGCAGGCGCGACTGCACCGGCCGAGGCCATGGACGTGTCGCCCATGATCTCGAAGATCACGCCATCCGGCAGTGGGTCCAGCTATCGGATGACCGTCAGGAACGACAGCGCCACACCAGCGACGGTCGAAATCGAGACCTATCGCATGCAGGTCGATGATAACGGCGCCCGGTCTCTGGTCGAAGACGACAAAGACATTACGGTGTTTCCTGTCCAGTCCGTCATCCCGGCCAATCGCGAGCAGGTGATCCAAGTCCGCTACACGGGCGACGCTACCGAAGAGGGCCGTATGTATCTGGTCCGCGCAGCACAGTTGCCGATCAATATGCAGACAACGCCCAGCGACGGCGGCGTAGGCGCTGACATTCAGGTCGCCTTCACGATCAATACCTATGTCTTCGTGGCCCCGCCCAGAGCGCGCGCCGAAGTGCAGGTCACTGCGGTGTCGCGCGAGCCGAACGGCGACGTCATCCTGACCGCCCACAATTCAGGGACCGGCTTCGCCTATATCCGCGAGTCCAGGATCATCCTGAAGACGGCGGACGGACAGTCGCATGAGGTGCCGGCCGCCGAAGTGGATGTCGGACAGGTCAGCGTGATCGCCGGCGGCGCCACGCGGCAGGTGAAGATACCGGCGGCCCTCGCCGCATCGGCATCCGGCGACCTCACCGCTTCTATCGTGCTGCTGTGAGGGCCGGCGATGGCCCGCGAGTCCCTCAAGGGCGGGCGGTCCGGAGCGCGAACCGCTTTTCGCCGCATCGGGGCCGTCGCCTGCATGGGGGGCGGATTGGCTACCGTGGCACATGCCGCTCCCGTCGTGCTGACCGATGAGGTCATGCGCACGGCGCCGCCGGACTATTCCGCCGTCGTAGCCATCGATCGAGACGAAAGCGAAGGCCCAGTTACCGAAGCTTCGCCACCCATTCAGGACCAGTCTCCTTCGGTCAGGCCGTCCTCGGTCTTTACGCCGATCCAGGGCCCGCTAACGCTCGACGGCAAATATCTTGGCGACATCAGCGGCTCGGTCGACGCCCAGGGCCAGGGATTGGTGGATGCGACAGCCCTGCTGGACCTGTTGCGGCCTCAGATCGGGTCCGAACTCTTCACCACTCTGTCAGGCCGGATCGCGACACAGACGAAGGTCAATATGGCGGACCTTGTCACCGACACCTTTTCGCTAGCCTTCGATCCCCTTTCGCTGACCTTCGTCGCGACATCCACGCCGGAAAGCCGAGCGCGTCGCGATGTCGGCTTCTCCCAAACCCCGGTGATCGACCCTGCCGCCTTCGATCAACCGGCGGACTTTTCGGCCGGCGCGAATATCACCCTGGCCCAACTCTACTCCCACACCGACACTCGTTTTTCGCCGCTACAGGGCGGCGTCGACTTTTTCGCCAATCTCGGCGGATTTGACGGCGTCACGCTGACCACCGGCGTCGATTACGACGGGAACAACACGCAAGGCCGCTGGCAGCGCCGCGAAATCCGTCTGACCAAGGACATCTTCAAATCCGCTGTACGTTTGACCGCCGGCGAGTTCGCGCCCCCCATCGACAGTTTTCAGGGCTCGCAAAGATTTTTGGGGCTATCGGCCGCACGCGCGTATTCAACCATTCGACCATTCCAGAACGTGCGTCCCGCAGGGCGCCGCCAGTTCATCCTAGACCGTCCGGCCTTGGTCGTCGTCGAGGTCAACGGCGTGGTGGCGGAACGGATCCGTCTGGAGGCCGGCCCCTACTCCATTGGCGACTTTCCCTTCGCGCAGGGCGCCAACACGGTTCGCCTGCTCGTCGAAGACGACAGCGGTCGGCGCGAGATCGCTGTGTTCGACCTGTTCGGCGGCGCCGGGCTGCTGGATCGCGGCGTGTTGGATTTTGGGGTGTCGGCCGGACTGCTGGAAGAAGGCGGAGATCTACAATACGGCTCGACGCTGGCCGCGAGCGGCTTTGTTCGCAAGGGCCTGTCCGATGTTCTGACCGTCGGCGTCAACGCTCAGATCGCCGACCGAAAGGGGCAAGCCGGCGCCATAGCGACGTGGGGTTCCAAACTGGGTCTGATCCAGCTGAGCAGCGCCGCCAGCCACAACGGCGACACCGGAAAAAACGGCTACGTCGCCTCTGTCGACTATCTCCTCGAAAGGACTTTGGGCAAGACCGCTGATGCGCGCCTTGTGGCGTCGGCCCAGGCGACCAGCCGCTATTTTCAGAGCGCCTTCGATCCGTCCGCTTTCAACAACGAGAAATGGCGCGCCGCCGCGCGGCTGCTTGTGCGTTTTCGTGACTATTCGATCAGCGGCGGCGTCGCCTTCGTAAAGGGTCGCCAACAAAAAGATCGCACCGATTTCAGCCTGGGCCTGGGCCGCACTTTCCGTCGTTTCGCGGTCAATCTGGCCTGGCAGCGCGGGTCCACCGAAGATGGCCGCGACGAGGACCGCTTCGGATTGACGCTGACGTCGCGCTTCGGCGGGCGCTGGAGCACCACCGCGCGCTACGACACCGACAACGACCTGCGCGAGGTTGGGGTGTCACGCGCATCTTCGGGCCGCCTCAACGACTTGAGCGGCGACTTGCGGCTGTCGCAAGATCGAACCAACCAAGCGATCACGGCGGACCTGCGCTACATCAATAATCGGTTCGACGCCGAACTCGTATCGAACCGGCTGGTTTCGTCCGAGCCCGGCGGGGTCACGCGCCAGGAGTCGTTGTGGCGAATGTCGACGATGATCGGTTACGCCGGCGGCGCCTTTGGCGTCGGACGTTCGGCGCGCGAGGGCTTCGTCATCGCAACGCCCCACCCTACCCTGTCCCATTCACGCATCAAGCTGACGGATTCCAGCGGCTATACGGTCGCGCACAGCGGATGGCTGGGTCCGGCTCTGGTCGGGTTGGATCGCGGCTATGGCGTCAATCGCTACGAGATCGAGGCCGATCCGCTGCCGCAGGGCTATGACCTGGGCAGTGGCGTCATCAACATCTTCCCGGGCTACGGCAACGGGTACCGCTTCGTGGTGGGTAGCGACGCGTCGCGCACCGCGCGAGGCGTCCTGATGTCCGCCAATGGACCGGTCGCTCTGGCCGGCGGCGTCATCCAAGCGGCAGGCGCTCCGGCTGATGCCGAGGGCAAGCCCTTCTTCACCAACCGCTCCGGGCGTTTCATCGCCGATGGCCTGGCTCCGGGTCGTTATCGCCTGGTGATCCAGGGCGCCGTGGTGGGAGAATTCGTGATTCCCGAGAAAGTGGAAGGAACAGTCGATGTCGGCGAAATCCGCACGTCTCCGCCGTCGCCGTAGGCGCAAGGCGCAAGGTGACCGAAAGATCCGGGTTCCAACCTGGTCTGAAACGCTGACCGTCATCGTCTCGCTGGTCCTGGCGGCTATTCTGGCCGTGACCGCCTCCAAGGCGAGAGCCTGCGACCTTGCCCTGACCCAGAGCCCCAGCACTGTCGTCATCAACTACAATCCCTTCGCTGCGGGACCGTCGAGCGGCGCCATCGATCTGGGCCTGAAGAACCAGGCAGACGAGGTCTGCGAGCTGCGGTTGTCCGTCGTGGACGACGGCGGGGCGATTGTTTCTGGCCTGCCCCTTGGGGGCGTGGGAGTGCAGTTCCGTCCGCGAGAGGCGTCGGGGCTTCAGACGTCCGACGTCGAGCCTGGCGTCTTCCGCTACACTCTCGCAGGCAAGGCGACAGGTCAGGCGCAGCTGGACGCCGCCATCGTCGTGGACGCCGTGCCCGACGCCGGAACCTACGCCACCGACTTAAAGCTGCTGGTCAAGGACGCTGATGGAACGGCTTTGCTTGCCCCAATCCCGGTCCGTATGCAGTTGGTCTCCACGCCCCGAGCACAACTGAATCTGGCTGGCGCCGCCGGCGCCTTTGGTTCGGGTTCCAGTGTGGAGGTGGTCGATTTCGGTGACGCCTCTACCGGCCTGACGCGGCGCATCTTCATCCAGGTCCGCGCCAATGCACCGTCGGTCATCGCGATCATGTCCGAACATCGCGGCCTGATGCAACGTGAGGGCGACGCGGAGACCGCGTCCTCCGTCGCCTACGCCGTCGAGCTGGACGGGACACCGGTCGATCTACAGGCACCGTGGACCAAGGAGGTCGATCCGCCCCGCACCCTCGCCGGCATGTCGCTGCCGATGCTGTTCACCTTGGGCAAGATCAAGGATCAGATGGCCGGTCGCTATCAGGATGTGCTCGCTATCGACATATCGCCCCGCTGACGAGAGATACCCCATCATGGTTAGCCCATAGCGGCGATTACGACCCGGCCGTCAAACTGGTAACAAAGTTAACGCGATGAGCCGGCTGTTTGGAGGAGCCGGCACACACAGATCGTAAGCTTGAGGCTGACAGCCCTATCCGGGTTTGGACAGCCTGCGGAAATGGGTGGCGCAAATGTATGAGCAAAAGATAGCGGCGTCGTCGCGAACAGACGGCCGTGCTGTTTCAGCAATCCTGCAAGGAGAATTTGGGCAGCGCCCGACGCCAATCAGATCGACTGGAAATCCGACACCCATGCCCCGCGCGGACTGCACCGCCTGGTTCGAACACGACATTCTCGCCCGGTTCGTTCTGGATCCTCAGGGCTGCGTAATCCACGCCAACGCCAATGCCAGAGCCATGATCGCAGCGGGTGTGCTGGGCGCTGGCGGGGCCTTCATCTGCCCCTCCCATCGCAATCGTGGCGAGTTCGACGCCTTGGCCAACCGTCTGCTGGAAGGACGACAATCGCACGGCCGCCTTCTGCTTCGCGCCGGCGATGACGCCTGGTGCCTGCTGGATCTGGCGACGGCGCCCGATGCGATCGACCGCATCTTCGCCACGGCGCGCCCGGCCCACTGCATGGGCGTGGAGGTTATGGAGCCGCTACGCGCCATCTTCGGTCTGACCCGGGCCGAACTCCTGGTCCTGTCCCATCTGACCCAAGGCGAGGCCCCGAAGGACATCGGCCGAAAGATGGATATGTCGATCCACACCGTGCGCGCCCACCTGCGCGCCATCTGCATGCGCATGGGCGTCAAAGGCATTACCGGCGCCCTGAGACTGAGTTTTCAACTCATAAACTGACGCTGGTTTCGCAAAGCCATCAAAACCGTCCGCCGCGCTTCCATGTCTTCCATCAAGACAAACGATGGACCGGGCCACATAACTTCGGCGGCGCGGTTCGCGAACCGGTGACGTGCTGGATGCCGATTAGACCATCCCAGCCGAGCGCCGACTTCAAAGAATGGTGCAGAACGACTGTAACCACGCGTCCATGAGCACGCGCGCTGATCATCAAGTCATTGGAAGAAGTGGCGCACCCGGAGCGATTCGAACGCCCGACCCTCAGATTCGTAGTCTGATGCTCTATCCAGCTGAGCTACGGGTGCGGCTGCCTTGCGGCGAGGGCGGGTCTTTAGCCGGTGGATCGGGCGGACGCAAGCGGGGGAATGCAGTTTCTGCGTCTGAAGCGGTTGGCGTGGCGGCTGCGACGGCTTAGGCCTGTGTGACGCTCCCCTGCTTTCGGATCTTCCATGCGTTTCTTCCGTCGCCAGATCGCCGCTGTGCTGGTTCCCGTCCTCATGGCGGGATGCCAGACCGCGACAGACATCCACGGCGCGCACTCGCCGACGACAGCGTCGCCGCCGGCCGTGTCGGCCCCGTCGATTGCCGCATCGCCCGCTCGGGGGCCGTTTGTGGCGGCGGCGAATCCGCTGGCGGTCGAGGCGGGGATGACCGTGTTGCGGCGCGGAGGATCGGCCGTGGATGCCGCAGTAGCGATCCAGGCGGTGCTGGGCCTGGTGGAGCCGCAGTCTTCAGGCCTGGGGGGCGGGGCCTTTTTGATGAGCTATGACGCCGAGACCGGGACCGTCACGGCCTATGACGGGCGCGAGACGGCGCCCGCGGCGGCGACGCCCGAACTGTTCTATGAGGACGGCAAGCCCCTGCCCTTCATCGACGCGGTGCTGTCGGGCCGCTCGACCGGTGCGCCGGGGGCGGTGGCAATGCTGGCCATGGCGCAGAAGGATCACGGCAAGCTGGCCTGGCGCGATCTGTTCGGGGACGCCGAACGGCTGGCGCGCGACGGATTCACGGTCAGCCCGCGTCTGGCCGGCATGATCAATGGACGCAGTCCTCAGGCGCGGACGCGGTGGGCCAGCGCCTATTTCACCAAGCCGGACGCCACGCGGTATCAGGCGGGCGATACGCTGAAGAACCCCGCCTACGCCGACACGGTCGCGCGGTTGGCGCAGCGGGGGCCGGGCGTCGTCTATGGCGGGCCGATCGGTCGCGACATCGCGGCGGCGGTTCGCGAAGGACCGCGTCCCGGCGGCCTGACCGAGGCGGACATCGCCGGCTATCGCCCCTTGCGCCGCGACGCCCTTTGCCGGCCCTATCAGGCCTATGTGGTCTGCGTGCCGCCGCCGCCCTCCAGCGGGGTGGCGTTGCTGCAGTTCCTGGCCATGGCCGAGGCGACGCCCGATCTGAACAAGGGGGCCAGGAGCCCTGAAGCCTGGGTCGCCTTCGGGCGGTTGCAGCGGCTGATGTATGCCGACCGGGACCGCTATATCGGCGACAACGACTTCGTCGGGGTGCCGATCGCCGGTCTGCTGGATCCCGATTATGTCGCGTCGCGCGCGGCCCTGGCCCCGCAGGTGAACGGGCCGGTCGAGGCCGGCGCCCCGACGGGATCGCCGCCGCGCGGGGTCGACCAGACCGCCGAGCCGGGCGGCACATCGCACATGGTCGTGGTGGACGCCTGGGGCAATGCGGTCAGCATGACCACGACGGTCGAGAGCATCTTCGGCAATGGCCGGATGGTCGACGGCTTCTTCCTGAACAACCAGCTGACCGACTTCTCCTTTACGCCGCAGGAGGACGGACATCCGGCCGCCAATGCCGTGGCGGCGGGCAAGCGGCCGCGCTCGTCGATGACGCCGGTGCTGATTCTGGATCGTCAAGGGCGGCTGGTCGGCGCCATCGGCTCGCCGGGCGGGTCCAGCATCCTGGCCTATGTCGCCAAGGCCCTGGTCGGGACGATGGATTGGGGCTTGTCGATGCAGGAGGCGATCGCCCTGCCCAATCTGGTGGTGCGGGGCGAGATGGTCGGGGCCGACACCGACCTGATCGCGCCCGATATCCGCGACGCCTTGGCGGCGGCGGGCATGGCCCTGAAGCCCAACGCCACCGAGACCTCAGGCCTGCATGGCGCGATCTGGCGCGACGGTCGCTGGGACGGAGGGGCCGATCCGCGTCGCGAGGGCGTGGCGGTCTCGGAGGTTCGCTAAAGGCTCAGCGGCCGGGACGGATCGACAGCTGGAAGGCCAGCAGGCCTTCGCTGACGTCGGTGTCCAAGCCGTTCATGCCGCGCAGACCCTTGCCGGCGTCGATCTCGCGATAGACGACGCCGAACGACGTCTGCATGTCGCCCTTGCGATAGGCCACGCCGATCGAGGCGTCGCCCAGGAAGCTGCCCTTGTCCTGGGTGTAGCCGGAGCGCGCGTAGTCGCCGTCGCGGGTGCGGGCGAAGTTGTAGCCGACGGCGCGGCCCGAACCGGCGGCGTAGAGATACCAGCGGGGACGTTCGCCGAACCGTTCGCGGCCGTTGGGGGCCAGGCGGTCCAGCCCCTCGCCGATCTTGAGCGTGACGCCGGCCTCGGCCGAGCGGCCCTCGCTGCCGACGCCGAGACCGGCGTGGGGGGTCAGGCTGACTTCCAGACCCGAGGCGGTGTGGCCCCGCGCGCCGCGGAAGCCGCGCACATAGCGCAGGTCGTAGGCTTGGGGGTCCAGTTCGGCCCGATCGACGGGCGTGACCGGCAGGGGAGAGCCATCGGCGCGGCGCAGACGGCCGGCCGTCTCCAGCGTCACCCGGTCGGTAAAGTCGGTGCGATCGATCCAGACGTCGTTGCGCGTGCTGGCGGACAGGCCGGATCGGTCATCGGGACGGAAGGCGGTCGGGATTTCGATCTGGGCGCCGAACCGGGCGTCAGGTGCTACGCGGAAACTGGTCTGTTCAGTCAGGCGCGCCTCGACATCGGGCGAGGCGTCGAAGGTGTTGGGGGCCCAGGTCTGTGCGCGGGCGGCGCTCGCGCCGGCCATCGCCAACACGCCCCCAAAGCCGACAATACAGGCCTTTAATCGCATCCGGTCTCCCCACCGATCCGCTGGACACACACTGCAACCCTTAGGCGCAAGAGTCCAACGGCTTTTGGTCATGGTTTCGTCGCTTTTGAACGAGGACGCCCAGCAGCGGTTCCCAAACGAAAAAGGGCCCCGCTGTCGCGGAGCCCATCGGGTCGTTTGGTGCAGATGGCCTTATTGGCAGGCCAGGCACTCGTCGTAGTCGGTCTTGGGCAGGGAGAAGAGATCCGGCTGATTGGGATCGATCACCTCTTCGGCCTTGTCCTCGGCGCCTGCGAAGGCGGCGCGCTGCACCGACTTGGAGCGTAGATAGTACAGCGACTTCACGCCGCGCTCCCAGGCGGACCAGTGCAGCATGTGCAGGTCCCATTTGTTCACATCGCCGGGGATGAACAGGTTCAGCGACTGGGCCTGGCAGATTTCCGGCGCGCGGTCGGCGGCCAGTTCGATCACCCAGCGCTGGTCCAGTTCGAAGGCGGTCTTGAACACGCCCTTCTCGTCCTCGTTCAGGGCGTCGAGGTGCTGGACCGAACCTTCGTTCTCCAGGATGGAGCTCCACACCGCCTCGGTGTTGATGCCCTTTTCCTCGAGCAGGCGCTCCAGATAGGGGTTCTTGACCGCGAACGAGCCCGACAGGGTCTTGTGGGTGTAGATGTTGGCCGGGATCGGCTCGATGCCGGCGGACGTGCCGCCGCAGATGATCGAGATCGAGGCGGTCGGGGCGATGGCCAGCTTGTGGCTGAACCGCTCCATCACGCCGCGTTCCTCGGCGTCCAGGCACGGGCCCTTCTCTTCGGCCAGCAGGCGGCTGGCCTTGTCGGCCTCGCGACGCAGATGCTTGAACAGGCGCATGTTCCACGACTTGGCCATGGCGCTTTCGAAAGCCACGCCCTGACCCTGCAGGAAGGAGTGGAAGCCCATCAGGCCCAGACCCACCGAACGCTCGCGCTTGGCCGAATAGACGGCGGCGGCCATGGCGGGCGGGGCGCGGCGGATGAAGTCCTCCAGCACATTGTCCAGAAACCGCATCAGATCCTCGACGAAGCGCGGCTCCTCGCGCCATTCCAGGAAGGTCTCGGCGTTCACCGACGACAGGCAGCAGACGGCGGTCCGGTCCACGCCCAGGTGGTCGCGGCCGGTGTGCAGCATGATCTCGGCGCACAGGTTCGACTGCTTGACCTTCAGGCCCAGATCGCGCTGGTGCGGCGCCATCTGGCGGTTCACCGTGTCCGAGAAGATCAGATAGGGCTCGCCGGTCTGCATGCGGATGTCGAGCAGCTTGGTCCACAGCGAACGGGCGTCGACGGTCTTCATGACCGCGCCGTCCTTGGGCGACTTCAGGTCGAAGGTTCCGCCGACCTTGACCGCCTCCATGAATTCGTCGGTGACGTTGATGCCATGGTGCAGGTTCAGGGACTTGCGATTGAAGTCGCCAGACGGTTTGCGGATCTCTAGGAACTCCTCGATCTCCGGGTGGTGGATGTCCAGATAGACGGCGGCCGAACCGCGGCGCAGCGAGCCCTGGCTGATCGCCAGCGTCAGGCTGTCCATCACGCGGATGAAAGGGATGATGCCCGAGGTCTTGCCCGCGCCCTTCACCTTTTCACCGATGGAGCGGACGCCGCCCCAATAGGTGCCGATGCCGCCGCCGTTCGAGGCCAGGGCGACGTTTTCGTTCCAGACGTTCTGGATGCCGTCCAGGCTGTCGCCCACCGCGTTCAGGAAGCAAGAGATGGGCAGGCCGCGATCCGCGCCGCCGTTCGACAGGACCGGGGTCGCCGGCATGAACCACAGGCGGCTCATATAGTCATACAGGCGCTGGGCGTGTTCGGCGTCGTCCGAGAAGGCGGTCGAGACCCGCGCGAACATGTCCTGATAGCTTTCGCCCGGCAGCAGATAGCGATCTTCCAGCGTCTTCTTGCCGAAGTCGGTCAGCAGATCGTCGCGCGAGCGGTCAACTTGAACCGATTTGACCACGGTCAGGTGGGGGCGCTCCGGCGTCGGCGTCGCCGCAACGCCTTGGAATTCCGTCGTCTTCAATGCCTCGCCGCCAGCCATTACGATCCCCATCGATTGTCTCGCATACCAGATATTGTGTCTGCTGTGCTTAATGAGAACTAAATCACCGGTTTGCCCCCGTTCCAAATTGGATTTTTTTGGCTCCGCGTGGTGACAAATCTGACTCTGTGGACATCGCGGTGATTCGCGTCGGTGGACTCGCTGGAATCAAAGGCTTTCCGGCTGCTCCGCAGTTACTCACAGGCCCAATTTTTTCTTTGGAGGAACATGGCGAGAGCTTGGCCGTTGGCTCGCCCATGACGCTTTCTGACTTACGCGCCTTTTTGATACGCGCCCTGACGGTCGCCCGCACGGAGATCGCCGCGCTTCTGGCCCTGTTGGTCGTCGCCGGCGGCGTTCTGACCTTCGCCGGGCTTGCCGATGAGATGACCGAGGGCGAGGGCCAGGCCTTCGATCTTCATGTCCTGGCGCTGATGCGGCCCTATGCCGACGATCCCGGCCGGCCGTGGGGGCCGTGGTGGCTGAAGGAGGCGGCGGCGGACATCACCTCGCTGGGCGGCATCTCTGTGCTGGGTCTGTTCGCCCTGATCGTGATCGTCTTCCTGCTGAGCCAGCGGAAATGGCTGTCGTCCCTGCTGCTGGTCATTGGCCTGGCCGGCGGCGTCGCGCTCTCGGAGGGCCTGAAGGCGGTGTTCGAGCGCGCCCGGCCCCCTGCCGCCGCTCAGGCGGTGGAAACGATCAACGCCAGCTTCCCCTCCGGCCACGCCCTGCTATCCACCGTCTTCTATCTCAGCGTCGCCGTCATGCTGACCCGCGCCTTCCCGCGCGAGCGGTTCAAGGTCTTCGTCTTGGGCGTCGGCATTCTGCTGGCCCTGCTGGTCGGGCTGACGCGCATCTATCTGGGCGCCCACTGGGCCACCGACGTCTTCGCCGGCTGGGCGGTCGGCGCGGCCTGGGCCATGGCCCTGTGGCTGGTCGCCTATGGGGTGGCGCGCTGGCAGAAGCGTCACCGCGCGGCGCTGCAGGACGAAGCCTCCCCGATCGAAGCCGCCCCCGACCCGACCAAAGTCTAGGCCCGCGATCCGCCTCGCGGCAGGCTAGTCTGAAGACATGTCGGAGACGCACGCCATGGATCACGCCGCCCTCTACGCCGAACGCCTGAAGACCCCAGACCAGGCCGCCGCCCTGATCGTCTCGGGCGCCAAGGTCGCGATGGGTCTCGGCGTGTCCCAGCCGCCCGCCCTGCTCAGGGCCCTGGCCGAACGGGCCGCGCGCGGCGAGGTCGAGGATGTGAACCTCTATTATCTGCTCTCGACCGCCATCGCGGGGGACACGGTGCTGCGCTATGAACTGATGGACCGGATCCGCCCCTGGAGCCTGTTCCACAGCGCCATCGAACGCCGGCTTGAGCAGCGCGCACACGAGGAGGGTCGCCCCAACCCCGTGCAGTTCATCCCCACGGGCTTTCAGCAGTCGCCCCGCCTTCTGTGCGATGAGGTCAAGGTGGACACCTTGATCTGCACCGTCTCGCCGATGGATGCGGACGGCTTCTTCTCGTTCGGCACCAACACCGACTACGCCAAGCCGGTGTCGCAGACGGCGAAGACTGTGATCGTCGAGGTTAATCCGCACATGCCGCGTGTGTTCGGCGACTGCACCGTCCATGTGTCCAAGGTCGCCGGCATCGTTGAACATGCCGCGACCCTGCTGGTCGTGCCGCGCGCCGAGCCTCAGCCGGCGGACCTGGCCATCGGGCGGATCATCGCCGGCCTGGTCGAGGACGGTGCGACGCTTCAGATGGGGATCGGCGCCCTGCCCAACGCCGTCTGCGACGCCCTGATGGACCACCGCGATCTGGGCGTTCACACCGAGATGCTGACGCCCGGCCTGGTCGAGCTGATGCAGGCCGGCGTGGCCAACCATGCCCGCAAGACCCTGCATCCCGGCGTGGGCGTCTTCGCCTTCTCGATGGGCGACCTCAACACCTATGAGTTTCTAGACGGCAATCGCGGCATGCAGGCCCATCCGGTCTCCTATGTGAACGACCCGGCCGTGATCGCGCGCAATGCGAAGATGATCTCGGTCAACGCCACGCTTCAGGTCGACCTCACCGGCGCCTGCTGCTCGGAGTTTCTGAACGGGCGCCAGTTCACGGCCGCCGGGGGCCAACTGGATTTCGTGCGCGGCGCCTATGGGTCGGAGGGCGGCAAGTCGATCATCGCCTGTCATTCCACGGCGGCGAAAGGCACGGCCTCACGCATCGTCGCGCGTCTGGACGGGCCGGTCACCACCCCGCGCAACGACACCCACATCGTCGCCACCGAACACGGCTGGACCAATCTGAAGGGCAAGTCGTCCAGCGAACGCGCCCGCGCCCTGATCGCCTTGGCCGCGCCCGAGTTTCGCGACGGCCTGACAACAGCGGCGCGCGAGCAGGGCCTGATCTGACGCCCCGACAACTTGAACTACGGCTTGATCTTGGACCGTCCGTCGGGACTTCTGGCGCCATGAAGACCGTCCGCCTGCTGGCCCTGCTGTCCCTGCTCCTCGCCACGCCTGTCAGCGCGAGAGGCGCGCAAGGCGCCTACGCCACCGATGGCGACTGCGACGGCCGCCCGATGACCACCGTGCGCATGACGCCCGGCTATTGCCTGGGACTGGTCTGGCAGGGCGCGGGGGCTGAGGGACCGCGAATGCCGCGCGGCCTGCTGGCGCTATCGAACGGCGACTGGTTGGTGACGGATCTCGGCAACTGGTATCCGGGCAATGGCGCGATCTGGCGGCTGTCGTTCGACCCCGACAGTGCGCCGCGCTGGAGACGACTGGCCCAAGGGCTGAACATGCCGCACACGGCGGCGCGCGGGCCGGACGGGCGCATCTATGTGTCTGAGATGAACCGCATCCTGACGATGGACCCCGACGCGGCCGATCCGGCGGCGACGGTGCGCACCGTGATCGGTGACTTGCCGGACAACCGGCTGCACGCCAATCGCCACCCGCTGTCCAGCTTCGTCTTCGACGCAAACGGCGACCTACTGGTCAATGTCGGCGCGCCCAGCGACCGCTGCGTGGATGCGCGGGGCCGGGCGCGCGCCAATGCGTCCGGCGCCTGCATCGACAGCGCGGCGACAGCCCAGGTGCGGCGTCACGCCTATCTGGGAAACGGCCGCTGGGCTGAGGACAGCACCGTCTTCGCCTCGGGCCTGCGCAACTCCATCGCCCTCGTGCGGCACCCGTCGGGCACGATCCTGCAAGGCGAGAACTCGGTCGACCTGACCACGCCCGACCATCCCTATGACGAGATCAATGTCCTGCGTCAGGGCGGCCATTACGGCTGGCCCTATTGCGTCGATCTGGCGACGCCCCTGCCGGGCTGGAGCGCGGGCCAGGCGCGATGCAGCCAGCGCGACCGCCCGGTCGCCCTGCTGCCGCCCCACGCCGCGCCGCTGGACCTGCTCTATTACGATGGGGCGATGTTCCCCGAACTGCGCGGCCGGCTGCTGATGAGCTGGCACGGCTATCGTCGCGCGGGCGGCCGGATCGTGGCGGGCGAGACGGATGGCGAGGGCCGCCCCCTGACCGATATCGGCGGCCGCTACGCCATCTATCCGCGCGGCGCCCTGCCCTATCCCGCCGGCGCGCCCAGCCTGCGCGGCAAGGTTCTGACGCCGGGCTGGGACACGGTCGCAGGCCGTCAGCCGCGCGGCGCGCCGGTCGCGCTGGCCGTGGCCGCCGACGGATCGATCTGGGTCACGGACGACCGAAACCGGGCGATCCTCAGGATCGCCCGGTCGGACAAGACGCCCTAGCTCTTGCGCGCGTCGCGCTTGGCCAGGACGCGCAGGCGAAGGGCGTTCAGCTTGATGAAGCCGGCCGCGTCCTTGTGGTCATAGGCCTGGACACCTTCTTCGAAGGTCACCAGGTCCTGATCGTACAGGCTGTTGGGGCTTTCGCGGCCGATGACCGAGACATTGCCCTTGTACAGCTTGACCTTGACCGTGCCGGAGACGTTTTCCTGGCTCTTGTCGATGGCCGCCTGAAGCATCTCGCGCTCGGGCGAGAACCAGAAGCCGTTGTAGATCAGCTCGGCGTATTTCGGCATCAGCTGGTCCTTCAGGTGCATGGAGCCGCCGTCCAGGGTGATGCTTTCGATGCCGCGGTGCGCCGCGATCAGGATGGTCCCGCCGGGGGTCTCATAGACGCCGCGCGACTTCATGCCGACGAAACGGTTCTCGACAAGGTCCAGACGGCCGATGCCGTTGTCGTGGCCATACTGGTTCAGGGCGGTCAGGATCGTGGCCGGCGACATGGCCTCGCCGTTGATCGAGACGGCGTCGCCCTTTTCGAAGCCGATCTCGATGACCGTCGCCACATCCGGCGCGTCCTCAGGGCTGATGGTGCGCTGGTGGACGAACTCGGGCGCCTCGACCGCCGGGTCTTCCAGCACCTTGCCCTCGGACGAGGAGTGCAGAAGGTTGGCGTCGACGCTGAACGGCGCCTCGCCGCGCTTGTCCTTGGCGATCGGGATCTGGTTCTTTTCGGCGAAGTCCAGCAGGGCCTCGCGGCTGCGGAACTCCCACTCGCGCCACGGCGCGATGACGCGGATGTCGGGCTCAAGCGCATAGTAGCCCAGCTCGAACCGGACCTGATCGTTGCCCTTGCCGGTCGCGCCGTGACAGACGGCGTCGGCGCCGACCTGACGCGCGATCTCGATCTGGCGCTTGGAGATCAGGGGCCGGGCGATGGAGGTGCCCAGGAGGTAGTCGCCCTCATACTGGGCGTTGGCGCGGAACATCGGGAAGACGAAGTCGCGCACGAACTCTTCGCGTAGGTCGTCGATGAAGATGTTCTCGGGCTTGATGCCCAGCTTCAGCGCCTTCTCGCGCGCCGGACCCAACTCTTCGCCCTGGCCCAGATCGGCGGTGAAGGTCACGACCTCGGCGTTATATTCGGTCTGGAGCCACTTCAGGATGATCGAGGTGTCCAGCCCGCCCGAATAGGCGAGGACGACTTTCTTGACGGGCTTGTCGGCGGGGGCGGACATGGCGGCTCTTTCAGCAAGGGGCGGTCAGTCGGGGAGTTGACGCGCGCATAAGACCGGGGGTGCGGCGATGCAACCTTTTCCGGGTCGCGCGGGCGAGAACATGAACCTTTCGTCATGTTCCATTTGGTCGCGTTGCCAGGCGGCAGACCGGCGTTATGGTCCCCTCCAACTGCAATCCCGAGGATATCGCATGCGCCGCACTGGCTCTCTCGTCGCTGCCGCCGCCCTTCTGGCGGTTTCAACGCCCGTCTGGGCCTCCGTGGCCTCTGCACCCGCCGCCCAGGTCGCCGGTCAGGCTGCGGCACCCGCCGTCCAAGCCGCGCCGGTGTCGCAGCTGATCAATGAAGTCGACATCCCCTATACCAAGTTCACCCTCGACAACGGCCTGACCGTCCTGGTCCATGAGGACCACAAGGCCCCCGTCGTCGCCGTCTCCGTCTGGTACAACGTCGGCTCCAAGGACGAGCCGGCCGGCAAGACCGGCTTCGCCCACCTGTTCGAACACCTGATGTTCGGCGGCTCGGAAAATGCGCCCGGCAGCTATTTCACGCCGATGCGCAACATGGGCGCGACCGACATGAACGGGACCACCTATTTCGACCGCACCAACTATTTCGAGACGGTCCCGACCCCGGCGCTGGAACAGGCCCTGTTCATGGAAAGCGACCGCATGGGCTACATGCTGGGCGCCATCAGCCAGGAAACGCTCGATCTGCAGCGCGGCGTCGTCCAGAACGAAAAGCGTCAGGGCGACAACCAGCCCTATGGCCTGAACCAGTACAAACAGCTGGAGGCCCTGTTCCCCGAAGGCCACCCCTATCGCCACTCGACCATCGGTTCGATGGCCGATCTGGACGCCGCCTCGATGCAGACGGTGCGCGACTGGTTCACCTCCAACTATGGCCCCAACAACGCCGTTTTGGTGCTGGCCGGCGACATCACCCCCGCCAAGGCGCGTGAACTGACCGACAAATACTTCGGCCCGATCGCCAAGGGTCCGGTGAACAATCCCGCCCAGGCCCCGGTCCCGACCCTGTCCGCCCCGCTCAGCGAAACCACCCACGACCGCGTCTCGAACGCCCAGGTCGAGGTCAGCTGGGCCGTGCCCGGCATGCTGGACCCGGATTCGGTGCCGCTCAGCGTCGCGGCATCGGTCCTAGGCGGCCTGGCCTCCTCGCGCCTGGACAATGAGCTGGTGCGCGGCGAACAGACCGCCGTCTCGGCCAGCGCCGGCAACAGCGCCTTCCACCGCGTCGGCATCTTCGAGATGAGCGCCACGATCAAGCCGGGCGAAGACCCCGCCGCCGTCGAGGCGCGGATGCGTGAAATCCTGAACGGCCTGATCGCGAACGGCCCGACGCAGGACGAGATCAACCGCGTCGTCACCCAGTACGCCTCGCGCCGCATCCAGGGCCTGGAACAGGTCGGCGGTTTCGGCGGCAAGGCTACGGCGCTCGCCGAAGGCCAGCTCTATGCCGGCGATCCGGAGTTCTACAAGAAGCAGCTGGCCGCCTACGCCGCCGTCACGCCGGCCCAGGTCAAGGCGGCGATGCAGAAGTGGCTGACCCGTCCGGCCTATACGCTGACCACCCTGCCCGGCCAGCGCGAAGCCTATCAGGAGGCGGCCGCCGCGCCGTCCGGGGCCAACCGCACCCCGGCGCCGGAAATCGAGCGCAAGCCGCGCATGCCCAAGCCCGAGATCGGTCAGGTCGCCAACGTCGACTTCCCGGCCGTTGAGCGCACCCGCCTGTCGAACGGCATGGAGGTGATCTACGCCCAGCGCGACGCCACCCCGACGACAAAGATCGCGCTCGACTTCGACGCCGGTCTGGCCGCCGACGACCGCTCCAAACTGGGTCTGCAGACCCTGATGCTGGACCTGATGGACGAGGGCACCCGCACCCTGAACGCCACGCAGCTGGCCGAGGCGCAGGAAGCCCTGGGCGCAACCATCACCACCGGGGCGACGATGGACAGCTCGGTCGTCCAGCTGTCGGCGGTGACGCCGAACCTGAAGCCTTCGGTGGATCTGATGGCTGAGGTGGTGCGCAATCCCGCCTTCGCCCCGACCGAGCTGGAGCGCCTGCGCGCCACCCGCCTGTCGCGCATCGCCGCCGAGCGCACCCAGCCGGCCGCCTTGGCCAGCCGCGCCCTGCCGGAACTGATGTATGGGCCGAACAGCCCCTATGGCCGTCCGTTCAGCGGCAATGGCGACGAGGCCAACGTCAAGGCGATCACCGACGCCGATATCCGCGCCGACTACGCCAAGTGGATCCGCCCGGACAACGCCAAGCTGTTCGTCGTCTCCGACCGGCCCCTGGCCGAGCTGACGCCGATCCTAGACAGCGCCTTCGGTCAATGGGTGCCGCCCGCATCGGCCAAGGCCGTCAAGGACTTCTCGGCCCCGATCCCGGCCGCGACGCCCAAGATCGTGCTGATCGACCGCCCGCAATCTCCCCAGTCCTACATCATGGGCGGCGAGGTCCTGGGCCTGTCGGGCACCGACGACCTGTTGGTGCTGAACGCGGCGAACAATGTGCTCGGCAACGACTTCCTGTCGCGCATCAACTCGGATCTGCGTGAGACCAAGAGCTGGTCCTACGGCGTCAACGCCTCGGTCAATCCGTTCGCCGGACGCGTGCCCTATCTGGTCACCGCCCCGGTCCAGGCCGACAAGACCGGCCCGGCTATCGAAGCCCTGAACCAGCAGTTCAACGACTTCCTGTCGGGCGGCAAGGGCGTGACGCCCGAGGAGCTTCAACGCACGATCAACGGCAACACCCGCCGTCTGGCCGGCAGCTACGAGACCTCGGCCGCCGTCCTCGGCGCCATGCGCTCCAACGCCCTGCTGGGCCGTCCGGACGACTATCCGGAAACCATCGCGGCACGCACCAACGCCCTGACCGCAGCCCAGCTGGACGCCGCCGCCAAGGCCGCCATCGACCCGTCCAAGTTCGTCTGGGTCGTGGTCGGCGACGCCTCGGTGGTCAAGCCGCAACTGGACGCCCTGGGCATCCCTGTCGAGGTCCGCGCGGCGGCCCCCGCCGCCCAATAGGGCGACGACAGACCAGAACGACGAAGGCCCGGAGAGCGATCTCCGGGCCTTTTCTCTTTGCCGTCATGCTCGGGCCTGACCCGATGATGAGGCCTTTAATCCAGCGTCGCGCCCGTCGTGCGCATGATCTCGGCGCGCAGTTCGGGCAGGCCGAGCCCCTTTTCCGACGAGGTCAGGGCTACCACCGGGAAGGCGGCGGGGCGTTTGGAGATCGCCTTCAGGGTCGCGGCCTGCACGGCCTCGCCCTCACCCTTCTTCAGCTTGTCGGCCTTGGTCAGGACGATCTGATAGCTGACGGCGGCCAAGTCCAGCGCATCCAGCGCCTCCGTATCCACCGATTTCAGCCCGTGGCGGCTGTCGATCAGCAGATAGACCCGCTTCAGCGTCACCCGGCCGCGCAGATAGTCGCGGCCCAGATCTTGGAACTTCTTGACCGTGGTCTTGGACGCCTTCGCCCAGCCATAGCCGGGCAGGTCGACCAGACGCATCCGGCCGTCCAGGTCGAAGAAGTTGACCTCGCGCGTGCGGCCCGGCTCGTTCGAGGCGCGGGCCAGCTTGTGCATGCCCACCAGCCCGTTGATCAGGCTGGACTTGCCCACGTTCGAGCGGCCGGCGAAGGCGATCTCGGGCAGATCGGGGTCGGGCAACTGCTCGATCTTGGCCGCGCCCATGACGAAGGTCGCAGGCCGCGCGAACAGAATGCGCGCCGCCTCGATGTCCTCGGGCGTGAACTCGGTCTCGTCGATCACGCCGGTGACTTCTTGAACCGGGCGAAGAAGGTATCGATCGGGTTCTCGGCCTTGTAGCGATGCATGATCACATACTGCTGCAGGATGGTCAGGATGTTGGACCAGGCCCAGTAGATCAGCAGGCCCGCTGCGAACGGCGCCATAATGAAGGTGAACAGCAGCGGCATGAACTGGAAGATCTGGCGCTGGACGGGATCGGCCGCCGGCGGGTTCATCGCCGTTTGCAGCCACATCGTCAGGCCATAGGCGATCGCCAGCAGACCCAGGTGCAGCGGGCCGGCCAACAGGCCGCCGATCAGCGGCGCCATCGCCGGATCCCACGGGATCAGGCCGAACAGGTTCCAGATCGACGACGGGTCGCGCGCCGACAGGTCATGGATGAAGCCCAGGAACGGCTGGTGACGCATTTCGATGGTTACGGTCAGCACCTTGTACAGGGCGTAGAAGACCGGGATCTGCAGCACCAGCGGAAGGCATCCGGCGACCGGATTGATCTTCTCGCGCTGATACAGGGCCATCGTCTCCTGCTGCTGCTTCTGCGGGTCGTCTTTGAACTTCTTCTTGATCTCCTCCATCTTGGGCTGGAGGTTCCGCATCTTGGACATCGAGGCGTAGGCGTTGTTGGCCAGCGGGAACATCACCAGCTTCACGATGACGGTCAGGGCCAGAATGGCGACGCCGAAGCTGCCGACCAGGCCATAGACGTTCTCCAGGATCCAGAAGATCGGACGCGTCAGGAACCAGAACATCCCCCAGTCGATCGCATAGACGAAGCGGGGCAGGTTCAGGCTCTGCTCATAGGATTTCAGCACCTCGGCGCGCTTGACCCCGGCGAACAGGCGTTGGGTCTCGGTCGCGGTCGCGCCGGGCTGGATGGTGCGGGTCGTGCCCAGGACATTGGCTTCCAGCTGCTGGGCGCCGTTCAGGTCGCGGACGCGGAATTCGGTTTCGACCGCCTCGTTCTGCTGAGGCAGCAGGGCCGCCAGCCAGTATTTGTCGGTGATGCCCAGCCAGCCGCCGGTCGAGGCGTTCTCGATCCGCGGCTCCTTCAGCCAGTCCTTGTATTTTTTCTGCTCGGTCCGGTAGTCGCCCGGCTTGCCGAAGGTGCCGATCGCGCCCTCGTGGACGATGTGCGACGAGCCCGCTGCCGGCGGCACGCCCTGGCGCTGGACGCTGCCGTAGGGGGCGATTGTGATCGCCTGCGTGCCCAGGTTCTGGACCGTGTCCTGCACCGAGAACACATATTTGTCGTCGACCGAGATCACGCGGGTGAAGCGCAGGCCCTGGCCGTTGTCCCAGGTCAGGGTGACCGGCGTCGTCGGCGTCAGGGTCGAACCGTTGGTCAGGCGCCAGACGGTATTGGGTCCGGGCACGCCGCCGGCGACATTGGGGCCGGTCCAGCCGAACTGGGCGAAGTAGGCGTTCTGCATCCCCTGCGGGCGGAACAGCTCCACCGGCTGGGGCTTGTCTTGAACCTCGCGGTAGTCGGTCAGGAACAGGTCGTCGATCCGGCCGCCTTGAAGCGACAGCGACCCCTTCAGCGTGCCGGACTGGATCGGCACCCGCGCGGCGGTGCTCAGCGCCTGGCTGCGGTCGGTGACGAAGGTCGGGCCCTGCGGGCTCAGCGCCGTGCGCGCGGCGTTATCGGCGGTCTGCGACTGCTCGGCCTGGGCCTGCTGTTGCACGGCGCGACGCTCGGCCTGCGGACGCAGCACGGCGAAATAGTAGATCCCCATGATCAGGACCGAGCACACGATGAAGATGATCGTGTTGCGCGTGTTTTCGTTTTTCATGGATTCTGGCGGTCCTGGCCGGAGGGGGCGCGGGCGGGCGAGGGCTTGTGGGCCCCCCGATCATGTCGCGGTGTCGCCAGCCTTGTAAGCGTCGATTTCACGTCGTCAAGCAGACGGTCCCACGCACGCTCGGTCGTGCCCATGCGGGCGATGAAGACATAGTCGCTTCCGGGCACGCCATGCTTGGCCAGCATGGCCCGTGCGGCCTCGCGCAGACGGCGTTTGGCGCGGTTGCGCTGAACCGCCCCGCCGATCTTCTTGGTGGCGGTGAAGCCCAGGCCGATGTGCGGCGAACCGTCGCCGCGCTCCAGCCGCTGGATCACTACTGCGCCGCGCGCCTCGGAAACGCCTTTGGCGGCCGCCAGGAACTGGGGCCGCCGCAACAGACGCTTGATCTGTAAAAGGTCGCTCATGCGTCCAAAAGATCCGGACGCGTAAGCCGCTTACGCCGTCAGGCGCTTGCGGCCCTTGGCGCGACGGCGCGCAACAATCTTCTGGCCGTTCTTGGTGGCCATCCGGCTGCGGAAGCCGTGACGGCGCTTGCGCACGAGTCGCGACGGCTGATAGGTCCGCTTCACGGTCGGCTCCTGACGTTAAAAGGTTGGGCGACGGGGCAAGAGGCGTCCGCCGCAGGAAGGGCGGGCGTATAAGTCGCATGTCCGCGTGAGTCAACGCTCGGACGGCATTTCGGGACGATGAAACGGATGGCGAAACGAACGGCGAAGGAATGGGCCCTGCGGCTGGCGCCGTTGGCGGCCATCGCCGGCCTGGTGATCGCCTTCTTCGCCCTGGGCTGGAACCGCTATCTGTCGATGGATCTGATCCGCGAGCACGGGCTGAACCTTCAGGCCTATGCGCAACAGAACTGGTGGATCGCGCTGATCGCCTTCATCGCCGTCTATGCCCTGGCGACCGCCTCGACCATTCCCGGACCCGTTTTCCTGACACTGCTGGGCGGGATGATGTTCGGCCCCTATGTCGGGGCCCTGGCGCAGTCGACGGGGGCCACCATCGGTTCGGTCGTCATCTATTATGTCTATCGCACCTCGATCGGTTCGTGGTTGCGCGCCAAGTTCGAAGCCGACGCCGGCTTCATGGATCGGCTGGCCAAGGGCATCGACCGCAACGCCTTCACCACCCTGTTCACCCTACGCGTGATCCCCAGCGTGCCCTTCGTCCTGGTCAACGCGACGGCGGGGATGATGGCGGTGCCGCTCAGGCCCTACATCATCGCCACCTTCATCGGCCTGCTGCCATCCACCTTCATCTATACCTGGATCGGATCGCAGCTGGGCGGCCTGCTGCGCGCCGGCGTGCGGCCGGACCTGCCGATGCTGCTGCAACAGTTCTTCTGGCCGTTGATGGGCGTGGTCTTCCTTTCCCTGCTGCTGCCCATCGGCATCAAGCTGTTCCAGATGATCCGTGCCCGGCGGATCGGGGCGACGGCAGCATGAGCGCCCTGTTCGACCGGATCGCGGCGCGGCTGAACCTGACGCCGGACCAGGCCAATCTCTGGCGCGAGCGTCTGACGCCGCGCGCGCCCGACGGCCTGTCGGCGCGGCTGCTGCTGCTGACCGTCGCCTTCACCCTGGCGGTCGAGGCTCTGATCCTGGGCCCGAACCTGGCGGCCTTCCATGAGCGCTGGCTGCGCGACCGGCTCCAGGCCGCCGAACTGGCCTCGGTCGGGGTCGAAGCCTTGCCCTACAGCGCAGTCGAGGACGACACGGCCGCCGAGCTGATGCGGATTGGCGGGGTTCAGGCGGTCGCCCTGACAGAGCAAGGCGTGCGCCGCCTGCTGCTTCAGGCCCCCAACCTGCCCCGCGCGCCCGAACTGATCGACCTCAGGCGTCAGGACAGCTGGTCGCGCCTGACCGACCCGTGGCGCACCCTGTTCGGACATCCGGACCGCTCGCTGCGGGTTCAGGCCAAGCCGCGCTATCGTTCCGGCGACTTCATTGAGATCGTCACCCCCGCCCAGCCGTTGAAGCTGGAACTGCGCGCCTTCCTCCTGAACAGCCTGCTGGTGTCCCTGCTGGTGTCGGTGACGGCGGGCGCGCTGCTGTATGGCGGTCTGGCCCTGCTGGTGCTGCGGCCGCTTCGTCGCGTCACCCGCTCGATGGAGCGGTTCGCCGCCGATCCCGAGAGCGAGGCCGAGGCGCCGTCCGATCGCCACGACGAGATCGGCCGCGTCGAGCGCGAACTCAGCCGCATGCAGGAGGAGGTGCGCCATTCCCTGCGCTCTCGCGCCCGTCTGGTCGCGCTGGGCGAGGCGGTGGCCAAGATCAACCACGACCTGCGAAACATGCTGACCTCGGCCCAGATGGCGTCCGAGAGGCTGGCGACCTCCGCCGACCCGCAGGTAGCCAAGGCCCTGCCCCGGCTGGAGCGCGCGCTCAGTCGCGCCGCCGGCCTGTCTCGCAATGTGTTGGAGTACGGAAAGAGCGAGGAGCCCGCCCCCCAGAAGACCCGCGTCGTCCTGACCAAGGCCCTGACCCTGGCGGCCGAGGACGCCGGACTGGACCCCGACGGCGTGCGCCTGGTCAAACAGCTGCCGCCCCGGTTCGCCGTCGAAGCCGACCCGGATCAGCTGTATCGCATCCTGGTCAATCTGATGCGCAACGCCCGCCAGGCCATCGAGGCCGATCCCACGCGTCCGCCCGAGCGGCGCGGCAAGGGCGCCATCACCGTCAGCGCCTTTGGTCAGGACGGCTTCTGCGTCGTGCGCATCGCCGACGACGGCCCCGGCATTCCGCCGCGTCTTGCCGAACGCCTGTTCGAACCCTTCGTCAGCTCAAAAAGCTCGGACGGCTCGGGCCTGGGCCTGACCATCTCGCGCGAACTGGCCGCCCTTCACGGCGGCGACCTGCGTCTGGTCGAGACCGACGGAACAGGCGCAGCCTTCGAACTGCGCCTGCCCGGATAGGCGATCAGGCCGCCTTCAGGGTCGCCATGTCGATGACGTAGCGGTAGCGCGCCTCGCCGTTCTCGATCTTTACATAGGCGTCGTTGATCTCGGCGATGTCGATCATTTCGACCTCGGGGGCCACGCCGTTGGCGGCGCAGAAGTCCAGCACGTCCTGGGTTTCCTGAAGATTGCCGATCAAGGAGCCGCCGACCGTCTGGCGTTTGAAGGCCAGTTTGGAGTTATCGACCCCGTCCGCGACATCGAGATTGCCCACGACGATGAAGGCCGCATCGCGCTTCATCAGGTCCAGCAGGGCGCCGATCTCGTGCTTCTCGGGCACGGTGGACAGGATGAAGTCGAACGTTCCCGCAAGGGGCGCCAGGGCCGTCTTGTCCGTCTCGATATGGGCCGCGTCGGCGCCCAGCCGCTTGGCGTCCTCGATCTTCTCCGGCGTCGAAGTCAGGACGGTCACTTCCGCCCCCAGAGCCTTGGCCAGCTTGGCCGCCATATGGCCCAGACCGCCAAAGCCCAGGACGGCGACCTTGTCCCCCGCCTTGACGCCCCAGTGTTTCAGCGGCGACCAGGTGGTCACGCCGGCGCACAGGATGGGCGCGGCCGCCTTGGGGTCCAGGCCTTCGGGGATGCGCAACACGAAATCCTCGGGCACGACCACCACATCGGAATAGCCGCCGTAGGTATTGTCCCGGCCGTACATGTTGGCGCCGTCTTCGGTCTCGGTCGCTGGCGTCATGGGGCCGTTATAGGTCGCCAACCAGCTGTTCGGACCCTCGCAGTAGTTCTGATCGCCGGCGCTGCAGGCCTCGCATTGGCGGCAGCTGTCGATCATGCAGCCGACGCCGACCAGATCGCCTTCCTTGAAGCGCGAGGTCTCGGCGCCCGCCTGTTTGACCCGCCCGACGATCTCGTGGCCCGGCACGCACGGATAGACCGTATTGGCCCATTCGTTTTTGACCTGGTGGATGTCGGAGTGGCAGACGCCGGCGTAAAGAACCTCGATCACCAGCTCGTTGGGCTTGGGATCGTCGCGCTCGAACGTCATGGGCTCGAGCTTGGACCGGGCGGTCTTTGCGCCGTAACCGATTGATTGGAACATGAAAGTCTCCGGGGGCAAGGGGATGTTGCCGCAATCCCCCGCGCTCAAAGACGTTCCAGCGTCGCCCTATTCCAGACCGTCGTCGGACACGACGAAGGGCCGGTTCTCCGCCTTGGCCTGGGCCGCCAGCTCCTCCTGGACCAGATGCCAGCGCCGCAGCCGCTCATAGTCGATGGCGTGCTCGGGCGAGGCGTCCAGCCAGTGACGGAAGTCCTCGACCTGAAGCCTGGCGTCTGCGGCGGTCGTATCGGGCAGGGCCGGCACGTTCGGCAACTGGCGTGCGACATCCGCAGGAATAGGGAAGTCGCCGGACGCGGTGCTCAGGATCATCGATCTTCTCGGATAGGCTGCGGTCGGGAGAGGACGACCATGACGCGAAGCCGAGCCTTTCGCCACCTTTTCATCGCTGCGGCGTTGTGCAGCAGGATCACAATGGCCAAGCTGCGGGTAACGCCACGGCCTCGGGAGAGACAGTCATGATCGTTCGCACCGCCGCCGCCGCTACCCTGCTGGTCGCCGCCCTGACCGCACCCGTCGCCGCCCAGACGATGACGGCGCCGGCGACCGCCGACCCCTATCGCGATCAGCGCGCCCTGCCCGACCCGGCCGATCCCGCCAGCCGCGACGCCCTGCTGAAGGCGCGGGGCGAGGCCTATCATCGCGCAAGCGACGCCCAGCAGACCGAAGAGGAACTGCGCACCACCCGCGCTCTGAACGACGAGATCGCCGCCCAGAACGCCCTGGCCGACAAGACCGACGCCGACAACCGGCTGAACTACGACGCCGCCCTGGCCCGTCATCAGATCGAGGTCAGCCAGGCCGAGGAACAGGCGCGCGCCGCCGCCGAGACTGCGCGTCTGGCGCAGGAGAAATACGACCGCGACTACGCCGCCTGGCAGGAACAGGTGCGACTGTGCCGCACGGGCTTCCGCCCCGCCTGCACCGCCCGACCGGCGTGGGTCGCGCCGGCGCAGTAAACGTCATCAGTCCGCCTTGGCTTTCGCTTCGGCGATCAGGGCGTCGTCGATTTCGCGGGCGCGCACAGCGGCCGGGCGTGTCGTGATCCGTTCGGCATAGGCCGTGAAGGCCGGCCGTTCAGGCAGGCTCTTGAACATCAGCCCCCAGGCGATCTGGCTGCCGACATAGACATCGGCGGCGCTGAACCGCTCGCCGAGAATCCACGGACTGCGATCCAGCGCATGTTCCAGCCCGTCGATCACCTGATCGAACGAGCCGTAGCCGACCATGGCCGACTTCTCGGGCGGCGGCAGTTGACCCAGCGACTTGGCGGTCACCGCCGCCTCGACCGGTCCGGCGGCGAAGAACATCCAGCGGTAATAAAGCCCGCGCAGCGGATCGTCCGTCGCCGGCGCCAGGCCGGCGTCAGGAAAGGCGTCGGCCAGATAGGCGCAGATGGCGGCGCATTCGGTGACCACGATCCCGCGATGGGCGACGGCCGGCACCTTTCCCATCGGATTGATCGCCAGATAGTCCGGCGACTTCATCGCCGCATAGGCGACCACGACGGTGCGATAGGGCTGGCCCACCTCCTCTAGCATCCAGCGGACGATGCGTCCGCGCGACATGGGGTTGGTGTAAAAGACGATTTCTTCGCTCATGGCGTGCTCTCCCTTTCGGCAGAGCCTACGCCTGAACCGGCCGGGGTGTCAGCCCGCGACCAGGCTCATGTCGCGGCGCGCCATCATGCGGTCGAACTCGGTCCAGACGCCGTCGGCGCCGTGCCAGTTTCCTTGCGTCGCCGCCTTGGAATATTCGGTGGCGCGGGCCTCGAAGAAGTTGGCGTGTTCGACGCCGCTGAGCAGCGACTGCAGCCAGGGCAGCGGGTTTTCCGTCACCCCATAGACTTCCGGCAGCTTCAGCTGACGCAGGCGCCAGTCGGCGATGAAGCGGATGTACTGTTTGATGTCGTCCGGCGTCATGCCCTGGACCGAGCCCATCTCGAAGGCCAGGTCGATGAACTTGTCCTCCATGTTCACCACCGTCTTGCAGCAGTCGACGATGTCGTCCGCGACCGACTTGGTGACGGCGCCCGTCTCCTTGTTGAAGGCGTGATACAGCTTGATGATGCCTTCGCAGTGCAGGCTCTCGTCGCGCACCGACCAGGACACGATCTGGCCCATGCCCTTCATCTTGTTCTGGCGCGGGAAGTTCATCAGCATGGCGAAGGACGCGAACAGCTGAACGCCTTCCGAGAAGCCGCCGAACATGGCCAGGGTCCGGCAGATGTCGGCGTCGGAATCGACCCCGAACTGGCCCATGTAGTCGTGCTTGTCCCGCATGGCCTCGTATTCCATGAAGGCGCCGAACTCGCTCTCGGGCATGCCGATGGTCTCGAGCAGCAGGGCGTAGGCCGCGATATGGATCGTCTCCATATTGCCGAAGGCGGCCAGCATCATCTTGACCTCGGTCGGTTTGAAGACCCGACCGTAGCGTTCCATGTAGTTGTCCTGAACCTCGATGTCCGCTTGGGTGAAGAAGCGGAAGATTTGGGTCAGCAGGTTGCGTTCGCCGTCGTTAAGGGTGGAGGCCCAGTCCTTGACGTCCTCGCCCAGCGGCACCTCCTCGGGCATCCAGTGGACCTGCTGCTGCTTCTTCCACATGTCGAACGCCCACGGATAGCGGAACGGCTTGTAGGCGGCCGACGGGGTCAGAAGACCGGCGCGCTCGGGGAGGATGATCGGAGTGATGGCGTTCATCGAACTGGACCTGAGGGCGATTCTGAAGACGCGTTCACCATGCGATTTGAAGACGTCGGCGCCAAGTCAAAATAGGTCTATGTTGCGATCACAATTTATCGCGACCGCTAGATGTTGTGTCCGTGCCGCACATTCCTGGGGACGGGCCTGGGGATGAAGCCCGACGGCTTAGGCGGCTCGGGCGTCCAGGCGAGACGCGGCGGCGCTCAGCGTCTCGTCGATGGCGGCGTAGAGCTTGGCCTGGGTCACCGGCTTGGCCAGATGGCCGTCCATGCCGGCGGACAGGCACCGTGCGGCGTCTTCGGGCATGGCCTCGGCGGTAACCGCCAGGATCGGCGTCCGGCTGGCGGGATCGGCCAGGGCGCGGATCGCGCGAGTGGCGGCTAAGCCATCCATCACCGGCATGCGCACATCCATCAGGATCAGGTCGAAAGCCTCGGCCGAGGCGGCGTTCACCGCCTCGCGCCCGTCGCAGGCCTCGGCGGTGTCGCAGTCGGCGGCCTGCAGCATGATGCGCAGCAGATCCCGATTGGCCGGGTGGTCGTCGACGATCAGCACCCGCATACGACGGCTGTCCAGCGGCGCGCCGCTGTCCGTCTCGACTGGGGCCGCAATGGGCGCCTCGATCTCCACGGTGAAGGTCGAACCCTGCCACTGGACGCTTTCGACGGCGATGGTTCCGTTAAGCCGCTCGGCATGGCTCTTGGCCAGGGCCAGACCGACGCCCGCCCCCTCATGCGCGCGGCTGGTGGAGGCGTCCGCCTGTTCGAACAGGCGGAACACGCCCGCCAGGGTCTCGGCGTCCATGCCGCAGCCGGTGTCCGACACGGCGATCCGCAGCCGGTCATCGGTCCGATCGACCATGACGCCCACGCCCCCGTGCGAGGTGAATTTCGAGGCGTTCAGAGTCAGATGATGCAGAATCTGGCGAAGCCGCCGCATGTCGGTCAGCACCCAGCCCTCGGCCTCCGGCGCAATGTGCAGGTCGAACGTCAGGCCGCGGATCTCGGCCCACTCGCGCGCCGGCGCCACGGCGTCCTGGATCAGGGCGCGCAGATCGGCGGGCTTCAGCACGACCTCGTCGCCTCCGCGCGAAATCTCCAGCAAGTCCTCGACCAGACGCAGCATGGATTCGCCGCACTGGCGCACCGCATTGACCTGCCGATGGCCCTCGGCGTCCAGACTGGTGGAGCGCGACAACAGGTCGGCATAGCCGGTGACCCCGGTCAGGGGCGTGCGCATTTCGTGGCTCATCAAGGCCAGGAAGCGCGACTTCGCCTCATCGGCGCGCCTGGCCCGGGCCAGGGCGTCCAGCGCCGCCGCCGTGCGCGTCCGCAGACGCGCCGTCAGACGCCGACGCTCGGTCGACAGGGTGGTGATGGGCAGGACAGACCCGACGACGCACAGCAGGAACAGATGAAACACGTTCATCTGGCGCATCACCTCAGGCAGGGCGGCGAGAACCGGATCGGGCGGCAGGCGGGTCAGCACGACCGGCCCATGCCCGGCCAGCGTGGCGGCGCCGCCGATGGCCGCGACCAGCACCACCGCGCAGGCGGTGGTAGGCGGACCGAGCCGGAAGGCCAGAAGAATCAACGGCGGAAGCACCGCGAACATCACCGGCGCCGACGACTGGGTAAACACCCACAGCGTGACGCCGCCGACCAGAACCAGCAGGGCGGCCGCCTCCGTCATCGTGGCCTGGGCGTCGTCCCTGAAACGATGGTTGCGCGCCAGCAGCAACAGGGACGGCGTGACGATCATCATCGCCAGCAGCTCCATGTCGAACAGGTGGTGCATCCGGAACGCCAGCGTGCCCGGCACCTTCCAACTCATCAGCACCGCGACCGCGCCCGCCAGCAGGGTGCTGATCAAAACCGCCGGTACGGCGGCGAAGACGGCGAAACGGAACAGACGCCAAGGCCGGCGCATATCCAGCGCGGCCCCGCAAAAACGGCGCGCCAACACGGCCGCGATGCAGACCTGCGTCAGGTTCAGGGCGACATTGGTGAACATCATCACGCCGGGATCGCCGCGTACGATGTTGCTGGCCAGGTTGATGGCGGCGCAGGCGAGCATGACGCCGATGGCCTGGCGACGATGAAGCTGAAGGACGGCGGCCAGAAGCACCGCATTGGCGGGCCACAGAACCGTGGCGCCGAAGGCATGCATGCTCCACTGAGCGACCGACAGACACAGGGCGAACAATGCCACATAGGCGTAGGGCGACGGCCCAGCCGCGCGGCCGGCCTCGTGACGGAAAAACCGCCAGCGCCCGCCTTCTGCGTTCACCCACTTCAGTCCCATGACGGAACAGTGACACGCAGGGGTTAAGGATCCCGTAGCGGCCCACCTAGGTAGGATTGCGGAACCGCCGTTCAGCGTCGCCGTTTACTCGCCCTTGCCAGCAAAGGGCCCCAGCCGATGTCAGACGTGATCGCCGAACCGACCTTCGAGCCGCCGGCGGACGCCCTGGCCTTCTATGAAGAGAGCCTGCGCCTGCTCAAGGAGAGCGGCATCCCCTTCCTGCTGTCGGGCACCTATGCGGTCACGGCCTACACCGGCATCCGGCGTCCGACCAAGGATTTGGACGTCTTCTGCAAGCCTGGCGACTACCCCCGCATCCTGGCCTTCTTCCAGAAGCACGGCTACCGCACCGACGTCGAGGACGAGCGCTGGATCGCCAAGGTCTGGAAGGACGAGAAACACTTCTTCGACGTCATCTTCGCCATGTCCAACGGCACCATCGCCGTGTCCGACAGCTGGTTCAGCGAGGACCGGATCACCGTCTACGGCCATCAGGTCCAGATCACCCCGCCCACGGCCTTGATCCTGTCCAAGGTCTTCATTCAGGACCGCTATCGCTACGACGGGGCCGACGTGAACCACGTCATCCTGAAACAGTCCGACGCCATCGACTGGAAGAGCCTGCTGGACCAGATGGACCTCTATTGGGAGGTGCTGGCGGCGCATCTGCTGAACTTCCGCTTCGCCTATCCCACCGAGCGCGACCGGATTCCGCGCTGGCTGATGGAAGAGTTGGTCCAGCGACTGACGGCCCAGATCGATCTGCCGGCGCCGCGCGTGAAGGTCTGTCGCGGCCGCCTGTTCAGCCCGCGCGACTATGTCGCCGACGTCGCCGAATGGGGCTTCGGCGACGTGGTGGGCAAGGGGCTGGAGGAACGCCACGACCCCGTCAACCTGGGCCACTGAAAGGTAAGCCGCCATGACTGACGCCGTCTCCGATTCCCAGACGACCCAACCCGGCCTGGAGCCCGGCCCCGCCAAGACGCTGCGCGTCGCCGCCGTCGGCGACCTTCATGTCGGCGAGACCACCGAGCATCGCTATCGCGACCTGTTCGAGCGGGTGGCTGACGACGCCGATGTCCTGTGCCTGTGCGGCGACCTGACCAATTACGGCAAGACGCCCGAGGTCGAGCGGCTGCTTGAGGACCTCAAGCTGTGCAAGATCCCGATGGTCGGCGTGCTGGGCAATCACGAGCACGAATGCGGCCAGCCCGAGGTCGTCACCAAGATGCTGACCGACGCCGGGGTTAAGATGCTGACCGGCGAGGCCTATGAGATCGACGGCGTCGGCTTTGCGGGCGGCAAGGGGTTCGTCGGCGGCTTCGGCCGTTACATGCTCTCCTCGTTTGGCGAGGCCTCGATCAAGCGCTTCGTGCAGGAGGCGGTCGAGGACGCCAATCTGATCGAGAACTCGATCCGCATGCTGCGCACCGAACGCTCGGTCGTGCTGCTGCACTATGCGCCCGTGGTCGAGACGGTGATGGGCGAGCCGCCCGAAATCCACGCCTTCCTGGGTTCGTCGCGTCTGGCCGAGACCATCGACCGCTACGACAACGTCCGACTGGTCGTTCACGGCCACGCCCATCGCGGCGGACCGGAGGGACGCACCACCAAGGGCACGCCCGTCTATAATGTCGCCCTGCCGGTGCTGAAGACCTTGGGCGACAAGCCTTATCGGGTCTTTGAAATCTGACCGGACTGTAGGAGGGTGCGGCCGGGGCTGGGATGCAGCCTCGTTCGGGGCCGCAAGGCGGCCCATCGTGGAGTTTCCGATGCGCCTTCTGTCTTCCGCCGCGGCCGTCGCCGTCCTGGCCCTGACCACCCCCGCCTTCGCCGCCGGTCAGGCCGCCGCCCCTGCGCCGCAGGCCGCTCCGGCGCCTGAACCGGCCGAAGAGGCGGACAGCCCCGAGGAAGCCGCCTTCGAGGCCAAGGCGGAAGCCTTCGGCCAGGTCATGGAGACGATGGCCAGCGAGATGCAGGCCGCCGCAGCCCAGGCCGACAAGACCAAGGCCAAAGCCGACCTGGACGCCATCCAAGCCAAATATCAGCCCCAGGTCGACGCCTTCGCCGAAGACGTTCAGACGTTCGCCGTCAGCAGCGGCCAGGCGACGCCCGAACAACTCGCGCCTGCGATCCAGCAGATCAAGGGCATCCCTGCTGATGTCCGAGGCAAGATCGACGCCGCTGTTGCAGCCCCTGCCGCCTCTGCGCCGGCGACGCCGCAGTAAGCCAAGCCTTACCGCGATTTCACTTGAGACGGGGCGGCTGAGGGCGGAGTTTGCGCGGGTCATTCAACGGGAGCCGTCCCATGATCCGCCTGTTCAGCCTGACCGCCGCCCTTGCGCTCGCGCCCGTGTCCTCCGCCCTGGCGCAGACCCCGGGGCCTGCGCCCACGCCGGCTCCGGCTCCGGCTCCGGCTTCCGCTGAAGCCGCCGAAGCCCGGATGGAAGCCGCCGCCGAGGCCTTCGAAGCGCGCATGGAGACCTTTGGCGAACGCGCCGAGGCGATTTCCGAAGACGAGAGCCTGAGCGAGGCCGAACGCGGCCGTCGCATCGCCACCCTGTGGTCGGACTATGCGCCCGATGTCGCCGCCTTCACCGCCGAGACCACGAAACACGCCACCGAAATGGCCGCCCAGGCCCTGAAGGACATCGACGTCGACGCCATCGTCGCCGACGCCCTGAATGACCCCGAGGTCAAACAGGCGATGGAAGAGGGAATGCAGAAGGGCGTCGTCACCGCAGAAGGCATCGCCCGCAACAGCGCCTGGACCAATCCGACGCCCGAGCAGATGGAGACCTACAGCCTGGTCGCCCAATACGCCTTGGACCAGGCCGCCGACGCCGTCGTCGAGGACGAAGCGGCCGCCGAGGTTCCCGAGGCGCCCGAGGCCCCGGAAGCCCCCGAACCGCCGGCGCCGCCCGCGCGCCCGGCCGCCTAACATCCGCGTCTCCTCCCCATGAAATGGGGAGGGGGACCGCGCTGCGGTGGAGGGGCTCTTTGATCCCTACGGACGCCGATGAATGGGTGAAGAACCCCTCCGTCACGGCGCAAGATGCGCCGCGCCACCTCCCCGCGACGCGGGCAGGAGACAGAGCGCCTTGACCGCGCCCGACTAAGCAGCGACATCGCGCCGCATGCCCGCCCTGCCCGTCGATCCGCACCTCTATTCGACCTTTCTCGGCGTCATGGCGGTGATGGCGATCACGCCCGGCCCCGCCAACCTGTTCGCCGTCGCGACCGGCGTTGAAAAGGGCCGCGCCTCGGCCCTGATCGGCGTCTTGGGCATGAACGCCGCGACGCTGGTGTGGTTCGGCGCCGCGGCCCTGGGTCTGGGCGCCTTGGTCAAGGCCTTCCCCGCCGCCTTCAAGGTCATCGCCGTCCTGGGCGCGCTCTATGTGGCCTGGCTGGGGATCAAGGCGCTGCGCGGCGCCTTCGCCACCGCCGCCGATCCCGACGAGGTCGTCGTCAAGAAAGGCCGCAGCGCCCTGATCGACGGGTTCGCCGTCCAGATCGCCAACCCCAAGGCCATCCTGTTCTTCACCGCCGTCCTGCCGCCCTTCATCGACGTGAACCGGCCGGTCGCGCCGCAGATGGCGATGTTCGCCATGGCGGCCATCGGCATGGATATGGTTTCGATGAGCACCTACGCCCTGTCCGGCGCCGCCCTGTCGCGCCGCATGCAGCAACCGCGCTTTCGCAAAGGCTTCGGCGTCTTCGTCGGCCTACTGCTGATGGTCGCCGCCGTGCTGATCGTTCTTCGGCTCTAGACGCCGCGACGCTTCGTCATACAGTGGTCGGGAACGCCTTCGTTCATGCTCCGTTCAGCCGTCAGAGCGCCCGAATGGGCGATCAAGGAGTTTGATGTCATGAAAACCCTCCCCCTGAAGACCCTAGCGGTGACCGTCGCCGCCGGTCTGGCCCTGGCGGCCTGCGCCACCGCCACCCCGTATCAACCCGCAGGCTTCAACGGCCAGCGTGGCGGCTATGCCGAGCAGCGCCTGGAGAACAATCGTTTCCGGGTCAGCTTCTCGGGCAATTCGCTGACCTCGCGCGAACAGGTCGAACAGTCGCTGCTGCTGCGCTCGGCCGAACTGACGGTCGAGAGCGGTTACGACTGGTTCTCCACCGTCAACCGCGCCACCGACCGCGACACGCGCTTCGTCGGCACGCCCGACCCCTTCTATTCGGGCTATAACCGCTTCTACAGCCCCTACTGGGGTCCGTCGTGGCGCTACTACCGCAGCGGCTTCTGGAGCCCATGGGACCGTTACGGCCCGTGGGGCGTCAATGACTTCGACGTCCGTCAGGTCGACCGCTTCGAGGCCAATGCCGAAATCGTCCTGGGTCGCGGCCCCAAACCCGCCAACGACCCCAACGCCTTCGACGCTCGCGAGGTGATCCAGAACCTGGGTCCGCAGGTCACCCGCCCGGCGGCCTGATGCTGAAAGCCCCTCTCCACGGCGTGGAGAGGGGCTTTTTCTTTCATCCCACCCGCGGCGACTTCAGCCGGCGTTTATTGGAGTGGGTCGCCGGCGCCGTGCCCATATCTTCCGGCACCTCGCCCTTAAAGTAGTAGCGCTGCCAGGCCTCCTTGGCCGCATCCGGATCGCCGCCGGCCAGACGCTGGTTGAAGTCGGTACGGGCGCGGTTCCAGGCCTCGAACTGGCCCTTCATCACCGGGTTGGATTCCAGCGTGCGGATGATCGGCTGGAACTGCTCGACCTTCTTGTGCTCGATCAGATTGATGAAGCAGAAGGGTTCGCCCTTCTCGAAGGTGATCCGTCCCGGCCGGGTGAAGATCCAGTTCATCGTGAAGGGGAAGGGCAGCCAGTCCGTCTCGATCAATCCGACCAGCGGCTGAATGCCGTCCTTCACATGGTTGGGCGACCCCGAACACATCATCCCCCAGCCGGGCGGCGTGCGGAACAGATATTGCGGATGCATGGTCAGCACCCCGCGCGAGAAGTGCGAGGTGACGAAATGGGCCAGATCGTGCTGGGGCCGATCCGGCGTGATGACGATGTCTTCCTGGCGCGGACCGCCGTTCCACTCGGCCGAGAAGCCGAACGGGCACAGGATCTCCCACCCCGTGGTGTTGGCCATGTTCAGCGGCAGGCAGCGATAGGGGTGGCGGCTGATGAAGGCGTCCATCCAGTTGCGCGACTGGCGGCCGGGCACCAGGTCCGGCGGCCGGGCCGTCATCGGATAGCATTCCAGTTCCAGCGGGCGCGTGTTGACGGTATCGACCATGACCATTTCCTAACGCCCGAAACCCGACGGCTCAACCATGACTGACGCACCCGCTTTCGACCGCGAGACCCTGACCGTCTGGCTGAAGGCGAACGGCGTGGATCACGTGACCCACGACCACCCGGCCGTCTTTCGGGTCGAGGAAGGGCTGGACCTCAAGGCCGACCTGCCGGGCGCCCACACCAAGAACCTGTTCCTGAAGGATCACAAAGGCCGGCTGTGGCTGATCTCGGCGCGTCAGGACACGGTGATCGACCTGAAGCGCGCGGCGGCCGCCATGGGCTCGGGCCGCTTGTCGTTCGGAAACGAGCAGTTGATGTTCGAAACCCTGGGCGTCCGCCCCGGCTCGGTCACGGCGCTGGGCCTGATCAACGACATCGACCGCCGCGTCACCTTCGTCTTGGACCGGCGCCTGTGGGACGCCGACATCGTCAACTTCCACCCCCTGACCAATACGGCGACCACCGCCCTGGATCAGTCGGCCTTCCGGCGCGTGCTGGCGCTGCTGGGGCGGGAGCCGGTGGTGGTGGATTTCGAAGCGATGGGCGCTTGAACCGATTGCGCGAAATTACATCTTGGCCAGGCGCGCCCTTCTCCACGCCGCCCGTACGCCAAGGATCGCGACCGGCAGGGCGAAGATGTTCATATAGCTACCGCCCATTCTGTAGTCGAACAGCCACCGGCCGCAGGTGATTTCCACCACGAGCCAGGCGAGGACAAAACAGATCGGCCAGATCGTGCGTCCATACACGATGGCGTAATAGGCCAGGATCACAAATCCCGTCAGCACCCCATGCACGACCAGACTGGACCAGTCGCCCGTGAAGAGCGCGACGAAGGCCAAGAAGCCGTGAACCATGCCCAAGGGAATAACGGCTGTGCTTCCGCCTTCGATGCCCTCCGATAGGCTGCGTTTTGTGTCGACGGGCGCGAAGGCGGCCGCCAAGACCCTCCGATCATTGCCGAGGGCGTTCGACACCACCTCACCAAAGCGCACCCTGCGACCGGCGGCGCGCTCCGCCAGCGGCAGCGGCTTTTTGATGGGGCTGTTTTGGTTGTCCAGCATTCAACCTGAATACGGCAGGCTTGCTTGAAGACAGGTTAGCGGCGATGCCGAAGCGGTCGCGGCACCTATCCTGTTGGACTTCGGGAATGTCGCGAGGGACGCGGCAGCGTTGCGTTTACACCATCGTCATCGCCAACCGCTTGAACCTTGCCGCACAGGCCCCATCTCGCAAAGTCGGGCACAATGAGGCAGACGAGCGGCGGGGGAAGTCAGACGAATTAGACGAATTAGACGGTGTTTTTCATGACCACCGTCTGAAATCCCGGCGTGACCTTTTCCCGGCTTGATGCCGACGCATCCCGACGCCATCTGAACCGTTGAACCTGACCGATCTCTGCGCGGACCTCGCCCATGACCCTGCTCGACCCGACCCTGACCCCCGACGCCGCCGGCGACCTGATCAAGGAGGGCACCGACGCCTCCTTCATGACCGACGTGATCGAGGCGTCCAAGCATCAGCCGGTCATCGTCGACTTCTGGGCAACCTGGTGCGGGCCGTGCCGGACCCTGGGCCCGGCGCTGGAGAAGGCCGTGCGCGCCGCCAAGGGGGCGGTGAAGATGGTCAAGATCGATGTGGACGCCAACCCGGCCTATGCGGGTCAGCTGCGGGTGCAGTCGATCCCGACCGTCTACGCCTTCGTCAACGGCCAGCCAGTCGACGGCTTCCAGGGCGCCATTCCCGACAGCCAGATCAAGGCCTTCATCGACAAGCTGACCGGCGGTCAGGGCGGCTCGACCGAGACGGCGCAGCTGCTGGAGCTGGGCGAGGAATCGCTGGGGCTGAACGACTTCGGCGGCGCGGCCCAGGCCTTCGCCCACGTCCTGTCGATCGAGCCTGAGAACGAGAAGGCCATCGCCGGCATGGCGCGGGTCTATCTGGCGGGCGGCGACCCCGAACAGGCGGCCCAGACCATCGCCATGGCGCCGCAGGACTCCAAGGAGCCGGCGGTCCAGAGCGTGCGCGCCCAACTGGCCTTGGCGTCTAAAACCCCCACCGGCGATTTGGCGAGCGCCTCGGCCGAACTTGAGGCCAAGGTCGACGCCGATCCGAACGATCATCAGGCGCGTTTCGACCTAGCCGAGGCCCAGAGCGCGGCCGGCGACTTCAAGGGCGCGGTCGACAATTTGCTGGCCATCATCCAGGCCGACCGCGAGTGGAACGATCAGGCGGCCCGCAAACAGCTCCTGGTCATCTTCGACGCTGCGGGGCTGACCTCGGACGTGTCCAAGGATGGTCGTCGCCGCCTGTCGTCCATTCTGTTTTCGTGATCCAGAACAAGCGGGCCTCAAGCAGCGCGAAGCGCGGTAGGCCTCAGGAGAAGTGATGCCTCAAGGCTATGTGCGCGCCCTCGACCTGCCTCAGGTGATCCCGGTGTTCCCGCTGGGCGGGACCATCCTGCTGCCGCGCGGGCAGCTGCCGCTGAACATCTTCGAGCCGCGCTATCTGAACATGGTGGACGACGCCATGGCCGGCGACCGGATCATCGGTCTGGTCCAGCCCAAGGGCGGCACGCCCGCTCTGCCTGGCCTGTCGCCGGTCGGCTGCGCCGGTCGGATCACCAGTTTCGCCGAGACCTCCGACGGGCGCTATCTGATCACCCTGACCGGCGTGTCGCGCTTCCGCATCGCCGCCGAAATGCCGTCCAAGACCCCCTATCGCCAGGTCCGCGCGGCGTTCGAGGCCTATGAGGACGATCTCGTCTCCCCGCCTGAGGAGCCGGACTTCGACCGCGACGCCTTCCTCGACGCCTTGCGCGCCTATATGGCGCACCGGCTCCTGGACATCGATTGGGAGACAGCCGAGACGGCGCCGATGGAGGCCCTGGTCAACAGCCTGTCGATGGCCCTGCCGTTCGAACCCGCGGAGAAGCAGGCTCTGCTGGAGGCCATGGGCCTGATGCCCCGCGCCGAGGCCCTGACGGCCCTGATGCGCATCGACGCCGCCGACGGCGGTGACGACGCCGCGCCGTCCATGCAATGACGGGCTCAAGTAGCGCAAAGCGCGGTAGCCCCCTAAAGAGCTCTCAACTAGCGCCAGCGCGATAGGCCAAGAAAAATGAGTGACGCCTTCAACACCCCGGTCTCCGTCGATCCCCGCCTGCTGGAGGTGCTGGTCTGCCCCGTCACGCGCGGCAAGCTGACCTACGACCGCGACGCCAACGAGTTGATCTCGGCGGGCGCCAAACTGGCCTATCCGATCCGCGAAGGCGTGCCGATCATGCTGGCCGAGGAAGCGCGTCAGCTCGACTGAGCGCCGCACCGACACCGAACATTCACTGGCCCGGAGCGCGGCGCGCCCAACGGGCCTCAAGTAGCGCAACGCGCGATAGGCCCAAGAACAATGACCCTCAGAGTCGCCATTCAGATGGACCCGATCGAGGCCGTCGACATCGCCGGGGACACCACTTTCCTGATGGCCGAGACGGCGCAGGCGCGCGGTCACAAACAGTGGGTCTATGACTTCCGCACCCTGGCGCTGGAAGAGGGCCGGCTCTATTGCCGCGCCCGCCCGATCACCGTGCGGCGCGAGGTCGGCAACCACGTCGACTTCGGCGACTGGGAAAAGCTGGATCTGGCTGAGGACGTGGACGTAATCCTGATGCGCCAGGATCCGCCGTTCGACATGGCCTATGTCACGGCCACCTATCTGCTGGAGACGGTGCATCCTCGGACCCTGGTGGTCAACGACCCAGCGCAGGTGCGATCGGCCCCCGAAAAGCTGATGGTCACCGCCTTCCCCGGCCTGCAACCGCCGACCCTGATCTCGGCCGACCCCGTCGCTCTGGACGCCTTCCACAAGAAGCACGGCGAGGTGGTCCTGAAGCCCCTGCACGGCAATGGCGGTTCGGGCGTGATCAAGCTGCGCGCCGACGATCCCAACCTGGACGCCCTGATCGAGATCCATGCCGCGGGCAGCCGCGATCCGCTGGTGATCCAGAAGTTCATTCCCGCGGTCTCGAAGGGCGACAAGCGCATCCTGCTGATCGACGGCGAGCCCGTCGGCGCCATCAACCGCGTCCCGGCGGCGGGGGCGGTACGCTCGAACCTGCATGTCGGCGGCACGGCCATGCCGGTCGAGCTGACGCCGCGCGACCTGGAAATCTGCGCCGCCATCGGCCCGACGCTGAGGGAACGCGGCCTGATCTTCGTCGGCATCGATGTGATCGGCGACTATCTGACCGAGATCAACGTCACCTCCCCCACCGGCGCCCAGCAGCTGAAGGCCTTCACCGGCATCGACGCCACGGCCCTGATGTGGGACGCCATCGAGGCCAAATGCGCCGCACAGGTTGCGTGATCGCCACTTGAATTAGATTTCAGTTCATGGTTCGTTCTCTCGTTCAGGTGGGAGAACGACATGGTCGCGCGGGTTGTCACGGTCGCCTTTGACGGGGTGGAAGCCCGGCGCGTGGACGTCGAGGTCCAGTTGATCGGCAATGACGGGCCGACCATCTTCAACATCGTGGGCCTGCCGGACAAGGCGGTGGCCGAAAGCAAGGAGCGGGTGCGCGGGGCCTTCGCCGGCATCGGTCTGGCCCTGCCCGCCAAGCGGATCATCGCCAACCTGGCGCCGGCCGACCTGCCCAAGGAGGGCAGCCATTTCGACCTGCCCATCGCCCTGGCTTTGATGGCGGCCATGGGGGTGATCGCGCCCGATGCGCTCGACGGCTGGGCCGCCATCGGCGAGCTGGGGCTGGACGGCCAGATCGCGCGGGTCGGCGGCGCCCTGCCCGCCGCCGTCGCCGCCGACGCCATGGGCCTGGGTCTGATCTGCCCCGAGGCGACGGGACCGGAGGCGGCCTGGGCCGGCGGCGCCCGCATCCTCGCGCCGCGCTCGCTGATCAGCCTGGTCAACCATTTCAAGGGAACCCAGGTTCTGCGCGCGCCCGAGCCCGGACCGCTGGCGGACGGCAAGGCCGTGCCCGACCTGCGCGAGGTCAAGGGTCAGGAAAGCGCCAAGCGCGCGCTGGAGATCGCGGCGGCCGGCGGCCACAACCTGCTCTTCATCGGCCCGCCGGGGTCGGGCAAGTCGATGATGGCACAGCGGCTGCCGGGCCTCTTGCCGCCCCTGACCTCGCAGGAGTTGCTGGAGACCTCGATGGTCTGGTCGGTCGCCGGCCTGATCGAACGCGGCGCCCTGACCCGCGATCGCCCGTTCCGCAGCCCGCACCATTCCGCGTCGATGGCGGCCCTGACCGGCGGCGGCCTGCGCGCCAAGCCCGGCGAGGCGTCGCTGGCGCACAATGGCGTGCTGTTCCTTGACGAGCTGCCGGAATACTCGGCCCAAGCCCTGGATTCCCTGCGGGCTCCGCTGGAGACCGGCGAGATCGTGGTCGCTCGCGCCAACGCCCACATCCGCTATCCCGCGCGGTTCCAGCTCGTTGCGGCGATGAACCCGTGTCGCTGCGGCATGGGCGGCGCCGGACGCGGCGCGTGCGGCAAGGCCCCGCGTTGTCAGCGCGACTATCAGAACCGCGTCTCGGGTCCGATGTTCGACCGCATCGACCTGACGGTCGAGACGCCGCCGGTCACCGCCGCCGACATGGCCCTGCCCCCGCCCGCCGAGGGCACGGCCGAGGCCCGGGCGCGCGTCGCGACCGCCCGCGCCATGCAGGAGGACCGGGTGCGCGAAGCGGGGCTGGACGCCGCCCAAGGCCTGAACGCCCGCGCCTCCGGCGGCACGCTGGATCGGTTCGCCACGCCGGACGAGGCGGGGCGGATGCTGCTGATGCGGGCGGGCGAGGCCGGCGGCCTGACCGCGCGCGGCTGGACACGCACCCTGCGTCTGGCGCGCACCATCGCCGACCTGGACGGCAGCACCGGCGTTCTGCGTCGCCACATCGCCGAAGCCTTGATCTACCGCCGCACCACCATCGGCGCTGAGGCGGACTTCGATCGCCGTGTGGCGCAGCGCCATGAAGGGTTTGGCCTGCGCGAGGGTGATGACGAGCAGACGCCCTTCCTGCGCGCGTGAAACGGCCATCGTGGCATGGTGGAGACATCCTTAACCGTCGGTCTTTAGGCTCTGTCTCGTGGGGGAGACGGCCATGACGCGACGGACGGCGACGAAGCGGATTGAGGAGCGCACGAGCGCGCCTGTCGACCCCGCCCAGCAGTTCCTGCGGCTGATGAGCCACGAGATGCGCACGCCGCTGAACGGCGTCATCGGCATGATCAATCTGTTGCAACGCACCCGGCTGGACGGCGCCCAGCGCGCCTATGCCGAGAACGCGCGTCAGTCGGCCGAACATCTGCTGGGTCTGGTCAACGACCTGCTGGATTACGCGCGGCTGGAGGCCGGGGCGCTGGAGTTCGACCTGGCGCCCGTCGATCTGGAAGGTCTGGTGCGCGGCGTCGCCGAGTTGCTGAGCCCGCGCGCCCACGACAAGGGGTTGGAGATCGTCTGGTCGGTCGCCGCCGACGCGCCCGACGTGCTGGCGGATGAAGGCCGGCTGCGTCAGGTGCTTTTCAACCTGGCAGGCAACGCCGTGAAGTTCACCGAAACCGGCGGCGTGCGCATTTCGGTCGAGCGCGTCGGCGGCAGCGCGGCGCGGCCGCGTCTGGCCTTCCTGGTCGACGACACCGGCCCCGGCGTCGCGCCCGAGGCGCGCACACGGATCTTCGAGGAATTCGGCCACGCCGACAGTTCCGACGCGGTCCGTCAGGATGGCGCCGGCCTGGGTCTGGCGGTCGTGCGTAAACTGGCCGCCGCCATGGACGGCTCGGTGAAGGTCGAAAGCCGGCCCGACGGCGCCGCCACCGGCGGGGGCGCCCGCTTCCGCTTCGAGGCCGCCTTCGCCGCGGTCGCCGTGGCGCGCGACAAGCCGTTGCGCGGCCAGACGGTCGCGGTGCGCGCCGTCGATCCGTTTGTCCTGTCGGCGGCTCGCGCCCAGATCGAGGCCTCGGGCGGCGTCGTGGCGGATGCGGCCCCGGTTACTCTGGTCGATCACGCCGACGCCCCGGCGGGCGCGCTGGCGGCCCTGCCTTCGAGCGGTCGCGGCATCGTCCTGCTGAAACCGGCCGAGCGGGATCTGATCGCCCGCTATCGCGCCGTCGGCTTCCACGGCTATCTGATCAAACCGTTGCGTCGCGCGTCCCTGGCCGAGCGCGTCCTGGCCGCCGTCGGCGCCGAGACGCCTGACAAGTCCAGCGCCCACTGCGCCGCCCCGATCGAAGACGACCGCGTCGCCCCCGTTCAGTTCGCAGGCATCCGCGTCCTGCTGGCCGAGGACAATCCCGTCGGCGCGCTTCTGGCCCGCACCCTGTTGCGCCGCGAGGGCTGCACCGTCGAGACGGCCGCCACCGGCGACGAAGCCGTCGCGGCGCTGAAACGCGCGCGATACGACGTGGTCTTCATGGACATGCGGATGCCCGGCATGGACGGCCCCGCCGCCGCCCGCGCCATCCGCGCGGCGGGCGACACGACGCCGATCCTGGCCCTGACCGCCAACGCCTTCGCCGAGGACCGCCGCGCCTGTCTGGAAGCCGGCATGGACGACCATATCGTCAAGCCGCTGGACGCCGAGGCCCTGCGCGCCGCGCTGGCGCGCTGGACGAAGCGCGACATCCGCGCCAAGGTCGGCTGAATTACAGGCGCCCGCGTTTCCGGCCGCCGCGCCGGAGCCGTGCATGACCGACCAAGCCCATTCTCCCGCCAACGGCAAGCCCGCCGGCCGTTTCGGCGGCCTCGCCGTCTATGGCGAGCGGCGCGTCTTCATCATGCTGTTGCTGGGTTTCTCGGCGGGCCTGCCGAACCTGCTGATCTTCGACACCCTGTCCGCCTGGCTTCGCGAAAGCGGCCAGACGCTGGAAGTGATCGGCTTCTTTGCCCTGGCCACCCTGTCCTATTCGCTGAAGTTCGTCTGGGCGCCGCTGATCGACCGGACGTCCGTGCCCGGACTGACGCGGCTGTTGGGTCATCGCCGCGCCTGGATGCTGGTGACGCAGGCCGTGATCGTGTTCGGCCTGTGGTCGATCTCGACGCTGAACCCCGCCAACGCCCTGATCGCAGTGGCTGGATTTGCCGCCCTGGTCGGCTTTTTCGGGGCGACACAGGACATCGTCATCGACGCCTGGCGCATCGAGGCCGCCGACGACAGCCGGCATGGCGCGATGGCCGCTGCTTATCAGATGGGCTACCGGGTCGCCATGATCGTCGCGGGCGCCGTGCCGCTGGTCCTGGCTGATCTCTATAACTGGAACCTGTCCTACGCCGTGATGGCCGCTCTGATGGGCTTCGGAATCGCCGGCGTTCTGTTTGCCCCGCGGGAAAAGGCCCATTCCATCCGCGCCATCCCGGTCGGTGACGTGCCGTCTCGCCCTGGCTTCGAGGTGATCGAATGGATCGTGCGCTTGGCCATTATCGGTGTGGCGGCGATGGTGCTGGGGTCGGGCCTGACCGGCCAGTCGGGCCCGCTGAATGCGCTGTTTGGATTGTTCGGCCTGGGCGCGGAAGGCAAGGCGGCGGTGGCGTCGGCCCTCTCGGCCAAGCCCGAGGGCGTCTATCTGCAGGTCGGTCTGGTCTTCCTTGGTCTGGCGGTGATGGTACTGGCGTGTTGGCCCGTGCCTGGGGTCAAGACCCGCCCTGGAGCCTATCTGGCAGGGTCGTTCGGCGAACCCGTGGTGGACTTTTACAAGCGGTTCGCGGGTGTCGCCACGCTGATCCTGGCGCTGATCTGCGTCTATCGCCTGGCCGATTTCGTGCTGAACATCATGAACCCCTTCTATCTGGATCTTGGGTTCTCCAAGACGGAACTGGCCGAGGTGCGAAAGGTGTTTGGCGTGGTCATGACCACCCTGGGCGTCTTCGTCGGCGGCTGGTCGGTGGCCAAGCTGGGCCTGATCCGCACCATGGTCATCGGCGCCTTCATGAGCCCGGTTTCCAACCTGGTCTTCGCCTGGCTGGCGACCCAGGGCCCCAGCGTGCCGGCTCTGACCGTCGCCATCGGGGTGGACAATGTCGCCACAGGCTACGCCGGCACAGCCCTGATCGCTTATATGTCCAGCCTGACGTCGATTGGTTTCACCGCGACGCAATACGCCCTGTTCAGTTCGCTCTATGCGCTCCCGGGCAAGCTTATCGCATCGCAGTCTGGCCGGATCGTCGAGGCGTCGGCGCGGGCTGCGGAGGGGACAGGACCGTTCGCGGGTTTGCGGCCGCTGTTCGCGCGATTGCCCGAAGGGTCCTTGGCGGCGGGAGCGGCGACGAGCGGCGTGACGCCGGCGGCGCTGGGCGCGGGCTACGTCGTCTTCTTCCTCTATTCGACGATCATCGGCGTGTTCGCCATCGTCTTGGCCTTCATCGTGGCCAGCAAGCAAACCGCCTTGCAGGCGCGCCAGAAGGCCGCGTTGGAAGAGGAGGCTGCGATCGCGGCGACCGAGGGCCAGCCGTCCTGAGGCTTCAGCGCTTCAGGAAGCCGCCGATCATGTCGCCCAGGCCGCCCGGCAGTTTGCCAAGCAGGTCGTCGGCGCCGTCGATCTGACCGCCGGGGGTCAGGCGGTCGATGGCTTCGGGCAGAAGACCGGCCAGGGTCTCGCCGGCCTGTTCGGGGGTCACGCCCATCTTGGCGGCGATGTCGGCGATGGGGCCGTGGCCGAGGACGGCCGTGATCTGCTCGGGCGAGATGTTGGCGTTCGGCCCCGTGCCGACCCAGGAGCCGATCACATCGCCCAGGCCCGCCTGACCGAACTTCTCGGCCAGTCCGCCGACGCCGCCCTGACCCTTGAGCAGGTCGCTCAGACCGCCTGCGGCGTCGTCGCTGAGACCCTTCACCACATTGTCCAGAAAGCCCATCGCCGTCTCCCGAATGATGGCGCACCATAACACCGTCGTGCGAGGGATACGAGAAAGGCCCGCCGGGATTCGGCGGGCCTTTTCAACATCGGCTTTGAAGAAGCCTTAGTTCTTGGCGTCGTTCGCGCCTTGCGTGACGGCCGAACCGGCGGCCGAGACGTCGCGGCCGGCGCCGGCAATGGTGTTGCAGGCCGACACGGCCAGAGCGGCGGCGACGATGGACAGGGTGATGATCTTGCGCATGGTGTGAACCCTTATTGGTATGGTCAAGTTTCGTCGAAACGCCGACCCTGGGCTTGGGTTGCATCAAGCGACGCCGTATCGAAAATTTTGCTTTAGACGTGTCGGATCGCCGCAACGGCGGCGTCATTGATCCCTTGCGCCGCGCGCACGCGGCCCCGAAGGTGCGCCCCTGTTTCACGAGGGGTTGTTCATGCGTCGTCTTCTGATCTCGTCCGCCGCCATGATGGCGGTACTGTCCGCCGCGCCCGCGCTGGCGCAAACCTCCGCTCCCGCACAGACAGCCGCGGCCGAAAGCGAGGACGCGCGGCTGAACGCCTTCTTTGAGCAGGCCTTCCAGGCGCGGATCGCGCTGAGCCCGCAGCAAATGACCTCGCTGGGCATCAAGACCGACTACGACAAGCTGGACGACGTGTCGGACGCCGCCGCCGACCGGGCCCTGGCGCTTCAGGAGGCGCAGCTGGCGCAGATGAAGGCCCAGTTCGATCCGCAGAAGCTGGGGCCGCAGGCAGCGCTGTCGTGGCGGATGTTCGAATATGGCGTCCACCAGGCGCGACTGTCGAACCAGTGGCGCGACTGGGGCTTTCAGTTCGCCGCCAACGGCAATCCGACCACCAGCCTGCCGGTCTTTCTGATCAACAACCACCGGGTCTCCAGCGTGGCCGACGCCGAGGCCTATGTCGCGCGGATCAAGGCCGCCGAGACGCAGATGGATCAGGTGGCCGACGAACTGCGTCAGCGCGCGGCGGCGGGCGTCGTCTCGCCGCGCTTCGTCTTCGCCCCGTCCATCGCCAACACCCGCAACGTCATCACCGGCGCGCCGTTCGACGATGGGGCGGACAATCCGGTCTGGGCCGACTTCAACAAGAAGGTCGCGGCGCTGGAGACGGATCAGGCGACGAAGGACCGGCTGCTATCGGAAGGCCGCGCGGCGCTGATCGGACCCTACAAGGCCGGGTTCGAGACCGTGCTGACGGCGCTGGCCGAGGTGCAGCCCAAGGCGGACAGCGATGCGGGCGTGTGGCGCCTGCCGCAGGGCGAGGCCTATTACAACGCCCGGCTCCGGCTCTCGACCACCACCGACCTGACCGCCGACCAGATCCATCAGATCGGTCTGGCCGAGGTCGCCCGCATCCAGGCCGAGATGGAGACAATCAAGACCCAGGTCGGCTTCACCGGCTCGCTGCAGGCGTTCTTCACCTTCCTGAAGACGAATCCACGGTTCCAGTATCCGAATACGCCCGAGGGCAAGGAGCAGTATCTGACCGACGCCCGCGGCTTCATCGCCCAGGTGATGGCGGCGGCGCCGCAGTGGTTCTCGACACTGCCCAAGGCGGCGCTGGAGGTGCGGGCGGTGGAGCCGTTCCGCGAGGCGACGGCCTCGATCGCCTTCTACAACTCGCCGGCGCCGGACGGATCACGGCCGGGCATCTACTACGTCAATCTGTCGGACATGACCCAGGTGCTGAAGCCCCAGATCGAGGGCATCAGCTATCACGAGGGCGCGCCGGGCCACCACTTCCAGATCGCCTATGCGCAGGAGATCGAGGGCCTGCCGCGCTTCCGTCGGTTCGGCGGCTACGGCGCCTATGCGGAAGGGTGGGGACTGTACGCCGAACAGTTGGGCAAGGAGATGGGCTTCTATCAGGACCCCTATTCCGACTTCGGCCGGCTCTCAACCGAGCTGTGGCGCGCGGTGCGTCTGGTGACCGACACCGGCCTGCACGCCAAGCGCTGGAGCCGCGAACAGGCGATGGACTATTTCCGCCAGAACTCCCTGCTGTCCGAGCGCGACATCGAAAAGGAAGTCGAGCGCTACATCACCAACCCGGGCCAGGCGACCAGCTACAAGATCGGTGAGCTGAAGATCGAGGAACTGCGCGACCGGGCCAGGACGGCCTTGGGCGACCGGTTCGACATCAAGGACTTTCATGCGGTCGTGCTGGGCTCCGGCTCGGTGCCGCTGGACGTGCTGGAGGATCAGGTGGACAGCTGGATCGCGGCGGGCGGCGGGGCGCCGCAGGTGTAAGCACGCTCTTCTCCCTCCCCGCGCCGGGGAGGGATGTCGCGAAGCGACAGGGTGGGGACGGCCCGACAAGGACGCACTTGCTGATGCCGGACGGTATTGCCGACGACATCGCCTCGCCGCCCCCACCCGGCTTCGCTGCGCTCAGCCACCCTCCCCGGAGCGGGGAGGGAGAGGTCTGGAGTCGGATTTTTGCGACTTTGTGTGTAAGAGCCGCCGCCATGCCCTTTACCGCAACCGTCCTGACCATGTTTCCCGAGGCCTTTCCGGGCCCGCTCGGCGTGTCGCTGATCGGCACGGCCTGGCGCGAGAAGGGCTTGTGGAGCCTGGAAACGGTTGACATTCGCGCCTTTTCCACAGATACGCGCGGCTTCCTGGACGACACCCCTGCGGGTGGCGGCCCGGGAGCTGTGCTGAAGGCGGACGTGGTGGCCCGGGCGGTGGATAGCCTGCCGGGACCGAAACGGCCGCTTTTGTACATGAGCGCCAGGGGTCGACCCCTGACCCAGGCGCGCGTCAAGGAATGGGCGAAAGCCGACGGGATCGTCGTGCTGTGCGGCCGTTTCGAGGGGGTGGATCAGCGGGTGCTGGACGCACGCGGGTTCGAGGAGGTCTCGGTCGGAGACGCGGTTCTCGCCGGCGGCGAGGCGGCGGCGATGGTCGCGATCGAGGCGTGCGTAAGACTGATCCCCGGCGTGCTCGGCTCAGGCGACAGCCTGTCGTCCGAAAGCTTCGAGGATGGGCTTTTGGAACACCCGCAGTACACGCGACCGCGGACGTTCGAGGGGCTTGAGATACCCGAGGTGCTGCTGTCGGGCGATCACAAGAAGATCGCGGGATGGCGCGAGGCGCAGCGGGCGACGACTACGCGGGAGCGGCGGCCGGACCTCTGGCAGGCGCATCTCGCCAATTCACAGCTAAAGGGCGCAAAGCCCGAGGAGAAATGACATGAACATCGTTCAACAGCTGGACGCCGAAGAAAAAGCCCGCGTCCTGGGCGAACGCAAAATCCCGGAATTCCAGCCCGGCGACACCCTGCGCGTCAACGTGAAGATCAAGGAAGGCGAGCGCGAACGTGTTCAGGCCTTCGAAGGCGTCTGCATCGCCCGTGACGGCGGCGGCATCAGCGAAACCTTCACGGTCCGCAAGATCTCGTTCGGCGAAGGCGTCGAGCGCCGCTTCCCCATCCTGTCGCCGAACATCGAGTCGATCGAAGTGAAGCGCCGCGGCGTCGTGCGTCGCGCCAAGCTCTATTACCTGCGTGATCGTCGCGGCAAGTCGGCCCGTATCGCCGAGCGCCAGACGGTCCGTCCCGCCAAGGGCGTCGTCGTTCCGGAAACCGGTTCGGCCGCCAAGACCGAAGAAGCCTAGGCCACTTTGTGGTGCGCTAACGCGCTTCGCGCTGCTTGAGCGTGGGCTAGACGATCAAATGACGAAGGCCCCGGCGGTGACGCCGGGGCCTTTTTCAAATCCGTCAGTCCGGAATTACTGCGGGAACAAGGGGTTGGCCGCGTCGCGCTGGCCTTCCAGGCTGTGTTTCAGGGCTTCCATCTGCTCATGCTCGGTCTTGACCGCCGCATAGGCCCGCCGGATCGTCTCGCGCGTGGTGGCGGAAATGCCGGTGTCTTCCAGCGCCTTTTCATATTTGTTGGCGATGAACCCCTCGCCCGAGTTGATCGAACCGACGACGGAATCGTCGTTGCGCAGCAAAGCGTGTTTCACATCCAGGAAAGCGCGGTGGGCCTTGGCCAGGATCGATCCATCGGACTCGGGATCGCCGCCCAGGCCGCGAACGGCGGCCGACAGCTCGTCGACGACCTGCTGGCGTTCGCTGCTGCGGCGCTCGAACAGGGTGCGGTAATGCGGGTCTTGCGTCTGTTCGGCGGCTTCGCGATAGCCGTCCGCGCTGTCCAGCGTCGTTTCGATCAGGCCGTTCAGAACCTTGATGTCGTGGGCGTTGGGATTGCTCATCTCGTCCATTCCTTCCGCTGTTGCGGTCAAACGGCGAAATGGTCCGGCGCGGCGAAGGTTGCCGCCTGCGACATCAAAGTTTGGTGCGAAGCGACCACAGCTCGGGGAAGCAGCGCTTGGTCAGGGTCGAGGCCAGATAGGCGGCGCCTTCCGTTCCGCCCGTGCCGCGACGCCGACCGATGACGCGTTCGACCGTGACGACATGCTTGTGCCGCCAGGTCAGCAGGGCGTCGTCCAGATCGACCAGCTTCTCGGCCAACTGATACAGGACCCACCACCGTTCCGTGTCGCGATAGACCTCCAGCCAGGCCGCCTCGACGGCTTCGGACGGCGCATAGGGCTTGGTCACGTCGCGGTTCAGCACCTCGGCGGGCACCGGCAGACCGGCCTTGGCCAGTTGGGCCAGGGCGTCATCGTAAAGGCTAGGCGCCGCGATGGCGGCCTGAAGCGCGGACAGTGCCTCGGGGCGGTCTTCGTGGAACTTCAGGAAGCTGGCGTCCTTGAGGCCAAGCATGGCCTCGAAACGTCGGAACTGGTCGCTCTGGAAGCCGGACGATGACCCCAACGACCCTCGGAACCGCAGATAGTCCGACGGCGTCATCGTCGACAGAATGTCCCAGCTGTGGGTCATCACCGCCTGGATGCGGCTCACGCGCGCCAGGCTCTTGTAGGCCGGGACCAGGTCACCCGCGCGCACCATCGACTGAGCCAGGGCCGTCTCATGCAGGATTTGCTTGAGCCACAGTTCCTTGGTCTGATGGATGACGACGAACAGCATCTCGTCGTGCTGGTCCGACAGCGGGTGCTGGGTCGAAAGCAGGTCGTCCAACGCCAGATAGCCGGCGTAGGTGATGTCGCTGGATTGGGTCATGCCCGCCTATCGCCCGCGATGGCGGGCGGTGCAAGCTTAGTGCTGGCCTTGGGCCGAGACGTTGGCGGCGATCTGACGGCCGGCGTCGAAGGCGTCGCGGGCGCCTTTGTAGATGAAGCCGTAGGTCGGATAGACCGTTGTGCCCAGGTCGTTGATCGGATTGTACCAGACCTTGACCTGCGACCAGTCGTTGGAGGGCGAGACGTCGACGACGGTGACGTTCTCTTCGACCTTGCCGCGGCTGCCGCCCCAGTTGGCGTGGGTCACGCGCACGACGCGGTCGGTCAGGATGTCGGAGACGACGGCGACGTGGCCCCGGCTCATGCGGCCCTCGGGGCGGAAGACCAGAACCGAGCCGGTTTCCGGGGCCTTGCCGGTGCGGAAGTTGGCGGCGGCCTGACGCCACCAGGTCCAGGCGTCGCCGAAGATGTTGATGCCGGAGAACATGCGAGCGAAGGTCACGCACTGCCAGTAGGGCTCATCAGCCTTTGCGGTGGAGGGGACGGCGCCCAGCGCAAAAAAACCGAGGGTCGCCGCAACCGCGGCGGCTTTGAGCCGTTTCGTCATGCTGGGGTATCCCGACCCGCCTTTGGAAGCGCCCTTTAGGCCACGGGATCACGCCCCGTCGCAAGTTGTTTCGGCATATCGCCGTGCTTCATATTTCCTTCTGAAATCTTGTCGTGACGCTTGGCGCGCTTGTCGGCCATGTCTCTCAGAGCCTTGCGCGCCGGGCGTTCGACGAGATGATAGGAGACGGCGGCGACAACAGGCAGAAGGGCCAGGATCGCCAACCACACGAAAATTTGAAGCTGTTTGTCCGGCGTGTCGAACAGTTTGGCGGCCAAACCGACCGCCAGAAGCTTCCACGGCACGCAGACCATATAGACCGAATAGCTGATCTCGCCGAGGTAGACGGCCGGCTTTGACGCCAGCCATCCGGCGCGTTCGTTAGGCAGCGAGGCCAGCGACAGGATCAGGGCGCCGGCCAGCAGAACCGTGACGCCGTCCCATAGCCCGAGCGCGGCGCTGAGCACCATCAGGCCGAACGAGACGGCGGCGCACAGCCACGGCGCCTTCAACGGCGCGCGGCGATAAACGAGATAGAGAGCGCAGCCCAAGGCGAAGCACGGCACGATCCTGAGCGCGCCCCAGCGGATCGTCGCCTCGGTCAAGGCGAAGCCGGCCAATTGCTCGAACGCGAAATAGAGGATGACGAGGAAGGCCGCAGCCCCGACCACCGCCGCGATCGGCCGATGACGCAGGCGCCAGAAGACGAAGGCGAACAGTGGGAAGCAGAGGTAAGCGAACCACTCCGCAGAAATGGACCAGGACGGATGGTTCCAGCCCGCGACCGGCGCCAGCCCCCAGGCGTGGACCATGAAGAGGTTGGCGGGCAGCGACGCCCAACTCAGCACATTGGCGTCCACGCTCATACCGGCGAACAGGGCGGCGGCCGCCAGCAGCCCCACGCCGATCAGGGTGGCGATATGCAGCGGATAGACGCGCGCGATCCGCGCCCACAGGAAGCCGCGATACGAGAACCGCTTCTCGCCCGCCGCCGCCAGATAGACGTGGCTGAGGATAAAGCCGGACAGGACGAAGAACAGCTCGACCCCCAGATAGCCCTTGGCGACGAGGCCCGACTGACCGGCGCCCGCCAGGTTTTCCCAGAAGCTGTAGACGGCGACCCACATGGCCGCGCCGAAGCGCAGGGCGGTGATGGGGCGAAGGTCGGCGGGCGTCTGGACGGGGGTCATGGTCTCACATTGGCACGTCAGCCTTTTCGAACCGTGAAGGCCCGCAAAGGTTGTGCCCGGGCGGCCTATCCTGCCCACACGCCGTGGAAGCCGGCCGGCAGGGCCACGTCCGCCTGCCAGGTCGCGACCGGGCCGTCCTCGATCCGCGCCACGTCGAAGACGTGCAGTTCCGTCCGCCCGTCCTTCAGATTGACCGACGGTCCAACCAGCCAGGCGTCCCGTTCCGCCGTCGCGCCGGGCTTGGCCACGAAGACCGCCTCCTCGACCACCTGATGCACGCCGAACTCGAAGGCGTGCGAGCGACCGCTGTCCCAGTCGTGGACCGCCAGTCCCGTCGGTAAGGGCCGGCCGTGAGTCTCGCCGGAGGTATGGGCGGTCAGGCCGCGCTTCAGTCCTGCACGACGCGGGTCCGCTTTCGGGAATTCGCCGACGACATGGCTGTAGGTCATGTCGGCCCGGCCGTCTGGCCGCAGGGTGATCAGCGCCAGTTTCGCCGGATCGCCCGGAACGACCCCATGCCCGTCCACCAGAACCCGCGCGCCATCGACCGCGAAGCGCGGATCGCCGCTGGCCGCGACATCGAAGCGGATCGTGCCGTCGCGCTCGGCCCAGGCGTCGCCGAGGTGGAAATGGAAGAAGCCCGGCAACTCATAAAGGCGGCGCTTCGACAGGTCGTCCTTGTCCAACACCAGGATCTGCGTCCCCATCTCGGGTCGCCAGGCCAGGCCTGCGGTCACCGGCATGGCGTGGGTCGCGAACACCCAAGGCTGGAGCACCAGGATCACGTGCCGGTCAGTGGCGGTGAAGTCGTGCATATAGCTGGCGCGCGGCAGAGGCACGACCTGGGCGTCGCTAAGGCAGCGATCCGGGCGCAGGCGCCAGATGACGACCTGACCGCCCGCCGACCCCACGTTCCAAATCGAGCCATCGGGAGCGTAGCGCGGGTGGGCCTGGAACGGCATGCCTTTCAGGTCGTCACGCAGGGTGACGAAGTCGCGCGTCGACAGGTCCGACGCCGACAGGGCCAGGGGCGATCCTGCCTCCCACAGCGCCCAGACCTGATCGCCGGCGACCATGACGGCGGTGTTGGCGGCATTGGCGTCGTCGTTCGAGCCGATGCGAGCCCGCCCGTCGCCCTTGGTGCCGAAGCCCGGCGTAACCACCGCACCCAACTCCGTCTCCGTGCGGCGCTTGGGCGTGTCGGCGAACCGCGCTTCCAGCGTCGCCTGGCCGTCCTGGATGCGGAAGGCGCGCATCATGCCGTCGCCGTCAAACCAGTGGGTTGCCGACCCGCCTGGCCGCCGGAACTTGGCCGGTCCGTTGCGATACAGCGCGCCCTGCAGCCCCGCCGGCGCTCGGCCGTGGACCAGGCGCATCGTTTGGCGCGCGATGTCGCCTTCGACGTCCTGGGTCGCCAAAGCCCAGTCAGCCTTCGTCGCGGCGACGGCGTCCAGGGCGGCGGCGGCGCGCACCATCTCGGGCGTGGCCACGGCGGCCGAGAGGGCGGCGGCGCTCATCAGGAAGGAACGGCGTGAGGGGATCATGATCGAGCTCCGGCTTTCGTCGCTTACTTCAGGTCGATGGACTGGGTCGTGGCGCCGGCGGCGGCGAACTTGGCGCGTTCCCACGAGGCCGGCCCCATATTGCCGACGGCGTTGTTGGAGAAGGCGAAGGGCTCGACCGGCATGCCGAAGGGATTGGTGTTCATCTTGCCGTCGCCGTTCAGGTCGTGGAAGGCGCGCACCGCATAGTCGCCGTCGGGCAGGCCATCGAAGGTCACGCTGGTCTGGCCGCCGGCTGCATCCAGCATGGCGACCTGGACCGGCTGGCCCTCGCCGCCATAGTTGGCCTCGCTGTTGAAGACGGCGAGCATGATCTGGCCCTGGGGCGCGGCGCTCGGGAAGGCGACGGTCAGGTCGGCGGCGAAGGCGGGCGCGGCTGTCAGGGCGGCGGCGAGAGCGAGAACGGGAGCGATGGCGGCGACAGTCTTCATGACGGCGTATCCTGTGTCGGTGAGAGGACCGACGACCGGCCCTCAATGACCGGACCGTGCCGTCGTCCCCTGCCCTTCACCACCGCGCTTGCGGCGATGAACGGCCGCCGTTCGCGAATGCACAGGCATGGGCGTTGGCGAAGCGCGAACGAACACTTCGAACGCATCTTGTCCGTGCCTCAAAAGAAAAGGCCCGGAACCTGAGTTCCGGGCCTTGGTCTCTTCGTGCTCGCGACGAGGAACTAGTCCAGCGTGCGCTTGATCTCTTCGACCGTGAAGCACTCGATATAGTCGCCTTCCTTGATGTCCTGGAAGCCCTGGAACTGCATGCCGCATTCCTGGCCGGCCGTGACCTCGTTGACCTCGTCCTTGAAACGCTTGAGCGTGTTGAGCGTGCCCAGCTCCAGCACCACGACGTCGTCGCGGATGATGCGGACGCGCGCGCCCTTGCGGACCACGCCTTCCGACACCCGGCAACCGGCGATCTTGCCGATCTTGGAGATGTCGAACACCTGAAGGACAGCGGCGTTGCCCAGGAAGGTTTCGCGTTGCAACGGCGCCAGCATGCCGGACAGCACGCCTTTGATGTCGTCCAGCAGGTCGTAGATGATCGAATAGTAGCGGATCTCGACGCCTTCGCGCTCGGCCAGATCGCGCGCCTGTTTCGAAGCCCGGACGTTGAAGCCGAGGATCGGCGCGCCGGCCGACTTGGCCAGGTTGACGTCGCTCTCGGTAATGCCGCCGGCGCCAGAATAGACCGTGCGGGCGCGCACCTCGTCGGTGCTCATCTTGTCCAGCGAACCCATGATGGCTTCGGCCGAACCCTGCACGTCCGCCTTGATGACGACCGGCAGTTCCGAGGCCTTCTTGGAGCCCAGCTTGGCCATCATGTCGACCAGCGATACCGAGCCGCCCGAAACCTGGGCCTTCTCGCGCTTCACCCGCTGACGATATTCGGTCAGCTCGCGGGCGCGGGCTTCGGATTCCACCACGGCGAAGACGTCGCCCGGCGAGGGCGCCTCGTCCAGGCCGAGAATCTCGACCGGAACCGACGGACCGGCTTCGGTCAGCTGCTCGTTGCGCTCGTTCAGCAAGGCGCGAACCTTGCCCCACGACCCGCCGGCGACGACGATGTCGCCGCGCTTCAGCGTGCCGCGCTTGACCAGGACGGTGCCGACCGGACCGCGACCCTTGTCCAGCTTGGCCTCGATGACCACGCCCTCGGCCGAGCGATCGGCGTTGGCGCGCAGGTCCATGACCTCGGCCTGGATCAGGATGGCTTCCAGCAGGCCGTCGAGGTTCATCCGCTCTTTGGCCGAGACCTCGATGATCTGGGTCTCGCCGCCCAGGCTTTCGGCGATGACTTCGTACTGCAGCAGCTCGTTGACGACCTTTTGCGACGTCGCGCCGGGCTTATCCATCTTGTTGACCGCCACGATCAGGGGCGCGTTGGCCGCCTTGGCGTGTTGGATAGCTTCGATGGTCTGCGGCATGACGCCGTCGTCGGCGGCGACGACCAGAACCACGATGTCGGTCACATTGGCGCCGCGCGCCCGCATGGCCGAGAAGGCGGCGTGGCCCGGGGTGTCCAGGAAGGTGACCTTCTGGTCGTCCGGCAGGCGAACCTGATAGGCGCCGATGTGCTGGGTGATGCCGCCGGCTTCGCCGCCTGCGACGTCGGTCGTGCGCAGGGCGTCAAGCAGCGAGGTCTTGCCGTGGTCGACGTGGCCCATGATGGCCACGACCGGCGCGCGGGTGTCGGAGGCGTCCGCATCGTCGGCCTCGCCCAGGAAGCCGGTTTCGATGTCGGATTCCGAGACGCGCTTGACGGCCATGCCGAACTCTTCGGCCACCAGTTCGGCGGTGTCGGAATCGATCACGTCGTTGATCTTCATCATCAGGCCCTGCTTCATCAGGAACTTGATGATGTCGACGCCGCGCACGGCCATCCGGTTGGACAGCTCCTGCACGGTGATGACGTCGGGAATGACGACTTCACGCGGACGGTTGGGCGCATCGGTCGAGCCGCCCTTGCGCTTTTCCTTCTCACGTTCGCGAGCACGGCGAACGGACGCCAGCGAGCGCATCCGCTCGGCGGCGTCGCCGTCGCCGACCACGGACTGGATGGTCATGCGGCCTTCGCGGCGCTTGGGCTCGCCACGCGTGCGGCTGACGGCCTTGCCGGCGTCGGAGAAACGCTTCTCGCGATCGTCGTCACGACCGGCCGGACGACCGAAGCCGGCGCCGGGCGCACGGGCCGGACGCAGAACATTGGCCTCCGCCGGCGGGGCGTTCGGGGTCGGACGACCGCCAGGGCCGGTGCGCGCGCCGCCGGGACGGGCGGCGCCCGGCGCCGGACGCGGATTCAGGGCCGAATAGCGGACGGGCTCGGCCGGCTTGGCGCCTTGCGGACGTTGACCGCCAGGTCCGGGACGGGCGCCCTGCGGACGGTCGCCTTGCGGGCGATCGCTCTGGGGGCGGTCCGAATAGGCGCGATCGCCGCCGCCCATCGCCTGCTCGCGGGCCGAACGGCCGCCGAAGGCCGGACGCTCGGGTGCGGCGCGTTGGGGATTGCCGGGCTTGGGCACACGTTGGCCGAAGTTGACCACCGGGCGGGCCGGAGCGGCCGGACGGGCGGGCGCAGCCGGGGCCGGAGGCGCGGGCGCCGGGGTCGGCGCGACAGGCGCAGGCGCGGCGGCCACGGGCGCGGCCGGCTTGGGTGCGGGCTTGGCCGGCGCGACAGGCGCAGCCGCCGTCAGCTTGGCGGCTTCGGCGCGTGCAGCTTCTGCGGCGGCCTTGGCGGCGGCGGCCTCGTCGCGAGCGGCCTGGGCGGCGCGTTCGGTGGCGGCGGCCTGTTCGCGGGCTGCGGCGTCTGCGGCGGCCTTGGCGGCGGCGGCTGCGTCAGCCTTGGCGGCGTTCGCTTGCGTGGCCAGGGCGATGGCGCGACGGCGGGCTTCCTGCTCCTCGGCCGACAGGGCGCCGCCGGCGGGTTGCGACGGACGCGGACCTTGCGGACGCGGCGCCTGAGCGGCCTGTTGAGGACGCGCGACATCGAAGCCCTGCGGACGTTGCGGTCCGCCGGCGCCGGCGCGGCGCTTGGTCTCGACCACCACCGTCTTGGATCGGCCATGGCTGAAGCTCTGCTTCACGGTGCCGGTCGGCACCGATCCCACAACGCGCGGCTTCAAGCTCAGCGGAGCGCGCGGCCCCGTCTGGGACGGCGTGCCGCCCGTGTTGCCCTGGCCTTGGTTGGTCTTGTCGTTTTCGTCGCTCATCCGGTCGCTTTACTCGGGGCGGAAAGGCCCGCCGTCCTCATCTAATACCCATGAACGACCGTGAGCCCGTCTCCGCCCTTGGAGACAGGCCATCGGCCGCTAAAATCCTCAGCTCGCCCCTGTCGGGGGTGCTCCCGCCGATCCGTCCTCGACACTGGAAACGTCCCAGTGAGGGGGGCGAAGCGGCCGAAATCCAGCCAGTCGTTCGACCTCGATGGTCCAGCGATCGGCGCGTCCGCCCGCAAGCAGGACGGCGTGTATCGCATTTTCCAGCCCAAGGGCCAAACTCAAATCGTCCGCCGTGAACGCGCCGCAGATCTTGGCGGTCTGATGACGGGCCAGGGCGAGGATCTTTCCGCGCCCGTCGGCCGAGCCATCGGCGGCTTCCAGCACCCAGGCGGCCTTGCCCGCACGCAGGCTCGCCGCGGTTTTCTCGAAGCCGGATATAAGAACGCCTTCGCGCCGGGCAAGACCCAGCTGGTCGAGACAGCGCCTTGCCAGCAGCCGTTCGATGACATCGGCCAGGTCGGCCGGGGCGGTCAATTTGGTCTTGGCCGCGCGGGTGAAGCCGTTCTTCTTGACCGCCGCCTCGACCGAGGTGCGGCTGGCTTCGACCCACAGGCCGCGTCCGGGCAGCTTCCTGCCCAGGTCGGGGACCACCTGGCCATCGGGCCCGGCGACGAAACGGATCAGGCGAGATTCGTCCATGACCTCGTGAGAGACGAGGTCCCGGCGTTCCCTATCGATCGTTGCGTCGCGCAAGCTCATATGTGGCCAGGTCTCCCATCACGCGTTCGACGGTTCGGCGTCGGACTCTTCGCCCTCGGCCGTGTCGTCTTCGGCAGGCGCGTCGCCGAACACCTGGTCCGGATCGTATTCGCCCTCGGCGTAGTCGCCCTCTTCTTCGTACTCTTCCGGCTCGGGCTGCGGCAGTTCCGAAGCGTCGATCCAGCCGGCGGCCACGCGCGCCTGCAGGATCAGCAGCTCGGCGTCTTCCTGCGCCAGGTTGAAGCTTTCCAGCACGCCGGGGACCTTCACCCGCTCGCCGTTCTTGACTTCATAGCCGCCGCGGATTTCGTCGGTGGCCAGGTCGGCCAGATCCTCGACCGTCTTCACGCCGCCTTCGCCCAGGGCGACGGCCATGGGCAGGGTGACGCCCGGCACCTGAAGCACGCCGTCCTCGACGCCCAGTTCGACGCGCTTGGCGTCTAGCTCGGCGGCCTTCTTGTCCAGATATTCGCGGGCGCGGGCCTGAAGCTCTTCAGCGGTCTCTTCGTCGAAGCCTTCGATCTCGGAGACTTCGTACGGATCGACGTAGGCCAGATCTTCGACCGTGGCGAAGCCTTCGGTGACCAGCAGCTGGGCGATGACTTCGTCGACGTCCAGGGCTTCCTGGAACAGGCCGGTGCGCTCGGCGAACTCGCGCTGACGACGCTCGGAGTCCTGAGCCTCGGTGATGATGTCGATCTGCCAGCCGGTCAGCTGCGAGGCCAGGCGGACGTTCTGGCCGCGACGGCCGATGGCCAGCGACAGCTGCTCGTCCGGCACGACCACTTCGACGCGACCGGCTTCTTCGTCCAGCACGACCTTGGAGACTTCGGCGGGGGCCAGGGCGTTGACGATGAAGGTCGGCTCGTCCGGATTCCACTGGATGATGTCGATCTTCTCGCCCTGCAGCTCGGCGACGACCGCCTGAACGCGCGAGCCGCGCATGCCGACGCAGGCGCCGACAGGATCGATGGAGCTGTCGTTCGACAGGACGGCCATCTTGGCGCGCGAACCCGAGTCACGGGCGGCGGCGCGGATCTCGATCACGCCGTCATAAACTTCCGGCACTTCCTGGGCGAACAGCTTGGCCATGAAGCCGGGGTGGGCGCGCGACAGCATGACCTGCGGGCCCTTGGCCTCGGGGCGGACGTCGTAGATGTAGGTGCGGATGCGGTCGCCGATGTTGAACACTTCGCGCGGGATGGATTGGTCGCGGCGCATGACGCCTTCGCCCCGGCCCAGGTCGACGATGGTGTTGCCGTATTCGACGCGCTTGACCGTGCCGTTGACGATCTCGCCGACGCGATCCTTGAACTCTTCGTACTGGTTGGCGCGCTCGGCCTCGCGGACCTTTCCGGTCACGACTTGGCGGGCCATCTGCGTTTGCACCCGACCGAACTCGAACGGCGGCAGGTTCTCGACGTATTCCTTACCGACCACCGCCTCCGGATCGCGCTTGGAGGCGTCCTTCAGGCGCACCATGGCGCTGTCGTTGAACTCTTCCAGCTCGTCTTCCGGCATCCAGTCGTCCTCGACGATGGTGACGTGACGGGTCAGCGACAGCTCGCCGGTCTTGTGGTCGATCTTGGCGCGGATGTCGTGATGCGCGCCGTAGCGCGACTTGGCGCCCTTCTGGATCGCTTCTTCGATCGCCTCGATGACGATTTCGCGCTCGATGTTCTTCTCGCGGGCGACGGCCTCGGCGATCTGCAGCAGTTCGAGGCGGTTGGCGGAAATACCGGTGACGGCCATCAGGCGTTGTCCTCAGAAGGGGTCGTGGTGTCGGTTGTCAGGTCGGAGGCTTCCCCTTCGGGAAGGCCGTCGTCTTCGGGTTCGCCGCGTGCGGCGCGAATGGCGGCGCCCCGTTTCATCAGGGCGTCGGTCAGGACCAGCTTCGCGTCGCTCAGCCAGTCGAAGGGGATCAGGGCGGTGTCGTCCTCGCCGTCCAGGTCGATCAGGACGTTGCCGTCTTCATAGCCGGCCAACACGCCCTTGAACCGCTTGCGGCCCTCGATCATGCGGTCCGTTTCCAGACGCGCCTCTTCGCCCTCGAACAGGTCGAAGTCGATGGGACGGGTCAAGGGCCGGTCGATGCCGGGCGACGACACCTCCAGCATATATTCGCCGGGGATGGGGTCGGCGGCGTCGAACACTTCCGACACCGCGCGGCTCAGCTTGGCGCATTGTTCGACCGAGATGTCGTGGTCGGACGGCCGCTCGGCCATGATCTGGAGGCGCTGACGTTTGGAGCCGGTCATCAGGCGCACGCGCACGACGTCCAGGCCTAACGACTCCGCGATGGGGTCGATCAGGTCCAGCAGTTGGCGATCCTGGGCGGTTCTTGCGCGCAAGCGACGAATATCCAAAACAAAAGCGGCGGTCCGTCCGGGCCGCCGCTTGGAACGACGCCGTTGGACGCCGGTCTAACGATGTGAGCGCCATATAGGCCAACCGAAAGGGGTTGTCAGCCCCCCGCGATCAAACCCGCCGTCAGCGCGGCCCCAGATAGTCGCGCTTGCCGATCTCGACGCCCGCCGCGCGCAACAGGGCGTAGGTCATGGTGACGTGGAAAAAGAAGTTCGGCAGCGCAAACCCGGTCAGATAATCGACGCCGTTGAACTCGTGCTGCCCGCCGGGGAATTTCAGCACCACTTCGCGCGTCTCGGCGCCCTCGAAGGCATCGCGGGGCACGCTTTCGATATAGGCGATGGACAGGGCGATGGTGGCCTTCAGCTCGGCGAACGACGCTTCGGTATCGTCCGTCTTGGGCCAGTCCTGTCCGACCAACCGGGCGACGCAGGCCCGCGCCGAAAACGCCGCCGTGCGCACCTGGGCTGGGAACGGGTTCATGTCCGGGGCGAGACGCGCCTCCATCAGGGCCGCCTCATCGAACTTCTGAGCAAGCGCCTTGTCGAGCAAGGCCGACAGATTGTTCAGCGTACGCACGAAGACGGGCGCCGAGGCATCGTAGATCGAAAAGTCCATGGAGGTCAGGTCCGGTTGGAACGACCCCTTAGCTGCTAATCGACGCACCGATATTCAAGGAAGACCGGGGTCGTGTCGCCAAGCTTCTTTTCTTCGTAGCGCGTCACGACGTGATCGGCAGGCGGGACGAACCAGTCCTGATCCGCGGAGCCGATCCGCTCCAGTCCCGGCGTGCGGTTCAGCCGCTCGAGCGCCCATTCGGCGTAGTCCAGCCAATCGGTGACGAACCTTAGGGTTCCGCCGGGCTTCAGGATGCGGGCGAAGGCCTGGGCCGTTTCGTCCTGCAGCAGGCGGCGCTTGTTGTGACGCGCCTTGTGCCAGGGGTCGGGGAACAGGATCAGCACCCGGTCCACCGAGGCGTCGGGCAGGGCGTCCACCACGTCGCGCGCATCGTCGGCGTGGATGCGGACATTCTTCAGATCACCTTCCTCGACATGGCGCAGGGCCGAGGCCACGCCGTTCAGGAAGGGTTCGCAGCCGATCACCAGGGCGTCGGGCCGCGTCGCCGCCTGGGCCGCCATATGCTCCCCGCCGCCGAAGCCGATCTCCAGCCAGACCTCGGTCGCCTCGGGCATCATCGTCTTGGGGTCCAGCGGCCCGGCCTTGGGATCAGGCACGGCGATCTCGGGCAGCAGGGTCTCCATCAGCGCCGCCTGGCGGGGCTTGATGGGGCGGGCCTTGATGCGGCCGAACGATCGCAGCGGGCGGTCGAGATGCGGGTTTTCGTCTTCGGGACGGTCATCGGCGTTCATGCGCCTGCCGTTAGCTGTCGCGCGGCCAAGCGTCCACCAGCGAACGCCGAAACCTTTTGACGGTTGCGGCCGAACGCCCTTCTATGCCGGTCACAAGCGGCGTCGGGGCTGACGCATTGCGGGAGAGGGATTTCGATGATCGGACATCATCTGCGGGGCGTCAGCCTCGCGGCCATTACATGCGCCGTGCTGGGCCTGTCGGCCTGCGCCACCACCGGCGAGACGCCTGATGATACGGCCGCGAAACCGTCGAAGGAGCGGACCTTGGCCGCCGGTCTGGATCCCGCGACGACGCTGGATCCCTATCCCTCCACCTATCAGCCCCTGCCGCGCGAGAACTTCGCCGTGGTCGGCTCAACCGTCCTGACCGGCACGGATCGCAAGATCGAGAACGGCGTGGTCGTGGTCACGGACGGCAAGATCGCCGCCGTCGGCGACGCCTCGACCCCCATCCCTTCCGGCTATCGCGTTGTCGAGGCGCGCGGCCGCTATGTCACCCCCGGCGTCATCGACGTGCACAGCCACCTGGGCGTCTATCCGTCGCCCGGCGTCAGCGGCATGAGCGACGGCAACGAGGCGACCAGCCCGAACACCGCCCAGGTCTGGGCCGAACACTCGCTGTGGCCCCAGGACCCCGGCTTCAACACCGCCCGCGCCGGCGGCGTGACCACGCTTCACATCCTGCCCGGCTCGGCCAATCTGTTCGGCGGCCGGGGCGTGACCATCCGAAACGTGCCCTCGATCACCATGCAAGGCCTGAAGTTCCCGGCCGCCCCCTATACGGTCAAGATGGCCTGTGGCGAGAACCCGTCGCGCGTCTATGGCGGGCGCAACCAGAGCCCGGCGACGGGCATGGGCAATATGGCCGGCTATCGCGCCGCCTTCATCGCCGCGCGCGACTACAAGGCCAAATGGGACAAGTGGCGCGAGGACGGCGAAGGCGCCGCCCCGACCCGCAATCTGCAAAACGAGACCCTGATGGGCGTTCTGGACGGGTCGATCCTGATCCAGAACCACTGCTACCGCGCCGACGAGATGGCGCTGATGATGGATATGGCCAAGGAGTTCGGCTACCGCATCACCACCTTCCACCACGCGACCGAGGCCTACAAGCTGGCGCCGCAACTGGCCGCCAACGGCATTTGTGCGGCCATGTGGACCGGCTGGTGGGGCTTCAAGATGGAGGCCCTTGACGCCATCGAGGAGAACGCCGCCCTGGTCGACGCCCAGCAGGGATCGTGCGCCGTCATCCACTCCGACGACGCCGAACTGACCCAACGGCTCAACCAGGAAGCCGCGGCCGCCCTGTCGGCCGGTCGCCGCGCCGGGCTGAACATTTCCGAAGAACACGCCATCGGTTGGATCACCTCCAACGCCGCCAAGGCCATCGGCATCGCCGACCAGACCGGGTCGCTGGAGCCCGGCAAGCGCGCAGACGTGGTGATCTGGAGCGCCGATCCCTTCTCGATCTACGCCCGCGCCGATCAGGTCTTCATCGACGGCGCCCTGACCTTTGATCGCAGCAACCCCGCCTATCAGCCGACCAGCGACTTCGAACTGGGTCAGCCGGGCTACGGCCTGACCGCCGCCAACGTCACGGAAGGAGCCCGCTGATGCGCCTGTCTCACATCCTCGCGGGCGCCGTCGCGGCCCTGTCTCTCGCCGTCCCTGCTCTTGCGCAGGAAACCGTCGCCATCGTCGGCGGACGCATCCTGACCGGCGACTCCGTCATTGAGAACGGCACGGTCGTGATCCGCGACGGCAAGATCGTCTCGGTGGGCTCAGGCGGCGCGCCGTCCGGCGCCCGCGTCATCGACGCGGCGGGCAAGACCGTCGCGCCTGGTTTCGTCGCCGTGGATTCCGGCCTGGCCGGGACCGAGGTCAGTTCGGTCAGCGGCACCAACGAACTGCGCAACAGCGCCAATACGCTCAGCGCCGCCTTTGACATCTCGTACGGCCTTGACCCCTGGTCCTTCACCCTGCCGGTCGCGCGGCTGGGCGGCATCACCCGCGCCATCGTCGTGCCCCAGCATCCCGGCTCTTCCGGCGGCCATGTGCATGAGGACGAGACGGCCGGCGCCGGCGACGGCGGCTATCAGACGCCGGGCCTGTTCGCGGGCCAGGCGGCGATCATCAATCTGGGTCAAGGCTCGAACATTCTGGTCAAGCCGCGCGTGGCCATGGTCGCCCCGTTCGGCGAGGCCGGAGCCGGCATCGCCGGAGGCGCGCGCGGCGCGCAGTTCGTCCTGTTCAAGGAGACGCTGTCGGAAGTCCGCCTCTATGCCCGCAACAAGTCGGCCTATGAGCGGGCGGGCCTGCGCGACCTCAGCCTGTCGCGCGCCGATCTCGAGGCTCTGATTCCCGTCGCCAATGGGACGATGCCGCTGATCGTCACCGTCCACCGCGCCTCGGACATTCAGCAGGTGCTGCGTCTGGCGCGCGAGGAAGGGATCAAGCTGATCCTCGACGGCGCCGAGGAAGGCTGGCTGGTCGCCGGCGACATCGCTTCGGCCGGCGTGCCGGTGCTGCTGAACCCCATCTCCAACCTGCCAAGCGATTTCGAGATGCGGGCGGCGCGGGCGGAAAACGCAGCGGCTCTGGACGCGGCGGGCGTCTTGATCGCTATCAAGGGCAACGAGGGCTCGACCCACCGCGCCCGCGAGGCCCGCTACAACGCCGGCAACGCCGTCTCGCACGGCCTGCCCTATGGCGCCGCCATCGCCGCCCTGACGGTCAATCCGGCGAAGATCTTCGGCATGGCCGGGCAGTTCGGCCAGATCGCACCGGGCGTAGCGGGTGACGTCGTGGTCTGGTCCGGCGATCCGTTGGAGCCGCTTAGCCAGCCGTCGGCCGTGTTCGTCAATGGCGTCGAACAGCCCCTGACCAGCCGCCCGCTGATGCTGCGCGACCGCTATCGCCAGCAGACGCCGATGCCGCCGGCCTATCGCAACTAAGGACCGCTTTGGTCTGAACGGAAAGGGCGGGGCCGGACGGTCCCGCCCTTTTTCATTGGCCGCGTCCGCGCTAGGTCAGGCCCATGCCCACCGTGCTCTACATCGACGCCGACGCCTGCCCCGTGAAGGAAGAGGTGTATCGCGTCGCACGCCGCTATGGGCTGAAGACCTATGTCGTCTCCAACACCTGGATGCAGGTTCCTCGCGAGCCGCTGATCGAACAGGTGGTGGTGGACGCCGGCCCCGACATCGCCGACGACTGGATCGCTGAGCGGGCGGGCGTAGGCGACGTGGTCATCACCGCCGATATCCCCTTGGCGGACCGCTGTCTGAAGTCGGGCGCACAGGCGCTGAAGTCGAACGGCCAGCCCTTCACCCCGGACTCCATCGGCTCGGCCCTTGCCGGACGGATGGTGGGCGAGCATCTGCGGTCGATGGGCGTGGCCACATCCGGTCCGCCGCCGTTCTCGGCCGCTGACCGTTCGCGTTTCTTGCAGGCGTTGGATCAGGCGGTGGTCAAGGCGCGCAAGGCGGCGACATGACCACCGTCATCCCCGAGGACGAGCTTGAGTTTCACTTCTACCGCGCGGGCGGTCCAGGCGGGCAGAACGTCAACAAGGTCTCGACCGCCGTCCAGATGCGGTTCGATGTGAAGAACTCGCCGTCGCTGACCGATCCGGTCAAGGCGCGGCTGATGAAGCTGGCCGGCAGCCGGCTGACGCTGGAAGGCGTGATCCTGATCACCGCCGTGCGTCACCGCACCCAGGAGCGCAATCGCGCCGACGCCATCGAACGGCTTCAGGCCATGGTCGACGAGGCCTCGATCCGCCCCGTCTATCGCGTGCCGACACGCCCGACCAAGGCGTCCAAGGAACGCCGCCTCAAGGCCAAGACGACCCGCGCCTCGATCAAGTCGGGCCGCGGCAAGCCTTCGCTGGACTGACGGTCAGCGCTCGGCCGGGCGGAACAGCAGGGCCGCAATCTTGTCCTCGGCGTCAAAGCCGATCAGCCATTCGGTGACCTGATTGTCGAAGGTGACCTTGAACATCTGGGCCTCGCCTTCCTGCTTGACGTATTCGACCGTCTTGACGGCGCCGAAGCCCTTGATCAACGGGACCACCTGGGCCTCCTGCTGACGGATCTGGGTTCCGAGGCCGGTCGTGAAATCCGAATAGTCGAAGCCGGTCCCCTGGGCGCTGGCGATCACGGCGCGCAGCGCCTCCTCCGAACGGGCGATGTCGGGAGCCTGAGCGGCGGACGCCGTTGCAGACGCCGTTGCGGGCGCAGCGGCAGGGCGGGCTTGAGGCGCTGCGGCTTGAGCCGGGCGGTCGAAGCCGTTCGGCACAGCGCCGGCGGCGGCCTGAGCCAAGGCGGGCATGGGCGCCAGCAGCACGGCGGCTGCGATAGCGGTCTTCATCAAGGTCGGCTTCATAGCGAAAGCTCCGGTCAAGTCAGATAGGGCCAGAGCGAAAGGCCCAGGGCCGCCAGGGCCGCGATGACCGCGACCGTGACTGAAGCCGTCACCCAAGCCGGAGTTCCCGACTTTTCGATGACCACCGCCGCCGGGCGCGGCGGCTCCTGAACCAGGCGCGAGATAGCGCGGGCGGCGGCGATCATTTCGTTGATCGCGTCACGCGCCTGGGCCTGCGGTCCCAGCTCGCGGCGGATCCAGCGTTCGACCACCGGCTGGGCGGCCTTCCACAGATCGTGGTCGGGTTGCAGCCGCCGCGCCACGCCCTCGACCGAGACCATGGTCTTTTGCAGCAGGATCAGTTCGGGCCGCAGCCGCATTTCGAACAGGGCGGTGATCTCGAACAACTGGCCCAAGAGCCGGCCCATCGACACCTGGCTGGCGGCGCGGCCGATCACCGGCTCGCCGACCGCGCGCAGAGCCTGGGCGAAGGTCTCCACCGAGTGGTGCGGCGGGACGTAGCCGGCCTCGAAATGCACGCGCGAAATCCGGTCGTAGTCGCGGCTGATGAAGCCCCACAGGATCTCGGCCAGATAGCGCCGCTCGGCCGGGCCCAATCGCCCAACGATGCCGAAATCGATCGCCGTCAGATGGGCCGGCGCGCTGGCGAACAGATTGCCCTCGTGCAGGTCGGCGTGGAACACCCCGTGATCCAACGCCTGGACCAGGAAGGCGCGCACGACATTGTCGGCCAGCTGATCCTTGTCCAATCCCGGCAGGTCCAGCAGCGCCGGATCCGTCATGGGCACGCCTTGCGCCCACTCCAGCGTCAGCACGCGCTTGCCCACCCCGTCCCAGATCACGGCCGGCGCGGACATATATCCGTCCTTGGCCAGCACCTCGGCCATCTCGCTGGCGGCGGCGGCCTCCAGCCGCATGTCCAACTCCAGATCCAGCGAGTTGGCGATGGTCTCGACAAAGGCGGACGGCTCCAGACGCCGCGCCATCGGCACGAGCCGCCAGACCAGCCGGGCGGCCAGACGCATCGAATCCAGGCCATTGGCGACCCGCCGCTCGACCCCCGGCCGCAGCACCTTGACCGCGACGGCCCGCCCATCGGCCAGGGTCGCGCGGTGCGCCTGGGCCAGGGAGGCGGCGGCGACCGGCGGGCTGAGGTCGATGAACAGGCTTTCGGCCGGACGACCCAGCGATTTCTCGATCTCGCGACGCGCCTCTTCCAGAGAGAAGGGCGGCAAGGCGTCCTTCAACCGGCCAAGATCGCGCGCGAATTCCAGCCCGAAGATATCGGCGCGGGTGGCCAGGACCTGGCCCAGTTTGATCGCCACGGGGCCCAGATGTTCGAACGCCTTGCCCAGCCTCTGGCCCGGCCGACCCTGACGCCCAGCGCGACCTGAGAAGAGTTGCACGAACCGGGCGAACGGCCGCGTCCAGGCCGGCAGCAGATGGGTCACCTCGCGCGGGATCAGGGCGTCATGACGCGCCAAGACCCACAGCCAGCCCAGCAGGCGCAGGAAGGACGCAACCGGGTTCTGGACCGCGACCGTCGCGGGCGGCGGCGGGGCCGTGCGATAGATCCGGCTGGTCAGATCGCCCACCCATGATGGATGGCGGCGATCCCGCCCGACAGATTGGTGACGGACACGCGACGGAAGCCGGCGTCCTCAATCATGCCCTTGAACGTATTCTGATCGGGGAAGCGACGGATGCTTTCGACCAGATACTGATAGCTTTCGCGATCCTTGGCGACCCAGCCGCCGATGCGCGGAATGGCGTGGAAGGACCAGGCGTCATAGACCTTGCGGATCGGGCTGGTCGTGGGACGCGAGAACTCAAGGCACAGGAACCGGCCGCCCGGCTTCAGCACCCGGCGCGCCTCGGCCAGGGCCTTGTCGATATGAGCCACGTTGCGGATGCCGAAACTGATCGAATAGGCGTCGACCGAGGCGTCCGGCAGCGGCAGGTTCATGGCGTCGCCGACGCTCCACTGCATCTCCGGTTCGCCGCCCTTGTGGACGCCGGCCAGGATCATCTCGGCGTTGTAGTCCAGCACGATGACATTAGCGTCCTCGCCGCCGCGCCGCTCCTGGGCTGCGCGCGCCATCTTGGAATAGCGACGCGCCATGTCGCCGGTGCCGCCCGCAACGTCCAGAATGGTTTCGCCCGGACGCGGGTTCAGCTTGGCGGCGGCGATATCCTTCCAGATGCGGTGGACGCCCACGCTCATCAGGTCGTTCATCACATCGTAGTTGGAGGCGACGGAATCGAAGACCCCGCGCACCATCTTCACCTTCTCGCGCGCATCCACGTCGCGAAAGCCGAAGGAGGAACGATCACCCGACGAATGCGGGCCGTGGGAGGAGGCGTCGGTCATAGTCGTCGTCTAGCGCGTCGCAGCGCCCCCGTCATCCGATGAGACACCCGATCAGGCCGCTTCGGGCTGCGGCAGTTTCAAATCCTTCATCACGTCGCGCATCAGGCCGTAACAGCCGCACGACGCCGCCTCCAGGCCGTCGCGATCCAGGACCCTGACCCAGCCGCGTCCCCGTTGGATCAGCGACTTGCGCTCCAGCACCGTGCCGACCTCCGACACCGTGGCGCGACGCACGCCCAGCATGCCGGCGATATCGGCCTGGGTCAGATCGATCCGGTCGTCCTCGGCCCGGTCGTGGAGCATCAGCAGCCAGCGGGCCAACCGTTCGTCCAGCCGATGCTGGGCGTTGCAGGCGGCCGCCTGCTGCACTTGCGCCATCAAGCCTTCGGTGAAGCGCGACAGGGCTGAGCGCAGCGTCTCGCTGTCTTCCAGCGCCTCGCCGAACACCTCGGCCGAGCAATGGGCCGCGATCCCGTCGCGTTGAGAAATGGCCCGACTGGCGGCGCGGGCGTTGAACGGCCCGCAGGTGACGCCGATCAGGCCTTCGCGCCCTATGGCGGCCGTCTCCACCATCTTGTCATCCGGCAGGATGGTCATCAGCGACACCACGCCCTTGATCGGAAACCACACCTGATCGACCGCCTCGCCGGCGTCATAGAGCATTTGGCCGCGCGTGATCTCGCGCTCTTTCAAATGCGGTTCGATCCGCTTGCGGTCGGCCGCATCGAGAGCGGCGATCCAGAGATTTTCCATCCTAACCCCGCTGGCGACCGATGACGCGAAAGAGCGACGATCGCTGCTCGATCAATGCACAAGCTTGACCATGGGTTCCCTGGACGGATCCGCGCGGCTTCGCCGCTTGCCGCCATCCATCAGGCGCCCTACGCCAAAGAAAAAGAGGAAACGCGATGACCGACACACGGCTTGACGTAGCGAAAACGCTGAAGGATTTGCCCGCCTGGCGCGCGCATGACGGCGATCGCCCGGCCATCACACGGACGCTGAAGTTCGCGGATTTCAACGCGGCCTTCGGCTTCATGACCCGCGTCGCCCTGATGGCCGACAAGATGGACCACCATCCCGAATGGTCGAATGTCTATGACCGCGTCGAAATCCTGCTCACTACCCACGACGCCGATGGCGTGACGGACAAGGACGTGACTTTGGCCCGCTTCATTGACGGCGCCGCCGCCGGCATGGGGGTGAAGTCGTGAGCGGCTCCGCGCGTCCCGGCCGCGTCGCCGGCAAGACGGCCCTGATCACCGGCGCGGCCGGCGGCCTGGGTGAAGCCATGGCCTTCATGCTGGCCCGCGAGGGCGCCCGCGTCGCCGTCACCGACATCGACGCCGCACGCGCTCAGGCCTTGGCGAGCCGGATCAATGCGGAAATTCCGGACGCCGCCTTCGCCTATGCCCACGACGTGGCCAGCGAGGCCGAATGGGAAGGTGTGATCGCCGCCGCCGTCGCCGATCTCGGCGGCCTGTCGGTGCTGGTTAACAACGCCGGCGTTGGCGGCCCCCTGGCCTTCGTCGAGCAGGACACGATCGAGAACTGGCAGCGTCAGTACGAGATCAATCTGCGCTCCATCATGCTGGGCGCCAAACACGCCATGCCGCATCTGCGCGCCTCGGCTCCGGCCTCGATCATCAACATCTCCTCGATCGCAGGGCTCGCGGCCGCCCCCGGCATGGGCGCCTACAACGCCACCAAGGCGGCGGTCTGGATGTACACCAAGACCCTGGCGCTTGAGGCCGCGAAGGCCGACTGGAACGTGCGCTGCAACTCGGTCCACCCCGTCTTTATCAAGACGCCGATCCTGGATCCCTTCATCGCCATGGCCGGCGGGGACGAGGACAAGGCGCACGAGCGCCTCGCGCGTGGCATTCCTTTGAAGCGGATCGGCGAACCCGACGACGTCGCCTACTGCGTCCTCTATCTGGCGTCAGACGAATCCAAGTTCGTCACGGGGTCCGAGTTCAAGATCGACGGCGGCATGACGGCGCAGTAGGGCGACGCCCTACTGCTTTCTTTTTGGGCCTATCGCGCTTCGCGCTGCTTGAGGCCGTTGGCCTTCCTTGTCGGTGATTGATGGCGGCCATCCGGTCGTCATCCGCGCATTCGGGATTGAGGCCGCTTGCGCCATGCTGTAAGCGGCCTGTTCCGGCGTCGCGCCGGCCGACGCACCCGTAGCTCAGCTGGATAGAGTGCTGCCCTCCGAAGGCAGAGGTCACAGGTTCGAATCCTGTCGGGTGCGCCACTTCCTCAAAACCTATTGAAAACGCTACAGGTTTACCGTCTGCGGGACCGTTTTGCGGCGATGTCTACACAACCTGTCTACACAAT